>JAXHNS010000001.1:0-1631254 GCA_034520235.1 Fidelibacterota bacterium
GATGAAAACCGGAGACAAAACAATGGATAAATCAACGAAGAAGCATTTTATCGTGAAAAACGCCGGAAATAAATCCGGGATTATCGATGGCAGAGAAATCGAATTGGTCGCTTTAGGCGGCTATTGGAGGCAATCGTCATCCCCTGCCTTGAATGGCGTTTTAGAAAATGTGTCGAAGCCGGACTTACGACAGAAGAAATACGGGGAAGCGATAGCAATGTCATTAAAAGTAAAAAATGTTCCGATCAACAAAATAAACGAAACAGCTGAAAGGCTTTTAAAAGGAGAATAAAATGAAAATTACACATGCAGCAATCAAAAAGTTTAAAAATACGCTTGCCGATAATGGGGCAAAAAACAGCGGGATCAGAATTGCCCTGTCGGCCGGATGCTGCGGTCCCTTATTTGGACTGGAAGTTGTGGAAAAAGGTAAATCAGGAGATAAAATAATCGTTAAAGACGGTATAAACTTTTTTCTCTCCCCGGATGCCGAAAAACCGCTTGAGAATGCTGTGCTCGACTTTTCCGAAGATTCCTTCGTGTTTAAAGGATCACCTTTGGAAAAATCATCCTGCTGCTGATCTCTTGACGTATTAAAACGCGCAGTCATAATTATTGGCTGATATTGCATGGCCATTGAAATGAGCAGTCCTGAAATATCAGACTCGCCGGCCTGAAAAGACTGCCGCTATGCGGTAACATTTAACTGCCGAAGCGGATATATCTGTTTGATCTTTTGAAGACAATCAGAATAAATGTTTCTATGTGAACTAGCTTGAAATCACTTCATGTGCAATTACATCATTTTATAAAGAGTCTATATGACTTATGCGATATCAATCTCTTACTGATCATTTAAAATCGCATGAATGATCTCATCTGTTTTATCTTCCGTGACGGTGTTTTACCTTTAACAATGCCGTAATCGGTCGTGTTGATATGCTTATAATTTGTAAAACCGCTCGCTTTCAAAATCTTTTCTGCGCAGTTTACCGGGCATCCGTCGATAACGATCAATTCACTTTCTTCGCCTAGCTCTTCAAGTTTCTTCTTTGATATTTCTGCAAAATTCTTATCTACCGCAAATTTTGCAAGACACAGCATATAGGTTTTAACGAGCGCCATAAGCTTTTGAGCAACTTTATCCGAATATGCGCCGGTATTGGAAGCCCCGGAACAGGCTACTACCGTAATTTTTTTGTTATTCGCTGTCATGATCTACTCCAATCATTTTTATCCATTAAAAGGATCCGTTTTTTCAATTTTATCCGTCTCGTTGCGCTTGAGCAATGCAAGCGCATTTTTACCGCGTGAATTCGGAATGGCTTTTTCCTGCAAAAATTCGATGGTCCGCGCAATGCTTTCGAATTCACTGAAGGGAAAACCAAGCACCGTTTCATTGGGCCCGATATCCGTTGCATCCCGGCATCCGTAACAACCGAAGCTCATATTGAATTTTTTATGAACGTAAGGGATTAATGTGGCATCAACACAGGTCGCCTGCAATACTGCAGTTGAACTTTCGACCCGAGAACCGCCCTGTATATTCAGTTTTGCCAAAGCAAACCACATCAGTTTTTCGATCTCATCTTCGATCACGACAATATCCGGATCTATCACGGCTTCTTCAAGCAGGAAAAGATACAATGCCTCAAGCGTGTCTGGGCTCCAGCATCGTCATGCTTTCAAACATCTTCTTACCCGTTTGCTTCGCTTTGTACAATACCAAAACCCTGCAACCCCTTGCCCGTCCGTAGTCCCCGCGCAAGCGGTTTAAAACCAAATGCCGCGGCAGCTGCCGGACAGGAAATGCCGTCTGCGTCGAGAAGCACATGCTCACCGTGGCGCGCTTTCATTAATGCCTGACAATAGCGGTGATGCATCAGACGTTGAGCGTTGGCGCTGATCCGGTCACCTTTAAAATAAAATTTTACACCAACGGGATCGCTGCTCAGGTTCAGGATCTCCTTTATTTTTTGTGCATATTTTGCTGTATTTTTCAACATGATTAATTTTCTTCTTTCATTTTTCTATTCTTAAGCTGATCCGCGGCAACTTTTAATACTCCCCGTTTTTTGATCAGCTCCTTCACATTTTGAACATCCGGAAAACTGATAGCATCAAAGACACACCAAACCTTACAGGAGGTGCAGCCGACCATACATTGAAGCGGTCTCGCAACAACGGCATTCTTATGTTGCCAATCGTAATCAAAAACATTCCGGCCGCAGGATGTCACACAAAGTCCGCAACCCGTACATTTCTCCGGATCAATGGCGGGTGCCCAATCAATTTCTTCCCGGGAATACCTTTCCATTTCGCAAATTTATCCGGCATTTTATTTTCATTATTCCCCTTTGGATCCGCACAAAACTGCTGTAAAAAATGTTTAATATGTTCTTTGGACCAAACATGTCCCTGACATATAATTTTGTCATCAACAAGCAGGGCCGGTGTCAGCATTACCTTTTTCTCTTCAATTTTGAGAATTTCGTCAGTATGATGGATCACATCCAATGTGCATTCCAGCCCCAATTCATGAATAACATCCTCAACATACTTTTTAAGTTGTTTCTGAAGAAAGTTTTCTCTGCCAATGATCTTAATCTTCATAGCATGTCTCCTTTTTATTTTATCTTAATCGCATCAGAGTTTTTATTTTTCTTTGATTTCCGCTCAAAAAGATAATACAGATTCGGCAACAGCAAGAGTGTCACGAACAGCGAAAAGAACAGTCCGCCGATCACTGCGATCGCCATGGGCTGCAGCATATCTCCGCCTTCGCCCCAGTTGATCGCCAGGGGCAGAAGTCCCAGTATGGTGGTGGCCTGCGTCATTAAAATAGGCCGTAACCGCAAGGGTGCAGCTTCTAAAATTGCCTCTTGGGTTCCCAGTCCTTTCTGACGGTATTCGTTGATAAAAGAGATCATCACGACACCCTGTGTGGCAATACCGCCGGACATGATGATCACTCCGATCAGTACGGTTGCTCCGGCAGGAAAGCCGGTCAACAACAATGCCGCAACCACACCTGTAAAAGCAAAGGGACTCCCAGCATTATCAGTAAGGGCTGTTTGAACGAATTGAACTGAATTGCCAGGATCACATAGGCAAAGAATAAAGCAAATAAAATGATCCGCATCATGACATTCTGGTTTTCCTGCATCAGATATACCTGACCGCCGAACTGGAAAGAATATCCTTGCGGCAGCGGGATATTCGACAGACTGGCCGCCACCTCTGAAGCCATATCTCCGATGTTCGCTCCGGACAATGCATCGCTGGATACCACGATCTGCTTAACCTGGTCTTCACGAATAATTTCCACCGGGCCCAATCTGGGAATAACACTGGCTACCATTCGGAGGGGGATCTTCCTGCCGTCTTTTGTATCGATAAGCAGATTTTCGATATCTTGTTTGGAACTTAAGTTTTTTTCCGGTACGATCACCCGGATGTCGTAATACTCTCCCTGATCCCTGTACTGTGAGGCTACCGCGCCATGGATCAGATCTTTTTCACGGACATTGAAACAGCTTCGGTGGAAACACCCAGATCTGCCATGCGCAGGCGATCGACCCGTATCTGATATTCGGGTTTGGTGATCTGCGTGCCGACACGGACATTGGTCAGTCCGTTGATCTCATTTAAGTGTTCGGCCACCTGACCGGCAATACCGAATAACTGTTCCAGTTCAACGCCCCGGACCTTGATTTCCACATCGGATTCGCCCATTTTGCGGATACCCTTCATTTTTGCCTGTTTGACAATAAGTTTCGCACCCGGAATAGTATATTTCATCACCTTAGGTCTGAGTTTTTCAATAAATTCTCCGGTTGAGACCCTCCGTTCTGACCGGGGCACAAGTTCTATATCAATTTGTCCCTCATTGGATATTTCATTCGTGATCAAACCCCAGACACTTCCTCCGGACAGGACGAAGTATTTGTCGACATAGGGGTCGTCCCTGACGAGGGTCTCTAATTCTGAAAGCAAACTGTCTGTGCGGGCAACGGAGGTTCCTGTCGGTAAGATCGCCTTGATCATGACCCTTCCATCGTCAACTTTCGGAAGAAACTCACTGCCAACCTGCCGGAAAAGGTATACCGATCCCAGCATAAGTAAAATAAACACACTCATAACCACCCATCGCAAGGGCAACAATGCTTTCAGAGATTTACGGTAGTGACGGTCAATGTTCTGAATAATACGGTCGGCGATACTCCTGCGTTCGCGGGCATGCCCTTTGCTTGTTACCAGATAATGGGTAAGCATCGGCGTTACGGTAAGTGCCACGATCAGCGATATCACCACGATCCCCCCGATGGTCAGGATCAATTCTTTGAATAAGAGCGAAGTCAACCCGGGAACAAGCAGGAAAGGCATGAACAATGCCAGAAAGGTCAATGTGGAAGCCACAATGGCAAGCGATACTTCTCCGGTAGCCCGGACAGCGATCGTATCGGTACTTCTCCCTTTCTCCAGATGCAGGCGGGTAATATTCTCGATCACCACGATCGAATTGTCCAGCACCACTCCCATTGCGACCACCAATCCGCCAAGTGAAAAAATATTGATGGAAAAATTGCCCAATTTCATCACGAAAAAATTCAACAGGATGGTAACGGGCAGGGCGATCAGCATAACAAGCACCTGACGCCAGTGTCCGAGGAAAATAAAAATGACCAAAATAACCAGAAGAATGGCGATGATGGCTGAATCTCTCACCCCGCTGATAGCGCCTTTGATATAATTCGCCTGATCTTCAACGATATCAAAAGAAATGTCCGGCGGCACGGAGCCCCTTATTCGTTCAAGCAGGGCATCAACCGCTTCGGACACTTCTACCGTATTGGCATCGGCCTGTTTGAGAATGTTCAGCTTTATTGCCGGAGTACCGTTAAAGCGTGTTACAACACGTATATCTTCATGGGTATCTTCAACGATCGCGATATCTTTTAATAACACCATAGCATGATTGTCATTGATGACAACAACATTCCGCAAGTCATCCATATTCTGAAATTCCGCCGTTGTACGCACAAGGAATTCACGATTTCCTTCCGTTACGCGTCCGGCGAGTTGCTCAATATTTTCTTCACGCAATCTGCGGATAACCTGATTCAGCGTTATATCATATGCGGCCAGCCGCTCCGGATCCAACTGTACGCGTATTTCCCGCTTCAATCCGCCGACGATCTCCGTACCGGCAACGCCTTTTACCGCAAGGAACTGATCCTGCAATACATTCTCCACCCAGGTGTGCAGTTTGACCATATCTCGGCCTTCAGACTGAATAATAAGCTGAACAACGGGCAACTGCTGAGGGGTCGGCTTTAAACATGATCGGCGGATCTGCATCCGGCGGCAATTTACGGGTTACCAGTCCCATTTTTGCCACGACATCCTGATAGGCCACATCAACATCGGTCCCTGTATGCAAAATTTACCAGCAATGTGTACATGCCTTCAATACTGGACGATTCCAGGTAATCCAGATCATCAACGGTACTCATTGTCCGCTCCAGCGGATCTGCAATATTATCGTTTATTTCTTCGGGAGACGCTCCGGGCCAATAAATATAGACTTTTATCATCGGATAGGTGATCTCGGGCAGAAAATCGGTCGGCATATTGGCAAACCCGTAAAAACCCAATATAACGGCAGTAATGATCAGAACGATCGTTGCGACAGGACGTTTTATTGAAATCGCGGTAAGCTTCATCCTTCACTCCGTTCCGTTTTCGCAGGGGCTGTTCTTTCCGCTTGTATTTTTACCGGAGCACCTGTTTTTAACTGTTGCTGACCTTCGATCACGATTGCATCTCCCCTCGATATCCCTGAAATGATCTCAATTGATCCGCCGGTCTCAAGTCCTGTCTCAAGTATCTTTTCTTCCGCCCGCCCATCACGAACGATAAAACAGGCTTTGTGGTCCGGACGTTCGATGATCGCTTCGGTGGGGATCGCAATGATGTCTTCCAAGGTACGGGTGATAAAACGAACGCGTGCGAACATTCCCGGGTTCAGACCGGAAAAGTCGCCCGTTAATTCAATTTCCACCAATCCGTGCCGGGTCGTTGTGTTTATTCCGGGATGGATGCGGCGCAAAACACCCTGAAATGCTCTGCCGGGAAAGGCATCGATCCATATTTCACTTTTTTGTCCCCTTGTTAATTTAGCAATATCCATTTCTGAAACCGGAACATCCACAAGCAGTTTCTCTTTACTCAAAACTTCAAAAAGTTTTGTTTTTGCCGGGACCATATCTCCCGGATCCACCAAACGCTGCGAAACAACCCCTTTCAGAGGTGAAACAACGGTTTTTTCTTTGTATTGTTTGAGAGAAAACCGATAATCTTCCCGTGCCTGTGCCAGTTCGTTGCTGATCTTTGCATTACCGGGATTTTTTTTCAACTCGGCTTCTTTGATCTGAACGGCTGAACGTGCCGCATTGATGATATCCTCACGCAGCAGCGGGCTGATCATGGCCACGACGGAATTGGAGTCCACTTCATCACCTTCACGTACCGGCAAACGGGAAATTTTTCCTTCTTCCGCGGAAAGAATAGTAGCGACATTTTCTGCGCGCACTGTTCCCGTTAACAACAATTTTTCTCTTAGCGTCTCGTTTTTCGCAACATGAACTTTTACCATTTTGGGTTTTACGCCTTCGGATTGCGTTTGAACTGTGCCTTTTGATTCGCAGCTGTAATTCAGCCATGCCAGCAGCAACAGGAATATTATTGATATTTTTCGATTCATGTTTTCTCCAATTTTCAATTCATTATTGTTCGTATATTTTCAATGTGGCAGTCAATGTCCAAACGCATTTTTACAGAATTCCCATGACAGCTTTTAACCACGCCCCGGCACTATTATAATCCAGTATTGCCTGATCCAGCATAAGCCGGTTCTCAAGAAGCACATTGAGAATATCAAGCAGATCCGTATTTGACCGTCTTCCGGCATGATACTCCAGCAAGGCCATTCGATAACTTTCCCGGGCTTGTTCAAATGTTTTTTTACGGATCACGATCTGCTGTTCTTTCCTTGAGGGTACTGTACTTTTCCTGCAGCCGGCTTGCCAGATTTTTCTTAAAATATTCTCTTTGCCAGGAGATCTGTTCAACTTCCGCTTCCGCTTCATTGATTTTTTCACTGATCACTTTTCCGTGATAAATGGGAATACTTGCATTCAATCCAATGTAATAACGTTTATTGTCATTAAGAGAAAAAGATGTAAAACCGAATCATATCCGTAATATGCGCTTGCGGATATCCGGGGTCAGCGGGCGGCTTCCTTTATGTTAACTTCTTGTTCCGCCCGGTGCAGATCAAGTTGTGTCTGTTTCCATAAAGGATTGTTATCCAGAGCAGTGGCAAACATCGCTTTTTCATCAACATCATAGGGGATAAGCTGCAGAGAATCTTCGGGTAAAAACAGCCGGCCACTCTGCCGTCCCATCAGCAGGCCTATCCTGTTGGAGGTGGTTTGATATTCATTATCAATTCTAAGCAGATCACCTTCTGCCTCTTCCATTGCTACGTCTATGCGGCCGATCTCCAATTGTGACATGCGGCCGGCGTTCACCATCAAACGGGTATATTGTTGCTGCTTTTGCAATCGCGCAAGGTTGGCCCTTATGATCTGTTTTTGACTCAGTAATGATTGCAGCCTGAAATAGTTTATACAAAGCGACAACTTCAGATCAATTTTTTCGGCAAGAAAGGCCTGTTGCATTGACGCGGTTTTCGCACTTGCAGCTTCTTTGGCATATTTTAATTTCCCGCCTGCATAGATCTGCTGGCTGACCTTTATTTTCGGGAACATATCATGCTGAATATTTCCAAGCAATTCACTTCTAAAGCCCGGGACAATATCAAGATAATCATAGGTAAAATCAGCATCCACTTTGGGCAGCATCTCCCCTTTTGCCTGTTCATAAGCAAAAGAAGCCGCCTTTGTGCGCGCCTCTGCTTTCTTCAGCAGCTCATTATTGGCAACGAGCTCTTCCAGGGCATTTGAAAGAGAAATATAAATCGTATCCCTTTGCCGTTCAGCTTCTGAAGCCCGGAACTGTTCGCTTACTTCAGCGGATATATTTATTTCCTGAGCCGGCAGCGCCCCGGCGATCTGTACAATCAGGAAAAAGACGATAAGTGTTGTTCTTGGATTGAAGTATCTCAATATTCCTCCCAAAATAAAGTATTATAACGATAAGCCGTAAAGCGCATTGATCTGATCCGTCAGATCAGCCAGCATTACACGACGTTCAGTCCCGTCATGATAGATCCTATATGCTATTCTGTCAATTGAAAGAGATAATTTTTCCATTGCCGGCAAAAAATCTTTGTTGTCCGGAAAAGGGGCTCTGTATACCTGATCCCGCAATTGCTGGATGTCTGCAAATACCGCAGCCAACGGTTGTCCCGCTGCTTGCAGTGCCGAAGCTTTTTTGATCGCCTTGCGTAAGTGGAAGAGGCGGTCGGAAACATAAAGCAGATTATTCTCTTCATGCATTTTCACGAACAGCCCGCAGGCAAAGGCACAATTATTAAATGACATTTGATATTTCTTCTGTTCAACATTATAGGCCATTTCATCCAGTAAAAGTTGAAATGTTTTCAGCCGACCGGTGAATTTGGCATCGCCGGCATATTCTGCAGGAGGATTTTTACTGTACTTTTTTGTATCTTTTCCCAGAGAAGTCCCGCCTGTTCAATATCTGGCAACGACCTTTGCGCCATGAGATCATCATTGTTCTTCATGGCGGACTGAATAAGTGCACAGTAGCTGCGCATATGGCGCCGGGCTGCCAGCACATCACGATCAAAATCCTTCAAACGGGCTGATCGCTGTGCAAATAAAGGAAGCACTGCCAGCACCATTGACTGCTGTCATAAAAACCGTATTTTTTTCATTTTTACTCCTGCATTATCAGTTGACACGAAAGGGACAGGATAGTTAACATGAGTTTATCCGTATCGACAGGTATGATAAAGCATCTTTTTCAATCATTATCTTTATGCTTCTTCATTCACTCCTGTGCCGGCCATCTGTACGGGATCCCAGGGACTTGACAGCGGCGGCGTATAGCTCAGATCAAGATGATCCATTTCTTCCACTTTCATTTTATGATAGATCGCAGCTGCGACGATATCGATACGTTTTGACACTTCCGTTCCGTAGGCGCCCACGATCTGTGCGCCCAGCAGTTTTCCGGTCTTGCGATCACCGGTCATGCGGATATGCAGTTTTTCCGCGCCCGGATAATAGACCTTGTGATCCCAGGTCTCAAAATCTACGCTAAAGGGATCTAAGCCTTCTTTGCGTGCTTCATCATCTTTGAGTCCGGTGCGGGCGGCAACGAGGCCGAATATCTTTACGGATTGCGTTCCCAGGGAACCCCTATATGCACGTGATCCGCCGGCCATGTTCTCGCCGGCAATACGTCCCTGCTTGTGCGCAGTGGTCCCCAGCGGCAAATAACCGTTCTTTTCCAGCAGGCAATGATAGGTCTCGGCACAGTCTCCGGCTGCGTAAATATCCGGCAGCTTTGTCGCCATTCTGCGATCGACACGGATAGCGCCGCCGGTCCCCGTTTCAATTCCGCCGATCGTGCCAGAGCGGTTTCGGGACGGCTTCCGGTGGCGACCAGCACCATATCACATGTCTTTTCAAAACCGTTTTCCCCGCGAACCAGAAGCCTGTCTTCTTGTTTTTCGATTTTTTTGACAGCCGTAGCGGTATGAATTTCCACACCTTGCTCTCCAGCTCTGCGCGGACGATCGCACCCAGCGGCGGATCAAGGGTCATCAGAACCGAAGGGAAATATTCGATGACCATGACGTCAAGTCCCAGATGCCGCATGGCGTCTGCCATTTCGAGTCCGATATACCCCGCTCCAATAATACTGATGGATTTTGGTTGCTGTTCTTCAATGTATTTTTTTACTGCGAAACTATCGTCCATCCAGCGCAGAAAAAAAACTCCCGGAAGACCGGTGCCTTCCATGGGCGGCCGGGCGGAAACCGCACCGGTGCCGATCAATAAAGCATCATAGTTCACTGTTTTTATTTCATTGCTGTTCAGATCGCGGATCTTAACGCTTTTCATCCCGGTATCGATGTGTTCGGCCAGATGTTCATCCAGAACCTGTATTCCATGGCTTTCGATATCTTCACGCGTGCGGTGCGCCAGGTTGCGCCAGTGTTTCACTTCCCCGCTGATATAGAACGGCAGGCCGCAGATACTGAAATTCGGGTATTTATCCGAAAGGATCATGGTAATATCAATGCTGCTGTCAATTTCCTTCGCCCGCAATGCGGCACTGATCCCGGCATCGCTGCCGCCGATAATGATAAAACGTTTCATCGGGAAACCTCCTTTGATCTTCGATCATCGATCACCGAACCTGTGTTCGGCAAGCGCAGATCATCAGCGTCCACACATGTTCATTGGCGGGTTACTTAAAGTTTATTCCGTAAATATGGACGATTGTATAGTAAATGCCGACAATAATAAACACCGCTCCGGTGATCTTCCGGACCCATACTTCAATATGGGTGAGGCTGTTAAAGACCCTGGCTACAGATTTTGTGGCAAAGGCCAGCAAAAAGGCAAAGAAGATGACGGGCAGGGCGGTCCCGATCCCGTACACCAGAGGAAAGAACACTACCGCTCCTTCTTTAACGGCGAGCGGTACCAGTCCGCCGAAGAAGAGTCCCGCGGAAACGGGACAAAAGGTCAGAGCGAACAAGGCTCCGACCGGAAGAGCAAGCAGTACACTGCCCGTCGCGGCTTTTTCCCGGATGCGGTCCGTATTGAACGTAAATGAAACGCCCGCCCCCAGCCAGTTCAGCAATACCATGCCGAGCAGGATCAGTACCGGTCCCAGGATCTCGTTCATGTGTTTCTGCAGAAAGCGGGATACCTCCGCATTTGCCAGCAGTCCGGCGGCGATGCCGGCACCCAGTACAACATAGATCAGCGTCCGTCCCAGCGCATACAACATACCGGAAATCAGTACGTGGTCTTTCCGTCCGGCCTTGCGGGCAATAAAGGTGATCGCCGCAATGTTCGTAGCCAGCGGGCAGGGACTGACGGCTGTCAGAACACCCAGCCAGAGTGCGGTAAGAACAGCAAGTTCCGTCATGATGCCACCCAGTCGTTCAGATAACGGTCGATCGCGGTCCGGATATAGGTATTGAAAGCCGGGGGATCGCCGATCAGTGTCCAGACCTCATCCAGGCGCTGATGATCTTCAATGCGCCCGTCACGGATCCGGGCCACCACCACGCAGGAAGCGGCAACTTCAAATTGCTTCGCCAGTGCAGTGTTCTTCATAAAATCAATTTCCTGCCATTTTATATCACCATTCTGCAAGGACTTTACGGTATTCGCGTTCAACAAGTTCTTCCGTCATGGCTTCGATGCTGATTACAGGTTTCACAGCGGAAGGTGGAATGCATATAATACACAGCCAGATAATCGCCGTTACCGATAAAAGTATTATTGGCCGTTATGGCACTGTGCGAATTTTTACCGAGCATAAAACCGATACTTATCAGGGCAAAAATAAACAATACACGTGGAAGGATCTTGTTTACGTAACGCATAATATTTTTTGTATTCATAAGGAACATATTAACGTTTGGATTTTGATGACGCGGGTTTCAAATCATAACCCAGTTCTTTCCATTTATTCAGAATATCTTCTTTGGACATGAAACCGGTATGCCGCCACAGCTCATTTCCATCCTCATCAAAAAATATCTGGGTAGGAATGGCGCGAATACCGTATTTGGCTGCTACCTGCTGGTTTTCGCGTTTCCAGACATCAATAAACACAACTTCCATCACCCCGCGGTATTCTTCCCGGAGCTCATCCAGAATGGGTGCCATCATTTTGCAGGGGCACAACTTTCCGCTCCGAGATCCAGTAATTTAGGGAGTGAGGCAGATGCGGTTGTTTTGGAAGTGTCTGTTTTTTATTACCACATGAAACTGCGGTGAACGCGATCAACATGATCATGATAACTGCGGTCAGTGTTTTTCTGTTCATTCTCTTCAAAAGCATAGTTCCTCCAGGATGTGTTTACCTTTTTGCGCCACGCGGGCGATATCTCTTCATTAACAGCGGTCGCACCTTTCAGGAAACCGAGTTCTGAAAGCTGAATATGCAGGATATTTTTCAATCCCGCCTGTTCCAGAGTCTCTTTGCGCAGTTCAGCGAACAGCCGTCGATCGCAAGGATCGCTCCGGCGGCTTCGGCGGAAAGCAGGATGCCGCTGACCCTTCCGCCGATCCCGGCCAGACCGCCCATATTCCCGTTTCCGTCGCGGGTCATATTCCGGGCAGCCCGGTCCAGTCACTTCTCCCGTATCCGATGCGCCGGAACAGGGGAAGATCATCTTCGGTGCAGTATCGCATTCACAACTGCAGCTGCATTTTACCATACAGTGCTCCCTAGTTTTTCAGGATCGTTTTCAGTTCTTCAACGCCCGGTACCTTGCCGACCAGTTTTACTTCGCCGTCGATAGCCAGCGCAGGGGTCATCATCACACCGAAGGCCATGATCGCATTGATATCGGTCACTTTTTCCACCTCATATTCAATGCCAAGTTCCGATGCGGCCTTTTCGGCATTTTCGGTCAGTTTTTTACATTTCGGGCAGCCCGTGCCCAGGATTTGGATCTTCATATTTCCTCCGTTATTATGCAAATATTGCACCGTAGATCATTCCGCTGAATGTCGCCATTACGATCAACCAGCGTAATGAACACGGCTGTTTTTTTGTTTCCGAGCACAGAGCGGATCACCAGCATGTTCGGCAGGCTCAGGGCCGGTCCCGCCAGCAGCAGCGCCAGCGCGGGTCCTTTCCCCATGCCGTTGCCGATCAGTCCCTGCAGGATCGGGACCTCGGTCAGGGTCGCGAAATACATGAACGCTCCCGCAAAGGATGCAAAGAAATTCGACAGCAGGGAGTTCCCGCCCACGGCTGTTGACACCCATTCGGAAGGGATCAGACCCTCATTGCCCGGACGGCCCAGCAGCGCGCCGGCGACCAGCACGCCGATCAGGAGCAGGGGCATGATCTGTTTGGCAAAGCCCCAGGACGATTCGAACCATTCGGACGTTTCCCCTTTATCGGTGCTGGTGAATGCGGAGAGTCCGATCACACCGGCCGTGAAAGCGATCAACGGCTGTTCCGGGAAAAAGACCGCCAGCAGTGTTACCGGTACGGCAGTGATAACAACCTTCCACCATTTCATACCGAACCAGTAGATGAGCATCAGTCCCAGACCTGCCGAAAAACCGGCGGTCAGGTACCACTTGGCGTTGTAGATCGCCGCCCAAAGACCCGTTGCCTGATCGGGTTTTCCCCAATTGGCAAAGAGCAGGATACCCACCAGCGAGGCAAAGTACAGCGCATTTTTCCAGAGGGGCCGTTTGACCTCCGCTTCCGGCATTGCCATCTGTGCAGCGGCCTTTTCGGCTTCTTCCTTCCGGAACAAAAATTGCATGATCAGTCCGATGACAATACCGAATACAATTGCGCCCACGGCTCTTGCGATACCCAGTTCCGGACCCAATACGCGTGCGGTCAGAACAATCGCGAGTATATTAATGGCCGGTCCCGAGTACAGGAAGGTGGTTGCAGGTCCCAGTCCCGCGCCCATTTTGTAAATACCCGAGAACAGGGGCAGTATGGTGCAAGAACAAACCGCCAAGATCGACCCCGATACCGAAGCCACGCCGTAAGCGACGACTTTCTTGGCTTTGGCGCCCAGGTATTTCATGACCGAGGCCTGGCTGACAAAGACCGCAATCGCGCCGGCGATAAAGAAGGCGGGTATCAGGCAAAGCAGAACGTGTTCCTGCGCGTACCATCTTGCCAGATGCAGAGCTTCCATGATCGCGTTATCAAAACGCGGGTTACCGACCGGCAGATAGAAAAAGGCAAGAAAGACGCCCCCGATAAGCGCCAGCATTTTCCATTCGTTTTTCCAGTTAACCATTTATATTCTCCCGTTAATATTTGTATCGCTTTTATTATTTATCATATCTATCTGCGACTGAAGCTGTGCATCGATGACGGCTTCAACGCAGGTCATGGAATTCAGGATACAGGGGACTTTCAGGTGGTAAAAGACATTCATGCCGCGCTTTTCGTCGCCCACGATCCCCGCATGTTTCAATACCGCGAGATGTCTGGAAACCGTAGAGAAATCCGCATTGATCTTTTCGACAAATTCACAGACGCAATGTTCTTTCTTTTTCAGTTCTTCCGCGATCCACAGCCGCGTCGGATGCCCCAGCGCCTTGAACACCGCCGCCTTGGCTTCGTAGAATGCTTTTTCGTTCTTATCCATACAATATACTCCCGGTATTTTATTGTTTGGCAAAATAGCCAAATAGTGTGGTAAAGTCAAGCGAATAAATTGCCCGGTCATTCGGATAATACATATCGCGTTATTTGCTTGTCATCAATATATCTTCCCGATGGAAGAATACATATATCCGTTCCAAAAATTCCGTCTTCCGGGTATTTTATCACAAAGATCATATTTCCGTTTGGGTTCTATCGTTTAAATTCAGTATATTAAATTATTAATTTTAATGACGGCAAACGGCGATAAGAAGCGGGGAAGATCCTGCTTCTTTCAATTTTTTAGCCCCCCGCCTCAAGAAACGGAAGGAAAAATCCTTTATGAAAGTTATTACTATCGCACTCGGCGGCAACGCGCTCGGCAACGACCCTTTTCAACAGCAACGGAATATCGAAAAAGCAGTACCTTCACTGGTGGATCTGATCACGCAGGGCCACAAGATCATCCTGACCCACGGGAACGGGCCCCAGGTCGGGATGATCTATAAGGCATTTGAGTACGGATCTGCGAATACGAACCGTATTTGCCGTTTCGATCTTCAGGAGTGACACCGCCATGAGCCAGGGCTATATCGGGTACCATTTACAGAAGGGCATCAAAAAGGAATTGCGCCGGCTCGGCATGCCCTGGCATGTGGCGACGGTGGTATCCCAGGTGGAAGTGGATGCGGCCGACCCAGTTTCGAAGATCCTTCAAAACCCATCGGGGATTTCTATACCGGGGAAGAAGCGCGGTCGATCATGCGCTCCCATCCCGTTCAGGTATTCAGGGAAGATTCCGGCCGCGGCTGGCGGCGGGTGGTGCCCTCGCCCAAACCGCTGAAGATCGCGGAAGCGGATTCCATCCTGAATCTTCTGGACCACAAATTCATCGTGATCGCCTGCGGAGGCGGCGGCATACCGGTCATCAGGGATGCCGGCGGAGACTACCAAGGTATCTCCGCCGTGATCGACAAAGACCATACGGCGGCCCTGCTGGCGGACCTGGTGGAAGCGCATTATCTGTTCATTCTCACCCCGGTCGACCGGGTGGCGATCAATTTCGGCAGGAAAGACCAGCGGGATATCGGGCACATGAGCGTCGGGGAAGCACAAGCGTATATTGAGGAAGGACATTTTGCTCCCGGCAGCATGCTCCCAAAGGTGGAAGCGGCGGTCAAGTTCGTCCGGGGCGGCAGGAACCGGAAGGCCGTCATCACCTCCCTGGAAAAAGCGCATCTTGCCATGCACGGCGACACAGGGACCATGATCAGCGACCCCGAATGATCACAAATCTTTTAATCACGAATTTCACAAATCACACTAATAAAACATTGACCTGAACCGCGGCTGTAAACCGGACATTTAATGATTCTGCCAGACTGAATGCATATAACTTGCATGCAGCTGTGAAAATTTTCAAAACACTTTTTGAACATTCTGTATTGAACCACAAACCTTTAATAAATCCGTGTTCATTCCCCGATACTCATCGGGGCAAGCTGTGTGATTTTTGGGAGATGTTTATTACTTTTCGTAACCGAAGGCGTCAAAATAAAAGCCCAGTGCATCGGCGATGCGTTCCTTTATGTCCGGCGGTATTTCCTTAAATACGTTCTTCTTATAGTCGCCCACCTTCTCAACGTGCCGGCGCATGCGGGGCTCGGCATCGCGAAAACCCGGGAGGTCCAGCTTTGCATAGATGTTCCTGACCGTTCCCAGGGGTCGTCCGACAGATCGGAATAGGCGACCTCCATCAGATTGCCTTCCGGTATCAGACTTCGGTCATTTACATATTTTCGCAGAGTCCCGCGGAAGATGTGGATCACCAGTTCACGGATCTCCGCGTCGCTGATCTTCTGAAAAAACTGCGTGCGCACCACCGTATTGAAAAGATGCATCATGGAGGTGAAGGTCGTATAGGGATCGCGGTGCAGAAAGATGAATTTCGCATCCGGGAAAAGTTCTAGCAGTTCCTTCACCCGGCTGGTGTTGTGCGGGTTCTTCAGCAGAAGCGGTTTTCCTTCGTTATACAGGCTGATGTTCTTCAGCAGGTACATATAATCTTTCTGCCAGCGTTTCTTCTCCCTCCGGCTGATACCCCTGAACAGGTTGTATTTGTCAAAATAGCTTCGATTATGCGGAAAAAGAAGGTGTGCATTCCCGAGCGCGTGGAAAAGGTCGTAAAAGGCTGTTCCTCTTCCGCCGGATAGTAGGGAGACATCTTGATGTTGTCCTGGGGGCGTTCTTCCGGGAAAAAGGGCCGCGATATCGCCCGCATCATCTTTTTGCTCAGCAGGGCGATGTTGAAAATGAATGCCTGGTAATTGCAGAGGTAACCGAAACGCCTGTCCTTGGAAAGAAGATAGTGCAGAAAGGTGGTGCCGCTTCGCCAGTGCCCGATCACGAAAACCGGCGCCTTGCCGGAAAGATCGATCCGCCGGAGTTTCTTTCGGTTGATACTGCTCTGGATAAACTGAAGGGGGCGCGACAGATAGCTGTAGAGGCCGATGCGCCGGGCCAGGAAACGGTATTCCCTGTCGATCCGGTTGGCGCGCTTCAGTTTCCGCCACACGTCGGGCCGCACCATGTAAAGCTGGTGCTGGCTGATCACGTATTTCTTTTTTCGGCGCTGCCGGTTCTCTTTTAAAATGTCCATCTTTGTAAACGGTCTTATTCTGTGTTCTGAAGAAGTTCAACAATCTTTTCGACGTTTTTGTTTCTCGCATCCAGTGTCAGCTCCGGTTTTGGCGGCGCCTCGTAGGGGATATCCACGCCGGCAAGATGCTGTACTTTCCCCGCTTCCGAAAGCCTGTACAGTTCGGGTCTGTTTGCCCTGCTTCCTCAAGCCCGGTCGCCATGTAAACCAGCCTGAACTGACCTTCCCCTATGATCTCCGCGATCTGACGGCGGATGGATTCCTGGGGGAAATAAAGGTGCAGATGGTAATGATTCCCTGTTCATTCAGAATCCGGCAGACTTCCGCAACGCGGCGCAAATGTTCCGCACGGTCCGCTGCCGAGAAGTCCAGTTCCCTGGACAGTCCGCTCCGCACCTGGTGTCCGTCCAGCAGCACGGTGACATATCCAAGGTCAAAAAGCCGTTTTTCCAGCATATAGGCAAGGTCCGTCTTCCCGCTTCCGTGAAGGCCGGTGATCCAGACGGTCTGTCCCTTCTGCTGATATTTTTCCTCGCGCTGCTTCCGGCCGACAAGGCTCTTGCCGTCAGCGATCCTTTTCTGTTCCGCTTCGGTAATGCGGGCCGGAAGGTCCTCACTGCTGACACGGTCAATGATCATGCCCACGGCGGAAGTGTTGTTCGTGACCGGATCGATCAGGATAAAGGAACCCGTCTCGTGATTCTTTGCGTAGGCATCGAAGAACAGCGGCCTGCTGGTCGTGATCACTACCCGGCCGATCTCGTTCAGCCTGAAATGATCGGCGTCACCGCGGTGAAGCGTGTTCACGTCGATCTTATAACGGATGGCGTCAATACGCGCCTTCGTGGTGTTCGTGGTATGCTTGATCATGAAATGGATGTTGGGATCCATGTCCTTTTCATCCATCCAGACCAGCATGGCCTCAAAATGGCGTTCAATGCGGGGCAGGTTGTTCTCGTGCACCAGCATGTCCCCGCGGCTGATATCAATCTCGTCTTTCAGGGTCACGGCCACGCTTTGCGGCGGGAAGGCATAGCTCTGGTCACCGTCATAGCTTACGATCTTTTCGATGCGGCTGCTTTTCCGGGACGGCAGGACCAGCACATCGTCATTTTCCCGGACGATACCGCTTGCCACTTTTGCGCTGAACCCCCGGAAGCCGTGCTCGGGGCGCAGGACGTACTGCACCGGGTAGCGCATGTCGACAAAGTTGCGGTCGGAGATGACGTGGATATTCTCCAGCAGTTCCAGAATGGCTTCGCCTTTGTACCAGGGCATGCGTTCACTGCGGTTGACCACATTGTCCCCGTGCAGGGCGCTCATTGGAAGAAATGCACATCGGGAATGTTCAGGCGCGTAATGAATTCCTTGTAGTCATCGCAGATCTTCCTGAAAACCGGTTCGCTGTAATCCACCAGGTCCATTTTGTTCACGGCGAGAATGACATGCTGTATGCCGAGCAGGGAGACCAGAAAGGTATGGCGCTTCGTCTGGGTGATCACGCCGTGTTCCGCATCCACGAGGATAACGGCAAGGTTCGACGTGGAAGCGCCGGTGACCATATTGCGCGTGTATTGTTCGTGTCCCGGCGTATCGGCGATGATGAATTTGCGCTTGTTGGTCGAGAATATCGGTAGGCGACGTCAATGGTGATCCCCTGTTCCCGTTCCGCCTTCAGCCCGTCGAAGAAGCAGCGCGTAATCGATGTTCTCCCCGGCATGGCCCACGCGCTTGCTGTCGCGTTCCAGCGCCAGGAGCTGATCCTCATAAAGCCGCTTGCTGTCAAAAAGCAGGCGACCTATCAGCGTGGACTTCCCGTCATCCACCGACCCCGCCGTCAGCAGGCGGAGCAGGTCCTTCTTTTCATCCTGCTCCAGGAATTTCTTAATGCTCAATGCTTTTGTCTTTGCTTCCATATACTTCCGTTTCCGATCGTTATTTCAATATATTTTTGCTTTTGGTCTTCCGTGCAAGGCCTTTAAAAATAACCTTCCCGTTTCTTCTGCTCCATGCTCGCATCCTGATCAAAGTCAATGACGCGGGTCGTGCGTTCGGAGGCGGTGGTGACCATCATCTCCTCGACGATCTTCTCAATGGTGTCCGCTTCGGATTCCACCGCACCCGTCAGCGGATAACAGCCCAGTGTCCGGAAACGCACTTTCTTCATCTTTGCCTTTTTCCGCAACGCCTCCGGCATGCGCTCGTCATCCACCAGGATAAGTGCGTTGTTATACTCGACCACCGGCCGCTCTTTGGCAAAATACAGCGGGACGATAGGGATGTTTTCCAGGCGGATATACTGCCAGACATCCAGTTCGGTCCAGTTGGACAGCGGGAAAACACGAATCGATTCCCCTTTCGTGATACGGGTGTTGTAGATGCTCCAAAGTTCGGGCCGCTGATTCTTGGGATCCCACTGATGAAAACTGTCCCGGAATGAGAAGATGCGTTCTTTCGCCCGGGACTTTTCCTCGTCCCGCCGCGCACCGCCGAACGCCGCGTCGAACTGATAGTGCTCCAGTGCCTGCAGGAGCGCCTGCGTCTTCATGATATCCGTGTGCACCTTGCTGCCGTGGGTGAAGGGTCCGACCCCCTTTTCAAATCCTTCCTTATTGTAGTGCACAATAAGGTCCCAGTCCTTTCCCTGGCATAGTGGTCCCGGAATTTGATCATTTCCCGGAATTTCCACTTGGAATCGATGTGCATCAGCGGAAAGGGGACTTTCCCCGGATAGAAGGCTTTTTCCGCCAAGCGCACCATGCAGGAAGAATCCTTGCCGACGGAATACAGCATCACCGGATTCTCGAATTCCGAGGCCACTTCTCGGATAATATGAATGGCCTCCGCTTCCAGTTCTTTCAGGTGTGACAATGAATAATTTTCTTTGTTCATGATCCCTCTGTGATATGCTTTTCTTTCAAATACGTCATGATATGCCCGACACACGCTTCGGGGGGCATCCTTTCCGTATCCACCGTGATCTCCGGGGACACCGGCGCCTCATAGGGCGAGGAAATGCCCGTGAACGCATCTATCTCATTTTTCCGTGCTCTGGAATAAAGCCCCTTGACATCCCTTTCTCGCATTCCTCAAGGGAGCAGCGGACATAGACCTCAATAAAGCCGCCCTCCGGCATCATCTTCCGCACGGTATTGCGGTCCCCGCGGAAGGGGGAAATGAATGCTGTAACCGTGATCATACCGGCATCGACAAAAAGTCTGGCGACCTCGCCGATGCGGCGGATGTTCTCTTTCCGGTCCGCATCCGAAAACCCGAGGTCCCCGTTAAGTCCGTGCCGGATATTATCGCCGTCCAGCACATAGGCAAGATGTCCTTTGCGGTAAAGGGTGTTTTCCAGGATGCGTGCAAGGGTGGATTTTCCCGAGCCGGACAGGCCGGTAAACCAAAGGCATACGCCTTTCTGACCGAGAAGTTTCTCACGCTTTGGACGGTCTATTACTCCCTGCTGCCAGACCACATTCGTTGACTTCATGACACGATCGCCTCCAGGAACGGCTGCAGGTCGGCTTTCTTCACCGCAAGCCCCAGCCTGATGTCCTTTTTGTTCTTTCCGTGAAAATCGGAACCCGCTGTGACCATCAGATCATATTTTTTTGCCAGCTGCAAGTACCGGTCCCTTTGCGCGGGAGAATGCTTTGAATAATAGGCTTCGATACCCAACAGGCCGTAGGACTTCAGTTCTCCTACCAGTTCCTCCAGGTCCTTTCCCTGCAATTTCGTCTGATAGGGATGCGCCATCACCGGGATCCCGCCCGCCGCAAGGATAAGTTGTACGGCCTTCCGGGGATCCAAGCGTTTCTTGTCCATGTACAGCGGCATGCCTTTTGCAAGATATTTGTCAAAGGCCTCCTGATAACTGCTGACATATCCTTTTTTCAGCATCAGGTTGGCAAAATGCGGCCGTCCGATGGTCTCGCCGCCTGCCTCTTCCAGAAGTTCTTTCATGCTGATATGAAAACCTTTTTCCGCCATTTTCCCGATCATGGAGACGTTCCGCCGGTAGCGCGCGTTCTGCAATTCCCGGAGCACCTCTTTCAGCTCTCCGTGCCCGGGATTGAATCTATAGCCCAGAATGTGCAATGTGGAACGAAATTCCGCGCTGATCTCCACCCCGGGAATATAGCGGATATGCTTGGGAGTCTTTTTCGGTTTATCCATATGATCGATATTGTCATGGTCCGTAATGGAAATATATTCACACTTTTTCCGCTGCGCAAGCTTGATGATCTCATCCGGGGTGAAGGTGCCGTCGGAGCAGGTCGAGTGGGTGTGGAGATCGAGCACGATGTATTTTCGCAGGAAAAAATCCCAGAGACGTTCATGGAAATAATATGCAACGGTCTTGGTGACACTTTCGATCAACGCCGCCGCGGTCCCGTCCGATATCTCCCGGGTGACCAGCGACACAAAGAAAAGGGTGTCCAGGGAGGCGACGATCCGCCATGTCACGGTCTTGACCAGGGCCCGCTTGCTTGATCTCCGGGGCGGCCGGTCGCTGAGTCCCCAGACTTTTTCATGACCCCAGTACAGCAGCATTTTCGTAAAGAATTCGATGCCGACGATCGAAAAGGCGATCACAGAACCTTCCGGTCAGCGTATAGATGATCGCAATGGTGATCAGTGAAGCCGTCAGGCGCCAGGTAACGGTCTTTGCAAGCGCAATGTTTTTCAGTATGAGCTCTTTCATCATGCTCTGCTCAACATGATAAAGGGTGGTCAAACATCATGTACAGGGTAACCTTTCTGTGTTAGCGTTTTCTCCAGCGCATGTTCACGAAGTATACTGCATTTCCCCGCCGTTTTCAAAATAAAATCAGCGGACGCAGATGCGCAATAGCTCCCCGCTGCGGCCTATTTTGCCAGCGACCCCATCGGGTCCCAGGGCTGAAGTTCAACGGGCCTTCCCGCCCATGCCTTCTTCAGTTCGTCAGAAAGATATTTTTTATGGATCACGATCTGATAGACGTATTCGTCGAACCACTTGTCGCTCATTACGAATATCCCTTCTCGCCGTTCTTCTCGCCCCAGCTGTTCTCCACCTTCCAGCGGTTCGGTGCTTCGCCGGCAAGGTTCACGCCGGTAGGACCATGGCATGGGTCATCATGCTTTCCCCGTACACCAGCCGTTCCCCTTTGTCCAGGGAAAAGGAGGTTTCCAGTGCGCGTTCATAATCATCAGATATCCTCGTCCAGAATGCCTTTTTCGCGCTTCATCTTCTTTCCCACGTCGCTGCCGAACCATACGGGCGTCTTGTCTTTCAGCTGTTTGACGGCGAGGGCTTTGAAAGTGCGGATATCCACATTCAGGTATTTCACGGGATTCCCGCCTTCCACATTCCCGAGATATTCACCGTAAAGGTGCGTTTAAAGGGCTTGTCCTCCGTGGGTGCATTGATGACGCTGAGGTAGTGTTTCAGTTCATCTCCGACGTATTTTTCGTAAAAAGCCTTCGGCGTCAGGTCCGTTTCCCGGTGGAATTGCTTTTTCTTGTCCACGTATTCGAAGGTGAATTTCCGGGGAGGAACGCCCAGGAACATGGTAAGCAGGCGATAGAATTCATTGACCATCTTCTCCTTGTCCTTGCGCAGCACTTCCCTTTCCGGCCCTTTTTATACGCTTCCCGGAGTGTTGCGGCGTGACTGCGCAAAGTCAGGGTCAGGATCTCATTCATGCGCGATGAGTGACTGCTGGAGTAACTTTCGGTCATCACGGATTTGGGCACCAGTCCGTACTTTTCCACCAGGCTGGTGAACATGTCCCATTGCCCGCCGTCCTGCAGGGGATCCTGTAGCAGCCACATCAGCAGGCGCGAATCGTTTTTCTCGTCCAGGGTTTCCAGAATGTTCTCCAGGAAATAATTCGCTTTCTCAAGTTTGTCAAAGAACATCGGATAGGATTGCGACAACTCGAAATTCTCCAGGTCAAGGTCTTTCATGATCTTGTAGCGCAAGATGTTCAGGCCCGCAAAAAGCCAGCAGCGTCCGCTTTTCCCCTGCGAGGTGATCTTCCCGGTCTCAAGCTCCAGCGAGAAGACATGCTGCTGCAGGGTCTGCGCCTTGTGGTCCAGCGCGGTTTCATCCAGGCCCACATTCAGGATGCTGTTCCTGATCACGCGTTCCTTCCCCTCTTTTTCCGTCTCCGCTTCCATTTTCCGGTACCAGTCACCGGTGATCGGCTGTCGTTTATTCATCGATTTAGCTCCTTTTTACAAGCATATAATGTACGAAAATTGTCCGCTTATGTATAGAACTTTTCTGCCCCCGCCCTTGCGGAAAAACGCCCGGATAAAAGAACGGGAGCCGCTACGCTCCCGTCCGTACGCTTCCTCCCGGATCGCTCATTTTTCCAGCTTCTTCATGCGCCCTTCGATCTTCCGTGCGTGCCCCTGTTCCTGCCGGCGCAGGTCGCCGAACACCCCGGCATCCCTGACATTCCCGGATGCCCGGCTGTAAAAAGCGAAACTTTCTTTCTCGATCTTAATCGCATATTCGATGATCTCTTTTACGTTGAATGCTTTCATGGTCAGCCTTTCCCGTTTAGAAATTTATCGATGCCCCTGGCGGAGACGATCCCCCCGTGAACAACCCGGAAGCGGTGGCGGAAATCCGGGAAATCAGGGCGGTCAGCGCGGACGGCCGTAACTGTGTTTCCCGGCGGGAACTGCGTTAGCTGAGGCTGAATAATGGTAAAGGAGGGGTTCCCGCTTCCCGCCTGACGGGTGTGGAACCTCCCTGAACGGACCGGCGAACGAAGCCTTAAGATCTCTCCGCATGCATCCGCTTTTCATCATAGGCCTTCAGGAAAGGCTGCAGGCCGGAACCGGACTTCCGTTCCCGGCTAAGCCATGCTGTTTCCTTCTCAGGAGGAAGGATGACCGGCATGCGTTTCCGGGAATTGTGAATGACCTCCAGCAGGGGGTTTGCCGCTGTTGTCAGAATGCTGAAACCCGTCCGATTGCTCCCGGGTGACCGGATTCTACCCAGCGGTCCCAGATCCCGGCGAGGCCCATTATATCATGATCGCAGCGAATACGGTATTGGATTTTATTGCGGCCGGCATGCTGCCATTCGTAAAACGCGTCCGCGGGTACGATGCAGCGCCGAAAACGCAGGGAGTTGCGGAAGGAAGGCCTTTCATCGGCGGTCTCCGAGCGGGCGTTCAGGGTACTGCGGCGCATGCGCTTTGCAAAATCGGCATCATTGACCCAGGACGGTATCATCCCCCAGCGGAAAAGCCGGATCGTCTGCGGCTCATCCTGGGTGACGACCGGTAAGAGCGGGTGGGAAAAGGCATTGAATACTTCCTGCGGCACAAAAAGGTCTTCTTCCGGGAATTCCGCCCGGAAACGATGTTTCAGCGTTTTTGCATCGGAACTTACAGCCAGATAAAAACACATTTTTTGTTCCTTTTGGAAAGATTAATGGAATATCGTATAAAATAAAAGCATTTTTTGACCGGATATGGATGGCAGAGGGGATTACCGGATGAGAATTTAGACAAGATCACAGGATACACTGGATAATTATTAGACGGGATCAAAGGAAGCAAAGAAGCAAAGAGACGAAGAAGCCGGGCAGGAAGATCTTTCTTAGCTCCTGGAAATCTCTAAACGCTGCTCTCTAAACGCTAAACGGAAATCAGTCGTCAAATTTTGGGGATCCTGAACCCCCGCTTCACGGAAGGTTCGCGGGACACGCAAGTTCAGGATAACGATGTCATTATGTCCATTTGTCTCCACAACTCAACGTCTTTCGCCCTTTGACAAGCTCAGGGCCGTAAGGTATCCCCGTTCTACTTGATCCTTTTATATTGCCTTAAGATCTTCAGGGTTTTGTCGACGGGAAGCGCTTCGACTTTCCGTCCCCTGTAACCGGTCATGCCTTCGGCGGCAAAGAGGGAATTGACGATCGCTTCTTCGGTCGCCTCGATCACAGCTTCAAACAGCAGGCTGAGCCGGCTGTTGCGAAGGACGCTAAGATCATTCAATGCTGACCCGGAGGAATACGGAATCCGAAGATCTTCCGCCGTGGACGCCGCGATCACAAAATCACCGCTGCCGTTGGAGGCGATCCCGCCGGTCCTCGCCAGTCCGAACATCGCGCGCTTTGCCAGCCGCTTCAGGTTCCGGGGACAAAGCGGGGCGTCCGTCATCACAACGATCATGCAGGAACCGTCCGCGGAGTATTTCTCTTCGACGGAACGGAAACTGTACTGCTCCAGCTCGATGCCCACCGGGACGCCGGCGATCTGCAGGATACCTCCGTAATTGCTCTGCACCAGTACCCCCACCGTGTACCCGCCGCGGCTTTCGGGAAGTACCCGGGATGCGGTGCCGATCCCGCCTTTGAAGCCGAAACAGATCGTTCCCGTCCCCGCACCGATATTCCCTTCCTCCACCGGACCGCCGGAAGCATTGTCGATCGCCTGCAGGATGTCTTTCCTTGTCAGAACCCGCCTGCGGATATCGTTCAGGCCGCCGTCATTGGTCTCCCCCACCACGGGATTCACGCTGCGAACATTACGGTTGGCGGGGAAACGGAAGGTATAGTCGATCAGGGCCTCCGCAGCACGGGGAACGCTCAGGGTGTTCGTCAGGATCACCGGCGTCTCGATATTCCCGAGTTCCTCAACCTGCGGATAACCGGTCAGCTTGCCGAAGGCGTTCCCGAGATGAATGGCGGCCGGCACCTTGTTCTGAAAAATATTGTCTGAATGGGGAATAATGGCAGTGGCACCGGTGCGGACGGAATCTCCCCGCACAACGGTCACATGCCCTACCCTGACTCCCGGCACATCCGTGATGGCGTTGTGTTCTCCGCTTTTCAGGATCCCGATCCTTATCCCGAGATCGGCGGCGCGGGGTGTTTTTGCATATGCCGCCGTGCCGCTCAGGATGCTTAACATGATCATAAAACATCCTGTCATTCGCCCTGTTCCTCTCCGGAACGATCGTTCAGCGTTCATTTTTCTCCCTTCCCGTTTACCCGTTGCCATATCCTTAAATATAATGTCCGGAGCCTTCAAATCTAAAGAGAAAATATGCCGGGCGGCGGCATCACGGTTTCCGGCGATTTCCGTAAGAGGAATATTGTGAATGCGATTTATTTTCTTTATATTTTATTTATTCATTTATTAGCACAGCTGTCAGGAGAATACATGCTGAAAATCGACGGAAATTCGTTGACACTTCAAGATGTGGTTCGCGTTGCCCGTGAATATGTCCCCGTGGCACTTTCGGAAAAAGCGCTTCCCGGGATCAACGCTTCCCGGAACTATGTTCTGGAGATACTGAAAAACAAGCAGGCCGTTTACGGGATCACGACCGGCGTGGGTGAACTGTCCAATCAGTATATCCCTCCGGAGAAGGCCGTGCAGCTGCAGGAGAACCTGATCCGCAGCCATGCCGCCAATGTCGGCGAGCCGCTGAAGAAAGAAACGGTGCGTGCCATGATCCTTCTGCGGGCGAACGCACTTGCCAAGGGATTTTCGGGCGTGCGTACAGCACTCATCGAAAAATTGCTTGAACTGCTCAACAGGGATATCGAGCCCTATATCCCCTCCCGGGGATCCGTGGGCGCCAGCGGCGATCTTTCTCCGCTTGCCCATCTTGCGCTGATCCTTACCGGCCAGGGGGAATGCCGGGAGAACGGCGAACGCGTTCCGGCCGCCCGCGTGTTGAAAAAATATCATATCACGCCCCTGCAGCTGCAGCCGAAGGAAGGGCTTGCGCTGATCAACGGCACTCAGCTCATGTCCGCTATCGGCTGCCTGGTGGTACACGATGCGGAGGTCCTGCTCGAGCACGCACAGGTCGCCGGAGCGATGAGCCTGGAAGCCCTGAAAGGGACCGCCCGGGCTTTCGATGCGCGGATCCATGCGGCAAGACCGCATGCGGGGCAGGTCAGGATCGCGGCGAATATGCTGAACCTGGTGCGGGACAGTGCGATCATCGCTTCACATGCGCATTGCAGCAAGGTCCAGGATGCGTATACGCTTCGCTGCATCCCTCAGGTCTACGGGGCGGTGGACGATACGATACGGTATGCCCGCTCCGTGCTGGAAACAGAGATCAATTCCGCTACCGATAACCCGTTGATCTTTGCAGATGAAAAAGATGTGATCTCCGGCGGGAATTTCCACGGGGAACCGCTGGCTTTTATCCTGGATTTTCTGGGATCTCCCTTTCGGAGATCGGCAAATATACTCGGAACGCACAGTGGACCGTATGGTCAATCCGCATGTTTCGGCCCTCCCCCCTTTCCTGGCCGAAGAAAACGGCCTGAACTCTGGCTTTATGATTGCACAGTACACGGCGGCGGCGCTGGTCTCGGAGAACAAGGTGCTGGCCCATCCGGCGAGTGTGGATTCCATCCCGACATCTGCGGGGCAGGAGGACCATGTCAGTATGGGTTCCATTTCCGCAGAGCACGCCCGCATGATCCTGGAAAACGTCACCCAGGTGCTGGCCATTGAAATGCTCGGTGCCGCCCAGGGGATCGATTTCCACAAGCCTCTGGAAGCCGGCAGGGGGAGCGCTGCGGCGCAGCGTCTGATCCGCGCGCATATTCCTCACTGGAAAGAAGACCGCGTCATGTATCCCGATATCGAAACAATGGCGGGACTGATCCGCGACGGCAGTGTCCTTGCCGCCGTTGAAAAGGAAGGAATTATGTTATGAAACATCGACCGATGTACTATGAGCTGAAGCCGCAAGGTGCGATACGCGCCCAACGCGGCGGCAGCCTGCGCGCGAAGTGCTGGGAAAGCGAGGCGGCGCTCCGTATGCTGGAAAACAATCTCGATCCCCAGAACGCCCTGATTCCGGAAGAACTCATCGTGTACGGCGGCTCCGGGAGGGCGGCGCGCAACTGGAAATGCTATCATCAGATCCGGGACGCTCTTCTGCATCTGGAAAAAGATGAAACCCTTCTGATGCAGTCCGGCAAGCCGGTGGGGGTCGTGCACACGCATCCCTACAGTCCGCGTGTCCTGATCGCCAACAGCAATATCGTGCCGAAGTGGTCCACGCAGGAAAATTTCGACCGCTACGATGCAATGGGACTGACCATGTACGGGCAGATGACGGCGGGCAGCTGGATCTATATCGGAACGCAGGGCATCCTTCAGGGAACTTACCAGACCCTGGCCGCGCTGGCGGAAAAACATTTCCACGCCGACCTGCGTGGAAAATGGGTGCTGACGGGCGGCCTCGGTGCCATGAGCGGTGCTCAACCTCTCGCCGTTACGATGAATAACGGCGTTATCATTAATATCGAGGTGGACCGTGTCCGTGCACAACGCCGCGTTGATGAGGGATACTGTATGACCCTCACAACCTCACTGGAGAAAACATTATCGCTGAAAGATGAAGCTGTGAAGAAAGCTGAGCCGCTGTCGATAGCGCTGGTCGGTAATTGCGCGGATATTCTGCCGGAGATGCTCCGGCGGGGTATTATTCCGGATATCGTAACAGATCAGACCTCAGCCCACAATTTACTGGATTATGTACCGTCGGGCGATCCGGAGAAAGTAAATGAACTAAAGGAAAAGGACCCCGAAACCTACAAAAAAGATCTCTCGAATCCATCGGCCGGCATACGCAGGCGATCCTGGAAATGCAAAAAAAAGGTGCCATCGCTTTTGATTACGGCAATAACCTGCGCGGACAGGCGGAACTCGCCGGACTGAAGGTGCGCGGGGAAAACGGAAAATTTCTCTATCCGGGTTTTCGTGCCCGCCTACATCCGTCCCCTTTTCTGCGAGGGTCGCGGCCCTTTCCGCTGGGTGGCGTTGTCCGGCGATGAAGACGACATCCGGAAACTGGACGACCTTGTCCTTGAGCTTTTCCCGCATGACGATATTCTCAGCCGCTGGATACGGCTGGCAAGAGAACAGGTGCCGCAGCTGGGGCTCCCGAACCGGGTCTGCTGGCTGGGGCTCGGCGAGCGCGCGAAATTCGCCCTGCGCATGAACGAGATGGTCGCCAACAATGAACTGAAAGCGCCGATCGTGATCGGGCGCGATCATCTGGACTGCGGTTCCGTGGCCTCGCCCAACCGGGAAACGGAAGCGATGCGGGACGGCAGTGACGCCATTGCCGACTGGCCCCTGCTGAACGCAATGGTCAATACCGCCGCTGGCGCCGACTGGGTAAGTCTGCACAACGGGGGCGGTGTGGGCATCGGGAATTCCACGCATGCCGGCCAGGTCATTGTAGCCACCGGCACAAAAGAAAAAGCCCTGCGACTGCAGCGCGTCCTGGACGCCGATCCGGCAATGGGGATTTTCCGCCATGTGGACGCCGGATATCCGGAAGCTATTGATTTTGCGACCGAACACAATGTAAATATACCAAGCCTGAATGAACCTAAGTGATGATAAGCGATGAGTGATGAAAGGGAACTCTATGAAACAGATCATTGAATGCGTCCCCAATTTCTCCGAAGGGCGCGACATGAGCGTCATCAAACAGATCACGGACGTGATCGAGCACGTGGACGGCGTGATATTACTGGACGTGGAACCCGGGAAAGATACCAATCGCACGGTCGTCACTTTTGCCGGTGAGCCCGAACCGGTGATGGAAGCGGCGGTGGCCTGTGTTGCCAAAGCCAAGGAACTGATCGACATGACAAAGCACAGCGGTGCGCATCCCCGAATGGGTGCCACGGATGTATGCCCGTTGGTCCCGGTCTCGAACATCACCATGGAAGAGTGCGTGGAACTGGCAAAAGAACTCGGCAAACGCATTAATGAGGCCACCGGCATTCCGGTCTATCTTTACGGAGAGGCGGCACGGCGAAAGGACCGCCATGACCTGCCCGATATTCGCAAAGGCGAATACGAGGCGCTGGAGGAGAAACTGAAGGACCCGGATTTCAAGCCGGATCTCGGGAAAGCGGTCTTCCTTCCCAAAAGTGGCGTGACCGCGGTGGGAGCACGGCATTTTATGCTGGCCTATAACATCAATCTCAACACCCGGAATGTCCGGGCAGCAAAAGATATCGCGCTTACCATCCGTTCCAGGGGCCGGGCCAAACGGGATAAGGACCGGAAGATCATCCGGGATGAGAACGGCAGGATGGTCCGTGTGCCGGGCAGGCTGAAATACTGCCAGGCGGGCGGCTGGTATATCGACGAATACGGCTACGCACAGGTGACCATGAATTTGCACCGCATCGATATCACCGGTCTTCACACGGCCTTTGACACGGTTAATGAAGAAGCGGCGAAGCGGGGCCTTCGGGTGACGGGTTCGGAACTGATCGGCCTGGTACCGCTGCAGGCCATGCTGGACGCCGGCATGCATTATCTCCGGAAGCAGGATGCCTCCACCGCCTGTCCGGAAAAGGATATTGTTCATGCAGCGGTGCATTCCCTGGGACTGAACGAGACCTCCCCTTTCGATCCAAAGAAGCGCATTGTGGAATACGCCCTGCGGGACGAGTCCGGACAGCTGAAGCATCTGACGCTGAAGGACTTTGCCGATCTGCTGTCTTCCAGTGCTCCCGCACCCGGCGGAGGAAGTATCGCGGCACTGAACGTCTCGCTGGCGGCGGCGCTCTCTGCCATGGTCGCCAATCTTACCTTCGCGAGCAGGAAATATGCCGGTGTCAAAACGGAAATGGAAGCAAAAGGCAGAGAGGCCCAGGCCCTGAAGGCCCGCGCCCTTTCGCTGATCGATGAGGACACGGAGGCTTTCGACCGCTGGATGCAGGCCATGCGCATGCCGAAGAAACACGAGATAGACAAGAAAAAACGCAATGCAGCTATCCAGGAGGCCGTGCTCAGTGCCATCGAAGTCCCCCATTCCACGCTCCGGATTTGCGGGGAGATCCTTCCCTATGCAGAATACGTGATGAACAACGGAAACGAAAACTGCCTTTCGGATGCCGCGGTGGCAGTACGTCAGGTGCAGGCGGCAGCCTGGAGTGCGTACTATAATGTGCTGATCAATCTTCCCTCCCTGGAGGATGAAGAAAACCGCGCACAGATCGCGGAGCAGGCGGCGAAGCAGGTGCGTGAGCTGGATTCCGCCTGCACGGCACTGAGCCGGAAGACAGAGGAGGTGCTGAACCATGCTCCGCGCTGATATCGTCATTGAAAATGCGCATATCGTGACCTTGTCGCATTCCGCGGAGATCACGGACGGATCGCTGGTAATCCGCGACGGCCGGATCATTGATATTGCAGAGGGGGAACACCATCATTACCGGGCGGAGACTGTCATTGACGCCGGCGGTGATATGGTCCTTCCGGGTTTTGTGGACTGCCATACGCACCTGGTGCACGCCGGTTCCCGGGCAAAAGAGCTGTACCTTCGCCGCAGCGGGGTTAGCTACCAGGAAATCCAGCGCCGCGGCGGGGGGATCCACGCCTCTGTGCGGGCGACTCGTAAAGCGGATGAAAGAGAACTGTACCGGCAGTCCCTGCGGCGGGCGGAACTCTGCCTGCGTCACGGCACCACAACGGTGGAAATAAAGACGGGATACGGGCTCGAGCCTGCGGCAGAAAAAAAGATGTTCGAGGTGATCCGACGGCTCGGCAAGGAGAGCGGGCTCGAGACCGTACCGACCTTTCTCGGTGCCCACGTTTATCCGGAAGACCGGGACCCGGCAGCCTATCTCGACTGGCTTGTGAACGGGGGACTCGCAATGGCGCGGGAATATGCGGAATTTGTGGATATCTACTGTGATGCGGGCGCATTCTCTTATGCGGATACGGAACGTTTCCTGAAAGCAGCGAAAGAAAATAATATTCCTCTGAAAATCCATTCCGGACAATTCGAACCGTTGGGGGCGACAGGGCTGGCAGCGGAGCTGTCGGCCGTCTCGGCCGATCATCTCGATCATGTCGCGCCGGCGGAGTTCGACGCCCTCCTGCGCGCCGGCACGGTCCCGGTCTTTTTACCCGGCTGTTCCTACTACATGCAATACGGTTATCCCGACGCAAGACCCTATCTGGATGCCGGGATGCCGGTGGCCCTGGCCACGGATTACAACCCCGGCACCTGCCCTTCCTCTCTCTGCCCATGATGATGTCGCTCGCCGTCATGCATATGCATTTCACCCCTGTGGAAGCCCTGCGCGCCGTGACATTAAATGCCGCCTGTGCGCTGAAACGCGATGCATTTATCGGTTCGCTCGAAAAGGGCAAGCAGGCGGATGTCATTATCACCGCCGCAAAGGAACCGGATGACCTGACGGGGATGTTCGGAACGAACCTTGTCCGGACCGTGATAAAAAAAGGAAACCTCATAAGCCAACCCTTATAAACAGGACATGTAACGATGGAGAAAAAAACTTCATGGCGTACCGTCGGCCTGCGTGCCTTTCAGGTTCTCGGCATCCTGATACTGGTCTTTCTGACCATCAGCACTTTCATTCCCCAGAGGAACGAATTCCCTCCCGGAGAATACCCCGGGGAGATTTCCCGCCCGCTGCGCCTGCTTTTTCTAGACCGTTTTTATGATTCTCCCCTCAACACCGCCCCTCTGGATCGCCCTGTCACTGATGCTGATCGCCGCCGTGATGTTCAACGGTATCCGCTCGTTCCGCCAGAAGATTCTGCATCTGATGCTGGCGGCGGTCTTTCTGCTGGTTGCGGCGGATAAGTCCGGAAACGAACGCTTTTTCATCACATTGCGCGAAGGGGAAACGATATCGCTCGATAACTACGTGTCGCACCGCGCCGACGCCCACAACGTTGACCTCACGCTCAAACGTTTTGAGATCGAGATGCATACGGACGGGCGAACCCCCAGGGCATTCCGCAGTTATCTCCGCATTAACGGGGATAGGCCGGCCGTTCTCTCTGTGAACGATCCCCTTGCGATCGGGCGTTACCGACTGTATCAGTCCGCGTACGAAAAACATTTCTATTTTGTCGTGAATGTGAACGACACCCTTTACGAAGCCACCTTCGGTGACACCCTGCCTTCTCCCTCCGGCCCTGTGGCACTGGATGCCTACGATCACCGTTCCCGGCGCTTCCGGATGATGAAAAACGACACTGCTTTTTATGTACCCCTTGAAACCCCGGTCGTAAAGCATCATACAGAATGGTACATTTCACCGCAGGGAGAACACTACAGCTCCGTCATTGAAATGGCGGAGGTGAGCGGCCTGCGCTGGCTGCTGGCTGCGGGCCTGGCCTATCTTGCCGTGATGGCCTGGGATTTCTGGCTTTCACATAAACGCAGGAGAAAAAAATGACGGAAACCATACTGCTTATCACCGCGCTTGTTTTCTACCTGCTGAGCCTGATACTGCAACTGACTGTGCCGGACAGGAAACAGGGACAATATGCTCTCTTTCTTGCCGTGTCGGTGCATCTCGGCCTTCTGGCCGTACGCTCCGCTGCGGCCGGGCACCCTCCCTTTACGAACATCTACGAAACCTTCCTCCTGCTCCCCTTCCTGACGGGGCTGCGCCTGATCCTCTGGCCGAAGCAGGCGGACCGGCCGCTACGGGCTATCCTAACCGGCGTGGCGGGAGCCTTTTTGCTGGTCGCCCTCTTCCTGCCGGGAGACCTTAAGGCGATAAAGCCGCTGATGCCGGCGCTGAACAGTTTCTGGATGTATATTCACGTTCCCGCCTATTTTCTCGGTTATATGGCCCTGATCGTCGCGCTGGTCTATGCCCTGATGATCCTGTTTGCCCGGGATGAGGGCAAGGCCGGGGAACTGGAACGCAAGATGGAGACGGAAATAAGGATCACCTTCTTTTTCCTGAACCTCGGCCTTGTGACGGGGGCGATCTGGGCTTATGTCAGCTGGGGGAATTACTGGTCCTGGGATCCCAAGGAAACCTGGGCACTCATCAATATCCTTATCCTGGCCTTCGTCCTGCATCTTCAGCGTCCCAACGCCGAAAAAAGCATGGATCGTTATTCTGACGGCCTTCAGCGTTGCCTTTACCTACTGGGGAGTAAGTTTTATTTTGTCCGGACTGCATTCCTATACCTGACACCTCCCTGATGCCGTTATTCCGGCAAACAGATGCGGGTTCCAAAATTGATTTGCATCTATTTATAAAATGTTTATATTAAAACAACACCTTATTCAATGAGATGGAAATGAAAATACGTACACCTGTATTGTTACTGGTTTTCATGGCGGTCCTTCCGGCCGCTGAACCGGCCTCCGGAAAGGACGCGCTCGGCAGTCTCCGCTACGAAGACTTTGAAAAACCGAAGGCGTGTAAGAGTTGTCATACAAGGATCTATCAGCAATGGCAGCAGGCCATGATGTCACAAGCCTATACGCATCACTGGGATGAGATCGAGTACTGGGATCTTGCGGTGCCGCACGCGGAAAAGGACCCGGAATTCAAAGCTGCCGCCGACGGCTGTAACGGCTGTCACGCCCCCCTTTCCTATCTTTCCGGGGATGTTCCCCCGCCAAGACCTGAGGAAAACTCCCGGGCGAACGAAAGCGTCAGCTGCGATCTCTGTCACAGCATCACTGCCGTTGACGGCGAGCCGGTGAATTTCAACTGGATCTCCGAACCCGGCCGCACGAAATACGGGGCAAAGGAGGGGTTGGAATCCCGCACCATATTACAAAATTCAATGATATCTATACGGTTTCGGAATATTGCGGTTCCTGCCACAATGAACAAAACGACTTCGGCATCTGGGTGAAATCCACACAGATCGAGTGGGAGGAGGGCCCTTATGCGGAGCAGGGCGTTCCCTGCTTTGTCTGTCATATGCCTAAAGCTCCCGGCCGCAGTGCGCCGATGGCGGAGGAGGGCATGGTGGCACAGCACGTATTCCTCGGCGCCCACAATGAAGCAAAACTGAAAAGCACCATCGAGGTCTCCATCCATCCGGATGAAAAAGCAATCCCCTATGACGGCACAGTGACCTTTCAGGTTGAACTGTTCAATGCAAAGGCCGGGCATAAGGTCCCCACGGGCTCCGTTGAGGACCGCATCATGTGGCTTGATGTACGCGCAGTGGATGAAGCCGGCAATGAATATCATCTTCCGGTGGATCTGAAAGGCTTTGACGGGGAAGAATATACCGTTGCAAAAGATGAACTGGCCTACAGCGACATGGGCTTTCCCCTGGGGATCGACGATTTTGAGGGTGTGCAGCGCGATGGCATCCCTGTCGGCAACCGTATTTTCCGGATGCCCTATTTTGATGAAGACGGGATCATGACCATCATGCAGTGGAACACGCACTCCCTCGGCGTGGATTACCGTATCGGACCGCGGGAGACCAAACTGGAACATTTCACCTGGGAAATGCCTTATGATATCGCTTTCGGCGATGTTACCGTCACCGCCCGCCTAAACTATCAGAAACTCGTGAAACCGGTCGCGGATTTTCTTGAGGTGCCGGAGGAAGAAAGCGAAGTGATTCTGATCAACGAGGCATCGACCACGATCGAAGTCTATGATTAAAGGAGTCCTTTTATGAAAAAGTATTCGTCCGGATTGATCATTGTGTGTTTGCTTGTTCTGCTGACGGCGCAGAACGCCATGGCCGTTCCGGCTTTTGCGAGGCGGTATAAATATTCCTGCACTACCTGTCACGATCCCTTCCCCCGCCTGAAGGACTACGGCGATGAATTCGCCGGGAACGGTTTTATTGAGCCGGAGGAAGAGCGGGAACGTGATTATGTGACGGGCGGGGACGACAAGCTCTGGCTGAACCGGGATTTTCCCTTTGCCGTGCGTTTCGACGCCTATGCCCTCGCGGAAACGCAGGGTGACGTGAAATGGGATTTCCAGACACCCTTTGGCGTCAAATTTTTGTCCGGCGGCACGCTGTACAGGAACATCGGCTATTATTTCTATTTTTATCTTTTCGAGCGAGGTGAAGTGGCCGGGCTGGAGGATGCCTATATCCATTTTGACAACGTGTTCAAAACGGGTATCGATATTCTGGCGGGACAGTTCCAGACCTGCGATCCGCTCATGAAGCGCGAACTCAGGCTTACCTATGAGGATTATAATGCCTACAAGGAAAAGATCGGCGATTCGAATATCAATCTGGCTTATGACCGCGGGCTGGTATTTGCTTATGGGATAGAAAAGACCGGCACAGATATCTTGGCTTCGGTAACGACCGGGAACGGTATACCCGAGGCGGGACTCGATAAACGTTTCGATGCGGATCCCTATAAGAATATCATGGTAAGGGTTGCACAAGGCATCGGTGATAATATCGGTCTTGGAGGATTTTATTACCGGGGAAAAGAAGATAAAGTTGTCGATGAGGTCCTTGCTCCCGGACTTTCCAATATCGTAACATATTTCGGGCCGGATCTTGTGCTGAGCCTGGGTAAATTCGCTTTGACAGGTCAGTACCTGCAGCGGATCGATTCCGATCCGACATTTACCGGGACTCCTTCGCCGGTTACAACCCACGGTATTGTCGGTGAGCTGGTCTTTGCGCCGAAATTTGACCGTTCGAACTTTTACTGGACCTTATTGTACAACCGCATCGATTCGGAACTGGATGCCCACGATTATCACAGCATCGCTTTCAGCAGCACCTATATGCTGGCACGCAACCTGCGCCTGGTCGGCGAATATATCTATGACATTGAGGCGGGGAATAATATGTTCATCTTTGGACTTACCTCTGGGTTCTGATCTCGGGAATTTCCAAAGATCATCACGGAAATAATATCTTGCTCTGAATAAAGGAGAATAATATGACAACCATGCGTGTACTGATCATTAGTGCGGATAAATTCGAGGATACCGAACTTCTGTGCCCCATGAACCGTCTTCTGGAAGAAGGCTGTATCGTTGATGTAGCCTCATTCGAGAAAGGCAGGATCAAGGGGAAAAAAGGCTATGAAGTAAAAGTCAATATAAGACTTGATGAACTTCCGGACGATCCCGCCGGCGCCTATGACCTCTTACTGCTTCCGGGCGGGAAAGCCCCCGCGAAACTGCGCCGGAACGAAAAGGTCCTGGAAACGGCGCGGAGCTTTGACCGTGCGGGAAAACCGGTTGCCGCCATCTGTCACGCTCCGCAGATCCTGATATCCGCCGGACTGATGGAAGGCAGGCGCGCCACCGCGTATTCGGCCGTGGCGGATGAGCTGAAGGAAGCGGGCGCCATTTACGAGGACACGGAAGTCGTAGTGGAAGGCAATTACATTTTTTCCCGGCATCCCGGCGACCTGCCTGCTTTCAACCGTGAGATCATCCGGAAACTGAAACACCGGAAATAGGCCCGTTCATTTTTCATGTGTCTCCGGCGTTGCACGCCGGACTATTTATGTTCAACCCCTCATTTTCGTTCGGGGTTGTTGCTGATATTGGATCATCGTGGTTCCCGGCATTTCATGCCGGGCTATTAATATTCAACACCTCGACAAGCTCAGGGCTGTAAGGTACCTGTGCAATATCCCTCTTCGTCCCTCAGTCCCTTCGTCTCAACATCTTCCTACGGTTCCCCGATCTCCAGAAGCTCTTCCCATTGTGTGGTATAGGAACGGCTGCGCCGGCTTTGCTTGAGAGCGTGTTTGTCCCGCAGGCCCTGGTCTCCCAGCCGCAGGGTGCCGCGGCCGTATTTTGCATTCATCATGTCAACAGCTTTTACGAGACGCATGTCGCCCTCCTCACAGGGATCCTCACGGAAAAGGTCCCGCTGATAACGGTCCGCCGGAGAAATGTCCAGGAGGATCACTCCCGCCTTTTTATACTGATAGCCGGAACGGTAGATCTTTCCGAGAGCCGTTTTCGCGGTTTTCACCAGCGACAATGTGTTCTGTGTGGCTGGGAACGGGACCACGATATTTCTGCGGTACTGGGGAAGGTCCTCCCGGAACGCATTGGTATGGATAAAGACCATCATCGAGGAAGCCAGTGACCCCTGGCGGCGCAGTTTTTCGGCACAGGTAACGGTATGACTGCTTACCGCCTGCTCCAGATGCTCCCGGCTTTGCACCATTTCCCCGAAAGACCGGGCGGTGCAAATGGATTTTTTGCTCCGGTCCGACAGCTCCAGGGGGATCACGGAACCGCCGAGCAGCTCTTTTTTCATCCGCAGTCCGTTCACTGTATACTCCCGGCGCACAAAGGCATCGGAGAGGGCCGTGAACTGACCCGCATTTTCTATCCCCATCTTCCGGAGCTTGACAGCGAGCCTCCTGCCCACTCCCCAGAGTTCCTGGACGGGAAAGTTCTCCACTTCTTTTTTTATTTGTTTCGCATCCGCAAGTAAAAAACAACCTCCTGTCCCGGGACGTTTTTTGGCAATATGCGTAGCGACCTTTGCTAGCGTCTTGCCCGGCGCGATGCCGATGCTCACGGAGATCCCGGTGCAGCGCCTGACCTTTTCGCGAAGTGTCCGCGCCGCTTCATACAGGTCACCGCCTTCTCCCAGGTCCAGAAAAGCCTCATCGATCGAATAGATCTCGATATTGCGAGCATGTTCCGAAAGCAGGTTCATCACCCGGCGGCTCATATCCCCGTAAAGGGCGAAATTCGATGAGAACACATGAACCTTTCCGGCATCGATCAGCCGCCGGTATTTAAAGACCGGCGCTCCCATGGGAATCCCCAGGGCTTTGGCCTCATTGCTGCGGGCGATCACACAGCCGTCGTTATTTGAGAGGACGACGACCGGCTTCCCGTTCAGGGACGGGTCGAATACGCGTTCACAGGATGCATAAAAATTATTGCAGTCGGCCAGGGCGATCATGGCTTCATCTTTTTGATGACATAGGTCACAATTCCCCAGATCATGAAATCATTGTCTTCGTTGACCGGGATGGGGTCATACCTGTCATTCTCGGGAAGGAGATAACAGGTGTCCTTTTCCACATGAATGCGTTTGACGGTAAATTCCCCGTCGATAAAGCAGACGGCGATCGCATCGTTCACCGGCTCCAGGGAACGGTCTATTACCAGCACGTCTCCGTCGTGCATGCCGATATTCTGCATGGAATTCCCCTTGACGCGGCCGTAGAAGGTCGCATTGGGGTTTTTGATAAGCTCCCGGTTCAGGTCGAGGCTCATGTCCAGGTAATCATCGGCCGGCGAGGGAAATCCGGCGGAGATGTTCTTTGCATACGGCAGCTCCATGCGGCTTTCCGTATCCGCGGTATAAAAATCCATGGTCTTCATTGTTTTAATTCGCCTCAGCTTCATTCCCGCCGGCCCCGCTTTCTTTTATAGCCGGTCATAATCGTCCTCATAACGGATGATATCGTCTTCGCCGAAATAAGTTCCGGTCTGTATCTCGATCACCGAGGCCGGTCCCTTTCCGTGATTCTCCATCCGGTGCCTGCTGCCTTTCGGGATGTAAACGTGTGCGTCGGGCTGATAATTTCCGGTATGTTCTCCCACGGTGATCCGCATTTTTCCTTCCGTCACGATCCAGTGTTCGTTGCGTTTCCGGTGGGACTGCAGGGAAAGCCTGCAGGCGGGGTTGACCGTGATCTTTTTCACCTTGAAATTCGGGGCGTCCAATAGGACCTCAAAGGTTCCCCAGGGTCTTGTTTCCTTGTAATTTTCCGACATCACGCCTCCTTCTGATGATTTGCCTTTGCCGGTTTGCGCCGGATGATCATGAAGAATGAAAACAGCAATACGGCCGAGGCAAGATACTGAACGGTGTTCAGTGTGTTCTTATTGATAATATAATCCAGGACCACTGCAGAAAGCGGCCAGAACAGTTCAAAGATCGTTGCCACCGATGCCGGGATGCGCTTCAGCCCGAAATAATAAATGAACATTGAAAGCGCCCCGCTGGTAAAGACGACCACAACAAGCAGTTTCCAGTGCAGGGGCTGGATATCCGGAACGGCGCGCAGGCTCCCTGTGGAGATAATGAAGATCAGTGAGAGGATCATGGTGCCGCCGAAACGCAATGCGGTCGCCGTTTCAAAACTGACCTCATTGGTGAAGCGCTTTCCGAAAACCGTGGAGGAACCGAAAGCGAACGCCGCCAGCATGGCGTACAGGGCTGCCGGATCAATAAGGCGGACGTCGCGAAGTCTCAGGCCCGACTCGGCAAAGGACAGGAAATATGCGGCCAGAATGGCAAGGATCGCCCAGATATAAAAATCGTCCCGCAGCCGCTCTTTCAGGAGAATGCGCGCCAGGAGCAGTGCAAAGACCGGCTGAAGTTTCTGAAGGATCACCACGGTGGCAAGCGTAGTCTGCACTTTTGGATCGTAGGCCGCAAAAAAGGCTTTTGTAATGAATAGGGTACCGAGCAGGCCGCCCCACAGGCAGATCCAGCTCAGCGAGCCCCAGTTCTTCAGCGTCATCCGCTTCACTTCCTGCCGGCCTCTCGCCAAAAAGGGGATCAGTACGATAAAGCCCAGCGAATGCTCCAGAAAAACCACAAGTCCTGCCGGCAGCTCATAGAATTTCGGGCGGATGAACACACCGTCCAGGCTCCAAAGAAGGGCGGCAAAGCCGACGGCCAGGGCGCCCGTAATGACCGAAATGTCCGGCTTCCTATTCTTCATCCTTCTGTTTCCCTTCCTGAATGTCCATGATGGTTTTCAGTGCGTTCCTGTGCCCGTTTATCCACGCTGCGGTCCTGTCGACGGCTTCACGGTCCTCCATGTCCGCACGAAGGATAACCCCCGGCCTTTCGGAAAGGGGGTCCGCATCAATGTGCAAATTTTCGGGCAGCTGCAGTGAAGAAAGGGTTTCCTGCAAGCGCCGCCGGTGCTCTACGATCACGGGATAGCGCTCCCGGTACAGATGCATGCGGATCTCCCGCAGGCGCTCCACGGGCTTTAGCCCTTTGTCGCGCAGAAGCTTGTCAAGTTCCGCCTTTTCCCAGTATTCCGCGAGTCCGCAGGCATCGCGCCTGGCCGCCTCCTGCAATAAAACCGCGGCGGACTCCAGCATATTGATCCCGGGATTCCCGTCAAGGAGCGGCCCGAACAGTTCCCGCAATTCCGCTTCCCGGAAAACCAGTGCACGCTTCATCGGAGCATGTTTTTGAATGAAATATTGTTTCCATCCGGTATCGTAGCTTTGCAGCCGGCGGTAATCTTTCCATTGCGGTCCGCCGATACCCATCCGCCTGCACCACCGGTCCCGGCAGTGAGGATCCGCATGTTTTTCCAGCAGGACAATAATGTGCGCTATGTCAAAAATATTCAGTCTGCCGGCGGCCTTTTCAATGCGTACAATATCCCAGAGAACCTCTTCATAAGGAATGTTTTCCGGATATGTTACGGCGTATGTGAGCTCTGTGCCGCCGCCGGAAGGCAGCCCTCCGGCAAGGACGGGTATCCATTTCCGGCCTTCCCGCCACAACAGGGGAAGGGAAGACCATTCCTCCACCGTGCCGCCGCCGGTTCCCGGGGCTTTAAAAAAGAAACGCCTGTCTTCCGTCTCAATATCTTTATAGCGAACCTTCTGCACCTGTTTCATGATGCAGAAATACTACATAAAAATTTACTTTTTAAAAAGAAAAAACATTGTCTTTGGGCTGAAAACGCATTAACTTGATATTGATATTTGAATTAAACTTGCGGTAGTTATTTTTGTGAATCAACACCTATCAACAGGGAGCTGAGCTCATTGTCCGCGGAAATCAGGCCTTCCCGCCGAAGGCAGGTCAAGGAAGATTGAACCGGACGGTAGGCACCCACCGTGAACAAAAGGGTTCATAAAATAGACCGCAAGTTTTTTTATCCCCCCGGATTTTTTCCGCATGTCCGAAACGGTTTTCCACTACGGTGCATGTTCGATCTTCGGGACCATTGTGCGTTCCGCGGGATCCCGGTCCGGCGCTTGATGAAATTTATCTGCCCCATTTCAAATTTTTCCTTGGAATTTTAGAAAAATCCGTTTAAGTTTAAACACATAATATATGTGGATAACATGTGGATAATTGAAATGGAAGTCCTGGATCGGTTTTTGTCACCTTATGATGCAAATCACAATTATAAGCGTATTTTTCTGATCAATAAGGGCTTTTTTTACTTTCCCGCATGTGCGTAAGATGTTGATATAATGTGGATAACTGCGGAATATGATGTGGATAACTTAACCTCTTCAAGCCCCGGGACATATGGCGAGACCCGCTGGAACGAATGTTTAAAGGATCTGGAAAATGTGTTGAATCCCCAGAGTTTTTCATCCTGGTTTTCTCCCCTGCGTTTCTGTTCCAACGAGAACAATGTGCTTACCCTGGCTGCTCCGAACAAATTTCATATCGAGTTCATCGAATACAATTACTGGGACACCCTGTCGCCGGTCATTGACAAATATTTTCCGGAAAATGAAAAATTACAGTTTGTGATCAACAAGGACATCCGCCCTGAAACTCCGGATCCCCTTCCCCGGACCCGGCGGCAGGCATTCCCCGGAAACGGGAAGCCGCCGAAAGGCCCAAGCCCCTGAAAGATCTGTATTCCACTTTCAACAGCCGTTTCACCTTTGAAGAATTTGTCGAGGGCCCTCATAATCAATTCGCGAAAGTGGCCGCTTCCTCGGTGTCCGAAAATCCTGGCCGCTCCTACAATCCCCTGTTCATTTACGGCGGGACCGGCCTGGGAAAAACGCATCTCCTTCAGGCCATCGGAAACCGTGTGCATTCGCGCAACCCCTACAGCCGGGTGATCTATGTCTCCATCGATACCTTTATGCGTGATTTTATCGACGCCATACAGAATAACAAGAAGAATGACTTCAGCCTTTTGTATAAGCAGGCCGACATACTGCTGGTGGATGATATACAGTTCCTGCGGGAAAGAGTCGGGACACAGGAGCAGTTCTTTCATATATTTAATGACCTGCTTCAACGCGATAAGCAGATCGTTATCACTTCGGACCGCCCTCCGAAGGAGTTAGAGGGTTTGGAAGAACGTCTTGTGTCCCGTTTTTTATCCGGACTGATGGTGGACGTGCAGGCACCGGACCTCGAATCACGCATTGCGATCCTTCAGCACAAGACAATGATCGAGAATCTCGACATCCCCTACGAGGTCCTGGAATTTGTCGCGCAGAACATCAGTTCCAACATCCGTGAGCTGGAGGGAGCGCTGACCACCATGCTTGCGCGGAGTTCCCTGAATCACGTGGACATCACGCTGGGGTTGGCCAAGGCCGTGCTGATGGACATGAAAGGAGTCAAGCGGGACCGTATTATCTCTATCTGACACGATCCAGAAAGTCGTGACGCGCTATTACAAGGTCTCTGAAAATGAAATTATCGGCAAGGGCCGCCGTAAAGAGGTCGCCCTGGCAAGGCAGGTGATGATGTACCTCTGCCGTGAACTCTGCGACGCCTCGCTGAAGACCATCGGGCTGCGCCTGGGCGGACGCGATCACACCACCGTGATGTACGGCGTTCGCGAGATAGGAAAACGCATCCGCAGTGACGGAGCCTTTAAAAAAGAGGTCTCCCTCATTACGCAGCAGATAGAATTTGAAGGCGACTGAGGCGGGCTGAACCCGGCTTTCCCCTTGAAGGGATCCCGACAATAAAAAAACACAGGCACAGCAGGACGCCGGGTGAGATCATCCTGCTGCTTTTTATACCTGGATTATGTTTCCCCGTGGGATCTTACTACGGTTGACCGTTTACCGCAGGAAGCGCCGTATGGTGTTCCGGACTTTATTAATCTCATAAGTGATGCCAAGATGTCCGCGGTCGTTGTCCAGGATCAGCGTTTTTGCTCCGGTCTTCCTGGCGAATTCCAGCGCAGGCAGCGGGTGCACGAGATGGTCCTGCCGGTTCACAATGATCAACATCTCGCTTTTGATGCGCTTCGCCGTTTTATCGAGGTCTCCTCCGTCCCGCCAGCTGATATCGTGCAGCGATATGGCCCGGGACTGGCAGTAGTAATTGTCCGCCGGAAAATTTCCCGGCTTGTAGTCCTCCAGGTCCTCAAGATATTCCGGAACGATTTCCGGTGAGACCTCACGGGCATAGTAGTCCGGTGTTTTCCCGTTCAGCGCCTGGTTGATCCTCACGGCCTTCATATATTCCGTCTCGGGGATATCATATTTCCGTCCGAGTTCAATGATCTGTTGCTCCGTTTCGCAGCGCAGCCGGTCATAGGCGGATTCGCGGGGAGTACACACGTACAGCACGGCTTTCGCCGCCATGTCCGGATACGCCGTAATGAACTCAAAACCCTGCATGCTGCCCATGGAACCGCCGACGACAGCATGCAGTTCCCGGATCTTCAGGTATTCCAGAAGCTTGTATTCAGCACGCACCATGTCATTGATACGGACCTCCGGAAAGCTTTCGCCGGACTGGCCGGTGCTGTTCGAAGGGGAACTTGAGATCCCGTTGCCGGGCGCATCCACGGCAATAATGCAAAACCGGCCGGTGTCAAGGAACGCATGTGTCCTGATCAGGTCCAGGATATGTCCGGAGCTGCCCCCGAACCAGCTGGGATAAAGAATGATGTTGGAGCTGTCTGCATTGACCTGCCCGATCATCCGGTACCCGATGCGGCAGTCCTCCAGCACTTCCCCGTTAAAAAGCCGCAGATCGCCGATACCTGCGAATCTTTGCTCCCCTCCCGCAAAAAGGCAGTTCAGGAAAAGCATCGTCAGAAGCAGAAATCGTTTCATATTCCGCAACCCCGTTGATCATAAATTATATTCGTTGATACATTCCCGGATCGCCGCGACGCCGTGCTGAATATTGCTTTCATCCGTAGCGAATGAAATACGTATGTACCCCTCCGCGGCGGGACCGAAATGACTTCCCGGCGTGACAATGATCTCATGGCGGTCTTTGAGCATGCCGGCAAACTCCTCATCGGAACAGGGCTTGTTCAGTTCCTCCTGGTAATTAAGAAGAATAAAATAGCCCGCATGCGATCGTACAAAATACTTAAAGCCCTGAAGCTTAAGCGTTTCCAGCATCAGTTTGCGGCGGTTCTGCAAAATGGACAGCAGTTTTTCTTTGGTCTCCACCCCCAGGCCGTTCACCATTCGCAGCGCGAAACGCTGGGAAAAGGTGTTTGCACAGGTGGAAGAGATATAACGCACCGAATTGATTGCTTCCGTGATCCCGGGCGAGGCGAACAGCCAGCCGATGCGGAGACCGCTCATGCAAAATAATTTTGTCATGCTTGAGAAGGTGATCACATGATCGGCGTAACCGGCAAAACTTGCGTGTGCAGAACCCGGATAATGGATCTCGTAAAAAGACTCGTCCACAAGCATAAAAATGTCGTTTTCGGCGCAATAGGCGCTCAGTATTTCAAATTCAGCGGGATGGAAAAGCTGTCCGGTAGCGATCAGGGGATTGTTGACAAGGATGGCCTTTGTGGCGGGACGGATTTGCCTTATCAGTGCTTCGGCAGAAACCTGATGCGGAGTATCCATGGAAAGCGGATATTCCCGGACGGTGCCGGAAAAGAAATGGCTGACATTCTTGTGGGCCCGGAGCGTGAGCGCGGGGACCAGCAATTCATCCCCGGGATCGATGATGGCCGCAAGCGTGCAAAACAACGCCTCCGAAGTGCCGGTACTGATCGTCACCCCTTCCTTCCCCCACTTCAGGTCATGTCTTTCCGCCAGGGCTTCCCGCAGTTTCGGAAGCCCGTAGGTCTCCGTATAATTCAGGTTTTCCGAGCGGAGGATCTCCTGCGCGGCATTCAGCAGTACGCCCGGTACCGGGAAAGGCGGCACGGAAGCGCTGAGATCGACATACCCCTTGGGAACGGATTCGCTGAGCACCCGTTCGCTGGAACGAATAAGATCTTTAAGTGGCTCTATACGCTTGCTGAAATTCATTGTGTAAAGATTTTAAGGGTATTTGTTTCGATAGGCAAGTTAATTATCGGACCTGCTGACAGTAGTGTTTTCCGATCTTGATGGCCAGGCCGGACCGGGGCAATTCTGATAGTTCTCCGGCACTTACCCATCGGGACTGTTCCCAGTACGCATTGTCCCACGTTTTCCGGATATCCGCTGAATAGATATCCATGTGCTGATGAAAATGCGAATAGGTGTGCCGTACGGGTGCTCCGATCTTTTTCCCGACCCGGAGATGATTGTCCCGGACGAAGGCATCAAAATACTGCGTGTCCGTCTCCGCCTTTTTCAGCGTAAATCCCGGATACTCCCAGAGTCCGCCGAGAAATCCTTCCGCCCGGCGCCGGACCATCAGGGTCTTTTCACCATGCCGGATCACAAAGGCCGCTCCGCGGCGCAGCGGGATCGTTCTTTTGGCTTTTTTCACCGGATACCGGTGTGTCTGACCGCGTTTACGGGCACAGCACATCACCTCGAGGGGACAGCTTTCACAAAGCGGCTTAGGCCTGCACTGCAGCGAACCCAGCTCCATCCATGCCTGATTCACCTGCCCGGGATGATATCCGTAAAAGGCGCCACCGATCCTCCGGGACAGTTCGCGCATAAGCGGGGCGTTCCCGATTTGCACATCTTCACAGAACAGCCGTGACATGACCCTCAGGACATTGGCGTCCACTACCCCGGCGGGATAGGCGAAGGCAATGCTTGAAACCGCGGCGGCGGTATAGGGCCCTACGCCGGGAACCTTCAGCCATTCCCCGTAATTACCGGGGAATGGTGCCTCGCGGGAGTCCGCATGCCCGGCAATATATTTCGCCCCCTTGTGAAAATTCCGTGCGCGTGTATAATACCCCAGCCCTTCCCATGTCTTCAGCACCTCTTCCAGGGAAGCCTCCGCCAGGGAAAAGACATCCGGAAAGCGTTCGATCCAGAGCGGATAATATTTCCGGACCGTGGCCACCTGCGTCTGCTGGAGCATCATCTCGCTCACCCAGATATGATCAGGGGTCCTTTGAACCCCGCCAGGGCATTTCACGGGAATGGCCGTCATACCATTCCACAAGTGTTGACACCATCTTTTCCGGAATGCTGTGCTTCATTTTTTTCCGCAGGGAAAGGTAAAGGGAATACTGACAGAAAGCGGTATCATCATCGGCGCGCTGCTGTCTTCGGCTTTTGCCTCGCCCCTGTAAAACATGTAGGGGACCGCAATGCCGACGGCGGCGCCCATCAGCACGTCGCTGAACCAGTGTTGGTCGTCATCCATGCGCTGAAAGGCTGTCATTGCCGCCATGGCGTAGGCCGGGGCGCCCGCCATCCATCCGTACCACATTTGCAGCATGGTTGCCGTGGAAAAAGCCACGCTGGTATGTCCCGAGGGATAGGAATAATGATTGCGTTCGTTGGGGCGGGTCCTTCCCACGCTGTATTTCAGCGCATACGTAAGGCCGACGGTACTTATATTGGACAGCGCCCAGTAGCGGAAGGGCTTGAGATAATTCCCAGTCTGACAGCCTTTTGCCGCCGCACCCAGGGCCGAAACGCCGAACGCCCAGTAATGATCGACATAAGCGTCCGCCACGTGATCAAGCACCGGCGGCAGATACTGCCTTCGGTTCATCCATTCCCTTACGGACCGGTCGCTCAGAAGGGCCAGGCCTGATGCCGCCGCACCTGAACCCATGATCACATATCCTTCCCAGGTCTTCCCGATCTCCGGAAGCGCCCTGCGCAGATATTCCCCGTTGTCCAGCTGCGCCTGCGCACCGGCGGCAAGGAAAATACTAATGAGCAATATTTTTCTTATGAACATACCATGTCCCCCTCCCCGCACACGCTGTGCATATTATCAGTGTGAACCTTCATGCTTCTGCCCCCTTTTTTACACAATAAGCGCACCATCATCAATGATCCCCGCTTTTTTCATATCGCGTATCAGCCCGTCCTCAGCTCTCTACGCGGAAAGCCTGCCATCCCGCGGACCGGGCACCGCGGACATTTGCTTCAAGGTCGTCAAAGAAACAGGTCTCCGAAGGGCGGATGCCAAAAAGTTTTCCGGCGCGTTCATACGCCGCCTTTTCGGGTTTCAAAGCACCCTGTTCATAGGAAAGATATACCTTTTCAAAAGGATGTGTAAGACCGACAGCCGTGTTCACGGCACGGAAATCGAGAAGGTTGGTATTCGAGAACAAAAAAAGGCGGTATCGCAGACGGAGCCAGTGAATGATGCCCCACGTCCTTCCCCGCAGCGGAAAGCAGAGGTGAAGCAGCTGTCGGTAGCGACCTTCGTCGCCGGGAGAAATCGGAACGTACTCCGACAATTGGCGAAAGTACCCTGCCTCCTCCCCTTCTCCGTCTCGAACACCCGGAACCGGGACGAACGGAAAAACGGAGCGAAGTCTTCGTAACGCCAGCCCATCGCATCGGTAAACCGCTTCCGGTCAACGTCCACGATCACATTTCCCAGGTCAAAGACCAGATTTTTATATTTCACCCGCGCCGGCCTTTCGTCTGCAGATCATAATTCGATCAGTTCCTTGTTCGCCGTGGTGATGTTCACACAGCCTTCTTCAGTAATAAAAGCGTCATCTTCGATCCGTACGCCGCCCCAGCCGGGAATATAGATCCCGGGTTCGACCGTTACCACCTGGTCCGGCACCAGTGTTTCCTCATATTTCGGCGAAAGCCGGGGTTCGGCATGCACTTCGAGCCCCAGGCCGTGTCCCAGGCCGTGCCCGAAATATGCTCCGTAACCCTTTGAGGAAATATGATCACGCGCCACGGCGTCAACGGCCTTCCCGGTCATGCCGGCGCGCAGTTCCTGCAGCGCCAGAAGCTGAGCCTGAAGCACCACCTGATAAACCTCGCGTTGTTTGTCCGAGGCTTTTCCTACGCAGACGGTGCGGGTGACATCCGCATGATATCCCCTGTACATGGCACCGAAATCGATCGTAACAAATTCATGCTCACGGAGTTTTTTCTCCGAGGTTTTGTGGTGCGGCTTTGCCCCGTTAACGCCGGAAGCGACGATTGTATCAAAACTGTCCTTTTCACTTCCCAGCGATTTCATGATGAAGGATAATTTCGCATCCAGCTGCCGTTCGGTGACGTCCGCTTTGATCTCGCTCAGGAGTTCATGAAAGGCGGCGTCGCTAATGCGGGCCGCCTCACGCAGACAATCGAGCTCTTCGGCTTCCTTGACCGAGGCCAGTTTTTCCATAAGCATGGACACATCACTGTAAACGGCTCCGGGGAAGCGCTCGGTCAGTTTATTGTATTCCGCAAATGTCAGGCGATTTCCCTCAAAACCGACGCGGGCGTCCGGTTTGATGCAGCCGCAGTCCTGCATGGCGGCAAAAAGGTCGTTCTTTTCCGGGACAACAACCTGCATGTGCCCGACTTCCCGCGCCGCCTGCGTTTTATATCGAAAATCCGTAAAGAACCATGCTTTCTCAAGGGTGACACAGGCCAGGCCGTTCGAGCCGGAATATCCGGAAATATAACGCAAATTGGCGGGAGAACGCACAAGCATTGCGTCCAGGTTCCTTTCCTTCAATGCTTCACGCAGTCGTTCCAGTCGTTTCTCATTCATTTTTATCCTCGTTTTCTTCGCTTATCAGCTGTTTTACACGCTCCAGCTCTTTTTTCACACGCTCCGAAGAAGGATCTCTCTTCTGCAGCTTCAACAGAATGTCTATGGCGTTTTCATAAAGTCCCTGACGGATATACATCCGGGCCATGGTCATGGTCTCTATTCCGTAGGAAGCCGGCTTCACGGGCGTGTCGTTATTCTGCGGCGCGGGAGTCTGCTTTGGCGGAGGGCGGAAATCCACCGGGATCGCTTTCTCTTCCGTTCCTTTCTCCCCGCCTCCGGACGCTTGTTCCGGAGGCCCCTGCCCCGCGGGCGTACTCCGGGATTTTTCCTCGATCCTGTCCATTCCCCTGATCAGGTGTCGGATATAGGCGTCGTCATCCATGCCGGGAAGATCATTGGCGGACAGCTGATCCTGTCCGAGGTCGGGCACCGTCAATTCCGCATCCATGGGTACCTTCTTAAATTTCTGCAGGAACCGGCGCATTTCTTCGGACCCTTTTTTATGATCAAGGATCAGCGTGTAGAGGTATTTCAGTTCGCCGACGGAATAATTGTCCTTGTTCAGAGCCAGAAGCTTCTCCGCAGCGGCAAGGAAGGTGGGGTCCGTATGCAGGGCGCGCGTATAGCTGTCTATCGAATGAAAGATGTCTTTCTTCTTTTCATAATAACATCCCAGCAGGTACCAGACCAGCGCACTGCCGGGAAAAGCCTTCAGCATGTTCTTGCATGTGCTGTACGCCGGTTCCGTTTCATCCTTCTCCAGATACGTTAAAACGGACTGGCTTTGTTCATAGAAAGACAGAATTTCCATTTTTCACTCCATATATCCCTGTTCCCGCAAACTTACATATCCCGCATGGCCGATAATAATATGATCCAGGAGCGGAATATCCAGGATCTCGCCGGCTTTGAAAATGCTCCGGGTGATCTCGATATCCTGACGGCTTGGCTTCAGTTCCCCGCTGGGATGATTATGCATCAGAATAATGGCTGAAGCCAGATGGTCGATCGCCGGTTTATACACTTCCCGCGGATGCACGATCGAAGCGCTGATGCTGCCTACGGAGACAGTCAGGTCCCTGTAAGCCCGGTGTGCACGGTTCAGCAGTATGACCTTGCAAATTTCCTTGGTCATGAGCCGCATGCGTTCACCGTAGGCGTCCGCGACGCTTTCGGGCCCCCTGATAACGGGTTTGCCGTTGCTTTTCAATGCTTCGTGAAAACGTGCTCCCAGCTGAAAAGCGGCCGATAATGCCGCCGCCTTTGCGGGCCCCACGCCGTGGATCTTTGAAAGCGCTCCGGGACTCATGGTCCCCAGCTGCAGCAGGCCGTCGTATTCAAAGAGCAGTTGTTTTGCGATATCCAGCGCCGACCGCCGGGCAGTTCCCGAGCGAAGCAGGATCGCAAGCAGTTCGGCATGACTTAATGCTCCGGCCCCCTGCCGCATCAGTTTTTCACGCGGCCGGTCATCCTCCGGCCATGATTTTATCGTCGTTTTCGTCTCCCCCATATTGTCCCCCGTTTTTTTTACATCATGTATTCCTTGAGCTCGTCTGAAACCATTTTTTTATGAAATCCACCGTTTTCGTTGTCGGGGTTCCCGGCCCGAACAATTCGGCAACGCCCCTTTTTTTCAGTGCTTTGACATCCTCTTCCGGTATCACTCCTCCCCCGATCAGAAGGATATCGTCCATATCATTTTTTTTCATAAGTTCCAGCACCTTGGGGAAGATCGTCATATGCGCTCCGGAAAGGATGGAGAGCGAGATCACATCGGCGTCTTCATGCATGGCGGCCGACACGATCATTTCCGGCGTCTGCCGCAACCCCAGGTAGATCACTTCCATTCCCGCATCGCGCAGGGCGCTGGCGATGACCTTGGCACCGCGGTCATGTCCGTCCAGACCCGGTTTGGCTAAAACAACCCGTATCTTTTTTTCCATTTTATCCTCATTTCATTCATTGTTTCTCCGTATCCAGGACAAAGGTTACCGGTCCGTCATTGACGAGAGAGACCTGCATCATGGCACCGAATACTCCGGTTTCCACGGGAACAGCCATCCCCTGAAGCACCCGGCAAAAATATTGATACAGCCGTTCCGCTTCGCCCGGCTTTGCCGCCGCCGTGAAACCCGGCCGGCGGCCTTTCCGCCATTCACCGCAAAGCGTGAACTGTGAAACGACCAGCGCCGATCCGGAAATATCTTTCAGGGATACGTTCATTTTCCCGTTTCCGTCGGCGAATATCCGGAGGCCTGCGATCCTGCCGGCAAGATAATCCGCCTCTGTTTCACTGTCCCCTTCCGCCACACCGAGCAAAATGCAGAGACCGGCACCGATACTGCCGGCCGTTTTTCCCTGCACCCTGACTTCCGCTTTCTGTACGCGCTGAATGACTGCGATCATACCTTACTTTCGTTTCACCGTGTTAATGTAGTTTAAAAAAGACCGAACTTCAATCTTTACGGAAAAATATATGTCAAATAATCTACTCGTGCCCTGTTTTATCGTTTCAGCTGATAAAAATTGCCGCGCCGCATTTCCAGGACCTCTATCCGCCGGTCCGCTTCCAGCGTATCCAGGTATTTGTTGATCTCGTTGATATGGAGCCCCAGTATGCGGGACAGGTCTTCCACCGTGCAGGGCCTGCGGCCGATGGTCCCGAGGATGGCACCCTCGATATTTTCTTTGTAAGAGGCTTTCTGCTTACGCTCGGAGACCGCAGCGATGATCTCCAGCTGCGGGAAATCCCAGTCTTCCCTGATCCTTTCCAGTGCTGCGGGCTCCGCGGGCCGCAGCTCCCTGACCGCTCCCGGCCGGTCCAGCGTGTTGAGCTGTATCCTGTCCGCCGCAATACCTTTCAGCGCCTTTTTCAGCGCGTTCAGGTTCTCTTCATCGTCATTGTATCCCGGAAGCAAAAAGACCTCGAGCCAGATCCTGCCCTTGTATTCCTTTCTGAAATCCGTCAGTCCCCGGATATGCCCTACGACGTCAAGATCACGATGCGGCCGGTTCAACCGCATGAAAGCACCGGACAGCGCGGCATCAAGCGAGGGAAGCACAAGGTCCGCCTCCAGCAGCTCCCGCCGTACTCCGGGATCGGGGAACAGCGTGCCGTTCGTCAGAACGGCAACGGGGATCTTCGAATACTTTTGCTTGATAAATCCGATCATCTCTCCGATCCGGCTGTTAAGGGTGGGTTCGCCCGAACCCGAGAAAGTGATATAGTCCGGCGCCGGATGGCTGCTCAGCCAGGCATCGAGCTCTCCGGTCACGGTTCTGAAGGGCACGTACTCCTTTCTTCTGAGCGTCAGGTCCGTGGTGGGCCCGCATTCGCAGTATACGCAGTTCAGGGTGCAGACCTTGTGCGGCACCATGTCGACGCCCAGTGAAACACCCAGTCGCCGCGACGGCACCGGGCCGAAAATATACCGGTAATGCATGTTAATCCCTAATTATACGCTTTGCGTACTTCCGCCGGGTCCTGCAGGGAAGCAAGCCGCTTTCCCCATTTTTTGTCTTCCCATGTCCCGAGTTTTTGGTGAAGCCGGTAATACTTTTCGGGAACGGGATGCGTGCCCATGACCACGGGAATACCGAAAGCGGTCTCAATATAGTCCTTAAAGTGATCGATGCGGGACAGGGCGGATAGCCCACAAGGAGTCCGGTGGCAAAATGGATGACCTCCGCTCCGTTCCTGATCATTTCTTCCGGAGCGTATTCCACGTTGCCGCCCGGACAGCCTCCGCAGGACGTGTATCCGGCGATCTCCACATCCGCATCCTTTGCATAGCTTTTAAAAGCGCCCTCCCGCTCTCTCAGGGCGCGAAAGCACTTTCCGCCGGCCACAGTGGCGGTAGCGGTCGCAAATGATGATCCCGATCCGCATTTTTTCAGCCATAACATGACTCCGTTTATGTTTTTCCTGCAAATTTCAGGATAATGTCGTCTTCGTCAACGCCGATGTCCCGGGCGATCACCGGGCATTTGGCTTTCAGGAGAAAGAACACGGGGTGCCGGGTCCCGGAAAGTCCTTCATAGTTGCCCTGTCCCTTGCTGATGATCATACCGGCTTTTTCAAAAAGCTGTAAAAATTCCCGGTTGCAGAATTTCAGGATCGTTGCCGGCGCCGGGGAGCCGGAAGAAATGATGTCCGCGACCTCTTGCAGTCCGGAATCACAGGCGTCTTCCCTTGTGACATCATTAATGATCGCGCGGTCCCGGACTGCATAGATCACCGGCTTGTTCAGCGTTTCGATCAGAAGCCTGTCAAATACGGACTCACCGGCATTGTCGCCCAGATACAGGACATATTCGCTGTGAAGCAGTTTTTCCCGGAAATCCTCAATATCGCAGATCGCGAATTTTTTCAGGAGAATCTCCTGCAGGTCTTTCTCTATATGAAAATCCTTTTCCATCCCCAGGTCGATCACATTCCCCGCAATGGCGATACGTATCGCGATCAGAAGAGGGTCCTCCGCATCCTTCAGCCTTCTTTTCAGTTCGGGGTATAATCGTTTCGCCTCCTTAATATGCGCCTTTTTGGCTTCTTTGTACGGGTCTTTGATACCGGTGATCCTGCGGATCTCATCATAAATGATCAGCCCCATCTCCGGAGGCGTGTGGTCCATGGGAATATCCTTGATACGGCATCCGATCCGGTCAAGCAGTGCCTTGATCTCCTTCTCGTCATTCGTCGCCATGCGCCCTGCGCGCAATGCCTGTTTTATGAAACAGGGTATACAGTCCAGAAACGTCTTCATCGTACCTCTTTGGGTTTATGGGTAAGGGGGAATTCATACTGCCTGCCCGTTCCGCCCGGCAAATATTTTTCCGGATAACGCTTCGCGATGGCTTCGATCCGCCGCGTGCAGTGAGTGGGACAGACATACCCGATGTCTTCCAGGAGATTGATTTTGTCAAAACCGTGAAACCCGCCGATCAGGGCGTGAATGGGTCCGAATTTCTGCGCCGCCGGGATAATGGTCTCCAGCCCGGGATGCGCACATCCGACCACGACGACATTGCCGGCGGAAGTTTCCACTATCATGGACTGTTCAATGCCCCGTAGCTCTCCGGTGGAATGCACGCTGCTGAAAAGCGTCTGCGCCTTATCGACGTGCACAACCGCTTTTGCCCGCCTGACCCCGCAAAGACCGGGGTACAAAAACCCTGACGTCGGGATTTGCGCGGAGAAAAGCGGCCAGGCCGCCCGTATGGTCAAAATGGTGATGCGAAACAAAGACGGTGTCGACCGATAAGGGATCGCCCCCCATTTTTTCCAAATTTTCCAGCAGGATCTTGCCGTCCGAACCGGTATCAAAAAGTATGTTCGCCTCCGGGGTCCGGACCAATGCGGAAAAGCCCCAGTCCGCCGGCATATCCTTGCGGTATTCGGTATTGTCATAAATAATGCTGATCGTCACCACGGGACCTTCCTTTTTCACCGTTCAACAAAACCTTTAGTTTACAAAAAAGAAAACAAAATGTTACCGTTTTTTGATATGCAGACCAGGCGTCATTCATCCCGGCAGATCAGGTCCATCACCCGGCTGGTCCGCGCCGCGCTATGCCCTGTACTCGGGCATTGCCCTTCTCCGCGGAGTTCCGAAACAATGCTCCTGATCAGGGGCTCCTGGATATGAACGGGAAGCTCTTCTTCCTCCCGGAATATTCCCATGCTCCGGGTATCTCCGTGTATGGCGGAAGACCCAAAGGTGGAAAACCGCAGGCTCCCCTCCGTACCCAGAATGCAGATAAGGTCTTTTGTTTCCTGGGGCGGACTTACGAAACACCAGCTGCCGCTGCCGATCACGCCGCTTTTGAAACGAAGGGTCGCGGAAAGGGTGTCCGCCGGTCTGTAATACCCGCCGCGGTTCGCGGAAAAGCCGTGCACATCCTCAACCTTCCCGAAAAGGAAATCCAGAAGATCCAGCTGATGGGAGGCCAGGTCATGGAAATGGCCGCCGCCCGAGATCTCCGGCTGTATGCGCCAGTTCGACTCCGGACGGGAGATATCCTCCGGATACGGCGGACGGCGGAATAACACGCGCACGGAGCAGGGGGTCCCGACCGCTCCCTGCCGCAGCAGTTCCTTCACGCGCAGAAAATGCGGAAGGGCGCGCCGGTAGTAGGCGACAAAAAGCGGAACGTCCGCCTTCCTGCAGGCCCGGATCATGCTTTCGCATTCGGCGTGATCCCTGGCCATGGGTTTTTCCACATACACCGCTTTCCCGGCGTCGGCAGCTGCTTTTGCATAGGCGGCATGACTGTCCGGGGGTGTCGCCACGTATACGGCACTGATCCCGGGATCACGGAAAATCTCCGAGGCATCCGTTGTCCAGCGGGGAACCCCGTGCCTTTCCGCAAAATCCCGACATTTGTCCTCATTGCGGCGCATTACGGTTTGCACCCTTGAATGGGGGATACGCTGCATGGCCGGCATGCTTTTTTTCTCACAGACCTTTCCCGCTCCGATGACCCCCCAAACGATTTCCTCCACATGCTTCATGTTTTGCGGATCTCCCTCTTTTTTATGCCCGCTCTTATTTTTAACGTCTCATTCCGTCCCGGACCGGGAATACCGGCCCGTCATCACGGGATCTTTCTTATGTTTACAAGATATATTATCGACAAATCCGGGGATATCAAAGGACAATATGCCGGGGCGCTGCGGCACCGGACATTTGCCGGAATACCGGATCTCCTTTTATATTTTATAATCTCGCCTTGCAAGTCCGGAGTTTTTCTTGTAAAATTTGTGACCAATATTGAGGATAGCGATGGATTTTTTCTTTCATTCGGATTGGGGGCTGTTTATTATTTTTACGCTGAGCATCCTCATTATCCTCACTTTTGCCGAAATGCTCCTGAAGCTGCTGCATATGCATTCTCATACTACGCGCCGCCTGGTGCATATGCTGGTCGGCTGCCTTGTCTGTGCGGCGCCTTTTATTTTCACCTCCCGCATACCGGTGCTCGTGATCGCCGCCATTTTCACTGTTGCGAACATTCTGGCGTTAAAATTCAAACTGATCGGCAGTATCCATGAAACCGACCGTATTTCCTACGGGACCGTCTATTTCCCGGTTTCCTTCTTTATCCTGGTCTTCTGGTTCTGGGACAAGGACCCGGCCATTCTTCTGACCTCCATGCTGATCATGGCCTTTGCGGACCCCCTGGCAAGCTGGGTGGGTGAATCCAGAAAAAAACCTGTTGACTTCAGGATCCTGACCGAAAAGAAATCTCTTCAGGGAAGCACGGCGATGTTCATTACCGCCTTTGTCGTAGCGGTCCTTAGCATGAAATTTTTCCGGGGCGTCTTTCCGCAGCCGGAGATCGGCTGGCAGACAGCACTCCTCTTCGGGTTTTTTACAGCCATCTACTCCGCCGGGGCGGAAACGATCTCACACCGGGGTACGGACAACCTTATGGTGCCCGTCGGTACCGGCATGATCCTGGATGCCTTTTATAACGGCAGCGCTGAACTTCAGCTGCAACTGATGATCTGGATGGCGATTACGGTTTTTGCCGCTTATCTTGCTTATAAGACCCGGACACTGACGCTGTCCGGTGCGATGGGCGCCTGGCTGCTCGGGACCGTGGTCTTCGGACTCGGCGGTCCGGAATGGATGATCCCCGTTGCCGTCTTTTTCATTCTCTCTTCCGCCCTCACCAAGGCGGGAAAAAGGCATAAGCGGAAACTTGAAACGATCTTTGAGAAAACGGGGAGAAGGGACATTTACCAGGTTTTCGCTAACGGCGGGGTGGCCATGCTCGCCACCATGTCATGGCATTTTTTCGAGCCCGTCTGGCCGGAAAGCGAGATCCTCTGGTATTTGATCTTTATCACTTCGGTCGCGGCAGCGACGGCGGATACCTGGGGAACGGAGATCGGTTCCTTCAGCCGGCGGAACCCCGTCAGCATCAGGACCTGGAAGATCGTTCCCATGGGCACTTCGGGCGGACTTTCGCCCCTGGGCACAGCCGGTTCCTTCGCCGGCGCCCTGTTAATGGCCTTTACGGGGAAATATGCGCTGAGCCTTTTTGCCAGCATTGAGATCCCGGTGCCACTGGTGCTGCTCATCGGCGTTTCCGGATTCCTGGGTGCTCTGACCGACTCCCTGGCGGGCGCCACGATCCAGGCCCAGTACCGCTGTCCGCGCTGCGGAAAGGTCACGGAAAAACGCGATCATTGCGGACTGCCCGAAATCCCTTTCTACCGGGGCTTAAAGTGGGTGAACAACGACTTTGTCAATTTCTGCAATACCCTTGCCGGAGGTGTGTTCGGCGGGATATTATATCTTATCTTTTATTGAGGTGAATATTTATGAAGAAAATTATCAAAACTCCCTTTGCGAACATGTATGACGATGCAAGTTTCTCTTCCCAGCTGGTGACGCAGGGACTCATCTGGGACATCGCGGAACAGCTCGACAGGAAGGGGGACTGGGTCAGGCTGCGCCTTACGGACGGTTATGAAGCCTGGTCGCAGGATTTTTCCACCCTGGAGCTGAGCCCGGAAACGGGATCGCTGCTGAACACCCTACCGCGGCTGACGGTCCACACTCCCTTTCTCAGTATCTATGATAATCCGGCAATGAAGGGACAGCGCATGGGCGTGCTCACAATGGGCGCTTCGGTCCCTTATCTGGAACAGCGCGGTGAAGATCACGAGATCCTGCTCCCTGGCGGACGTCACGGACATGTCCGCCAGCCGGAACTCACGGTCACGGATCCCCGGGATATCATCCTCTGTTCGGCCGGCCGCATTCTGGGTGCTTCCTATTTCTGGGGCGGAAAAACCGAGAACGGCTGTGACTGTTCCGGCCTGACGCAAATGTGCTTCCGGATAGCCGGGCTTTCCCTGCCCCGTGACGCCGGCCAGCAGATAAAGAGACTGAAAGAGGATCCTGTATCCTTGAGGAGGCCAGGCCGGGGGATCTTGCCTTCTTTCAGAATGAAAAGGGGAATATCGTGCATGTCGCGATCATGCGGCGGACGCCGGAATACATTCATGCATCCGGCGAGGTGAAGATCAACAGTTTTGATCCCGGAAAAACGCATTATCTGAAGAAGCTTCATGACATGCTGGAAGGCATCTATTCGATCGAAACATTACTGCGAGGATAACATGGCTTTAAAACGAATCTTATCGGGTATGCGCCCTACCGGAAAACTGCATATCGGGCATTACGTCGGCGCGCTCGCGAACTGGGTCACCCTGCAGAAGGAGTATCAGAATTTTCATCTGATCGCGGATTATCATGTCCTGACCACGGACCTGGATACCTCCTCCATGCCGGCCAATACCATCGACATGGTCAAAGACTGGATCGCCGCGGGCATCGACCCGGAAAAAAGCCCCGTTTTCCGGCAGTCGCAGGTAAAGGAGCATGCGGAATTATATCTGCTCTTTTCCATGCTGATCACCAAAGAACGACTGGAACGGAATCCTTCGCTGAAAGAGCAGGTGCGGGACCTCGGCCTGCCGGCCGTCGTTTACGGCCATCTCGGATACCCGGTGCTTCAGGCGGCGGACATTCTCCTTTACCGCGCCGACGCCGTGCCTGTCGGGGAGGATCAGAGCTCCCATGTGGAGATCAGCCGTGAGATCGCCCGGAAATTCAACAGTACCTACGGAAGGATCTTCACCGAACCCCGGACAAAACTGACCCGTTTCTCCCGGCTTCCCGGCCTGGACGGAAAGGCTAAAATGTCCAAGTCGCTCGGCAACACCGTTTTCCTTTCGGACGGACCGGAAGATATCTGGCAGGCGGTACGGAAAGCCGTGACCGATCCGCAGAAGATCTACCGCAACGATCCCGGACGGCCGGACATTTGCACGATCTTTACCTATCATAGCGTTTTCAATACAGATGAAACGCCGGCGATCCGGCGGGATTGCGAATCGGGAGTGCTTGGCTGTGTGAACTGCAAAAAGCGGTGCGCCGCAAAAATAGCGGAGTATTTTGCCCCCCACCGTGAGAAACGTTCCTCCCTTAGCGATGCAATAGTAATGGATATTCTCCGGGACGGCGAAGCCCGCGCCCGGCGTGAGGCGGCGGAGACCATGGAAATGGTGCATGACGCCATGAAGCTCGGTTAAACCGCAATTAAACAACCGGAAGGCATCCCCGGCCGCGGAGAAAGGACCGGGTTCCGGAAGGCAGTGTGCCTTCCTTTTTTTCGCAATGCTGCGCTTCGCCTGGCGGGCTTATTTTAACAGGATCATCTTTTTCGTCTGCACATCCGCGCCTGCGCGCATCCGGTAGATATACAATCCTCCCGGAAGATCCCCGGCGTGGAATTTCAGCGTATAATATCCGGCTTCCTGTATTCCGTCGACCAGTGTGCGCACCCGCGCACCGCTCACGCTATAGACATTCAGCAGGACCCTCTGCGTTTCAGGGAGCCGGTACCGGATATAGCAGGCGGGGTTGAAGGGATTCGGATAATTCTGCCTCACAAGCAAATTCCTGCGGAAGGGCGGGATCAATGCCGGTTTCACTCACCCGGATGCCGACCTGCTGCGAGGCGGTATCGCCTTCATTGTCTTCCGCTACGAATGTCACCCGTTCCAGGCCCATATAATCATCGCGGGGCCGGACACGGGATCACCGAATCGTTCGCCGCCGCAATGCTCAGGTCCGTACCGCTGTATTTCCAGGTATAACGCAGCGGATCACCATTGGGATCCGAGAAAAAACGGTTCAGGTTCAGTGCCGTTTCCGTATTCTTCCGAAGGTCCAGGGTATCGTTTCCCGTATATACCGGTACGTGATTGATAACTTGGACGAAATCATCCCGGTGATGATCCGACTGCAGGCCGTTCGCCCGTATCATCAGTGAAACATCATAGGTCCCCGAGCGTGTATAGGTGTGCACCGGATCGGGATCGGTCCGGAAATCACTGCCGTCGCCGAAATCCCACACCACCGTATCGATCATATCCGGCACCGCAACGGAAGTGTTCATGAACCGGACCGTCAGGGGCTTGGGACCGCTGTGTTCCGCTGCATCAAAGCCTGCCGCCGCTCCGTCGCTGAGCGCGGACAGGATGCTGAGATCATCAATGCACCAGTATTTTTCATTGGTCCCGCGGTAGTTGAACTTGAACTTCACATCCCGGAATCCGCCCACAGCAGCCGAAAGATCGATCTCCACCGTTTCCGGGTCCGCGGTGTTCCGGGTCCAGCGTTGCGCTTCATACCAGCTTACTCCGTCATTGACCGTATAAAGCACCCGCGCAAGGGTGAGGGAGGCCACTTCCAGCTTATGCTCAAAACGCAGAATGACACTGCGGCTGAGTGCGAAATTGAATGATCGTGTTATCAGTTCGGCATCGATCTTCGCTTCCCCTGCATGCTCACTGTCCACGATCATAAAGCCGTTCCCGGCAGAGCTTGCCTGAAAACTCCGGTTCCCGGGATTCTCCGCAGACCAGCTTCCGTTCCCGGTTCTGTCGAATACCAGCCATCCTTCGGGGAGTCCTTCTGAAAAATCCGTCTCGAAAAACGGCGGCGAGGCCGTAACCGCTGTCGCTTCCCGGCGTACGGAATACACACAGGCACTGTCGTTAAAGGAAAAGATCCCGTAGTAAAATCTGCTTCCCGGCAGAAGGTCCGTATGATGAAACACCGTATCCAGGCCCTTGTAGATGACCTCTCCGCCGGCGATCCTTTCTCCCACTGCATAGGACCGGTAATCCGGCAAATATCCGGGCGTGTCCTTGCCGGAGGCAAGCATGATCACCGAATCCCCGGCCGCATTCAGCGACCAGCTGATACGTACGGAATCGTAGCCCGCTGCGGCCGCCCGGAAGTTTTGCGGCGGGTCAACCTGCACTTCGCCGGACCGGAAACGGATCACTCCTTCCTGTTCCGTGATCTCCCGCAAAGGATTCCGGCTTCTCTGTCCCGACCAGTCAAGGGCGTTCGGATCCCCGGTATCGGTGAATTCCCGGTTCCCGGAGCTTCCGGGAAAGGGATCTCCCCCGTCAACGGAGGATGCCGTGATATTTCCGTATCCGTCGGCTTCCTCAAGGTCGAATCCCTGGCGGGCAGGATCGCAGTTCAGCGTATTGTTGCTCCATCCGGCATGGTTCCTGTCGACATGAAAGATCAGCAGCCCGTGGCCCGGCAGAGACGCATCCCATGAAGCGCGCTGGCGGTTTTCCATCATAAAGAATTCACCCTCCGTCTTTGAAGGGAAATAACGCACTTCGTTGTGGCTGTGTGCGGGATCGATAGTAACATGCTCCGTCCCGCTGAGCTCCGCCGGTTCCGCCCATCGCAGATACATGCGGGACCATGCGTTGAAAAGCGGCGGCTTCCTGCCGCCGTCGTTCCAGGAACCGCCGGCCATCAGGTCCCACTGGCCCAGACCGCCGCAATTCCCGCCGCTGCCGTCGTAATCGGTATCGTAATAATCCGGCAGGCCGCAAACATGTCCGAATTCGTGACAAATGACCCCGATGCTGGTCCGGGTCGTTCCCGAGGTCCCGTAAAATTCCATGGAGGCGGAGTAGTCGTAAACGCGCTTGCCGTCCACTGTCAGGGTGCTGGCATGATAGACCCAGCGGTGCGGCCAGATGGTGTTCACGTCGGCGCCATAAAAACATTCCCCGTATCCTGCATAAATAAAGTAGATGTTGTCGACGAAACCGTCACCGTCATTGTCATATTCCGTGAAATCCACCAGCGGATCGGCCTTCCTTACGGCCTCGTGAACGAAGGACTGGATGTTCTCGTCGTCGCCCTTCCCGTAAAACGCCCAGCTGCTGTCGAGCCTTACCGGTCCGGCCACGTCGAAGTGCGGGTCGAAGCGGCCGAAAGAGGCGTCACGGTAGTACCGGCGCACACTGCCGTATGCTCCGTTATAGTCATAGTGCTCCGCATTCATCAGACTGTCAAAATCCGCCGGACGGTGTGTGAAGCTACGGTCCCCGAACTCCACCAGGATCAGCAGGAATTTCTGCTCTCCGAGCGTGGGAAAATCCGTCCGGGCGAAAGCATCCTCCGGAGACGCCGCTTTCATGCTTTCGGAGGTGCGGAATGTTTCGGGAAGCACAGGTACCGGGGAAAGGTCTGCAATAAAGGCTTTTTCTTCCGCATTCCGCTCCCGGGGATCATGCGCCCTGATGCCGGACGGACGGATCTTTCCGTCATCCGGGACCGAGGCATATTCGTAATGCCCCCTGCGGGTTTTCAGCAAACGGTATCCGTCCCGGCTTTCGTGCCAGGAGATATTCTCATCCCCCCGCAGGTAGACCGTTAGGGCGGTTTCGTCGGAGTAACGGATCACACCGGGTTCCGGGTTCGCCGGCACGGCAAAGAGCCCTCCGGAAAGCAATAAAAGCATTATCGTGATCTTTGTCATACATCTTCCTGAATTTTCAGATATTATACAAAAGCATTTTGATACCCGGAAATTATTTAATATTTTTTTGTCTGGATATTAACGGAAAGGCCCATGGACAGAAAATTACTGATCGAACGTTCTTCGGAAGGAAAACAGAGTGTCGTGCTTCCCGCCTGCGACGTGCCGGAAAAAGCGATCCGCGACCTGATCCCGGAAAATTCCTGCGCCGAGAGAAATGTGCCCTTCCGGAAGTAAGCGAACCGGAAGTCGTGCGGCATTATGTCAACCTGTCGACCCTGAACCATCATGTGGACAAGGATTTTTACCCGCTGGGCTCCTGCACGATGAAGTATAATCCCAAGATCAACGAAGCGTTCGCGGCAAGCCCCTATATCACCGGCCTGCATCCTTTCGGGGACGAAGACCATGCGCAGGCAGCGCTGAAGATCTATTATGAGGTCGAGCAATCCCTGTGCGAGATCACCGGCATGGACGCCTACACCATGCAGCCGGCGGCGGGATCGCACGGAGAACTTACCGGCGTAATGATCATGCGGCAGTATCACCGAATGAAGAACAATCACAAGACTACGGTCCTCATACCGGACTCCGCCCACGGCACCAATCCCGCCTCCGTGCATCTTGGCGGTTACAAGGCGGTAACCGTGGCTTCCACGGACGAGGGGCTCGTCGACATTGACGACCTTAAGGCAAAGCTTTCCGGTGACGTCGCCGGTTTTATGCTGACCAATCCCAATACGCTGGGTATCTTTGAGAAGAACGTGCTGCAGATCGCCGAACTCGTGCATGCCGTTGACGGCCTGATGTATATGGACGGCGCGAACATGAACGCACTGCTGGGCCTGGTGAAGACCGGGGATATGCAGTTCGACATTACGCACCTGAACCTGCACAAGACCTTCTCGACGCCCCACGGAGGAGGCGGCCCGGGTGCGGGACCTATCGGCGTAAAGGAAAAACTGATACCGTATCTTCCCGTCCCGCGGGTGCTGAAAAAGGCGGAACGTTATGTCATGAGCTGGGATCATCCGGAAAGCATCGGAAAAGTGATGGCTTTCTGGGGAAACTACAGTGTGATCGTCAAGACCTGGGTATATATCCGCATGCTGGGAGAGGAAGGCCTCCGTGATGTGGCGAAACATGCGATCATCAACGCCAATTACCTCAGGGCCTCCCTTGAAGAGGATTATGAACTTCCCTACAGGTCCACGCCCATGCACGAATGCGTCTTTTCCGGCGACCGTCAGAAATGCCACGGCGTCCGCACGCTGGATATCGCAAAACGCATACTGGATTACGGCGTGCACGCACCGACGGTCTATTTTCCCCTGATCGTACACGAAGCCCTGATGATCGAACCGACGGAGACGGAGCACAAGGCCTCGCTCGATCATTTCATTGATATCATGCGCAGCATTAGCAGGGAATGCGAGAACGTTCCGGAAACGGTGCGCTCCGCCCCGCACACCACACCGGTGAAACGGCTTGACGAAGTGAAGGCAAACCGCGAACTGAACGTCCGATGGTAGTTCTTTATCACGATCAGAAAAAGGAGATAAAATATCAGCCGCAGATGAGCGGAAGGGATCTTGTGCGCCGTCTTTTCCCGGAGCAGCGTGACGACGTGCTCTGCATGGCTTGTGACGCAGAGTTGCAAAGCCTGAACAATAAAATTGCAAAAGACACCGGCAAGGTCATTCTCTATGATATTCACCACCCGTTGGGCGCACACTGTCTGGCCATCAGCACGGTTGCGCTAATGCTCATGGCCGCGGAAGGGCTTTTCCCGGAGACGCGCATATCGGTTGAACATTCTTTCAGCAAGGGTTTTTACTGCGAGGCGATCCGGCCGGACATGCTGCCCGCAAATTATCTGGACCTTCTGCAAAGAAAAATGCATACGTTCGTGCAATCCGGTTACGAGTTCGAAGAACGCGTCGTCAGTATAGAACAGATCCGTGATTTTGACTACAAGCGTTTCATGGTCCTGAAATACAGTCCCCGCAACACTTTCCGAATTTATGATCTCTGCGGTTTTCCCCATTGGTTCATTTCCCCCCTGGTCCCCTCCGCCGCATACATCAAACTCTTCCGTATGACTCCCTACGACAGAGGCTTTGTCCTGGAATTTCCTACACAGTCTTCCCCCGCCGGATCCCGGAATTCACCCCTTCGCCGAACCTGTTCAGGGTCATAAGCGAAAGCGAAGAACGCGGCAAGATGCTGAACATCCGTCATATCTGTGATCTGAACGCCCAGGCGCTGAAAGGGAAACAGATGCGGACCGTCCATCTCTACGAGGCCCTGCACGAAAAAAAGATCGCACAGATCGCCGATATTATCAGCCGGCGCCCGGAGGTTCCGTTTCATCTTTATTGCCGGTCCCTCGGCTTCCGGAAAGACCACGTTCATGAAACGGCTTTCGATCCAGCTTCGCATTAACGGACTGAAGCCGAAACATCTTTCCCTGGATGACTATTTCGTCGAAAGGGAGGATACCCCCTGGACAAGAACGGACAGATGGATTTCGAACATTTCTCCGCGATCGATCACCGGCTTCTTGAAAAACAGCTTAAGGGCCTGCTCCGGGGTGAAGGGCAGCACCTTCCCCGTTTTGTTTTTGAAACCGGGAGAAGGCGGTTTGACCGGGAAAAAACCTTTCTACATGAGGACGAGGTGCTGATCCTGGAAGGGATACACGGGCTGAACCCGGACCTGGCAAAGCACGTTGCCGCGGATAAAAAGTTCAAGATCTATATCAGCGCCCTGACACAGCTGAATTTCAATCTCTACAACCGGGTGTCCACCTCCGACACGCGGCTTCTGCGCCGCATGTACCGCGATTTCCAGTTCCGGGGGCATAGCCTGGAAGCTACCCTGCTACGCTGGCCCTCGGTCCGCCGCGGCGAGGACCGCTGGATCTTTCCCTTTCAGGAAAACGCGGACGTCTATTTTAACAGCGCCCTGGAATACGAATGGTCGGTATTCAGCGGGATCCTGCTGGATCACATCAAAGCCATTCCCCGGATTCCCCGGTGCAAGCGGAAGCCGGGCGTCTGCGCAGCCTGATGGAACTTTTCGTGCCCTTTGAAACGGACATGATCCCCCCGACTTCCATCATTCAGGAATTTCTCGGCCAGAGTTCCTTTGATTATTGATACGGAAAGCATTGTTACAAAGCTCCGCATGCTGCGGGGTCTTTCGAAACCGGCGGTCCGAACCCGTAAACTTTTACTGTAACATACCCGATGAAACATTACATCAACATCGAAACCTGGGAACGCAAAGGCACCTTCCGGCATTTCCTGGGATACAGCAACCCGTATTTCGGCATTTGCACGAACGTGGACTGCACACAGTCGTATGCCGCGGCAAAGGGAAAAGGGATCCCGTTCTTTCTGTATTATTTCTACCGCTCCCTGCAGGCAGCCAACCGCATTCCCCCGTTCCGGACACGCCTCGAAGGAGACCGTCCGGTCATTTACGACAGGGTGAACGGATCTCCCACCGTCCTGCGGGATGACGGCGGACTGGGTTTCGCCTTGCTGGAATACCGTGATACGCTGGAGGCCTTTGTGCCGGAGGCGGAATACGAACTCCGGCGGGTAAAAAGTTCGCCGGAACTTGACGCCTCAAAGGACTATCCCGAAACGATCTATTATTCCATTCTTCCCTGGATCCGCTTTACCTCGGTCTCGCACCCGCTTGACCTTCCGAATACCGCGGGGATCCCGATCCTGACTTTCGGGAAAATGTTCCGGGAGCACGAACGCCACATGCTGCCTGTCGGTATCCATGCCCACCATGCCCTGATGGACGGCATGCATGTCCACCGTTTCCTGGAAGCTTTCCAGGAAGGGCTTGACAGCCTTACCGTTTAACTCTTGTTACCCTTTGTTCCGGCACTTCCGGCGCCAATGTGCGGCTGTGGACCAATGCCTTTGCGATCTGTTTTTTACAAGCTTACCGTCCGGTAAGTTTTTTCTTGACACCGGGAACTATTTCGTTTACCTTCCGTTCGGTAAGTTCAATTGAGGAGAACACATGAAAATTGGAACGCACGATAAAATACTGGAAGCTGCCATCAGGATATTTTCCGAAAAGGGGTATAAAGGGACTTCCATGCGGGAGATCGCCGAAGCCATGCATATGACAAAGGCCGCCCTGTACTACCACTTTCCCGGGAAGGAGGAGCTTTTCATTGCCGTACTGAAACACGCGCTGGATCATGTGGTCTGCGGCCTTGAGGAACTGGCGGTATCGGAGCGTTCCTTCTGGGAGAAACTTGAGATCCTGGTCCGGGGAATGTGCAATTTTTCATCCGAACACCCACACCTTCAGGCTTTTCAAAATGATCGTCACCCAGAGTTTTGACCGTGAGATCGACCGGAAGATGCTTCACGATTATTTCAGCCGGCTTCAAAAGGCGATACACACCATGGTAGAAAAGGGGGTCGAAAAAGGCGAACTGCGTGACGATATCCCGGTTGCCTTGCTTTCAACCGCATTTTCCGGCATCATTCATCATACCAGCGGCTCCCGGCTGAAAAATACATTGAATATCGATCTGAGCGAAGACGAACAGATCGCTTATCTTGTAACACTGCTTAAAGGAGGTTTTGCGAAACCATGAAAAAGATCCTTTTTCTGACTTTTCTTATCGGCGGGCTTTTTGCCCGTGACATTACGCTGGCGGAAGCGGAACAGCTGGCGCTGAAAAATAATCTTCAGATCAAAATGTCCGAGGCGTCCCTGAAAAAATCGAAGGCATCCAGCCGCGAGTCCGTTGCCAATTTCTTTCCCACCGTCAGTTCATACTACCGGCTGACGGACAATCTGGAATTGTCCGTCATGGTCATGGATCCTGACGGTGACGGTCCGCTGCCGCCCCAGGAGATGGAAATGGGCAAGCAGTTCAATTCCAACCTCGGCCTTGATCTTTCCTATCCGATCTTTACGGGAGGAGCGATCATCAACGGACAGCTTGCGGCTTCCTCCATGGTGAACCTGTCCGAACTGAGCCTTCAAGATCAGGTAAACACTGTGATCCACACCATACGCTCACTGTATTATCAGGCGCAAATGCTGGAATCGATGATCGACGCCACGGAAAAGGGCCTTCGGTCGGCAAAGGAAAATTATGAACTTGCCGAAAAACAGCTTGCCGCCGGAAAGGCGACCCGGCTTGACCTGCTCCAGGCGAAAGTCCGCTACGAATCCTATAAACCCCAGCTTATCTCCCTGAAGAACCAGCGCGTCTCCGCACGAACGAACCTGAAGACCTATATCAATGATCCGGAGATCGACACTCTGAATGTCGTGGGAAAACTTGAAAAGATCGAAAATCCCTATTCCGGGCTGGAAATTGATGATCTCCTGCATATTTCCAGGAATGAACGGCTTGACCTGCTGATGGCGGAAGAACAGAAGAAACTGGCAAAATACCAGCGAAACATTGCCTGGAGCAATATCATGCCCAAGGTGCAGATAGGCTCCGGAATGCAGTGGCAGGCGAACACGTACGACCTCAACGATCTGAATCACCACCGCAGTTCCAATATCTCTCTCAGCGTATCCATGCCGCTCTTCAGCGGCGGGAAGAACGCTGCGGGCATTCAGAAGGCGGTCATCGGTGTCCGGGAAGCGAACTACCGTTACGAGCAGACGGAAAATCATATCTATGCCGAAGTGGATGCCGCATACCGAAAGGTCAAAGAAACCCTATCAAACACCCATGCCAATCAGGAAGTGATCCTTCAGGCGGAGGAGGCGCTCCGTTTATCCAAGCTCATGTATGAAACCGGTGCCGCGACCCAGCTGGACCTCCTGAATGCGGAAAGCAGTTATATCAGCGCAAGGTCCGGATATATCCAATCGGTATTCGAATATAACCTTGCCGTAGAAACCCTGAAAAAATCGTTAAACAACTTAAGCAGATACGATGGAGAAATAGAATGAAGAAAATCATCATTTTAATCAGTGCGGCCCTTCTGGTCTTCTTTTCCTGCGGCGGTCCGCAAACCGGCGGAGAAAATGCAGAGAATCCCTATCAGCAAACCGCTGAAGCGATAAGAGCACTCACCGGAAACCTGCCGGATTCCCTGGATAAGAACGAATCCCGTCGTTATCTGTCAAAGCTTCAAAAAATGATGCTTCCCCTGGAAGGCGAAAAATCGAAAAACGACCTGCGGGTGGTCCCGGTCAATGTCCGGACCGTAGCGCCCGAATACATCGCGGAAAAAATACAGTACCTGGGCGACATCAACGGTGATCCCGGTGTTGTTGTATATCCCAGGATCAGCGATATTATTACGGACATCCGCGCGAAAAACGGCGATTATATTCAAAAAGGCGACATCCTCGCCGTCATCGACGATGCCAGCGTCCGTGACGCCAAGCACCAGGCGGAAGCCGGTTACGAAAGCGCAAAAAGCCAGCTGGAAAATGCCCGGGCAGAGTATGAACGCATGCGGTCCCTTCATGAGGACAATGCCATCAGCCAGAGTCAGTGGGATCAGGTAAAAACACAGCTCGAGCTTGCAAAAGCCGGGCTCAAACAGGCGGAAGCGTCCCTGGAAATGGCAAAGACACGACTCGGCTACACACTGCTGCGTGCGCCCGTCAGCGGGTATGTTTCCGGGATCACCGATGAAGCCGGCGACATGGCTTCCCCCAGAAACCCTTCGCGTCCGTAGATGAAATACAGAATGTCAAGATCATCATCAGTGTTACCGAACGCGACCTGATGAATATATACGAAGGTCAGCATGCCGGTATCAGCGTCAGCGCATATCCGGATAAGGTTTTTGACGGACACATTGTTGCCGTTTCACCTGTGATCGATCCTATAACCCGTACAGCAAGAGTGGAAATTAAGGCCCCTAATCCGGACCTGCGTCTGAAACCGGGTATGTTCGCCCGTGTTTCCGTGACCACGGATGAACGCGACAATGCCCTTACCATTGAGAAAGCGGCGGTCAGCCGGCAAACCGTTTTACAGCGGACGGGCGCCAACCTCCGTGATGATCGTGTGGTAAAGACGTACAGCTGTTTTATTGTCGAGAACGGATTAGCCCGGAAAATCCCCGTCGGGATCGGCATCGAATCCAAAACAAAATACGAGGTCCTCAGCGGACTGAACGCCGGAGATCAGCTTGTGATCATGGGCCAGAACAATCTGAGCGACTCGACACTGGTTGAAATCGTCGAATAATCCCGGGAAAGAGGTTCCTTTATGAAAATATCATCCTTAAGTATAAAACGGCCCGTTACCTTTTTTATGATCTATCTTATCGCCATCGGTTTCGGCGTCTTCGGATTATCCCGGCTGAAACTGGATCTGTACCCGGAGATAGAATTCCCGATGGCCGTGGTAATCACCAATTACGAGGGTGTCGGCCCTGAAGATATCGAGAATACGCTGACCCGGACGCTTGAAAGCTCCATCACCACCGTCGAGGGCATTAAACACATCAGTTCAACGTCAAGCAAGGGCACATCGATCATCCAGGCGGAATTCAACTGGGGTACGGACATGGATCAGGCGGAAACGAATATACGGCGCCAGATCGACATGGTGCGGGATTACCTCCCCACGGACGCCTCCGATCCCCTGACCGTTGTCTTCGACCCCTCCATGATGCCCATCATGCGCATGATGGTCACCTCGGACGAACTTGGAAGCGCAGAGCTGCGCCGTCTTGTGGAAGAACAGGTGCAGCCCCGTTTCGAACGCATTGACGGGGTGGCATCTGCTACCGTGAACGGAGGACTGGAGCGTGAGATCCAGGTGAACATCAATCCTTATCAACTTGCCGCCAACAATATTTCGATCGTAGAGCTCAGCAGCATGCTTTCCGCAGCCAACCTGCCGATCCCGGGCGGATTGATCGAAGAAGGTCAAAGGGAATTCTCCGTCGTCACGACTTCCGAATTCGAGAATATCGAAGACATTGAAAATACCATCGTCGGATATTCGGACTATGGCGATCCTGTTTTTCTCAAAAACGTTGCCGATGTGGTGGACGGATACAAGGAAGTGACGGCGATCGTCCGGGACAACCAGAAGAATACGATCAATATTAATATTCAGAAACAGTCCGATGCCAATACCGTGCAGGTCTGCAACTCGGTCAACAGATCGATCGAAGACATTGAAAATACGGTCGGCAAAAACATCCAGATCTATCTTCATTTCGATCAGTCCGAGTTCATCACGGAATCCGCCAACAACCTGGCGATAACGGGAATCCTTGCATTCCTTCTGACAGGGATCGTGCTTTTCCTCTTTCTGCGCCATTTCAACAGTTCCTTTATTGCCGCAGTCTCAGTACCGATATCTATTGTGGTGACCTTTTTTGTGATGAACCAGCTGAATGTCACGCTGAATATTATCTCCATGGCCGGGCTGGCCATCGCGATCGGGATGCTGGTGGACAATTCCGTAGTGGTCCTTGAAAACATTTTCCGAAGGAATAATGAGATGGGCGAACCCATTTGCGATGCGGCGGAACGGGGAGCTTCCGAGGTGGGGACCGCCATCACGGCTTCCACACTGACCACATTATCCATTTTTCTCCCCATGCTTTTCGTCGGCGGTGTCGCGGGCATGATGATTAAGGACCTGGCCCTGACCATCATTGTTTCACTGACCATCTCACTGCTTGCCGCCCTCAGTCTCGTCCCGCTGCTTTCCTCAAAAATGCTCTCCCGAAAGCAGCAACAGTATAAAATGCGCATAATGAAAAGGTTCGATTCCGGAATGGACCGCTTCTTTATCAACCTCAGTAAAGTATATGAACGTGCTCTCAAATGGTCTCTCGGGCACAAAAAAACGATCGTGCTTTCGATCCTGGCGCTTTTTGTTGTCTCTCTTGTCCTTCTCGGACAGGTAGGGTTCGAGTTCATGCCCAAAACGGATGACAATGAGATCCGTTTCGATGTCGAACTGCCGGTCGGGACCGCCCTGCCCGCAACCAATATCTACTTCAAGAAGATCGAATCACTGGTCGTGAGTTCGGTGCCGGAACTGGAGAATATCAATGTCAACTTCGGCAGCCGGGGCGGATTTGCTGCCATCTTCGGAGGAACTTCAAATACCGGAAGGGTCTCGATCTCGCTTATCGACAAGACCGAACGAAAACGCAGCAAGTTTGAGATCCAGGACGGCCTGCGTGATAATATCAACGCTATCCCGGGCGTCCGCGCGACATTTGCCAGCGGCGGATTTATGGGCGGCGGTTCCGATATCAGTATCGAGGTCTACGGCTATGATCTCAACGAAGCAGAAGCGGTGGCCAATGACATCCGTTCAAAGATCAGGAACATTCCGGGCGTTGTGGATATCGACCTTTCCTTTTCCGATCCCCAGCCCGAGTACACGATCCGGATCGACCGGGAAAAGGCCGGAAAAATGGGGCTTAGTGTAGCACGGATATCACAGATCGTAGAGACCGCTGTGAAAGGGAAGATCGCTTCAGTATACCGCGAAAAAGGTAATGAATATGACATTTACGTACAGCTCGACCGCAAATTCCGCGAATCCGAACAGGATATCGGAAACATCTTTATCAAAACACCCGCAGGGAATCAGATCCCTATCAATGCGGTGTCAAGCATTGAAAAGACCAAAGCGCCTGTTTCCATACAGCGGAAGGATCAAAATCGCCTTGTAACGGTCAACGCCAATGTTTCCGGCCGCGATCTGGGATCGGTGACCGACAATATCGAGGAAGAACTCCGGACCGTGGCCATGCCGCAGGATTTCCGCACCGAGATCACCGGCGCCGCCGAGGATATGCGGGAAACCCTCAACAGCTTTTTGCTGGCGATCATTGTTGCGGTCTTTCTGGTCTACATGGTGATGGCCTCTCAGTTCGAATCCCTGCTGGATCCCTTTATCATCCTCTTCACGATCCCCCTGGCAATGATCGGAGTCGCTTTCAGTCTCTTCCTGACCAATACAACACTCAATACGACCTCGCTGATCGGGACCATGGTCCTGGTAGGTATCGTGGTCAATAACGGGATCGTGTTGATCGACTACATCAACCGCCTGATCCGGGAACGGAAACGCCATGTGACCGATGCCATTATTGCAGGCAGCGGGATCCGGCTCCGGCCCGTACTGATGACGGCACTGACAACGATCCTTTCCATGACACCGCTTGCACTGGAACTTGGTTCCGGTGCGGAACTCTGGGGACCGATGGCACGCGCTATTATCGGCGGATTATTTGCCTCCACCTTCCTGACCCTGTTCTTTGTCCCGTGCTTTTTGATTCGCTCCAGCATAAAAGGATGGAACAAAAGCTCCGCGAATCCTGTTCAGATAATGAACCTGTAAAATAAATTATCATTTCATCCCGGGCGCAGGTCCGTTCTCCGCTATGGCCATTAAAAGGATATTTGTATATGAGCCTAAATAATATTACTCTGAAAACTTATGAGCACGGTTACGCCATCTATGCCGAAAGCGTCAAGTTGCGTACCGGGATCCTGCTTGCGCCCCTTGGTCACAGCGAAACGGTTTCGGAATATGATTTCCCGGAAAAGACATCTATCTTGGTGCCTTTCTCGGAGAAAGTCTGATCGCGACCCTGGTACTTACCCCCTGAACGACAAACGGATCCGCATGCGCCAGCTTGCGGTCAGTGAAAATTTCCGGAATATCGGTATTGGCAAGGCCCTGGTAAAAAGATCCGAAGCGATAGCACGGGATCTCGGTTTTACCACGATAACCCTCCATGCCCGTGAATCCGCGCTTGATTTTTATGATCAGCTCGGCTACCGGCGCTGCGGCGATCGCTTTGTTGAAGTAAATCTTCCTCACTGGGAAATGGAAAAATCGCTTCTCTGAACAGCACGATTATATTCCTTTTGTTTATAATATTCAAATTGACAAATAAACCCTCTGGTCTTTGATACATTCTGTAATAAAATAACGGCATAAAAAAAATTTGCACATATTGCCGTTCTTTTCATTCTGACAGCTTCCTTTGCTCACGGACAGGCCCGTAGCTATGAGGAAGAGGCCGGAAATCCCTACCGGCCGGGTCCACGCTTTTTTGGGCCTGGTCCCGGGACAACAGCACCGGCAACGGGCTCAACCTGCTTGCACCAATTGACAATCTCCGCCCCTATCCCTCTTCGCTTTCATTATCATCTTACCAGCATCATCTTCCGCATGATGACCACGGGATCCCCCTCTATCATCGCCACCATGCGGCAAAGATACACGCCGCTGGGCGCCGGCATGCCGCTTTCGGTTTTACCGTACCAGCGCACGCTGTGATTGTGCGCTTCGTGGTAACCGTTGGCAAGCTCCCGGATCTCTTTCCCCAGCAGGTCATAAACGCGTATCGTGACATGGCAGCTTACCGGCAGGCTGTAGCGGATCTCCGTAAATTCCGTAAAGGGATTCGGGGAATTGGGAAGCAGTTCCAGTTTTTCCGGATTCGCCGTTAGAAAACGGTTCACCTCTTTCACATAGACCGGCATGTAATAGACGATCATGTCATGGCCGTCGGTAACGCGAATGGTGATGGCGTCCTCTCCGTATTTGTTGTTTTCCGTATAGAAAACCGCGCCGCCGATGTCATCGTCGATGAGATACCGGACAATGCGTCCCGGCGTGATCTCCCATACAAGGTCACCAAGGTCATTATCGATATCATACACAATATCTTCAAAGATCAGCGTATCCGAACTGTTGGACCTGAATGAGAGCGAATCCGGCAATAATGTTGTGAAATACGGAGGATCGTTGACAGGCAGAACGGGGATGCTCCAGTCCGTCTTCACCGTTTCTTTGCCGTCACTGGCCGTCAGGGTCAGCTTCTCCGTGCCGTTCCAGTCCCGCCCCGGCCACAGCAGCAGCGTATCGCCTTCCTCTTCGATGTATATGTTCTCACCGCTGCTTACTTCAATACTGATCACATCTCCCTCATCGGGATCGCTGACAAATCCACGGATGAAATCCATGGGAAGTTCCAGGGAACCGTCCTCGACAATATGCGTATCGGGAAGGGCATTCCAGCGCGGAGCGTCATTGACCGGCGTGATATATATTTTCATAAAGGAGGTGTCCTGTAAACCCCCGTCATCGACCACGATCCCGTAAGCGCCCCTGCCGTTCCAGTCCGCTTCGGCATAAAACTTCACAAGGTCCGCTTCCTCCCGGACATAAAGCGGCGGCACCGCCAGGAATTTCCACAGCAGTTCCGAGGTCCTGGTCTCAACATCCCGACGCAAATCGCTCCAGAAATTCCCGGGAAAGCGTCAGCGTATCGTCTTCCGGCCAGGTCTGTTCCGGAAGTTCCCCGATCCGCGGCGGATCGTTCACGGGAACAACCCGTATCCGGCAGCGACAGGTATCGCTCAACACTCCGTCACTGACGATCATCCGGATATGCGCACGGCCATACCAGTCCGGGGCCACGTAAATGAAATGATCATCACCGCGTGTTTCAAGATAAAGCTCCGGCGAGGGGAGCAGTTCCCATTTCAGTTCTTCATCCGGGGTTTCCGGATCAGAGGCGTAACGGTATAATTCTTTCCGGCTGATGCGGAGCGTATCATCTTCGAGAAAGGATCTTCGCATGGAACGCCTCTGCCACTGAGGAGGATCGTTGACGGGACGCACACGGATCGTCCAGTTCCGGCTCGCATTGAGTTCGCCGTCACTGACGGTAAGGCGGATGGAATCCGTGCCGAACCAGTCCGGCGGCGCAGTCAGCCGGATGAGGCTCCCGTCGTAAAAAGCACGGACCTTGCCCAGGCGCACGGCCTGCCACTTTAATTGTTCCCTCGGCGTTTCAACATCCTCGGCAAAACGACGGAGCGTCCGGAGGCCGATAAATAACGTATCATCCTCATTAAAGGCGATATCCGGAAGTTCATGCAAAACCGGGGTGTCATTGACAGGGGCGACCGTGACCTGTAAACGAAGCGTGTCCTGCAGTTCACCGTCACTGACCGTAAACTTCAGGCTGTCCCTGCCATACCAGTCCTGCTCCGGAAGGACGGTGATCCTGTTCCCTTCCAGGGAAACGGAGACCTTTTCGCCGGAGAAAGCCCCGAAATGTAAAAGCGTATCAGGGGTTTCCACATCTTCCGCATGATCGTACAACCACGAATAGGGCAGCCGCAGCAACTGGTCCTCTTCCATTTTCAGAGTGTCCGCAGCTTTCCATTGCGGAGCATCGTTGACCGCTTCCACGATCACCGGCTGTGACAGCGTGTCCCGGTACTCACCGTCGGAAACAAGAAAACACAGCGTGTCATTGCCGTGCCAGTTTTCCTCCGGCCGGTAAATAAAAAGCGAGTCATTTTCCGTTATATTTTTTACTTCAAGCGCCTGCCGTATATGCAATTCATCCTGAGGGTCCGGGTCATGGAAGTAGCTCAGCAATGAATCTTTGTATAACTGCAGCGGTGTATCCTCCGGAATACGCCTGAGCGGCGGGTCGCCCGACTTTACCGGAGGATCATTGACGGGAAGAACATGGAGGGTTGTTCTGACCGTATCCATAAAATCACCCCGTCCGTAAATGACTGTGATCTCAGCTTTTCCGTACCAGTTCCTGAGAGGCATCACCGTAAATCCCGCACTGTCAGGATATACGGATATTTCAGGAACACTGACAGAAGGGAAAAAACCGAGTTCCCCTTTACCATCATCCCGGAAGCGATAGGCGATCCTGGAAACGCTGTCTTCCGGAAAAGTGACGGGATCGATCCGGAGCGCAGGCATGGGGATATTCTGATAAAGAACGATCTGCCCCAGTCCCTGCTCCTGAAGTATGTCCGGTGTACCGTCGTCATTCATGTCGTAAACCGCAAAGGCACCGTCCTTATCCGACAATGAAACAATCTCTTTTTTTCCGGGTTCTGCGGAACCCCGGATGATCTTCAGACCGTTATCCGCAACAATGCTGTCCGGGATACCATCAAGGTCAACATCTGAGGTAACGCTTTCCGTGAAATGAATGTCGTCATTGTTCCGCACCCGGATGCGGCTTCCCATATCCAGTGTTTTTCCAGAACGGAACTTTCCGGCTTTCAGGTCTCCCGCATACAACATTGCGGAAATACCGCCGTAAAGCGCGAAGCACAGCATTACCGGATATATGTATTTTCTCATCATCTTGTTTTTTACTTTTTTTTCAAAATCCGAGTGAAATGTAAATTTTTAATAGAATGATCACAATTAAATTTTGCGGTTATCCATGGATATTAATATATCTTAATTTATTCTTAAAAAAAAGCCGCAGGATCCCTGCGGCGTCTTATTGCGGATAAACGTTCTTATACGATCTTCGATTTACGCTTTCACACAATGCGTCGTGTGCGGCACTTCTTCCAGACGCTCATCCGGTATCCTTTCACCGCATTCCTTGCAGTAACCGTAATCCGGATCCGCATAAACGCGCTCCAGCGCCTTGTCCAGAAATGTCAGGAATTTATTCTCCCGCGCATACTGCATAAACGCTTTTTCCCGTTCCTGGGCATCGGTACCCACATCCGCCATATGATAGGCGTAATTGGAATCAAGCTGACTGCTCCCCGGAGAACTATCTATAAAAGACTCTTTTTTCGTCTCAATTTGTTTCAGTGTTTCTTCGCGTTTTTCAAGGATCACTTTACGGAAATGATCACGCTGCTTCTTCGTGAGTTTGGGACCTTTTCTTTTAACATCCGACATAATATTCCCTTTGTATCTATCCCGTTTAATATTAATAATTATTGTTTCATTTCCAAATTTTATTTCCCGGCGCGCCCCGGCTTTTTCATCCGGATCGTTATTGAAAGCGGCCAGTGTTTCACTGAGCAGGTAATCCTCGAATTGCTTTACGGCATTCATGACGTTCTCCGGACCGCTGAACCAGAGTTTTATCCTGTCATCCACGTTATAACCCGCTTCTTTCCTCAGGGTCTGAATATGCCGGACGAGGTCCCGGACCATCCCTTCCTGCATCAGCCCTTCCGTCAGCCGGATATCAAGGATCGCAACATATCCGCGGTCTTCAACTGCGACCACGTTCTCTTTTTCCTTCATATCGATATGAATATCTTCCGGGGATACTTTCTATCCCGTTGACCGTCACACTTTTCCCCGCGCCCGATCTTGTCGGCCACTGCTTTGCCGTCCATCTTTTTCAGCCCTTTGATCACTCAGAGGCATCTGTTTCCCGATCTTCCTGCCCAGCGTGTTGAAGTTCGGCTTGGCCTAATAGATGATATAATCGTCAATCTCATTGACCAGCGTGATGGCTTTGACGTTCAGTTCTTCTTTGATCTGGTCCGAAAGTTCTACGATATAGCTTTTCTCTTTGTCGTTCTTTGCCCTGAACAGCATGTTCGCCAGCGGCTGACGGGTTCGGATATTCGCCTTGTTCCGGGCGGAACGGCCCATCTCCACCGCTTTGATGATCATGTCGATCCTGTTAAGAAGATCAAGGTCTATCAGCACTTCGTCCGCCTCGGGGAAATCCTGCAGATGTACGCTTTCCGGAGCTTTCTTATCAACAGACAGCACGATATTCTGATAGATGGCTTCCGTCACAAAGGGCAGCACGGGAGCTATGACCGTGATAAGGGTTTGGAGCACCGTATACAGCGTATAATAGGCCCCCCATTTATCCTCATCGTTCTCACTTTTCCAGAAACGGCGGCGGCTGCGGCGCACATACCAGTTGGACATATTGTCCAGCAGCAGCTCGAATTTCCGCATCAGGCGCTCAACATGATAATTTTCATAATCGTTCCGTGCTTCCTTAATGAACGCATGCACTTTGGAAAGCACCCACTTGTCCAGCTGACTCAACGTCTTCACGTTCACTTTCTGTTTCGTCGGATCGTATCCGTCAATATCGGCATAGGTGACATAAAAGGAATACATATTCCAGAGGGTCAGCAGTTTCTTGCGGATCTCATCCGCAGGCCCGTAGCCGAAATTCAGATTATATTCGGGATTGTGGGCCGTGTACATCCAGCGCATAACATCCACGCCGATATGATCCGCCGCGTCCTCGAACCAGATGGAATTCCCGGCGCTTTTGTGCATGTCCTTCCCGTGTTCGTCCTTGACCAGCGCGTGGCCCAGGACCGTTTTGAAAGGCGCGGTGTTTTCCAGAACCGTGGACATTGCCAGCAGGGAGTAGAACCAGTTGCGGAACTGTCCCGGCAGGGACTCGGTGATAAAATCGGCCGGGAACCATTTTTTCCAGTATTCGTGATCGGTGATATAATGCATGGTACTGAAGGGCACAATGCCGGCGTCCAGCCAGGGGTTTCCCACATCAGGAATGCGCCTTACCGTTGCGCCGCATTTCGAACAACTGATCTCAATATTGTCAATATAGGGCTTGTGCGGGGAATGTCCCCCGAATTCCTCCCAGCCGGAGACCGCCCGTGCTTTCAGTTCTTCTTTTCCGCCGATGACCTCGATATTGCCGCATTCCGGGCATTCCCAGATGGGAAGGCTGAGGCCCCAGTAGCGCTTCTTGGAGATCATCCAGTCCCCCATGTTCCGCAGCCAGTCGATCTCACGGTCATGGCCCCAGGAGGGGATCCACCGGATCTGGTCGACCACTTTCATCATTTCATGACGAAGTTCGTCCATGGAGATGAACCACTCGTCCACAAGGCGGAACACCAGTTCCGTTCCGTGCCGCCAGCAGGTGGGATAACGGTGATGGATCTGGTCGATCTTGTAACAGATCCCCTTTTCCTTGAGATTGTCAAAGATCTCCCGGGCGGTTTCCTGAGAATTTTTTCCGGTCAGGTAGTCGAATCCTTCGATGTAATTCCCGAATTCATCGATCGGCGCAATCACGGCGATATCGTTCTCTTTGGACAGGGCAAAGTCTTCCTTACCGCAGCCCGGTGCAATGTGCACGATGCCCGTCCCGTCGCTTTCGCTGACCTCGTCCCACTCGATCACGACATGTTTTACGTCCTTCTGCGCTGTCAGGTCGTCAAAAGGCCCGCGGTATTTTAGTCCGAGGAGTGCTTTCCCCTTCATTTCGGCGACGATCTCGTAGTCACCCTCCAGTATGTCGGTCAGAGCTTTGGCAAGATAATAATATTCGCCGCCCTGCCGGACTTTCACATAATCCATGTCCGTATTGACGGCCGCGGCGGTGTTCGCCGCCAGCGTCCATGGTGTGGTGGTCCAGACCAACAGCGCCTCATCAGGTTTCTCCCGGAGATAAAATTTGACAAAGACGGTCTTGTGGGTCAGCTCTTTATAGCCTTCGGTGGCGATCTCGTGCTCGCTCATCGCGGACCCGCAGCGCGGGCACCAGGGCATGACATCGTGGCCCTTGTAAATGAGCCCGCGTTCATGACATTTTTTCAGGAAATGCCAGATCGTATAATTGTTCTCGTCACTCATGGTGTAGTAGGAGTTGTCCCAATCCATCCAGTAACCCAGGCGCTTCGATTGCTCCGTCTGGATCTTTGAATACTTGATTACACGGTCCTTGCAGGCCTGTACGAATTTTTCGATCCCGAAATCTTCAATATCGGTCTTGGACTTGAAACCGTGCTCCTTTTCCACCTCCACTTCGACCCAGAGCCCCTGACAGTCGAAACCGTTCTGATATCTGAGTTTCTTCCCAGCATGCTGTGGTAACGGTTGAATATATCCTTCAGGGTCCTGCCCCAGGCATGATGCACGCCCATGGGGTTGTTCGCCGTGATGGGGCCGTCAAGGAAAGACCATCTCGGACCTTCTTCGTTCTTTTTTCGGCGTTTATCGAAAATATCGGTTTTCTCCCAGAACTTCAGCTGCTGATGCTCCAGCTGAACAAAGTCCACCTTGCTTGAAACCGGCTTATACATAATTCCCTTTCTTCTGGTTCAGCATTCTTCTTACAGTTGAGTAAAATAGACAGCGGAGAGGTAAAAAACAAGTATTTATGAAGAGACTGACCATGAACCGCGTCCTGGACGAACCGGTATCCTCCCGTCAGCGGGAGGAACTTCAACAGCACGGGGGTAAAGCTTATGAAAACAGAGGATCTCTAGCGATCCCCTGCCTTTGCAGAATATTTGTTGAACTTATCAAAAATTTTCCTTATCCTCTTTGAAAAAAAAAGGAGCTAGCGCTATTTCCGAAAAAAAACACATCCTTTTCATACATATCCCCAAGACCGCCGGCCTCTCCATTATCAATGCGGTCCGTGATCCGAGGGTAGACACCGTCGGACATTTTCTGCAGAATCCTTTTTACCGCCCCGCAGGGGAAGTCATAAAAAAATATCCGCAGCGTCCCTTTGTGTTCACCTTTGTCCGCAATCCCTGGGACCGTGCCGTTTCGGCCTTTTTCTACCTTGACCAGGGCGGTGGCAATCTCTGCGACAAGTGGGACAGGCATAAGTATATCCGCAGATACCGTGGCGATTTTACGCGTTTTGTCCGCAACGCCTTCCCCGAAAGGACATCCTGCGTCAGATGCATTTCCGTCCCCAGTATTCATGGCTCTCCGACGACTCCGGCGGGCTGATCCCCGATTTTATCGGAAAATTCGAAAATCTCGAGCAGGATCTCAACACCCTTTCCTCCCGCCTGAGCGTCTCCATTGAAAACCTGTCTCTTATCAATGAATCAAATCATGACCATTACCGTGAATATTACGACGAGGAGACAAAGCACCTCGTCGCGGAAGCCTACCGGAAAGATATAAAGCTCTTTAATTACCGTTTTTAAGCCGGAACCCCGTCTAAAGCAATATTCCGATCATCCGGTGATCCTGTCTATAAAATATCATGTATATCCGGTAATCCTGTCTAAAAATGTATGGAATCCAGTCAATCCTGCCGTGTCCGGCGAAGTGCATGAAGCGGGATGATCCTGTCTTACCCTTCGAATCCGCCGGCTGACGGAAAAGCAAGCCCTTTCCGCCTCTCTGCTTCCCTGCTTCCTGGCTTCTTTGCTAACAAATCAATACGTGTTATACTTGTCTTCCCAGCGCAGGATCTGCCACTTCCCGTCACTTCCCTTTCGAAAACGAAAGTCGGCATTCCCCATCAGCGTATAGTAGTCTCCCAGCGTCAGCTGATCAGGATTTGGAAATGTCCGCGATATTCGCTTCCGCAAAAAGGGTGTCCGCCTCCCTCCAGGACCTCCTCTCCCTCCATCCGGTAAAAAGCACTGTCCAGGGTGGTCTGCCATATCAGGTCGATATAGTTGAAGGCATTCAGCATACGGCCGGTGGTGCGCAGTTCCGTATCCCGCATCCAGGAATCGTAATGTCCCGTCCCGCTTTCGGTACTGGGCTGGTAGTATATAAAAACGAACTCGCTGTCCAGCAGCATGGCGTACATCAGGCTATCCCGGTAGACGTAGGCATAGCGGAAATTATGTAGCACATCCTCCGGCGATCCCATTTCCATGCGGTAGATGGAGTTCCCGCCATCCAGCTCCCCCAATGTGGGCGCGAACATGTTTTTGCAGGAAAAAAAACTCACCGTTGCCGTGAAGGCAAAGAGAATGAGTCGTATTTTGACGGCGTGCTTCCGCATGTACGGCAATATGAGCATCCGGCAGCACATTTTGAATGGAAAAATGCAGGGAAGCCCGGAAAGGCCGGAAAATATTTTCTTTTGGCTTCACACGTTCAAATGGATATATTTTATTACCTTGATCCGCCGCTTGTACAGCTTGCACATATTCCGCTCTCGGACATCATTGACTTCGGGAACATACGCTGCCGGAAACAAAGGCGGGGGTCTGTACCTTTACAGTAGTCGGGCAGTTCCTGGCGAACTGTCCGCAGTGTAACACGGTGAAAGGAGACAGTATGAAATTAGGGTTTATCGGACTTGGAAAGATGGGATATCACATGGTCAGGAAACTTCGGGCCATGGGTCATGAGGTCGTTGTGTATAACCGCTCACCGGAAAAAGTCCAGGGAGATCAGCCAAAAGGAGGGTGCCATCCCGGCCGTCTCCTATGAGAGATATGGCCGCCAAACTCAGGCCGGAAAGGGTGATCTGGCTGATGATCCCGCATCAGGCGGTTGACGGGGTCATTGTGGAACTGAGCGAATATCTTGACAAAGGCGATCTTCTTGTGGACGGGGGAAACAGCAACTATAAGTATTCAATGCGCCGGGCGGATGCATTAAGCCGGAAAGGCATCCACTATATCGATGTTGGTGTTTCCGGCGGGCTTGCGGCCGCCGAAACAGGCTACTGCATGATGGCCGGGGGCGACAAGGAACAGTTCGAAAAGCTCGAGCCTGCCGTGCGGGATATGTGCGTTCCCGGCGGATACGGGCATTTCGGGCCCGTCGGTGCGGGGCACTATGTCGAAATGGTGCACAACGCCATCGAATACGGCATGATGCAGGCCATCGGGTGAAGGACTGGACCTGGTCAAGAACGGCCCCTTTCCCGAAACCGATCAGGTCAAACTGACCGACGTATGGGATCACGGAAGTATCATCAGTTCCTTCCTGGTACAGATGACCCATCAGGGGCTGAAACACCATCCTGGACTTTCGGATGTGGACGGCTACGTACCGCGCAGCGGCGAAGGCCAATGGGCCCTTGAAGACGCCAGGGAACACGGTGTAAATATGCCGGTCATTGAACAAAGCTTCAGGGTGCGCCTGGATTCCGAAAAAGTAAAAAGCTATGCCACCAAAGCGGTCGCCGTTATGCGCGACGAGTTCGGCGGTCATGGCGTCGCAAAAAATGAACCTTGTCACTGCTAAAAACATGCATGAACTTTCCCGGACGGGTGCCCGCCTTATCGCGGAACGCCTCCGGGACCTCGCCCGTTCACGGGAAGGTGTGGTCCTGGGCCTTGTCGGGGGCCGGAGTGTAAAAGGCATCTATGAGCGGCTTTCCGCTATGGACCTTGAAGCCTGGCAAACAACGCACTTTTTTCTGGCTGATGAACGCCGGGTGTCTTTGGAACATCCCGAAAGCAATTACCGCCTGGTGCGCAAGGCCCTGCTGGACCCGCTGCTTGCCCGTAAGCAGATCCGTGAGGACAATATCCACGCAATGGACATGTCCCTGCCACCCCGTGAAACGGCACAAACCTACAGCCGTGAACTCCAAGCACTGGGCGGGGCCTTCGACCTTGTGCTGCTGAGCGCGGGAGAAGACGGTCATGTTGCGGGCATTTTCCCGGACAAAAGCTATTCCACCGAAGCCGCCTTCACTTTTTTTGACAATTCGCCGAAAGCACCGAAGCGACGGTTTACGGCAAGCCCCCGCCTGCTGTCCGGCACCCGCTTCGCGATCGTGCTCTTTGCAGGAGACGCCAAACGTGCCGCCCTGAGGCATTTCCTGGACAATACCGCGGAAACGGACAACGCGGAAAAAGTATTGAAAAAGATAGCAAACCTGACGGTCCTGACCGACCAGAAAGGATAATATGCAGCATTATACATTGATCATCTTCGGCGGGACCGGAGATCTGACAAGACGTAATCTTATTCCCGCCGTTCGGGAACTTGTCAGTAAGGACCCGGAAATGGCTGTTAGCGTGCTGGGGATCGGGAGGACCCCTTTGACAGGAAATGACTATAAGACACTGCTCCTTCAGGGGAGGACCTGCCGCCGCGTATGACGATCCATTATTATACCGGAAATGTAATGGAACCTGATTCCATGGCCGGCCTGCGGGAAAAAATCGAGTCCGTTGAAAGCGGCATGCCCGCCGGAAGGATCTTCTATCTTGCAACGAGCTATAAACTCTTCGGCAGGATCGCAAAATGCATCCGCTCCTGCTGTACGGAGAACGATAAATTTTTTACCCGCATTATCGCGGAAAAGCCCTTCGGAAGTGATAGGAAGTCCTTTAACAGGCTGAATGAAGAACTGAAAACCCATTTTACGGAAACACAGATCTACCGCGCGGACCACTATCTGGCAAAGGGCACCGTTGACAACATTCTCAGGACACGCTTTTCCAATCCGTTGTTCGAGAGCGTGTGGAACTCCGGTTTTATTTCCCGGATCACCATAGCGGTCGAAGAGAAACTGGGCGTGGCAAACCGCACAGGATACTACGACCAGACCGGCGCCATCAAGGACATGGTCCAGAACCATCTTCTGCAGACGCTTTCACTGATCCTGATGAACACGTCCCGCCCGCTTGAAGAATCATTGTTCCGGCAAGCCAAGATAAATGCGATCGACAACCTTTATTTTGATCACGAAATCCGCACCGGCCAGTACCGGGGATCTCTTGACGAGGTGCGGGATATCAATCCCGGGTCGGGGACCGAGACCTTCGCCGAATTGAAACTGTATTCCCGGGATCCCATCTGGAAAGGCACCGGGATAGTACTCCGGACCGGAAAAAAACTGAAAAAGCGGCAGGCATATATTGAAATCGAATTCAGGGGGACGTCCTGCAGTGTCTGTCCCGAACCCGAACACGTATCGAATAAACTGATTCTGCACATCCAGCCCCTGCAGAATGTGGAGCTGACGATCAATACGACCCTTCCGGGGAAATGGCGGAACTGAAACCCGTAAAAATGACCTTCTGTCCCACCTGCGAATTCAGGAGCAACACGCCGGAAGCCTATGAAATGATCCTCAAGGAATGCATCCGTGGCAATAAGCGTCTGTTCATGAATGCGGAGGAACTGGATATCGCCTGGCGGCTGACCGACAGTATCCGGGAGGATCTGAAAGGACGGGAACCCGTGATCTATGAACCCGGAAGTTCGGGTCCGGACAATGAAAACGCCGGCGGGCAAGATCAATAAGAAAGGAAGTATCGGAGATGAAACATCGAACGCTTTCCGCTGTAAAAAAGGATATCCGGAAAGATTATACCAAACGCGTTATTTTTAACGCGGAGGAATTGCCCGAAGGCGGCCACATGCTCCAGGAAGTCACCATTCTCCCGCACACCCGCCAGCGGGCGCATACCCATGAAGCACAGACGGAGATCTTCTTTGTCCTGGAAGGCGGATCCGAGCTCCATATCAATGGCGAACAGTTCCGTGCAGAACCCGGCGATGCATTTGTCTGTTCGCCCGGCGAGGTACACTTCCTGCATAACCGCTCGGCAGAACCTTTCCGGCTTCTCGTGATAAAGATCAACCGCCCGGCAGATCATGAGGATTCGGTCTGGATGGAAGAGAAGGGAGGTTCCGGACAATGAAGCTCTATCATGTCGATGCGTTCACGGAGGAACTGTTCAGCGGCAATCCGGCCGGCGTTTGTATCCTGGAAAAAGATATACCGGATATGACGAAACGGAAGATCGCCGCGGAACTGCGGCATTCCGAGACCGCATTCGTACTGATACGGAAGAAGGATATTACGCTGCGCTGGTTCACGCCGGAAACGGAGGTGGATCTCTGCGGCCACGCCACCCTTTCCGCCGCACATGTTCTTTTCAGAGAAAATATGTTCCCGGGGACAGGACCATCCGCTTCAGCACCCGCTCCGGGATCCTGACGGCAAAAAGACAGTCTTCCAAGATCGAACTGGATTTCCCGCGAAAATCCCTGAGGTCCTGCGATAACGATCCGCGCATTGACCGCGCTTTTGGGATCGATCCGCGGTATACAGGGACGGACGGTGAGCTGTATCTGATCGAGATCGAAGATCCCGTACAACTCCGGAAGATCGCACCGGACACCGGGGCCCTCGGCCGCATCCGTCCGGGAGAGTTCATCATTACCTCGCCCTCCGACGATCCGCGCTACGATTTCCTTTCCCGTTTCTTCGGCCCCGCCGTCGGCATTCCCGAAGATCCCGTCACGGGCTCTGCCCACTGCTACCTGGCGCCCTACTGGTTTCCCCGGCTCGGGAAGATGCTGATGACCGGCTATCAGGCTTCGCCGCGCGGCGGTGTGGTGGAATGTGAATTGTCAGGAAGTGACAGGGTAAAATTACGGGGGGCGGCGGTGACGTTCTTTGAGGCGGAGATCTCCCTATAGAGGAGGATCCCCCTGCTGTGGTTCAGGAAGAACCCTCCAAGAGAGCATCAGCTTCATATTGAAGTGCATCCTTTCCGGTATCATGACAATCATGAAAAGGGACACCTGCTTCCGGTGAAAGATGATACCCTGCCGGAACGCTATGAACAGCCCTGGAAAGGCCGCAGGCACCCGGTATTCGTTTATCCGTCCCCTTCCGGCGTTATCTGGGGCATTACCGCCGAACTGATACGGGAATATCTGGACAACGAAGAAATCCTCTTTTATCGCCGAACCTTTTACATAAATGCAAAAGGATAAAAAATTTTCGTGCAGCAGAGCGAAAATCAGTGTAAATTTGCGTTATTCGTAATAAAAAGGAATATAAAATGATTATTTCAACCACGGAGAACATTCCGGACAAAACGATCACAGAGGTGCTGGGGGTCATCATTCCCCTTGCCGATATCCGGAAAAAATGATCAATAGGGACCGTTTTTAACTTCCTTCGTTCCGGCTATGTCCGGACCTGGCGCACGACATCGATCACGGTCCCGTCCACCCACTTGATGGCGGCGACGACCTTGTCCAGAGGCTCGGGTCTGCGGGGTTTTCCGCAGATGCGTTCTGCCTCTTCCTTGAGCTCCTCAATGGTCTTCAGCGGTAATCCGGCGTTCTTTACTTTATCAAGCAGATCCTGTCTTTTGGGATTCACCGCAATGCCACGCTCGGTCACAATGACATCAATAAGTTCGCCGGGACCGGTAAGGGTTGTCACTTCATCGACGATAATAGGGATACGGTTCCGGAAGAGCGGCACAGGCAGGATGGTACACTTTGCGAAAAGACAGTTTTGCCAGCCGCCGATACCGTGCAACATATAGCCGTCCGAATGCGTCACCACGTTACCGTTGAAATTCACGTCCACTTCGGTGGCACCGAGGATCATCACATCCATCATGGTGGTGTAATTTCCCTTCGCATGATAGTCGTAACAATGAAAAATGGAGATTTCGGGATGCTTCGCCCGGTTCTCCCGCATGGAGCGCACCGCCTCCAGATCGAAGGTCTGCGCGTCCAGCATGTATTCCAGACACCCGTCCTCCAGCATTTTTACGGAATACTGCGTGCTGCCGCCCACGGCGAAGCGCGCCTTGATATTCCGAGCCTTCAGCATCTCGTGAAAATAGATCCCGATGGCAAGGGAAGTCCCTCCGGCGCCCATCTGAAAAGAGAATCCTTCCTTTACCAGTCCCGCGGCATCGCAGAATTTTGCCGTGAGTTCGGCAATGAGAAGACGGTCGGGGCTCTTCGTAATCTGTGTGGTTCCCGAGACGATGCGTTCCTGAATGCCAATGCGCTCCACTTCAACCACATGATCCACATAATTCCCTTCGATCTGCATGGGCACGCAGGGAAAGGGAATGAGATTGTCCGTCACCACGATCACTTTTTCCGCGTAGCGGTAGTCCGCCAGCGCATACCCGAGTCCCCCACAGGCCGAAGGCCCCTCAAGTCCGTGACCGTTTCCGAAAGGATCCGCCGTCGGCGCCGCCAGCACGGCGATGTCGATCTTCACTTCCCCGTCCTGTACGGCCTGAAAGCGTCCGCCGTGCGATCGCAGCACCGCCATGCCTTTCATGTTCCCTTCGGAAGTAAAGCGGCCGAGCGGACCGTTCATACTGCCTTCGATATGATGCACCACGCCGCTTTCCAGATGTTTGATGATCTCCCTGTGACAGGGAAAGGAGGCTGAGGGAAACCAGACAAGATCCTTCACACCCATTTCGGCGGCGATATCGAAGACCTGATTGGCCACCAGGTCGCCGTCCCGCAGATGGTGATGGGTCGAAACCGTCATGCCGTCGGAGAGTCCCGCCTTCTGCAGGGCTTCTTTCAGGGAGGCAACGCGCTTATCGCCGTCCGGGGGATAATCCGCCGCAGAAACAAGTGTTGTCCCGTGCTTTTTTCCTTCCGGACGGTGTTTTCCCACCCCTTTGAAGGGAATGACCTTTTTTCCGTTGATCTCTGCCGGCACCCTGCGGCCGGCGGCATTCTTGACCATCTTCATATCGCCTGTCTCCTCTCAAAAAATCCCGTTATGCCTTTCCCTCTGCAAGTTCCATGATCTTCACGGCGCGTTTGACCACCGGAGGATCGATCATCTTGGAACCTACGGCAACGACGCCCAGCCCCCTTTTTCCGCCTCCCGGAAGGCTTCTACGATCCTGCGGGCTTTTTCGATCTCTCCGGCCGTGGGAGCAAACGCCTCATGGATCACCCTGATTTGCCGGGGATGGATACAGCCCATGCCGTCGAATCCCAACGCTTTCGACGCCCGGACATTTTCACGCAGGGCTTGCGTATCGGAAACATCGGAAAAGACCGAGTCGATGGCCTGTATATGATGTGCTTTTGCGACGTTTACGACCTGACTGCGCGCAAACAGGCTTTCCCTTCCTTTTGCGGTCCGCTGCACGCCGATATCGGCCGTATAATCCTCAAGACCGATGGCAAGTGCGGCGACGGACGGAGCCGCTCCGGCGATCTCAAAGGCCTGCATGACGCCCATGGCACTCTCGATAATGGGCATGAGCCAGACTTCATAGTCAATGCCCCTGTCCTTGCATAACTTCCGAATACAGCGGTCTGTTTCGCGCACCTGTTCCGCATCTTCGCATTTCGGCAGCAGAATAACATTCACATGATGCGGTATCACGGCTTCCAGGTCCCGGGACCCCGGTTCCCCCTGGTTGATGCGCACCATCCGTTCGGCCCCGTAAAAATCCACGGCCCGCAAGGTATTGCGCACCAGAATGCGCGCTTCATCCTTGCGCTCCGGCGCTACGGAATCCTCCAGGTCAAGAATAACGCCGTCCCCGCTGTGCAGCCCCGCGTTCAGGGCCAGCTTCGGAGTGTTCCCGGGAAGATAAAGCCGCGAACGCCTGAGACGGTCCCTCTTTGTAGCGTGAACATTCTGAGGGAGCATGTCCGGCAGCACTTCGATATCCGTTTTCCGCAATTTTTTGACGCATGCTTCCAGCCGGGCGCTGATAACGTATTCCGGTGCTCCGTTATCACTGATCACGATCTCAGCGTGCGGAAGGGAAAAGGCCTGCATGACCTTCCGGCAGCATGCATGTATGGATTCCCCGTACAGGGTTTCCACTTTGCTTTGCAGATGAATATCAAGTCCGCCGCTTTGCTTCATGGTCAGGCCAATGCGGCAATCGGAACGGTCGCTTCTCTGGTCATTTCCGGCAAACGCAGTTTTCACCCTCTTCTCCTTACTGATTAACGTCAATGTGTTTCAGAGAATAGCTTACAAAAGTTTTCGATGAATCGGAATGCTTTTTTCACGATTTCCGGCAGATATCCCGGATTTCCGGCAGCGTGCTTCGCGCAAATCGGGAGAGGGTTTCCCGCCAGTCTTTCCATGTCCGTATGTATCCCCAGAACAGCATTTACAGAACACACTCGCTTATCCCGGATACCGCAGGGCGCAATACCGTTAAAGTAATCCAGGTCCGTGGAAACATTCAGGGCAAAGCCGTGGTAGGAAACTCCCTTACGAATGCGCATGCCAATGGCACAGATCTTCGCGTCCCCCACCCACACGCCGGGATAGTCCGGATGCACATAACCTTTAATGCCGTACCGGGAAAGGGTTTCTATCACCAGTGTTTCCACCCACTCCACCAGGCGGCGGGGCGTAAGCCCGCGTTCCGCGATCTTGATCAGCGGATATCCCACCAGCTGTCCGGGGCCGTGATAGGTCACATCGCCCCCGCGGTCAACATGTTCCACCTGCACCCTGCGCGCTTTCCGTTCAGCTTCGCTCCACACGATATTCCCTTCCCGCGCATGCCGTCCGAGCGTGTACACATGCGGATGCTCAAGCAGAAGCATCGTGTCGGGTATGCGATCTTCAACACGCTGTGCATGCAGTTCAAGCTGTTGCTCAAAGGCCTTTCGGTACGGGACCTCTCCGAGCTGCAAGATTTTTAAGTCCTTATTCATATCCAAAGATATGCATTTTGCTCTTTTTTCGCATGCTATTTTCAACATTTTTCACAAAAAATCACAGCATATTCATCATCGCCGGCTATCCGTACCCGGCAGGAGATCGTTCATGCGGTCCCTGATCCGTCCGGCCGGCAGACGATCCGCAACTCACAAGCTTAAATGTTGTGAATGCAGTCCTTTCGTATTATTTTATTCAGATAAAGTAAAAATACCCGGAAAAGGGACAGGAACAACAGAAGCTCTATGGACAATACCGACATCACCATTCTGATCGTGGACGATACCGCCGCCAACCTGCAGGTGCTGACCTCTATCGTAACCACAGAGGGATACAATATCCTTCTGGCGCAAACGGGGGAAGAGGCGCTCCGGCTTGCCGGCATGTACCTCCCGGATGTGATCCTGCTGGATATCATGATGCCGGGAATGGACGGATTTGAAGTCTGCCGCCGGCTGAAAAGCGATAACAAGACCCGGCAGATACCGGTGATCTTCGTGACGGCCAGAACGGACACGGAAGCCGTGGAGAAGGGTTTTGACGTCAAGGGCGACGATTACGTTTCCAAGCCCTTCAACGACCGTGAATTGCTGGCGCGGCTGAAAACGCATGTCGAGCGCTACAAGCTGCAGCGGGACATCACCCGGGAACACGCCCTGATGACCTCCGTACTGGAGGACTCTCCCATCATGTTCTGCCGGTTCAACGATAAATATGAACTCGAATATGTGAACCAGGCCTTTCAGTTCTGGTTCGGCACGAACTTCTCCAACTTTGAAGGCAGCAATCTTCTTCAGCGTTTCCCGGAGAGGGACGAACTGAATTTTATCCGCCATCTGGATACCCTTTCCGTGAAAAAACAAAGCGATACGAAGATCTTTTCAGGCGTCGGACTGGAGGGTGAACGGCATTACATTCAGTGGACATACCGCGCCATCTTTAACCGGAATGACGAACCTATTGCCTATCAGTGCTTCGGGAAGGACGTTACCGACCAGGAACAGATGATCCGGGACCTCAATGCAAGGAATATCCTCCTGGAGCATTCCCAGATCGCCGGCAAAATGATGAACTGGGAGATGGATCCCCGGACACTAAAGATCTTTTTTGAACACGATGTTTCGCTGATCTTTGACGATATTGGGAAAGACAACATGGTCGGAGACAGCTTCAACATGCAGAAAATTTTCGATACCATCCATCCGGACGATCAGAAGCCCCTCCGGAAAAAACTGAAAGAATATGCGGAGGGGAAGTCCCCGATGTCTCATTTCTTCCGCGTCATTGACGAAGACAAAATGTATTCCCTGCGCATTCATGCTTTTTACGAACGGAATAAAAAAGGCAGGGTCACGGCATACCGGGGAATACTTCAGAACGTTTCCGAACTTGTCAGCTACAAGGAGCACAGCGAACATCTGGAAAGGGAAAAGGCCAGCATGTTCGAAACCCTGGGCGAAGGCATCATCATGCTGGACCTGGAAGACAATATCATCCAGGCGAATGATGCGGCGGCACGGATGGCGGGATTTGAAGCTTCCCGGGATATTCTCGGGAAAAAGTGTTTCCGTGTTTTTCACCAGAGGAACCGCCCGTGCTCTCCCTGTACTTCCAGGAACGCCGTCAAGGCGGGAAAACGCGTGCAGACGGAAAAAACCTATCTCAATGACCGCATCTGGAATGTTTCTTCCACCCCGATATACAACAAGGAAGGCAAGCTGATCAATGTGATCGAGGTGCTGTCGGATACCACGGAACTTCATAAACATCAGCGTGAACTGCTGCTCAGCCGTGAGCGGCTGAATACCGCCTTTGATGCCGCACATATCGGTACCTTTACCGTGCATTTCCCGGAAGAGAGATGGGTCCCGGACAAACAGCTGAAACGCCTTTACGGGCTCAAAAACACTGAAGATAAACTTTTGCTCAAAGACTGGTTCGGACTGGTACATCCCGAAGACAAGGAGCTGATGCAAGCTTCCATGAACCGCTGTTTGAAGAAAAAAATTGATACCTGTAAATTTGAATTCCGCATTCAGGCAAAGCACCGTACAAGTAAATGGTTCCGCTGTTCGACCCAGGTGATCGAACGGAATGAAAGCGGAAGCCCTTCGCTCATAATGGGGGTCAGCATCGATATCACCCGGGAACATGAAATGCTTGATACCATCCGGAAACAGGAAGAGAACCTTGCCCAGTCGCGGAAACTCCGTGCCATGGGACAACTCACCGGCGGAATTGCACATGACTTCAACAACATGCTGGCGACGATCCTCGGCTTTGCCGAACTGTTGACCGAGGAACTGAAAGAGGACGAAGAACTGAGCTATTATTGTAAAAATATTACGGACACCTGCGAACGTGCAGCGAGTCTCACCAGCCAGCTTCTGACCTTTTCCCGGAAACAGCGAAAACAAAGTACGGCGATCGATGTCCACGACCTGATCCTGAACTCCCTGGAACTCCTGCAGCATTCCCTTCCTCAGAATATCCGGATCAAACAAAATCTCAACGCACGCAAACACTATATTATGGGAGAATTCGCCCAGCTTCAGAACGTGCTGCTGAATCTCGCCTTCAATGCAAGGGACGCCATGCCCGACGGGGGCGAATTTGAGATCACCACGGAGAACATCACCGTGCGTCAAAAAGATCTTATCGACTATCCGGTAGAGATTGAGACCGGCAATTACATTGCGGTAAGGGTGCGTGATACAGGCGCCGGCATGGATAAAGAATTGCTGTCCAAGATATTCGAACCCTTTTTCACCACGAAGTCAGAGGAACAGGGGACCGGCCTGGGGCTTCCTTCTGCCTACGGTACGGTATATGCCCACAACGGATATATCTATCCCGAAAGCACGCCGGGGAAAGGATCCGTCTTTCATCTGCTGTTTCCGGTCTCACCCTTGAAGCCGGAACAGGACAAAGCGGAAGCACCCGCAATCAACCGGTTTTCCATGGACGGCGCTTCTATCCTGATCGTTGACGATGAAAAAGCGATCCGATCCATGCTAAGCAGATCACTGACCTACCTGGGCTTCAGGGTGATGGAAGCCGCAGCGGGGGAAGAAGCGATCCAGGTCTACAAAGATCACCGGGAAATGATCACGGCGGTGATCCTGGATATCGTGATGCCGGGAATGGACGGAGTACAGGTTTACAAAGCATTAAAAAAGATCGACCCGGACGTCGCCGTTCTGTTCTCCTCGGGGTTCGCCAACGAAGCGCAGACAAACGCCATCCGGCAGCTGGGCTCCGCCGCGATCCTGAAAAAGCCCTATCGACAGTCCGATCTTGCCCACGCGTTAAAAAAACTTTTAAAACCCGTTGACACGGGCCGGTGAAAAGCACATGAGCAACATAACTCCCGAAAACTATGCCATGCGGGAGGGCAATTTATCTCTTGTGGGGAATTTGATCCTGTTCGGCCTGAAGCTGTGGGCGGGGATCATCTCCTCCTCGGCGGCCCTGATCGCAGACGCCTGGCATACCCTTTCCGATTCGCTGAGCTCACTTATCATTATCGTCAGTACGTGGATCGCCGGGAAAAAAGCCGACAAAGAGCATCCTTTCGGACACGGCAGGTCGGAACTGATCGCCGCGCTTATCGTCGGCATGCTTCTGGTGTTCATCGCTTTTGAATTCTTCACCGAGGGCCTGCGGCGGCTGACGGAAAATATTCCGGCGGACTACGGACTGGTCGCTGTGACCGTGACCGCCTTTTCAATGCTGGTAAAGGAACTGCTTGCCCGGTATGCCCTGCACACCTACCGCAAAAGCGGCTTCCTTTCTCTCAAGGCCGATGCCTGGCATCACCGCAGCGACGCCCTTTCCTCCCTGGTCATTCTCATCGGGATCTTCGCCGGGCGTTATCTCTGGTGGGCCGACGGCGTCCTGACGCTGATCGTCTCGTTGGCGATCGCCCTTACCGCCGCGAAGATCATGAAAGACGGCATCCGGCCGCTTCTGGGGGAAAGCCCGGACCGGGAAATGCTCGAGTATCTTTCCCGAACCTGCAATACCATGATGGAAATGCAAACCCATGTGCATCATGTGCATCTGCACCGCTACGGAAGGCACGTTGAACTTACCTTCCACCTCAGATTGCCGGCGGAACTCTCCCTGCGGAAGGCGCACCGACTGATCACCGGAGTTGAAAAGCAAATCAGGAAAGAGAAAATATCCACGCCACTATCCATCCGGAGCCGATTGAGAGATAATTACCCTGGTTAATGCTTCTCCCAACTGCGTTGCGTATGGAACGCGCGGTATGCTTTCCGTTCCGGCTTCGGGAATGCAAGTCCGGAAAATTTCCTGGCAAGATGCTCGGCGAACAGGTAGTCCAGGTGTGCATTGCTGTCCGGCGCGAAGCCCGTCACGCGTTTCCAGACCGCGGCATCCTCCATGCAGAAATAGATAAAAAGGTCTTTCCCTCCGTATTCCCTCAGAGCGCGGTAAAGGTTCTGGTACATTCCGATGCGCAGCGGCTTGAAATAACGCTGCTTGTTATCCATCCCCCGTATCATTTCGCTGTCAAGCAGCCGGGTCTGCGGAAACTTCCTGCGCACCTTTTCGGCCATCTCCGGAGGAAAACGCAGGCTCCCGACGGATATCCAGGCAATACGGGAAGGGTCCGCGTATTCAAAGAGCGTTCTCACCAGCTCCCGGTATTCCCTTTCACTGTTCTCATACGCCAGCATGGGATCAAAATGAAATCCAAGCATATAACCGGCATCCTGCATCATTTTTACCGCTTCCATGCGTGCAAGAAGCGAAGCGCTGCCTCCCTCGTGTTCCCGGATTGCCGGCGGCGGATTGAGAGACCAGGAGATGACGGTTTTTCCGCGATGTGCAACATCCGTCAGATGATCCACATTCGCGGATTTCGTCTTCAGTTCAAGGATCATGTTTTCCTGCCCGGCAGCGAAACGTATCAGTTCGGGTCCCGCAAGCGCGATATGATCAAGGGCCAGGCTGTCCGCCAACTCGCCGGTCCCGATCCGGAAAAGCCGCCGGGGCTCTTCCCAGATACGTTCCCGCACCATATCTTTCAGATCCCCGGTATTGGAATAGACCGTTAAAAGAGGATTGTTCAGATAATATTGCAGGATGCAGTAACTGCAGTTAAAAGGACAATTGGCGGACTGATGCAGTATCCAGTAATTACAGCAAAGATAGGGTTCCGAAGTGCCGGGACAGACCTTGAAGTGCTGTCCGGCGGCCCGGGTAATGAATATGTGCTTTTTCTCGTTGCCGCTTTCCGCAGCGTAGAGGTCCCGCCGCGCCGATTCGCTGTCGGCAATGATCCTGCGCTCCGCCCGGGGATACGCTTTCAGAAAGCGCTGTGCGAACGGCGCTTTCCTCGCATCCGGATGTGATATAAATGATCATGGTCTATGTAAGCCACACATTCGCCTGACCGACCACATCGCGAATGCTTTTCACCAGCTCACCGGCCGCGTTGATCCCGGTCCCGGAGCGAACGATCTTTTCCGGCTTTCCGTGGGCGGGGTAACTGATATGAATGTACAGCACCTTATTTCCGGGATAACGGGGAATGATCTTTATTAATTTTTCAAGCTTTCCGTCAAACCCTTCATCATTGCGTATACGCAAATGCACCGTCCTGATCTTCTTCTCGTTCAGGTCCGAAAGCGGCAGGGCGTGATTCAGGAAAAGCGTCGGAAGCTGATTCCGCTCGCTGTCGATCTTCAGATTGCCTTCCAGGTATATCTTCGCATCCTCATAAAGCAGTGAACGGTATTTTTCAAAGGATTTAAAGGCCAGTACGTCAAATTCATGGCTCAGCGTCTCAAAATGGAATTTCGCATACTGGTTGTTGCGCTGGTCGTAGCGTATGGTAAAATTCGTAACAATACCGCCGGCCCGGATGATATCGGGCGGTTTCAGCTCTTCATCGTCAAGATAATATTCATTGGAGACCGCCTCGAGTTCATCGCGGAAGGGCTCAAGCGGGTGTCCCGTCAAATAAAAACCGATGTATTCCTTTCCTTCTCCAGTTTCATCTGGTCGTTCCACTCCGCAAGTTCCTCCAGCACCGGTTCGTTCATCACGGTCTGTCCGCTTTCCGCACCAAAAAGGCTCACCTGTGAGGCTTTTTTTTCATCCTGGTAGCGCTGACCGTACTTCAGTGCGGCATCGATGGCATAGAATTTCTGGCAGCGGTTCCCCTCCAGCGAATCCATGGCGCCCGCATAGATAAGCGCTTCAAGCGCCTTCCGGTTGACAATGCGAAGATCGACCCGGCTGGTAAGGTCGAAGATCGTCCTGTAGGGGCCGTCCTCTTTGCGCGCCCGGGCGATCTCGGCGGCGGCTTTTTCCCCCATGCTTTTCAGGGCGGAAAGTCCGTAGGTGATCCTGCTGTCCAGAACTGAAAAATATGCCGTACAGGAATTGACGTCCGGCGGAATCACCTCAATATCCAGTTTTTTTGCTTCCGATACCAGTTCGACCACACGCTTGATCTCGCCGCGCTCGCTGGTCAGGTTCGCCGCCATGAACTCGGCGGGATAATAGGCCTTGAGATAACCGGTCTGATAGGCGATATAGGCATAGGCCACCGAATGGCTTTTATTGAAGCCATAGGATGCGAATTTGATCAGAAGATCGTAGATCTGATCTGCTTTTTCGACATTTACGCCGTTTTTGCCGGCACCTTCGATGAACTCGCTGCGCATTTTCTCCATCACACCGACTTTTTTCTTCCCCATGGCCCGCCGAAGGGTATCCGCCTTCCCCAGCGAAAGTCCGGCGACGCTGGAGGCGATCTTCATGACCTGTTCCTGGTAAACGATAACGCCGTAGGTGTTTTCCAGTATCGGTTCCATTTTCGGGTCGAGATAGTCGACCTTTTCTCCGTGCTTGCGTTTGATAAAGACAGGGATATTGTCCATGGGGCCGGGCCGGTAAAGCGCGTTCATCGCCACCAGGTCTTCAATGCAGGTGGGCTGCAGTTTTTTGAGGTATTCCCGCATACCGGCGGACTCAAACTGAAAAAGCCCGAAAGTGCGCCCTTCGCTGAAAAGTTCATAGACGTTCATGTCGTCAAAGGGGATCTCGTCGATATCCAGTTCGATCCCGCGCTGTCTGAGAAGGTGCAGCGTATGTTTTATCACCGTCAGGGTGCGAAGCCCCAGAAAATCCACTTTCAGCATGCCCACCTGTTCCAGGCAGCCCATGTCGTACTGACTGGTAATATCATCCTTCGAAGATTTGTACAGCGGTATATAATTGAGCAGATCGCCGGGGGCGATGACCACTCCGGCAGCGTGGATCCCGACCTGCCGGTTCATGCCTTCGAGAACCCTGGAGATCTCCCAGAGTTTTTCGTGTTCGGGACTTTCATGGATCAGCTTTTTAAGATCCTTATTGATCTTCCTCGCCTTATCAAGGTCCGTTATCCCCTGCTGCTTCTCCTCTTTGTTGATCTTGATATTTTCGGGGATGGCCTTGGCAAAACGGTCGCCCGTGGCGTAATCCATGCCCATGACCCGGGCGACATCCCTTACCACGGCCTTGGCTTTCATACGCCCGAAGGTGATGATCTGCGTCACGCTGTCATTGCCGTACCGCTCCTTGATATATTCGATCACCTCGCCGCGGCGTTCATAGCAAAAATCAATGTCGATGTCCGGCATGGTGATACGGTCGGGATTCAGGAAACGTTCGAACAGCAGGTCAAAGTCCAGCGGATCGATGTTCGTGATCCCCAGTGCATAGGCCACCAGACTTCCCGCCGCAGAACCCCGACCCGGACCCACGGGGATCCCGTTTGCTTTCGCCCACTGGACAAAATCCTGGGTGATGAGAAAATATCCTGAAAAGCCCATTTTCTTGATCACGGAAAGTTCGTATTCCGCACGCTCCCGGTAATCGGGACCGGGGTCCTTGCCCAGGCGGGCTCTCAGTCCTTCATGTACGAGTTTGTCCAGATATATATCCGGATCATCCGTACCGGCCTCCCCGGGAATGGGGAATTCCGGAAGATGATACTCACCGGTCTTCAGCTCAAAATCACACTGTTCCGCGATCCTTACCGTATTCTCGAGCGCCTCCGGCACATCTTTGAACAGTTCACACATTTCTTCCGGGGATTTATAATAGAATTCGTCGTTGGCATAGCGCATACGGTTTTCATCACTGATATTGGAGGCGGTGCCGATACAGAGAAAAGCATCGTGCGCTTCTGCGTGTTCGCGAACGGCATAATGCGCATCGTTGGCGCAGACAAGCGGGATGCCGGTCTCTTCTGAGATCTTTATGAACGCGTCGTTGACGATATCTTCTTCCGGCAGGCCGTGGCGCTGGAGTTCAAGATAAAAACGCTCCGGGAACAATTCCGCATATTCAAGTGCGACGGCTTTTGCCCTTTCATACCCGCCGGTCCTGGCCGCGACCGCGGCTTCCCCTTTGATACAGGCCGAACTGGCGATCAGGCCTTCATGGTATTTCCGAAGCAGCTCCTTATCCACCCTCGGCTTGTAATAAAATCCTTCAAGGTAGCCGAACGATGTCAGTTTTATAAGGTTCTTATAGCCCTGCTCATTCGCAGCGAGCAGAACAAGATGGTAATACCGGTGTTCTTCGTTCCGGCTGCTGACGCGGTCGAAGCGCGATCCGTTCACCACATACATTTCGCAGCCGATAATGGGCTTGATGCCGGCCTGTTTCGCCTGATTGAACAGTTCCACGGCACCGAACATATTCCCGTGATCGGTCAACGCGACGGCGGGCATTCCCATGGATTTTGCCATTTTCACAATGGTCCCGATCTTCAGGGCGCCGTCAAGTGTACTGTAATCGCTGTGCGTATGTATATGAACGAATTTTCCCATATTCTCCGGCGTATTTTTTTAAGTGTTATGCTTTTCCGCTCCGATGCGGGAATGTACAAAATCCGTATGAAAAAGAAAAAAGATAAAAGTACAAATTGGCGGAGCCCGCAGCGTCCGGAAGCGCGGGAGCCGCACGGGATCAGCGTGACACCTGCTGTGAGATCCCTGTCCGAAAAAGGCTGAAATTTAACATAAATAGTTTTTTAAAACTCCAGCGCTTTATATTATATTTCTTCTGATTCTTGCAGTCGTCACTTTTTAATCAGAATGCATGTTCAGCGGCGGGAGAGGAATTTTCATATGAAACGTTATGCCAGTGTGGATTTTATGCGGGGCCTTGCCATTGCATTGATGCTCGTTTTACATATGGTCATGCACACCCTGAATGTCGATGCGATCACAGAAGATTTTTCCGGGGTGAAATTTATCGAGTTTATTTTAATGATCGTACTTCCTTTTTGCGGCGGACTGGCGGGGTTTTTTCTCATGGTCTCGGCCGCCGGCAATGCGATCAGCATGGAAAATGCCCTGCAGCGCAATATCTCACCGTCCTCTTTGGCCCGTCGTCAGGTTCTGGGTGGATTTATCCTTCTTTGCTTTGCCATGCTGGTTGAAGGGCTGATCGGCTATCACGGCGATCTGGGCGTCTTTGTGCACGAATCCCTGAAAGCGGCCTCCGATCCGGATCTCGGCCCGGTACGCTGGAACTGGGATCACTCCCTATGGAGATTCAATCATTTCGAGACCATTCATACCATCGCCTGGTGTATTATCATTAACGGCATTATTCACAGCATCCTGGTCTCCAGAGAAAAATACCGTGACAAACGCAAACTGATCCGGGCGTATGTCGGACTTGCCGTGATCGTTTTGCTCCTTACTCCGGCCGTCTGGGGCGCGGTTCATTGCATTATTCCCGGCTATCCCGCCCAGGAGGGGACATACCTTGCTTCCTATCCCCGCATCGGCGAGAACCCTTTCGGGTACTTCCTGCTGGTCTTCTTTCTTCAGCCCCTTGCCGGTCATCCCGAACCGCTTTTCCCCTACCTTGCGGTTTCCTTCATCGGCACGATCTTCGGGATATTCCTCACCATGCCGGAGTCCCGGCGCAGAGGCAAGGCTTTTATCAATACCGTTCTGCGCAGCGGCATGATCGCTTATTTTATCGGCCTTGCCGGTGTTATCGCCAATATTTTTCTGGTTGTTCGACAGGCAGGTTTTGACAAGGGACTCGATCTCTACATCCATATCTGGGACCACCGCGGATGGACCCCGGACCTGCTGGGCACACCGCTGGCGGGATGGTTTTTCCAGTTCCTGCTGCTCAGTGGCTTCAGCACTTTGCTGGTCGCCGCAATGATCCGGCTGGTGGAGATGCGCGGCAGGGCGAAAGCTTTCGGGGACAAAACCCGCTTTGTCCGCCGTTTCGGGTTCGTGGCCTTTACCAATTACACAATCCAGTACCTGTACTTTATCGCTATGTTCATCAGCCTGGATCTGGTCTTCGGCATTCCCTACGGCCGGCGTGCAGGCTTGTGGGGTCCCACGGTCCTGACGATCATTATCGGAATGGGAATGTTCGCTTTGCTTTTATATCTGTGGGAAAAAATACGATACGCAGGTTCGCTGGAATGGATGGTAAAACAGTGCAATTATTTTTTTAACCCCGTACGGAGTAGACGCCTGAAAGCGATGGGGGTAAAGTGGTACCAGGCGGGACTGCTGAACGTTCAGTCCTCGTTCTACCGTCCCGAATGGGTGAATGTCCGGACAGAAGATGCGATCGATCACGAACACGCCGAAGAATCCCGGCTGGCTTTTAAGCTGGGGATCGCCGGCTTTGTTTTTCCGCCGTTCGCGTTCGCCGGATACCTGATCGCCCGGCGTGCCGCAAAATCCGAGGGCGGCAGCTGTGAACACCGGAGGGCGCTGCGGCTTACGGCCCTTTCCGTTGTTGTTTTCCTGGTCTGGGTACTGCTGTTCTGCTTCCTTTCTCCTTCAGGATTCGCTTAGGAATATCCGATTTTTTACTGTGGCTTCCGTTGCTTTTAATGTATTTTACGACATGAAAACACCGTTTTTCTCAATGTTCCTGTTGCTTGCCGGCAGTTTGCTGATCACACAATGCGCTGCCGAAAAACCGCCCGGCGGCGGTCCTCCGGACAAACAGCCTCCGTCCCTGATCTCCGCTTCCCTGCCAGACGGCGCTGTCAATGTGGATTCCCTGCATACGCTGCGCTTTATCTTTTCGGAACCGCTTCTTGTAAAGACCGCGGAAAACAACATCACGCTTTTCCCCCTGGACCGGACCGGAACCGATATACGCATACGCGGGAGAAAAATTCAGATCAGGCCCCTTACTCCATGGGAAAGAGGAACGGTCTATACGCTCATTCTCGGTAAGAATATCGCCGACCTCCGGAACAACAGCCTTCCGGAACCCCTTCAGTTCAGCTTCACCCGGAGCGGCGTGATGCCGCAGAACAGCATCCGGGGATATGTGGCGGAACAGGACGGCAATGTGAACACCAGTATTTGCATCAGCCGGCAGCACCGGGTGCCGGACTCTATCTTCGCACAACCTGAATATTTTACACAAAGTGCTTCCGGCGGTGCGTTCACGTTTGATCATCTTCCGGAAGACACCTTCTTTATCGCCGGATATCAGGACATGGACAGGAGTAACAGCTTTCACCAGGATCTTGACGGTGTCTGCGTCCCTTCAGAACCTGCCGTGCTGCCGGATACCCTGGATCACCATAATGTGGTACTGCTCGCCACAAAGGATAATTTTCTGCCGCCGGAACTGGTAAAGGCGGATAATCTTTATCCGGGAGCCACCGAACTGAGCTTTACCAAAAAGCCTGCCGCCTGGAACCGGAGGGAGTCGTTCCAGATTAGCGAAGCGGAAGTCGACACCGTGATCTATGCCGGCAAGACCTGCACCCTTTATCATGATCGGCTCTCTGACGATTCGCTGGAAATGAAGCTTCGCGGAGTGGTGGATTATTTATCCTGCGCCTTACATGACACGCTGGCACATCTTCCGGTAAAGAATCCCGAAGACAGCCTCTATCATTTTGAGCAGCGCGGCACATCCCTCTTCATTACCCCGCCTCCGGACGCCTGGGAGTTGAAGGGTCGTTTCGAGGGACTGCGGGACACGCTTGAACTTACACTGATAAAGCAAAAACACGCTATATATGCGATTCCCGTTCTGGCTGCATCCGACAGGGGAAAATGGCATGTCCATATGCCGGCATCCGCTACGTATCCGGAGATCCGCACCGACAGCCTGTATGCGGTGGACCTTCAGCCGAAAGCCGCCCCGAATACGGCGCCGTCACAGGACGTGTCACGCCGGCGGAAGTGCATACGCCCCTGCGGCTGGTCCTGAAGAACGATTTTCAGACATACGGGACCGGCTGTGAGGACGGGGGTTTTATATTTGACAAGGTGCTGCCGGGAACCTACCGTCTGTTCTGGTATGCGGACCGCAATCACAATGAACGCGCGGATCCTGGCAGACCCTATCCTCATGTTCCCCCCGAGATCATGCGCGAACTGGATACGAATATCCGTGTCCGTGCACGCTGGGACACCGAACTGGAGGATGCCTATAAAATTGATATTGAAAAAGTGTTCTGAGTGTCTTAAATTACAGTCCAAAATATCATGAGGTAAACATGGAAAATTATTACAGTGTTGTGCTGGCAGGCGGTGTCGGTAAGCGTTTTTGGCCGTTGAGTAAAAAAGAGCCCCAAACAACTCCTTGACATCGCCGGCGATCAAAGCATGGTCAATTTAACCATTGATCGCCTCCGTAGTCTCAACGACCTGGACCATATTTATATCATGACCAATGAAGAGCAGGCGAAAATGATCCGGGAACAAAACAGGGAACTGACCGAAGACAATTTCATCATCGAGCCCTCCGGAAAGAATACGGCACCCGCGATCGGCCTGGCCGCGATACATCTGTTGAAAAGGGATCCGGATGCGATCATGGGGCTGTTCCCCGCCGATCACCTTATCAAAGACAAAACAAAGTTCACGAAGACCGTGAAGGCGGCCATTGCATCGGCAAAAAAGCACAAGGCCCTTTTTACCTTCGGTATCGAGCCCACCTACCCGGCAACCGGATACGGATACATTCAGGTGGAAAAGAAAGGGCTTCCCGGCGAACCCGGGATCTTCAAGTCCAAAACCTTTGCAGAAAAACCCAATTCCGAAACCGCCAAGCTCTTTTTGAAGTCCGGAGAGTTTTCTGGAACAGCGGAATGTTCGTCTGGCAGGCAAAGATGATCATCGAGAAGATTAACCGCTTTTTACCCGAACTCGGCGCCTGCCTGAATGACATATCGGAAAGCATAGGAACTCCCGATTACCCGGAGACCGTTGCGAAAAAATGGAAAACGATACAGCCCATCTCCATTGACTACGGAGTGCTTGAACAGGCCTGCCGCATCAATGTGGTCAAGGCCAGATTCGATTGGAGCGATGTCGGAAGCTGGGATACGATCTATAAGCTCGAAAAAAGGACAAGAACAGAAACGCCGTGCGCTCAAAGGGACTCCTCCTGCGTTCAAGCGGCAACTACATATACAGCAAAGACCTGAAGATCTTCGCGCTGGGGATCAAAAACCTGGTTGTCGTGGAAAATGAAGGCGCCCTGCTTATCATGCCGCGCTCCGAATCGGAGAACATTAAGGAGATCGTTGATTCCCTGCCGCTGATCGGCGAAGAGGAGCTTTTATAAACAATGAAACCGAAACGTCTTCTCGAACAGCTGAGCGGCTTTCTCCGCGGGTACGGCTACGACGTAATATTCGGAACGGGCGCATTTTCCGGCGGTTACTGCATCATCAATGAGAACAATGTCGTTGTCATCAACAAACGCATGCCCCTTGAAGAACAGCTGCGCATCTGCGTGACGGTGATCCTGGAACATCAGATCGACTATTCACCGCTGAAAAAAGAGATCCGCGATTATATCCGGCGTTACATCACAAGCTGAACGGCGGGATTTCTACTTCAGGAAACGGCCCGGATAATTCGTAAAGAATCCGTCGACCCTTTCCTGCTGAAGCTGTTCGGCGACACGCACATCATCCACGGTCCAGACATATGCTTTCAGGCCATGATCATGAACCCTGCTTATCCAGGCGGGACGAATATGTTTTGCGTTCAGGCTGGCGGCAAAAGGCCGGAGAACTTTTATGCGTTTCTTCAGACGCTTGGGCTTTTTGTTATATAGAAGCGCAATGGGGATCTCCGGAATCAGTTCATGAAAACGCCGCAAGGGGCGGTAGTAAAAAGAGGAGACAAAAAAATCCTCCGCCTTCCAGGAATCCGTGCGGATACTGTTGCGTATCATTTGCGCCAGCGGAACCGCGGAACCGCGGCTTTTCATTTCAATATTGATGCCGGTCCGGGCGTCGACCAGTTCCAGCACCTCTTTCAGCGTGGGGATGCGCTCTCCGTTCCCCGCATCAAGCTTCCGCAATTCGGCCAGTTTCTTTTTTTTAACTTTCCCACGCTTCCCGGTAATGCGTTTCAGGTCCCTGTCGTGAAAAACGACCAGCTGGCCGGAACGGCAACGCTGTACGTCACACTCCACGGCATCGACCTTCATTCCGGCTGCTTTTTGAAAGGCCGCCAGGGTGTTTTCCGGGGCATGTCCGGAAGCGCCGCGATGCGCTATAATGGTGGTTTTACGCATATCCGTCCGGATTTTTTCTCTGCCAGTTCCATGCGTCGCGGACCATATCCTTCAGGTCCCTTTTCGCCTCCCAATGCAAGTGCTTTCTGGCTTTTTTCGGATCGGCATAGGATTCTGCGATATCACCCGGACGCCTTGCAACGATCTCATAGGGAACGGATACCTTGTTCGTGCTTTCAAAGGTCCTGACCAGGTCCAGAACACTGTGTCCCTTTCCCGTTCCCAGATTGTAAACGGCCGGACCGCTCTGAGCGCCCGCCTTTTCCAGCGCCCTGACGTGACCCTCCGCCAGGTCCATGACATGGATATAATCCCGTACCCCGGTCCCGTCCGGCGTGGGATAATCGTCGCCGTAGACCTTCAGCTTGTCACGGCGGCCCACCGCCACCTGGGAGACAAAGGGCATAAGATTGTTCGGGATGCCGTTCGGGTCCTCGCCGATCTCCCCGCTCGGATGCGCCCCCACCGGATTGAAATAACGCAGCAGGGTTACCGTCCAGTCCGGGTCCGCCACACAGAGGTCCTGAAAAATATGTTCGATGAACAATTTTGTCTTTCCGTACGGGTTGGTCGCCGAGGTCGGGTCCCCTTCCTTGAAAGGCACCTTGTTGTCCGTCCCGTAAACGGTCGCCGAAGAGCTGAAAATAAGGGTTTTTACCCCTTTCTCCGCCATGACCTCACTGAGCACAATGCTTCCGTACACATTGTTGTGGTAATACAGGAGCGGTTTCTCCACCGATTCCCCCACCGCCTTGAATCCCGCAAAATGGATGACTGCAGCAACAGCGTTATCGGAAAATATCCGCTGCAATGCCGCTCGGTCGCGGATATCGGCATCATAAACCCGCGGGGATTTCCCGCTCAATTTTTCCACGCGTTCCAGTGCACCCTTTTTACTGTTGGAAAAATTATCAACAACGATCACGGAATATCCTGCTTCCAGCAGGCAGAGTGTGGTGTGGCTGCCGATATAGCCGGCACCGCCGGTAACAAGAATACTTTTATTCATCATCACTTACCTTCACTTGTGCGTAAAATTACCGGTTTATCACCGGTAAAGCAACGGATAATTGCCAATACATACGCCGCATGCGCCTCAGCCGCTGAACGGTCCCGCCCTGCCGGGGATCCGGGAACTGCGGCCTTGCTGTGCTTTGCATCACAGCGTCGAAAATTCGGTTTCGTGTTTTTCTCCGTATATGTACATTTCCGAAGGAGGGCGAAATGATCTCACGATGCTATTCAGCGGGACTGCACGGAATCAATGCCTATGAGGTGACGGTCGAAACACGGCTTGACCGCAGTATGCCGAAGTATTTTATCGTCGGATTGCCGGAAAAAGCGGTAAAGGAAAGTTTTTCCCGGCTTTTTGCCGCCATAAAGTCCAGCGGATACCGGATGCCGGGCGGGAAGATCATTCAGAATCTTGCACCGGCCGACATCCCCAAGGCAGGCACCGGATTCGACCTCTCCCTGGCGATCGGCCTGCTGGCCGTTTCCGGCCTGATCGACATGCGGCGCCTGGAGGACATGATCCTTATCGGCGAACTCGCGCTTGACGGACATGTGCGGCCATCAAAAGGGATCCTTCCGATCGCTCTGGGAATGAAGCATTTCAGGCAAAAACGCCTTCTGGTCCCGGAAGCGAATGCGGAAGAAGCGGCAATGCCGGGACACTGCCCTGTCTGGGGTGTCAGGGATCTCCGGGAAGCGGTGGAGATCGTGAACGGCAGCAGGAAACATCATCCCGTTACGGTGGATATCAGAAAATATTTTCAGGACGGCAATGTCAGCCGGATGGACTTTGCCGAGGTCAAAGGTCAGGCGCATGTCAAACGCGCGCTGGAAGTCGCTGCCGCGGGAGGACACAATATTATCCTGATCGGCCCGCCCGGATCGGGAAAATCCATGCTGGCAAAGCGTTTCCCCGGCATATTGCCCGACCTCACGCCGGAAGAGGCACTGGAGACCACGGCGATATATTCCATCTATAAAGATATCTCCGACATCAGCCTGATCACGCGCCGTCCTTTCCGCTCCCCGCATCATACGGTAAGCGACAGTGCGCTGGTCGGCGGGGGACGCATCCCGCATCCCGGGGAAGTGAGCCTTGCTCACAACGGAATCCTTTTTCTGGACGAACTCCCGGAGTTCAAAAAGAACGTCCTTGAGGTCCTCCGGCAACCGCTGGAGGACGGGCGGGTCACCATCAGCCGTACGCTCACTACACTGACCTACCCCGCAAAGTTCATGCTGATCGCCGCCATGAATCCCTGTCCCTGCGGTTATGCCACCGATCCCCGGCATGAATGCACCTGCAGTATCGGACAGATACAGCATTATCTGAGCCGCATCTCAGGCCCCCTTCTTGACCGTATCGATATCCATGTGAACGTCCCTCCGGTCAGCTATGAAGAGATCAGCGACCGGGAGGACAGCGAGCGTTCCCCGCAGATCCGCCGGCGGGTGCACGACGCCCGGCGGATACAGACCCGGCGTTTCGGATCCCGTCCGAAGATCCACTGCAATGCGCACATGGGGCCCGGGGAGATCAGAAAATTCTGCGGACTCTCGCCGGAAAGCCGGAAACTGCTGAAAACGGCACTGGTCCGGCTCGGCCTCAGTGCAAGGGCCTACACCCGTATTCTTAAGGTGGCACGCACCATCGCCGACCTGGAGGGAAAGGAGCATATCCAGGCAATGCACATCAGCGAATCCATTCATTACCGGAATCTTGACCGGGAAACATAACGGCCGTGTTCCGTTTTTCTCAGCGGCGGACCGTCCGGGATATTCGCTTTTTATGCTTTTATTTTTTCTTTAGCTGTCATTCCTCCTCAACGGTGCGGATTCCTCATGCCGAATAATAAAAAAGGCCGCTTAAAGAACGGCCTTTGTTTCATTGAACGGTTTCGTATTTCAATAGATGCTGATCCCCAGTGTAAACGCCATGGTCCCGAGGAGATTTTCACCGTAACGCTCTTCCGTGACGCTCCAGCTTTCCGCCGGATACTGGGACTCTCCGCGGGAAGTCCCGCCGAGAAAGCGCAGATTCCCGAACACTTCCATGCCTTTCCGCAAAGGGTAGCCCGTTCGCAGTGAGGCGTCCAGGAGGGACCCTTCAAAATCAAAGTTCGCTCCGTTGATCACTGCGGACGATGCGTAGAGGCCGGTAGCGTCCAGGCTGACATACCATCCGCTGTCAGCGGTGTAGCGCCCGCAAAGGTAGAAGGAAGGTACCGGTCCCACATTCTGCGCCACGACCAGTCCGGACCCGTCCACCGCTTTGAACACAATGGATGCATTGCGCGCCTGCAGGGCTGCTCCCCCGGCCATCCGGAGATGTTCTCGGTCAAGAAAAGTGTATGAATAGGTAAAACGGTAAAAGGGAAATCCGTATTTCAGTTCCATGGGCGTTCCCGCCGTGAAAAGCACGCTGTCCACCATCACATCCTCCCGGAATGTGACATCGGTATTGACGGTCAGCGGCTGATAAAGCAGTCCGATCCTGTGCCTGCCGTTAATGGTCAATCCCGCTGTGTACCGGTCGAAAGGCAGGAGAATGTCCTGTCCGCCCTGGTTGACAAAATCAAAGTTCGTCGCACCTTCTTCTTCCCTTCCGACCTGGTAACGATGGTTCAACACACTGAAAAGTCCGGTTTCCACTTCAAAAAAGATCTGAACGGGACTCCCGGGGTCATTGATAAGCGACCCGTTGTCCGCCGCCCGAAGGGGAAGCAGCAAAAAGAGTGTCAGCAGCATCACAAAGATTTTTTTCATGTTATTCCTTTTTTTTATATGTAATATCGTGAAATTCTTCAAATGTTCCCATATTCAGTTATAATTTATATAATTTACAATCTTTTTAACAGAAAATATTTTTGCGGTTTTTTTTATCATTTCCCCGGCACCTTTTTTATAAAAAGATCACCTGAAAAATTCGTTCATCATCCGCATTCCGGGAAATGCACTCTTTCCGGAGTCGCTTTTTCTTTAGGAGAAAGTCTCTAACGCTGTATATTATAGACGGAATTGGTATTTCCGGGAGAAACAATATGAAAAAGATCGCTTTCTTTGACACCAAACCCTATGACAGGCGCTTCTTTGACGCGGCCAATGCGGATTTCGGCTATCGCATAAAATACTTCAGGGCGCATCTTAACGAGAATACCGCAGAATTAACGGAGAGCCATGATGCGGTCTGTGCTTTTGTCAATGACGACATTAACAAAGAAGTTCTCGGGCACCTTCAGGAACACGGGATCGGCCTTGTCGCGCTCCGCAGCGCCGGGTATAACAATGTGGATCTCAGACATGCCTTTAAGCGCGTGCATGTGATGCGGGTTCCGAGTTATTCGCCCTATTCCGTGGCAGAACACGCCATGGCGCTGATCACTTCCCTGAACCGGAAGACCCATCGTGCGTATTACCGCACCCGGGACGGAAATTTTTCGATCGAGGGACTGATGGGATTCGACCTGCACGGCAAGACCGCCGGCATTATCGGCACGGGAAAGATCGGCCAGTGCCTGATCAGTATCCTGCAGGGCTGCGGGATGCGTATTCTCGCCTATGACCCGTTCCCGAATACGAGTTTTGCGAAAGAAACGGGGATCGAATACACTGACCTGAAGACCCTGTACCGGCAGTCAGACTTGATATCCCTGCATTGTCCCCTGACCCCCGAAACCCATTATCTTATCAATGAGGAAGCGATCAGCGAAATGAAGGAAGGCGTTCTCCTGATCAATACCGGCCGGGGAAAACTCATTGATACCCGGGCGCTGATCGACGGTCTGAAGAAAAAGAGGATCGGCGGTGCGGGACTGGATGTTTACGAAGAGGAGGCCAACTACTTTTTCGAAGATTTTTCGGATTCTGCGGTTTCCGATGATGTGCTTGCCCGGCTCATGACCTTTCCCAATGTGCTCATCACGTCTCATCAGGCCTTCTTTACGCAGGAAGCTTTACGTAACATTGCCGATACGACCCTGGGGAATATCGATGACTTCTTTCATAACCGCCGGCTCGAAAACGAAATCTGCTACCGGTGCGGACGAAAGTGTGTCCGGCCCGGCGAAAAACGCTGCTGGTGACACCGGGCAGGGATCCTTTTCTCACTGCAATATTCCGGATCCCGAAGGGAGAATCTGTTTTTTCTGTTTTTAAATCCGCCCGCTGTTTGTTATATTTTTCCGTTACAATAAAAATTTAAGGAGTTCCTGTGATGAATCACTTTGAGGTCATTATTCTTATGGGGCGGCCCGCTGCGGGGAAATCCGAAGTTATTGATTATCTTAACAAAACAGCGGTTCCTGAACGTATCCAACGCTTTCATATCAATACCTTCAAAGAGATCGATGATTTCCCCATGCTGTGGACATGGTTTGAAGAAGATGCCATTCTGGAGAAGATCATGGGAAAACCGCGCCTGCATACCGATCCTGACGGCTATTTCCTTCACGATTATCTCTGGGATCTCCTTATTGAGCGCATTTCAATGGAATACCGGAAAAAATTAAGGGATAAGGAATATCACAAGAAGACGACTACGATCATTGAGTTCAGCCGCGGGTCCGAACACGGTGGCTACGAAAGTGCCTTCCGTCATCTTTCGGATGACATCCTGAAGAAGGCCTGCATTCTGTATATCGACGTTCCCTATGAAGAATCTCTGCGGAAAAACCGCCGCCGCTTCAATCCGGACCGCCCCGATTCCATCCTTGAACACGGACTTCCCGACAACAAGCTGGAACGCCTGTACAAAGAGATCGACTGGGAGGATTTCCGTGGAGACGATCCCGAATACATTCGTTTTTCAAGTTACAGGATCCCTTATACCGTTTTTCATAACATGCCGGAAGTCACGAATGATTTTGAAAAGCTGGGCCCCGCCCTGGAAATATGCTTTACAAAGTTATGGAAGATCAAAACGAAAAAACAGTGAGGTAATTGTGGAAAAAAGAACGATCAGAGAATTCCTCTCGGATTACAGTATCTGGTTTTTTGCCTTCGGATATTTTGCCTGTTATATTCCCTACAGTCTTTTTACAAAAATTATGAGCAAGGGGCTTCTCCCTTCGCTGAACGGTAAGACCATGGCGGGATTTTGCATCCTTCCTGTGACCGCCCTGGCGACACTGGTGACAATGATCGTCCTGATCAGCATTCTCGGCTGGTGGAAATATCCCAGGCATTCGACCGTACTGGGGAAAAGCATCCCCCATCCGACGAAATGGACGATCCTTTCCGGTATTTTCACTTCGCTTATTATCGGCACGACGACCCTGGCATATACGTTTGAGGGACTCAGTATTGTGTTTGCCATGCTTCTCATGCGGGGCGGCGTCCTGATCATCGGACCTATCGTTGATGCCATTACCAAACGGCGTGTGCGCTGGTTCTCATGGGCAGGACTTGTGGGAGCGCTCATCGCGCTGCTTCTCAATCTTACCAATGCGGAAGGCTACCAGATCCCGCTTCTCGCCGGTATTGTCATCCTGACCTATCTTTTCAGCTATTTCATGCGTTTTCAGTTCATGAGCCGCAATGCAAAAAGTGAAACAAAGGAAGTCAATTTACGGTATTTCGTTGAAGAAACCATGGTCTCCACGCCGACACTGGTCCTCCTTCTGGGAATTTTCACCCTCTTCAAAGGCGATATCGGCGCTGATGTCCGGCTGGGTTGGACGATGCACTGGGGAGAGCCCTACCTGTGGATGCTACTTCTGATCGGCATGTTCTCTCAGGGAACCGGGTTTTTCGGCACGCTTGTCTTCCTGGATAAAAATGAGAACACCTACTGCATCCCTGTCAACCGTTCTTCCAGCATACTAGCCGGTGTGATCGCTTCCGCGCTTCTTGCACTCTTTCCCGGGCAGAACGCTCCGCCCCTTTCGCAGCTGATCGGAGCGGGGGTTATCATTGTTTCGATCCTTTTCCTTACGATCCCGCCGATGATGCAGAAGAAGCGAAAGCTGGAAAAAGCATAGGTCATGCAAAAAGGCAGGCTTTCCTGCCTTTTTCCTTTATCGAGAAACTTATTCAGATTCAAGAAGTTTTTTTACTGACGGAAACATTGAGAATATGATGAAACCCTTAACGGTATTACAAAAATACAAAGCCCGGAAAACGGGACTTGCGCTCGGCGGCGGCGGGGCGCTTGGCCTGGCGCATGTCGGCGTTCTCAAGGCACTGGAAACCTATGACATATTCCCCTCTGTGGTAAGCGGGAACAGTGCCGGAGCCCTGGTGGGCGGTTTGTATGTGTCAGGGAAATCGGTCCCGGAGCTGATCGATCTTTCGGAAGAACTTGGCACAAACATGCTGGACAAGATCAGAATGCCCCTGAAAGGAGGGGTAATAAAAAGCCGGCGGATCCATGAAACGCTGTTGGACATCCTCGGTGAGAAACGCATCGAAGATTGCGATATCCCTTTTTATACCGCAACGGTCGACCTGAACAGCGGAAAATCCTATTATATTCACCGCGGCCGCATGGCCGACGCCATATTTGCAAGTATTTGCGTTCCGGGCGTTTTCCAGCCCTTTGAGGCCAACGGACTCCGGCTGGTGGACGGGGGTGTCCGCGATACCATTCCCCTTCGGGCGCTGAAGCCGCACAAGCTTCGGCTGCGGATCGGCGTGGGGATCTTAAAAGCCTCGCTGAACAATGAATTCCCCGAATACCTGGACATCTCCCCCGGCAAGGAAGGGGAAGAGGAAAATGCATCGCCGGGCGGCATCCTGAAGGTTCTCTCGCGCTCTATGTCCCTCATGTCGACACAATCGGCTTTCCGTGAGATCAACGCCAGCAAACCAGACCTTGCAATATATATCGACCTTGGGCAAAAAATGCGGGTATGGCAATTTGACCGTCATGAAACCGCAATAAAAACCGGTTACGAACAGGCACGGAAACAGCTTAAAGTGTTCTTCGGAAAATAAGCGCTTGTGATCATTTGGCAGGCATAATATATTCTTTTGTTTTTATGATCTTTTCACACAGGACGGACTTTGATGAAAATCACGATACTTGACGGCAGGCGTTTCCGCCTTGCCGTGATCGCGGCAGCGAAAAATCTGATCCATAATGAGGATTATCTTAACAAGATAAATGTTTTTCCCGTTCCGGATGCGGATACCGGGACCAATATGGCGGCAACCCTTCATGCTATTGTCACCTCGCTCCGGGCAAATACCGACCATGCTCTTGCCGAGATGAGTCAGCATGTCTCCGATACGGCCCTCGACAGTGCCCGGGGAAATTCCGGTTCCATCCTTGCCCAGTTCTTTTACGGTCTTGCCACGGAACTGGCAAAGAAGCAGAAGGTGGATACAAAGGAATTCGCAAAGGCCGCTGTGAATGCAAGCAATCAGGCATATCAGGCTATGGCCGATCCCCGGGAAGGCACGATCCTGAGCGTGATCCGCGTCTGGGGGGAATCCTGGGCCGAAAAAGCCCGGACCCGCGACGATTTCATCTACATCCTGAATTATGCCCTGAAAGCGTGCAAAGCGGAACTGGAAAAATCCCCGGAAAAATTAAAACTTGAAGTCAAAATGAAGTATGTGGATTCAGGAGGGCTCGGTTTTGTCAATATGCTCGAAGGGATCGAAGCTTTTATTGAAAGTCCGAATATAAAGCAATTGCTGGAGGGACTGAAAGAACGTCTTGCCCCGCTTGCCGGCAGTCATGATGTCGCTTATGACCCCGAGGTAAAATACCGTTTCTGTACGGAATGCATTGCCGACGGCAGCGGATTCGACCGCGACCGGCTCCGGAAGCTTTTACAGCCGCTGGGGAATTCCCTGATCCTGGCAGGGAGCAAACAGCGTCTTAAGCTGCATATCCATACCAATGCCCCGGAAACCGTATTCTCGATCTTATCCCGTTACGGGGATGTAAGACGCAAAAAAGTCGACGACATGAAGAAGCAGGTTTCCCAACGCAATCAGAAACAGCAGGAGATCGCGCTGGTGGTTGACAGCGCTTCCGATGTCTCCGATGATATCGCGGAAAAGTATAACATTAATGTCATTCCGCTTCGCATTACGTTTGGAAATGAACAGTTCATCGACGGTGTCACGATCGACAATAAAACATTTTACGACCGCATGCGGAACGGAAACGTCATTCCCAAAACCTCGCAGCCCACACCCCGGGATACGGAAAATCTTTACCGTTTTCTCCTCAGCCATTATAAACATATCATTTCACTGCACGTTACCGCCAGGCTGAGCGGTACCTACCAGACGGCGGTTTCGGCGGCAGCCCGGGTCGATCCGGACCGCATCTCGGTATTCAATACGGAAGCGGGAAGTATAGCACAGCAGATCATGGCCATCAAAGCGGCGCAGATGATATCACAAGGGAACAGCGTGCGGGAAATCCTTGATTTTCTCGGTTCGCTGCACGGAGAATTTAAAATACTTATTTTATTCGAGACCATTAAATACGCTGTGAAAGGCGGCCGTGTAAAATCGTATCAGGGCAATCTTCTGCGGCTCCTCGGCCTGGTCCCCCTTGTGGGATTCACGGCCGACGGCGTCACGGCCAAAGAGGGGATCATTCCCCGGGGCAAACGGGGATGGAAAAAGGCGCTCAGGAAATTTCATGATTTTTTCCAGCCGGGCTTTCCCGATGAGATCGGGATTATCCATGCGGATTGTCGGAAAAAAGCGGAAGCATTTGAAAGCATGCTCCGCAGCCGTTACCCGGAAGCAAAATATTACCACGGTGAGTTCGGTCCCGTTATCGGAACGTATGCGGGTCCCGGCTCCATTGCATTTGTGGGATTTTCAAATGCCCTGCTGCCCCCTGCTCCCGAAACGTGAGAATACGCTTAACACGATTATCGAACGCTTTCAGCTGTCAACCGGGACGGAAAAAAAATAAAAAACCGGAAGGAGAAGCTATGATCTTTACGGACATCCTTGTATTACTGGCGGCCTATGTTATTGGCTCTTTTCCCACCGCATGGCTTGCCGGTAAGGTCTTCGGCGGAAAAGATTACGACATCCGTGAGCACGGCAGCGGGAACGTGGGTGCGGCCAATGCCACCCGCAACCTCGGCTGGAAAGCAGGTATCATCACTTTCCTCTTTGATTTCTTTAAAGGATTCGCCGTCATTTTTTGGCTTCCCGCTCTTATCTCCGCGCAATCCATGGGTTTTGAAACCGCCCGCGTGCTCCTTTCCGTTCTGGTGCTGATCGGTCACAGTTATCCCGTATTTATCCGTTTCCGCGGCGGAAAGGGGGTTGCCACGACAGCGGGGATCATTATGGCTTTCCGCTGGGAGGTCGGTCTTGTGTGCATGGCCGTCTTTATTATCGCCGTCCTGATATCGCGTCAGTCCGGGATCGGTTCCATCTGCGCCACTATCTTCTTTCCGCTCTCAAACCTTTTTATGCTTTACGTGCTGGATATTCCGATCTCCCCGCAAATGCTGTGGTTCAGTATCGCACTTCCGTTCTTCATTCTTTTCACACATCGTGAAAATATCCGGAAGATCCTTCAGGGAACGAACCAAAAGGATTTCTGATGCAAAAAGTCGCTGCAGGCATTATCGAGGTAGGCGGTTTCTTCCTGCTGTGCCGGCGCCATCAGAATTCCGCCCGTTTCCCGCTGAAATGGGAATTCCCCGGCGGCAAAGTGGAGGACGGGGAGATGCCGGTGCAGGCCCTGGAGCGCGAACTCGAAGAGGAGCTGGGTATCGGGATCCGCGGCCCGGAACCGTTCACCGATTATGTTTACCGCTATGATCAGGAAGCTCCGGTGCATTTATATTTTTTTCGCATCCCGCACTTTGACAGGACCGTCAAAAACCTTCAGTTTGACACTGTTGCCTGGGTCAACGCCGAAAAACTGACGCTCTACGATATCCTGGAAGGCGACCGGAAAGTGGCGGGGCTGCTTCAGGATGAATGAAGACTAGCGCAGGGGGCTGATCTTTCCCTTGTAAAAACGGATAATGCGGACACCGCTGCTGCTGCGGGGATGTTCCGGTTCAAAACGGATATGCCTGATAATGCCGTATTCCCCTTCAAGGGCATACAGGCCCTTCCGTATTTTTTCCGGCGAATCGGCATCCTGATCAATAATTTTCATTAAAAGGTCCATGCTCTCATATCCGTAGATATGGATGCGGTTTGCCTGCCGGCCCGTTTTCCGCTGAAAATCCCTCGCAAAACGCCGGAGCGCGATATCCCGGGAATCCCAGTAATAATCGCTGGCGATCAGCATGCTGTCAATATTGGACCGGTAACGGTTCAGGATACTGGTATTGTACCAGTTCCCGTCTCCAGCAAAAGGGCGTCAAAACGATGCTTTGCCCATTGCGGCGCGATATACTTGATATGGCTCCTGGGAACGGGCATGTACACGGCATCGATACCGTAGTCTTCCTTCGGAAAAATATAGGGAAAAAGTTCCGGATCCGTTTCGGCAAGAAGCCATATGGCGGAAAGGGAATCCATGCTTTTCAGTTCAGCCCTCAGGGAATCCACCTTTTTCATGTCAATGTACGGTTCAAGTCCCACCGTATCCGCTACAAGCGGGGAAAACTGAAAGTCCCCCATATATTGCGAATCGATCCTCACGGTATCCATATCGGCAAGAAAGTCACCCAGCCATTCAGGTCCCTGAGTATCCTTCATTGTCTCCAGCAAAATGCACAGGCTGTCCGTGATCCGGGTGTGATACTTTTCCTCCAGGGAGATCTCTTCGGAAAGCCATTGGTCCGCATGCCTCCAGAACCTTTGAAAAAGGGTGTCCGAAGCGGCGGTGACGCTGTCCTGCAGTTCCTGAATGAGCATTGCATAGCGCATGGAATCTCCGGGCCACAAGGCTTCAAGCAAAAAGACCGTGTCCTGCGGCGACGCATTGATATCTTCCCCGGTAGCGGCATAAAGCGAATCCATTTCCCGGGGATCATATCCCTCCGGATCGTCCATGACGCTGTCAATAACGCTTTCCTCCGCCTGAGTGCTGTCCCTGTCAAACAGTCCGGAAGCGCGCGCTTTATCATATCCGTGCAGATAGGAAAAATACGGCGGAAGGTATTCCGCGGTCTCTTTCAGGGCTTCAAGTTTATCATTAATATCCGAAGGCGTTCCGCTGTACCATACATGACTGATAATTCTGCCGCCGTTCTTCTCAACACCGCGTTTAAATGCGCCGGAAATATCCGTACCATATTCCGTTGCAGGAGCAACAACGGCATATCTCGTATATCCCAGAGAGTCGCTGGTAAAATCCGCAAGCGCCAGTCCGCGCCGCTGCTGCTCGGGATTCAATTGAAAAACATATTCTCCCATTTCCGTAAGGCCGTCCGCCGTTGCCGTCGGCGTGATCATGGGAACACCGGCATATTCGCAAAGCGGCGCCATGGAGATCGCGGTCTCGCTGTTCAGGGGACCGAGGACGGCGGTGACGTTCTGAATTTCCAGCGTTTCCTTCAGGGCCTTCAAAGCGCTTCTGACCTTGCTTCCCGTATCTATAATGATCAGGTTCACACGCTTGCTGTTTTGATCCCGGGCGGATTCATAGGCGAATTTTATGCCCTCAAGCAACTGGTTCCCGGTCTCGGAATATTTACCCGTAAGGGGAAGCACTACCGCGACATTTATTTCCGGATCGCCGGGCTTTTTACTTTTATTGAAATATTTTGTGACTGCCTTGTATTTCTGAACGAACCGTTCGGTGTATAACTCCGATTTGACATCCTGCAGCACTACTTCCGCTTTTGAAAGGTCCCCGGCAATAATATAGTTTTGGGCAAAGCAAAAGCTTAAAATAGCTTAAAGATTCCCGCCCTATCACCAGCGGCAGAAGCATTTCCAGCTCGCGGGGAGAAAGATAGTAACGGGAAAGGTCTTCACAGAGATCCATTGCGTCTGACCTTAAGGCTTCATCGCTGCTGATAGACAGGATCCGGATACCGGAAAGCATGGCGGGAGAGAACTGCTGTTTTTTTATCAGTGCCTTCGCCCGTTCGAACAGCACATCCGGAAGATACCGGCTTTCAGGAAAATTGCGTTCAAAAATACGGCTTTCCGACACCACCTGACCATAGTTCCCCAGTTCATACTCACATTTGATGATCATGAACAATGACAGGGATGCATAAACATTGTCTTCATCGAGTCCCTGACCATAAGTCTCACGAAATGTCTTAAGGGCCTTTTCATAAGCGCCCCGCTGATACTCTTCTGATCCCGCGGTCCATGTCCGCGCGGTTTGCCGCCGCAAGCGGGAGTGCAAAGAGCATCAGGCACAAAGCGTTGAGAAGCAGCGCTTTTGTAAATCTATTTCTGATAGAACAACCCCAGCTCATGTACGTCTTTGCTCCTGTCATACGCCGTCAGATTAAACTGCACGGGTGTGACGGAAATATAATGGTTTTTCAGCACCGTGTCATCGGTCGTCTGTGATTCGGCCTTTATTTTTTACGCCGGACATCCAGTAGTAGGTCCTCCCCTTCGGATCGGTGCGTTTATCAAAGGTTTCCTGCCACTGCGCCATTCCCTGTTCGGTGATCTTTACCCCCCTGATATCCTGTGCGGAATCGACATTGGGAACGTTGATGTTCAGAAGCAGGTTTTCGGGAAATCCCTTCCTGCCTATTTGCTTCACGGTATCATGTATAAAACGGGCTGCGGGTTCCCAGTTCGGATCCGCTATAAGTGGTCAGGCTGACCGCAATACCGGGAATACCGTGAAACACGGCTTCTGCTGCGGCCCCGACAGTTCCTGAATATATGACGTTCAGACCGGTGTTGCATCCCAGGTTGATCCCGGAGATCACAAGGTCCGGTTTCGCGCCAAGCAGTTCACTTAGGGCGAGCTTGACACAGTCGGCGGGAGTTCCCTTGACGGCAACGCCTTCATACGTTCCGTTCCTGTATTTCCTTACGGGAATGGGCTTGTCCAGTGTGATCCCGTGACTGATGGCACTGCGCTCGCCGTCCGGGGCAACAACAAAGATCTTTCCAAGGTCCTTTACGGCATCATAAAGGGCCTGAAGGCCCGGTGCGCTGATCCCGTCATCATTTACCAGTAAAATATTCACAGATCCTCCTGCTGATCGGTCATAAAAATTCAATGACTGTCTTTTACCTGCTTCCCGTCCCCGGTATTCCATTCTTTCGGTTTGTAATTCATCCCGTATTCTAGTATCAGACTGTCGTAATCTGTCGTCGCCGTTCCGGGCAGATGTTCCAGATAATAATTGCCGACCGCCGAAGGCAGGACCGGCCTTTTTACCGATGCAATGCCCGGGATCCCGATATCACCGTTCGTGATGATCTGCCGGCATTCCGGATAACGGACCGGAATATCGCCGGTCTTTCCGTAATAGATGTTGACGGCACCGGTATCCGCCATATAGATATGATCGCGGTGTGAATGTATCACCCATACGGGAAGCTGCTCCGGGTCGGCGTCTTCCCGGGTGCCCGCTATAAATGCTTCCATGCTGTTGACGGCCGCCAGCGGAATGCGGTGCGGATATACCAGACCTTTGGCAAAACTCATGCCGATGCGTAAACCGGTAAAGGAACCCGGCCCCGCCGAAACGGCGACCGCTCGCAGTTCCGAAATCCGTATTCCTTCTTCCTCAAGCAGATCCCTTACCAGTACGGCCAGTTTTTCGGCATGAACCCGCGGCTGCTCGAGATAACGTTCCGCCAGGCATTCCCCGCCGGCATGCAGAGAGGCTCCGCATACGAGGGAGGATGTCTCAATGGCCAATATCATTCAACACTCCGTTTTTCCGGTATATACACATCGATCTGCCTCCTGTGCTTTCCGGTATGTTTCATATGGAGCTCCATACAATTCTGGAGGAATATGCGCTTCGATACGTTCAGGCCATTCGATCAGCACCACACCGCCGGCGTTCAGGTAGTCTTCAAATCCCAGCATGATGATCTCGTCGGGATGCCGTAAGCGGTAGCAGTCAATATGAAAGATCGGGATATCGCCGCGGTATTCGTTGATCAATGTGAAGGTGGGCGAAGTAGCCGTCTGATCGGCATGGTAAAACAGGTTCACACCTTTGACAAAGGTCGTTTTCCCGGAAGCCAGGTCCCCGTACAGGGCGAGCACGTCATTGGGTTTCAGCCGGGCGGCTATCTGTTTTCCGAACGCGATGGTCGCTTCCGCCGACTTGCTCTCAAAGGTAAATTTTTCTTTGTTCATCTTTTGGGTCTCAGCGTTACCACCGGCAGGATCATTTCGTCCATTGAGATCCCTCCGTGCTGGAAGGTGCCAGGATATATTTTTTCGAATTTCTTCATGTTGTTCGGATACAGGAAAAAATAATCGTCCTTTGCGAAAATATAGGTGGCGGTCAGGTGGGTCTGCGGTAAACGGAAATCCGCAGCATCCTTGACAAAAACGGCGGTTTTTCCGGAGACCACAAGGTTTCTTCCTGTCTTATAGCGTAAGCTGTCCGTTGAGTAGCGGTCCGCCTTGACCACCGTTCCGCGGTTGACGCGAAGGCTGCCGTGATCGGAGGTGATCACCACATGGAAACCGGCTTCGCCCGCCTGCTCAATGATTCGGCGCAGGTAGGAACCCTCCATCCAGTTACGCACCACATTGCGGTATCCCGCCTCATCCGGAACGATCTCCTGCAGGACATTGGATGCCGAACGCTTATGGGCCAGGATGTCAACGAAGTTTGCCACCAGCACGACAAGGTCGTTATTGCGTATATCGGAAAAACGATTCGCAAGGCTGTCGCCGTAACGGGAATCCGTCACTTTGTGATAAGAAAACCCGTGCTTCAAATGCAGATGCTCTTTTTTCAAATAATCGCCGACAAGCGCTTCCTCGTAGCGGTTCATGCTTTCTTCACTGTCCGGATTGGCATACAGGTCCGGATATTTGACGTTGATCGCGTCGGGAAACATTCCCGAAAAGATCGCATTCCGACTGTAGGGCGTAGCGGTGGGCAAAATACTTACGTGCGCCTGCAGGCGGCTTTCGAAACGGTCGTAAAACAGCGGCGCGAGCGAAAGCCACTGGTCATAGCGCAAACAGTCGATCAACACAAAGAGTGTTTTTTTTTCTTTTTGCAGCAAGGGCCTGACAAAATGATCCATGACCTGCGGGGACATCGGTATATCGGGATTACGTTTGGTAACCCAGTGACCGTAATTTTTACTTATCAGCCGCTGGAACTCCCGGTTCGACTCCTCCAGCAATTCATGCAGGAAATGTTCGAGATCATACTGAATGTTCTTTGAAAACTCTATTTGCCAGTAGGAAAGCCGGTCATGGAATATCCGCCCATTCCTTCAGCGAGGAGATCCCTCAAAAAGCCGGCCGGTGAGTTGCCGGTAAAATTTCATGAAATCCCTGGCGCGAACATCCCGGGAGATATCCGCAATATCAAGATTCTTCTTCAGGGTCAGCAGAACCTGGGAGGGATTTATGGGCTTGGTAAAGATAATCGGAGATCTCTTTTCCGATCGCATCCTCCATAAGGGTTTCTTCTTCATTTTTCGTGATCATGATCACTGGCATTCCGGGGCGCAGCTTCCGGATCTTTTCCAGCACGGCGAGACCGTCCAGGCCGTCCATCATTTCATCCAGCAGCGCGGCGGCGATATATTCGTGCCTGATGATCTCCAGGGCGTCCACCCCGTTGGTGGCGGTCTTTACCTCATATCCCCTTTCTTCCAGGAACATAATATGCGGACGGAGAAGATGGATCTCGTCATCCACCCATAAAACCGGACGTTTGTTTGTGTTTTCAGTCATGGGATTAATTTAATCCGTAATCTTAGGTATACAAAGCGATTTGCTTACGGCCCCTATATTTATTGGGGAATGCGCTGAAAGTTCCTGGCTTTGTAAGGAACGGAAGAATGTTGAGTTGTTGAGACGGAGAGACTTCGCGACGAAAAGACGAAGGGAAATATTCACCGTCATCCTGAACTCGCTTGTCCCGCAAACCTTCAGTGAAGCGGGGTTCCAGGATCCCCAATATCTGACGACGGAATATCGTTTAGAGTTTAGCGGTTAGAGAGCAAGAATACCTTGCAGCTCTGAGCTTGTCGAAGGGTTGAATATTATTAGCCCGGCGCACAACGCCGGGACTGTGTGATGCCATCCAACACCTTACAACCCCGAACGAAGATGAGGGGTTGAAAATAAGTAGCCCGGCATGGAATGCCGGGACTGTGTGATGACATCCAATACCTTACAACCCTGAGGTGATTGAAGGGTTGAACATTGCCCGAAGTTTGAAGGGGGTATTCCGCATGTTTCACCTCTCCCGAATTTCTGTTATGATATTCAGGGCTTTTATACTATTTTAGGAAGTGATACTTTACAAAGATGTGACGCGTTTCCGGATCATGAAAAGCAATTTTTTTGGTATTGAAGGCGGTTCGCCCTTTGTCAGCGTGAGAGGAGAGACAACATGAATCTGACGGAGATCAGCAAGGCAAAATTCAAGGCGGGAAAACGTATTGTCGCCCCGCTGCTGGGTTTCCCGGCCGTAAAGGCGGCGGGAACCAGCATCAAACTTGCCCAGCAGAATGCAAACGAACACATGAAGGTCATGCGAAGGATCCATAAGGCCTGGAACCCCGATGTGATCTTTACGCTCATGGACCTTTCGGTGGAAGCGAACGCTCTGGGAAGGGAAACGGACTTCCCGCAGAATGAAGCGGCCACCGTGGTGAACTTCGATTACGACAGGAACCGTGACCTTCCGTTCCTGAAAAATATTGATGTTCGTGATGACGGACGACTCCTTTCCTATGTGGAGACCCACCGGCGCATGAAAAAAGTGCTGCCGGAAAATATCCTCCGCGGTGCCTATGTCACCGGCCCCTATACCCTGGCCGGACTGATCCTGGGAGCGGAAAACGCCGCCATGCGCACCATGACGAAAGCGGAGGACTTTCATGCACTATGCAGGGTTTGCTGTGAAAAGGTCCTCGATTACACCCGGCTTCTGATCGATGCGGGAGCACAGCTTATAGCGGTACTGGATCCCAGCGCCATGATGCTGGGACCCGTCGCCTTCAGGGACTTTTCGGTCCGCTATGTAAAACCCGTGATCGAACTCTGCCATGAAAACGATACCGGCATGATCTTCCATGTCTGCGGCAACACGGAACACCTTCTTGAAGCAATGAACCGCTCCGGTGCGGACGCACTGAGCCTTGACAGCGATGTGGATTTTACAAAGGCCGCAAAGGTTCTCAATGAGAATATCGTCCTGATCGGGAACCTCTGTCCTACGGGAAAGATCATGACGGACACTCCGGGGTCCGTGCAAAACGAGGTGAAAGATCTTCTGAACGTCATGAAGGATGTGCCGAATTATATCCTGAGCACGGGCTGCGACCTCCCTGCTGAAGTGCCCGAAGAAAACGTCACGGCATTCATGAAAGCGGCGCGTTTGCGTCAGGAAGACTGAACGGCCGGGCGGGGGACTGAAAGGCTCTCAGCCGGCTATTTTGCATTTATCTTTTTCCGGCCGGTTTTTCGATCCTGCTTTTCAAAGCCATTTATTTCTCGTACACATCCCTGCCCAGCCCCATGTTCAGGGCATACATTTCCTGAAAATCTTCGCGGCCGGCCATTTCAACATGCTCCGCTTCTGAAGCGATCGCTTGTATCCGTTCCGCATATGCCTTGTTCTTCAGCACCATTTCACACCCGCTGAGACTGCCGTTGCCCAGATAAATGAATTTTTTGTTTGCCACACGGGGAAAAAGGCCCAGTTCCATCCCCGTTTCGGGACGGATATAATGGCCGAAGGCCCCGGCAAGCACCAGACAGTCCAGGTCTTCAGGATGAAAATTTGACAGGGAGAACAATAATTTCCACGATGCGGTAATGGCGGATTTTGCCATCTGAAAGGCGCGGATATCCCCGGGGTCAGACGCACATTCTCTGCCAGAGTGAAACCCTTTCGGGATCGGTAAAAGGCGCATCGGCAGAAAACCGTCCCTGGGGCAGGATCATGCCCATGGACCATAAAAGATGGATCACGTGGATCAGGCCGCTTCCGCAGATCCCCCTGGCCCTTTTATTCCCCACCGTTACCGGCAAAAACCGTTTTTCCGGTCATAAACGAGATCCGTGATCGCTCCGGGTCCGGCGGACATGCCGTATGCGATGCCCGCCCCCTCCATGACGGGTCCGGCGGGCGCCGAGGCGGCTTTCACGCCGTTCGGGCTTTGTAAGACCAGTTCACAGTTGGTCCCGAGATCCATCAGGAACAGGTTCTTTTTCCCGTTGAACAGCTCGCGGCAGACCAGCAGGTCCGCGGAAATATCTCCGCCGATAAAACTTCCTATGGCGGGCAATACGGTGACCTTTGCAGCGGGATGAAGGCGCAGGCCCGTTTCCCGGGCCGCAAAGGTTCGCATATCCGTAAAGGCCGAACGGTAAGGAGCCGTCATCAATGCATCCAGCGGCTCGCCTGCAAAAAGATGGGTCATCACGGCGTTCCCGCCGAGGACAAGCCGGTATATCTGTCCTGTATCCTTATGCAGCCTCTGAAGCAGGCGGTTGATCGCCCCGGCAGCAAGTTCACGCAGTGCTTCCCGGACCTTTTCCGAGCTCAGTGCCGCCGTCGCCCGCGTAATGATATCGCTACCGTATCCTGCCTGCGGATTGGGAGCAGACACCGGTCCGGTCCTTTCTCCGCTACGCAGATCGATGAGGGAGGCGACGATCGTACTGGTACCGAGATCCACTGCTGCTCCGTAAACGGGTCCTGTTTTTCCCTTCAACGGAATATCCGAATCTGTCACGACTTCCGGCTGAAGCCCGTGGGTTAGTATATGCAATGGTCCCCGGACAAGCGCGGAGTCCAGGGAAAGCTCTGTGTCCGATACCGGCGTGTGCTGACAGGCCAGGCGGTATCCGTGCTTCAGCTCTTTGTCAGAGAGCTGCTCTGATATCCGCGGGCGCCGGAAGCCGGAGCGGAGGTTAAAAAGCGCACCTTGCATTTTCCGCAGGTGCCGTATCCTCCGCAGGGAGTGGCAAAGGAAATGTGGTTTTTCCGAAGGATCTCCGGCAAGCCCGCTCCCGCTTCGCTTGTCAGGGAATGCCTGCTCCCGTTGATATGGACGTCTATACTTATCTTCTTCATGTGAATGGAGAACGCTTCCTTTCCGTTTTGACAATTTACCGGTTATCCGGGATGATACAAAGCGATTTCAGACGATTCCCGCTTCCTGACGAAGGCGGATCCGTTGCATCGATCCTGAGTGAAAGCAGTGAAATACCGGCACATCTCCGGTATCAGATCAAATGCCAAAATGAATGTGTGTTGCAGGCCGCCGGGTAAAAAAAGCCGGCAAAGTTTTCTCTGTGACCATGCGTTGTAAAACATCTTTTATCCGAAAAAATTGTATGAAATCTCCGGCGTCCGTTTTACTTTCTGTGAAGGAGGAAAAATGTTCCGTCGCCTGTATCCGCCCGCCTTTCAAGGCTCACTCAAACGCCATTCCTACTTTGAAGGGTGGTATATCAAATGCCTTTCCGATGACCTGTCATCCTCTATCGCTTTTATCCCGGGCATTTCCCTGAGCGAGGGCGCCCGCCATGCTTTTATTCAAATAAACACCTCAGAAGCCAAATCAGAATATATCCGCTTCCCGCTTGAAGACTTCACCTTTTCTCCGCGGATATTTGATATATCGATCGGCGGAAACCGTTTTTCTTCCGGGGGCGTTCATCTGGATATCGCAAGACCCGGGATCTCTCTTCAAGGTGAACTTCGTTTTTCGGAAATGCATCCCTGATCCCGCTTATCTTTTGTCGCCCGGCATTATGGGATGGTTCGGTTTCGTACCCTTCATGGAATGTTACCACGGTGTTGTTTCTATGCAGCACCGCGTGAGCGGTACTTTGCACTATAATAATGAAAAATATCACTTTAATACGGGAGCGGGCTACATTGAAAAGGACTGGGGAAGATCTTTTCCGCAATCCTGGGTCTGGATGCAGGCAAATCCTTTCAAAAATTCCGATGCTTCCTTCATGCTTTCCATCGCAAGGATTCCCTGGATGGGACACGAATTTACGGGGGTGATCGGATATCTGTACCATCAGGGAAAAGTCCGTCGTTTCGCCACATATCTCGGAGACCGTGTTCGGGAACTGCGGTTTAAAAACGATGAACTCCGGATCACCCTGGGAAAACGCAAACGGCACCTTACGGTGACGGCAACCCCCAATGGCGGCGGGCAACTTGCCGCTCCGGTGAAAGGGAAAATGGACCGCAGTATGAAAGAAAGTCTGAACGGTATTCTGCAGGTAGAACTGAAAGATGCACACAACGGGGTGCTTTTCTCGGATCACACTTCTTTGGCCGGGCTTGAAATATCGGGGAATACGGATGAATTATTGAAACGTTGAAACACCGGGCATTACAGCTTCATCTCTATCTTTGCACCTATCCCTTCGGTACATATCAGCAGGCTGCAGCGAAGGGGGCCAAGCATAAAGGCGTATACCAGATCGACATAGCGGGTGAATTCCTGCGGTACCCGGCGGATGCCGTAAGAGGCCGCGCTCAGCGGCCGCAGAAGGTAAAGCACACTGTTCCCGCTGTTGCAGACCGTTACCTGAGCACGCAATATCCTCTTGTTCCCGCGGTGTGTAATCCGCGCCAGCAGGGCATGGGCTTCCGCATAGCGCAGGTCCGCCTGCATTTGCAGGTCCAGGAATGTTGACGGCGGAAATGCGATCTTGATCCGGGTCTTCAATATATCGTGCCGCTTCGAATCCCACCGCATCATGTATGGATACGATCTTTCTGCCGAACGCTCCCCTCTGAACTTTCTCACATAAGAGAGCCTGACCTCAAAGGGTTTCTTTTTATACTTCGGCATCCGACATGAGACGCCGCTCAAGATAGTCGTCATGAAATATCCCGTAAAAGACGTTTTTCCATTTCCACCGTCCCGCCCGGAAAACATGGCCCGCTGCAAACGCCGTGCTGCCCGGACAAAGTCCCGTCCCCCATTTGCTGTCGCCCCGGTGGTCCGTAAAGGACGGGAACAGGTGCACGGCGGCGGCATGCCAGCGCAGGGAGCCGGAACGGAACAGGACATCCGCAGCAAGGTGATTCGGCCCGCTGTGTGACACCGAGGCATTGAACGTGGCCGGCAGGGTCTCACCGGAGATCTTCATCCAGAACTCTGTCACCGGATCTTCCGTATGATAATATGCCGCACCGCACTGAAATCTTTTCCTTTTGTATTCACCGGCGGCACAACGTGTCCCGTCGTGCCGGAACAGGAACAGCGAAGCGTTTTTTATTTTTGATCCGATGTAGGCCAGCGAAGGATAATAGACATAATTTTTTATTCTCACTTTCAGGTCGCTCATCCTGAAATTGAAGACGGGATCCGCAGTCATCCGCATCATCGTATTGCCGAGAATGATTCCCCTGGCAATGTCGGGACGGCCCCTTCCGAAGCCTCCCTGTACATACTTCGAACTGAACGCAATAGCAACGGCATCCTCCATGTTTTGGGTCGTCCCGCGGTGGTAATAATAATACGTCAGGGGGCCGCTCCCGATGACGATCTTGTTGGTAAAACGCAATTCCGGCTTCAGGGAAACACTGGATGACACCTGTGCCCCGCTTTCCTGTTCTTCGAAAAACCGTGCGGACAGGCATTCCGCATGGTCCGGGGAATCCTGCGCCGTAAGCAGCAGGGGGATCGTGAACATCATTGTGCAAAGCAATTCTTTTTCAATATGCATAGGAAAGAGATATACTTTGTGAAAAACCAAGCCGGGGATGAACCCGTAAACATTCATAGACATACCAGCGTTTGATCTTCAGCCGGACGATCAACTGCATATCGCCCGTAAGGCATTCCCAGCCCGCGGAAAACCCGATAAGCTCCCGGGGATAATAAGCGAGCTGGAGATACGGCCGCCACGCCAGGTCCCGGCGCTTGAACAAACCGCCCGAGATGCGCAATCGCCGGGAAGGGACAAAGACTGCCGACGCACGCGTGCAGGGTTCGAAAAAACGCGTGCTGTCGTTCCCGAAGGTCAGGACATGCTCGGCCTGCAGGGATATCTGCCATTGTTCGCCGGTACGGATGAGCACATTCCCGGAACAGGACCCCCCGTGTTTAGCCTTAAATCCTCTGATCGCGGAAACGGCGTAGCCGGCCCGCAATCCCGCACGGATATGCTTTTCGCTTAGAACGGAGAACCCGGCACCGAGAACGTGATTCGCCATCAGCCGGTGGAACTGGGTCCGGAAGCTGAGATCGACATTGCGAAACCCCGCGTACAGCATTCCCTCCCGGACCCCGAAAGCAGCAAAGCAGGGGGACCAGCCGCTGAGAATGCAGAAGGTGTCGGGAAAGGCGGACGCCTGCGAAAGAAAGGACAGGGGTTCACCCCCCGCCGTATCCGCCGACATGGCGAAAACATCCGGCATATCGTCCATGTGCCAGACCACCGCAGCCAGGATCCCCGGAAACATGCATAAACAGAATATAAAATTCGTCCTCCGCATCTGTCCCCCTCTGGCAGAAAATACGGTCCTGCAAACGAAGATTCAATGACGGAGATTGTCCCGTGATCCGCATCACACCGTGAATATCTGACGTATTCACCGATGCTCCGGAAGAGAGTCGTGTTAATGTATTTTTATGGTTTCCCGGCATTTCATACCGGGCTGTCAAGCTTCAATCCTTCGACAGGATCAGCGTTGTGGGGTATCCCTGAATCCGTTATATTATGATCAGCCGTTCGTCAGATATTAAGGATTCTGAAACCCCGCTTCACGGAAGGTTCGCGGGACACGCGAGTTCAGGATGACGGTGAATATTTCTCTTCGTCCCTAAGTCCCTTCATCTCTCAGTCCCTCAATCTCAACAGCTCAACGCCTCAACATTTCAACCTCTTCCGCCCTTCGACAAGCTCAGGGCTGTGTGGTATGATGTTATTTTCTTTCAGGCTTTTTATGCCACATCATCATGCTGAACTGGCGCCGTTTTTCCCGGTCGCTTTTCGGAACATGTAATTTTTCGCCGGTGAGGGGGTGAAACCCCGTGTGATACATCGCCGTTGCCAGCGTCATGGGGGTGGGATAGAAATCCGCCGCCTGCTGCAGACGGTGATTGCTCTGTTTGAGCGATTTCTGCAATTCCCGCATCATGGCGTCCGTGCAACCGGGATGCCCGGAAATAAAATACGGCACGATGTATTGTTCTTTTCCGGCCTTTTCTGAAAATTCCCGGAATTTTTCCAGAAAATCGAAATAGACCTTTCCCCCGGGTTTGTTCATCACCCGCGTGACCTCACCGGCAAGGTGCTCGGGCGCGATCTTCAGGTGCCCGCCGGTAAATTCCGACACCATCTTTTCCATGGCCGGAAGGTCCGCCAGCGCAAGATCATGCCGCAGACCCGAAGCAATAAAGACATGCTTTACCCCCGGGAGTTTCGCGGCATCCTCCAGCAGTTTTACGTATTTCTCCTGGTCCGTCACCCGCAAATGTTTACAGATCTCCGGATAAATGCAGTGCATCGTCTTACACCCCCCGATCGCACAGCGGATGCCGTACATATTGGCAGTCGGACCCCCGATATCGCTGACCGTCCCCCGGAACCAGGATCGTTTGCTCATTTCCCGGACTTCCTTCAGCACGGAATCATGACTCCGGCTTTGTATCCGGGGCCCCTGATGAAAGGTGATCGCACAGAAGGCGCAGTTCCCGAAACAGCCGCGGTGCGCCGTTACCGAGGACTTTATCTGCTCCCAGGCCGGGATCTTTTCGCGGTATTTCGGATGGGGTTCCCGTGTAAAAGGAAGATCGTAGACCGCATCCATTTCCTCCGTGCTCATCGGCTCCGGCGGCGGATTGATGCGAATGATCTGTCTGCCGTGCTGCTGGTACAGGGGTTTTGCATAGGGATGGATACGATTCTCATACTGCAGGCGAGTCATGGTATTGAAGGCCTTTTTGTCCACGCTTACCTTTTGAAAGGCGGGCAGTTCTATGCCGCCGTCCCCGACGGTATCTTCACGGCAAACCGTCCCCGGCACATCGCGGATCTTTCGGACCGCTTCACCTTCCGCAAGCCGCCGCAGGACCTCCTTTACGGGTTTTTCCGCCATTCCGTAGATCAGCAGGTCGGCCTTGCTGTCCAGCAGAATGCTGCGGCGCACCTTATCATTCCAGTAATCGTAGTGTGCCATGCGGCGCAGGCTTGCTTCCACGCCGCCGAGGATCACCGGCACACCCCTGAAAGTGGACTGTAAAAGATTGGTGTACACGATGCTCGCGCGGTTGGGTCGCTTTCCCGCCATTCCACCCGGCGTATAGGCATCGTCATGCCGTTTTTTCCGGTTGACCGTATAGTGGGCGACCATGGAATCGATATTCCCCGCCGTGACCGCAAAACACAGGCGCGGTTCGCCCAGGCGCCGGATGTCCGCATCGTCCTTCCAGTCCGGTTGATCCAGTATCCCCACCTTATATCCTTCGGATTCCAGCACTCGCGCGATAACGGCGGTGCCGAAAGAAGGATGGTCCGCATACGCGTCCCCGCTTACGATGATCACATCGCATTGCCGCCAGCCCAGGGCCTGCATTTCTTTTTTACTTGTCGGGAAGATCATGTTGTCATCTATGGATGCCGTGCGGGAAATCCCTTCCGGGATCCGCTCAATTCTCGATGCGGTACCCGGTGCCGTCCCGGCGGTCCACCAGTTCAATTCCTTTCGCATCGAGCTCGTCCCGGATGCGGTCGGCACTTTCCCAGTCCCGTTTCGCGCGCGCTTCATTCCGCTCCGCGATCTTCTGCAGGATATAGCTTTCGTCGATATCCGCCGTTTTCCCCGGACGGTGGAAGATCACGCCCAGGACGCTGTCCACGCGCTCCAGAGCCTGGATAACGGCTTCCTTGTCCCCTCCCGTGAGCGGGGTCCTCCGCCGGAAACGGTTGATCTTGCGGATCGCTTCGAAGACGGCGGCGATGGCCGGAGAGATATTGAGATCATCGTCCAGGGCCTTTTCAAAGTCCTCCATCATGCTGTCCAGCACCTTTCGCACCGTATCGGAGCGTTCTCCCTTTTCCACATGTTCAAGTTCAAAGATAAGATCGTCAAAACGCTTGAGGGCGCTTTCGGAAGCATCCAGCATTTTCAGCGAAAAATTGAGCTTCTGGCGGTAATGCGTTGACAGCAGCGTCAATCGGATGGCCGACGGGGAATACCCCTTCTCCGTAAGTCCCTTGATATACATGATATTCCCAAGGGACTTGCTCATCTTGCTTTTACCCCAGAGGAGGTGCTCGCAGTGCAGCCAGTAGCGGACAAAAGGATGTCCCGTGGCGCCTTCGCTCTGTGCGATCTCGTTCTCGTGATGCGGAAAGACATTGTCGACCCCGCCGGTATGGATGTCAAAGGTCTCCCCCAGGTATTTCATGGACATGGCGGAGCATTCGATATGCCAGCCCGGCCGTCCCCTGCCGAGCTCGGTGTCCCAGTAGATATTCCCGTCCCCGGGTTTCCAGGCTTTCCACAAGGCGAAATCTTGCGCCGATTCTTTGCCGTACTCGTCCGCGTCCACCCGTGCGCCCGTGCGCATCTGTTCCGGGTCCAGCCGCTGGAGTTTCCCGTACTCGGAAAAGCGCTGATCTTGAAAAAGATACTGCCGTCCTCCGCCCGGTATGCAAGTCCCTTTCCAGGAGCTTCTTTACCAGTTCCACCATTTCCGGAATATGGTCCGTGGCGGCGGGAAAAATATCCGCGGGATCGATATTCAGGGTCTTCAGGTCCCGGAAAAAAGCCTGCTTGTACTTTTCGGTATGATCTCCGATGGATTCCCCGCTGCGGGAGCAACTGTTGATGATCTTATCGTCCACATCGGTGAGGTTCATAACCTGGGTGACCTTGTAGCCTTTGAACTTGAAGTAGCGTTTGAGGAGGTCCTCAAACACATAGGCGCGGAAATTCCCGATGTGGGCATAGTTATACACGGTGGGCCCGCAGTTGTAGATGCCCGCCTTTCCCGCTTCGAGGGGTTTGAAGATCTCTTTTCGCCGTGTCATTGTGTTATAGAATTGCAGTGCCATGCTACTCCCGGTTTACCGGCTAAATTAAGGAAATTTTTTCTGCGTTGAAAGCATAAACAACGGCGGGATCGCCGGCGGCTCTATCCTTGCGCCCGTTCCGCGTTCTCAGGAGCAACGCAGGGCGTCTTCAATGATGATCTGCAGTAAGCGCGAAAAGCCGACCCCAGCGGCTTTGGCGGATTTGGGGACCAGACTGCTGGCGGTCATACCGGGAAGGCTGTTGGCTTCGAGCAGATAGATCTCTCCCTCCGGCGTCATCCGGAAATCCACCCGGCGTAGTTCCGGAGTCCCAGTATGCGGAACATCCGGAGCGCCTGGTCCTGCATGGCGGCCGTCACCTCCCCGGGAAGGGGGCCGGGACCAGGTATTTCGTGTCGTGGCCCAGATATTTGGCATTGAAATCATAGAGCCCGCCGGCGTCCACTTCCAGGACCGGTATACCTCGCCGGCGACCACGGGAATGTTGAATTCCCGGCCGGGAATATAGGATTCGATGATGAATGCGTCACTGAAGGCAAGCGCCTTCCTGCAGGCTCCGGTCAGGTCCGCAGGTTCATGAAAAATGCTGAGTCCCACCGTGGATCCCGCATCATTGGGCTTGACGACCAGCGAAAAGGCAAGGCGATCCGGCCGTTGTACCGGCTTGCGGTGAATTTCGAAATCCGCCGACAACACTCCCGCTTCCGCAGCCAGAAGCTTGCTCCGGTACTTGTCCATAGCCAACGCCGAAGCGGCATATCCGGAGCCGGTGAAGGGAATGCCCGCCATTTCCAGCAGGGCCGCGATCACGCCGTTCTCTCCGTTCCCGCCGTGCAGGGCGTTGAACACCAAGTCCACCGCCTCTTTCTCCAGATACGGAATATGTTCAATAAAATAATGGTCCCGCAATGCCGCCATCCCCTCAAAATCCATATTTTCCATGGAAATATGCCCAAGGCTTTCACGGAAGGTCTCCATTTCCTTCAGCGGCGTGGCGGGATCCAGGTAGAGGATACGATGGCCCAGCGCTTTCAGGGTCTCACCGATCGCGGTACCGCTGCTTAAGGAAACATTCCGTTCCGGCGAGGCGCCGCCAAGCAGTATACAGATCTTCATAAGCACTCTTCCCGCGTGAGATGTAAAATGTCGTCAACCGCCGCGCCCAGGTCCGGGACCGGCGTATAAGGTATCTTGTTTTCCTCGCAAAAGGCCTTCGCTTTTTTCCACCATCCCTGCCGCACGAGATAAAAAGGGATGCCGAGTTTTGCAGCGGCGCCGGCATCGCCGAAGCCGTCCCCGACAAAGACACTTTCCTCTATGCGGAATGCGTGATTTTCCACCGCTTTCGCGAACAGCCGCGTTCCGGGTTTGCGGCAGGGACACGCGTCGTCTTTTGTATGCGGACAATAATAATGGTCCGTGATCTTTCCCCCGGCGGATCCCGCGGCGTGTATGACCGTTTGGAAAATGTCCTCTGCACTGCGGCGGCTCATCAGTCCCTTCCCCACGGCGGATTGATTGCTGATGATAATGCTTCGGATACCCGCATCCGTCAGCCGCCGGAGGGCTTCCGGCACGCCCGGCAGGATGCGCACATCCTCCGGACGTAAAATATAGTCCGCGCTGTCGGCGTTCAGCACGCCGTCCCGGTCGAGGAAAACGGTCGTTATCGTCATGCCCTATTTTATTGAAAATCCCCGGCGTTTACAAATCTTTCATTACGTTCATGAAGATTTATATCCCGCTTCTCCGTCAACCGCTTCGAGCATGGTCCCGGTGCAGTTCAAATTGTAAAATCACCCATGTTCTTCTGATATACCCGGGGTTCGGGCCATAGATCCGATCCTCCCTTTTTTTTGTTCGATTTTTTCTATAGTCCCGTTCCACGTCCCGGATGCAGCGGATTTCCCGGAACATGTTCGGTATTCTGTTGTTTAATAAGTCTAGATAGAACGGGGACGTAACTTTAACAAGGAGGCAATCATGAAAGATCTGAAAAACAAGAAAGCAGTCATTACCGGAGGTTCCGGCGGTATCGGCGCCAGTATCGCAAAGATGATGCTGGACGAGGGAGCGAAGGTCCTGCTGGTGGATATTAATGAAGATGCACTGAAGGAAACGTCGGAAGCGCTGGATTCTCCCGACGTACATATCTTTAAAGCCGATGTCAGCGATGAAAAGCAGGTAAAGGCCTATGCGGACAAAGCAAAAGCACTCTTCGGGCATGTGGATGTCTTTTTCAACAATGCCGGTATTGAGGGCAAGGTAAAGCCGCTGGATGAGTATCCGCTGGACGTTTACCATAAACTTATCGGCGTCAATGTCAACGGCGTTTATTACGGGCTGCGACATCTTTTTCCGCTGATGAAGGAAAAGGGCGGTTCCGTGATCATCACTTCCTCGGTGGCCGGACTTGCGGGTACCCCGAACGTCCTTCCCTATGTGACCAGCAAACATGCCGTGATCGGCATGATGCGTTCGGCAGCACTGGAAGGCGCCCCGTATAAGATCCGCGTGAACACTATCAATCCTTCACCGGTGGACAACCGCATGATGCGCTCCCTGGAAGACGGTTTCGCACCCGGAGAAGCCGAGGCTGCCAAGAAGGGCTTTGAAGAGGCCATCCCGCTGAAGCGCTATGCCACGAATGAAGAGGTGGCGGCCGCCGCCATGTTCCTGGCCGGCGATGAAAGCAGTTTCATTACCGGTGTGGTCCTGCCTGTAGACGGCGGTATGAACGCATAGAATACAACCTGATATACAGAGCTTTACCATAAAGAAAACCGGCCGGAGTTCACGCTCCCGGCCGGTTTTTCGTTTCTGGGACACCCCTCCCTCACAACCCCGGGATAGCAAACTACCTTTACACTTCTCAGCATCTTCGCTTCTCCGCTTATTGGCTTCCCCGCTTCTTTGCTTCTTTACTTCTTCGCCCCCGATTAACCTTTTGCCTTCCCGCTATTAATGTGTATTTTTCATTATGCCGGAAAAAACCCTTTTCACATCCTCCACCAATCTTCCGCCGCTGGCAGCGCGGATGCGTCCCGCTGCCCTCGACCAGTTCGCGGGCCAGCAACATCTCGTCGGCAGGGGCAAGTTCATCTATAACATGATCCGTTCCCAGTCGCTGTTCTCGATGATCTTCTGGGGCCCGCCGGGAACGGGAAAGACCACGCTGGCACGCATCATTGCCGAAGCGGCCGATGCGGTATTCTACGAGCTTTCGGCGGTCAGCGGCAGCGTGAAGGACGTGCGCGAGATCATCCGCAAAGCTGTTTCCCATCAGTCCATGGGAAAGAAGACCCTGCTCTTTATCGATGAGATCCACCGCTTTAACAAGAGCCAGCAGGACGCCCTGCTGCACGCGGTTGAGAACGGCGAACTGGTAATGATCGGCGCCACGACGGAAAATCCCTCTTTTGAGGTTATCTCCCCCCTGCTGTCGCGATGCCGCATACTGCGCCTGCAGTCACTCCGGGACGACGATCTCAATGCACTGATCGAACGCGCCCTGGAGGAAGATATTGTGCTGTCCGGATACAGGCTGGAACTTTCTCCGGATGTCCGCCAGTTCCTCATCATGTCCTCCGGAGGCGATGCGCGGAAAATGTTCAACACCCTTGAGATCGCCGTTCAGCTCGCGCGGGGAAAAGATCCCTCGGGGACCGCGGTTTCCCTGAACAAAGAGGCCATACAAAGTGCGCTGCAGGAACGTGCCCTGCTGTATGACAAAGACGGTGATTACCATTACGATACGATCTCCGCTTTTATCAAGAGTGTGCGCGGTTCCGACCCCGATGCCGCGGTGTACTGGATGGCGGTGATGCTGGAGGGCGGCGAGGACCCGGTCTTTATCGCCCGGCGCCTGATTATCCTTGCATCGGAAGACATCGGGAACTGCAGATCCCCAGGGACTGGTGATCGCAAGCGCCGGTTTTCAGGCGGTCAAAGCCATCGGCATGCCGGAAGCAGCCATTGTGCTCTCGCAGGTCACGACCTTTCTCGCCTCATCCCCCAAAAGCAACGCTTCCTACATGGCGGTCAACCGCGCGCAAAAAGCGGTCCGTGACAGCGGCTTTCAGTCGGTACCGCTGCATCTTCGCAATGCGCCGACCGAGACAATGAAACAATTCCAGTACGGGCTGGGCTACCAGTACCCGCATGACAAGGAAGAAGGCTTTGCAGAACAGGATTACATGCCGGAAAAAAAGCCGGACGGGACGCTTTACCGGCCCAAAACGCATGGATACGAAAAATTCATCTTCGAACGGCTGATCCGGCACTGGCCTGAACGCTATAAGGAGTAGGAATGTCCATCCTCATTAAGCACGTACAGCTTTTCGGCAAGACGACCGATATCCACATTGAAAAGGGCAGCTTCATGCGTATTGCCGCGAAGATCGATATCGCTGCCGACACCGTGATCGACGGACGGCCTTTTGCGATACTGCCGGCGTTTTACAATATGCATACGCATGCGGCGATGTCCCTCATGCGTGCGTATGCGGATGACATCGAACTCTTTCCCTGGCTGAACGATTATATCTGGCCACTGGAGAAAAATCTCAGCGAAGAAGATGTCTATCACGGCAGCCGCCTCGCCATCCTGGAGATGATCAAGTCCGGCACCGTGTATTTCAACGACATGTACTGGTACCCTCTGGGAACGGCGCGGGCCGCAGAGGAAATGGGCATACGCGCGGATATTGCCCCGGTGATCATCGATCCTGACGGCACTTCCGGGGAGGTGGAAAAATGCAATACCGGTGTGTTCAGTCACGAAAAAGAGTTTTCACCCCGCGTACGTTTTGTGCTGGGTCCGCACTCGATCTACACCGATTCCGGGAATGCGCTGAAAAGCTGTATTGAACTTGCCCGCGATCTGGGGAAAAGGGTTCAGATCCATATTTCCGAAACGGCTTCAGAGGTGGAGAACTGTATAAAGAAACACGGTATGCGGCCGGTGGAATACCTTGACAGTATGGATTTCTGGGGTCCCGATGTCCTGGCCGTGCACGCGGTGCATATCAATGACCGGGAACGCGGTATTCTCAGGGACAACGATGTGATTATTGCCCATTGCCCTGCTTCGAACATGAAATTGTGCTCGGGTAATTTTCAGTACGCAGAAGCCGTAAACGCCGGTATTCGTCTCACGCTGGGAACGGACGGCGCAAGTTCCAACAATAACCTTTCCATGCTTGAGGAAATGAAACTGGCGGCACTGTGGGCAAAATCCCTCAGCGGAGATCCCACGACCGCCGCGGCGGAAGAGGTGTTCGGAATGGCAACCCGCAATGGTGCAAAATGGGCGCAGCTGGATGCGGGAGAGATACGGGAAGGCATGCTTGCCGACTGCCTTCTGCTGCGCCGGCATCATCATACCCTGACGCCTTCGGATCACATTCTCTCCAATATGGTCTACAGCGCGGATAACGAATGTATCGATACGGTCATATGCGGAGAGGAATATCCTGATGCGCGACCGTAAGGTCAAGGATGAAGACGAGATCATCCGGAAATCCGAGGAGGCCTGCCGGAGGCTTTTAAAAAAATAATCCCTTCCTGTGACAACGGTCACTGACCTTTTTCTTCCCTTTTTGTAAATTACCGCATGAAAATCCTGCTGAAATATTGGCTGCTGTTGCTGATCATTTCCTTTTCTCCTGCGCAGATCCTTCTCAACGAGATCATGATCGATGCCGAAGATGAGAGCAGCGGTGAGTTCATTGAAATAATCAACTGCGGTCAAACGGCCGTCCGGATCAGCGATTATTTTCTCTGCGACCCGCGTGATACGGATGCCGTGATCCCCTTCCCGGATTCGATGCTGGCTCCGGAAGAATACGGGATTATCCTGGACCCGGATCATTCCGGTGAATACGATGACCTGACTCCGGACGGGACACCCCGTTTCAGTATCGAAGATTCCCGCTTCGGCATGTACGGCGTTTCCAACAGCACCGCAAAGTGCTTTGCAATACTGGATGGAGACCGGAAGATCTCGGATTCCTATACCACCGGGAATCCGCAGTGGCCGGAAGAAACTTATACCATGGAGCGCTATATGCCGGACCGGGATGTCTGGATGCAGTCCCTTGATCCGGGGGGCACGCCCGGTGCGCGCAACTCCGTGAGTCCGAAAGCCCGTGACCTTGTGATCGGCGCCGTGACATGTTCCTGTGAGAACGACAGGATGCAGGTTGATATCCTGATCCGGAACTGCGGCCTTCAGCAAATCGCTGCTTTCGATTACGGATATCTTATAGATACATACGGAGCAGACAACGATCTCTCCGACACCCTGCACTATCATACGGAAACCTTGCTGCAGCGCGGGGATTCCTGCCGCTTTTCCCATTCGGCCAGGATACGGAACCGGGAAGCGTACGGGTCCGGGCCTTTCTCTCCGCAGGGAATGATATCCGGGATACCCTGGGTGTTAGACATCATATCCCCCTTCTTCCGGATGACATTACCATCACGGAATTCGTCTGCAAGGTCGGCGACCGCTTCGGCACGGAGTATGTGGAATTCTGCTCGCAGGCGGAACTTCCCGTACAGTTTACGGATCTGCGGTTTGCGGACCAGACGGGATCGGTCCGCCTGGATACCTCCTATATCCTCTATCCCGATTCCCTGCTCGTGATCGCCGCTTCTGGATCTTTCCACGATGATTTTCCTTCCGTCCGCAATGCACTCCGCCTGTCTGCATGGCGCCGCCTGAACAACCGGGGGACGAGATCGGCCTTCTGAACCCGGACGGCAGGGTCATATGCAAACTCCGGTACGGCCCCGACTGGTCAATCCCCGATGACTGCGCCATGTCCCTCACACATACCGCACTCGATTACCGGGACTCGCGGAACTGGGAAGTTTCCTTTACGGGATCACCGGGTCACCCAACCCGAGCAGTAAAAAACTGCTGCATTTATCCTTCCCCGGTGAAAACGTTTTTTCACCGCCTGCGATACGCTCTGTCTGCGGGTGATAAACGACGGGTATTTTCCGCTTGAAGCACAGCAGGTTTATTTTGAAACTCCCCGGAGAAGCACGGCGCTTTCGCTCCCTCCCAGTGAGCCCGGCGATACCTTGCGAATATTTCCGGATACCTCCGGCATGTTCGTGCCGGGAACGCAGACTTGCCGTGTTTATTGTCCGGACAGCAGTCTTTTTAACTCGGAATTCCAGTATTACTACCCTTATGAGGAGACCCCCTGTTATTTTAACGAATTCCTTTTTGACCCGCTTCCCGCTTACGGACAACGCGAATTCATCGAACTGGAATGCGGAGACCCTCCCTGTGACCTGGACCGTTGGGTCCTGCGGGTCAATCACAAAGAAAACCTGCTTTCCGGAACCGCATCGCAATGCTATACAGTGCTTGCGGACAAGGAGGCGCGGCAGGCCAACACCCCGGGGACAAGTTTATGCCCCTGGAAGGATTTCCCGTACTTCCGAACGACGGAGCCGTCTTTTCCCTTTATGACCCGATGGGCCGGCTTATGGACAGTTGCGACCTGCGCTACCACCCGGAACTGCAAAGCGGGAAAAGTCTGGAAAAACAATACGGCCGGATCTCCTCGTCGCATACCGGGATCTGGCATCCCAACGTTTCACCGCAGGGAATGACACCGGGCAAGCGGAACAGCATTACCGCTCTTCCCGGCTATCGCAACCAGCTCAGCGTGGACCCGCAAATCTTTTCGCCCGGAAAAGATGAAATGCTCCGGTTCAATATTGACGCGGAGAAACGGACTGTCTTGATTGTGAGCTCATCTGCTGCAATATGGCGGGGCAGGAGATCATGCGTTTTGAACGCTCCCTCTTTTCGCAGCCGTCGACCCGTATTTACTGGAACGGAAAAATGAGGAACGGCGACTATCCCGCACGCGGAATATATCTGCTTCTTGCCGTGCTGCACACGGTTGACGGAGAACGCATTCCCTTGCGGGAAACGCTGATCATCCGCTGAAACGGAACAAAATACTGTTGAATTTAATAAATAGTATTTTTAAATTCTTTTTTATAAAAGCAAATGGAGACAACATGAAAAAGATCTTTCCCATTCTGGTTGCAGGTATTTTTATTTTAACGGGGTGCACGTCTATGAAATTTTCAAGTTTTTCCCGCTCGCTGGATACGGTCAATGAAGTAGAGCTCAACCGTTATCTCGGCACATGGTATGAATACGCACGGCTTGACGTTCCTTTTGAAAAAGGCATGACCAAAACGCAGGCAAACTACTCCCTCATGGATCCGGACAAGGAAGGTCGCCCGCGTATCCGCGTTGTCAACTCCGGCATGAAAAAAGGAAAATTCAAAAAAGCCAAAGCAAAGGCCGTTATTCCCGATCCGGATGAACCCGGCAGGATACAAGTGTCTTTTTTCGGTCCTTTTTACTCGGACTATAATATCATCGCGCTGGATACGGCGGACTATCAATGGTCGCTGGTAAGCGGAAGCTCCAGGGATTACCTGTGGGTGCTTTCACGGAAACCGCAGCTGGATCCGGCGGTATTCGCAAAGCTCAAGGCTATTGCCGGAAATTACGGCTTCGACACTTCCGCGCTGATCTTTCCGCAATAAACGCCGACACATTGACGGTCATAAAAATAATTTCAGGGGATAAAAGCAATCCGGTAAAATACCGGATCTATGTCTTTGATGCTTGATATCTTACCGGAAGCACCCTTTCATGCTTCCCGATGTTTTCCTTCCCCAAAACATGGAAACCGAAATTGCTTCTCTCCGGTCAGACGATCCTGCCGCAACAATTCTTATATTTTTTGCCGCTTCCGCAGGGGCAGGGATCGTTCCTGCCGACCTTGGGCTGTGAACGGCGCACGGGCTCATTTTTGCCCGCAGAGGAGGTTTTGGGCTGAGCGGGCATCTGGGGATCCTGCGGCCCGGACCCGAATCCCAGATTCTGGGTCTTGGGGTGCCGGATGTTCAGCTGCTGCTGCGCCGGCCGGGGTTCCTCGCGAAGCTGTATCTCCGTACGGTACAAGGTGCGCAGGGTCGTCCGGTCGATCCGGTCCAGAAGGTTCCGGAAGGATTCAAGGCTTCGGATTTGTAGATCAGAAGCGGGTCTTTCTGCGCATAAGCCTGAAGGCCGACGCCTTCCTTTATCTGGTCAAGCTCATAGAGGTGTTCTTTCCATAATCCGTCAATGCTGTTCAGATAAGCCCAGCGCTCAAAATCCCGCATCACTTCGTCCGGGTACTGCGAGAGCTTGCGTTCATACGTTTCCTGCGCCTCTTTGATCAGATATTCTGTCAGTTCCTCACGTTTCATGGAGGCATGGTCCGAAGGGATATCGCTCATCAGGACGGTCAGGATCTCCTGGCGCAGTTCCTCCCATCTCCAGTTGTCGGGATTGCTGTCCTGCGTATATTCCTCCACCGTTGTTTCGATGTAGTCCTTCAGCATCCTCCGGATCTCTTTCTGAAGATTACCGCCTTCCAGCGCGTAGGAGCGGCGGTCGTAAATAACCTCCCGCTGCTTGTTCATCACATCGTCATATTCCAAAAGGTGCTTGCGGATGCCGAAGTTGCGTTCCTCAACGCGTTTCTGCGCTTTTTCGATCATCCGGGTCATCATCGGCATAGCGATCACCTCATCATCCGGGATGGCATCCAGCAGCGCTCTGCCTTTCAGATTTCCGAAGATACGCATCAGGTCGTCTTCCAGGGAAATAAAGAACACGGATTCTCCGGGATCCCCTTGTCGTCCGGCACGTCCACGAAGCTGATTATCAATCCGTCGGGATTCATGGCGCTCGGTACCGATGATCTTGAGGCCGCCCACTTCGCGCACCTCGTCGGTGATCTTGATATCCGTACCGCGGCCTGCCATGTTCGTGGCAATGGTCACCGCACGCGGCTGACCGGCCATTGAAACGATCTCCGCTTCCCGCTGATGCTGTTTGGCATTCAATACATTATGCGGTATTCCGGCGCGTTTCAGTTCTCTGCTCAGCAGCTCGGAGATCTCCACACTGATCGTCCCCACGAGCACCGGCTGCCCCCTTCTGAAACAATCCTTGATCTCCCTGATAATGGCCTTGTGTTTTGCCTGGCGGCCTTTATAGATCTGATCGTCCTTGTCCACACGGATCACCGGTTCATTCGTGGGAATGGAGACCACTTCCAGACCGTAAATCTCTTCAAACTCCGCCGCTTCGGTTGCCGCCGTTCCTGTCATTCCCGCGAGCTTGTCGTACATGCGGAAATAATTCTGCAGCGTGATGGTCGCAAGCGTCTGATTCTCCCCTTCAATGCGGACGCGTTCTTTCGCCTCGATCGCCTGATGCAGACCCTCGCTGTAACGGCGGCCGGGAAGAATACGGCCGGTGAATTCATCCACGATCAGCACTTTGCCGTCCTTCACGACGTACTCAACATCTTTTTCATACAGGGCATAGGCGCGGAGAAGCTGCGTGATATTATGGATCATCTCGCTTTTCTGGCTGTATTTCTTCTGCAGTTCGTTCTTCGCTTTGATCCTGTCCTCAGCGGACAGATTGGGATCCTCATCCACCGCCGCAAATTCCTCGCCGATATCGGGAATGACGAAATATTCGGGGTCATCCGGATTCATGACCTTCCTTCCCTCGTCACTGATGTCGATGGTATGGGTCTTCTCATCAATAGCGTAGAGCAACATGTCGTCGATCTCATGCAGGCGTTTTTCCTGCATATAATAGTTTTCCGTGCGGAACAGTTTGTCCTGCATATCCGCCTGCTGCATGAGCTTCAGGAAACGCGGGTTCTTAGGCTCTCCGTGCTGCACCTGCAGGAGGAGGGTCCCCGCCTCAAGCTCATGCTCCTTGTCAGCCGGGATCTTCTGCAGTTCATCCAGGAGCTGATTGATCTTGCGTTTCTGTGCCCGCACCAGTTTCTCGACCTGGGGACGCAGTTTTTTATACTGTTCGCGGGTATTGGACTGCACGGGGCCTGAAATGATCAGCGGCGTCCGGGCTTCGTCGACCAGCACCGAGTCAACCTCATCCACGATGCTGTAGTAATGCCCCCGCTGGACCATGTTCTCCTTGTGCGTCGCCATGTTGTCGCGAAGATAATCAAAACCGAACTCATTGTTTGTGCCGTACACAATGTCGCAGGCATACTGCTGTTTGCGCTGTGACGGCGGCATGGAATTCAGGATCTTTCCCACGGAAAGGCCGAGGAATTTATACACAGCGCCCATCCATTCGGCATCACGTTCCGCCAGGTAATCATTCACCGTCACGATGTGCACGCCACGTCGGGTCAGCGCGTTCAGAAACACCGGCATGGTGGCAACTAATGTCTTTCCCTCACCGGTTTTCATCTCCGCGATATCGCCGTTATGCAGGACCTGTGCACCCAGCAACTGAACGTCAAAGGGCACCATGTTCCATTCGGTCTCATGGCCGACCACGTTGATCGTCTTACCAACAAGGCGCCTGCAGGCCTGTTTCACCAGTCCGAAAGCTTCGGCGCGCAGTTCCTCCAGGGCGGCCTGCTCGACTTTATATATCGCTTCATCCAGCGCTTCATCAGAAAGATCCGACCTTTTTGCGCTTGCTTCCGCTTCGTTGCGGCGTTTCTCGATGAATTCGATCATTTCAGCAGTCCGGGACCGCAATTGCTCATCGGAAAGATCATTAAAGGAATCACAGGCTGCATTTATTTCCGGCACAACCGGCCGTATCTTCTTGATATACCGGTCTGATGAGGTGCCAAAAAGCTTTACCAATATTTTATCGAGCTTCATATTTTCTTCAACCTTCTTTTGCCGCTTTGATCTCCGGCATTAATATCTCTTCTTCCACAAGGTCCTTGTAAATACGGTCCAGCATCCCGTTCACGAAAACATGACTTTCCCCCGTAGAGAAATCCTTTGCCAGCTCTATGGCCTCGGAGATCGTGACCCGGGGAGGCACATCTTCGATATACATCATTTCGGCAATGGATTGCCGCAATATGATCTTGTCCATCAGGGTAATGCGGGAAAAATCCCAGTTCTTTGAACGTTTCTTTATCCGTTCGTCCAGCTGATCGATCTCCCTCACCGTTTTGTGTATCAGCTTGCGAAAAAATTCTTCGTCAAATTCCGTTTCTTCATTCAGGGACATGCTGCGCTGGATAACGTCATCCAGTGTTTCATCCTGTTGCTGTAAATATGCATACAAATGCTGAATGCATAACATCCGGGCATTGCGGCGCAATTTCTTCATTTTATACCGGTCCTTTGTAACACGTTGAAAAAGAAAACGGACATTTTCAATTGCACTTCCATAGCTTATTAATATAATACAAATATTCCCCGAAAAGAAAACGATTAATGATGAATTTTACGCCGAAGCGGCTTGCGGCGACGCTCTTCCCGGGTCCTCCCCGCCGGCAAAGGCACACTGCAGGACCCGACTTCGCCCCGCAGCTGCTTAAGGTTTTTATTTCCCGGAAAATGTTCCTATATTATGACTCGATTCAATTTGTGATTAAAACCGGTAGAGGTTCGTGATGAAAAAATATTTCACGCCCATTCTTTGCCTTATGCTTGCGGCGGGACTATATGCGCAGAATGAAACGCTGAAAGCACAGAACAGCTGTTCCCAGTTTGATATCATGGAATATGTCGATAATAACAATGTGTATGAGAACGTATTCAGCGATCCCGATGATCCCGACGAGAACAGTGCGGTCTCCTCGGCCTGGGGCGCCTTTAATACGGCCTTCGGGATCGAGAGCCTGCCGCACGGTATGATCAGCACGGTCTTTGAACCCGATGCGCTCAAACGGATCGACGGCATCATGGGAAATATCGGCAACAGCCTGGCCCTGATCCAGATCGCCACCTGATCTCAGCAACGGCGACAAGCTGAAAGCCATGGAAAACTCCGTTAAGACCGGCATGTTCTATGTGATCGGAAAGTGGGGATGGGGGTCCCTGAAACTCGCCGGCGCGGGCCTGCAGGTCTTTAACTACATGCTGACCTCCTTCGGGGAGTTCTCCCTCACCTCCCAGCTGGAGGGACTGGCAACGGCGTACAATCACTATTATAACAGCGGCGTGGGAAAGCGGGACCTGGAGACCTGGAAAGAGATCATTGAGGGACTGGACAGTAAAGAAGCCCTGCAAAAGGAGATCGATGATTATCTGAACGCATATTTCGTTGAAGAGGATTATAACCGGATGATCACCCACGGTTACGATAATCATAAGAAAGAACAAAAAGAAGCCGTAAAAAAGGATTTTCTGCAGCATAATTTACTGCCCTATCTTCAGCCGCTCTTTAAAACCCTGGAGAAAGAGGCCCGGGAAAAACAACTCAAGGCGGTCTGCGATGAATACAAGAAGGTTGTCCGCCTGCTGAACACCCGTAACCGGTACCGCATCCGCCTGGATGCGCCCCCGGAAAGCTACGCTGCCTGCAAAACGGCGATACAGGTAATGCGTGCGGACGGCACAAGCAAGCTGTATGTGAAGGGGAGTTTCAACGACGAGGGGATCTGCTACCTTTCTTTCACCAAGTATTCCCTGCTGGTCAACGATATCGAAAAAGCCCGGGCGGTCCTGCGCTATTCGGGTCCCGGCGGCGTGAAGATGTTCTATCGGGACATCGATCTCCGCGAGGACCGGACGACAGTCGATTTCAGCCTGCCGGAGGATTCGGAGAAGGATGAAGCGGAAGTCGAGGATACCCCCGGAACGGAAACGGCGGAAGCGCGTGAGGCACCGGAGAAGGCGGAAGGTGCAGTGGAACTGGGCGGCGCCCTCAAGCCGTTCTCACGACGAACTCCGTGCCCCTGAAGGTGAAGATCAAAGAGGTCCGAAATAACGACCGGGAATATGCCGGGAACATCGTCCACAGCCGCTTCCCCCGGAAGAACACCCTGACCATCAGCAAGCTTACCCGGGAAATGACCCTGGTCTACAAGCTCCGGGGTCCCTTTGCGCCGGAACTCATCTGCAGGGGACTTGCCGTGGCGCCGAACACCTACAAGGGGATCATCGAAACGAATAACGCCGAAAAAGTAAAAGTGGGGACCTTTACCCTGGTCCTTACGGGTAAATAGATCAGATCATGGGCGGAAAAAGGGATTACTGTGCATTTTGTGCTTCGCCTTTCTGACGGCACCGGGACTCGCGTTCCCCGATGGTGAATTTTTCGATGATTTTGATTACGAAAGTCCGGACGATTCTCTTCTTGCAACCCGCGGGTGGCGGGTGGCCGAAGGGATCCTCTCCCCGCCGCCGGGAACGCGCTACTCCGCCAACAATGTTCATTTTGCCGAAGACCCGCGCTACCCCGGGAACACGGTGATGTACCTGAAGGCGGTGACAGAAAATTCGCACGCAAGCATGGTGCTCGCCCGTGTAGAGAGCGGGGTACGCTTTCATGAGGGAACCTATGCTGCACGGGTCTTCTTCGACAACGCCCTGCGCCGGACACGGGATGCGAATATCCAGACCTTCTACACGATCAACGAACTGCGTTTCCCCGGCGACACCCTGTATTCGGAATGCGATATGGAATATTTATCATGGGATATCTGGAACACGGCGGGAAATACGAGGAGCAAACTGTACCTGAATACCTGGGAGACCTACCGGGAAGTCCCCTGGATGGCAGATATGGCCTCGGACACTCTGTACCGGCATCAGAGCGGCTGGCACACCCTGCTGTTCCGGGCCGTTAACGGTCACAGTGTCCTGTACTATCTGGACAAGGGGAAAGAAGCTCTGGCGGAGCATCGCTATTCACCGGCGGGGTCAACGGTGTATCCCGAGTCGCCCATGCGTATCGCCTTTGCCAACTGGATCATCCTGCGGCGGGGCTTATCTCCCGGGGACTCCCCGCAGCGACGGGAGAGCGTCATGGGAGTGGATTGGTGTTATTTTGCCTCCGATACCGCTTTGTCGGTCGACGAGGTCATCCGCAGGGTACGAGAACTGCAAAAGGCGTCGACGGACTATCTCGATACCCTTCCCGCTGAGAGCATGGCATACGCCTTAAAAAGCCCTTGCCTTACTCGCGCGTTTCTTTTCGTTCGTAGGTCACGCCCAGGCCCACACTGCGGCAGTATTCCGAATCCCAGCTTTTCAGAAAGATCTCCGACACACGTTTTGACAACGGCGCATTCCGCATGACAATGCCCAGATTACGGCCGTTGTGAAAATAGCTTTTCGACCAGTTGGAGGTCCCTAGCCAGAATGCTTTGTCGTCCACGACCATGAACTTGCAATGCTCGACACGTGCATAACCGATATAGCCCTCGCTGGCCTCGGGAATGGTCGAGAATTTTATGTCTATGTTCGGAATGGCATGCAGCGATTTGATATACTCAATGCGGGGCGAGTAAAAATTCCAGTCCGAGAGGATCATCTGAACGTGTACCCCCGTGCCGCGGCCTTCCGCAGGGCAAAATCCAGATGTTCATAAAGCCCTTCCCGGGATAGGGGCGAATAGCTCAGCAGTTGGATGCGGATACTGCTCTCTGCGGAGCGGATCATGTCCAGAAGCTGCGTCTCGTCCCAGTTGGAAAGATGAAAAATGATCTCCGGGTTGCTCGCGGTGGGCACTGCCGTGATCTCTCCGTATTCCTTTGAACGAAGTTCAATGTTTTCAGGTCCCTTTCATGGGCGACCGCCGCCGCGATCTTCCGGACGTCCGCTTCCGGTGCCGCCAAACGCCAGTCAAGTTCAAAGATCTCCCGGTAGAAGTCCGCAAGACCTCTGTCCAAAATACGTATTCCCAGCTCGTGGATGTGCCTTAAGGCCCGCCAGTCGAAATTCTGGGAACCAAGAAAGAGTGTTTCCCTGTCCACAATAAAATACTTTGCATGCAGGACGCCGCCGTTGAGGTTCTCCAGATCGTAAGTGCGCACAGAAATGTTCTCGTATTCATTCAGCGCATCCGCCGTTCCCGGATAGGTGTTGTACATATTTCCGTCGATGATAAAACGCACCTTTACACCGCGGTCCGCGGCGAGGTAAACGGCATCCAGAATGGGCGTCAGTGCCTCCCCTTCTTTATGGGAGAGATAGAACTGGCCAAAATCCAGGCTGTGCTCCGCATCGCTGATCATTTCGACCCAGACCTCCGCCGTATTCCGGATGTCCGCATTGTCTAAAGATGTCTCCACCGGGATGCTCTCTACGAGTTCAATATGGTCCGCGGCGGCCGGCGCCGTTATCATGAAGAACATCAGTATCAGTCCTGCATGGCGTTTCATGGTGACCCCTTTATCTTTTGATCATGATTTTATCCGGAACAGTATAAGACATTCCGCGGAAAAACAAAAGCCCGATCCGCCGTAAGACGGACCGGGCTGTACATCGGTGTTAAAGGGTTAACGAACCAGCAGCATCTTCCGGCTTTCCCGGAAATCGCCGGCCTCCATGCGGATCAGGTACACACCGGAAGCCGCCGGATTCCCTCCGGCATCCCGGCCGTTCCATTGAACATGGTAACGCCCCGCATCGCGGTGCCCGCTGACCAGGGTGTTCACCAGCGCACCGCGGACATCGTACACGCGAATGACCGTATGCCCGGCTTCCGGCAGCGCAAAATCAAATGCCGTTACGGGATTGAAGGGGTTTGGATAATTCTGTCCCAACGCGTATTCCCGTGGAATGTTTGTTTCCGCCGAAGCAACCGGGCCCGTGACCGTTTCCGAAGAGACGAATAAAGAGCGTTACCTCCGCCGGCGTCCATTCACTGCCGTCATAAATAAAAGACGCGTCGCTGTCGTAATGTTCATAAGAGATCGACACCAACGTATCCTGCGGCAGGAATTCCACAGCAAAACCCTCGGCCGCATCGACCGTTGCGGGAACATCCACGGTCTTCCAGCCACGTTCGGAAGCATGAATGACGGAACTGGTAAACTGCGGGACCAGGGCATCGTTACTGTCGTAAGTGGACAAGCGCATCCTGAAGTTTCCCGGTTTTTCCACGTGTACCTTCATTTTTGCTGGTTTGAACAGACTGTCGGGAAAATAGAATGCGTTGGCAAAACTATTTCCGGGATACCACCAGTAGGAATACCCGAACACCCCGGAATCATAGGCATATTCATTTTCCTTCAGACGTGTCCCGCCGCGGATGAACGCCGGAGTGCTTGGCTGACTGTAGCCTTTATCATAGTAGGCTTCAATATAATATTCCCGCTCAAAGCCCAGGGTAAGTCCCGCCGTCCGCAAAGCCCGGCGTTGTCACATAGCCCAGATAGCTGAAGTCTTCCTCTCCGGGCCAACGGCCGTAGACGGCATAGCCTTTCAGTTCGGGCTGGACTTCGGCAAAGGCCGAGGGTGCACCGGCGGCGGTGACCGCCTTCAGCCGGATCCCCTGTTCCGGTTTTTCTTCCGGAACGGCCATCACGATACCGGGGGACGTTTCGGTGTCCACCTGCGATTTCGCGGGATGCTCTTTATTAAATGTGCTGAAACTGCTAAGCGGAATACGTTTTCCCCGGGGACTCGAATTCCTCTTGACAGACGCGACCCCGCCTGCGTCCATTCCTTCCGCACCGGCCGGCACGGCCTGGGGGGTGTTCTCAAAAAGGTAAATATCATCGATGTACCACTCCTCCCCCCACCAGTAATGATCGCCGGCCGCGGTGACCTCCGTCCCCGCATAGCTCTTATAATTGAAGTTCACCCGAACGATCTTGCCGATATAGGCACTCAGGTCCACGACCGTCCAGGTCCATCCGGAAGGAACGGGAAAAACCGTTCGCACGACATCGTTAAATCCGTCCCCCATGATCCGGACCTCATTGGGATAGCTGTCATCGTACTGATAGAATCCCAGATGCCAAAATCCCAGAAGGTGGTGGCTCTCCGTGATCATGATCTGCGGAGATATCAGCTTGTAGTCCATCAGATGATAGTTATCGGGAAGGATATTGTAGCCGTACATATACGCGGCATAGTTGTTCGTTCCCATATCCAGGAAGGAAATGTGCGAGGGATTCGACAATGTCCAGCCGTGACCGGACCAGGGATCAACGAAGCCCTCATAGAAACCGTCAACCGTATAATCAAGATAAATATCGTCCAGGACCCAGGTCTCGCCATAGGTGCTTGCATAGACAAAGGCGAAATACACCGCCTTACCTTCCAGAGAGGAAAAATTCAGCGGGATCTGTTCTAGCTTCCAGGAGCCCTCCGGCAAATCCTGACTGGACCAGATCGTAGTGAAATCTTCCGTATCGGTCCCGGTCGTGGAGATCATCACACGATTCGGCGCATTATCGTAATCCGTATAGAAGGCCGTATGCCAGAAGTTCAGCACGCCGCCGGCTGCATCACTGATATTCACCGGGTTGGTGATCAGCCATTCTTCCTGCTGTTCTCCGGTGCTGCCGTAGTTGCAGTAGGCCACAGGATTGCCGCTCATATAGCCGGCGCGCCAGGTAGTGCCGCGCGGATCGCTTCCCTTATTATAGGTCCGCCAGTCCGCCGGGATGCCGTGACCGAAGCTTTCCCTTGCCAAAGAGGAATCCAGCTGCGGGGGGTCCCAGCTCATATAGGCGCAGCCCCAGATCGTACTGTCCAGGGCCGTCAGATTGGAGGGCCGGGGCAGATCGTTATGGGTATGGAATGTATAATCTTCCGAAAAGAAGGGACCGTTACCATAGCGGTCGTAACCCCCGACACGGTAATGATAGGTGGTGTCTTTTTCAAGGTCCCGCATGCGCAGGGAGTGGCTGAGATATGTATCCTCATAGGCAAGCGTGTCGGTATAATCTGTGCTCAGTCCCCACTGGATAACGGCACTGGAAGGTTCATTGGTCTCCCACCAGACGCTGGCGGCATGATCGTGGATGCGATAAGCTTCCGGGACTCCACTCAGGACGGGCGGCGCATGATCCGTTCCCGTGTTAAAGCTCAGGGCTGTGCTGTAAAGGGTATCCACCCCGGGTATCCGCGATTCAATTCGGTAGTGATATTCCGTCTCCGCGTCCAGCCCGCTGATGCGGATACGGTGGACCATGGTCCCTTCGGCCGTATCGGCATGCACAGTCTGATCGTCCTCTCCCGGCCCCAGACGAGGTAACTGTCCGCATCCTTGTTCGTTGCCCAGCGGATCTCCGCCTCCCAGGAGCTCAGGATCTCTGCATGCGGGTCCTGCGTAAATTCAAAACGGTCAACGACTTCGTTCCGGGGAGGATAAAAATAATATGTTATGGTCGAGCTCGAATGATACAGCGTTGCCGCGATAGCATCATCGGTCACATGCAGTTCCTGCAGTGCTCCGGGTTTGCTGTCCCAGATGTTTTCCGTATTGAAGATGATCCGGAACTGAACGCCGTCCCAGGCAAACGCGGATGTCGGCGTCGTCCCCGTTCCTTCGAGTTTCATAGCTGAAATCAAAACTTGCGGTCGTCCAGGTGTCCAGGCGCGGAGAATACATGCTGACTTCCGGCCGGTGAGAGGCAGTGGCGCCTTTTTTCCAACCAGGATGATACGTTCATCCCAGGCGGATATCGCCGGTCGATCCGGGATACATGTTCAGCGCTTCCCGACTCCATTTGCCGGTCATGGCATTGAAGGGGTAAAAATAGCGCTGTCCGTAGCTATTGTCATCATAGATCAGCAGGCCGCAATAACCGGAAGTTAAGAATATTCTCCGGGTCTGCCCGCAGGAGAGTTATACTGTCCCATCGGTCACGGAAGGCCGAATACCCGTATGCGGTGTAATGCCCGGGAGTTGTGTTGTCCCGCGCAAGAAAAATGCCGGTATGTCCCGAGGCAAAGACCCTTGCGGAAGCGGCATCGTAGTTCAGCGCCTCCAGGGGCCCGCTCCATTCTCCTTTTTGCCCGTTAAATGTATATATTTTATTCCTGCTGTAGGACGGGGTCTTACCGATCACATAGCCCGCCTGATCCCCGGCATGAACACCGATGAAGTCCTCGCCGTTCTCAAGGCGGAGTTCCTGCAGACCTTCGGCCGCCGGACTGTAGGCCCAGATCTTCGTATACGCGTACATATACGTATTGCTGTACCATGCCATCATCAGCTCTCCGCTGAAAAAGAGATCATCAATGCCCTGGGGATTTACAATGGATTCTTCCAGCCACTCCTCCGTCACATTATTATAGATATGTCCCTGCCAGATGCCGTCAGACACCGCTCCCTGCAAAAGGTAGTTTACTCCCATCAGCAGGGGATCGAGCGTCAGGCGATAATGCAGGTCTTTCGTTGCCCAGTCCTCTCCGCCGCTGCGGAATATGTGGATATGATCATAATATGCCGCGTCCCGGTCCACGGCCACGGCGGCAAAATGCGGATTGATCTTTATGCTGATCTTTTCCATATCGGTGTGACGGTTCAGCTCTGCGTTTACAGATCCAAGTAAATATTCCGTTTTCCAGTCGCCCGTTGTCAGGTCATACATTTCCATCGTGACGCGGTTGCATACCGTGTCGCCCTCTCCGGCGATGAACAGGGCAAGACTGTCGGAAAAATGTGTGCCGATCACCTGCCAGGGGGCATAATAACCGCTGTCGTTCCGGTACGTCCAGGTGTTCCGCACGGCATCATAGGTACGCAGCCAGCTTTGCTGCGTGCCGTCTTTCCATATGAAAGCCGTATTATTCCCTACCGCAAATCCGGTCGGTAACGGAATGTCCACACGCGGAGAAAAACTGCCGTCGGCCGTTGAAAACCCAGGCGCTGTATTCCGTGCCGCCCGAATTCTGATCTCCGTTGGCCAGGACCATTCCGTTCTCTCCATCCATATAAATGGCAAAATGCTTGTTAAATGTCGTATAAGCAATAGATTGATACGACCATTCTCCCGTGACGGCACTATAGGCCATCAGCGTGCTCTGACCGAGATCCGGACCGAGAACGAACAATGCCCCCAGGGGGCCTTTCCCTGCAGCGCGCACATTGCCGAGACCGTAGGGAGCGGTCTCCTCTGTGCCGGTCAGCAGACTTTGGGCTACGGGATTCCCTGTTTCCCTGATATTGATCTTAAAATATTCCTCCTGAATGCGTCCGTGGATACGGGACATGAAAATATCGGCGTCCTGTGCGGGAGCGGCCCAGTCATGCCGGTTGATGATCACCCGGCCTTTACTGAAAATCCCGGATCATGATGGAATCGACCGCCGGTGTGGAACGGAATTCCGTATCATCGGCAATATCGTAACCGTAGATGTCCCGGAAGCCGCTGCATCCGTACCCCGGCGCATTTCTCCAGTCCTCCCAAACGACGATACCTTCATCCGCTTTGGGATTTCTCTGACGGCCCGGCGCATCACAGACCGTGAACACACCGCCGTCATCCGCGGTGCCGTACAGCATGTCCTCTCCCATATCATAGGCCATGATATTATCATCAGCTGAGCCCTCCACCCAGATAATATATTGTCCGTCCACTTCCCAATAGTTATAATCACCTCCTGTTCGAAAGGTACTGCGTATATCGTCCGCAGTCCCGTAAACGCCATCGGCACCCAGGCTGTACGCCTGCAGAGATGTCACCCATGTATCGGAATCCGTATACGAAAAGACGATCGTATTCCCATCGGTCTTCGGCGCGCCGAAATTGTCGTGTTTATACCCCCACGTGGTGGCGGTTGAATCCGCCAGCAATTCAAAGCGTGTACCCGTTTCGATATGGTGGGCCAGCATCTGATTGTTCCATCCACCTCCCTTACTGCTCACCCGTATGACCCAGCTGTCGGAAACACCGAAACCTTCATATCCGTAACCGAAATTTTCGATCTCGGTCGTCATTTTCGTGCCGGTATCATAGCAATAGTAGCGCATCGCCGAATTGCTCACCCCCCAATAATGAAAGGCATAGTAGATCCGGGTCTCCCCCGCGGAAATGTAGAGGGGTTCATCGCCGTCGAGACCCGTATCGATAAAATGATGCCAGGTCGAATCGGTACTTATGTTTCGGAACGTAAATCCGGGAAGCTGACCGTCCACGCCGGTCTCCACATATCCAAGCACATCCCCGGCAAGAGCGGCGGACTGATGAAAAGAACCCATGTTGGCGCTTCCCTGGTTTCCGCGTTCAACAACCAGGCTCAGCGGAACCCCGCCTCCCGCCACGGGAGGAAGCTCGTCCTTCAGAAAATGTTCATAGGAGACGATGACCTCGAAGGCCGCTCCTTCCGTATGCAACTTGTCAACCAGTCCCTCTTCGCAGGCGGCAAGCAGGAGGCTCTCTTGTTCCGAAATGATCTCCAGCCCGTTCCGGACGGCCAGGGACAAGCTGCCGTAACCGGCGGGGTCAATGTTAATGAAAACCTTTTCTGCATGCAGGAAATGCATGCCCAGAAAAAGCATAAAAAGAATAAAGAATTTTCTCCTGTCGCGTGGTGCATTCATTTTCACCATGTGTTTTCCCTTTCTAAAATAATAATTTATTACTGCAGCTTGCGTCCGTATCCGTTTTCACGCAAGCGTTCACTTTGATCTTATCCGAGTCGTTGAGATAACAGCATGTAATCAAATCCCGTTGTATTTATTACTTGTTTAAATATTATGCATTTTACGATCGAAATCAAACAAAAAATACCCTGGCAGGAATTTTTCATATTAGGGTTAGGTGGCGCCGGGGTCCGAAGCGAATTCCTTGCTTTTGCAAAGTGATTTGTCATAAATTGCAGTCAGGAAGGGAGCATCATCTTATGAAAGCAACAATCCCCGTTACATCGGGAGCCGGCCTGGAGGAAGTCCCCCTGGGTACGGGCAGGAAATTCTGCAGGAGCAACTCGGACAAGCGGACGCGGTCGACCGTGTCCGCTCCGAAGGGATCGCCTGCGAACATTACTACCACCGTGATATTGATATGACCTTTACGTTCAGCGCGAAGGAAGGCGACCGCCTTCTTGTGATCACCACCGCGAATCCCTGCTATCTGCTTGATGAAAAGATCCGTACCGGCATGTCCCGTGAAAACGTCCTGAAAATTGCGGGAACGCTCTATCCCGGAAAGCCGGAGACAGAAACGGAAGGGGAGAACGGCAATGATCCCGCTGAGCTCTGCTCCTATCCGGGGTCCGGGGTTGACCTCTGGATCGGGAACGGCAGGCTGATATATTTTCAGGTGTCGCCTCCGCTCGGAACGGATGATACACGGATATGGCCGGAACGGTGATGACTGCCAAGAACAACACCCTTGCCCTGATCTTTGCGGGGGCCGTTCTGGTCCTCTGGTCAAGCGTCGCCTCGGCCTTCAAGATCGCGCTTTCGCTCCTTTCGCCCTTTGAACTGCTTTTCCTTGCCGTGCTTTTTTCCTGCCTGACCCTGAGCCTGATTATGCTCTTTGGAGGCCGTTACCGTCGTTTGAAACACCTCTCCGCAACGCAAGTCCGCAAACTTCTCCTGGCGGGACTGCTGAATCCCGTAATCTACTATTTCGTGCTTTTCAGGGCTTATGACATGCTGCCGGCACAGTTCGCACAGGCGGTCAGATTTTACCTGGCCGCTGATCATCGGCCCTTTTCGCCATGCTTCTGAAGCAGGAAAAATTTCACATCCTTCGCCTGGCCGCCCTCTGTGTCTCCTTTTCCGGCGTCCTCATTCTGGTCCTTGGTGGAAAACGCATGCCGGGAGGCGTCAGCCTGCCGGGAATACTGCTGGCCTTCTCAACCACGTTTGTCTGGACCTTCTACTGGCTGACGGCCAAAAGCATGAAGGTTGATCCGGTCATCAGTTTGTGGATTCCTTTTACCACGGGCGCCCTGATCCTCAGCATATTGGCCCTTTTCTTTTTCCATCCGGACACGCTGAGCGCCGGAGGCGTTGTCGCCGCCGGGTATGTGGGGCTTTTTGAAATGAGCATTACCTTCCTGCTCTGGCTGAACGCGCTGCGCAGAACGACATCCACCGCCCTGGTCAGCAATTTCATCTATGCGGTCCCCTTTCTCTCACTTTTGTGCATCCGTTTTGTTCTCGGTGAAACGATCCTTCCCACAACGGTCATCGGGCTGGTATTGATCACCGGCGGGATCATCCTGCAGCTGGCTGTGCACGCTTCACACGGAAAAAGCTCCGGCTTAACATCAGACAAGATTCCTGCCCGCTCCCGCATGCCGACTGCCGAAACCAAAAATGATCTTGTTGTGCCGGTACCGCCTGCCGTTTGCATCCTCTCTTTTTCTTACCCTCTTTTTTAACACATAAAAAAGCCGCCCGTCACGGAACGGGCGGCTTCGCCATTACGATAAACTAAGGAGGTTATTTATTTCACCTGTACCGTAATAAAGCGCTTGTTACCGTTCCTCGTCTCCAGGAGCACAAGGACGGTCTGTTCTTTTCAATATTTTCAAGTGCTTTCTCAAAATCATCCATATTCTTGATATGATTTTCTTCAATGCTGATGACGCGGTCGCCGGGACGGACGCCTTTTCGCTGTACTTCGGAGCCGGGTTCAACGCTGACGATCACGACGCCCTCGTCACTGTCGAGCCGGAACTCGTCTTGCCAGCTCTTCTGAATTTTCCCGGACCGAAAATCCCAGGTCGACATTTCCGCTTTCCCGTGCGGCCATCGGCCGGCCGGTCATCCGGAAGTTCCTCGAGATCCACGGAAATGATGCGGGTCTTGCCTTCGTACAATGGTCAGCTTGACATTTTCACCCGGCGTACGAGAAGAATATTCAGCTGCAGTTCGGAGGGAGTGCGCACCGTTTCGTGATTGACCTTGATGATCACGTCCCCGCTCTGAAGTTTTGCGTTGTCTGCGGGGCTGTCTTTCACCACATCGGAGATGAGCACGCCGTTCACCTCTTCCAGGCCTAGCGATCTGGCAAGGTCCTGGTTCAGTTCCTGAATGGTCACTCCCAGCCATGCGCGAACGACACGGCCCTTGGTCATGATGTCCTGCATGACCCGTTCGGCAAGGTTAATGGGGATGGCGAAGCCGATCCCGTTCGATCCGCCGGAACGGCTCAGAATCGCAGAATTGATACCGATGACCTCTCCCTTCAGGTTTACCAGCGCTCCTCCGGAGTTTCCGGGATTAATGGAAGCGTCGGTCTGAATATAATTTTCGTAGGTGCTGAGCTCCATGCCGGAACGGCCCAGCCCGGAAATGATACCGTGGGTCACCGTATTTCCCAGACGGGTACTGAAGGGGCTTCCGATGGCCAGCACGAATTCTCCCACACGCAGGCCTTCGGAATCTCCGAGTGTTGCCGGGGAAAGTTTCTTGCCTTCAATTTTTAACACTGCAATGTCCGTTTTTGAGTCCATCCCCGCAACGGTCGCTTCAAATTCACGTTTATCGTTCAGGACGATCTTTATTTCTTCCGCATTTTCTATCACATGATTGTTGGTGATCACATACCCTTCTTCCACGATCACTCCGGAACCCAGGGCGGAACTTCGGAATTCGCGTTCTTTTTCCGGCAGTTCAAAACCGAAAAAATCAAAAGGGATCTCAAGGTCTCCAAAAGGGTTCCTTATCTTGGTAACCTTTTGAGCCGTAACCGTCACAACGGAGGGGCTTACCGTTTTGGCGATCTTGACAAACCGGTCGCTGAGAGACTGCAGATCCTGCGCGCGCGAGGGGAATAAGCGCCGTAAAGATCAGTAACAGTGATATCAGTTTTTTCATTTGCACACTCCTTTGTTGGTCTTTTCGTATATGAACAAGGAGGAAGGAAAGTTCCGGGAAACGGCATTCAGTCGTCAGATATTGAGGATATCCCTGTGGGGCAGTGTGCCACACCGATCCCTGCTTTCCCGGTCTATCAGTGTGGATTCCTTATTCCGCGGGAACAGGTAGAGATGATTGGAACTCGCGGTACAACCCGATCTCAGCAATTCCGCCATGGCCGTCTTCGCGCTGACATAGAACGCATTCCCGCCGATACTTCGCCATATTTCATAGTGCGTGCTAAACCAGTCAAAAAGCTCCGATCTCCGGGTCCCGTAAGATATTGCGCGTAAGCGACTGGAAGAATAACGGTGTTGGGTGTTCACCAGGCCGGGAAGCTGGAGGCTTCACATCGGTCCGGGAGCGTACGCCTTCCACATTATCGGGACTAGACCAGGTCGTAAAAGGTCCCGTAATCCGGATCAAAAAGCCGCTTATATATTTTCGGCAGCGAAATATCGGTCTGCTCCGCGAAATGATCACAGATCATGCGGGCAACCTCTGTGTAATCGTTGATGTCAATATGTTTCATCTTTTCTCTCAGAGAGGAAGGAAGGATCCTGGTACGCAGCTGAAAGGAATCCGGATTCCCCTGAAGACAGGTTTCAAACAGGCGCTTCAGAATATACCGGCCTTTGAATTCAAGCTGCTCCAGCTGCGGAGAGCGGAATATGATATCAACCGCAAGGCGCTTGTACAGCGATGTTTCTCCGCCTTGACTTCCGGGTCGACGGCAATACGGTAACGGTACCGGTTACTCCTGGTTCCCAGCGGATGGTCCCGTTTTACCAGACGGACCCCCTCGATGAATTTCCCGGTCCGGGAGGCGAGAAAACGATCAAAATCCTCGCGATGGCCCAGTTTGGCCATGACGGTCTCAAGATATCTGACTTCCTGATCTCCCAGCGGTGTTTTCGGCGGCCCGGCGGTCGACCTCTTCTGGGTCACAAAGCCTGCCTGGTAACCGTCCGAAAGATCATGAAGGGAATAGGCGACGTGCGTCGGCCCGAGTTCATGATGCTGGCATTCAGAGAAGTCTCCGGCCGTCGTAATGCCTGCTGCCGCCGTTGCGGCAAAATCAAGATAGCTTTTCTGTGAATCGTAGAGGAATTTGTTTTCCCCGCTGCTGTCTGACCACAGCACCTTATACTTTAAAATTCCGTCGATAAAGGCCCTGCTGGGCTTCATACCCTGATCGCCTTCGGGATCCTCATGCAGCTGTTCGGTAATGATCTTCAGCGTCTGGGCGTTTCCCTCAAAGCCCCCGGCATCACGCATCATTTCATTCAGCATGGCCTCCCCCGGATGCCCGTAGGGAGGATTTCCCAGATCGTGGGCAAGGCAGATACCTTCCACGAGATCACTGTCAATGGCCGCAGATCTGAACTGGGTCTTGTTCAGGTAATTGACAATGGAGCGGCCGATCTGCGCCACTTCCAGGGAATGGGTGAGACAGGTGCGGTAGAAGTCGCGTGCGCCGGATTTGAACACCTGGGCTCCATTCTGCAGGAGACACCAAATGCCCGCTGTAAAGAATGCGGTCCCGGTCAACCTGAAATACACTGCGGTAGCAGTCTTCGTGCCTCTTGCCCAGCGTCTCGGTGTCAATTGATGATAAAAATCGGACATTTAAACGGATACGACCTCGGAAACCTCCGGAAGCTCGCTTTTTAAAACGCGTTCGATCCCCGCTTGAGGGTCATGGTGGCCATGGGGCAGCCGTTGCAGGCACCGGTGAGTTTTACTTCAACGGTGTTGTCTTCGCGGACGTTTACCAGTTCCACATCCCCGCCGTCCATCTGCAGAGAGGGGCGAACTTTGTTCAGGACTTTTTGTACGTCTTCTTTATTCAGCATGATCTTTCCTTTCTTTTTTCCGGAAGCGTTTCGCTCCGGTGAATGTTTGTCTGTCAACCTGAATGAATGCTTCAACAGATGCAGAGTTCCCGTATCGTCAGTATGATGAATATTACATCACATTTTTACGTATTCAAAGCTTTTGTGCGGCGGGGTGGGTGAAGAACCGCGCGGTGAGATCGTAAACATTGATCTTATGCGTGCATCTTCTTCTCCTGCGCACCGGAAAATGGAACCCCTTTTTATTCACCGACGGTGTCCTTCTTCTCTATACGCCTAATGATCTCCTTGACCAGCGGGTGACGCACCACGTCGATGGTGTTCAGCTCGCAGATCGCGATCCCTTCGATACCGCGGAGAATATCGATGGCGGTACACAGTCCGGAGTGCTGATTTCCGGGAAGGTCGATCTGGGTGACATCTCCGGTAATAATGGCTTTGGAATTGATCCCGATGCGGGTAAGGAACATCTTCATCTGCAGATCACTGGTGTTCTGGGCTTCATCCAGGATAAGGTAGGCGTTATCCAGGGTCCTCCCGCGCATGTAGGCAAGCGGGGCGATCTCCACGACCCGCTGTTCCAGGTAGGCCTTGAACTTTTCCGGTGCAAGCATGCTGCGCATCGCGTCGTACAGGGGTGCGAGGTCAGGGGTCGACCTTTTCGATCATGTCTTCCGGAAGGAGTCCCAGCCTTTCACCGGCTTCCACAGCCGGGCGGGTCGGGATCGATCCGGAAACTTCGTGGTTCTTCAGGGCGGCCGAGCGCGCCACGCGCGAGGCGCCTTGATCAGGTCTTCCCCGTGCCGGCGGGACCGGTCACGAAGGTAATGTCATTGTTCACACTGGCCTGATAATAAGCATCCTGTCCGGGAGTTCGGGGTTTGATGATACCCTTATGGGTAAAAAGGATAATGGAGTCTCCGGGGCCTGAATAGATCTTTTCCTGATGGTCGCCCTCCATATATGATGGTTGTCGCTCCATGCAGTGGGGGAGTCGAGCTTGTTTTCTACGCGGGGGATCAAATCGGATCAGTTCATTGAGGATGTGCTGCATGTGCTCCACAACCTCAAGGGGCCTTCGATAATGAGGCGCTCACCCCGTGCCGTGATATTCGCGTTGAATTGGCTGCGTAAAATTTTCAGGTTCTCATCGCCCACACCCAGAAGGGCCATCGGCGGTGGGACCCTTTCATCGGTGATCTCGCGTCAGTCGTTTTGCGATTCCTGCCTTCCTTTCTTTAAACGCTTCCCCTGTAGGCAACACAAAGCCCGGAGCGCGCTTTCCTGAGCGCGCTTTCCGGAGAAAACTGCAGACTGCCGATCATACCGTTCAGAACGGTCAAGTTTCCGGTGGTTTTCCTTCAACAGTGCAAGCGTTTCCCGGTAATTTCCCAGCTTTTTCTGTTCGTGCTCCACGAATCTTTTCGGGAGCGCGGTACACAACGCAGGGTTCTCCAGTTTGCTTTGCGAGGCGTTGATGCGCCCTTCGTATGCGGAGATCTCCTTTTCCGGCGTTCCCGTTCCTTTTCGATGGCCCGATCAGCCCTTCCAGGGGAACATAAATCTACCAGTCCGTTCGCCGACCGCGGATGAAGCAAGCGCCGGCTTCTCCACTTTTCCTGCGATCTTCAGCGCGCCGATCTTTCCCAGGGAGATCAGGTCGCCCCGTCTTGCTTCCAGTATTTTCCTGGATTCCTCCGTTCCGCCCCCGATCAGCACATCCGCTTTCTTCGACGGAGGCACGGTCATCTCGGACCGTATCGTGCGGATGGCCGTAATGACGCCCATAATCAGTTCCATGTCCCGGACAGCGGCCTTGTCTGCGGGTGTTTTTTCCTTTCCCGGCCAGGGAGCAAGGATGATGTCCGGATCATCGGACGTTTTCAAAAACTGCCAGATCGCTTCCGTGATAAAGGGCGCATAAGGATGCAGAAGCTTGAGCAGGCTCCGCAAAACGTATACGGCGGTGCTCAGGGCGGAGGATCTCTCTTTTTCGTTATCCCCGTACAGGCGCGGTTTAATCAGTTCAATATACCAGTCGCAAAAATTGCTCCAGGTGAAATCATAAATGTCTTTTGCGGCATCGTTGAAACGGTAATGGGAAAGGTTCCCGTTCCACCGAGCGGATCGTTGCCTTCAGGCGGAGAGAGATCCACGTCCGCCAAGCGGCAGGTCCATCCTTTCCGGGAGGCGTTCCGTTCCAGGTATCTTCGTCACCGGTTCATCAGCACAAAACGGCTGGCGTTCCAAAGCTTGTTCATGAAATTCCGTCCCACCTCTATCTGTGAGGTGTCAAAGAGGATATCGTGACCCTTGGGGGCGATCAGCATCATTCCGAAACGGAGAGCGTCCGCACCGTAATCCTCAGTGATCTGCAGGGGATCCGGTGAGACGCCCGGGCTTTGCTCATTTTGCGTCCCTGCATGTCGCGGATCAAGCCGGTAAAATACACGTTCTTAAAGGGAATATCGTCCATGAATTCCAGCCCGGCCATGATCATTCTCGCCACCCAGAAAAAGATGATGTCCGGAGCGGTCACCAGGTCATCGGTAGGGTAATAGTACTCAAGGTCGGGCGTATCCTCCGGCCAGCCGAGTGTGGAAAAAGGCCAGAGCCAGGAACTGAACCAGGTGTCCAACACATCTTCGTCCTGCCGGACCTTCGCACTGCCGCAGACGGGGCAGCGGTCCGGATCTTCGCGAAGTGCCGACTCCCAGCCGCAGTCCGCACAGCTGAAGACAGGAATGCGGTGTCCCCACCACAGCTGGCGGCTGATACACCAGTCCCGGATGTTCTCCAGCCAGTGATTGTAGGTCTCACCCAGCGATAGAGGGTGGAACCGGATATCGCCGTTATTTACCGCCTTCAGGGCAGGTTCCGCCAGCGGCTTCATTTTCACGAACCACTGCTCCGAAAGCCGGGGCTCGATCGGCACATCGCGCGTTCACTGTAGCCCACGCTGTGCGTGTAATCCTCGACCTTTTCCAGAAGACCCTTTTCTTCAAATTCCCTTACCACCGCTTTCCTGCAACCATAGCGGTCCATGCCCGCAAAACGCTCCGGCACCATATCATTCATGCTGGCATCCTCATTCATCACGTTCAGGAATTCCAGTCCGTCAGACGCAGGCCCATGTTCGTAATCATTCGGATCGTGTGCCGGGGTGATCTTGACCGCTCCGGTGCCGAACTCCAGTCCACATAATCGTCGGCGATGACGCGAATCTCGCCGCGTCAGGATGCGGCAGACGGCGCCGTCTTTCCTAGAAGGTCGCGGTACCGCCTGTCCCGCGGATTGACCGCAACAGCCGTATCACCCAGCATGGTCTCCGGGCGGGTGGTCGCGATCACGAAGATGACGAATCCTTCAGCCCACTGACCGGATAACGGAAATACCACAGATGTCCTTTGCTCTCCCGGTAGATCACTTCCTCATCCGACAAGGCGGTATGGGAAACGGGGCACCAGTTGATGATCCGGCGGCCCTTATAAATAAGTCCCTTTTCATAGAGGCGGACGAAAACCTCACGCACCGCTTTCGACAGTCCTTCGTCCAGCGTAAAACGTTCGCGGTCCCAGTCGCAGGAAACCCCGAGTTTCTGAAGCTGCCTGAATAAGTGATCCCGCGGTACTGCCCCTTCCATTTCCAGATGTTCGGTCGATAAAGGCTTTCCGCGGCCGTAGTCGTGGCGGGTTTTCCCATCCTGTTCCCGGATGAACTTTTCCACCCGGGCCTGGGTGGCAATACCGGCATGATGGGTGCCCGGAAGCCACATGGTCTCATAACCTTCCATGCGGGCTTTGCGCTCCAGGAATGTCCTGCAGGGTGTTATTCCGTGTATGTCCCATGGTGAGCATACCGGTGATATTCGGCGGGGGGATCATTACGGTAAAGGCTTTTTTTTCCCGTTGCGGTTCCGAATGGAAATATTTTTTTTCAAGCCAGTGATCGAACCATTTATCTTCTACATTCTTCGGATCATAGATTTTCGAAAGTTCCTTCATGCTGTCTCCTGTTTGTGCGAAGGTTTTGAACAGTTCGCATTAGAGTTAGCGGAGAACCGGTACCTGAGGCGACAGCTTGCTAAACTAAATTCCCCCGGCACCTGCTTCTTCCGACGAAATGCGTCTGCTCGCCTGCGAAGCAAATTCCGCTTTGTTTTTCTGGATGGTTTTCCGTTCTTCGCCCGATACTGTCCCATTTTATGGTAGAAATTCTCTGGCTTACTTTCGGGAAATCCCGTATATTGCCGGCGTGGAACATCATGTTCGATCGCGAAGATCCGAACCCGCTTTCCCCGGAGCGCGGTGAAAGCATGACCTTTATCGAACAGCTCCGCTCGGGAAAAACTCCCGTTTGCCCCTATTGCGGATCGAAACGGGGTATCCCGCTTCAAACATGAACCGCGCTCCCATTGCAATTCTTGCAACTGTTCTTCCGCAACGGTCAATACCATTTTCCACAATACGCACATCCCCCTGCAGAAGTGGTTTCCGGGCAGCGTGCTGTCCTGTGCCGGGAGAACCGGGAACCCCTCTCCGTCCGCAAGCTCGCTGCAGAGATTGGCGTCAGCAAGAACACGGCTTTTCATATGCTTTCCCGTCTGAAGCAGGCTTTTACCAACTTCGGCGATCAGATATATCCGCCCGGATCGTGAAAGCGTTCACTGTTAATGCCTTCACCGAAGCGCGGAAAACGTACAACGTGATGGGGCTGTTCGGAGTCCTCCAGTGGAAACGTCAATTTGCTGGAATTTACCTGACCATGAAAGGCTGATATGCTGTATGCGCAAACGAATTTCTGGGTATTAATGCCGGCTCGGTGACGGTTTCTGTGGTGGAAACGGACACCAAAGGGAAATTTTCTTCATCGCATTTACCGCCCGCACCAGGGAAAGCGGGGACATGCTCGAATCCGCTTTTCTCGGTGAGATGCATTTTATGGAAGCCGTTGAAAAAATCATCAAACGGCTTGATGCTATTCCGGTCAGTAAAAGACGCTCCCCGTCCCAAAGTGGCCATTTTGGGGCGACAGTGTATGTCCGCGACAACGAGGTCATCAACCAGGACCTGATCCAGCTGCGGTGGAAGAATGCGGGCGGAGAGGTGCTGACCATCAGCTTGCGCGACGGTACCGGAAATCCCGTGAACGACATTGTGGTCCCTTACCTGAAATATGCAAAGGGTTGAGGCTGGGAGACAAAGGTGCTTGATCTCGGTGGGCAGGAAATCGGTAATTTGCAGTGTAATAAAAGGTGCGAGAATGGAATTACGCGTTATACAGTTCAATGAATCGTTCCCGCCCGTCGTGGACGGCGTTGCAGGATGTTGACCCGGAATTACGCCTACTGGATCAGAGAAAAAATCCGGGAAATCCTATGTTGTTACTCCGGAATATCCCGGAATATGTGGACGATGAGATATTTCCCGTCCTGCGGTATGCTTCCATTCCCATGGTGCTGCGCAAACCCTACCGCATGGGAGTGGGTGCTCACAATGCGAAATTATGGAAAAAGCTCAACTAGCCTGGATGTTGATAGTCGTCCATGCCCAGAGCCCCTTCAGCTCCGGAAATATTGCCCTGCAGTATGCGCGGGCGGAAGAACATTCCCCTGGTGGCAAGCTTCCATTCAAAATTTTATGATGATTTCGAGGAGGTGACGCGCTCGGGATGCTATTTCCTGGCTGATCACCCACCTGGTCGTGCGATTTCTTCAACTATGCCGATGCGGTGTGGGCGGTCAATGAAAGCACGGAAAGAGACCCTGAGTTCCTCCGGCTGTAAAGGCAGTGTCGGTGTCGTTCCCGACACGGCGCCGACTTCACGCCTTCCCGGGATCCGGCTGCGCTGGCCGCAAAGAACCGAAAAAGCATACAAAAATACCGGAAGACGGGCTGGTGTTCCTTTTTGTCGGTCAGCTTATCCGGCAGAAGGACCTCGCGACCATCCTCCGGGCCCTGAAATTGCTGCGGGAAGCGGGTGTTTGTGTTTTACCATGCTCTTTGTCGGCGAGGGGAAAGCGCGGGAGCATTCGGTGGATGCCGGGTCAGGATATCGGGCTGTCGCGGTGCGTGCGCTTTCTGGGAAAGATCCTTGACCGCGAAGCGCTGCAGGGAATTTTTGCGCGGGCTGATCTTTTCATCTTTCCCTCCGTGTATGATAACGCTCCCGTCGTCACGCGGGAAGCTGCCGCCGTGGCCACCCCTTCTGTCATGATGTCAGGGAGAGCAATGCCTCCCGAGGGCGTAGAGGACGGAAAGAACGGTTTACTACTGCGACGGTGCGCGGGAAAGCCTTGACGAAACGATTCGCCAGGCCATCAGTAGATCCTGAAAAACTAAAAAAGGCAGGAGAGGAAGCGCAGAAAACGCTGTATCTTTCCTGGGAAGATATTGTCGATGACTTTGTGGTCCCCCGTTACCGCGACATTATCAAACATTTCAAATCCTGGTCTTCTTAATGCCGAGGCCTTGCTGATGCAGGGTCAAGTGCGCCTCCGCACATCCTGCAATGTATCATGTTCTTTCATAAACATAAACCGGCGTCCCGTCCTTCTCCCGTTCTTTCAAACCCCTGCGCCTTCAAATAGCGCTGGTGCTGCTCATTGTCCGTTTGGCAAATGAAGCGGTAATCCTTGTCAAGTCCAAGACGTTTGATACCTTCAGTGTATATGTATTTTCCGGTTTTCGGTCGCGGTACTGGGGGATGGCGTAATCTACTTCCACCCGCATCTCCTTTCCCGACAAGGGTGAAAAAACGATCAGGCTCACCGGCCAGGCGTCAGCGCAGGGCAAAGCATGCCCGGTGTTCCCTGCCGGGTTTAATATGAAAATCGGGGAAAAAGGCATACAGATCCTCCCGGTAGAAGTCAAGAAAGCGTTTTACGTAGTCCGAGCGGTGCATGTCCACTTCTAACAGGTCAAAATATTCCTCTTTACGGTTCATCCTGACGAGGTAGTAGATATCCACCCCGGCAATAAAGGCGTTCATGGCAAATACCGGCCAGGCGCTGATCAGTGCGCCGTAGAGGGCAAAAATACCCGCGCCGACAAAATTCCACCAGCGCAGCTGGCGGATATTCTTCATCATCAGGGAAACGGCGACAAGTACGGAACCCATATATCCGATCAGTTCAATAAAGGACACGGTCATTCCCCTTTCCTTTGCTTGTTCTCATATTCAATACCGTAGGTACTCAGCTTAATGTTCTCCTCTGCAATTTTTTCCCGGAAGCCCTGCGAGGAGAGCACCTTCAGTTCCGTTTCCCGGTGCAGGCTCATATTCTAGGTCCGCTCGGGTTCATATCGATCAGCGCATCCATCTCCGGTCCCGTTTTCCGAGGTGGCAGACCAGCAGGTTGACCACGTCCGCATCGATGTTCTCAAGCTGCCGCAACAACGCGCCGCGTTTTTCCGGAGGGTCCTGGGAATACATTCCCGTCATGCGCCGGTCCGAAACGAATTCCGAAAAAATGAGACCATACTCTTTTGCCAGACGCGTCACCACCCGGTGGATATCGTCACGGGCATCCAGCGTTGACATATGCGTATCGCAGTAACGGATTTCCAGACCGCTGCGCAAGGCCCGTTCTATACTGGGCACGGAGTTCCGCTTCAATTTCCTCCAGAGAAGGATCCGCCGCATAAGCCATGTCCATCCGCGGATAAAAATATCCGTCTTCATCCGTCAGGGATGAGACGGCCGTATTGACCGCACAGGGTCCCCAGCGGTAATTCTCCCATTCACTGTTCACGGCCAGATGAATGCCGAAACACACATTGTCATAATCTTTCAGTATATCCACCGCCTCCTGATACCAGGGACAAACGAACATTATGGAATAATTCAGGAGTATCCCCGTTTCTGCAAGTTCCTGCGCTGCTACGTTGACGGCATGACACATACCGATATCGTCACAGCGGACAAGCAGGATCGTGTTTTCTTTTGCGAAGGATCCGCTTATGCAGAATATAAGCAGAAACCACACGGCAAGTCTTTTCATGTTTTTCCCCTTATGTTATGATAACGGTTTGCAGAGGATCAAATCCTGTATTTCTTTTTCAGTTCATGGTAAACAGGTTTATCAAGGAAGACCCTGAACAGTATTTTGTTTTCAACAAAACGGCTGTCCAGCACTTCCCCGAAACGATGGAGGTCCGCAACGAGTTTGCCGTTCTCCGGATCAACGTAAAGGTCATGCACATAGGAGCTGTCCTCGATACGCTCCCTGATCGCCCGGACAACCCTGTCGATACCGATGCCCCTTGTGGCGGAGATGCAGATTGCCCCCGGAAAATGTTGTTTGATGTGGCGGATGTTCTCGTCGCTGCTGAGCAGGTCGGTCTTGTTGAAGATCGTGATAAAGCGTTTTTCCGGGATGTCGAAATCTTTCAGCACCGTATCGATCGTGCGGATATGCTCCCGGAAATTTGCGTCGGAAACATCGATGACCTTCAGCAGAAGGTCCGCGGTCTCTGCCTCTTTCAACGTGCTCCGGAAAGAAGCGACAAGCTGATGCGGCAGTTTGCGGATAAAACCCACTGTGTCGCTCAGATATATGGTATGCGTTTTGTCCAGCTGTTACCCGGCGCACCGTGGTATCCAGGGTCTTGAACAGCTGGTCCTCCACTTCGACGCCGGATCCGGAAAGATAATTCATCAGAGTGGATTTCCCGGCATTCGTATATCCCACCAAAGCGACGTTAAAGCGCTTTGAGCGTGATTTCCTCTTCGTCTCAAGCTGTACGGCGATCTTTTCGAGCTCGCCCTTCAGGCTTTTTATACGCTTCCTGCACTGGCGGCGGTCCAGCTCGATTTGGGTCTCACCGGGCCCCCGCCGTGTTCCGATGCCGCCGGCCTGCCGTTCAAGGTGCGTCCACTGCCGGGTAAGCCGCGGCAGAAGATATTCGGCTTCCGCGAGTTTTACCTGTGTTTTGGCTTCCCGGGTTTTTGCGTGAATGGTGAAAATATCCAGGATAAGCGCACTGCGGTCGAGGATCTTCATTTCCGGGATCTCTTTTTGTATATTCTTCTGCTGGGAGGGGCTCAGTTCATCATCAAAAAGAAGGACGTCCGCTTGCTTTTCCCGGCAAGCGCATGCAGGGTCCTGAGCTTTCCCGTTCCGAAATAATGCACGGGATGGAATTTTTCACGTGACTGTATCATCGTATCCACGACCACCGAACCCGCCGTCTTGGCGAGCTGTTCCAGCTCTTCTACAGAGTGCTCGGTTTCCTCTGTCTTTCCCGGCAGGGATACGGCGCACAATATGGCACGTTCCGGTTCTTGCTTTACCTTATAGGTCATGATGTGGTTTTCTCTCCTTTCCGTAAAAACAGCATTTCAAGGATAATGAACGCCGCCGCCAGCAGGAAAAACATCGTCTGAAGATTCCTGCCCTTGACCGTCCGGCGAAGTTCCCCGATCCCGTATTCCTCCGCCGGATACGTATATGCGGCGTCGGTGGTAATCCTTTTTTGTTCGCACTCGGATGCCGGGATGTTCACCGCTACTTCCATGTTCGGATCAGTCGCCGAGGATCGTATAGAACCCGGGGGTTGCTGTCGCTTCGAAGCTTTTCTGAACGCGGTGCTTTGCTCCGGCCGGCGTAATGACCTCAAAGAGCGACGCACCGAAGGAAAACGCATCACCGGTGTGATACCCGGCTTCACCGCTCTGCAAGGCGACCTGCATCAGGCGGTCCAGTGCAGCGGTAAAGTACGGCGAAAGGCCTGTTTCGTTCCAGTCGAACAAAAATGGCGAAAACCACACATAAAGATTCTCACCTTTTCTTGCCAACAGGGGATCGCCGTTGCTCAGTGTCCACAGGGGATCAAGATCTTTCGCCGTGCTGCGGTAATACCGCCGGATGCGGAAACTCTTCAGGTCCGCCGCTTCCGGCCGAAGGGATGGGTCCATCGATGAAATATTCACAAATGCCGGGCTTTTGTCTTCGGGCAGAAGCGTGCCGTGAATGTCATGCCAGACGGAACTGTCCGGCATTTCCCGGCCGGCGGAGGAAAGAGAGGGGCGCTCCCCGGCATATTGCAGCAATGCCTGCCGCTGCCGTTCCGGGATCCTGAAAAGACCGGAGATCCAGACCGCGTCAAAATCGCGCAGGTTGACGGAAGGCAGGTCCTCCGCCTTTATGATCTCAGGCCGGATGCGGTCCATCGCCCTGAAAGCATTGATATGATATCCTTTATGTGCTTCCCCGGCGACACATAGCAGGCGGATGCGGCGGAAGCTTCTTGCCACCAGGTAGCGGACGTTGTCCTCAGGATAATGGTCGGGCGCACATTCCACGGCGCAACGGACATATTCCCTTCCTTCTTCCGGTTCAAAACGGAAAACGGCATGTCCGCCTTCCGAAACTTCCGCCCTGCCGATATCCCGGCCGTTCGCCCTCACCTGAAGCGGAAATATCTCCCTGTCTTCAGGGAAAGCGGAGATCTGAATATCCAGGGTATGCACACCGGCATCCACGGAGGGATCCTGAAACAGCTGCAACTGCGTTATCGCGGTATTGGGTTCCTTTTTGTAAAGCGGCACGTATACGGGCCGTATGGAAAGACCGTGAATCAGGGCAATGATATTCCGGGTCATGGCGTTGTCCTGGAAATCGCTGAGCACGATCATATGAGGAGCCGAAAGGCGATAATCCTCTATATGAGTTTTCACGGCTTCCCGCAGGGTGTCGGAGGAACTGCCTTCGTGGTATTCCATTACACGCCAGCGGGGGAATGCCTGACGAAGGTCAGCTTCCATTGCCGAAAATGCCTCGTCCTGCTGTGTGCTGAAGCTCTTATCAATGAGAATAATACCCGGTTCGAGGGCTCCGCTTTTCCCGGGAAGAAAGGGCCCGGCAAGTGCCAGCACCAGCGCGGTGACGGCGAGTGCACGTGAGATCAGGATCAGCCATTGCCGCAATTTCAGTTTTGCAGGGATTCTCTTTCGATCTCCCTGAGGAATTTTAATGAACTGAAAGCAAAAGGCCGGTACTTTCTCTCACCCATTAAATGAATGATAAAGGGTACGCTGACCAGCGCCGCAAAAAACAGTAATAATGGATGTAAGAACGTCACAATCTCTTTATCTATTTATATTTTTGCTGAATTTGTGTCCCCCGGAAATAATGGGTCAGGATATCCCGGTAGTTTTTTCCCGCTGCCGCCATTGCGATGGCTCCCGACTGGCACATGCCCACCCCGTGCCCCCAGCCGGCGCCGCTTAAGATAAAGCTTGCGGGACGGCCGGTGGGACCGATCTTGTCGATAACAAAACAGGAGCTTTTTAGCGGATTATCCCAGAGACGCCGCAAACTCAACTCTCCCCGGATCCGGCAATGGCCGCTGTCACCGATGAAAAGGATATCATAGATGCGTCCGGATTTTCCTCTTTCAAGCGGTACGATATCATATACCCTTCCGATATCGGTGTGTTTTTTCGCGACGGCTTCGCTGAGCTCTCCTGCATCCACACTGCGTTTCCATCTGAAATTATCTGCCGCCCACTCGGGGGTTTCCCCGTTGGTCCGGCACCAGGTATCCGGCGCTCTTTCTATCCATCTGCGGACATTTTCCGCCTGCCGGAGATCCATATCAGGCGCCTTTTCCGTATCCGGATGTCCGCTCAGGTAAGGGCGGTGCCCTGAACGCTCCGGCCAGACATTCTCTATATCTTCGGTATGTCCCCCGCAATTTGATGAATAGTAGGCGCTGATAACGGTATCTGCATAGGTAAGGACCTCTCCCCGGGTTTTGTCAACGGCCTCCCGGACAGCGGGGTTCGCCTCGCCGATACCGTGATAGACCTGACTCATCACATCAGAGCTAAGGTCATGATGCGCCCCGGCGTATTTCCCGGTCGCAAGCCCGGTCAGGTGCTTCGGAACGGGCACAGACCGCCTGGGCTTTCAGCGCTTCCAGGGGTGCGTCCGTGCCGATCTCCGCCGGGACCACGCCGTAAAGATACTTTTCAATATTGAGGACATTGATAACGTCAAGATGGTTGTTTCGGTTTATATAGAATTCCAGATTCCCCTGGTACCGGCGGTCCTTTTCTCCGGACCACCACCATCCGTTGCCAAAAGGGACTTGCTTTATTTCAATATTCCCGTCCGGAGCGGTATTTTCCAGACGGAGGGAGGCTCCGCGCAAAAGCACCTTGCCGCCGTCGCGCCGGTCCGCCAGGATCAGCATGTCCTCTTCGATCTTTACGGAAAGCGCATCGTCCCCTCGCAGCAATACTTTTTTGCCGGCATCGTTGAACATATTCACCTTGCCCTCAAGGCAAGTTCCGCTTCATGCATGGTGCCGCTGATAAGGACCGAAGTGCCGGAGCTTCCGCATGCAGCGGCCGCACTCCGGACAAGAGCAGGATCAGTGAAAGGAAAACGAGGGTCTTTTTCATGTATGCGCCTTTTTCATCGGGACAAATCTAAGGAAAAAATGAAGAAAATAAAAACAGAAAGCTTCCGTCCTTTGCGGTCCTCTTTCTTATCCGGAGCGCCTGCGCCTTTCAGACATGCGGAACCGGATGCTTTAACTTATATCCCCTTCCTAAAAACGTTTTACATATCCGTGGCAATCAGGGCAGGGAGCCTTTCCGTTCATAATAATCCTGGTGGTAGGCTTCCGCCTCGTAGAAAGTGTCCGCCGGCAACACTTTTGTGGCGACTTTATATCCTTTGTCTTTAAGGATACCGATAAGCTTTTCCGTAATTTCTTTTTGTTCCGCATTCCGGTAAAAAACGGCGGAACGGTACTGTTTCCCGATATCCGGCCCCTGTCCGTTGCGCTGGGTGGGATCATGGATCTCAAAAAATTTCCTTGCAACGGTCTCATAATCCACTTCAGCCGGATCATCAGGTGACCTGCACGGCTTCATAGTGCCCCGTGTTCCCGCGGCACACCTCCCCGTAATCAGGATCAGTTTTTTTTCCGCCGGTATACCCGGAAACGACCTCCCTCACGCCGTCGATCTGCTGCATGTAATGTTCCACGCCCCAGAAGCAGCCGCCTGCAAAGACCGCCGTTTCAGCGGACCTTTCCGATGCCGGGGTGAAATCCAGAGATATCGAGTTCACGCAATAACGTGTGTTCTTGTCGGTGAACCCCTCGTTAAGAAAAACGTGCCCCAGGTGCCCTTTGCAATTGGCGCATAGGATCTCCGTGCGTTTTCCGTCGGCATCGGGAACGCGCAGGACGCGCCCTTCGATAGCATCGTCAAAGCTGGGCCATCCGCCGCCGCAGTCGAATTTATCGTCCGAACGGAACAGCTGCACTCCGCACTGGCGGCAAACATAGGTCCCTTCACGTATTTCATGCAACAGATCACCGCTGAAAGGCATTTCTGTACCTTTATCAATAATCACTTCTTTTTCTTCGGGGCTCAGGGGCTCCATGGGATATGTTTTTGCTGCCATCATCACTCCGTTCATCAGCAATACGGCAAGGAGTGTACAGTTTATGACCTTCACCGCAATGTTTTCGAATTTTAGCATGTTTTTTCTTTTCCGTCAATATCTAAACACGGCCGTGTTGTTTTGTTCCCGCCTTCTCACGCCTCCAAAGCTTCACCGGAATTTCTGAAAGAAGGACAGGCCGCAAAACATCCACTCCGCCGGCAGGATTCAAAACATGGTATCTGTGATGTCGTTTCCCGGCTTGCATGCCGGTCCGTTCATGCTTTCCGCTTTTGGGACAAGGGTAACCAGCGGAAAATGAGCTGAAAAAGGACGGTTAACAGAGGTCATGTTTCTTCACCAGAGTTCTCGCTCAGCCGCCGGTGTGCTTCCTGATGGTGTCCAGGAGATCTTCTTTCCTGATGGGCTTGGCAAGGTAATCGTCAAAACCGGCATTGAGGATGGTGGCCCTTTCTTCATCCAGGGCATAGGCGGTCTGTGCGATAACCGGGATTTTCGGATTCAGCTTTTTGATTTCACTGACAGCCTTTTCCCCGTCCATTTCCGGCATCTTGATATCCATAAGCACCGCGGCAATGCCGGGATGTTCCTCGCATTGTTTGATCGCTTCCCTGCCGTTGCGGGCCGTAATAATTTCAAAACCTTCCGGCTTCAGGATCTCAAGCAGGTATTCGCAGCTTATCTGATCATCTTCCGCTATAAGGACTTTCTTCTTCATCGGACGTCTCTTTTCCGGCTTCCGCGCATATTCCTGAGAACATACGCCCACCCGTTCACGAAAAATCATATACTTTATGAATTCATGACAATATAAAGAATTTTATGACTCCCTGAAACAAATTTATTATTACAGGCGTTTTCTGTCGCATTCTCTTTGTTATCGCTGTAAAAAACAATTATATTTATCTTCAGATCCAATGAAAGGAACTTATGCGCGCTGCCGTTTTTCATCATTCCTTTGAGCCTCTTACGATTGAGAAAGTCCCCGATCCCGAAATCCATTCTCATGAGCTTAAAGTCGCCATACAGACCTGTTCGATCTGCCATTCCGACATGCAGTTCATCGATCAGGGGATGGCCCCGAATATGAAGCCTCCCATCATTCTCGGCCATGAGATCGCCGGGGTCGTGGAAGAAACCGGAAAAGACGTAAAAAAATTCAAGACGGGTGATCCCGTCATCATCCCGGCAACCATTACCTGTGGAAAGTGCCTCGCCTGTAAATCCTGGAATGAGACCTATTGTGAGAACATCACCCACATCGGTATCGATTCCAACGGCGGCTTTGCGGAATATATCGTGGTGCCGGACACCCATCCTTACCGGCTCCCCTATGAATATCGTTTTGAAGAAGGAAGCCTCATTTCAAACCTTCTGGTGGGCGCTTATCATGTCGCCTTTGACCGTGTCAATATCCGTGCGGGGGAAAATGTCGTTATTTTCGGCAGCGGGGGCTTCGGCCTCAGCATCCTGCAGATGGCAAAGCTTCGCGAGGCGAAGGTCTTCATGGTGGATATCTTCGACTGGAAGCTGAAAGAGGCACAAAGGCTGGGAGCGAACGCCGTGTTGAATTCCAATAAAGTTGAGGTCTGCGAAGAGGCCGTGATCGAGATGGTCGGGGGAAAGGCCGATATCATTATCGAGACCATCGGTGCGCCCCGGACGCTCCTGCAGGCCAACAACAGTCTTAAAAAGGGCGGAAGACTGGTGCTTTGCGGATATACGGATAATGCCCTGCCGTTCCTGGTCGGCCGTATTATCGAGAATGAGATCTCACTGATCGGCGCTTCGGGCGCCCCCGGAGAAAGATCTCCGAGGTGATACACCTGCTTGAGGACGGAAAACTTTCCCTGAAGAACATGATCACGCACCGTTTTGATCTCGATCATATCAATGACGGTATCAACACTCTGCGCATGGGACAGACGATCCGCACCGTTATTTATCCGTTCGGGCTCAATGAAAAGACGAAAAAGGCAGCAAAATGAGAAGACTGGTCATTATCCCCACATACAACGAAAAAGCGAATATCAGCAAGCTTGTCAGCAAGCTCCGTTCCCTCGATATCGAGAACCTCGATATCCTTTTCATCGATGACAATTCCCCTGACGGAACCGGAAGGATCCTGAAATCCTTCCAGGAAGAAATGCCCAATCTTCTGCTTGTCGAGCGTGAGGGGAAACTGGGACTCGGTACCGCCTACATCCTGGGCTTTACATACGGCCTCGAACACGGATACGATCAGATCGCTCAGATGGACGCGGATTTCTCGCACAATCCCAAAGACCTGGTACCGCTTTTTGAAGAGGCGGAAACCTATGACTGGGTGATCGGTTCGCGGTATGTGTCCGGCATCAATGTCGTGAACTGGCCGCTGCGCCGCCTCGTGCTCAGCAAGGGGGCGAACGTCTACACCCACGTGGTGACCGGGATGCCCATCAAGGACGGGACGGCCGGGTTCAAGTGCTGGAACCGTCGCGTTCTCGCTTCCATTGACCTTGACGCCGTGAAATCACGCGGCTACTCTTTCCAGATCGAAATGAATTACCGGGCGTGGAAAGCCGGTTTCCGCTGTCATGAACATTCCATTGTTTTTATCGACCGTACCGTCGGGCAGTCCAAGATGTCCAAAAATATCGTCTACGAAGCCGTCTGGATGGTGTGGCGACTGGTCTTCCTGAACTGCATGGGTAAAATAAAAAGCAAGTCTCCCGACGATGCGTGATATTGATATTTCCGTCATTATTGTCAGCTACAATGTAAAGACTTTTTTACAGCATTGCATCCATACGGTACAAAAAGCTTCCGAAGGCCTGAACACCGAGATCTTTGTCGTCGACAATCATTCCATTGACGGTACCTCCGAAATGATACGCCGGGAATTCCCGGACATCCATTTTACCGGCAACCGCGAAAACCTGGGTTTCGGCAAAGCGAACAACCAGGCCCTGAAAAAATCGCGGGGAAAATATGTGCTTTTTCTCAATCCGGACACCCTGATCGAGGAGAACACCCTGCGTGTCCTGATGGAACATATGGACCACGATGCGCGCATCGGTATCTGCGGTCCCAAGATCCTGAATTCGGACGGCTCTCTGCAGCCGGCCTGCCGCAGAAGCTTTCCCTCGCCGAGCGTGGCATTGCCCAAGCTCCTGGGCCTGAACCGGCTTTTCCCCAAAAGCAGCGTTTTCGGAAAATACAATCTCACCTACCGGGATCCCGATGAAAGCTATCCCGTGGATGCCGTCAGCGGTTCCTTCATGTTCTGCCGCGGCGACCTCGTCCGGGAGCAGGGTGGATTCGATGAAGATTTCTTTATGTACGGTGAAGACCTTGATCTCTGCCGCCGTGTGCAGCTCGCCGGAAAAAGCGTGTATTATATCCCCGCCACGACCATTATCCACTATAAGGGTGAAAGCTCGAGATCCGCTCCCTTCGACAGCCTGATGGCATTCTACAAGGCCATGGATATTTTTGTGCGCAAACATTTTTCCCCCGCATATTCACTGGTGTCCACGCTGTTTTTCCGTTTTGGCATTGTTTGTCATCTGCTGTTCCGTTTTCTTGGGAAAGCGTTTTCCCGAATTCGCGTTCCCCTGCTGGATATCTTGCTGATCGGTATATCCATGCTCGCTGCGATGTTCATCCGCTTTGCCGACGACGCTTTTTTTCAGGAATTTGATCACTTTCTTCCCGTCCTGTCCGGTTATTCCCTGGTATATATCCTTTTCCTTGCACTTGGCGGATCCTACCGCCGCGCAAAACATTATGATTTTGTGCGGGCGGCCGCCAATCTTGTCCCCGGTTTTGTCGTCAACGGCTTTATCACATTCTTCTTTTTGCGGCGCGCACAATCCCGTTTTGTCTTTTTGATCTCTTTTCTTCTGGCCTTTGTCCTGCTTCCCCTTTGGCGGATCATCGCCTCGCGCATCCGCTCCCGGCATTTCCGTCAGGGTGCGGAGAGCGCCCGAAGAACGCTGGTCGTGGGCGCCGGCACGGAAGGTCAGCGTATTGCCGCCACCCTCGGCCTGCATCCTGAACTTGGGTATCTTTTCGTCGGTTTCGCGGACAAGGATCTTCAGCATCCCAAGACCATCGGCAGTATCCGAGATCTTTCGCAGCTCGTAACGACCCGGGGCATTGACAATGTGATCTTCAGCTCGGACGTCTTAACCCTCGGCGAGATCATCAGTATCGTCGCGGAACTCGCGCATTTCCCGGTCAGCATCAAGATCATCCCCGAAAAGGAGAACATTATTTTCGGAAAGACCGTGATCGAGAATCTCGACGATATCCCGGTGGTGGAGATGGAATACACCATCCTGAAGCCGGGCTGGCGCCTGGCCAAAAGGTCCGTGGATATCGTTGTCTCGGCGTTTTCTCTGCTGCTCTTTTTTCTTCCCGCCTTCCTGACCCGGATCCTCACCCGTTCACGGCCCGTCCGGTTTTCCGAAGATGTTCCGGACGGACATCTCTGGAAAACCCCTGCCGGAAAAGAACCTCCTTTTTACTGGTATCCCATGCTCTTTTCGGTACTCCGCGGAAACATGACCTTTGTGGGGGACCTGAAGAACATCCCCGAAGGCAGCCGGCGTTATTACAAGCCGGGGGTCACCAACATCATGCGCAGTGAAAAGCCTTCACTTCCCGTTCCGGAGGAACACGAACGTTTCATTCACTATTATATGAGCAATTTTTCCTTCGTCCTGGATGCGGAGATCGTTTTCAAAACGCTGTTCCTGAAAAAGCACTGAAGACCGCGGGTGTCCATTCAATATAAACGACAAACAACATGGGGTGAAAGAAACACCGTATCGAAAGGGTAACAATGAGAACATATTTGACCTTATTGCTCTTTGTCCCCTTTTTGCTTTCCTTTTCAGGCGGATCCGAAGGATTTCCGTAAGGCAGGGAAATGCCCCGCGATCTCAGAAAGCTCTCTGTTCCGTCCACATAGCGGTCATAATCCGTCTCACTGAAGGGTGAAGGCCGCGCATCCCGTGTCTTCAGGAAATCATCGAACATCCGCTTCCAGGCATGCAGGTGCGCTTTCCTCATTCAAGGAGAATAAAAACGCACCCTGCGGCATGATTTTTTTCTGTCCTGTTCTCATAATAATTCCTACATTTCCCATATGCGTATTCAGGGTGAACATTACGAAACGATCCGCATCGAAACATCGGGTACACCCGCCGTTTCGATCATCGATCAGACCGGTCTTCCCTTTGCGTTTCGTTTCCGCACGCTGCGTTCTTTCAATGAGGTGTTCTCATCCATCCGCGATATGCGGGTCCGCGGCGCGCCCCTGATCGGGGTTGCCGCCGCCTGCGGGATCTGGCTGGGACTGGAGGAAACAGACTCTGCCGCCGATCTGAAAGAAACCGTCAGATCGCTTTGTAAAAGGATGGAAAAAGCCAGACCCACCGCGGTCAATCTTCACTGTGCCGTAAAAAAAATGGAAACCTTCCTGGAAAACACGGGAACCCTTGCCGATGCCCGGGAAACGGCGTTGATTTTCGCGGAGAACCTGAAACGTTCGGAGATCGGCGCCTGCCGGGCGATCGGAAAGCACGGATTTCCGCTGATCAAAGAGATCGCGGAGAAAAAGAAGGGAGCACCGGTGAACATCCTGACGCATTGCAACGCGGGGTGGCTGGCCTGTGTGGACTGGGGAACGGCGACAGCACCCGTCTATAAGGCACACCGTGAAGGGATCCCAGTGCACGTCTGGGTGGACGAGACCCGGCCCCGGCTGCAGGGAAGCCGGCTGACCGCCTTTGAGCTGAAAGAGGAAGGCGTTCCGCATACCGTGATCACAGACAACGCCGGAGGGCATCTGATGCAACACGGCATGGTGGACATCGTGCTGGTGGGCAGTGACCGCACCACACGGTGCGGTGACGTCTGCAACAAGATCGGGACCTACCTCAAGGCGCTGGCGGCATACGACAATCATGTTCCCTTCTACGCGGCCCTTCCGGTCTCAAGCATCGATACCGGCCTGTGCGACGGAGCGGTGGAGATCCCGATTGAGGAGCGGGGCGGGGACGAGGTGATCTTCGCGGAGGGAGAAGGCGGCCGCATCCGGCTTCTCGCGAAAGGCAGCCCTGTGGCCAATTACAGCTTCGACGTCACCCCCGCCCGGCTGGTGACCGGCCTGATCACCGAGTACGGGATCTGCCGGGCTGAAGAGGCAGAGATCCTGCGACTGTTCCAAAAAACAGGAAAACGATCATGACAAAGCCGCTTCCGGGAAAAGGGACCTGCATGCCAAAAGCAGACTATGTTAAATTCCGTTCCGAGTGGATAAAGGAAGCGGCCCCTGTGGATCCGGAACTGTTGGTGAGGATCAACACCGTTCGTACGCAGCTGCGGCAATGCGGCTGGATCGGGGCGCATCCGGACGGAACAGGGTTCGGGAATGTTTCCCTGCGTATCAACAAGAGTGAACGATTTCTGATCACCGGTTCGGCGACGGGACATCTTCCGGAGTTAGGCGCCGGACATCTTGCGGTCGTGGAAAAAGCGGATATCGAACAGCATTTTGTGGTCTGCCGGGGGCTGACCATGGCCTCCTCGGAATCCCTCACGCATGCCGCCTGCTACCGCAGCGATCCAGAGATCCGCGCCGTGGTTCATATCCACAGCCGGAAACGCTGGAAGGCGCTTCGGAACGTTTTGCCGTCAACACCGGAAGATGCCGCATTCGGCACCCCGGCAATGGCATTCTCGATCGCGGAGACCATCTCAGGGTCCGGCAAAAAGCAGGGGGTCATCGTCATGGGAGGCCACCCCGACGGGCTGATCGCATACGGCGGGAGCCTGGAGAGCGTTTTCTCCCTGCTGCAGGATCCTTTCGGTCACTGATAACGCACGGCTGATCTGTCCAGAATGCGTTTTTATATCGATCCGGTCAAACCGCCAAGAAAATTTTTTACGCACTGACCGAGCACGTTAAGGTTATACCCGCCTTCCTGACATACCAGAACGGGGACACCGAGCGAGGCAAACTGCGCTCCGATCTCACCGTAATCCTCCGTCTCCAGCCTGAAACCGCCGATGGGATCATCCTTGTGCGTGTCAAAACCTGCTGAAATGACCAGATAGGCGGGGTTGAAATCCCTGATATTGCGGATAATACGCCCCAGGGCCCTGACATACTGAGCCGCATCGCTGCCCTTGGGAAGCGGTTCGTTGTGATTGCTCCCGACGGCCTGGCCTTTACCTTTCTCTTCGGCATACCCCAGAAATAAGGATATTCACCACTGGGATCACAATGCACGGACGCTGTGAAAACGGATTTTTTTTCCTCAAAGAATTCCTGCGTGCCGTTTCCGTGATGATAATCAATATCCACGATGGCGACCTTTCCCTTGCTTAACAGATATTCTGCCGCCGTCGCGGCATTGTTAAAATAGCAGTATCCCCGAAAACACGCGGGCCCGCATGATGCCCGGACGGCCGGCAAAGGGCGTACACCGCTTTTTCACGACCCTCCCGTATCAGTTCCGCCCCTGTCAGCGCCGTTTCCGCAGAGGCGCGGGCAACTTCAAAGGTCTTTTTCTTGATGGGGGTGACGGCGTCCGTGCACCAGATACCTCCCCAGAGGGGCTCGTCCACCTTTTTTTTCCGGTTGGCCCCCTCGCCCGGAAAAAGATCCGGATAAAATTCCTCCTGATCGCCCAGAGACCCCGCCGTGAGGCGTATGTAGTCATAATAGGGATGGATCCGGGAGATCAGCCGTTCGGGAAAGCGTTTCGATGTCAGGAATTCAAAAGCTTTGTCACCGCGGAGCGCATTTTTAATGCATTCGACGCGTTTCGGCGTGTCCTTGACTTCGTAAGCTTCGGGGCCGAGCTGATATTTCCAGTACGGATTGTGCAGGCTGTCGTTATATTTTTCAATGACCTTCATATATTTTTCTTCCTTCCCGTAATATCTCCACCACCCGTTCGTGCGGGATGGGAGGACACCAGCGCTGCTGCCGGCCGTTCATTCCTCCCGAACAGAAGATCGCATTCAGCACCGCTTCTTCGGTCGCTTCGATCACCGCTTCATACAGATGATTGATGTGATATTCCGAAATGCATTTCAGATGAATGAACCGGGCTCCCGTGCGCGAGGGACGAGGCTTGCGGTTGCCCGTACTAAAGGCGATGACGATCTCTCCGCTTGAGGAAGCCGCATAGGAACCGGTGCGTCCCAGCCCCAGTGCCGCACGTTTTGCCACCAGGTTCAGCTGGCTGCTGATAAGCGGAATGTCCGTGGCGACCACCGCGATGACCGACCCTTCCGCCCTTTCCCTTCTTCCCGCGGTCTCAAATTCTTTGTCCAGCTCCCTGCCGGCAACGGCGCCGTCGATCGTAAGATTGCGCATTTTCCCGAAATTTGAAAGCACCAGCACCCCCACGGTAAAACCCCCTTCGGGAAGGTCCAGCATGCGGGAGGAACTCCCGATGCCGCCGGAAAAATCAAAGGTTGTCATGCCGGTCCCGGCGCCGACCGATCCCTGGGCGAAGGGCCCCGGCGATGCCGATTCGATCGCCCGCATGGTGTCCTGTGCACTACACACCCCGACCCTCACGTCGTTAAGAAAGGAATCGTCCGCTTCCCCCACGACCGGAAGCACCACGTCCGTTTCCGTTCCGAGCCGCGGATATTTTTTCAGCATATGGTTTACCACGCCGGCATGCACCCGCCCGACGGAATGCGAATTGGTCAACAGGATCGGCGTCTCCAGCCACCCCATCTCCATTACCTGGGTGAGCCCGGACATTTCCCCGACGCCGTTAAGGACAAATCCGCCGGCCGCAAGACGGTTGGAATATGCCTGCCCGGCGGGCATCACGGCCGTCACGCCGGCACGCACCGCGCTGCTTTCCGTCTGGCCGGGGATCTGCACATTGTCTTCAATGCGCGTGTAGTGGCCTACACGAACCCCCTTCACGTCCGTAATGGCATTGTGAACGCCCGGCCGCATCCGTCCGATACTTATCCCCAGCTCCCGGATCCCGGGGCGGGCCGGTTCCGCCGGAGAGGGCGCTTTCCCCGACTTTCTGGCCGGCCGCACCGCCAGGCCGTAGCGGCGTGCCGCCGAACGGATGATCAGCCGGATGACATCGCGGAACTCCAGTCCCCGCGAGGCCGCGGAGGTCATCAGCGACGCTTCGGGATGCAGGCTCGGAAGCGGGTTAAGCTCGATAAAGTAGGGTTTCCCATCCGTGTTCAGGCGGATATCCACACGGCCGATATCCGGGCAGGTCATAATGTCAAAGACCGTGCGCGCCATATCGAGAATATCCCCTTCTTCCCGGGGGCTTAATGTTGCAGGGCACACCACGTTGACGGCCTTGGCCGCCTCTCCGCCCTGTTTCATGTTATAGTCATAGATGTTGTATTTTCCCCCGGTCATTCCCAGATCAAAGGTGTGCTCCACCGTATTCAGGATCTTTCCGGGAAAACTTTCAATAAAGGGAACGGACAACTCCCGGCCCACGATAAATTCCTCGACAAGCAGGCCGGCGGGGTAAAGGCCGAGAATGCTGTCGATCCTTTTCATGGCCATTTCCCTGTTCTCCACAACCGAATCCTGAAGAATGCCTTTGCTTGAACCTTCCGAATTGGGCTTGATGATCAGGGGGTAGCGGAGGTCATCCGGGAGCTGCCGGTCCTTGTCCGTAATGAGCACACCCCGGGGCACGCGGATGCCGCGGGAGGCAAGCACCGTCTTGGTGAGCTGTTTGTCGAGATTCAGGTGAAGCAGGGAGGCATTCCCCCTGTGAAGGGAACGCCCATCTGTTCATACAGCCCGGGATAAAAGGCCTCCCGCGCGCTGCCGATCGTTCCCTCGGCCAGGTTAAAGATCAAATCGGGCTCGCTGTGCAGCAAGCGCTCCACGACCTCGTTCGGCTTCCCCGAAACCTCCACCGTTGCGACCTGATGATGAAGGCTGCTGACTGCCCGGTATATGCGGTCCACATCTTCCATCGAAAGCAACTCCGCCGATGCCTCCGTGTCTTCCGTGCGCAGATTGTAAGCAATAGTGATCCTCATTGGATGCTCTCCCCGTTCGTTAACAACACATTCATGGTGATATCACCGGCGTTGACCGGACAAAAATATGGGATAACGTGCAAACCGCAACAGGCTTGAACCGCCGAACCGTGACAATCTCTGCTGCCCCCTTGCCATCATGTCCTCCGTATGACTGGTATACGATAATACGAATATTTCGGGGAATTTGTAAAGAAATTCTTTGGAAAGAAGGGGAGTGAGACGCGGGATGTGATGCGGCATCAGGCGGCTTTGATCATCGCAGTTCTCTGATCATTTACATATTACCTGACCGCGTAGAACAAGCCGTCAATGAATCCGGGATGATCAAATGCCCCTCGTTGAATGCATTTATGATACGATTTAAGATACCCAGGTCCCGAAGCGCCAGCGCGCAATCCATTTCCCGTCGATCCGGATAAAGACAAGCATATATCCCTGTCCGCCGTCCCCGGCGAATTGCCAGCCGAGGGTCATCACCGCCATGCTGTCATCCGGTGCGATACCGGGCCGCGAGATCTCGATATGCCCGTTCGAGAACGGATACCGGCGATAATATTCCTGCCAGTCCAGGGGATATTCGTATTGCTCCCACAGGGAATCCAGCTCTGCTCTGGGCACGGTATGTACCACATCGTTCAGATACGTTTTATCCAGTGTCAGTGGCTCCCGGTTATTGCTGAGATAATCCTCCAGCATCAGAGAGTCGTATTCAATATTACCGTCATCCAGTTCATACTTATAGGAAAAATATTCCGTATAGGCGTGCGTTGTCCCGATAAGATGCAGGTAATCCCGCCGGGGGAATACGCATTCCAGCGCCGCATTGATGATCCGGTATTCTTCACTGGCTCCGGTTATTTGCGGGACGTTGCGCACCCAGATCAGGGTCTTATTTTCGGCATTTTCAAAGAAATCGGGCAGATTGCCGTCCCCGCCGTTCCGCCAGCCCCCGTCCGGAGCACCCAGGCATGTTCCGCTGCTGTCATAGATGTAATTATAGTCGTGACCGGGGAGCGCAAGGGTATAATATACAAGATCCCCCTGATATTCGTAGCTCCAGACAGCCTGTGTGTAAGGAGGGCCCGGCCCATTTTCCGCGTTATCGATCAGTGCCTGAAGCCAGGATCCGTTGGATTCAAATGCCGTCGGGTAATAAGAAAATGCGCGGTAAATTTGCCATTCTTCTTCTTTGACCAGAAGATACATATGGCGGATGGGCGATGGGCAGTTCATCAGGGCACTGTAAAAGCTAAATGCGGCAATTGCGCTGTCGCCGCTGTCGTTAAATACCGGCCGTGAAAGCCATATATAACCAGTATTTTCGGGATATTGTGTATGATAATCCACCAGGCCTTCAAATCCTTTGACCTCTTCCGGGGAAATATATTGCAGCCATTCGGATAAAAAGGAGGAGTCAATGACCGCAGCGGTCCCGTTTATTTCCAAAAAGGGATCCAGAAGTTCGAGCCAGGGCCGGGTGTCGGCAATATCATCGGCGCCCTGCAATTGGTCTTCCATATCTTCACGGTTTTGAACGATGCGGGAGTGATCCACGACATGTACTGGCGGCAGGTAATGGGAACTGTTCAGCATGATCTTTTTTATGACCGCATATTCTTCTTCCGCCATATCCGGAGTATCCGGCCGGAACAAGCCGCATCCGCCAAAAAGTCCGATAATAAGCAGTGTAACTACGAACAAAAACACCGTACGGCCGGGCAGTTGCAGCAGGTGCGCCCTTAACGCTTCGATCGCATCGCGATGCGGCTTGAGCTTCAGGAACGCCGGGTTGAGGAAGTTGCGGAGGTTTAACATATTTATAAAAGGTTAAGATTTTAGAATTTTCATTAAAGCATGATTAATATAGATTTTTTCCCTTCCGATTTTAGAAGAAGTCAACAAATCGATCGTTTCGAGCTCTCTTAAATATCGGGAGGCAGCTTTTCTTTCAACACCCAGGTTTTCAACTAAATATCCGATTTTACAATAGGGTTGTTCGAATAATAACTCAACCAACTCTTTCTTGTAAATACTTGCTGCTTCCTTTTGGACTTTTTCAATGCTTTTATCCAGCAAATCGCGAATTTGCCGGATTTTTTTGATTGTCATTTTTGACGTTTCTTCGATTGATTTTAACATAAAAAGAATAAAATCTTCCCAGTTCTGATCGTTATTGATCTTATTCAAGGTCTTATAATACTCGGATTTATTTTCAATAATGTAAGAACTGTGATATAGAATCGGAACGTTCAGGAGACGGTTCATGATAAGATACAACAAATTCAATATGCGCCCGGTCCGTCCGTTTCCATCGTAAAAGGGATGAATGCTCTCGAATTGCGCATGAAGCACCGTCATCATGATCAGCGGAGATATGTCGTTTTCATTCATATTGTAGTGCTGAATGAAATTATCCATAAGATCAAGAATTTCCTCTTTGCTTTGCGGAGGAGTATAAATTGTTTCATCCGTTCTGTCATTTTTAAGCACAGTGCCGGGAACCGCCCGGATACCGGCTCTGTTTGCTTCAAGCTGCTGCTGGATTTTTATAATATCGTTTACCTTCATGAAACCCTGTTCCTTGATGATGTCAAAACCAAGAAACAACGCTTCCCGGTAATTGACAACCTCTTTGGTCCTTGGATCGATCTTCCCGGAATGAACGTTTAATGCTTTGTACAGTTTGTCCTGGGTCGTGACAATATTTTCAATCTCGGAACTGTCTTTCGCTTCCTGAAGAACAACGGCATTGATGAGCATGCTTTGATTTGGAATTGTTTCAGCAATGCCTCTCAGTTCCGCTATTGCTGCAGCGGACCTGCTTTCCTGCTTAAGTATCCGGATCGTTTCAATCTTTTCACGTTCCGGCATTAGCTTTGGAAGAAAATATGGTGCCTCATGTCGCATATTTTATTAACCCGTACCTAAAATAGGAATATTGGTACATATGCACAAGATGTATTTTTACTGATCCCGATTTTGTTTTACAGGGTGCCTTGTGGTACAGGTTCGAATAACATGTACCATGTATGCGAAAAATGGTGCGTGTACATATTTTTTCAAGGTAAGCCCATGCGTTTTTTATTGGGTTTATGGTGAAAAATTATATTCAGCTATGTTATACAAGGGAGTAAAAAACATTAATACCGTCAGACGAAATTAATATAAAAACCGTCACCATACTGACGGAATTTACATAATGATATGGTATGATACGATGACGTGCGATATCGACCGGGTGCGAAGGATAGAATTCAGTCCGGATTTCTTTGTATATTAAAATTCGACAGGCTTGTACAAAACCCCGAAAGATCGGGACATAGCAGAGCGGAGAGGAAGGGATTCGAACCCTTGGTCCGCGGAAAGCGGACACCGCATTTCGAGTGCGGCGCATTCGACCACTCTGCCACCTCTCCGGCGGTAATATAACGAATATTCGGTCATGATAACAAGATTTCAATTTCTCGCGACATATAAATCCTGCCGCTAGCATCCGCACCCGTGGGGCGTGATTTTCAGGAACAATCGGCAAAAGCAAATATTGAATTAGGAGTGGCAATTGTTTATATTGGTAAAAATGAAAGGAAACATAATATGATCAACAAAGAACTGGCCGCGAAGATCAACTACCAGATCAATCGCGAATTGTACTCCGAGTACCTTTATCTTTCCATGTCCGCCTACCTGGAAGACATGGGCTTGCCCGGAATGGCGAATTTCATGCGGGTGCAGGCGGAAGAAGAACACTTCCACGCCATGAAGCTGTTCGATTACCTGAATGAGCGCGGAGGCCGGGTGGTGCTCGAAGCCATTGAAAAGCCGAAAACGGATTTCGATTCCCCCCTGGCGGTGTTCACGGAAAGCCTTGCGCATGAAAAAGTGGTGACGGATCTGATCAACAAGCTGATGGACACGGCGATCAGCGTCAATGACCACGCCGCAAGGAGTTTCCTGAACTGGTACGTCGACGAGCAGGTGGAGGAAGAGGATTCCTTCAACACGATCCTGGACCAGCTTGAACTGATCGGCGGAAAGGGACACGGCATGCTGATGCTGGACAAGGAGCTGGGCGCACGCACCTTCACCCCGCCGTCTGAAGAAGAATAACAACAAAAAAGCGAGGTTATCATGACAGAATTACGCGAGATCTATTACTGCACGGTCTGCGGCAATGTGGTCGAGATCTTCAACGAAGGCGCCAGCGCACTGGTCTGCTGTAATCAGAAGATGCAGAAACTGGAACCCAAGACCAAGGACACCCGTGTGGAAAAACACGTTCCCTATGTGGAGGAAACGGATGGAGGCGTCCTGGTGAAAATCGGACAGAACGAGGATCATCCCATGACGGAAGATCATCACATCAAGTTTATTGAGGTCCACACAAAAGACAAGATCCTGAAAGCGGAGCTCAATCCCGGCGACGCCCCACAGGCGGAATTCCCGGTCAAGAAAGGAAATATTGTCAAGGCACGCGAATGGTGCAACATCCACGGTTTGTGGGAATCCTAAAGAGAAGGAACGCACATGGAATTTAAAGATACGAAAACAGCGGAAAACCTGATGAAGGCATTTGCCGGCGAAAGCCAGGCGCGCATGCGGTATTCCTATTATGCTTCCGCGGCCAAAAAGGACGGCTTCCTGCAGATCGAGGCAATCTTTCAGGAAACCGCCGACAATGAAAAGGAACACGCCAAATTATTCCTCAAGCAGCTCCTCGCCAACGGCATGGACGATTCCATGGTGCATGTTGACGCCGAGTATCCCGTCGGTCTCGCGGACACGGTCAAGAATCTGGAATATGCCGCCGACGGCGAGCATGAGGAATGGGGCGAGCTGTATCCCTCCTTTGCTGAAACGGCGGAAGAAGAAGGTTTCCCGGAAATCGCCGCGGTCTTCCGCGGGGTTGCCGAAGTGGAAGTGCGTCATGAAGAACGCTACCGCAAACTGCTAAAAAATGTTAAAGAGCACAAGGTCTTCAAAAAAGACAAGAAGGTCTTCTGGAAATGCCGCAACTGCGGACATATCGTTGAAGATATCGAAGCTCCGGAAGTTTGTCCTGTCTGCGCACATCCGCAGAAACATTTCGAACTGTGGACCGAGAACTATTGATACGAATCTATTGACCGATAAAAAGACCCGGTTTGATCCCGGGCTTTTTGATGGGGTCCGTTTTTTCAGGACCGCACCGGCAAAAAGGCATCTGCCCGGTGATGGGTGCAGACCCCTTCCTTCCGTGCTTACAGGGATTCGGGACATACGATATTATCTTGCCAAACCCTCCTTCTTGTTGTATATTTCTTAGCTTATTCAGAAAAAAGGAGAAGAGCTAAATGGGAATTATGAATAAAATGCGCGAGAAAATGGGGATCGTTCTGATCATCCTCATTGCCGCGTTTATTATAACCATTGTTTTCAACTGGGGTGCCGGGGGTATCGAGACCTTTACCGGCGGACGGGATGTTGTCGGAATGGTGAACGGCGAAAAGATCAAGATCAAGGAGTTCTACGAAACCTATAACATGGCGCTGGACCAGTATCGTGAAGCCGGGGTGGAGCTTGACGCCCGCACCACGGAAGCCGTCCTTCAGCAGACCTGGGAAACCGTGGTCAGCCAGGTGCTCTGGGAACAGGAGATCGACCGTCTCGGCATCACCGTCTCCGACGAAGAGCTTTTTTATCACCTGGAGAACAATCCCCCGGAATTCCTGAGACAACAGGAAGCTTTTCTTACGGACGGAGAATTTGACCGACAGAAATATCTTGATGCCCTCTATAATCCGCAGGGGGGCGAATGGCTGCAGATCGAGAACTATTTGCGGCATCAGGTCCTTCCCTACCGGAAACTGAACGACCTGGTGATGAGCTCCGTCGTCGTGGACGAGAACGAGATCATGCGGGAATACGCCGCCCGGCATGTAAACTACACCGTCGACTATGTCGGCGCTCCGCTCCGCGGCATCCCCGATTCCATTTTCACCGTCTACGAGGAGGATCTTCAGGAGTATTACGATAACAACAAGGAAAACCGTTATCAGCAGCCGGAAGAACGCCATATCCGTGTGGTCTCCTGGGAAAAAGTGCCCTCGTCACAGGATACCGCCGATGTCCTGCGTGATCTTGAGGACATCCGTTTGCGGCACGAGGAAGGGGAGTCCTTTGACGAACTGGCAATGATCTTTTCTGAGACGCAGGATGAGAACATGACCGGTGATCTCGGCTGGTTCACAAAAGAAGCATTGCGGCCGCAGTACCGGGAAGCCGTCACCGCCGCCGGGGCCGGAGAGATCCTGGACCCCCTCCTTATCGGCGATGAATATCATCTGATCAAGGTAACCGGCAAACGCAGACAGTCCGGAGCGCAAGCATTCCGTATCTCCCTTATCGTGCGGCGTCTCGATCCGATCAACACGTATGATTACTATGCCAGCGAGGCGGAGGCTTTTCTTCTTGATGTGGAAAGCTACGGCTTTGAAAAGGCCTTTGAGAACGTTAATGCCGAACTGGATACCTTCAAAGGCGGTTTTACCAAAGAATTTCCCTATGTGGGAGATCTCGGTTATTTTCCGAACCTTGTAAAGTGGACCTACCGCAGCAAACCCGGAGAACTGAGTCCGGTGTATGAAAATGAAAACGCCTATGCCGTCGCAGAACTTTATGAGATCGTCGAGGCATCCTATACTCCGCTGGAAGAAGTTCGTACATCCGTAGAAAACAGCGTGATCCGGGAACTTAAGGAAGCAAAAAGCAAAGCGCTTGTACGTGAAGCCTACGATGCCGTTTCCCGCGGCGAAGCTTCCCTTACGGGAACCGGAGAACGCAGCCCCTACTTGGAATATCAGGAACTTTCATTCACCCTGAACGAGCTGCCTTATCCCTTCAGTACCTCAGCGGCCTTCGCGGACGTTGTCCGCAACATGTCCCGGAACACCCTGTCGCCTCCCTTCCGGGCGGGGCAATACGGATCGCTTTTCCTCCGGCTTACCCACCGGAGCGGCATTGATGAAGAGCTGTTCGCACAGGAACGCGATGCCATCCGGAGATCCCTGCTGGAAGAAAAACGCAACCGGGCCTATGAGGAATGGGTTGAACATTTAAAGGAAAATGCGGATATCCGCGACTTCCGGGAAAAGTTCGGCCTGAACTAAACAACACAAAACATTACCATACAAAAAAACGGGAGCATGCTCCCGTTTTTTCTTTCCGTGTTTTTTCCGCTCACCCGTTTTAATACATGTGCGTCACATCCTGCTTGTTCCGCTTGCTGATAAAGCGCAGGCTTCCGACGCTGAGGCTGTCATCCTTGAGAAAGTCGAATTTGATCCCGTAGCGGAACTGCGTCTTCCGCAAAACCTTTTTGTTGTCGCGGATAAAATCGTAAAGCAGGGGATGCAGGTGCAGCTCGACCCGGCGTTCGCGGGTGTGCTGGCGGAAATTTCGCACCCAGCTGTCGATCTTGGTGATCATGCTTTCCTTGCTGGGGATGCGGCCGTAACCGTGGCACATGGGGCACTCGTCGCTGAGAGAGAACATGACCGAAACCCGGATGCGTTCACGCGTCATCTCAAGAAGTCCGTAGCGGGAAAGGTCGCTGACGCTTACCGAAGCTCGGTCTTTCGCCAACTCCTGCTTGAAGGTGCGCACAAGTTGTTTACGGTTCTCCGCGATCTGCATGTCGATAAAATCAATGACGATCAGTCCGCTGATGTCGCGCAGGCGCAGCTGCCGGGCGATCTCCACCGCCGCTTCCAGGTTGACCTTCAGGATGTTCTTTTCCTGATCCTTGCGCCCGATATAACGGCCGCTGTTGACGTCGATCACGAACATCGCCTCAGTATGGTCGATCACCAGATGCCCCCCGCTTTTCAGCCAGACCTTGCGGCGCAGAAGTTTGTCGGTCTCTTCCGTGATCCCGTAGGCGCCGAACAGAGAGCCCTCCTTGTGATAAAAGACCCGTTCCGCCAGTTCCGGCGCCACTTCCTTGACATAGTTCTGTATGGTGCGGAACTTGCGCTTATTGTCCACAATCACCGATTCGACTTCCTTCGTGAACATGTCGCGGATCACGGAGGATGTCATGTTTACGGAACGGTAAACCTCCACGGCTTTCTGATTATTTCCCTTGATCGTATTCTCGATCTGATCCCAGGATGTCACAAGTTGGTTAATATCGTTCTTGATCTCCTTTTCCTGCTTCCCGTCCGCCACAGTGCGCACGATCAGTCCGAAGCCTTCGGGCTTGAGGGACTTGGCGATATCCTTCAGTTTCCGGCGATGCTGGGGGTTCCTGATCTTTTTCGACACGCCGATGATATCGTGGAAGGGGGTCAGGACGGCAAAACGTCCCGGGATGGCAATGTCCGTGGTCAGGCGCGGGCCCTTGTTGGCATAGGCGTCTTTTACGATCTGGACCAGGATGCGCTGACCTTTCTGAAGGTCCTTCACCCCGGAAAAGTTCTTCACTTTCCATTTTCCGTTCGAATAGCTGATCAGTTCCTTGATCTCCGAGAAGCCCAGGAAACCGTTCTGTTTCCCGCCGATATCCAGAAAGGCGGCCTGCAGGCCGGGTTTCACGTTCTCGATCGTTGCGTAATAAATGTTTCCCGCCGAAGAGATATCCTCCGGCGTTTCAATGTAAAACTCCACCAGTTTCTTGTTCTCCATGATCGCGATGCGCGATTCCAGTGGCGTTTCGCTGATATATATATTTCTTTTCATATCAATCCTTTATCGTAATACGTTTTCTTTCCCCGTTAAAATAGGGGATATTTTCATCAAATGCCAGTCTTAGAAATTCATCGGGCCTTCCGGTCTTCCCGTTTTCTACTTTATAGCATACTTCCATCACTGTTGCTTCGACACTCCAGTCTCTGACCAACGCTTTCAGGTCAACCTGTTTCATGCCCCTCTTCGCTTTGCGTTCGACCCGGCAATGCTCTCCGGCAAATGCCCGTTCCAGCCTTTCCCTCAGGATGCCGGCATCGAGTGCCTCATCAAAATGGAAAGCATAATGCAGCTCTGTGGTGCTCTCCATGACCGAGGGACGCTTGCCCGGACGGATCCCGGCCTCATGGATGTGCATGCCTTCGGGCAGAACGCCGTTCAGGGCCGCTGCCGGATCTTCAACCTCCTCATTCAGCAGGATATCCATTGCCTCATATCCGGCCTCATAGCCCATGGGAACGGGGTAGCCCGCCGAGATGCGCGGACGGCGGTGGAAACCCCGGGTATAGCGGACGGGCCAGTCCAGGATGTTGCAGACCCGCTGCATGATGCGCTGCAGGTCATGATGCGAAATATAACGCAGCATTCCCCTCTTTTCAAAGAAGATACGCAGCGTATAGTAGGATTGCGGCGGTTCGGTTTCCGCCACTTCCCGCATTTCCGGCAGATCCGCCGGTGCTTTCCCTTTTTTTGCAAAACGCATGTTGATCTCCGGCCCGCAGAGTCCGCAGCGGGTGCAGCGTTCTCTGCAGTCCTCCGTGCGTTCCGCTTTTTCCGCTTTGTGTTTTTCCTCCAGCAGGAATGCCTTGTCGATGCCGGTGTGAATAAAATCCCAGGGCAGGAATCGTTCCGGCGAACGCTCTGCGATAATATCTTCAATGGAAAGTCCGTTCTCCTCCATCGCCTTGTCCCAGGCATCCCGCCGGAACATTTCCGACCATGCGTCAAAACGTGCACCGTGTTCCCAGGCGCTGTAAACAACTTTTCCTGTTTCGCGGCCCCCGCGTGAAAGCATTCCCTCGTAGACGGAGAATCCGGGATCGCGGTACATGATCTTCACCCCGCCGACATGCAGCCTGTCCCTCAGAAAACGGATGCGGCGCTCCGTTTCTCCGGGATGCACATGTGCCGCCCACTGGAAGGGAGTGTGGGCTTTGGGAATGAAGCTGGAGAGGGTTACGTTGATCCGCACGTGTTTGTACGCGCCCGCCATTTTTCGTATACGGAGAATAAGGTCCACAATGCCTTCAAGGTCCTTGTCGGTCTCCCCCGGCAGGCCGAGCATAAAGTAGAATTTGAGGGTCTTCCATCCTTTCTCCAGCGCCAGGCGCACCGAGGAAAAGATGTCGTCTTCCGTGATGTTCTTGTTGATCATATCGCGCAGGCGCTGGGTCCCGGCTTCCGGCGCAAAGGTCAGCCCGGACTTCCGCGGTCCTGCCGCGGCATCCAGGATACGGGCGTTAAAGGAGTCCAGGCGCATCGAAGGGAAGGACAGTGTCACCCGGTGCGCTTTACAGTAGGGCAAAATGCTACCGATCAGGGCTCCAGGGCACTGTAATCCGACGTTGAAAGGCTCAGCAGAGACATTTCCTCGTAACCGGTATGCCGCAGGGTCTCCTTCGCCTGTTGGGAAAGCTCCCCGGGATCCCGCTCCCGTATTGGTCGATAGATCATTCCGGCATGGCAAAACCGGCAGCCGGCGCCGCAGCCCCGTTGGATCTCAAGCGCAAAACGATCCTGCGTGGTCTCGATCAGGGGAATGACCGGCCTGGCCGGATAATATTCCGCCTTCAGCTCGGGAACTTTCGCCGCCCGCACCGGCCCGTCCGCTTCCTCGCGGTACACCGAAGGCACATAGACGCCGCGGGAAGGCAGGTTCAGTTCCGAAAGGAGGGCCTCCCGGGAACATTGACGGGACCTGCACTCCCGGACGATCCCGCAAAGCTGCGGAAAGATCTCTTCCGCATCACCGATCACGAAAACGTCAATAAAATCCGCCAGTGGCTCGGGGTTGAAGGCGCAGCTTCCCCCGGCGAAGATCAGGGGATCGTCCCCGCGCCGCTCCGCCGCATGCAGGGGGATCCCCGAAAGGTCGAGCGCATTGAGAATATTCGTATAGGTCATCTCGTACTGCAGGGTAAACCCCACGATGTCAAATTCCTTCAGCGGCCTTTTACTCTCCAGTCCGTACAGGGGAATGCGGTATTCCCGGAGAAGCGCCTCCATGTCGGGCCAGGGGGAGAAACAGCGGTCCGCCGCAAAATCCGGATGCTTATTAATGATATGATAGAGGATCTGAAAGCCGATAAACGGCATGCCGACTTCATACAGATCCGGATAGAAAAGGCAGACACTGCAGGATGCATCTTCCGGAGATGCTCCTTTTGTGTTCAATTCGTTCCCGATGTATCTTGCCGGTTTTTCAACCCGCATCAGAAGGCGGGAAGTATTTTGCTGATATCATTCATCCTGTGTTCTTTGGCCATGTCCGTCCCCCGTGACGGTTTTTTCCGCACGTTTCGGCCCGCTGCCCGCAGAAAACGGAAAAAGAGATGTGAAAGGAACGGAAAGCGTGGCAATAGCGGCCGGGATGCTCCTGCACATGGTTGCTGCACCGGCAGGAAACCGCCGGGGTGATGCCCAAAAGAACCGCTATGCCAAATAAATTATGTATTTCTGCCTTTGCTTTCATATAAGGTTTTGTTCCGGGACGGCCTAATATATTCAATATCTTTTCAAAAGCCCATAAAAACCTGATTCTTTTTTATTTGTTTCATTGACTTTATACTTTGCAACCGCTAATTTATTCCGCTTTTTCGGAAAGATGACCGAGCTGGCTGAAGGTGCACGATTGGAAATCGTGTGTGCTGTTAATCGCGGCACCCCGGGTTCGAATCCCGGTCTTTCCGCTCTACTTCGCTCTACTGCGCAGGGCTTCGTAGAGCAAGCTCTATATGTACTGAGCTTGCTCTTTTGTAAAACATTTCGTTGGGGGACGAACCAATGTATTACACATACTTTATAAAAAGTGTAAAATATGATTTTCATTATATTGGACACACAAATGATCTTAAACTAAGATTAGCTCATCATAATTCCGGTAAATCTAAATCGACCAAACATTATGCTCCCTTTGAACTGACGGCGTATATTGCAGTAAAGACAAATATTCAGGGATCCGATCTGGAAAAATATTTCAAACTGTCTGGTTTTTTGGGGATAGGTCATTCTGTCTACCGTCCCTACAAACCCTACAACCCAAATAAATACTGGATATTGTATGCAGGAGATGCAGGGGATATCTCCTGCACGTAAAAACGTAATCATTGCGGCCATGATCTCATTTGAGTTAATTTAACTCTAATGAGCAAAAACCCCGGATCGCTGCATCAATACAGATACAATAGAACACCTTGTCGATAAAATATTGATGTTTTCTGTTAATTGGGGCTTAATGAACAGATTCCCTACGAAAGAAACACGTCAAGCATAGTAGCAACGCCTTCAACATTCCTGATGGAGTAATATATCTCAACACCCTTGCGTTCTCTGGTGACGATGTTCACATTCTTACATTTATTAAGATGCTGTGATACGGTTGCAGGATTTACTTTTATTCCGGTTTCCATATCCATAACCCGTGTCGGGCCGTTTTTCATAAGTCCTTTTAGCATGGCCAAACGCACCGGATGTGCTATTGCTTTCAATATGTCCGCCTTGCGTTCCAAGGTTTTATAATCAACGCTCATCTTGTCTCCTTGTGATGTTTATTAAATATATAACTTTCCAGTATATATCCAAACTGTTTTCAATGTCGTCTGGTCTGTCACATGTAAGTGTTTGGCAGTCAAGCCATTTTATTTTATATTTGGTAAAATGAATAAAAAAAGCGTCACATCCTGTATTATCGAAAACCGTGCATCCGTACACGGATAAAGACAAAGGAATAGAAATGAAGATAAGAAAGACTTGCTACTGTTGGTGGAGAGGTGACTGATCAATCAATTTTAACCAACCTTTTTTTTTCACTATTAATAGTAAGGAAACAACAATGAACAAGATAGACGAAATAATGAAATCAATGACATTTGATTTCTTTGGTAACGGGAAACACAAAATTACACCAACAATGCATCTTTCTTCTAAAAATTCTTTATTTCTGGATGTAAGATCCACAGAAGAGTTAGAAACAATTGCATTTAGCCTTGTACATCATATGCCGGTTTTACATATTCCGATTAATAAAATACCGGACCGATTATCAGAAATACCTCGCGATAAAACTGTTGGTATTTTTTGTTCTTCCGGTGTTCGTTCCACAATGACCTATTTTTATTTGAGAACACTCGGCTTTGAAAATGTAAGAATAATTGAAGGCGGTTACGCTGAACTGGTAAATGACTTTAAACCCGGTAAATTGCTGAAACATATTACTCAAGGCAAGAGCAAACCATGACAAAAATAATAATTATTAGTTTATCGGTCTTTGCCATTGGCCTTATTATGACCATGTCTGGAAGAGGCGGTGGCAATTTCTATGTACCCCTGCTTGTTATTGCAGGATTGGGAATGCATCAAGCTGCTACTATGGGCCAATTTATTCTTATGATCGCAGCATTAACGGGGATGCTTGTATTAAATAAGAATAAAATGGTCGATTGGAAACTTGCTTTGGTTATTGATCCGCCGACTGATATAATGGCATTTGTCGGAGGCTACTTTTCCAGCTATATAAGCGGGGTAACTCTTAAAATAGTTTTGTCAGTATTCCTGGTTTTAGCAGGCTTTTCTATGCTTATTAAATTAAAGGAAAAACCTATTAAAACGGAAAAACGGTTTGGATATTGGCATAGAAACTTCAATGGTGAAGAGTATGTTGTGAATCTTTGGTATACAATACCGATAACTGCATTTGCTGGCTTGGTTGCAGGAGCGGTCGGTATTTCATGTGGTTCATTCAAAATTCCTTTAATGGTTTTATTGTGTGGGGTCCCTATGCATATCGCAGTAGGAACATCATCAGCTATGATTGCTGCTACAGCCATTATGGGGTTTATTGGTCATACTATGCAGGGACACTTTGAACCACAATATGCCATCCCTTTGGCTATTGCTGCTATATTGGCTGGTATTCTCGGCGGCAAATTGGCAATTAGAACAAATCCAAAGTATCTAAAACTGATTTTTGCTGTAACAACATTTATTGCGGCAGTAGTCATGACAATTAATGCCCTGTCAACATAAAGAGATCTTTTCATCAAACCGTTGAAGAAAACGATTGAGTCCGATCTTGAATATCTGGGAATCTGAAAAATCCCTGTGAGTGATCTTGGCTGCCATGATTTCCCGGTCTTCTGAATCTTCCTCAGCTATCAAAATTCATTGATAGCACTTCCAGATCCCTCCGGAGGTGGTTGCCCATATTGTACACATCATCTTTGAACGTACATTTTGGGCTGCCATAATGACGTCTTACACCTGACTTGAGATCTCCGGCGCGGTATTTCATTACATTGACAAGTTCGCCAACGGTTAAGGTCAAGATCGATGATGATAAAGAGGGGATCTATTCAAAGATCAAAGCACTTGCTGATGACTTAGAGTATCGACAATTCTTTCTTAAGAAGGCCTTAAAGAAATCCGTAGTGGTTGCGGGGCTGCGAAGATATAAAAAATCTGACCTGATAAAATAAAATGTTCCAGCTTCGCAGAGCGAGTTCACACCCTGCTTGTTCTGCAACATAGATCACCGAAGAATGTGCTCCCCGGTCTGCGGTGCATGTACTATATCCTTACGAAAAATCTTTTTTTGTTTGACATTGGGACATTTTTACGTTATTATCATCGTGCATGTGACTTTGGTCACACCCAACCGATCATTCGTAAATCAGAATAAAGTTTTTCGTCCCCCTCTTGGGTAACTCCTCACGGAGTTACCCTTTGTGTGCAGTTTTTTGCCGGTATAATCTACGATCCCGCCGGGGCCCTGCCCATTGTCGCCAGCATGACCGCTTTGATGGTATGCATGCGGTTCTCGGATTCATCCCATACCCTGCTGGCCGGGGATTCGATACTTCGTCGCTGACCTCCATGGAATCCAGGCCGTACTGACGGTATACCTTTGCGCCGGTTCCCGTATTGATATCGTGGAAGGCCGGAAGGCAGTGCATGAAGATCGTATCGTCCTTGCCGGTTTTTTCCATCATTTCGCGGTTGACCTGGTAGGGGCGGAGAAGCTCAATACGCTTCCCGAGCATTTCTTCCGCGCCCATAGAGACCCAGACATCCGTATAAATGACGTCCGCATTGCGGACACCTTCGTCGATATTTTCCGTTAGATGTATGCTTCCGCCGCTGTCTGCGGCGATCTTTCGCGCTTTTGTCACCAGTTCTTCTTGGGGGAAAGGGAGGACGGCGCCACGATCCGGAAATCCATGCCCGTTTTTGCGGCCCCGATCATCAGTGAATTTGCCATATTGTTCTCTCCGTCCCCAACATAGGCAAACACGGTGCCTTTCAGCTCTCCTCTTTCTCCTGGATCGTAAGCAGGTCCGCCAGGATCTGGGTGGGATGATACGGATGCCGTAAGCCCGTTCCACACCGGAACGCCGGCGTATTTTGCCAGTTCCTCCACGGTCCGGTGCTGAAAGCCCCGGAACTGTATGCCGTCGAACATCCTGCCGAGCACCCTTGCGGTGTCGGCAACGCTTTCTTTCGCCCCGAACTGAATGTCGTTCTTTCCCAGAAATTCCGGATGCGCGCCTTCATCCGCCGCCGCCACCGTAAAAGCGCAGCGTGTGCGTGTGGAATTCTTCTCGAAAAGCAGTGCGATGTTCTTGTGTTTCAAGCGTTGCGGGAAATGCCCGGCCTGTTTTTCTTTTTCAACCGTTCCGCCAGGTCGGTCAGATAAAGGATCTCTTCGGGACGGTAATCCAGAAGCGTTAAAAAATGCCTTCCTTTCAGATTGATTCGCATTGGGTATCCTCCTTGATTTAAGCCCTAATATAAGAAAAAACCGCCACACTGTGAAACAGAGAAATCACTTTGAGATTTTGTAAATCCCGGAAAACAATGCATTGTTTTTTTCAAAAAAAATGCTAACTTCCGCCCATGACTGAACTGAAACTCTTGCTGAAACGTTATCTTTCCGTCCCCCGTTCCATCAAATATCTCGTTCTCGGCTCCTTTTTTCTGCAGCTTCTCAATGCTTCATTCAATCTTATCCTGAATATTTATCTCCGGAAGAACGGATATACGGACGCCGTGATCGCAAATTTCACCTCCTACCGTTTTATCAGCATCCTTTTGTTCAGTATTCCCTTCGGCCTCATTATCAAGGGCAGGCGGCTGAAACCTTTTTTTATTGCGGGAGCCATCATCATCCCGCTCTCCGGGGCCGCGATGCTCCTGACATCACAGGCCCACATCACCTTCCTGATCAAGGTCTTTTTCTTCGTCGGCAGTATCGGCTTTATGCTGATACACGTTACCGCGCTTCCTTTTATTCTCCGCCACAGCGGTGAGGAGACCCTGAGTGAAAGTATTGCCATGAATTTTGCGGTATGGAGTTTTGCTTCGATCATTTCAGGGATACTGATCAACGTGTTTTTCGGGATCGCCTCCTTTTTTCCCTCCTTTCACATCACGGAATTCGAAGTGCTGATGCTTTTTGTGTTTCTCAGTGCACTGGGGATATTCGCCTTTTCCCGCATTTCGGAGAAAGCGCCCCCGCCGGTGCCGCGCAGCACGGTCTTCACACACCTGAAAAGCTATCAGTGGGGAAGGATCTTCCGTGGCCTGCTGCCGATGTTCATCATCTCCGTGGGAGCGGGACTTACCATTCCCTTCATGAATCTCTTTTTCAATTCGGTCTTTCACGTGGACTCGGACGCTTTTGCCATCATGGGCAGTGTGGCGGCGGCCCTTGTCTTCCTGGGCGGCCTGCTGACCCCCATATTGCGCCGGCGCCTCGGCTACGGCCCGTCCATCGCCCTGACACAATTCACCGCCATCCTGTTCCTGGTCTTCCTGGCTTCGACAGAACTGTACAGCCATTACGGGTTCGCCCTCTGGTTCGCCGCGGGTGCCTTTATCATACGCCAGCCCCTGATGAACATGGCCTCTCCCATTACCAGCGAACTGGTAATGAAATATGTGGGTCCCCAGAACCGCGAATTGATCTCCGCCATTCAGAGCGGGATCTGGAACGCCTCGTGGTTCGTCAGTGCGAAGATCTTCCAGTTTCTCCGCTACATTGATCTGGCTTATTATAAGATCTTTATTATCACCGCATTGCTTTACAGCATGGGGACGGTGAGCTACCTGCTTCTGGTAAAAAAATATTACCGTCAGCAGCCCACGGAAGAGATCTAAAGCGTGTGCTTTATATCATATGTTTCTTGACTTCTTTTGCGCGCTGGTAGGCCTCTTCATAGCGCAGGGTGCTTTCTTCCCAGGAAAAATTCTTTTTCATGGCGCGTTCCTGCATTGCGCGGTAATGACCGGGCCGGTCGTAATAGGTAGAGACCGCCCATCCCACGGTATCGAAGATCGCCCGCGGTGTGGGATCGTAAAACTTGAATCCCGTGCCCGTGCCCGAGGATTCATCATACTGTTCCACCGTGTCGTCCAATCCCCCGGTGGCGCGCACAACGGGAAGGGTGCCATAGCGCAGTGAATAGATCTGATTAAGTCCGCAGGGCTCATACAGTGATGGCATCAGAAAAAAATCGGCTCCCGCCTCGACGGCATGGGCAAGGGCATTGTCATAGCCTATACGCACGCCGATAAGCCCGGGGTACTTCCGGGGCAGGGAACCGTAATAATCCTCCAGGTTTTTATCTCCCGAACCCAGAATGGCGAACTGTACCTGCATGTTGTTGACAATAGCTTCAATGCTTTTCGCCAACAGATGAAGCCCCTTTTGTGCGGCCATGCGGCTGATAATGCCGATCACGGGGATCTGCTCCTGTCGGTAAAGGTCCATTTTTTCCTGAAGGGTTGCCTTGCATTGCTTTTTTCCCTCCATATTCCGTGTATGATAGGTACGGGCGATCAGCTCATCGCAGGAGGGATCCCATTTCGCATAGTCCACGCCGTTCAGAATACCGATATACCGGTCGCCTTTTTTCCGCAGGAAGGGCTCCAGGCCGTGGGAGTATTCCGGAGTCAGTGTTTCATTCGCATAGGAAGGACTTACGGTGTTGACAATATCGGCAAAATGGATACCTCCTTTCAGTAGATTGATCCCGCCGTGATCCTCAAAATTTCCGGTATGAAATCTTTTTCACGGAAACCAAGATATTCATAAGCATCCCGGGGATATTTTCCCTGGTAACCGATATTGTGGATCGTAAGAACTCCTGCAGCTCCTCCGAGAAAAGGACAATCCCAGTGGTGGGTCTTTCAGGTACGCCAGTGCCGCTGAGGTCTGCCAGTCGTGCGCATGAACGATATCAGGCTTTATCTGTTTTGTTTTACAGAGAAAAAGCGCCGCCTGAGACAAAAATGCAAAACGTTCCGGGTTGTCTTCATAGTCATGCATGGCATGATCGTGATAAAGCCCCTCGCGGAAAAAGTATTTCTGAAAGTCAATAAAATAGTAATGAAGGTTCTTTTGTATCTTCTTAGAATGAACAAGACACCATTCTTCGGTGTTCCCCATCCACACATTCATGGAAAAAGGTGGATAGGGGGATCTTGTAAGTTCCACCGGTATCTCAGCATAATACGGCATGACGACCGTAACCCGGTGTCCTTTTTCCGCAAGTTTCCCGGACAGCGCACCGGCAACATCCGCCAGGCCGCCGCTTTTTGCGAACGGAACACTTTCCGATACAATAAAAAGAATATTCTGCGGATCTTTCATTTTCTCCCCTTTGATATTGTTCACCGGCATGCTTTTGCCGGGAATAAAAAAACCCGCACATGCGCAAGCGAACTTGCTGTATCAACGGGTTCTGATAATAGCTTATTTTGTATTCAGTGTAAAGGTGACCGGTATGGAGATCCAAACCCCTACATCGCGGTCGCGCTGTTTCGCCGGTTTAAAACGGGTGCGTTTGATCGCATCCATCGCCGCTTCATCCAGTCCTGTACCGGGCATGCCTTTCAGGATCAGGGTATGTTCGACGACCCCCTTTTTGTTGATAAAGGCCTGTACAACGACCTTGCCCTCAATGCCTGCTTCTTTTGCGATCTCGGGATAAACGACATTGCGCGAGATCGCCGCCTGTCCGCCGATCGGGACCGGGCGTTCGTCATAAGCGATAAACTCAACGACGACACCGTCACCATCATTGTCACCGGAAGGGGGCGGAGGTGCGTCAACGGCTTCGTAATCCTCGAAATCCATGTCCTCGATCGTAAAATCCTCCGAAATGTCCTCGTCTTCACTCATGACGGGGATCGCCGGTCGCTGTTGCGGGGCTTCCATCTGCTGAAGCTCAACCTGCGGGATTCCTCGGACTGTATAAATTCGATGGTCTGCTCTTGCTGCTCGCGCGGTTCACTGTCAAAGCGGGGAAATAAATACACGATCAGTACGATAAACAGCAGAACCAGTACCAGGGATATCTCGGCGATAAAGCCGGTGCGTCCTTTAAATTTCTGATATTTTGTGGCTGACATAAGAAGGCTCCTGTTCCGCTTACTTGTGTTTTGCCGAGTAATTTACTTTCAGGGCACTTGCATCGCGCAGTTCGTTCTGCACGTCAGAAACCACTCCCATTTGTGTCTCCTGATCAGCCCGCAGGGATATGGTCAGCCTGTTGTCATTTTGACGGATGGGATAGATCACTCCCGAAACATCCTCGGCATTCATCAGTTTGTCCTGAATGCTGATACGGCCGGTACGGTCAATGAAAACATACAAAACGGAACGCTTGGGTGTGTCAAGTTTGGCAATGGAGCGGGCGCGTGGCAGTTTTACCTTGAGCCCTTCTACCGTTTTCAGTGAAGTTGCCGCCATAAAGAAGATCAGCAGCATGAAAATAATATCAGACATGGAAGCTGTCGGAATTCCGGCTTTGGCTTTTGATTTTTTCTTGATTGCCATATGTTTCTCCTACTGCGGTGTTCCGATCAATGCCAGCTTTTTCACATCTGCAATAGTCAGTTGATCAACCACGTCAATATAATCCTGGTATTTGGTTTTCCGGTCCGTCTGTACGGAAAAAACCATTTTGGGATTTCTTGCCTCAAGTTCCCGGGCACGGTTTCCGATCTCATTTACCGGGATCACCTCGTCATTGAAGAGCACTTCTCCCTTTGCATTGACGAGCACCATGGTAATGTTCTTGGGGTTCAGCTTGATCTCCGCTTCACCGGGCGGAGGAAGCACGACCCCGATGCCTTTATCTGTATCCACGTTCGAAACGAGAAGGAAAAAGATCAACAGCAGAAAGGCAATGTCGGACATTGACGAACTGGGAACTTCGGCAGGTGGACGGGTTTTCTTTTTTATCATGTAATTTTCCCCTGACGCTTACTTTTTCTTGATATCCTTATTTTCCAGGTCGTCCAGGAGGTCCAATGAGTTCTTTTCCATTTCCACGACCAGGTTGTCGATCTGGTATAAGAAAAAGTTCTGGAATATCTGAATGATCATCGCAATGATCAGACCGAACAATGTTGTCAGCAGTGCCTGTGAAATACCCGTCGCCACAACAGCCGGGGACATGTCGTTTGCTGCCGCGATATCCTGAAATGCCTTGACCATTCCTGCAACCGTGCCGGTAAAACCGAGCATCGGAGCGATCACAATGACCGTTGACAGCCAAATCTGGTTCTTTTCAAGAAATGTCATTTCCAGCGCCCCGATGGTATCCAGGGATTTTTCCATTTTCTCGAACCCCTTGTCGTAATGACGCAATGCTTCGGAGAACATTGCCGCTACCGGACTTGTGGATTCTTCACACGCCTTGATCGCGCCGTCAACGCCTGTTTCCTCTAAAATATCTCTGATGTCTTTTGTAAAAGCTTTTGTTTTTGCTGTAACCGTTGTAAGGGCATAGAGCCGTTCAAAAACAAAGACCAGTCCTATGACCAATAAACCCAGGAGGGGCCACATGAAGGGACCACCGTCTAAGAAGAGCTTTACCATAAATTCGACCTCCAAATTATCGTTTTATTTTATATACAACGTATCATTTTAAGAAAATACCGTTATAAAGTCAACATATTAATGAAGTGCCAGGATGTTTTGCAGGCTCCCTATGGACTCCATTGCTGTCTTAAATTGATTGTCACACAGAAGCCGCGCTTCATAGTATGCGTTATTGTCCCACCATATCTTTGCCATCTCGGACTTCAGCTGCATTTCCAGATATTTCTCGTCTTCCCGAAGGTCCTGAAGCTCGATATCGTCGATCTCCCCGGAGATAAAGTCATGAAAATCCGCTGTAAAATCCTTCTCCAGTTTTGTTTTATAAATGAAGGTGTCGGGGTCGCTTTTGTATTCCGGATGCCTTTGAGTAAGTTCCTGGGCATACTTGAAAAACAGTCGGACATTTTTACTGAATATCTTCATAGTGCTTTCACTGAGATCGTAATTGCGTTTCACGACAATATCCGGCGTAATGCCCCCGCCACCGTAGACGATCCTGCCGTTGCGGGTCGTGTATTCGGGGCGTGTGTCAAGATGCTTGTTCAGGGAGTCGCTGAACACACTGTCGGGAAGGGTGTAAAGCTCCTCGTAATAACGGGCTGTCCCGTTATCATACGGACGCTGGATCAGGCGGCCGGAGGGGGTATAGTACCGCGCTATCGTCACGCGTATTGCCGATCCGTCGCGCATGCTCCACTGACGCTGCACCAGCCCCTTCCCAAAGGAGGTCTCTCCTACGATCAGCCCCCGGTCAAGGTCCTGCAGCGCGCCGGAAACGATCTCGGAGGCGGAAGCGGATCCCCGGTTTATCAGGACGGCGACGGGAATATCTTCAAATTTTCCGCGCCTTGTGGACATGTGAACGTCATTTGCGGAGCGGATACGGCCCTGGGTATACACCAGCGTATCTCCGCCGCCTACAAATTCGTCAAGGATCTCGATGGCCTGGTTCATATATCCGCCGCTGTTGTATCGCAGGTCCATGATCAGGGATTTCATGCCCTTAGCTTTCAGGTTATTTACCGCCTCAAGGAATTCGTCGTGCGTTTTTTCCGCAAAACGGTTTATCAGGACATACCCTGTTTCGTCATCGATCATAAAATATCCGGAAACGGAATACAGGGGAATATTATCACGTGTGATCGTGACGTCAAAGGGGTCTTTTATTCCCGAACGCTTCACCGTCACAACCACTTCCGTTCCCTTTTTTCCCCGAAGCCGGTTCTTGGTTTCTTCCCGGGTTATCTTATAGGCGGATTCATTGTCGATCTTCAGGAATTTGTCGCCGGATTGCAGCCCGACCTCTTCCGCCGGGGTGCCGATGATCGGCGAAATGACGGTAATATAGCCGTCAATAATATCATATTCGATGCCGATACCCTGAAACTCCCCTTCAAACTCTTCTTTTACGGTCTCAAAGCGCTTGGCGGGAATATAGGTGGAGTGGGGATCAAGTTCTTCAAGGAGGCCGCGGTATGCGCCTTCCATGGTCTTTTCCCATTCGACATCTTCGACGTAATTCTCGTTGACGATCCCGATAATATCGGTCAGTACCTGCATCTTTTCATAGATGTCCCGTGCTTCGGCGCGAAGCCTTGTGATGTGCAGGGCACTAAAGACCAGTGTCAGCGCCACCAGTGAAAGCAGTATCGCTTTTTTATTTCTTTTTATGAAAACCATGATCGTATTTTTCTCCATCATTTCGCATCCGTTGCTCCGGCAATAATATAAAATTTATCGCTTATCTCCTATAATTTGTTTCGTATTTCCTGTGTTTTCTAAAGATTTTTTACATTCCCGGGACAATGGAGCGTAAAAGAAAAGAGGCGAAATATTTTTCGCCTCTGTATGTTCATCCGGGGTCTTTCCGGAGTATGCTAGATCGTCATTTGAAATTCATATGCCTGCACGAGGCTGTCCAGAACGGGCGGAAAAGCAGTTTCTTTTTTCTGTTCGCGCAAAATTTCCTTGATTTCACCGCGAACTTCTTCCAGCTTTTTCCCGTATTTGTGATCCACTTTCTTGATAATATGGTATCCGTACGGAGTTTCCACCAGATTACTAATCTCTCCGACCTTCATGTTGAAACTTGCGTCCTCGAATGCCTGCACCATGCGCCCGCGGGTGAAATCCTCATACAGGCCGCCCGTTGACTGTGAGCCCGGGTCGTCACTGTATTCCTTCACCAGTTCGGTGAAATCCTCACCCTGTTTTGCACGCCGGAGAACGCTCTCCGCGGTGTCTTTGACCAGGGCTTTCTCTTCCTCGGACTTGCCCTGTGTCATGAAAAGGATATGGCGGGCGGAAACGGTTTCCTCTGAGTAGCGGTCCTGGTTTTCCTCGTAGAATTCCCGGATATCCTCTTCCTTGACCGTAACATTCACGTCCGCCAGGGCAATATCGTCAATATACTTCATGATCAGCAGATTCTTGCGTGTGTCCTCGCGGACATAGTCCATGTCGATCTGCTGCTGTTCAAGCTGTTCGAGAAACGCCTCTTTTCCGCCATTCGGCTTGTAAAGGTTTTCTTCGATAAAGGCATCCACACTGTCTTTCGGTACGGTCAGCCCTTCCTTCTCCGCTTCTGTCAGCAAAATGTCCTGCTGTGCTTTCAGCGTAATGACCTGACGGACAAAAGCTTTAATACGGGCGGGGTCGACATTCGAGATGATGCTGGTGTCGCCGCGCATACCCTGGTAAACACTTTCCATGATATCGGTATTTTTGATCTCAAAGGCATTCGTCGTGGCAAGCACCGCGCTCGTATCCGGGTCCATATAGGGAAGCTTCTCCGACATAAGCTCAAAGAATTCCGTTTGAGCGGGTGTCAGGTCAGCCTTGTCCGAACAGCCGGTGAACATCACCGCTGCCGCAAGCACAATAAATAAAATCTTTTTCATGAAGATTTCCTTTCTTTTGGGTTAACATATTCAATTTCCAGATGATAGTCCCACTGGTCAAAATACAGGTTCCCCCCACGCCACTCCACTTCACCTCGCTGAAAGTCATTCGTTTCACTTCGCATGAATTGCTTTGCGGGAAAAGAGGGTCCTGGCGTAATCATCATTCACGATCATGCGGTAGGCATCAAGGCCTCCCAGGTAAAACCAGTGCACGTCCTCGTCATCCGAATTGACAAGTCCGAAGGACGGGGTCAAACCGGCACCCATCCCGATGCCTTCAAAATAGATCTCACACCAGTCGTGGAGATTCTTGCTTCCCGGATGCAGCATCCAGCCGCTCTGCCAGCGGGCGGGAATGCCGTTGTAGCGGGCCAGGACCATAAAGAGCAACGTGACCTGTCCGCAGTCCCCGTGTTTGTTCTCGATCACATATTCGGGGATGTTCCCAATCGTCGCATACTCGCGGGCGCTGGCCCAGGGATAATGGTCGTTGACATATTTAAAGATCTTCCGGGCGATCTGATAGGGATCCTTTTCATCGCCCACGATCTTCCGGGACAATTTTTTCACCGGCTCCGTGAAGAGCAGGTGCGGGTCCCGTTCTTCCGTGAATCGTTTATAACGTTCCGAATGTTTGTCATAGGGCTGAATGTCCGCACGCTGCGGGTCGAACCACTGGGCCCGCGTCGTGATGATAAAGTCGGCCTCGAAGACCGTCGGCTTCCCGGCGGCGGCCGTTTTCTGCATGTACAGCGTACGCTGCAGAAAATCATTGGGGGCAAGAACGTAATGATCGGCATTGGCGGAAAGCAGCGCGATCCCTTCCTGCCGCGAATTCCCTCGCGCGGGAAAGGAAGCCAGCAGCGGACCGTCTCCCCGTCCGGAACGGCGTCCGCGTCCACCGTCAGCGTATAGGTGAACTTCATTTTATGTGCTTTTCCGGTGATCTCTCCCTGTTCCTTCAGGTCCCCGAGCAGGGCGGGAATGTATCCTTCAAGAAAAGCGTCCAGCCGGTCTTTCTGCCTGCCGTCCACTTCGGTCTTCCGCGCTTTCGCTTCCTTGTCAATGCGGAAAAGGTTCTGGGCGGCCCGTGCGAAATATTTTTTTTCACCGTTAATGATCATGTATTCCAGGGCTTTGCTTTCCTCCCAGGCCCGGATCTGGCGGTCACTGACATCGGGATAGTACTGTTCAATGTAGGGGCGGATATCTTCGCGGCTTTTGTTGAAATCCATTGCTGTACGGCGCATTATTTCCTTTTTATTCTCGAGTTCGATACGTTGCAGGGGATCTAATGTTCCGGAGGCGATCTTTTTGTTGATCTTTGTTTCCGCCATGTCAAATTGTCCCTTCTCCATATGTTCGTCAATGCTCTGACATCCGGCCGTGAAAAGGACAATGGCCAGCAAGAGGAACAGTCCTTTTCTTTTTTTCATAAACGGCTCCTATATTTTTTCGATCATTTCAAGATTGGCGCGGGGCAGAAGGACCTCTTTCTTGTTCTCATAGAGCCGGATCCTCGCCACCCTGGCCAGCGATCCCGATTCCAGGCGCTGGAGTTCATGCGGCATTTCCACGACCTCTCCCAGCATGCCGAAATACGGTGCGCGGATGACACGGACCTCGGTCCCGCTATCCAGCCCGAAAAGCTCCGCTTTTTTCTCTTCGAATTTTTCATCGCCTTCCAGGGAATAATGATCTCGGGACGTATCACGCCGGCCCGGATCGTGTGGCACCGTTGATGGAAGCGCTCTTGCCTTCCTGGGATTTCAGGAGTTCGAAGGTGTGTTTTGCCATGCAGACTTCCCCGAAGCCTTCCGTGATAATCAGTGAGGTGTCCGTTTCTTCCTGCCCCGTGATCGCCACGCCGATGTCGTATCCGACGATCTTTTTAATATCGCTGTAATTGAAACCGCCGACCACGACGCCGACAGCGCCGACTTCCTGCGCCTTCAGAAATGCTTTGTGAGTGAGAAATGAGCCGCAGATCAGCACTTTCCCCTTGCATTCCTCAGTGATCATTGCTTCCGTGACCCGGGTTTCCGTATCGGGGGCCAGGACCTTAATAACTCCCCGGCGTTCCCCGCCGATACCGAAAATTCCCTGAATAAATGAAGCGGTCGTGCTGACCTCCACACCCTCATCGGGAATGATCTCCGTCACTTTTCCATTGATATAGGCCTGCACGGAAACGGGGATTGGCGCTTCACGAATGATCGCCTGCCCGGTGATCTTTGAGACCGCTTCCAGCGTGCCGCTCGTCGGTGAATGGGCTTTGCTCTTGAACATCCCGAAGATCCCCGGTGTTTCCGCGATAACCTCGTGCTTTTCCACTTTGTCGCCGAGTTTCCTGTTGAGAAGTTCCGGAACCTCACTGGCCTCGAACATTCAGCAGGTTCGCCAGATTGATGGGTGCGACATTCCCCGGAAGGTCCGTTTTCGCCACAACATCTTCCGCGGTAACGGTCTGTCCCTTTTTGACAACGACATCCCCCTTGAGCGGAAGCTGCCGCGTTTTGTGGACAACGGTCTTTGGGATCACTTTCAATCCGGGCGTATATGCATGTGCCATAATATCTCCTTTTTATTATAAACGCCGAAGTCTGCACTTCAACTATTTATCTTCGAATTCCTTGATCGCCTTGCTCCATTCCTGAAGCTTTTTCACGCGTTCCGCGGGATTTTCCGGGAGTACGAAAGGTCGCCTGCCGCGCGCGTCGATGATGATGCCGACCAGGCCGCCGTAGATCGTGGTCTTTACCGTCTGCCCGGGCCCCGATCCCACATCAACGCCGCGTCCGGGGGTTATCTCCGCTTCAATGGGTTCATAGGGCGCTTCGAATAATTCCATTTCTCCGAGCTTGTATGATCTGTCAACCTTCCTGCCGTCGGGAAGGGTAAAGGATATGTGCATATACTCTTTTTTGGGTTTGACCGATCCGACAGGAGCGACGCAGGTTCCCAGGCGCAAAAGACAGTCTTTGTTGAACACTTCGGTCGCCGCCTTTTCATGCACATCGGCAAGCACGCCCAGCTGGGGCATCATGAAGATCGAATCGACCGCTATCTGCGTGATGCCTTCCGGCAGGAAGGAGTCGATCATCATGCGGGCGGACTGATGCCGGCGCGGAGCATGCGAAAGGACGCCGCCCGATCCGACAATGATATCCAGGTCCATCATGTTGACCAGCGTTTCGCCGGAACCGGACTGGTCAAAGGCATCGGAGATCGTCCGTTCCTTCTGCACCCCTTTCAGGCCTACCGCGAATTCCTTATGCTGGACAAAGGAAAGCCGCAGCGCCTCTCGGGCAATGGCCTGTTCGATCTTCAGTTCATCCAGTGACTGCGGGATCGTTGTCGGGCGGATCATCTTATTCCCGATACGGTTCCGCAGGTCAACCTCATCGATCTCGAAGGGCACCCAGCGCAGTATGCTCGGCAGGGTGGCGGAAGCCAGTACGTTGGAAATAGAATAGCTCATCCCGAGATTGGCGCTGACCGTACGGTTGAACACCGGCTCCCGGGTCTCCAGGTCGCGGAATACGGAAAAAACGTCCGTGGTCGCACCCCCGATATCCACACCGAGAACGGTAATGTCCTCTTTCTTTGCAATGACCTGCATGATCTCGCCCACCGCGCCGGGAGTGGGCATGATGGGCGCGTCGCACATTGCCATGAGCTTCTTGTAACCGGGCGCCTGAGCCATCACGTGTTCCATGAAAAGATCATGGATCTTGTCTCGGGCGGGACCCAGGTTTTCGCGTTCAAGGATGGGCCGGAGATTCGGCACGACGCTGAGGTCGGTAACTTCGCCAAGGTTCTTCTCGATCTCTTTTTTTGCTTTTTTATTCCCGGCGTATATGACCGGTAATTTGTAGTTGATGCCCAGGCGCGGTTTGGGATTGGCAGCTCTCAGCAATTCGGAAAGCTCCACAACGCCCTTGATATTGCCGGAGTCCGTCCCTCCGGAAAGCAGGATCATGTCCGGGCGCAAATGACGGATCCGCTGTATCTTCTCGTGCGGGAGGCGTCCGTCGTTTGAGGCGATCACATCCATGACGATCGCGCCCGCTCCGAGTGCGGCGCGTTCGGCGGACTCGGCGCTCATGGCTTTTACGATGCCCGACACCACCATCTGCAGCCCCCCGCCCGCGGAACTGGTAGAAATATAAATATCCACACCCTTGTCGTCCTTCTGCGGACTCATGATCTTGTCTCCGTCCAGTATCTGACGGCCTCGGAGTTCTTCAACTTCCTTTACGGCATTTAACACGCCTTTCGTTACATCCTCAAAGGGTGCTTCCACGGTCGTGGGCGCTTCGCCGCGCACAACAAGGCGATACTCGTCTCCCTGCTTTTCTATCAGGATCGCTTTTGTTGTCGTGCTTCCACAGTCCGTTGCTAAAATGGATTTGATGGCTTCCGGTTTCATAAGGTCCTCATTTTACTTTATCTTCAGATAAATGTTTTTATGCTGTTTTTTTTCCGGCCAATCTTATAATGTATAATTTTTTCAATAAAAAACCACCTTAAACGAAAAATTTTAAATAAATATAGGTCCAGTACAGCGGTGCGGCGACAGAAAGTGAATCGAAGCGGTCCAGGAAGCCGCCGTGCTCCAGCAGTATGCTGGATGAATCCTTTACGCCGATCTCCCTTTTGATCTTTGATTCCACCAGGTCCCCCATCTGCCCGAAAACACCGGCAAAAATCGCTACGGAAAGATAGTCGAATGGCCCGAAGGCGGAGACGAAACCGATCCGCCAGAGGATGATCATGGTAATGCTGCAGAACAGAATCCCGCCCAGGGAGCCTTCATAGGTCTTTTTGGGACTGACAGAAGGAAAGAGCGGATGTCTTCCGAAATATTTTCCGATGTAATAGGCAGCAACATCGGTGGAGAACACACCCAGTATCAGCGTCAGCACAATATTCCTTCCGGTTTCGCCGGCGGCCGCACCGTCCAACTGCATGTTCCTCAGCAGGATCATGGTCCCCAGGCAGAGTCCCGGATACAGGATCGAGCCGATGCCTACAAAGGAGGTTTTCAGATATTCGCTCTTTTTGTAGAAAAGCAGGCTGATATTCGTGAAGACGGCCGTCAGAAGAAGGATCACGATAACAAGGTCGAGCTTTTTATAATACATTGCCAGAAGGCTCAGGGGGGTCATGAACAGAGCAAGGATGGTTAGCACGCGGGGAGGGTAGTGTACCATTTTTAAAAGTTCATACACCGAGAAAGCGGCGATGATACTTACGGCAAGCAGGAACCATATCCCTCCGAACCACGCGGACAGAAATATCAGCGGCGCTCCGAGAAAGCCGATGAGCAGTCTTTGTCTGTGTTTAATGTCCAGACTTTTTCCGATCCGAAAATATAGTCAATAAATGCCCTGAATTAAATAACTTTTTATCCTGCGCCCTGTCAGGAGATCTCGATGATGTGAATATCCTTTTCTCCGGTCTTCACCCCGTGACGCCGGAGGTCCACTTGAGGTTCGTCGTGGTGATCAGGGCCTGTTTTTTTGTCATAATGTTTTCCACGATCCTCCGGCTGTTTCCGACATCGAGCTCAGCGAAAAGATCATCAAACAAAAACACCGGCTCTGCCTTTTCACGCGAACGGATGACTCTCTCCTCCGCCAGCTTAAGAAGGGTCATCCAGATTTTGTGCTTCTCCTGGGAAGCGTAATGGATCAGCGGAACGTCATGGCGGTAAAAAACATATTTATCGTAATTGGGACCCCATAAGGTCCGTTTAAGAGCAATTTCTTTTTCAACCTGTTTTTCGCTCTGTTCCTTTCGTATTTGCTCCGTATCGCTGTTCTCTGCAATTTGAACAGAGGGTTTATAGCGTATTCCCCCCCCGCCCGCATCGTTGAAGATCTCACCGTACAATATTTGAAGATGCCGGTTGAAAAGGCCGATGACCTCTTCCCGCATTGTTGTGATGCGGCGGATAAGCGGAATAAGCTGTATGTCATATATCTCGAGCTGCCGGGTGTAACGGTGTTTTTTTGACTCGCAAAGCTGTTTCAGGCACGCGTTGCGGTTTTTCAGTACTTTCCGGTACTGCATCATGTCCTGAAGATACTTTCTGGATACCTGTGAAATGATCCTGTCAAAATAAATGCGGCGTTCGGCACCGGGACCGGAGGTTACCCTGTAATCCTCGGGAGACTGAAAGACCATGGGAAAACTGCCCACCACGTCGGAGATCTTCGTCAGGGTTTCTCCGTCAAAGATGAACCTTTTGCCTTTGTTCCTGAGAAAATTTCCGCTGGCTCGGTGATATTCCGCCTGTTCCCATTCCGTGTATACCTGAAAATAATCCTTCCCTATCTGCACCATGTCATCATCCCGGGTCGCCTTAAAGGATTTGCTGAAATTCATGAAATATACGGCCTCCAGCAAAGAGGTCTTCCCGGTGCCGTTCTTTCCGAGGAGGATATTGATGCCCGGAAAAAGATACACGGTTTTTTCATCAAAGATCCTGAACTGTTTTACATATAATTTTCTGATCATACCCTTTGTGTGTTTTCCGCTGTAATATAAAAAGCTTCGGGTAAAATACCTGCCTTTTCTCCATGTTTCTGCAAAATATTCCGTACGGGTAATGATCCCGTTGACCCTTATTATAAGTTATATAATTACATTAACCTTATCGGCATCAGCAGGAACAGGATCTCTTCGTCCGGTTTCTGCTCCGTAGGGAAGAAAAGTCCCGCCATTAAAGCATTCTTCAGATTGACCTCAACGGTATCTCCGTCGATATGGCGGATCATCTCACGGAGATAGTCGGAATTGTATCCGATCGTGAATTCCTTCTCCCTCGTATTTCAGGGCGATCTCCTCTTTTGCGCGTGAAGAGGTCTCGATATCCTCCGCTTTTACGATCGCTTTGTTATTCAGAAAGGTCAGTGATATCTGGCGGGTGTTCTTGCTGGCAAAAATACCCACGCGTTTCACCACGGCAAGCAGCTCATCTATGTCCACAAAGATCCTTTTGTCGTTCTCTGCCGGGATCACGCTCTCGTAATCCGGAAAGCGCTCCTCAATAATGCGTGAGTATACCGTGGTGTCCTCAAGCTCCAGCATGACGTGGTTGCTGCCGATGCGGAGGGTTACGTAATCGATGTTTTTTATACTGTTCACGCACAAATTTAAAAATTTCGGGGGGATGATAATGTCCTTTATGTCATCTGCTCCTTCAAATTCTTTCAGCGTATATTTCACCAGGCGGTGCCCGTCCGTGGATACGGAACGCATTTCCTTTTCATAGAACTGAAAAAGCACTCCGTTCAGTGCAACCTTCATCTCATCACGGCTTACGGAAAAACCGGTCTTTTCCACAATACGTTTGAATTTCTCTGCCTGAAGTGTCACGGTTTTACTGTCGTCAATGACAGGCTCCGTCGGGAACTCCATCGCGGGATGCCCCATGATTTTGTATTCACCCCCTTCGCCGGTGGTGATGACGATCTGTTCATTCTCTACCTGAAAATGAAGGTCCGTATCGGGAAGCTCTCCCGTTATCTCCTTGATGATCCTGCTGGGAACCGCGACCGCTCCCTCTTCTTCCATTTTGATCCCACAGCTTGCCGCCATGGTTATCTCAAGATCTGTCGAACGCATTTTAAGGGTATTGTCCCTTACCGTGAACAGGATACAGCCCAGGATGGGAAGCGTGGACCGTACAGGTGTTACACTGGAAACCTTCTGAAGGACATGAAAAAAATCTTGCTTTGAAACCGTGAATTTCATTGGACACCTCTAACGCTTTCTTTATTACGTTATTGAATTTAATATCTTTTTCTCTAAAATACATAATAAAATTCTTAATCATGTGAATTTCGTGAATACTTTTTAAATAGAACTTAAAATGAGAAGGTTATCAAGTGAAGTGTAAAGTGGATAAGTGAAAGGAGAATGTGGATAAACCGGCCGGGAAACACCACACCGGGAGCAAGGATGTAAATTGAAAGGACTTATTCATATTTCAGAGCTTTGTTTCCACATAGTATTTTTCGTAAAGTTTATCCATCCAAGCGTTCCAGAAACGCATCTGTTTGTCCCTCAATGCCATGTTCTCAAGAATGGGATAATGGTTCCCGAGGGTGATCTCTTCAGGCTCTAACCTCTTGTTAAGACGCAAGATATGATAGCCGTACTCCGTCTTGAAGGGTGTGGATATCTCACCGGGTTCAAGCGTATCGGCAACCGCCGCGAATTCGGGGACCTGCATGGTCTCCAGCGCGATCTTTCCCAGGTGTCCGCCGTTGGCCTCAGCATCGGGATCCTCACTGTGCCTGCGGGCAAACTCCTCAAAATTTCCCCGTTCAAGAATGCTGTCCCGGATTGTGGATAACATGTTGATAACTTCTTTGTTGTCATTTTCACTGGAGTGGATGGGAAAAAGAATATGCCGGGCATGAACCAGGTCTCCGCGTTTTTCGACCACTTTTATAAGGTGGTATCCGAACTGCGTTTCAACGGGCATGGATATTTCGCCCTTCCCGAGGGAAAAGGCGGCTTTTTCGAATTCGGGGACAAAGGTCCCTTTCGAGACAAAGCCGAGGTCACCGCCGTCTTCGGCGGAACCGGGATCTTCGGAATATTGTCTCGCAGCCTCTTCAAAACTTACCTTATCGTCAAAAATAGCTTCACGCACGGACATGGCGTGTCGGTAACCGGCATCCCTGGATGCGCGGGAAGGTTTTTCCGTCATCAGGATATGGTGAATGTCGATCCGTTCGGGAAGGTCCGGGATGGAGTCTTTGTTTTCGCGGTAGAAGGCGCCTACTTCGGGGCGGGTGATACTGATCTTATCGAATTTTTCATTCTGAAGCTGTTGCGATATCATGGAGCTTTTAATACGTTCATAGAGCAGTTCGCGAATCTTTTTCATCGGGGTGTCGAAGTACATCTCAAGCATTTCTTCCGAACCGGCCATTTGCACGTACTGCTGTATCTGCTGTTCCAGGGTATTCTCTATATTGCGCTCACTGACCTCGATGGAATCTTCTTCCGCCTGCAGAAGCAGTATCTTGGAATCTATCATGTCCTTTAAGGCTTTTTCCTGAAGAAACTGAAGACTTCGGGGTTTTTGGAGGGGTCTATGCCATTCTGCTGTGCAAGCTCGAAGGCGTACTGATTCATTTCGGAATAAAGAATAATGTCTTCCCCGACAATGGCGGCGATTCCGTCAACAAGCTGCTGGGCGGGAAGCATGCTGAAAAAGGAGGATGAAAAAAAAGCTAAGCAGGTATTTGGAAAATTTTGACATTCGATCGTTCCTTCAGTTCTTTTTGTTTTTGTTGATAGGCGTCGAGGTATGCTTCAATGGTTAATTTTTGTATGATCTCGTCACGGACATGTTCCACCCGAAGCAGCGAATTTTCTTCGTAGCGTTCACGTACGGAAATCACATAATAATCACCGTTGATATCAAAAGGCCCCGGAAGCGCACCAGGGTTCCTGCCGAAGAGCACCTTATCCAGCGCTTCAACGCACTCTCCGGACCGTAAGAGCCTGTGCCGTGCGGCGACCGGAGGGGTTTCGCCGTCTTTCAGCATCTGAGCAACCTCGGCGGCCGATTCGGCATTCTCACAGAGATATAGTTCTGCAAAGACCGCCCTGACCGGTGTCGTGAAAGCCCGCTGGTGTTCACGGTAATATTCCAGCACATCATTTTCAGTGATATGGATCCCCTGACGCAGATACCGGTCACAATACTCACGGATCAGCAGGTCGCGGCGGTATTTCCGTATCTGCCGGCGCATTTTCGCGTTTATCCGGATATGCTTTTTTGCCGCTTTTTCCCAAAGCTGCCGGCTCACCCAGTTTTCCACGAATTGTTCCCGCTGCTGGTAACTGCTGTTCTTGCCGATCTCCTCTTGAAGGTCCGAAAACCTCAGGACCCTAACATTTACACGTGCAAGGCGCGGATCCCCGCGATGAAAAATTCCGTCGCAGGAGGCCGCGATAAGGAGGATCAGCAGCAAAGTCAGAAGATGTTTTATTCTGTATAAGATGGATTCACCTTCACCGTATACATTTTTCTCAGTCCGGCAAACTGTTCCTCCCGCTTTTCCTTCATGTGCACGGAGCGATAATCGGTAAGCAGCCGGTAGCGGATGTCTTCCATGCTTTTGTAGCCGGCGGGATTTTCGCCGATACGCTGTATAACCGAATAGTGTTCCCCGATCTTGAACGGCCCGGCGATCTCATTGTCCAGCATATTAAAAGCCGCGATCCCCATTTCCCCGTACTGGTGTTTTTTGACAGGGGGAATGAGCCCTTCGTTCCTTTTGCCGATATTCCGGATGGAATATTCCGTGGCAAGCTGGGCCATCTCTTCGCCGCTTCTTGCCTTTTCAAGGATCTCCGCGGCCAGCGAAGAGTCTTCCACCAGGACCTCACGGACCTCAACGGTCTTTTCGATGGAATACAAGCTGTCTTTATAGCTTTCATAGAACTCGCGGAGGGCATCATTGCCGGGATTGATCTTTTCAAACACATAGCGTTTATCAAAGAGATCGGCGGATTTCTTGGCAAGATACACGTTATACCGCTGCAGATACGACGGCGTTTCATCCAGGCCGCGCCGTTTTGCACATTTGTACAGGAGGGAGCCGATACGGTTTTGCCCCACGAAGCTTTTGAACGAAGGGACATCTTTAAAGCGGGGAGGGACCTGGAGGGAAACGACCTTCAGATACTGGTGTATCCACTCCTTGTCAATGGGCCTGTCACCGATCCTGCCCACCCTGAGGGTGTCCGGAAAAATGTCGAGAATATCATAAGCGCTGAACTGCTTTGAATAAAAAACATTTTCAGAGAGACGGGTGAAGCGGTCGATAAAATCCGTCAGCAGAGAATCGTCATACACCACCGGGTTAGACTGGCCCAGGGAATCAAAAACCGCTTTTTCCCTTTCCATGAAACGGTTTCGCCATTTGTTGAGCGCAAGTTCACGCAGTTCGTCATACATTTCTTCGTAAGGGGAAGCGGGATTTCCCGGCGTTCGTTCAGTTTGATAATGTGAAAACCGTACCCGGTCTCCACTGGTCCGCTGATCTCTCCGGGCTCAAGCGCGAAGGCGGTGTTTTCAAATTCGGGGATCCAGCGGCCCATGCGCCCCCAGCCGAGATTCCCGGCGTTTGTTTCTTTTGAGGCGTCGTCGGAATAGGTTTCAACATATTCTGAGAAGTTCTCGTTATTGATCTTCCGGCTGATCTTTTCGGCCAGGGCTTCCGCCTCTTCCCGGCTTCGCTCATGCATTTCCTGTTTTCCGTCAAAGCCGATCAGCACATGGCTGACATTGATTTCATACTTTTGCTTGTTGTAAAGATCCCGCAGGGCTTCGGGCGTAAGTACACGGTCGATCACCAGGTCGTTGTAGGCCTGATTTGCAAGCTCGCGGATCTTCCAGACCCGTACCTCCCATTTTACTTCTCCCGAATCGAGGTCCCCCTGTTCCTCAAGGTAAATACGGGAAAGATAGTCGTCACAAACCTTTTGGATGCGCGCTTCCTTCTCTTCCCCGGGAAGCGAGCGGAAATTTGCCTCCGGGTAATACATAAACAGTTCATTCGGGTGAATTTTCATTCCGTCCACTCTGGCCACCTCATTTTCATCAAATCGCGTGCAGGAGGCAAGCACGAGAAGAAAGGAAATCAGTAAATACAATGATCGCATAATGGGAACTCCGTTTTTATATCTCTGTGAATTTAACATACCGTGCAGCAAAAAAAAATCTTTTAATTACGGGGCTTGGAATCCTGGAAAGCCTGAAAAGTTCCCGGATAAAATGCTTGAAGGAACTCCTTGCCGACTTCCGCCCGAAGCGCCGTTTTTGAAATGAAGCGGATCGGAATATCTTTTTCCCCGCATTCGCGCAGCAGAGAGCCGGCGGCTTTCTGTATCGTTTGCAAAGGCGCTTCCCGGGAAAAAGCGAGCATGAGCTTTTTGTTGTTGCGGTACACTTTCCCGATGTAATATGGCGTCAGGCGGAGGGAGAAACGCGCGTCATTAAGGAGATTTTCCGCCGCGCGGGGCAGGGGGCCGAAACGGTCGCGGCAGGAAACGTGGATCTTGTCGACCTTTTTGAGGGCGTGGTCCGTGTTTTCCGCTCCCGATAAGATATCGCTCAGTTCGCGGTAAAAGGCGATGCGGATGTCCTTGTTCCGGATGTAGGTTCCGGGCAAATAGGCGGGATGGTCGAGCTGAATGTCCGGGCTTTCGTGCCGGGGGCGGGTGGGAGACTTTACGGATTCCACTTCTTCGGTTAGAAGCCGGTTGAAGTACGCGTACCCAAGCCGGTTGATATGCCCGCTTTGCTCAACGCCGAAAAGGTCTCCTGCTCCCCGTATTTCAAGATCGCGCATGGCGATCTGGTAACCCGAACCCAGGTCCGTGTAATATTCGAGTGTCTGAAGCCGTTTTACCGCGGCGGGATTCAGAACTTTTGAACGGGGGATCACCAGATAAGCAAAGGCCTTTCCATGGGAGCGCCCGATGACGCGCCGGATCTGATAGAGCTGGGAAAGGCCGAAGCGGTGGGCGTTCAGCACGATAAGCGTATTGGCATTGGGAATGTCTATGCCGGATTCAATGATCGTGGAGGATATCAGGATGTCAAATGCGTGATGATAGAAATCCAGCAGGGTTTTTTCCAGTTCCGCGCCGGGAAGCTTTCCATGCGCGTAGCGGACCTTGTGCGCCGGGAACATGGCGGAGATCTTTTTCTGCATCCCGGGCATTTCCCGGATATTGTTATCGAGGATGAACACCTGGCCGTTTCGTTCAAGTTCCCGCTCCACCGCGGCACGCACTTCCTCGTTATCCCAGTAAATGATCTTCGTGGCGATGGGAAGGCGCTCCTTCGGGGGCGTGTCGATCTTTGGTAATATCCGGAGCCCGCCGAGTGTCATTTGCAGTGTCCGTGGGATAGGGGTTGCCGTCAGAGTGATCACGTCCACACGGCGCTTCAGGTTCCGGATCTTTTCTTTATCATTGACACCAAAACGGTGCTCCTCGTCGACGATAAGCAAACCTAAATCATTAAATAACAATATGTTAGACAACAGCTTTTGTGTGCCCACAACGACATCGATCCTGTGGTTACTGAGATCAGCGAGACGGCGGGTCAATGCTTTTCCCTGCACAAAACGGTTCAGGTATTCCACCCGGATCCCGAACATGTCAAGGCGCTCACGAAAGCTCTCGAAGTGCTGAAAACACAGCATGGTGGTCGGGACGAGCACAGCCACCTGTTTGTTCGAATAGACCGCCTTGAACGCGGCACGGATGGCCACCTCCGTTTTCCCGAAACCGACGTCGCCGCAAATCAGGCGGTCCATGATGCGGTCCCGCTCCATATCCCTCTTTACTTCTTCAATGGCGCCCCCTGGTCCTCCGTCTCGTCAAAGGGGAACTCCGCCTCGAGCCGCAGACTGTCCGGCGTGTCCTTCTCAAAGGCGAAACCCGGGAGCTTTTTTCCGGTCATGATACAGGGTTATCATATCAAATGCCGCTTTGCGAAGGTATTTTTTTGTGGACTGTTTGGCGTTTTCCCAGCGCATACTCCCCAGTTTGTCGAGAACCGGGGGTTTCGCCTTGTCCGCAGAATAGCGGAAGATCTTGTTCATGTGGCGGACGGGAACGTAAACCCTGTCCTTGTTCTGATATTCGACGACCATCGCTTCCTGTTTGACACCGCGGAAGGAAAGCAGTTCTATACCCCGGTATATTCCCAGACCGTAATCCACATGGACAACGGCATCTCCGTAACGGAGAGATTCCGGTGAATCGATGCGCCGGGAACTTTCAGGGATAAAGCGCTTGTTGGGATTGACATAATGCTCCTTGTGATAGATCTCCCTTCCTGAAAGCAGGATGAAATCCATGTCTCTGTACATAAATCCCTTCTGTACATTCGCCTTCACATATTCAGCATGTTCTCCGAGCACCTTGTGCAGGGATTCCAGCACCAGCTCATGTTCGGAAAAGACGGCAATATTGCTGAAACTGTCAATAAGTTCACGGTAATAATGCTTGTCACGGACATCTCTGGGGAGACAGGGTCTGCGACCGGGAAAGACAGGTCCGGACGCACCGTGCGGGCATCGAAAAGCACCTGCCTAAAGGGTATTCCGGGGGTATATTCCAGCGAAGAGTCTTCTTTTTTCGAATCCGCAAGCCGTATTACCAGTGTGTTTTCCGGGAGCACATCCTGTATCTGTTTCTTCGCGAAGGAAGAAGAAGGAGGCAGGAGGAATCTTTCCCGAATCACTCAGCGCAAAGGTATTCTGGTCATTGGGGTTGAAAAGGCGTATGGAATCAACCGTATTCCCGAAGAATTCGATACGGAGAGGATAGGTGTGCCCGTAGGGATATACATCCACGATCCCTCCGCGAAACGTGAATTCACCGCAGTATTCCACAATTTCACTGCGTTGATATCCTCTTTCCTGCAGTTTTTGACCCAACAGGGAAAAGGAGATCTCATCTCCCGGGGACAGACGGAGCATATTTTCTTCAAGGGCGTGCTTGCCGGGAACGGGATGCCGGAAGACCGATCCCGTAGAAATGACAAGGTCAAGCGAACCCCCGTAAAGGTCTTTCAGAAAGCGACTGAGATGATTTTCCAGTGCAGAATGACCGCTCAAGGGAAGATCCGGCATTTTTAAACAGCGGGATCCAGGCAATGGAGCCGGGGGAAAGAATGCAAGCGCATCCGCATAGAAGGATTCCGCTTTGAGCTCGCTTTCGATCAAAACCAGGGGGAGATATCCTGCCCTGGCGGCTTGCCATATCCAGAAAAGTGCAAAGCTGGTATTCGAAGTATTTATGCTTAACGACAAGCGGTGACGCAGAAGTGAAAAGGAACGCATGAAAGCTTTGTCCTTTTCAAAACGCTTCGCGATATCCGGAGCCGTCAATGTTTCACGTGAAACCCTTTTCGCTGCATTTTTTTCCATGGGGAATTATACAAAATCCATTCCGTTCTTCGAAATAAAAATATCCGGTATTTCTCTCCTCTTCTTCAGGAAATGTTTCACGTGAAACGGCAGCATTTTTTCCTGTTTGGTATTCATCTGTGGAATGAGTATATTTTTTATGAGAATTATGTCGAAAAAAGGACGTGCCATGCAGATCACATTTTATAAATATCAGGGAGCGGGAAATGATTTTATTTGCATCGATGATCTTGCGGGAACTTTCCCCGGGGATGATCATGAACGGATCCGCCGCATCTGCGACCGTCATTTCGGTGTCGGGGCGGACGGTCTGATCCTGCTTCGTCCCTCCGGAAGGAATCATTTTGCAATGGTCTATTATAATGCGAACGCGAGTCCCCGGAAGCATGTGCGGCAACGGGGGAAGGTGCCTGCTCGCATTTGCACGGGATCTCGGATATGTCACGGAGGAGGAGAAGATCGTCTTTGACGCTTCGGACGGGGAGCATGAAGGGAGGTTCACGGCGGAGAATCTTGTCCGTTTAAAAATGCAGGACGCGGGCAGGCCGCGGAAAGCGGGCAGAGGCTATTTCACGGACAGCGGCTCACCGCATCATGTGGAATATGTGGATAATCTCAAGGACATGGATGTGGATAAGCGTGGGAGAGCGCTCAGAGACCATGAAATGTACGCACCCGGGGGTGCTAACGTGAATTTTGTGAAGGTGGAGAAGGACGGCAGCCTGTCGATCCGGACCTACGAACGCGGCGTGGAGGCCGAAACTTTCGCCTGCGGCACGGGCTCGGTCGCCTCTGCCATGGTACATTGTTTTCTTGGCAATACAAAGGATGTTTTCACCATAAATGCAAGGGGAGGAAAACTGAACGTTTCCTTCACCTGTCGCGACGGCCTTTTCACCGATGTCTGGCTGGAAGGACCTGCAGCCTATGTCTTTAAGGGGGAAATCCGGAGATGAAAGATTTTAACATCACCAAATATTACAATCAGTTCAAATACGGGGAGGACGTTTTCCGGAAATTAATGCGCTACCGTGTAAAGCGCATCCTCCTGATATCCACATTTTACGACGCCTTTGTTTTCGAACACGACGCGCTTCTGGGCGAGCAGGTCTTTATCGAATACATGGAACTAAACCTTTCTTCCCCGCCTGAGATCGAAGCTGTTCCTACCGGAGAGGATGCGATAAGACAAATAAAAACAAACGATTATGACCTTATTATTACCACACTGCATTCCGGGAAGGTCAGTCCCTTTGATGTGCTGAAAGCGATACGGGAATACCGGCCGGATCTGCCGGTTGTCCTCTTGCTGACCAGTATGGCGGATATTAAGGTCGTAGAGGACCATCTTGAGCCGGGTTATGCCTTTGATGAGATATTCCTGTGGAAGGGCGACGCCAACCTGTTCCTGGCGATCATCAAGTCGGTGGAAGACAAGAAGAACGTTTCCCACGATACGCGGGCGGGACTGGTGCGCGTTATTCTTCTGGTGGAGGATTCAACGCGCTTTTATTCAACCTTCCTCCCGCTGCTTTACGAGGAGATCGTAAAGCAGACACAGCACCTGATCATCGAAGAACTGAATGAACGCGAGAAGCGATTCCGCATGAGAGCACGGCCGAAGGTGCTCCTGGCAAAGAATTATGAAGAAGCGGTGGCGATCTACGAGGCCTACAAGGGCAATCTTGTCGCCGTGTTTTCCGACATGCGCTTCGAGAGAAAAGGCAGGGATGACAAATCTGCGGGACTGAAACTGCTGCAGTCGTTCCGGAAGGACGGTACGAACCTTGCTTCGATCATTTTATCTGCGGATCCGGAAAATGCGGAGATCGCGGAAAAGTCCGATTTTGCCTTTCTCTATAAACACAGCAGGCATATTTTACACGGACTGCGAAGTTTTATCGTTGAAAACCTGGGGTTCGGAGATTTTGTTTTCCGGGACAGGCACGGCAATCCCATTGACAGAGCGGTCTATCTGGCCGAATTTGAGAACAAGCTGCAGAAAGTACCGCAGGAAAGCCTGATCTATCATGCCGGCAAAAATCATTTCAGCGCCTGGCTGATGGCGCGCGGTGAGATCGAGATGGCCCGGAAGATTCGTAAAATGCAGGCCAGGGATTTCAAGAGCACGGACGCCATGCGCCAGTATCTGATACGCTCCGTCCTTGAGATCGAAAAAGCACACAACCGCGGTGAGATCATTAAATTTCACAAGTATTCCATGCCGGAGGAAAACGAGATCATTCTTCTGTCGGAAGGTTCGCTCGGCGGCAAGGGCCGCGGTCTGGCGTTCCTGAATGCCCTGCTGACGCGCATGGAAAAGGATGAGATCTTTGAAGGGACCCCTGTGCGCCTTCCCAATACGGCCGCGGTCGGCGTCAGTGAATACGAGCGCTTTATCGAAAGAAATCAGATCGACAGAAAGATCCATGACGACCTGGACGATGAGGTGATCGACAATATTTTTCTTGACGGCGAACTGTCCGGATCCCTGAGTAAGAAGCTTCGCCTGCTTCTTGAAGCGTATTCATGTATCCGCTGGCCGTCCGCTCCTCTTCTCTTCTGGAAGACAGCTATTCTCAGCCTTTTGCGGGAATATACCGTACGTACATGCTGCCAAACAATGACGGGGACCTTGAGGTCAGGCTTGCACAGCTTGAAAATGCGATCAAGCTGATCTATGCCTCTTCCTACAGTAGCGGCACACAACAGTATATTGAACACATCGGCCACCAGATGGATGAAGAGAAAATGGCCGTGATCATTCAGGAAGTGATCGGAACCCGGAATGAGCATTACTATTTTCCGCATATCAGCGGGGTGGCGCAATCGTATAATTTTTATCCTATCGCCAACCAGCAGCACCATGACGGCATGGCCGCACTGGCCGTGGGGCTTGGCAAAATGGTGATCGAGGGCGGGAATGTCTTTCGTTTCTGCCCCGCCTACCCAAAAGTCATGCTGATGTCCGAAGAGGAGATCTTTTCTGCCGGCCAGCGCGATTTTTACGCCCTGGAAATGAACAGCAGCAAAGAGGTTCTTAACGGAACGGAATCGACGACCCTGGTACGGCTTCCGCTGTCGAAAGCCGAATCCTTCGGCCGTCTGAAGCATCTGGTGTCCGTCTTTGATTATGAGAATAACCGGCTGTGGCCGGGCCTTGGGCGGAAAGGGCCGCGGATCGTCACCTTCGAAAACATCCTGAAATACGGGTATTATCCGCTGAGCGATGTCATACAGAAATTGCTGTCTATCGGCGAAGCTTCGATGGGAATGCCGGTGGAGATCGAGTTTGCCGTGGACCTTGACCGGCGATCCGACAAGGACAGCCATCCAACCTTTTATCTTTTACAGGTGCGCCCCTGGCCGTATCCCGGAGCGGAGACCCTCGTGAATAAGTCGGACTACGAAGAAAAGGACATCATTCTTTATACCGAACACGGCATGGGAAACGGCGAGAAGAAGAATATCCATGATATTATCTGGTGTCCGCCGGAACACTTTGATCCCATGGAACGATCCGCATGGAGGTCCGAGATCGAGGAGATCAACAGGGAAATGAAAGAAAGAGAGAAAAGCTATATTCTGATGGGTCCCGGCCGCTGGGGAACGCAGGACCGTTTTATCGGCGTGCCGGTAAAATTTTCCGATATCAGTCAGGCCTGCGCCATCGTCGAGACCGTCATTGAAGGTTTTGAGATAACGCCTTCGCAGGGAACACATTTCTTTCATAATGTCGTTGCCAAACAGGTCGGATATTTTTCGGCACCGTATGTAAAGAACGCACGTTCCGGGGATTATGTCAACAAGCCCTTGCTTGAAAGCATACGCAGGACAGGAAAAACGCAGTATTTCAGGCATCTGCATTCCGCCAAACCCCTGTGCATTAAAATGGACGGGAAAACCGGAAAGGCGATCATCTGATATTGACAGATGAAAAAGCACCCTCTGATCCGAACAGCACGGAAAGCCGCGTGTAAGCGTATCGCCGCAATAAGATGCAGGGATTTTTCTTTCCTGATTTGGTAAAGATAAAAAAACGGATGTAAAACACAAACGCCTCCGCAGGGAGGCGCCGGTGCTTCGATTTCAAGAATGTATGGTTCTTACCAGCTTCTGCGATTCGGTTTCGGACGATCGCTTTTGGGGCGGGCAAGATTCACCTTGATGTTTCTGCCTTTCATGTCACTGCCGTTGAGTTCATCAACCGCTTTCTGACCGGCTTCATCATCATCCATTTCGACGAATCCAAAACCCTTTGAATTGCCGCTGACCCTGTCAGTAATAATGTTGGCACTGCTGACAGTACCGAATTCACCGAACATCTGACGAAGATCGTCTTCGGTCGTTTCGTACGGCAGGTTTCCGACGAAATGTTCATACTCGTTCCTTATATCTGTGCGTTGAATTAACTCACACTACCGGACAATAAAACGCACGAACTTGTCCGCAGTGTTTTGCCACCTTTGGCGTTGGGGTAGACTTCAGAATAATATCATATACGTCATATCCTTAACGGAGGCAATGTAAACAGTTCATTCAGGAATAACAAGCATTATTATTAAAATTATTATTTATTAAAAATCTTTATATGACGGCCGGACCGCGGTATTTTTCAAAACGGGAAAGGAAAATATAAGAGCAGAAAGGCGATGTGGAAGGACATGCTTTACGATGACCCTATAAAAGATCACCGCATAGAACGCAGCTGCGGGCGCCGTTATTTTTATTATCTATTTTTCCAGAAAGATCAGAAGGACCTGAATATCAGCGGGGGATATCCCGCGGACACGGCTGGCCTGGCCGATGGTCTCGGGACGGAATTTTTTCAGTTTCTCCCTGCCTTCATTCGAAAGAGAGGCGATGCGGTCGTAGTTGAATCCGGGCGGGATCCGCTTTGCTTCAAGCCGGCGCGCCTTTTTTACTTGTTTGTGCTGCCGCTCAATGTAACCGCTGTATTTTGTCAGCACAAAGGCCTGGTCGAGGGAATCGTCATCATGACCCGGAAAATACGCCAGCCGTATTTTCCGGAGGTCCTTTTCATCAATTTTTTGCTGCCGCATCAGCAGGGCAAGTGAAGCGGAACGGTCGAGAGGAAGCTTCAGTGGATTACCGGGACGCAGGCGCTGCTTCTCATACGCGCGAACGAGTTCGCGTGTCTCACGCCGCACCTTTTCAAAACGTGTCAGCACCGCCTCCGGCTGCAGGCCGATCTCCCGGGAAATATCCAGAAGGCGCAGATGTGCGTTATCCCAGCGCAGAAGCAGGCGGAATTCGGCCAGGCTGGTGAACATGCGATAGGGTTCGGACGTCTCCTTGGAACAGAGATCATCGATCAGTACGCCGGTATAGGATTCATGGCGTTCCATGACAACCGGGTTTTTTCCGTCGAGATTGCGGACGGCGTTGACGGCTGCCATCAGCCCCTGGGCGGCCGCCTCTTCGTATCCGCTGGTGCCGTTGATCTGTCCCGCGAAATAGAGTCCGGACACGGCCCGTGTCTCAAGCGATCTCCGGATCTGATGAGAGGGAAAAAAATCGTATTCAATGGCGTAACCGATCTTGATGAATTCCGCTCTTTCAAGCCCCGGAACGGAGCGCAGGGCGCGGATCTGGATATCAACGGGCAGAGAGGAAGAAAAGCCGTTCACATACCACTGGGAAGCTCCCTCCCACTCCGGTTCAAGGAAGAGCTGGTGTGAAGGCTTTTCCGAAAAACGCACGATCTTGTCTTCGATGCTCGGACAATACCGCGGACCGGCACCGGCGATCTTTCCGGTATAGAGCGGGGAACGGTCCAGTGCGGAATGCAGGATACGGTGGGTCTCGTTCTGTGTATAGGCCAGCCAGCAGGGAATATTTTTGGGAGAGAAATGGGTTGTTGCATAGGAGAACGGCAGGGGATCCGGATCGCCCTCCTGTTTTTCCAGCCGGGAAAAATCAATGGAGCGTTTTGTAATACGTGAAGGTGTTCCCGTTTTCAGGCGGCCCACGCTGAACCCGAGGGATCTCAGCTGATCCGAAATACCGATGCTCGGCAACTCGCCGTAGCGGCCTGCGGAGATCTGGACATCACCGATATGTATCTTGCCGCGTAAAAAGGTCCCGTTCGTCAGAATGCAGGCCTTCCCGGTCAGGCGGGATCCGTCCTGCAACAGGACGCCCCGGACCGTGTCCTTTTTTATATCGAGTCCGCGTGCATCGCCTTCGATAATGTCGAGCCGGGGAGAGGCGGTAAGCGCCGCCTGCATGTATGCTGCGTATTTCCGCTTATCCGCCTGAGCGCGGGGGGACCAGACCGCGCGCCCCTTTGAGCGGTTCAGCAATTTGAATTGTATTCCCGTTGCGTCAATGGCTTTCGCCATTTCTCCGCCGAGTACGTCGATTTCCCGGACCAGGTGTCCCTTGGCAAGCCCGCCGATGGAAGGGTTGCAGCTCATTCTGGCGATGGAAGCCCGTTCCAGCGTTACCAGGGCCGTCCTTTTGCCGAGACGCGCCGCCGCCAGCGCGGCTTCCACACCGGCATGCCCACCGCCGACAACAATGATGTCATAATGTGTTTCCATTACGGGAAATGTACGTCAATTACTGATTTTTCGCAAACAATGTGCGTTTTTTTCACGAATGGAGAGAAGGTGTTTTATTTCCCAATACAAAAATGCGAGAAAATATTGTTCAGGACATCCGCGGAAGTGGTCTGTCCGGTAATGTCGTCCAGAGCGTCGATCGCTTCGCGGATATCCACAGCGATGAATTCGTTCGACCAGTGTTCTCCCAGCGCTTTTAGCGCCCGTTCCAGCGATTCCAGGGAATGGCGCAGAGCACGCAAATGGCGCTGTTTTGTGATGGCGATACTGCTGCCGTCCACGTGATAGTGTGCTTTTACCACGTCGAGCATCATGTCCAGGAGAGTATCGATGTTCCGGGATCCTGTTGCGGAAACCTCAAGCGTGTGTTCGGCGGGAAATTCCGGAAAGGGTTTGTTCAGGTCGGACTTATTGTGAACGAGGATCACGGGGATGTCTTTGTAGCGGGTGAGAAATTCCCTTTCAAACCGGTAGTCGTCCCCGGACAGGGGATCAAGGACCAGAAGGATGAGATCGGCGGCTTTCAGGGTTTTCAGGGCGCGCTCGGCCCCGATCCTTTCGATGTGATCTTCCGTTTCCCGGAGACCGGCGGTATCCACCAGGCGGAAAAGGAAACCTTTATGAACAAAAGATTCCTCTATCGTATCGCGGGTGGTTCCCGGAAGATGTGAGATGATCGCGCGCTCTTCCTCCAGCACGGCGTTCAGAAGGCTTGATTTCCCGGCATTGGGTCTTCCCACGATAGGGACAAGCGCGCCTTCCCGCAGGATCTTTCCCCCGCCGTAGGATCCCGCAAGCTCTGATATATGTTTAACGGCTTCGCGGATCTTTGCTTCGGTCTCCCGGTGTGAAACCGGGGTGATCGCTTCTTCGGAGAAATCCAGTTCCAGTTCCAGTACCGAGGCGATACCGGTAAATTCATCGCGGAGCTGATGCACCTTTCCCGAAAGTTTTCCCGAAAGCAAACGGCCGGCGATCTTTTGTGCTCCGCCGGAAACGGCGTGAATAAGATCGGCAACGGCTTCCGCCTGCAGAAGGTCCATCTTTCCGTTCAGAAAGGCGCGGCGTGTGAACTCACCGGGCAAGGCGGGCCTGGCCCCGAGATCGTATAAAAGTGAAAGCACGGCAGGCGAAGCGGAATAGCCTCCGTGACAGGAGATCTCAACCGTATCTTCTCCGGTATAGGATGCCGGCGCTTTAAAATAGGTGGCGACCACATTGTCGATCAGCGTGTTGCTTTCCGGGTGCGCAACACGGGCGAATTGCGCAAGGCGGGGCCGGAGCTCATTCACGTCCAGTGCCTTCAGCGCAATGGGAAGCGCCCTGTCCCCGGAAAGCCGGATCACGGCGATACCACCGACTCCCGGAGGAGTGGAGATCGCGGCAATAGTGTCATGATGTGTGTGAGACATAGGCATTATTTCAATAAAAGGACTTTTTTTGTTACCGGAGCAACGGAAGCATTCTGTAAACGGCACAGGTAAACGCCGGACGGCAGGCCGGCCGCATGAAAGGGGATCCTGTACCGGCCGGGAAGCAGAAAATCATCCAGAAGGGTTTTTACCTTCCGGCCCCGGACATCATACACCTCCAGCACCGTATTGCCCGCCCTGTCCATGGAAAACAGGAAATGTGTTTCCGCATTGAAGGGATTGGGATATGCGAGGAGATGTTCTGCACGCTGCGGATAAGCGGCAGCTGATGTACTCACCGCCTCCTTTTCAAAAATGGATCTCCGGGTGTGCACCAAGGTAACCGAGGTCCGGCGATGTTCCGGAATAATCCGAAGGGTCATAGTTTATCAGGTAATAAGCGCCCTGCGTGAAAGACACGGTGCCGGCATCCCGGCAGGGGGAAGAGGAAGAAAGCGAGTAATGACCCTCAAAGAGCGGATCGGCCTGAAGCAGGTCCGAGACCGAGACCGTCGAATTGTCATTTTCGCACAGAACGGCTTCCACCCCTCCGCGGAGATCGCTGTGAGATATGTTGATCCCGGAACCGGAACAGCGGACCTGGATCCCGCCTGAATTCCAGATGATAGAATTTACACATGCTACCGGTTCGTTTTGAGACTCCAGGTAAAGGGTTCCCGCACTGTCCGCGGTATAGGTGTTGCCTGCAATGGTGGACTGAAGCAGCTCAATGTTCCCGTATCGTGCCGCAAGCGCAGCTCCGCGGTTCTCCGCATGATTTTCGCTCAGCAGAGAGTTCATAAGCCTCAGGTCGGTATTTGTCGTGTATATCCCGCCCCCGTACTGCGACACGGAGGAAGGTTTTTCATAAGAAAGAAAGGTTTTTTCTGCCGAATTGGAAGAAATATCGGAATAGTACAGCATCAGGCGGGAAAGATTTTCGGCGTAGATCCCGCCTCCGGATGAAGCGGTATTGTTGCGGATCGAAGTATGGGCGGCCTTGAGTATGCTGCCTGAAATGCCCAGCGCCCCTCCGAGGCGCGCCCGGTTGTTCTCGAACGTCACCCCGTGAAGCCGGAGCGTGGAGGCCAGTGCATAGATACCGCCGCCGCAAAAATCGGCGGTATTGTCCTCAATGCTGACGTGCTCAAGATAACAGGTGCTGTTTTCGCAATAAACGGCTCCGCCGTACGTATATCCGGGATAGAAAACACGGCCGCGGCCTTCCCGCAGGCTCAGGCCGAGCACGGCAACGGAATCTGCATTCCTTAGGGTCAGCACCGGTTCGCAAACGGAAGTATCGCCAAGCAGTACCGTGTTTTCTGTTTCGCTGCTGTCGCCGTCAATAATATATGTGGAAGCAAGGGTCAGCGTTTTTCCCTCAATGCGTATGCTCCCGCGATATGATCCGCTCTCAATAAGCACCGTATCGCTGCCGGACGCAATATCAATGGCGCTTTGTGCGCTGGCAAAGGGAAGTTCAGGGCTGCCGTTTCCCCAGGTGTCGTCGCCGCCGGCAGCGACCCAGATCCTGCTTCCGCCGTGCTCCGGCACATGCCGCTCCGATTCAAAAGCGCCGACATCCGGTGGCGCCCATTCCGGCGACGGGCGCGGTTCCCCGGCGAGATCCTTGCGCGGAATACCGGTGGTATCGGGATCGCCCCCTGAAATGCACGGTGACGCCGGGAGCAGTAAAGGGAAAGGATCATCGGGATCGATCTTCGGGTCATCGCGGATATTTCCGGCGCCGTCACAGTCCTGCTGAAGCGCCGAACAACTGACCGTGAACGTTGCCGGGTCTTCCGGGAGCGGATGATCGAGAATGCTGTTCCTGATCCGGACCGATGATCCGTCGGTCTCCCAGGCATTGTCGGAAAAGGTATTGTTGTAAAAGGTCACAAAATCCAGTTCGGCACCGGAAGCGGACAGGGATACGGCATTCCCGCAGTCGTTGTCGTACAGCGCCAGATTCTGCGCATTCAGCATGCTGCTGTTATTCAGTGAAAAAGGGATGCCGCCGATTGAACACGCAGAATGCTCTCCGAGATATACAAGCCGGAGGCGTCCAGAAGCACGACGGACTTTTCGGCATTTCGATAGGAATACAGCCGGCTGTTCCGCAGGTCCATGCCGGACCCGGAGAGGCGGAGCGCGTTGCCCCTGAAATAGGTTCCGTCAAAACGCACATCCTGTGAATTGACAATCTGTATGCCGCCGCCGTTCTCCGAACCGTTGCGGTCGAAGAGCACGCCCCGGACAAGACAGTGGTCCGCATTCTCGATGCGGAGAAGCGGCAGGGTGTTATTATCGTTATAGATGGCAACGCCGGTTGAGAAATTGTATGAGCCGGGATTCTTAATATAGTTGTTCGCCAGCAGGGCGATCGTTTTTCCCGCGATATGTACGGATCCGTCGTTCTGAAAGGAACGCATGACAAGCACGGTATCGCCGGAAGCGGCCGTGTCGACGGCCTCCTGGATTGAGGAAAGGCTGTCCGGGACGGTCCAGACGGCTGCGCGGAGGCTGAGCGTTAAAAAGGCAATAAGGAGGATCGGCCGTAAATATCTCACGTCATGCTTTCTTATGATTTGTGTTGCGGTCAACGATCAATCCGCTAATTCCACATTCCCGAACACGGCATTCATTTTGATCGTCACCGGATAGGAATACGCGGATTCTGTGCCCTGTTTGCGGAGATCGTTGATCTTCCCGAAGACCGGTCCGCCGTGTTTGGTCACATTCCAGTTGGCGGGCACGGAAAGACGGACTTTGCCGAACACCGCGGAGAGCTCGATATATGCCCCTGTTCTGGGAACTGCCTGCCGCAGGTCGATGTCAAGGTTCCCGAACACGGCGGTCCCGTGGCCCCCGGAAAGCTGCTTGTCATTGATCACTTCGCGGTGACCCTGAAAAAGGGTGTTGATGTTGAAGGTATGATCCTCTCCTGCTTCATGCCCTTCTTCTTCCGGAGGGCAGGGCTTTTGCCGCTGTTTTTTTCGCGGCCAGACCAGGAAACCAATAAGGATAAGCATTGCGGGCCAGATAAGGTCGCTGATATCGTAGATCCCGTGGGTATGCAGCAGCATCACGATACCGAGGACCACCAGAAAGATCCCGCCGCCCCACGAGCCGCCCGGCGCAAAGATAGTGATAAAGCCCAGCAGAATCAGAACAAGGGGCCACCAGGTGAGGAAGAGGTCGTCGATATTCCACCAGCCGATATTGTTGCCCAGGGCAATGATGCCGAAGCAAATGAAGACGATCGCGAGGATCACACGGAACAGATTATGCCGTACGGCGCGTTTTTCCATCATTTATCTCCTTAACTTTTTGAATAAAATAACGGTGTATCCGGTTATCCTGCGTAAGCTCCGGATGGAAGCTTGCGCCGAGATGCATCCGCATTCGATCAGGACCGGCCGGTTCCCGCATGCGGCAAGAACACGGACCGATCTTCCTGTGGACAGTATCTTCGGGGCGCGGATGAATATCGCATGGTAGTGCTTGCCGGGATCAAACGCCAGCCTGATCTCTTCCGTAAAAGATTCTTTCTGTGATCCGTAGGCGTTGCGGGTGACAACCGCATCGAGAAAACCCAGCTGGCGGATACGGGGATCTTTACAGCCCGTACCGAGAAGGATAAGTCCGGCGCAGGTTCCGAATACCGGAAAAGTCGCGGCAAAATTCAGAATATCTTCGTAATCGATACGGAATCCCATCATCCGGGTCAGGGTCGTTGATTCTCCGCCGGGGATGACCAGCCCGGTTATTCCGGAAAGCTGTTCCCGGTATTTTATGATCTCTGCCGCGACCCCTGCGGAGCTTAGCATTTCCGCATGCCGGACATAGGCACCCTGAATGCCCAGAACACCGATACGTAGGTCTGACATGTACAATCCTGTTTCGGTCCGACCAGCCCCGTCTGGCCATTTTTTCCTTTTCTTCCAGTCCGGAAGCTGAAATGCCGGCCATTGCTTCTTCTAACCGCTTTGAGACCTCGGCGAGTGCGGCGGGGTCGTCATAATGTGTGACGGCTTTCACGATAGCTTCGGCGCGCGGCTTGGGGTCATCCGACATAAAGATCCCTGATCCGACAAATACGGTTTCCGCGCCCAGCTGCATCATCAGTGAAGCGTCCGCGGGAGTTGCGACGCCGCCCGCGGCAAAATTGGGGACCGGCAGTCTTCCGTTTTCCGCCACCCATTCCACGATTTCAAACGGAGCGCCGAGATGCTTTGCCTCGGTCATCAGCTCGCTTTTATCAAGGATGGTCAGCTTCCTGATCTGCATCATCACTTTCCGCATATGGCGCACTGCTTCAACAATATCCCCCGTCCCGGGCTCGCCCTTTGTACGGATAAGAGCGGCACCTTCACCGATACGGCGCAGGGCTTCGCCGAGATCTCTGCATCCGCACACAAAAGGAACGCGGAAATCTTTTTTCCAGATGTGATTTTCTTCGTCCGCCGGTGTCAGAACTTCCGATTCGTCGATAAAATCCACACCGATCTCCTGGAGGATCTGCGCTTCAGCAAAGTGACCGATACGGCATTTGGCCATCACGGGGATGGACACGGCTTCCCGGATCTTCAGGATCATGTCCGGATTGCTCATGCGAGCGATCCCGCCGTGTGCGCGGATCTCCGCCGGGATACGCTCCAGGGCCATGACGGAAACCGCCCCGGCGTTTTCGGCGATTTTTGCCTGATCCACATTCGTCACATCCATGATCACGCCGCCTTTCAGCATCTCAGAAAGGCCGGCCTTCACCTCAAAAGCTCCCTTTTTCATTACTTTCTATCTCCGTTTAGGGTTTTAATATAATCCACGATATCGATGATACGGTCTCCGGGCGTGCTCGCTCCCGCGGTAATGCCGAGGCTCTCGCAGTTGCGGAACCACGATGCGTCGATATCCGCTTTTTCGGCAACCATATGGCTGTTCCTGTTCAATGAGCGGGAAACAGTGAACAAACGTTTCGAATTCGCAGATGCCGGATCGCCGATAATCAGCATACCGTCATTCTGCATTGCCAGTTCCCGCACTTCTTCCTGGTTCCTCCTCGTCGGTTCACATATCGTATTAATGATACGGCAATCCCGGGATATTGTCAATATTCCGGATACGATTTCACGCACATTATCAAATAGCTGCGTGCTCTGGACCACAACCCCGGTCCGCCTTTTGATTTTTCGGCCCTTCAGCTCCCCGGCTTTCTGGACGACGCAGTAATCATGCAGGCGGGAAACAATGCCCTGGACCTCATCATGGTCCCTGTCGCCGATGACAATGACCTGACGCCCCTCGCTTTCCAGTTCCAGGGCATGATCGTGGATCTTTTTCACCAGGGGGCAGGTTCCGTCTATCAGATCTATCCCCATCTCTCTGGCGGTATACACGAGTGCCGCATTCGTTCCGTGCGCGCGCAGCAACAGGGGCAAGTCACCGACATCCTCAAGGTCTTTAACAAATACGAGCCCTTTTTGTTTCAGCCGGTCCATTACCACCTTGTTATGGACAAGATCACCCGTTACGGCAACGCGCCCGTATTTTTCCAGCGCCGCGCCGGCGAGATCGACGGCGTTCCTGACACCGGAACAGAACCCGCAATGTTCAGCGATCCGGATTTTCATTGAACGCCGCTTTCACGTGTTGCACCATGGCATCGATCACTTCCGGGAAAAGCTCTTCCAGGGGCTTTTTACTGACGATGCCGCTGGCATGCTGATGTCCGCCGCCGCCGAAACGGCGTGCGATCCCGTTCGTGGAAACGGAGCCTTTGGAACGGAAATCATACGTGTTGAACCGTCGGTTCTTTCCTTGAACATAATGCTGATCTCCACACCCTCTATCATACGGAGAAAATCCGCTGATCCTCGGTATCATTATCATCTGCTCCGTTATTTTTCAGCATGCTGCGCGTGATAAAGAACCAGACAATACGCTTGTCCTCTGAAAAATGAAGGTTGTTCAGGACAGAGGAGAACAACTTGATCCCGGACAGTGAGATATTTCCGAAGAGCCGGCAGTAAATATCATACGCGTTAATATCGTATTTCATAAGTTCAGAGGCGACGCGGTGCGATCCCGGGTCTGTATTCCCAAACCGGAAATTTCCCGTATCCCCCGCAATAGCCGTATACAGCTCCCGTGCGATGAGAGCGTCCATTCTGTCCGGGTAGTAGTCTGGTATGAATTCGTAAAGCAGTTTCCCGACGGAACAGTCCTTGTTGTTGACGATCTCCTGAAGATAGACGGGGTTGTTCTCCCTTGGGTGATGGTCGATCGCAACGACCGGGACCGAAGTGCCGAGTGCGTCCTCTCCGAGCTGTCCGGTACGGTCGAAAGCGCCGGCATCCAGGACGATCAGCATATCGGAGCGTGAAAGGATCTCCCTGTGGCGGGACGGGACATAACGTACGCAGCGGGAATCCGGGTCAAGAAAATGCAGATGTGCGGGTGTGGGGGAAATGTTCAGGATATGGACTTCCTTTCCAGCTTTTTCAAAAGATGGTACAGGGCCAGCTCCGAACCGATCCCGTCGGCATCGGGATTCTGATGCGTGGTAAGCACAAAAGCGGATGCAAGACCGATACGCTGTTGAAGTTCTTTCCATTGTTGCTGCAGTGAATGTTCTCCGTACATACAAGCTATTCTCCCCAAATAGCTGATATTTTACGAATATTGCAGGAGAATACAAAGAAATAAAAGGCCAAAGAAAGGCTTTAAAAGGCGTCACGGGACCCGCTCAGCCGCCGGTACCGTCCGTGGTGCGTTTTTCAATCAGCCGATAAGCGCTTTCATGTCTTCGTCTACACTGCTGATGCCGGAGAGGCTGAACTTTTCGACAAGCACTTTTACGACCGCGGGGGAAAGAAAAGCCGGCAGCGTCGGGCCGAGATGTATGTGCTTCACGCCGAGTGAAAGCAGCGCCAGTAAAACGATTACCGCCTTTTGCTCGTACCAGGCGATATTGTAGGCAATGGGAAGTTCATTGATATCGTTGAGCTCGAAGACCTCCTTAAGTTTCAGGGCGATGACGGCAAGGGAATAGGAATCGTTGCATTGTCCCGCGTCCAGCACTCGCGGGATCCCGCCGATATCCCCGAGCGGCAGCTTGTTGTAACGGTATTTTGCACATCCTGCGGTCAGGATAACGGTGTCTTCCGGAAGTTTCCGGGCAAATTCCTCATAGTATTTTCTGCTTTTCATACGGCCGTCACAGCCCGCCATCACGACAAATTTCCTTATGGCGCCGGACTTGACGGCATCCACGATCTTGTCCGCCAGGGCAAGGACCTGATGATGCGCAAATCCGCCGATGATCTCGCCTTTCTCAATGCCTTTTGGCGGATCGCAGTGTTTTGCCTGTTCAATGATCTCCGAAAAATCTTTTGGCTCGCCGTTCTTCCGGTCCGGGATGTGCGCGCATCCTTCGAAGCCAGCCGATCCCGTCGTATAAATGCGCGCTTTATGTTCTTCCCGGGCGGTACGATGCAGTTCGTGGTGAAAAGCACCGGGCCGTGGAAGGTCTCGATCTCCTCTTTCTGTTTCCACCAGGAATTACCGTAATTTCCCGCGAAATGCTCATATTCTTAAAAGCCGGATAGTAGTTTGCCGGAAGCATCTCGCCGTGCGTGTAGACGTCGACGCCGCTCCCCTTGGTCTGTTCCAGCAGTTCTTCCATGTCCTTCAGGTCATGGCCGCTGATAAGAACGGCCGGGTTCCCGCGCACGCCGATATTGACCCGCGTCATCTCCGGATCTCCGTAACTTTCCGTGTTCGCCTTGTCCAGCAGGGCCATGACGTCAACGCCGTTTTTTCCGCACTCCAGGACCATTTTCACCAGCTCATCCGCGCTCTTGTCCGGATCCAGGGTGGCGGCGAGGCCGCGGTGCATGAAGGCAAGGACCTTGTCATCCTTGTAGCCGAGATCGCAAGCGTGTTCGGCATAGGCCGCCATGCCTTTCAGTCCGTAGGTCAGCAGCTCCCTGAGAGAGCGTTCATCTTCATCCCCGGTGTCGAGCACACCGACTTCTTCACTTTTTTGATCAAGTCCTCTTCCTGTTCCGCCGTCCAGGTAACGGCGTCCGGAAGCCCGGAGGAAGGCAGCGCATCGTTATCACGGAGCTCCTCATGCACGAAATGCCGGACGGCCAATCCCTCCCTGATCTTTGCGAGGATCTTCTTCCTGTCGAAATTGGCGTTGGTGATCTTCGTGAAGAGCGCCTCAAAAACGAATTTATCTGCTTTCTCGATAATGATATTCTTTCTTCGGGCGTGATCCGCAAGATAAGACACGCCCTTTGAAATATAGATCAACAGGTCCTGCAGGTTCGCCAAGTCATCCTTTTTCCCGCAGACACCGGCCACCGTACAGCCTTTATTCCTTGCGGTTTCCTGACATTGAAAACAAAACATGCTCATCGTATTCTCCTTTTTTTACGCACGGGGCCGTCTGCCCGCCGGGTTCTATGATTTTTCTGTTAGAATATTACGGAGATGTGTTATATTAAGCAGTAACATATGGTACCGTATTTTAAAAAATTACGCTATGTACATTTATGAGAAACTGACACGGAATGCGCTTTTCCGCAGCCTGGACGCGGCGACGGTCAGACAGCTGCTGGAAGCGATCAGTTATCACCGGAAACACTTCAGGAAACACGAGGTCATCGCCCGGGAAGGCGACACCGTCACGGGCCTGCTCTTCCTGCTCAGGGGAAGCCTCCACGCTGAAATGATCAGTGCTTCCGGAAAGGTCCTGAAGATCGAGGATATCAGCCGGGACCATTCCCCGGCGCCGGCTTTCCTGTTCGGACCGGACAATCACTATCCGGTACATATTGTTGCGGATTGTGATTCCGAAGGCGTTTTTTTTAAAAAACAAGCTTTGCTCCGTCTGATAATAATGAACGAAACGGTACTGAAAAACTTCCTGGATATGATATCTGCCCAGGCACAATTCCTTTCCGGAAGGATCCGCTTTTTGGTGATGCAGGGGATCAAAGGCAAGATCGCGCAGTACCTTTTGATCCGGGCGGGCAGGGTACGCAGGGACGACATTCAGGTGGTTTGTTCACATACCGAGCTTTCAGAGCTTTTCGGGGTCACCCGGCCGTCGCTGACCCGCGCTCTGCGGGAGATGCACCGGGAGGGGGTGCTTTCGGTCGAGGGCAGGAATATCACGATCCGGAATAAAAGCGCTTTGCGGGAATACCTCGGTTAGGCGGGGTTTTTGCGGAGAGATCCTGCCGTTCTATCTGAAATTTCTCAGAGGAATACCCCGCCTGTCCGTAAAGAAGCCGGGGCCGGCCCCCGTGGGAAAGTCCGAAGATGCAGATCCTGCGGCACCGCGGCGATCATGGCCGTTCCGCCGCCGCTTTTACATGACGGACTGCAGGCAGGGGAAAAGGATTGATTTTTTTCATGGTTTCATTTCCGAAAAATTCGTACATTTCCGAAAAATGAAATACGTCTTTAACACAACGGAATGGCGGGATCTTTTGCATCTCTGCAAAAAATGGAAAGCGGACAAAGACCGCCTTGTCTTTACCAACGGTTGTTTTGACGGACTGCATGCCGGCCATCTTGCCCTCCTGGAATTTGCCCGGAAGCAGGGAAATCGTCTTATTGTGGGGCTGAACAGCGATAACAGCGTACGCGAACTCAAGGGAAAGGAACGGCCGCAGTACGGTGCGGACAGGCGGGCGCATGATATTCTGCAAAGCGGCCATGCGGACGCGGTCGTGATCTTTGAAGAGCGGACCCCGGAAAGATCATCGCCAGTCTGCGGCCGGATGTGCTGGTCAAAGGAAGCGATTACCGTCCGGAAACGATCGTGGGTGCGGATACGGTCAGGGGAAACGGAGGAAGGGTGCTGATATTCCCGCGCATCCCCGGATATTCCAGTTCGGAATTACTGATCAGGGGCCGGGCGGAAAAACGGGAACAAAAAAAACCATAAGGGTGTGAAACCGATGATGAAAAAAGCAGGTCAACGTATTTTTCTTTGTCTTCTCGGCACGGTGGTATTTCTGGCGCCGCGCCTGAACGCGTGAAGATATTCTGAAGATCCTTGAGGGATACGGACGCGATTCTGTCAGTGCGTACAGCGAAGACACTGCGCAGGAAGAAGCCGCCAGGCTTTTTAATCTCATTCTGGAGCCGGACGGCGAGATCGTGGTGTCCAAAGCGGAGCAGTATTTGAAAGACAGTGAGTCCGGGATCGTAAGGGCCTACCTCTGTGTGATGCTGGCGGATTATGCCTTTGTCAATAAACGCGACGACAACGGCCTGCATTATTTGCGCCGTGCAGTGGAAGAACATGACCCCATCCGCAATGACAGCTATTACCGTCTTGTGCTCTCACGGGCACAGAAACTGATCGCCGAATCCCCCGGAAAGGCAAACGAGGGTAAACATTCGGTCCTGATGAATTATTCTCCAACGCCGGTCAAAGGGGACCCGGCCGTAAAGGCGGTCCCGGAGGGGGAAGCATCGCCGGAACGGAAAAGTCCCCCGGCAACATTGCCGGTAGAAAGTGAACCCGTTCCGGAGAGAACGATCAACTACCGGATCCAGGTCGGCGCTTTTTCCCTGAAGGACAATGCTGTGAGACGGCAGAAATTCTTTGAGGACAAGGGGTTTTCCACAGAGATCGAGTTACGCCGGGGAAGCAGCGGAACACCTGTACCTCGTGAGGATCGGGGCCTATGAAGGATACCAGGAAGCAAAACAGGCCCTCCTCAGTCTGAAGGAACAATATCCTTCCGAGGAAGGCATCGTGGTAAAGGTCGCAAAAGAATGAAGCGTCTTTCCGCACTTTTTTTGCTGCTAAGCCTGGCAGGCTGTCTGTGGGGAATCGTCGGCGACTGGGAGCATTTCGGCCCCCGGCTCACACTCAGCGATCTTCGTATCGACGGAGAGCATTTGCGGGCCGCCAGCGGCGGAGGCCTGATCAATTTTCATCTTTACAGGGAGCGTTTTTCAGCGGCGGAAGTTCCGGAACACCCCGGGCATATAGGACTGCGGCGCTATTATGTGAACGATGACGGCTCGGAATGGTTCTCCTACCGGGGAAACCGGGAGGTATCAGCTGTGTTACGGAAGACGGCCGCAGAGATGTTTTTGAGCTGGGATTCCGTTTTGTCAGTGCCTTCGCCGGCGACAGCACGAATGTTTTTGCGCTGTTTATGAATGACCTGAGTCCCGGGATCGCGCATTTTATCAAACATAACCGCCGGTATATTTTCAAGGATACGTATAACCAGTTCCCGGGGTCCCCCGGGGCCGTTCATGATATTGCCGTTGCCGGAGACAGTATCTTTATCGCCTCCGACGGGGGTATATACAGGGGATGGCTGCACAGCGCCAATTTAAAACCTGCGGCCGCATGGTCCCCCCTGCCTTCCGTGAACGAAACGGTGCACAAGCTTTTTGCTTTCGGCGACAGCCTGTATTATGCCGATGAGGATCAGACGCTGTACCGTTATCATCAAGGGGACAAAGCGCTGCTGTTTACCGCGGAGGATGCCCGCAGAGCTTTTTCCGGCAGGGCGACGCGCTGTACCTGGCAACGGAACATGATGTTTACAATGTGTTTGCCGCCGAAAAGACATATGAAGGTAAAAACAGGCTGAGCGGTTTCTGCATGCAGGGGACACCCTCTGGCTGGCACCCGAGAACAAGGGGCTTTTGCGGGTGACGTCCGGCGGCAGGGAAAGGGAAAGTTTTATTCCGAACAGCATGCTGCCCCTCCGGGCGAATGCGCTGGCGATCACGGACGAGCAGCGGGTGGCCGTTTGCGGATTGAGCGGTGTGTCCATTCTCGACGGAAGGTCCTGGCATAATCTTGTTTTTTCTCCCGTGAAAGAAGTTTCGGGAGGAGAAAGGGAACGTGGCGAATATTCGGCGGACACGCTGAATATTGCCTATCGGGTTGGCGGCCAGACCGCTGTCTATGACGCGCTCGTTTCCGGCCGGGGAGAGCTGTTCTATACGGTCACCGACATCTCGGCCCTGCCGGTGCCGGATCAGAGTCCCGAAGCCGAGGGCCCCGGGGCGCTTGTGCGGATCGACCTCGGCGATTTTTTTGACTATACCGTTTATGATACGGGCGCGGGCCTGATCACGGGAACACAGGAGCTGGGCGGAAGCCCCCACTATCTGAAAATGCGGGGGATCCGGGAAGATGCGCTCGGCAACATATGGGCGCTCAACGTACATACGCTCGAAGCAAAACCCCTTGTTCTGTTTCGTTCTGACGGCAGTATCCGGAAATTTTCCAGGGAGGGATCCGGGGACAAACTGCAGATACTGGCAAGAGAGATGGTCTTTGACAGCCACGGGCATCTGTGGATCGCCAATGAGGCCCGCCAGGGGGATGTGCCGCGCACAGAGGGCGGGATCACCGTCTATGATCCGCAGCATGACGTCTGGAGGCTGCTTACAAGCTCTGACGGACTGATCAGCAATGATGTGTTCTCCGTGGATATGGACCCCCTTACCGGAAATATCTGGGCGGCCACGGCTTCCGGCGTGCAGATGATCCGGACCCCTTCGTCCCTTGCGACGGCAGAAAATTTTCAGCTTAACCCTCCCCTTGACGGTCTCAGCGGGATCGTTCCGAAAAAGATCCGTATCGATCCGAGAGGGAACAAATGGATCATGACGCAAAACCAGGGAATTCAGATCTACCTGACCAACAGCACCTGGTTTAACCAGGGGAACGGCCTGCGCAGCGGCAATTCCGGCCTGCCGGATGACATCGTCTACGACCTTGTGTTCGATACCCGGGAGGGGTACGCCTATATCCTCACGGAATCCGGACTCAGCAGGTATGAGACCGCATGGACGGAAGCGCGCACGGAAATGGAAGTACCGGAGATGATTCCCGCAGCCCTACAAGCCGGACGAGAGACGCATATCTTGTCATTGATGGGCTGGCGGACCAAACCCAGGTCGTGATCAGCACGCTTGACGGCCGGGTGGTGAAACAGTTCTTCCCGGACAGTCCCGAGAACAAAGGGAAGCAGATCATCTGGGACGGCCGGCTTGACAACGGGAAACATATTCCCCGGGGCATCTATCTTGTTTTTGCCGAGAATATCGACGGTTTGAAAAGCACGGCGAAATTTGCGGTCGAATGACCGCAGGATCTCCGGAATATCACGGAGCATGCATATTCAGGGTGCCCGGGAAGCGGAGGGTCGCATATCCAAAATATCTTTCAATTTCTTCGTCCTTTCACTAAATTTACCCACTTCACGCAACCCGAGACCTTGAAAAGGGGAAAGCATGGATTCCAAAACGATACGGCAGCAATTCATTGACTATTTTGAAACAAAGCGGGGACATACGCGGATCCCGAGCGCACCCGTGATCCCCCAGAACGACCCGACGCTGCTATTTACGAATGCGGGGATGAACCCATTCAAACCGTATTTTCTCGGTGAACTGAAACCGCCCTACAAGCGGGGTGGTGAATACGCAGAAGTGCATCCGCGTCAGTGGCAAGCACAATGACCTTGAAGAAGTGGGGCGCGACCATTACCACCATACGATGTTTGAAATGCTCGGAAGCTGGAGTTTTGGCGACTATTATAAAAAAGAGGCGATCGAATGGGCCTGGGAATTGTTCACGGAGGTGTGGGGAATAGACCCGGGCAGGCTGCTACGCCACCGTCTATCAAGATGACGGCGAGGCTCTGGAGATCTGGAAGAAGATCCCGGGGCTTCAGGAGGGTCACCTTCTGAAATTCGGCAAAAAGGACAATTTCTGGTCCATGGGAGACATCGGCCCCTGCGGCCCTGTTCGGAGATCCATTATTATTGCGGCAACGATCCGGAGCACCAGGATCCCGCAAAAGTGAACCGCGGCGACCCGGATTACATGGAACTGTGGAACCTGGTCTTCATTCAATATAATGCCACTCCGGACGGAAAGCTGGAACCGCTGGAACAGAAACATGTCGATACCGGCGCGGGATTTGAACGGATCGTGTCCGTCCTCCAGGGCAAGCACAGCAATTATGAGACGGACCTGTTCAAGCCCGTTATTGAACAGATTGAGACCTTGTCGAATATTGCCTATGAACAGGGACAGGACGGCATGCCCCACCGGGTGATCGCAGATCATATCCGTATGCTTTCCGTTGCCATTGCCGACGGAGCCATCCCCGGGAACGAGGGCCGGGCTTATGTGCTGCGCCGGATCCTGCGGCGCGCTGCGCGGTTCGGACGAACACTGCGGATGAAAGAGCCCTTCCTCTACCGGCTTGTGCCGGCGGTCGTACATATCCTGGGGGACGTCTATCCCGAACTCAGGGTACAGCGTGAGTACATCCAGCGGATCATACGCGCGGAAGAGGAATCTTTCGGGAACACCCTTGACAAGGGGCTCGAACTTTTTGAGCGCTTTGCGAAAAAAGCGCAAAAAGCTTCCGGTAAGCAGCTGCGGAGCAAGGATGTATTCCAGCTGTACGATACCTACGGCTTCCCCATCGACCTGACCCGCCTGCTGGCGGAGGAAAAGGGGCTTTCCATGGATGAAGCGGAGATCGACCGCCTGATGGAAGCGCAGCGGGAACGCGCCCGGGCTGCAGGAAAATTCAGACAAAGGTCCGTTGAAAAACTCGGCTGGACCGTGCTTTTGGAAAACCGGAAGCCGGAATTCGACGGTTACGACACTTTTATCACCCGTTCCCGCCTGCTTAAATATGCCACCGATAGTGAAAATTCCTATCTTGTATTTGACAGGACGCCCTTTTATGCCGAAGCCGGCGGGCAGATCGGTGACAAGGGACACATCCGCGTTCAGACAAGGCACGGAAGCAAAACTTTTCCGGTCGTGGACACACAGAAAATGCACAATGACATTGTCCATGTCGTTCCGGGCGATATCGTGCAGGATGTGCTGAAGTACGATGAGCTTGAACTGCAGGTGAACGAAGGAAAGAGGCTGGATACGGCGCGGAATCATTCCGCAACCCATCTGCTGCACGCTGCCCTGGAGAATTTGCTGGGAGAACATGTAAAACAGGCAGGAAGTTATGTGGGACCGGAGCGGCTGCGTTTTGACTTTACCCACTTCAGAAAGCTTCACCGCGAAGAAATCCTTGAGCTTCAGCGGGAAGTGAACGAAAAGATCTTCCGGAATATTCCGGTGAAGACGCAGAAAAAACACTATGTTGAGGCGGTCCGGGAAGGTGCAAAAGCACTTTTCGGTGAGAAGTACGGCGATGAGGTGCGTGTTGTCAGCATGGGAGAGATTTCCTGTGAACTTTGCGGGGGAACCCATGTGGACCGGACGGGCGATATCGGGCTGTTCATCATTGTCAATGAAAGCAGCGTGTCCTCGGGGATCCGCCGCATAGAAGCTTTGACCGGCGAGGCCGCTCTGCGGATGATGGAACAGCGGCAGGAGACCCTGATGCTGTTGCGCACCCGCCTGAAAACGGAAGAAGGCGAAATAGCCAAACGTATTCTGAACATGCAGAAGCATATCAAGGAAATTGAGAAAGAGAACCTGGAGCTGAGATCGAAATTGCTGTCCCAGGATATCGACAGGTATTTCCGGAATAAAAAGACCTACCGGGGGGTGCCGCTTTACATCAATGACGTCCGGGCCGAAAGCATGGACCAACTGAAAGCGCTCGGGGACAAGGTGCGCAATAAAATGGAAAGCGGGATCGCGGTTTTCGGCACCGTGATCGGGGAGACTCCGCAATTGCTGTGTGTTGTCAGCGATGACCTCGTGAAACAGGGTTTTAAGGCCGGGAATATCGTACGCGGACTCGGCAAGGCGCTCGGCGGAGGCGGCGGAGGGAAACCGCATATGGCCACCGCGGGCGGGAAGGACGCCGATAAATTAAGGGATGTCCTTGAAGGGGCGGAAGACATTCTCAGATCGGAAAAATAGCGGTTTCTGCATACTCCCGGGAAGCGGAAGGGACATTCCGGGCGGGATCGCCGCCGGCCGGTTTTTATTTGTGAACGGGAGGGAATTCCGTAAGATCCTGTGAACGGTCGTTTATATATAAAAAACTAAATAAGGAGAAGAGATCATGGTGTTGAACCTTTGGCATTATCTGTTTATCGCTGTCGGGATCAATGTTGTCATGTTCATTCCGGCATACCTGTTCAAAACGGACAAGTTCACCGACCTCAGCTATTCGCTGACGTTCATTATCCTGATAATAACAGCATGGATCCTGTACCCGTTTTCCGCCGGGAACACGCTGATCGCCGCCATGGTCGTGGTCTGGGGCCTGCGTCTGGGGATATTCCTTTTTGTGCGGATCGGAAAAATGAAACGCGACAGACGTTTCGACGGTATCCGGGAATCGTTCTGGAAATTTCTGCAATTCTGGCTCCTGCAGGGCATCTCGGTATGGATCATTCTCATCCCGGCGCTGCTTTTCATGAAAACGGAAGTCCCCCGCCTTTGTTACGCCGGTCTGGCGATCTGGGCTGGGGCTGCTGATCGAGGCTATCGCCGATGCGCAAGATAATACCGCTTCACCCGGAACCGGAGAATAAAGGAAAGTTCATCGACAGCGGTCTCTGGAAAATATCCCGGCATCCCAACTATTTCGGAGAGATCCTTTGCTGGGTGGGCGTTTATGTGCTTGTGTTTTTGTCCTTTACGCCGCGCGAAATGCTGATGGGGCTGGCCAGTCCTCTCTACATCATCTTCATCCTGCTTTTCCTTACCGGCATCCCGACAGTGGAAAAACGTGCCGATGAAAGTGGGGCGGGGATCCCGGTTACCGGGAATATAAGCGAAGGACCAGTATCCTGATCCCCTGGTTCCGGAAAAAGTAAAGCTAAAAAATATATCCCTCCGCCATTTCAGCATGTCCGGGATTGAACGGGCATTAGGCGGCTGCCGTTTTGGATGGCCGGTGGATCACAATTCGCCGAAAAGAAGCTCTTTTTCTTCCCCGTTCTCCCGGCACAACAATCCGGCGCGTTCCGTAAAGGCAAGCGGGACCACATCGTGCGCTTCTCCGTGTACGTTGAGCCGATGTACCCTGCCTTTTCCGTACAGCAGTGCGTTGAGTTCGGGAAGGAACGCAGCAAAACCGTCGGAAGTCAAGGCCTGATAAAGCCCATCAAGCTGGCCAAGCAGGCTTTCAAAAAGCTTGCCGGTGTCGCAGGCGCTGCCGGTGAGCTCCTTCGATGTTCACCGCCTGATTCGTGGAGCGCGGAAGGAATGGGATTATTGATGTTCATGCCGATACCGATGACCCCGTGGGTGTCTTGTCCGCGGGTCACGGCTTCCGGAAGGATCCCGCAGAGTTTCCGGTTGCCAGCATACACGTCATTCGGCCATTTCACGAAAAGCGGAGCGGGAAAATGTATTCTCAGCGTACGGACGACCGCCAGGGCCGAAAGCAGGCAAAAAGGCAGAAGGGTCCCTGAGGGGTCAATGTGTTTCAGCAGGATGCTCAGATACAGGCCGCCTTTCTGGGAATGCCAGCTGCGGCGGTACCGTCCCCGTCCCGCCGTCTGACACGCGGCCGTCAACACTGCACCGTGTCCGTAACGTTCCATGTTTTGCAGCAGTTCGGTGTTGGTGGACCCGGTGGAATACACCCGGTAAACGGCCGATCCGATAATGTGCTGTTGTGAGCTCATGCAGGAAATTACGTGACCCCGCGCAGAAATGAAAGCGATAAAATACAGGAGGAGATAGCAAGGGCCCCGGCCGTCACCGGGAGCAGAACATATTTTTTTACTTTTTTACGTTAAGACGAAAAGATCCCGCTGTGGATATGATCCGGTGGGAAGCAGGGTCTTCTCGCTTTTACGATAAGGGGGTGTAAAAAGGATCAGTTGCTATCTTTCGCCCGGTGTCGGTAAAATAAAGGTGGCGGACAGGAAACAGACAGCAGCAAAAAGCAGTCCCCATACAAAACGGGGATCGCCCATGACACTGCTCATCTCTCACGGTATCCATGGTCTCTGCGTTCAGGTTCCCGACCATGGCGAACAGATTTCCGAAGATGCCGGGAAGATCGATCTGATGACGGAAAATGGCCTCTGTGACGGCTAAAAGCCCCTCTGCAATGCCCATTACGGCAACGCCTTTTAAAAAAGCGTTATTGGTGAAAACGGCGGAGAACAGGAAAAGGAGGCTCCCGATCACGACAGCCACTTTCAGGTAAGCCAGCAGTCCGAGGAAAGATCCGTACAGCGCCTGCCCCAGGGGAAGCCCAACCCGCTCCGAGACCGATAAAGGCCATGATGAGAGCGGCAATCACGCCCAGGCCTGCCAGCCATGCAAGTCCGCCGTAAACATGCATGAGATATTTCCACCGCAAACCCGCCAGATATTCAACGGCTGGCACCGGAAAAACAGGTCACAGCCCAGTTGCTTTTCACGGTTCAGGCTGCTCTGGGACATAAGCACCAGGAAAATGAAGTAGATCATCGCAAAAAAGAACATAAGGCCATAGGATCCCGTCCTTGCGGCCAGGGTTCCCGTCCCGCCGTTAAAAAAATGGATATCGGAAACGTTCGCCAGCATCGCGATAAAGAGAACGATCAGCATCAGGCCGAGGAATCGGCAATGATCCAGACCGGCAGCCAGTATGAATTTTTCCGTTTAAGGTATTCGGTTTTGATCAGGGCAGCATTTGTTCCATCACGATCTCCCTTTTATTGATTGACAACGGCAACAAAGATATCGGACACGGCGGCCAGGAAAGTGCGCGCATCACTCAGCGGGGGATTCCCCTCGACCAGTGCGCGGACCTTTCCGAGCGAGCGGTGCACGTCATACGCCCTGAGGGAAAGGAGCTCTTTCTCCCGGGCGGCCGGCAGTTCATATATTTTCCAGCGTTCACGCAGGTCTTCGACGGAATCATAAAGCTTCACGGCACCCTCATCCAGGAAGATCACGTCCTGCAGGATGTTCTCCACCTCGGCGACCTGGTGGGTGGAGATGATCACGGTCTTGCTCTCGTCGAAGAACTCTCCGAGCAACAGGTCGTAGAACTCCTTGCGGAAGACGATGTCCAGGCCCAGGGTGGGTTCGTCCAGCAGCAGGATGTCCGCATCCCGCGAAAGGGTCAGCAGCAGATAGAGCTTGGTCTTCATGCCCTTGGAGAGGGTCCCCACCCTCCGGTCGCAGGGCAGGTCGCTTTTCGCAAAGAGACGTTCGGCCTTGCCGGCGTTCCAGGCGGGATTGACGGCCGCGGAAAATCAATGGTCTGGCGCACGGTGAGCCGGGGGTCCAGGCCGCTGATGTCGGGAATGAAGGCGACGCGCTCGTAAAGCTTGTGCTTCCAGGCTTCGGCGGACTTGCCGAGGACGCTCATCTGTCCCTCATACTTCAGCAGGCCGAGCAGGCACTTGAGCAGGTGGACTTCCCGGCGCCGTTCTTGCCGAGCAGCCCCACGATGCGGCCGCGCGGAATGTCCAGGTCCACTCCGCTCAGAGCGCGGACCTGACGGTAGTCTTTTATCAGTCCTTTGGTCTCGATCACATGTTCCATGTTGTTTCCTCACTGGTTTTACGCTTGTCCCCTTAACTTCCAAAAAGATAATGTTCGTGCCGGCCGTACGATACGGTCCGACCTGCCCTGCAGGCAGGCAATGGAGAATGACTGACGATAGGTTTTGATGATCATGACAAACTCCTCTTAGGATTTGTGATAATGTTTTCTTTATTCAGTTCGCTCAGCTGCGCTTCGCTGATGTTCAGCATCTTGGCCTGGCGGACCAGTTCCGGGACCCGCTCGTCCTCGAACTGCCGCACGCCCGATTCCTTCAGCGTGCCGCGGGCCAGGCCGGTCACGAAGTAACCCCGGCCGCGCCGCTTCTCCAGAAGGCCTTCGTTGACAAGCAGCTGGGTGGCGTTGAAGATAGTCTGGCGGATTGAGCCGGTATTCGGCGGACAGCTGGCGGACGGGAAGGGACGGCCTCTCCGCCCCCGCAGGTCCCCGGCCATGATCGACTGGCGGATCTCCTGATCGGCCAGTTGAAGGTAGATGGGTTTGCTGCTGTCGAAGTTGATGCTCATGTTGCCTTGCTTCCTTGTGTCATGTCACCAGTTATTCCGGTGTTCTACACAAGTATAACACTATTACAGATAGGGCGCAAGAAAAATCTTCATTTTTTTCACTTTTTTGCGCAAATGTACAAAAGCCTTTATCGATACAGGTTTCGTAATGAGAAAAAAATCCGGATACCGGATAAACGAAATCGCAGGCACGAATTTTACGGTACCCCGTCAAATGACGGGGATACACGAGAACATTGTGGTGCTCCCTGATCGAACTTTACATTGAAGTATTGACGAGGGTGCCGGATTTCCCGCATGCAGCCGTAAAATGTTCAAAACGTTTTTCACGTATTGAATCTCATGCATAAACCAATGATCCGTGTTCATTTTCCCGCTTCGTGCTCCGAACTTCAGCGGGATCCGCGGTCCGGTCATCCGTGTTTTCAATATAAAAAAACATTGCATTTCCGTTTATTATATTTCATATTTCAGGGCTTTGGCAGTATATAGCAGTGAAGGAGAAATAACGTGAAAGAAACATATAACCTGAGCAACCGGAAACGCAAGAACAAGCATGGTTTCCGCAAGCGCATGAAAAAGCGTGTCCGGACGTGCGGTCCTTGCAAGCCGGCGCAAAAAAGGGCGCAAACGTCTGTCTGTTTCAGATGAATGAACGCAGACGTCCGGAAAAAATCGGAGATCCTTCGCAGAAAAAAGCGATCTCCCGCCGATTCGAAAAGGGCAAATGGAGCAGAGGGACCTATATTAATATTGTATCCCTGCCGGCGGACCAGCGCCGGGTTCTTTTCGCCGTCGCACGGCATGTCAAAGGTGCCGTGAACCGTAACAGGGGAAAACGCTACCTGAGAGAAATATACAGAAACAACAAGGAATGCTTTTCCTCTTTTCGTATATAGGGGATCATTTCGCAAAAAATTTCCGGCAAAAAAACCACTGCAGTTCCTTCTGCCGGACATAAAGGCAATACTTCAGCATGATTAAAAGCACTCTTCGGTATCACTGATCCGTTTCTACCAGCAGGTCGTTTCCCCCTATCTGGGCCGGAGCTGTCGCTTTTACCCTACCTGCGCGCATTATACCTAAGAAGCGATAGACCGCCACGGCGTGTTCAAAGGTACGGGTCTGGGACTGATGCGCATTTTGAAGTGCCACCCTTTTCATCGCGGAGGATATGACCCCGTTCCCCGCAAGGAACATCATTAAAGGAGTACGTTTTGGATAAAAAGACGATTTTTGCATTTATTCTGGTAGGTGTCGTGATCATTTTCATGCCCTGACTACGAGCAGTGGCTGAATCCCCGGGGAGGAAAAACTCCCCCGGTAAGGCAGGAAACAGAGGAAGGCAAAACACCTATCCCCCGGAAGAAGCGGAAACGATCGTGCAGGAAAAACCCCGGGTGAAAACCCGCGATATTCCGGTGGATTCAAAAGAAGTCGTCATCGTGAACGATAAATACGCCATGGTCCTGTCCAATCTCGGCGGCGGTACCGTACGCGGATATGAATTGTTCGGGATACGAAGATGCGCGGAAATTCCGTTCAGCTTCTTCCCGAAGCGGCGGATGCCAGCCTGAACATTTCCTATACGAACATTTACCAGGACGTTTCCGAACTGGAGACAAGGGCATTTGACTGTGCACAGCTTGACAATATGGAAAGCGGGGACACACTTTTCATCAAACACAAAAACACACTTTCCTATACCACCGAGACAGAAGAGGGCATGACGCCTGGAAAAACGTTTTACGTTCTATCCGCACCGCTACGATTTCAACCTGGACGTGATCTTTGCCGATTACCTGCAGAAAATGGCAGGGCTCAAATACACCATTGCCTGGAATGACGGTTTTGCCATCACCGAAAAGAATGTCTCCGATGATATCATGATACAGTGCCGTCTACGCGCAGATGGGGTATGAACTGGTAAAACAGGAAATGAGAAAAAAGTCAAGGAAGGGGAGGCGGAAACGGTCGCGACCAACGGCCGGACAGACTGGGTGCTTTTTAAATCGAAATATTTTTCAGGCTTCATTGCGCCGGTCGATGAAAAAAGGATTCCGCTCCGAACTGATGCTGGCGAAAGAGAACGGAAGCCGCGATTCCGGTGTCCGGGTCGACATGGGGCTTTCGAAGAACAACTACCAGAAAAACAGCTTTCAGATCGGGCTGCTCCCGGCGGAGAAGGCGCTGCTTTCCTCCTATGACCGGGAACTCGAAAAGACCATGAACTGGGGAGGAAAGATCATCAAGCCCTTCTCGATCGCCCTCCACTGGCTGCTGGAATTCTTTTACCGCCTGATCCCGAATTACGGGGTGGTCATTCTGGTCATGTCTGTCGTGATAAAGATCATCACCTACCCGCTTACGCACAAAAGCTACAGCTCCATGAAGCGCATGCAGCTGGTCCAGCCCAAGATAAAGGAGCTTCAGGAAAAATACAAGAACAACAAGCAGGTGCTTCAGCAAAAGACGATGGAACTGTACAAGGAAGAGGGTGTCAACCCGATGGGAGGCTGCCTGCCCATGCTGCTGCAGCTCCCGCTGCTATACGGGCTCTTCATTGTTTTCCGTACCACCATTGAATTCCGCGGAGCCCCCTTTATGCTATGGATAAAGGACCTCAGTTCCCCGGATGCCATGTTCAGTTTCGGCTTTAACATTCCTCTCCTGGGTTCGGAATTCAATCTACTGCCTGTCCTGATGACCGTCCTGATGGTGGTCCAGCAAAAAATGTCCGGGAATACTGGTGCGGGGACGCCTCAGCAGGCACAGCAGCAAAAAATGAATGATGTGGCTGATGCCGGCAATGATGTTCTTCCTCTTCTATAATTTCCCCTCCGGCCTGGTGCTGTATTACCTCACCTTCAATGCCCTGACCATCCTTCAGCAGAAATTCATTATCAACAAACAGGTCGAGGAAAGCTTCAGCAAAAGCCATCCCGCCAATGTCAAAGTCAAAAACGCAGGCGGCAAAAAACGGTCATGACAAATAAGCACGCCAGAAGACACCAGCGTGTTCTCGATCACAGAAAAGACAACCGATAAACGTGTTCATTCCCCGTCGCACCGGCCCGTTATTCAAGTTTCCGGTGCGATGCACATTGCATAGAGTTTCTCAATATCCGCCTTATCCATTTCAGTGGGTGCGCCGATGCGCCCGTGCTTGTTGGCGCTTGTCCGGAGAACGGAATCTGCAAGGCCGGGATCGCTTCGGACGGGATGTCCAGGTCGCTAAAAAAAGATCGCGGCCGATACTGTCCAGCCATTTCCGGAAAGCGGCGATGGCGGAGTCCGCCGGAGTACACCGTTCATCATCAAAGACCTTTCCGAAAGGAATGAGTTTTCCGGAAAGCCGGGATTCGAACATCTCCAGGTATTTTGGGAAGATCAGTGCAAGCCCCTTGCCGTGCGAGACGTCGAACATGCCGCTCAGGGCGTGTTCAAGAACATGCATGGTATGCGTGGCCTCCCGGCCGGCTTCGTTAATGCCGACCTGCGCGCTACGGTGGAAGCCCAGGAAAAGGCAGCCCTTGCGTGTTTGTCCTCCGGATCCTCAAGGATCCGCGAAAGGCTGTCAAGGACGGTGGCGGCAAGGGGAAGCGAAAGCCTGTCATTGAACACTGCATCTTCGGAAGAGGAAAAATAGGCCTCGGTGGAATGGGTGATAATGTCCACGGCCCCGTCCAGAAGGTAACCTCCGGGAACGGACATCGTCAGCTCCGGGTCGATCACGGAGACGACCGGCCGCCGCGCCCCTGGAGACAAACCCGTTCTTGTCCAAAGTGTCGTCATGGGTCATCACCCCGAAGGCATTCCCTTCCCGAGCCCGTCGCGCTTAAGGTGGGGATGCAGATCACGGGGAGCGATTCATGCACGGTTTTGTTCGCGGTGGTGTAATCCCAGATCGAGCCGCCGTGCGTCTTGCCACGATCGCCACGCCTTTTGCGGTATCCATGGCCGAGCCCCCGCCCAGTCCTACCACGGCATCCACGCGCAGGTCCCTGGCAAGCCGCCCGCCGGTGTTGACCATGCTGACCCGCGGATTCGGCATGACTTTGTCATAGACGTCCGCGCGCACACCGGCATGTTCAAGCTGCTCCAGGAGCCGGTCCAGATATCCCAGCCTCACCGCGCTTCCCGGAGACAGACGATCAGGACCTTTACGGCGTGTTTGCGGATCGCCTTGCCGGCGCGCTGAAAAACGCCGTTGCCGAAAATGAACCGTGTTGGCATGTGTAATGTAAATTCATGCATTTTTACCTCCGGATTTCCCATAATTCACCGGCATCTTACAGGGAGAAAAAGGGAAACTTAATGTTCTCACTGTTCCCCGCTTTCCGTTACGGATGGCAGAAAATGCAAAAATACCTCTGGACCTTTCTCGGACTCACACTGCTCTTGTCGGCGACGGATATCTGGGAAACATACGTCTGCAGGATTCCAATATCGAAGAGATCATGATGATGGAAGACGCCTGGCGGCTGATCCCCTCCGACCTTATCCTCTGGATGAGCTTTATCATGCTTATTGTGGTGTGTATAAATTTTTTCGTGACCGGGGCCGTATTGTCCGTGCTCCGCAGCGTGCCCGCAGTGGAATACGTTCAGAAAAAACTGCGGCTTTTTCCCGCCTATCTGGGCCTGATGATACCGAAATACCTGGCGATCGGGATCGGGCTGCTCCTGTTCATTGTACCGGGCATTATTATCGTGCTGGGACTCTGATTTTGCGGAATATCTTCTGATAGACAAGGAGATGGGCGTTCAAGGACGCACTGAAAACCAGCTGGGAAATGACCCGGGGCTTCCGTACCGGTATCTTTTTCTTCGAGGTGAACGTTTTCATCATTTCCTACCTGCTCTTCCTTCCCGCAAAGCCTGTGGCCCGGTACGTGGCGCTGACTTATGTGATCCTGGCCCTTATCGAATGCGGGCTTGGCTGCCGGTCGCCTGGAACGCCGCCGGAGACATTGACCCGCTTCGTCTGGGAAATCGTGCCGGCAAGACCCTGAACCCGCCGCATTCCAATCCGCCGTTAACAGCGAACCGGCCGCGGGCTTTCCGCTCCCGGCTGCCCGCACTCAAGCTCAACAATACGAAAAAATCCCTTTTTGATTTTTGCATAAATTGTTCGATGATCAGCCGGACACAGATAGAAGGGGATCACATTCAGACCGCTGTATTTCTAAAAAGGAGTATCCATGGATACATATGGCTGGCTGTCACTGCTTCCGCCGCTGCTTGCGATCGGCCTGGCGATAAAGACCCGCCAGGTATATTTTCGCACTGGGTGCGGGAATCTGGGCTGGGCTGGACGATACTCAGCAACTGGAATCCCCTGCTGGGTGCCGCAAACATGCTGGAATCCATCGTCCGGGTCTTTGAGGACCCCGGCAACACGCAGGTAATCCTGTTCTCTGCCATGGTGGGAAGCCTGATCGCCCTGACCCAGCGGTCGGGCGGTATCGACGGATTTGTGGATTATATTCTTCATAAGAAATGCGGTGACGGGAAAAAAAGTGCCGGCCTTCTGGCATGGATATTGGGCGTGATCATCTTTATTGAATCCAGCATCAAGATACTTATCGTGGGATCGATCAGCAGGCCCCTGTATGACAAGCTGGGCATATCCCGCGAGAAACTCGCCTATATCGCGGACTCGACTTCTGCTCCGGTCTGCATGCTCATCCCGCTCAACGCCTGGGGAGCATTCACGATCGGCCTGCTTACTACGCAGGGCATACCGAACGCCACAAGGGTGCTTATCCAGTCCATTCCCCTGAATTTTTATTCCATTGTTGCGGTCATTATGGTGTTCGTTTTTATCTTTTGTCCCGTTCAGATTTCAGGAAAATGCGCCTTGCGGAAAAACGCGTCCGGGATAGAGGGAAAATGCTGCCGGATAATGCAACACCGATGATGGACGAGAACCTTACGGGGATCAAACCGATCGAAGGCGTAAAGAAGCTTGCCAGGAACATGATCATTCCGATCGTTGTCATGAGCCTCCTCACGCCCTTTGCACTTCTTATCACCGGGATCCGCAATTCATCGGCAAGCAACCGGGTCTCGCTGGGGTTTTCCGAGGCACTGCGGGAGGCGGGGCTTCTGGGCGTGATCGCCCAGGATCGGGCGCCACGGCGGTGTTCTGGTCCGTCACGCTTTCCATCGCGGTTGCGGGTGTGATATACCGTGCCCAGAAAATGATCTCCGGCAAGGAAATCTTTGAACTTGTGCTGAAAGGGGCGGGCGGCATGATATCCCTTGCCCTGCTGATGATGCTCGCCTTCTCCCTGGGGGCGACTTCCCGGGAATTGGGAACGGGCGCTTTTGTGGCGCAGGGGCTTTCCGGTTCGCTTCCAGCGGCGCTCGTACCGCTGATCGTTTTTCTTTCCGCGGCGTTCATCGCCTTTTCCACCGGGACAAGTTTCGGGACGTTTGCCCTGATGATCCCGCTTGCGGTACCGCTCGCCCTCAATCTGGATGTCAGTCTTCCCCTGGTGGTCTCGGGTGTTCTTGGAGGAGGTGTGTTCGGCGATCACTGTTCTCCGATATCGGATACTGCCATCGTCGCATCATGGCCTCCGCCTGCGACCACATTGACCATGTACAGCGCGCAGATCCCCTACGCGCTGCTGAGTGCGGGGATCGCATCCGTCTTTTATATCATAGCGGGGTTTTTATCAACATGACGAACAAGATCAAACATTATCTGAAGCTGGCAAGGCCGGCCAATATCGGCCTGGTGACCTTTGTGGTCCTGATCACTTCCGCATTCTTTGAGCCGTATCCTCCGGTCTGGCGGGTGATCTTATCCGTGATCTGTGTGGCTTTTATCACGGCCGCAGGGAATGCCCTGCAATGATCTTGTACGATATCGAGATCGACCGCATCAATAAACCGAAACGGCCCTTGCCGGCCGGACTGATCTCCGTGGCCGGCGCCCGCGGGTTCATGGTCATGATGTTCATACTGGGCAATCTGGCCGCGCTGTTCCTCGGTTTTTGGCCGTTGGTGATATCGCTGGTGATCGTGACGCCTTGCTTATACTGGTATGCGAAACATCTTCGGAATGTCGCACTGGCGGGGAATATCATTGTGGCCTTTTTGTCATCAATGACCTTTCTCTTTGCAGCGGTCGCATTCGGTGATATCGGTATCGGCTATGTGCCGGCGCTTTACTGCTTCATGCTCTCGCTGATCCGCGAGATCGCCAAGGACCTTGAAGACCTGGACGGCGATGATGCGAACGAAAGCAGGACATTACCGGTGACGATAGGAGAAAACCCCACCCGGGTACTTGTCGCGATCCTGATCCTCTTCTTTCTGCCCTTCATCCCCGTGCCTTACGTCGCGGGACTCTATGGGAAATGGTATTTCTTCCTTGGCTGTGCCGGTGCGGGCATTCCCCTGATCATTCTGATGATACAGCTCCTTCAGCTCAGGCGGAAGATCAATTATTACCAGACCGCATCCGCCATGAAGATCATCATGTTCATCGGGATCCTTGCACTTTTCCTGGGGAAATTCTAGTTCCCGGAGAAATCGGCTAATTATATTTATTTTTTGCCTTTTGTTGACTATATTCAACACAGTGCAAAGAAGACGAATAAACATGAGTGTAAAATAGAGAAAGGATGTAAACATGGTAAAAGTCAGCGTGATCCTTCACCATTACAAAGCAAAGGCTTTTAAGGAAGCACATGTAAAGGCCGAGCTTGAAGGACTAAAAGCACAGACCTATGGCAATATTGAAACCCTCATTATCGGCGATGACAAGGGCAGTGCCGTAAAGGCTTTCGGTGATCTGGATTTCACCTGGGTTGAATGCCAAGAGAACCTCGCGAAGAACATGAACAAGGCATTGTCTCTGGCAAAAGGCGAATGGGTCCTGATCATCGACAACCGCGAAAACCCGGTCATGATGAAAAAAGCCGCCATCGACGGTTTTATGCTCGGAGCGGAGCGTCATGAGGACGCAGGCCTCTTTTATACCAGTTATGAGCTGGAAGATGGCGAAGAAGTCAAGGAGATACATCTTTTGGACCATCATTCTGGGCCGGGTGCGCGACAACATGGACTACGGAAAGGTCTTTTTCGCCCGCAAGGCCACCCTGGATGCGGTCGGGAATTTTGACGAGAACGTAAAGTACAACGGCTTTTACGACCTTCGCCTCAGGATCTCGGAAAAATACAAGTTATACCGCATCGCGAACCGTTACAGCGGTTCTTACTACCGCGTAGTGGCGGCCGGAAAGAAAGCGGATGTCTTTGATTATCTGAAAGCCGGCAAGGAAGTACAGCTGGAAGCGGAAAAGGTATGCACCGAACACCTGAAACGTATCGGGGCTTACATGCCGCCGGGGGTTTTTGTGCCCAAGAAAAAAACCTATCAGGACAAACCCTCGCTTACGGCGTCGGTGATCATTCCCGTGGGGAACCGCCCCGAATTCATCGGGCATGCGATCGAGAGCGTGCAGCGCCAGACCGTGCAGGACATTGAAGTGATCGTCATGGTCAACGGCGGTGACGAGGATCCGACGGCCGGAGTCGTGAAAAAGTACATGGAAGGCGGGGAAAAATATGATTCCGGCAAACCGGATGTCCGCCTCTGCGTGCTGGATATCAACAGCATCGGCCTCTGCCTGGATCTCGGCGTCAAAATGGCACGCGGGAAATATTACGTTCAGCTCGATTCCGATGATCAGCTTATTGAGAATGCCGTGGAAAAGCTCCTGGAAGTCTATAAGAGCGATCCGGAGATCGGCATGGTCATCGGTTCTTACGAAGTCTGGGAAAAACATGCCGACGGCAGTATCTCGCGCGTCGAGGATATGCCGGTGGTCACGCACGGCGAATGGACCGACGATAACGGCCGCAACAATCTGCTCCGCATTAACGGCGCCGGCGCTCCGCGCTCCGCACCGGATCGAAGTGATCAAGAATGTCGGTTTTTTCAGCATCAACGATGATCCGTATGCAAGGAATTACGGTGAGGATTACGAACTGGTCCTCAAAATCTCCGAGCAATACAGGATCGGAAGGGTCTGGGATCCGATCTACAAGGTCGTCCGCCATGCCGGCGGAACGGACCATGCGATCGATCAGCACACGATCGACCGAAACGACAATGCCAAGGACTGGATGCGGAAGGAAACCATCCTGCGCCGCCAGGCCTTTAACAGGAAGAAGTAAAGAACAGTATCACATACCAGAGAAAAGACCTGCCCTTCCCCGGCGGGTCTTTTTTTTGTCTCATCCGCGGATTGCGACCGCAGGTCCGCCGGACGAACGTTTCATTAGGGAGTCTCCCTGCTGTCAATAAATACAGCAATGATACGGCCTTTCTGCATGGATCCGGGAGTATCTCAATTTTCAGCGGGAGAAGCTCTTGCGTTGCTTTTCGAAGGAAAACATTGTAACTTCATTTCGAAAACAGAGCAAATTTTTAATTATAAATGGTGAACTGAAGGAGAAAATATGTCGGAAACACTATTAGTCGGGATCGACGGGGGTGCGACAAAGGTCAGCGGATGGACGACGGAGGTCAACAAAGATAAAACTTTTTTACTGGGCGACATTAATGTTATTAAAGAGTACCGCGAATATGAAGAGTTCATGCCTTCGTTCAAGCCCGTGAACATCCAGCTCCAGCTGGGGAAATGAACGAAGGAGAGATCGATCTGACGGTGGAAGAAAAACTGCACGGGAAATCCTACATGTACGCCGCCGCGGATGTGATCGTTGAACTTGCAAAAAGGGTCGGCGCGGAACGCGTCCTGGTGGGGATCGGCATGCCCGGCCTGAAGTCGAAGGATAAACGCGGTATCGTCGCCCTTGCGAACGGTCCCCGGATGCCCGAATACTGCAAGGTGATAGAAGAACGCGTCGAGGCAGCGGGCATCACAATGGAAAAGCCTATTCATCATCTCGGCAGCGATGCCGATTATTGCGGCATCGGAGAAGAATACAGCAAGAACGGTCTGTTCCGCAATGTGGAAAATGCATATTACCTCGGGGGCGGTACCGGCGTAGCGGATGCCATGAAGCTCAGCGGAGAACTGCTGCCTTTCGACAAGGCAAAGAGCTGGATCGCCAAATCCTGGGAAATGAAGAACAGCGAAGGGAAGTCCATGGAACGCTACGCTTCTTCAAAGGGGATACAGGCGATATACGGTGAATTTGCCGATATTCCCGTCACGGAACTCAACAAGAAAAAAGTGTATCCCCCGCAGATCATGGAGCTTTACGGGGAGGACAGCGCAGCCCGCCGCACGTTCAACGATGTGAGCTATAATATTGCAAAACTCCTTTTCGAGCGCATCGTGACCTTTTACAACGGCTGGCACCATTTCTTTGAGTTCGTCAATTCCAACCGCGCGGACCTCAGTGAAAAACATCCCTACCGCGGGACCCTGCTGGACAGCATTGTCATCGGGCAGCGCCTGGGCGATCTTCTCGAGGCCTCAAAAGGGAAAGATGTCTTTTATGAACCTTTCCTTGAATTTATCACGAAGTTCATTAATGAATCCCCTTACCTGGATGCAAAATTCAAGAAACATTATATAAGCGACGGGGTTTTTAACGCGTCGATCATTCAAACGTCCCGCCTGCGGGAAGCACCGGCGATCGGAGCGGGCGTGGATGCGTACCTGACTTACCATAAGGACTGAACATACATTGCAGGAAACACTGATCAAACTGAAATTCAAGGGTAACCGCCGCGAGTATTACCGCAATCCCGAAAATTTTCCCGTACAGAAAGGCGACCGCCTTATCGTCGGGACCGACAAGGGATACGATATCGGGCTGGTGACGGCGATCACCACGGATTTCACACCCCAGGTCCCGCTCGCTTCCTTTGAGATCATCCGGAAAGCAAATACGGAGGATCTTTCCGCCATGGAGCGGAACCGGCGGGACGAGAAGGAGGCCTTTAAGAAAGCGGCGGAAAAGATCCGGGAACTCGGGCTTGTCATGAAGCTCATGGATGTGGAGTACCAGCTTGACCGGAAAAAGCTTTCCTTCTATTATACCGCGGATGAACGGGTGGATTTCCGTGAACTGGTACGGATCCTTGCGGGCATGTTCCGGACGCGGATCGAGATGCGGCAGATCGGTGTGCGTGACGAGGTCAAGCGGATGGGCGGCATAGGGCCATGCGGATTGCCGCTTTGCTGCGGTGCCTTTCTGGAAAGTTTCGAGCCGGTGAGCACCCAGGTGGCAAAGGATCAGAGCCTGTCCATGAACCCGGTGAAGCTCAGCGGCCAGTGCGGAAAACTGAAATGCTGTTTGCTCTACGAACATGGATTTTATCTGGAGGAACTGCAGAAATATCCTCCGGTGGGAGAACCCCTGCTAAAGGATCAGCGCAAGGGCTACATTCAGAAGATCGATATTTTTAACAAAACGGTGAACTGTCATTTTGAAGATGACAGCAACGAAGTGATCTCCCTCTATGAGATCCGCGATTACCTGAGCGCCGCGCAGAAGCAGGGACTGAAAAAGCTCACGAATGTCCTGCATGATCTTATGGACGGCGACGTACAGGACCTTGAGAAGATCGAAGATAAATAACACGTAAGCGGAACATGAAGAATGTCGGCCTGACCGGCGGTCTGGGTTCGGGAAAATCCACCGCTCTGAAGTGCTTTTATGAACAGGGTGCCAACACCCTGGATGCCGATGATATTGCCAAGAACATGCTGCAGTCCGACCCGGCCCTGGTCGCAAAGGTAAAGGAAATATTCGGCGGGGATTGCTATGACAGGGGCAAGCTGCAGACCGGCATTCTGGCCGGAAGGGCCTTTCACTCCCGCGAAGGCCAGGATCGCCTGAACCGCCTGATACATCCGGGGCTGAAAGCACAGCTGAAAAAATACCTGGAGGCCTGCAGGCCGCTGAAAGGCGTTATTATCGTGGAAGCGGCCTTATTGTTCGAAGCGGGCTTCGAGGATGTTTTTGACCTTACGCTGCTGGTAACGGCGGATGAAGCCGTGCGTTTCCGGCGTGCGCGTTCCCGGGGCGTACTGAGCGAAGAAGACATAAGGAAAAGAATGGCCTTGCAAATGCCCGAATCCGAAAAGCGCAGTCGGGCGGATCATGTCATCGAGAATAACGGGGATGAGACCGTGTTCCGGAATGCCTGCAAAATGTTCTGGGAAACGGTCCTGCTTCCCGGATAGCCCCAAGCGCTGCTCTCTAAACGCCCATTTCCCCATCTTTTCTTTGTTCCGCAGGAATCTCTTCGGGATACAAAGAAAAGAAACAAACAAAATACAGCCCCCAAATTTCACGCTTCGACTTGAAGGGACACCCTTTTGAGGTCATCCTGAACTCGCGTGTCCCGCGAACCTTCAGTAAAGCGGGGTTTCAGGATCCCGATGTTCATTTCCTTCCTTCGTCTCAACGCTTCAACATTTCAACGTCTCAAGCTCTTCCCGGTGTTTCCCCGCGAAAAAGATAAGCGCCGTGACGGTGCCTGCTCCCGCAAGCAGACTGATGATCACCGGCAGGCCCAGGGCGGTGGGGATCAGGCAGACAAGGATACTGATCAGCGCGACGGGGATCGCATACATCAGCTGGGTGTTGACGTGGTCGATATGATCACAGGCGGCACCCATGGAGGAGAGGATGGTGGTGTCCGAGATCGGCGAGCAGTGGTCCCCGAAGATCGCGCCGGACAGGACGGCGCCGATGCTCATGTACATAGAGGCCGGATCCGATGAGACCGCATGCGCCAGGGGGATGGCCAAAGGCATCAGGATCCCCATGGTCCCGTAAGAGGTGCCGGTCGCGAAAGAGATCAGCGCGCCGAGGATGAAAATGATGGCCGGCAGAAGGAAGTGAGGGATACGGTCCCCGATGATCCCCACGAGATAATCCGCCGTACCGAGTTTTCCGATTACACCGCTCAGGGTCCAGGCAAGGATAAGGATCGTGACGGTGATGACCATGCCGCCCGCACCCTTGATCCAGGCGTCGACGGCATCTTTCAAAGAATAGATTTTTTGCCGCCATCCCATGAAGATGGCGGTGAGGCTTGCAAGCACCGCCGCCTGTGTCATGGCGATGCTTGCGTTGGCGGCACTGAAACACAGGCGCAGCGTACTGAAAGAAAAGGCGTTGTGCACGGAAGCGATGAGCGCCGGATCATCGCCGGCGAGAATATTCTGATAACCGTTATAGAACAGTGCGGCAAAGGCACCTGCGATCAGGGTGAGCACCGGCACCAGGGCATTGGAGATCCGCAGCCGGTCCCTGCTGGCCACCGGAAGCTTTTCCGCGTCCACCGCAGACATGACCGTGGCGCCGTCGGCCACCAGTTTTCCTTCGAAATACGCACGGCGCTCCGCTTTCAGCATGGGGCCGAAATCCCGCCGGGACTTTGCACTGACGAAAATGAAAAAGAGGATGAGCAGACTGTAGAAACGGTAGGGGATCGTGTTGAGAAAAACGCTGTAGGCATTGACATCAAGCCCCAGGGCGTCATAGCCGTGCTTGATCAGCCCGAGTTCATAGCCGATCCAGGTCGAGATCAGGGCAATGTCGGCGATCGGTGCGGCGGTGGAGTCGATAATAAACGCCAGTTTTTCCCGGGATATCTTCATCTTGTCCGTCACGGGCCGCATAATGGGACCAACGGTCAGCAGGTTGGCATAATCGTCGAAGAAAATAAATATTCCCATCAGCCAGGTATAGATCTGTGCGGATGCCGCCGAGCGTGCACGCCGCGAGAGTTTTTCGGCGATAGCGCGCGTACCGCCCATCACCGAGATCAGCGCGATCAGCCCGCCGATGGTAAAGGTCTGGATCACGATGCCCGCATTCCAGGAATCGGACAGCGCCCGGACAAATTCCTTTGTCATGAGGATAAAAGCCTGCAGTACGGACGTCAGTCCGGCGGTATCGTGAAGTGCCAGCAGATAGGTGCCCGAAAAGATCCCGATGAAAAGGGAGACGACGACATTCTTGCTGATGAACGCAAGGGTAATGGCGACCAGCGGCGGAATGAGGCTCCAGAACTTCCAGCCGCCGGAGAAACGCGAAGCCAGAAAGGGCATGGTCACAAGGAAGGCCAGGAGGAGAACAAGGGTGATCTTTCGTTTCATATCGGCAATGTTATTATTTGAGCAGGAGGATCTTGCGCGTCAGCCGCGCCTGACCATTGAGCTTCAGATCACAGAGATAAATGCCGGAGGGAGTCCGGAAGCGTCCCAGCGGACGGAATAGCTGCCCGGCTTGCCGGCATGTTCCGCAAGGGTGTGTATCTTTTCTCCCGCAAATTATAAATATTGAGATGCACATCGGCAGGCATCTCCAGTGTGTAGCGGATGGTGGCCTCGCGGTTGAAGGGGTTGGGATAGACGTCAAGCAGGGCATATTCCCGTGGAAGCTCCCGGCCGACCGACACGGCAGACCTCGGCATGCTTACGGTGAGATCGTCAACGACAATATACCCGGAACTTTGATCGTAGCTGAAAGCGATATGCACATCGCTGTCCCTGTAGTTTCGCAGGCTGAAGTGATATTCCGCCCAGTCTTCGTTATGCGGGGCGATGGTCCCGAGCTCATGGACGAAGCTGCTGCGCAGCGTATCGCCCTGTGAGAGCAGGACCCTGCACTGCCTGCTGCTGTTCAGCATTTTTGCCCATACGCTCAGTGTGACCTGATCGTTGTCAGGGATGCGGATCTTCGGTGTGATCAGCCACTGGCCGGCACCGTCAAAGCCGTAAGCGATATTCCCGCTGTGCACCATGTCATAACTGCCGTTCTCAAGAAAAATTTCTCAGCACTATAGATCCAACCTTCAAGCCAGTGTTCAAACCCGCTGTAGGCCAGACGGACGGTATCGCCGGTATTCTTCCGGATGCCGAGGACCGCCGCCTGACGTTCGGTAAAATCATACCCCTCTGCGGGCGCAAGGGCGCTGAGCAGGAACCAGCCGTCATACTGCCCGCCCCATCCCCAGTTGAAATGGAAATAGGTATCGCCCGTGACCCGGTAACCGTCCAGCAGGTAGGCGTGCCCCCCGGCATCTCCCTGGCCGCGGTAGGGCACGGGATTACCGTCATCCAGTTCCGATCGTATCATGGTCTTCCACTCTGTATCCGAACTGGAGTCCTTGTTCCGGAGGGTCATTCCGGTAGCATAGTCAAAATAACTGATCAGCGCATACATCATGTCCTCGTAGGTGGAAGAGGAACCATCGGGCTGCAGGTCCATTTCCACGGAGATGGCGGATTGATATAAGAGCCGCGAGACTTCGGCCACCTCGTCTGCAGCGGATAATACGCTGAGGGAATCCGGCATATTGTCCCAGTCGTAGTATGTGGTATCGAACCAGGCGCTGAGCGTGCTGTCCGTGGAGTAGCTGAAGTAGGAACGCCGGCCGAAACCCCGGACCGGGTGCCGGTAATACCGCATCAGTTGTCCCATCACGACGGCCACGCAGCCGGCATACGCCTGCCGGTCCGTATATCCGGGCAGTGTCAGGTAGGGAAACAGATCGTTGTAATACGGAGACTGGTTCCACCGGCTGCTGATCAGCGGGGAGATTTCTTGTGAGGCCGGTTTCCGGAACCGGGCGTTACGGTAGTGGTCCCAGTCGGGATGCGCTTCGCAGGAAGCGGAAGCATACCTGCTTATCTGAAGGCTATAATCGCTGCAGTGCGCTTCGAAGGCAGGGTGCATGCTGTCCGCAGGGGCCGTACGCGAATAGCCGAGCACCGGCGGGAAGGCGTCATCACGCGAAATGAGCAAAAACCCGCCGCCCTCAAACGTGCTGAGAAAAAGCTGATCGGATATCGCCCGGAAGGAATCCGGCGTTTTCTCCGGAAAAAAGTTTTTCGCCAGGTGTTTTGCTTCCCCGATATCCACCGGCCCGGCGAATAAAAAGGCGGATATCATCAGCAGAAAGGTGATGCGAAGATGTTTATGCATGGTAGGGACTCCGTTTCTGTTGAATAAATTAACACACCGCGGGCGGGAATAAAACATTTTTCAAAAAAGAATGAGCAGAATCAGGCCGGGCCGAAAGTTGACAGGTGCGGGAACGTGAAGGGGAAGGCGCTCCTGAAGCAACCCCCGGACGGTCCCGCCGTTTGATACCGGGATCTGAGCCCCTGAGCCGGTTCCCCGGGAGATGGAACGGTTGAACCTCGGCAACGTATCAAAAATTGTTTTGACCTGTCCGGCTTTTTCTTATATTCGATAGATACGTCAGAAATCACGGAGGGAAATGACCATGAAAAAAGCAATACCTGTCTTTATGATCCTCTTCTTTGCTTTCTCATTGCCGCTGCATGCGGATGAGATCGTGAAGACCGGGATCAACGTCGGACCGCTTCCGTCGGTGGCTTACAATACTGACACCGGCTTTCAGTACGGCCTTCTGGCCAACATCTTCTTTTACGGGGACGGAGCGATCTATCCGAAGTACTATCATAATGTCTATGTTGAATGGAACCGGACCACCAAGGGCGCCGGCCTGGCCCAGATCGAATACGATTCCGAATACCTGATACCGGGCATACGGGTGACGGCGGATCTCAGCAATATCGTTCAGCAGACCTGGGGATTTACGGTTTTAACGGGGCGCAGTCCGTCTACAACGCTTCCTGGGTGGACGAGGAATCCGTGGGATACAAGAACCGCCTTTATTATGCCATGAAGAGAAACTATTTCCGTTTTCTTGTCAATTTTCAGGGCAATATCACCGGAGATAATTTCCGTTGGCTGGGCGGCCTGGGTTTTATGAACTTCAATGTGGGTTCTGTCACCGGGACCAATGCCTGGGATACGTCCTTTACCGATCCATCGACACTTTATGACGATTTTGTGAACTGGGGCGTTATCCGCGGCTCGGAGAAAGACGGCGGCATCGTCAGTTACCTGAAGGCCGGCGTGGTATATGACACGCGTGATTTCGAGGCCTGTCCCATGAAGGGAATGTGGGATGAATTCGTGCTCACCGCAGCTCCCGGATTTCTCGGGAACGGGGACGGCTGGCTGCAGATCGCCGCGATCCACCGACAGTATTTTACTGTGATCCCCGAAGATCTTTCACTGACATACCGCCTGGGATACCAGGGCGTCCTGTCGGGAAAAATGCCCTTTTATATGCAGGGGATGATGCCGAATTCACGGAAGACGGTTGACGGACTGGGCGGCAACAAGACCGTACGCGGGATCATGCGGGCACGGATGGTCGGCGACGGATATCTCTACGGGAACCTGGAGGCGCGCTGGAAGCTCGTGTATTTCACGCTGGCCAACCAGAATTTTTACTTCGGGGTTAATCCCTTTATTGACGCCGGCATGGTGGTACAGCCATACCGTTACGACAAAACCGGTATTCCCGCGGAACGTATTGACGATTACATCAGCGGAGAGGCGGAGAACATTCATGTCGGTTACGGGATGGGCATCAAACTGGCCATGAACCAGAACATGATATTGTCCGTGGACTACGGTTTTGCGGCGAATGCCAACGACGGCAGCACGGGGCTATATATCGGACTGGGCTACCTGTATTAGGGACAGAAGAGAGCGGAAGCTCCGGCGATGCTCAATATCGCCGCACATTGTATTCCAGGCATGACCGCCGTCCGGGGCGGATATCTTCTGAGCCTAAAGATGCGATAAAATTTCCGGATGCTGTTGCTTCCGGCCGAAAATTGTTCTAATTTCCGTTAGTTCATTTAAACATTTTCCGGGCAACCCGCAGGAAGGGATCGACTGCATATCAATAAAAAGTAACGAGGTGCAATGATGGCAAAATACCGCATTGGATGGATGCCGGGCGACGGTGTGGGGAATGAGGTTATGGAGGCTGCGAATATTATCCTGGAAAGGCTGGAGCTGGATGCCGACCTGATCCACGGGGACATTGGTTGGAAATACTGGCAAAGTGAGGGAGACGCGCTTCCGCAGCGTACGGTCGAGATGCTGAGGACGGTGGATTGTGCGCTGTTCGGCGCCATCACTTCCAAGCCGAAAGAGGAAGCGGAAAAGGAACTGGATCCCGAGCTGAGGGACAAGGGCCTCGTATATTTCAGCCCCATCGTCCGCATGCGCCAGCTTTTTGACCTGCATACGAACATGCGTCCCTGCAAGGCATACAAAGGGAACCCCCTGAACTACAAAGATGATATCGACATCACGATCTTCCGGGAAAACACCGAAGGCATGTACGGGGGAGTGGAATTCTACCCCCTGCCGCAGGAAGTGTACGATGTGCTGGACAAACACCATCCCAAAATGAAAAAATTCAAGGACGCCGGGGTGGAGAACACCGCGCTTTCCACCCGCATTATGACCCGGCAGGGTTGTGAGCGGATCGTTACCGGCGCTTTTGAATATGCAAAGGAATTCGGGAAGAAAGCCGTGACCGTCTGCGATAAACCGAACGTCCTGCGCGAGACCGGCGGGCTGATGGTTCGCACCGCGCGTGAGATCGCAAAGAAATACCCGGAGATTGAGCTCTGGGAAACCAATATCGATGCACAGTGCATGTGGCTGGTCAAGAATCCCGAGAACTACGAGGTCATTGTGGCGGAAAATATGTTCGGCGACATTCTCAGCGACCTTTCCGCACAGCTGGTCGGGGGACTGGGATTTGCCTACAGCGGGAATATCGGGGACAAGCTGGCCGTCTTTGAGCCCACGCACGGATCCGCGCCGAAGTACTACGGTCAGTACAAGGTCAACCCCATCGCCATGATCCTGGCCGTGAAAATGATGCTGGAATGGCTGGGGGAAAAGGAGATGGCGGAACGCCTGGAAAATGCGGTGGCAAAGGTGATCTCCGAAGGGAAGGTCCGCACCTATGACATGGGCGGCACCCACAGCTCCCTGGAAGTGGCGGAGGCGGTCGCAGCGAAATTATAGAGCCTGCCCGCTTACCAGCGGCCTTCTTTCAGTACCGTTTCGATCATCGCCAGATAATTTTCGGGTTTTACGTATTCGGGAATGGAGTTCGAGGAACCGGCGCACCAGCCGCCTTTCTCCCTTACAATTTCAATGAAATCCCGGGTCATATTGCGGATCTTTTCCGGTTCAGCGCGGCAGAGCTGATCGACATCGATACCGCCGCAGAGACAGAGCTGATCCCCGTAGCGTTCCTTAAGTTCCGCCATGTCCATGGAGATGGGTTCCAGCGGATGCAGGCTGGTGATGCCGATGTCATTGATCAGGTCGTCCATAATATCGTAGAGCACACCGTCGGAGTGAAAAATGAAGGGGATATTGCGTGCCTTCGCCAGATCGCCGATGCGCTTCATGTAGGGGAAAAGGTTTTCACGGTAAAAATCGGGGCTCACCATCAGTCCTGAAGAATAGGCCAGATCGTCACTGTACCACAGCACTTTCACAAAATCCATGCCGGCCATGGCCTCGAACATGCTGACCACCAGCTCCCCGATCTTTTCGAACATCGCGGTAATAAGCTCGGGATCCTCGTAGATCTTCATGGAGAAATTCTCAAACCCCAGCATTTCCCAGACCGTGGTATAGATATCCCCGTACTGGCCGATGATCCCCATGCCATCCGGTATGGTCTTTCCCGCTTCTTCCAGGCGGGAATAATCAAGGTCGGCCTTCTTTACCCAGGGATATTTTTCAAAGGATTGCCAGTCGTGCACCACGCCATCGTGCTCCGACGACCAGGAGCGGTCGGCGGCGACATTGGCGTTCTTTGCAACGGAGCGCTGCGTGTCGATGTTGATCCCGGGCTGGACCTTGATGAAATCATAGCCCAGGCTGCGCATAAAATCGATCTCGTCTTTCACGCTTACCGCCGGGCGGCCCATGATCTTTTCCCGCATCTGGGGGTGAATGCCCAGTTCGATCAGCGGAATATAATCGTTGGTCCGGTTGAACAGGGTTTGCTGAAAATGTTCGAAGTCGGGTTTGTGCAGATGAGAGAACATATATTCCCTTTATGTTATGCGCTGATGTCCAAAAGGCGTTTGGCTTCCCGCACCGCCTGGTTGGCGTTCTTGGCGTATCCTTCCGCACGGACCTCCTCGGCAAACCCGGGCGTGACGGGGGCGCCGCCGATAAAGACCTTGTTCTTCAGGTCGTTGTCCCGCAGAAGTTCTATCACGTTCTTCATGTTTTTCATAGTGACGGTCAGCAGCGCGGACATTCCGATAAGGGCGTCCGGGTCGTGCTTTGCGGCATCAAGGAATTTCTGTGCCGGCACATTGATGCCGAGGTCCTCGATCTCGAAGCCCGCGCCCTCAAGCATCATGCAGACCAGGTTTTTACCGATATCGTGCATATCGCCCTGCACCGTTCCGATAATGACCTTCCCCAGGATCAGGTCGGAACCTTTGAGCAGGAAGGGCCGGATCAGTTCGAGCCCGGACTTCATCGCCCTGGCGGAAAAAAGCATTTCCGGCACAAATATCTCATTATTCTCGTATCGCTTTCCGACGATAGTCATTGCCGGAATAAGGGCTTTTGAAAGAATCTCCTCGACATCAGTCTTCTCGTCGATGGCTTTTTGCGTGAGCTCGCGGACCCCCGCTTTTCCCTGCATTGCTTTCGGGAATTTCGAGTCTGCATCAATGTGTCCCTGTATGACGCATTCTTTGATCTTTTCCAGTAATGACATATGCACTCCTTGTTCGATTGCCGGTAACCGGATTAATATATTGTTCATACAGGCAAGATTCAATGAAAATCGGTGTTCCGCGGATGTGCAGGGATGAATTGATGAAAAATTAAATATTGGGGAAAAGAAAAAGAATAAGGGTGAAGGCAGGGACCGCTGGTTCCTGGCAGAAAAGCAAAGGGGCGCTCAGCGGCCGCTTTCCCGCTGACGCAGATGCGGGAAGACGCACGTGAAGGTGCGCGGACGGCGAACAGGTTCAGGAACAAGATTATGCGTGATATTGGCACAAAAATATTCTATCTTTGAAAAAACAAGCAATATCCGAATCAAAAGGAGAAAGCGATGAAACGATTAAGAGAAATCCTTTCAGATATTCAAAAACTGGAATCGGCGGCTTCGGTCCTGCACTGGGACCAGGAGACCTATATGCCGGAGGGCGGGGGTGCATTCCGTGCCGAACAGCTGGCCTATCTGGCCCTGATCAAGCACCGGATGGCCACCGGTCGCGAACTGCGGGACGAGCTGATCCGCCATATTGATTACGACAGCGGAAAGATCGTGAACATTACCCTGAGCAAGGATGAGAAACGCCTGGTCTCCCTGGTCCGGAAGGACCTGAAAAAACTGACAGCCCTGCCGGACCGTTTTGTGGAAACCATGTCACGTCATGTATCGAATTCCCAGCAGGCGTGGATCAAAGCAAGGAAAAACAAGGATTTTTCCGCTTTTGCTCCCTATCTGGAAAAGATGATCGAACTGAAAAAACAGGAAGCGGAATATTACGGGTATGAAGACAAGCCCTACGATGCGCTGCTGGATGAGTTCGAGCCGGGCATGACCACCGAACGTGTCGCAGCTTTGTTCGGCGAACTGAAGCCCCGGCTGACAGGCCTGGTGAAGCGTCTTCAGCGGAAGGACCCTGCGGACAGGAAGATCCTGGAAGAGAAATTCGATACCGGAGAGCAATGGGCCTTCGGAATGAGGATCGCGGAAGCGATCGGGCTGGACTTACAGCGCGCACGTCAGGATGTGTCGGCACATCCTTTTACGATCGGATTTCATCCGGACGATGTGCGCATCACGACACGCCTGAATGAGAACGACCTGCTTTCCGGACTTTTTTCCACAATACACGAAAGCGGTCATGCGATCTATGAACAGGGCCTGTCAAAGGAATATTACGGCACACCGCTGGGGCAGTCCGCCTCTTTCGGTATCCACGAAAGCCAGTCCCGCCTCTGGGAGAACATGATCGGGCGCAGCCGGGAATTCTGGTCCTACGCCCTGCCCCTGCTGCAAACCCATTTCCCGCAGCTCAAGGAAGCCGGCCTGGAGGACTGGTACCGCATGATCAATGTTGTCAGGCCTTCCCTGATACGCGTGGAAGCGGATGAGGTAACATATTCCCTGCACATCATGCTGCGTTTTGATATTGAGAGCAAGATGATCAATGAGGATGTGAAGGTTGGCGATCTGCCCGGATTATGGAATGCAAAGGTGCAGGAATACCTCGGTATCAAACCGAAAAATGACGCCGAAGGCGTGCTTCAGGATGTGCACTGGTCCATGGGCGGTATCGGTTATTTTCCCTCCTATGCCATGGGGAATCTTTACGCCGCCCAGATTTTCAGACAGGCGCAGAAAGCGATCCCGGACCTTTTGGAAAGAACGGCCGCCGGAGATTTCCTTCCGCTGAAGACCTGGCTGAATAAAAAGGTACATCTGCAGGGCCGCCGCTACGATCCGGAGGACCTGGTAAAAGTCATTACCGGCAAAGCGCTGAGCGCCGATCCCTTTATGGATTACCTGGAAGAAAAATACGGTGAAATTTACCGCCTGTAGACCCGGTGCATGATCATTATTCCCGTGTTCTCAGGAAGCATGCGATTTCCGTCCGACGGAGACGTTCCGGGTTATGAGCGGGGCCGTCAGAAGGTTCTTGCCCGCTTCACGGCCCGCAGCCATCCGGCATACAGATGTTCACGCTCCGCTTCTCCCATTTTCGGATGAAAACAGGTGAATTTCCCGCTGCCGGTTCCGGTGTCGCGGGAAGTACGGAACCCGCAGGCAAGCCCTGCGATACGGGCGGCGCCAAGGGCGGTGGATTCCCGCACGAGAGTACGCCGAACGGGGCAGTTGAGCAAATCCGCCTGGAACTGCATCAGGAAATCATTCTCTGTGGCGCCGCCGTCCGCGTTGAGGGCGGTCAGCCCCACCCCCGAATCCCGCTCCATGGCGTCCAGTACATCCCTGCACTGATAGGCAATGGATTCCAGGGCGGCCCGGACAATGTGCTTTCCCGTGGATCCCTGGGTCAGACCGCTGAGGGTCCCCCTTGCGTCCATATCCCAGCAGGGGGCTCCGAGGCCGCTGAAAGCCGGCACAAAGTAAACGCCACCGTTATCCTTCAGGCTTGCGGCGACGGCTTCCGAATCCGCAGCCGTTTTGATGATATGCAGATTGTCACGCAGCCAGCGGACGGCGGCGCCAGCGACAAAGACACTGCCTTCCAGTGCGTAGGTAACTGTTCCCCCTATCCCCCAGGCGATGGTGGTCAGAAGTCCGTGCTTGGAGATCTTTGCTTCCTGACCGGTGTTCATCAGTACGAAGCACCCCGTTCCGTAGGTGTTTTTTGCCGTTCCGGTGTCCAGGCAGTCCTGACCGAAAAGTGCCGCCTGCTGGTCGCCCGCAATGCCGCAAACCGGAATGGCGCCGCCGAACCATTCCGGGAGGGTCTCTCCGTAGCATTCCGATGAAGGGCGGACCTCCGGGAGCATGGACGGCGGGATATTAAAGATCTCCAGCAGCTCCCTGTCCCACTTCAGTTCGTGAATATTGTACAGCATGGTACGGGAGGCGTTGCTGAAGTCCGTGATATGCAGTTTCCCGCCAGTCAGCTTCCAGAGGATCCAGCTGTCCACCGTGCCGAAACACAGTTCGCCCCGTTCCGCCCGTTCCCGGGCCCCGGGGACATTCTCCAGTATCCAGTGTATTTTTGTTGCAGAAAAATAGGCGTCGATGACAAGGCCGGTTTTGCTCTTAATATTGCCGGAAAGACCGTCCGCTTTCAGTTTTTCACAGAGGCCGGACGTACGTTTGTCCTGCCAGACAATGGCCGGGTAAACGGGTTTCCCGCTCCGGCGGTCCCAGACAATGGCGGTTTCCCGCTGGTTGCTGATGCCGATGCCGGCAATGTCCTTAGCGGGAAGTTTCCGCTCACGCAGGAGCTTCCGGGTAATGCGCAGCTGGGTTTCCCAGATATCTTCGGGATCCTGCTCCACATGCCCCGGCATTGGATAATGCTGGGGGAATTCGGACTGCTCGATCCCGGCGACATTCAGCCGGCGGTCAAAAAGCACGGCGCGCTCACTTGATGTTCCCAGGTCAAAGCTCAGAAGAAAAGCACCCATGACACCCCCCCTCAGCGATGGAGTTTGACCCATTCGTAAACGTCTTCATAAACCCGGTTGCGGTGAGTCTCGTTGGTCAGTTCGTGCCGGGCGCCCTCGTATATTTTCAGGTCCACTTCCTCCAGCTGCAGTTCCCTGTACATGCCCGCCACGCTTTCGGGCCCCTTGCCAAAATCGCCGACAGGGTCTTCAGATCCGGACATGATCAGTACCGGCAGGGTGATGCGGATCCACCGGTTGTGCGTTTTACTGGATATATACCGCAGGCCGAAGAAGAGATCCTGAAAAAAACCGACGGTACAGACGAACCCGCAGTAGGGATCCTCGCGGTAAGCGTTGACCTTTTCCCTGTCCCGGGAAAGCCAGGCCAGGTCCCCTTCATCCTCAAAGTGTTTGTTAAAGGAACCGAAGCTCATATTGTCAAAGAACACGGAAGCTTTTTTTGCCCCGTAGAGCTTCCTGTGAACATATGCCAGCGCATGTCCCGCTGAAAGAGTAAGGGCGCTCTGGTCGCCGGTTCCCGACAGAATGGCACCGTGTATGTCGTCATAAAGGGTGATATAGGTGCGGGCAAGGAAAGATCCCATGCTGTGCCCGAAAAGAAAGACCGGGGTTTTCGGATAATCGTTCCGGATGATCTTTGTCAGTTTCCGCATGTCCGTCACAACCTTCACCCAGCCGTTCTCATCCGCAAAGTAGCCCAGCCTGTCAGGGGACCCGGCCGTTTTCCCGTGCCCCCGGTGATCGTTCGCATAGACCGCAATGCCCCTGTCGCATAAATATCGTGCAAACTCTTCGTAACGGGCGGCATGTTCCGCCATGCCGTGGGCGATCTGGACGGCCGCCAGGGGGGATCCTTTCGGCAGCCAGCAAATGAAGGCGATCTTTGCTCCGTCATCGGTTGAAAAGTAGTCGGTCTTTCTCATAATTCATCCATTCTTAACTTTTTCTTAATCTTTTATTAATTATCAAAAATAGGGTAAATATTTACCGTTATCAATAGAAAAACCGCGTAATGCGATCTTACCGTCAATACGGGAAACTGCAAACCTGCTGAGACGGCAGTTTGACACGAAGTACCGGATGACATATGGCGGACCGGGCGTTATTTTTTTAACAGGCGGGCGCGAAGAGAATCCTTTTTGTCACATTTTTCCCAGCGGAACTCCGGGCGTCCGAAATGCCCGTAGACCGCGGTCTTCAAATACCCGGGTTTCCGCAGGTCCAGATGCCGGATGATGCCTTCCGGGGTAAGGGGGAATTCTTTCCTGACGATGTTTTCCAGCTTATTGTCAGTGAGCTTTCCGGTGCCGAAGGTATCCACCAGAAGCGAAACGGGTTCCGCTTCGCCGATCGCATAGGCAAGCTGGATCTCACAACGTCTGCATAATCCTGCCGCAACGAGGTTTTTGGCGATGTAACGTGCCATATAGGCGGCCGAGCGGTCGACCTTTGACGGATCTTTTCCCGAAAAGGCTCCCCCTCCGTGCCTTGCCATGCCGCCGTAGGTATCCACGATGATCTTTCTGCCGGTAAGGCCCGCATCCGCCACAGGACCGCCTTCCGTGAAGGCGCCGGTGGGATTAACGTGAATATGCGTGTTCCGATCCGTCCATTTACCGCAGACCGGATCGATGACCTTCGTTTTGATATCTTTTTTCAGCGTTTCCTGGGTGACCGATCGCTGATGATGGTTTGAAATAACCACGGCCTCGACGCGTGCGGGACGATTGTTATCGTATTCGACCGTGACCTGCGCCTTCCCGTCGGGGTAGAGGTAAGGGAGTTTCCCGTTTTTCCGGACTTCCGCAAGGCGACGCGCCAGTGCGTGTGCCAGCGATATCGGAAGGGGCATAAGTTCAGGGGTCTCGTCACAGGCAAAACCGAACATCATGCCCTGATCTCCCGCGCCCTGCCGGTCCACCCCCGATCGGATATCCGCCGACTGCTCGGAAATAGCGCTGAGAACACCGCAGTATTTTCCGTCAAAACCTACCCCCCGTTATCGTAACCGATATCCAGGAGGATCTTCCGGGTGATCGCCTGAACGTCTATATATTCCGCACGGGTGCTGAGTTCACCGGCCACAATGACAAAGCCGGTCTTTATAAGCGTTTCGATGGCAACCCGTGAACCGGGGTCCGTTTTCAGCGCCGCATCCAGGACGGCGTCGCTTATCTGGTCGCAGATCTTGTCGGGATGTCCCTCCGTGACGGATTCCGATGTGAAAAAAACCTTTTCCATAATATTTCCCGCATGTTTTTCAATTGAACGCCGGGTTACCTTGCATTTTTCTGCACGCATCAAGTCTTCTGGTTTTGAAGAGGGGGAAGGTGAACGTTTTGACTCCTCCGGCCCACATCATTTTGCCACCGTGGCGTTACTCGGTTGGCGCCCCGTAAGGGGGACTCTTGATGCGAGAGGGAAAATAGGAGAAATTTTTTATACCGTCAACATATTTTTTCAGTGTGGCAGGTACGGGCGGGAAGGATAAGGAGAGGAATGAGAACCCGGGCAAAAAATACGGGGATGCTGTTCTCCTGAGTGTTCCATGCTTTTTCACGCTGACACCCGCCGGCAAAAAAGCGTTGCATTTACAGGTGCTTGCAGTTAAATTTTCAGAGGATAAATGTGAGGGTTTTATTACAACATTGTTTTGTTAAAGGCTTTTGAAAACAGAATGGCACTCCCGGTCCCGCCTTTAGCGAGCAAATCTGCCGAACGCTGGAAGCCCGTTCGGTTTTTTTTAGAGGAATAAAGTGGATTATTTTAAGATCATTATTATTGCCGTCATACAGGGCTTGACGGAGTTCCTGCCGGTGAGCAGCTCCGGGCATCTCGTCCTGGCGGAATATTTGCTGGGCTTTGAATCTCCGGGCGTCACACTGGAGGTCTTTCTGCATTTCGGCACCTTCCTCAGCGTACTGGTCATTTTCTGGAAAGACATCGTCAGGATCATGATCGCCCTCTTCGGAAATTTCTGGAAAATACGGAAATACCCCGTGCTGATCCGTGAAAATGAAAATTTCGCCATGGGGCTCATGATCGTGCTGTCCATGATCCCGGCGGCACTGATAGGCCTTTGTTTCGGCGACGAGATCGCAGGGCTGTTCGATAATATCTACATGACCGGCATCGCATTGCTGTTTACGGGCACCTTTCTTTTCCTGACCCAGTGGGCAAGGGACATAAAACGTCCGCTGAACGGATGGCGCGCCCTGCTGATGGGTCTTGCCCAGGCTCTGGCGATCATTCCGGGGATCTCACGCTCGGGGAGCACTGTGTCCGCGGGAATGTTCCTGGGAATGCCGCGGAAGAAAGTGGCGAAATTTTCATTCCTTATGGCACTGCCCCTGATCTTCGGCGCAGCGCTGCTGGAAGCGAAAGATGCCTTTGCCAATACGGATTTTATCTGGTCTGGCATGATCATCGGAACCCTGACCTCCTTTTTGTTCGGTTACTTTGCCGTGAAATGGCTGATGAAGGCGATCATCAGGGGAAAGTTGCATTTTTTCGGCTTTTATTGCCTTGCCCTGGGCTTTATAACACTTATTTTCGGATAAGTCTATGAGCTGGTTCAGCGACTACGGTCATGAGATAACAAGCATTAAGCACGGCGATATCCGCTCCCTGTATTTTCTGTACGGCAACGATATCTACCTGCGCAATACGGCGGTGCGTGAAATACGGAAACAGCTGAAAGCCGGAAAGACCGGCTGCGAATACACGTATATGTACGCGCAGGATATCGGGGCGGACGAATTGCAGAACCTGCTGTTCGGCGTTTCCCTGTTCAGTCCCGTGCGCTGTACGGTCATCCATGAAGTCAAACAGCTTTTACCGTCCGCAAGGAAAGTGCTGAACAGCTATCTAAAAAAACCGGAGCCGGACAATGTGCTGATCCTTACCGCATCCGTATACGAGAAACGCAACGCGTTCTATAAACGTATTGAATCCCACGCCAGGACGCTGAAGATCAATACGCCGTTTGAAAACGAGATCCCCGCATGGATACGCGGATATCTGGCGGAGTACGGGCGGAAGACCGATCCGGAGGCGATCAGTGAACTGCTTCGGTTCACCGGTGACGATCTCGGCATGCTGAGCAATGAACTGGATAAACTTCACATATACCTTCCCGAGAACACACCGGTGAGCGGAGAGGACATCCGTTCCGTGAGCGGATATTCCAAAACCTACAGCATTGACGATCTTCTGCAGGCGTTGGGGGTCAAAGACAAAAGCAGGGCGGTGGTGATTTGTAAGAATTTAATTGAAAATGGGGTCAGCGAGGTCTATCTTATCACTGCATTGTATCAGTTCATCTGGAAACTGATCATGCTGAAGGATGAACGACTTGTTAAACTTCCGGATTATGAAAAGATCATCAAAGTATATAAAGGCAGAAAACTGGAACAATACAAAACTGCGGCAGGGAATTACAAACTCACGGAATTAAAACACGCACTCAGCGCCCTTGCCGGAGCAGACCGGCGCATCAAGACCACGAGCGTTGATCCCCTGAGTAATTTCATGATCACGCTTGAGGGAATTGTCACGTCATGAGCAGGGAAAACATCAAATATACCGATGAAGAACTGATCGCCCGTTTCCAGAAGGGCGATGAACGCGCCTATGTTGAACTGGTCCGGCGCTATAAGGACCGCCTGCTGAATTTTGTTTTCCGTTATCTGAATTCTTATGAGCAGGCGGAAGATGTGGTGCAGGACACCCTGATGAAACTGTATACCAGCGCGCACATGTACCGCGAAATCGCGAAATTCAGCACCTGGATCTTTACCATCGCCGCGAACCTTGCCAAGTCCGAATTGCGGCGGCTGAAACGCCGCCGGGTGATCTCCATCCACAACATGGGGTTTGACGACAAGGAATACGAGATCCCTTCGGAATCTTACGATCCCGAAAAAGAGACCACCTCCGCTTACGGGGAAAAACAGATACAGCAGGCCATTGATACCCTTCCCGATCAGTTCAAGACCGTGATCCTTCTCCGTGAAGTGCAGCAGCTTTCCTACGAAGAGATCAGCCAGATCCTCGGGGTTTCCATCGGGACCGTGAAAAGCCGTATTAACCGCGGACGGCTGCGCCTGCAGAAGCTTCTCAAAGAATTAAAGGAACAATAAAAAGGCCGGAACATTTTACACACTGACGGTTTTATACAGATGTTTGTAAAAATGAAAACGGGAGGAATTGCGTATCGATGGATTGTTACAGTTTTGAGAAGATCATCTCTGATTACATTGAATCAAACCTGAACGTAAAAGAACGGCAAGAAGCCAACGAGCACATCGCTCACTGCAAACGCTGCAGGGAAAAGCTGGCGGATATGATCAATATCCTCTCCGCGATGAAAACGCTTCCGTGCTGTCAGACACGTTCCGACTTTGAGTCACGCCTCATGGCGCGGGTGGATCATTACAGGCAACAGAAAGAACATCCTTTTGTTCACATCCTGCACCATTATTCACGGGCAATTTCCGCTGCCGCCGCGGTGCTGCTGATCGCGGCAACATCCCTGTTCGTCTATACTTCCGTTTCGGTCCCGGCGGAATCCGCCACCCTGCCCGCCGCTGAATTCCGCGGTGCCGGGGGCAACGGCAGCGGTCTTCCGGCCGCCGTACTGAACAGTGCGCCGTCGTTCGCGAACACCAAGGCGGAAGCATCACAGCCGGATACGTCCAGGGCGGAAAATCCGGATTATCAGCGCCGGATCAAAATGGTGAATGAATAATTCATTTGTATTTCTGCAATTATTCCTTATATTTGCCGGCGAATAATTGAAGCGGAGGTTACTATGGCGAAACCACAAGGTTTTGGAGCAAAAATTGCGCACCGTGAAAAGACAGGGAAAACCTGCCCCGTCTGCGGGCAGCAAATTTCATATGTAAAACATTATGCGAACATGAAGCATCCGAGCGGAAATGTGAAGTATAAACAGAAGATCGTGGGAATTTGCGGCTGCAATAAAAAAGAATATTTCGGTTAAAGGATATTCTCTTTACAATGTTTTTATCACCCCGGCACACGGGGTGATTTCATTTTAAGGCATTTTTCCGCCGCCCGGACCTTTTGCTGTTTTATTATGATGCTTTTTTTCTTATTATTTGAAGATGAATAACAAACGTTTCGTACTCAGCATGGTTGTCGCGCTTTTTCTGCTGTCCTGCGGCAGCCGTGAACTGAGTGAAGTAAAAAACATACCCGCGCAGCCGGAGACCTACCCCACAAAGAGCATACTGCATTTCATGTACGGAGAGATCTACCGCTCCACGGGGAATTTTCCCTACGCGAACCTGGAATACAAACGTGCGCTGGAGTACGATACCAGTGCAACGATCCTGAACGCCATCGCCGAAAGCTACCTGCGGATGGGAAAGATTCAGCCGGCAAGGGATTATTTTGAAAAGGCACTGCAGATAGATCCGGAGGATGCGGCCGCCCAGGACCGGATCGCAGATATTTATATCAGGGAATCCCGTTTTGAAAAGGCGATCCCCGTTCTGCAGCGGCTTCTGGAAAAAGATCCCGAAAATACGGGGCTGCTCCGAAAACTTGCGGAATCGTATCGAAGGAACGGAGACCACGAGGCTTCCCTGGAGGTGCTGGACCGGATCATCGCCCTGAGGCCGGAGATACCCTGGTCGTATATTTACGCCGCGGAGATCATGTTCGAAAGCGGTAATGCCGCCGGTGCGGCGCAATACCTGGAAACCGTCATTCCCATGGTGCCGCCGAACGATGACCTGTATGAATTATGGGTACGTTCCCTTTATGAAAAAAAAGATCATGAAAAGATACCGGAGGTGCTGAAAGCCTGGATCGAGACCGGGACGGAAGGAACGGGTCCCCATTTAATGTATGCGGACCTGCAGTTCCGGAGCGGAAATGCCGATTCTGCGCGGAAAGTCCTTGCCATGATCGGCGATCGCTGGCGGGAAGACGCCCGGATACCGTATCTGCAGGGTATCGGGGCCATGCTGGAGGATGAACAGGACAGCGTCTTCTTTTATTTCGAACGGGCGGCGGACCTTCCGGATGCCGGGGATAAGCTTTATTACGATTACGCTCTCTGGTTCTGGGAGCAGGGGGAGCTCGGTTCTGCGGAATATATCGCGGACAGGGCAATAGAGCGGTTCGGCCCCGAGACGCGCTGGATGCATATGAAGGCCTTGATCGAAAGGCAGAAAGGTGATCTGGAGGCAAGCTGGGACCTTTTGCTCCGGCTGCTAAAAGAGGATCCGGGAAACCGGGCCGCGAGAGAAGATCTTGCGAATATCTATAGAAAGCGGGAAGCGGGACGCGGCGGATTCCCTGTACCGGGACCTGCTGAGCGAAACGCCGGAAGACCCGGCCATACTTAACAACTATGCTTTTTCCCTCGCCCGGATGGACCGGGACCTGAAAAAAGCAATGGATCTTGTCGACAAAGCCCTGGAACAGAGAAAGAATGCGGCCTATTGCGATACGAAGGCATGGATACTTTACCGGCAGGGGAAATACCGGAGAGCTTTACGGTGGGTCAACAGGGCGCTACGGTATCCGGACACCGGCAGTGAGATCTATTTTCACAAAGGTCACATACTGCAGGTAATAGGCCGTGATGAATCCGCCCGGGAAGCGTTCCGGCAGGCCCTTCTGCTTGATCCGGCGAACCGCCTTGCGAAACAGGCACTGGAGGAAATGAAATGAAAGACATATCGGTCATTGTCCCTGTCTACAATGAAGAAGGCACCGTGGAGGAGCTGGTACAGCGGGTCCGTGCGGTCTTCGAAGCACAGCATTACGACGGAGAGATCATTTTTGTCAACGACGGCTCCACGGACGCGACCACGGAAAAATGTGAAAAACTGGCGAAAGAAAAAGCAAGCGTCCGCCATGTACATTTTCACCGGAATAAAGGTAAGGCGGCCGCCCTGCAGGCCGGGTTTGAACTTGCCGAAGGCAGGATCGTCATTACCATGGACGGGGATCTCCAGGACGAACCCGGTGAGATCCCTGCGCTGATCTCCCGCCTGGATGAAGGCTGGGATATCGTCTCCGGATGGAAAAAAAAACGGCATGATCCGGTCACAAAACGCTGGCCTTCGAAACTTTTTAACTGGGCGGCCCGCTGCATGTCCGGCATTAAGATCCATGATTTTAACTGCGGACTCAAGGCCTACCGTCAGGAAGTGGTGAAGGAGATCCGGATCTACGGGGAAATGCATCGCTGGATCCCCGTGCTGGCCAGGGTGGAAGGGTTTAGGACCACGGAAATACCGGTGACCCACCACCCCCGCACCAGCGGTAGCAGCAAATACGGCTTCAGCAGGGCGTTCAAGGGCTTTTTTGATTTTCTCACCGTCTTTTTCCTGAGCCGCTTCACCCTGCGCCCCATGCATTTTTTCGGCTTTCTGGGACTTCTGTCCGCCGGTGCGGGGGTCATTGTTGAGATCATGGTCCTGGTATACAAATATGCCTACGGGGACCCATTCCAGTCGCATATGGCCATGCTGATCCTGGGCGTACTGCTGATCGTACTGGGCGTACAGCTCTTTTCCATCGGTCTGATCGGGGAAATGATCGTCTATCAGTCTAAAAAGAAGAAAATGTAATGCAGGATTATCCCTACCGTTTTTCAGTGATCGTTCCGACCTACAACCGGCTTGACGAGCTCCGGGAACTGTTGCCGTCCCTGGAAAAACAGACATTTTCCCGGGAGCGGTTCGAGGTGATCATTGTGGACGACGGTTCTTCGGACCACACGGAGTCCTATATCCGCGAAAAACAGGAAGAGGGCGGCCTGGAGCTGTCGTTCTTTCGCCAGGATCACAAGGGACCCGGGCCGGCCAGGAACAAAGGGATGCAACAGGCAAAGGGGGAGTATTATGTTTTTATCGACAGCGACTGTATTGCCGATGCAAACTGGCTAAGGGCCTACGACGAAGCACTACGGGAACCGGTTGCGGGGTTCGGGGGGCCGGATAAAGTGCGCGCGGATTTTTCCCCTCTGCAGAAAGCTATCGATTATTCCATGACCTCCTTCATTACGACCGGCGGTATCCGGGGATCTTCAGAAAAAAGATCTCCAAATATTATCCCCGCAGTTTCAATATGGGTGTGCACGCCGGGGTCGTGAAGAAGATCGGTGGCTTCGGCACCCTGCGTCACGGCCAGGATATTGAATTCACCCACCGGATCAGAAGCCAGGGAAGGACGGTCAGGGTCGGGGACGCCGTAGTCTTTCACAAGCGCCGCACCTCACTGCGGCGGTTCTTCAAACAGGTTTACAACTGGGGCGTTGCGCGGATCAACCTTTACAAGATCGACAAAGGCATGCTCGAGCCCATTCACTTTTTTCCGTTCCTGGCAACGATCGCCACGATGATATTTTGTATTTTCCTTTGTATCCGGCCCGGTATCTTATGGCCTCTCCTGCCGGCGGTCTTCGGTGTGCTGCTGCTCATGGCCCTTCACGGCGTCCTGAAATACCGTGATTTGCGCGTGTTTGTCTTCATCCCGCTCGTGGTCCCGATACAGGTTTTGGGATACGGGCTCGGCTTCGGTTCCGCACTGATCCGCAGGGTCATCTTCGGAGGCGGGGAAAAAACGGGATTCGTAAAGCATTATTATCAATAGAGCGGAGGTTTGCAATGCAAAAGAAGCACAGATCTTATTGGATAAGAATGTCCGTCGTCGCCGGGGTCCTGCTGATCCCCCTCTTGTATTTTTTTCGCCCATGATCTTCGAGGGCCGGCGTCCGACCGGTGTGGATATCACCGCATCAAAAGCGAAAAGGAACCTCTATGCGGCATATGAGAAAGCAAGCGGGGAGAAGGCGCTGTGGAACCCGAATATTTTGCGGGAACACCCCGTTATCCGCGTATCGCCCCGAAACTTATTCACATCGACAGCCTCATCGATCTTGTCGGAAGGCACACCTACAAATATTTCTGGTATTTTCTGATCGGCGGGCTGGGGGTTTTCTTGTTGCTTCGGTACAAGAACATCCCCTGGTATATTGCCCTGATTGCGGCACTGGCGTTCATTCTTCTTCCCCACTGGATGTCGCTCCTGCATGTGGGGCATTTTTCGAAGGTGCGTGCCTTTATGGTCATCCCCTGGCTGGTGCTGAGTTTCCATTATCTTTTCGATAAACGCAGCTGGCTGGCGGTGGGATGTTTTGCCGCCGCTTTTTCCTGGATCACCCGCACCCAGCATTTCCAGGTGGTCTTTTACGGCATCCTTATCCTGCTTTTCCTTTTTCTTGTGCCGGTCATGCGCATGCTTTTCCGCAGGGAGTGGAAAGCCTTCGGGGACCTTGCTCTGAAGGTTGCCGCGGGTGTGCTGCTTACCGTTGCCGTTGCAAGCCAACCCTTTATCAGCCTGGAAGAATACACCCCCTATTCCACCCGCGGCGGGAATGCCGTTCAAGTGGAAGAACCGGGGACGGGCAGCGGTGACGGCAAGGGTGTCGGGATCGATTATGCCACGCGCTGGTCCCTTGACGGCAAGGGCATTCTTTCGTTCGTGATACCGCGGTTTTCCGGGGGGCTTTCCCGGGAAGTGTATACGGGGAGCAAATATTCCCGCCTGAAAGGACAGGCCGTTCCCGGCTACTGGGGGGAGATGCCCTTCACCCAAAGCTATGATTTTGTGGGCATAATTGTATTTCTGTTTGCGGTCATGGGCATATGGACTTACTGGAAAAAGGACGGTTTTGTGCGGGGGCTGACGGTGTTTTCCGCCTTCGCGCTGCTGCTTGCCCTCGGGCGGCACTTCATGCCGCTGTACAGGCTGTTGTTCAATGTTGTGCCGTATTTTTCCAAATTCCGCGTTCCTTCGATGATCGTGAACATGATCTTTATTTCGCTCATTATCCTCGCCGCTTACGGCATCCGGGCTGCGATCATGGAAGCCGGGAAGAAACACTGGAAATTATTTGCCGGGGTTTTCGGTTCCGGTGCGGCATTGCTCATGATCATTCTGCTTTTCAGCGGCAGTTTCGACTATGCGCGCGCCGGGGAAGCTGCCCGCTACGGCGCTCAGAATATGGAGATCATCCGTTCCGTGCGAAAGGAATTTCTGCAGAACGACACGTTAAAAGCACTGCTTTTCTGCCTTGCGGCAGGCGGAACATTGATCGCATATGCCTTTGAAAAGATAAGGAAAATCCCCGCCCTTGTTCTGCTTGGCCTGCTGATCGGGCTGGAACTCTTTTCCGTGACGAACCGCGCCTGGGAATACATGCCCCTTGGGAATCCGGACCTGCTGGAGCGTCGCGAATTCCGGAGTTCCGACATTACGCGGTATCTTGAAGCGGAGCCGAAGGATGCGCGCGCCCTTGCGCTGGGACAGGACAGCAACCATTACAGTTATTTTTATCCCACGATCAGCGGTTACAGCTCCATCAAGCTTCAGACCATCCAGGACCTGCGCGAGCATTGCCTCTATCACGGCAATCGCATCAACTGGGATATTGTCAACATGCTGGGCGGGCGCTACATCATTGCCCCCTCCGATCTGCAGGAGCCCTTTCTGCATGCGGCCGCCAGGGATGAGCAGCGCGGGGAGGTCCTGTATGTGAACGAACGCGCCCTTCCGAAAGTCTGGTTCGTGAAAACAACACGCGCCTTCCCGGACTTCGGCAGCATGCTGCGTTACATGAACACAGCGGATTTTGAACCCGATTCCGAGGTGCTGCTGCTTGAAGCAACGGCGGAAAGCGCGCAAGCGTACGGCGGGGAAGGAAACATATCACTGCTTGAATACACGCCGAATACCATTCGCTACAAGGTGCGCAGCGAAACCCCGCAATTTGCAGTGTTCTCGGAAATGTATTACCCCGAGGGCTGGAGGCTGCGGAAGGGAGACCGGGAGATCCCCATCCTGCAAAGCAACTACGCCCTGCGCGGCGCGGAGATCCCGGCAGGTGAATATACGCTGACCATGGACTTTCGACCGGATTCCTATTATGCGGGAATGAAAGTGGTCTGGATCGGGAATGTCATCATGATCCTGCTGATAGGCAGTTCCCTGCTGTACGGTCACCGCAAAAGGCTTTTTCCCCGCAGGGACTCCGGAGAAGATCAAAGCAGTGCGGAATAAGGGGGAAAGGCCCCGGATGAACATGAAAAAAGTATTGATCGTCACCTATTACTGGCCCCCTGCCGGCGGTCCCGGTGTGCAAAGGGTCCTGAAATTCGCCCGCTATCTTCCGGAATTCGGCTGGGAGCCCCTGATTTTGACAGTGAAGAACGGAGAATACCCCGCACGGGACGAAACACTGTTATCCGAAGTGCCGGAGGGGATCCGTGTTTGCAAGGCCCCCGCTTTCGAACCCTTCACCCTGTATAAAAAATTCAGCGGGGACCGCGGCGACGGGACGATCCCGGTGGGCGTGCTTTCCCAGAAGGACCTTCCGCTCCGGAAAAAGGTCGCGAAATGGGTCCGCCTGAACCTTGTTGTCCCCGATGCCAAAAGGGGATGGAAACCCGGCGCGCTGAAAGCGGGGCGGAAACTTATTGAGGAAACAAGGCCCGATGTGATCTTTTCCTCCTCTCCCCGCCGACGGTACACCTGATAGCGGAAAAACTTGCGGCAAGGTATGATCTTCCCTGGGTCGCCGACCTCCGCGACCCCTGGTCGAAGATACACTATTACCAGGACAACCGGCTGGAGGTCATTCAACGGTTGGACGCCGCTCTTGAGCGCAGGACCCTTTCCGCCGCCGCAAGCGTGACAACGGTCAGCGAACACTTCGGGGAACTAATCGACGCCGGGGAAAGCAAACTCGTCATTATTCCCAACGGGTACGATCCGGACGATTTTGCCGGCGCGAAAAAGCGGGAAAAGGACCGTACGCAGTTTGTCATATCCCATGTGGGAGGGCTGAACGAGAACCGGTTTTATCCGGAGTTTTTCCGGGGCCTCCGCGCCTTTGCGGACGAACACCGCTCCGCCGGGACAACGGTCAGATGCGTATTTGCGGGAAAGATACCGGAAACATTCCTGAAGAAGATACGCGATCTGTCGGGGGAGAATGTGATTCTCGTGGCAAAGGGCTATCTGCCGCACCGGGAGGCGGTCAGGGTTATGGAAGATTCGGACCTGTTACTGCTCTTTATGGAAAGGTCCGGCAATTATTCGGGACATATTCCGGGCAAGCTTTTTGAATATCTTGCAACGGGCAATTATATCCTTGGCGCGGGTCACAAAGAGGGGAACGCATCCCGGATCCTCGGGGAAGCGGGAGCGGGAAAGGTCCTGGGGCGGAAGGATGATTTTAAAAGTGCGCTCGGGGAGATCTATGAACAATGGAAGCAAGGCACGTTGCGGGGCGCGGACACCGCACTTGCGGAACGGTATTCAAGAAAAGCGCTGACCGGCCGCCTGGCGGAAGTCCTGGAAGGAGCACAATGGGAATAAAACAATATCTGTTCATGTACGACAAGTTCCGCAGGGACCTCAGGACGCCCCGGGAACGGTATCCCCTCGCAAGGGACCTTCGGTCGGGAACACTGGGGGAATATTACTTTGTGTTCTCGGAGAACAGGGTCCGTTCCGGCGCCGACCAACCGCTGATCAGCAAATTTGACAGGAACGGCATTCCCGTCAACAAGACCTACGTGGACGTGACGGATAAGGAATACGTCTATTTTCCCATTTCGATCGGCCAGATGGGGCTTGCGGTGTTCCACACCTACCTGCGGACAAAGAAGAGGAGGACCGGCAGCGTTTTTTACGTTTTGCAGAGTGGTTTGCGGATGAAGAGCACTATCTGGACAAGGGAAGCGCCGGCATCTTATGGATGACGGACGTTGCCTTGCCGCAGTACCGCAACGACGGTCCCTGGCAGTCCGCTTTTGCCCAGGCCCGGGCCATTTCCCTCCTTACCCGGGCATACCAGCTGACAGGGAAAGGGGAATATGCCCTGAAATCAGCCCGCGCCCTTCCCGCCTTCACCACGGAGGTCAGGGACGGCGGGGTGACGAGCTATACGGAATACGGCCCCTTCTATGAGGAATATACCGCCGGAGTCCCCACGCTTGTACTGAACGGCATGATCTTCGCACTTTTCGGAGTGTACGACCGGCTTCGCGCTTTTCCGGAAGACCGTCTGGCGGGGCACATTTTCGATGAAGGCATCCGGACGCTCGAAAAGATCCTTCCGGAATATGACTTGGGCTACTGGTCCAGATACAACCTCTGTGACGCGCCGTGGTATCCGGACATCGATCCGGCCACGATCGCCTATCAGCGCCTGCATGTCGCACAGCTTGAGGTCCTGCACAGGATCAGCGGGAAAAAGACCTTCAGGGAATATGCGGATATCTTCCGCCGGCAGGATACCTTTCGGAATGCGCTGAAAATGTATTCCGTCAAGCGCAGGGCGCTGAAAAGGATCGGCAGGTTATAGGCATTTATACCCGTGGAAATAACAATATAACTTCTAAAGCAGCTTTATTGCTTTATTATTATTCATATTTTTTCATAATCAATGCGGATGATCAGGAAAAGATGGGGTTTCCCCGGTAAATATTTTTTCAGCGCGATACAAAAAATTCCTTGTGCATGGGTGATAATATCGCTAAAATTTGACGGGTGTAATAAAAAATAACGGATAAGAGCAAAAAACATTAAAAAAATAGCTAAGGTTAATAACTAAAGGAGGTTATTTATGAAGAAGCTTGTTGTGGCCGTATTAGCTATTCTTATGATTTTACCGGTTTGTGTTTTTGCGCAGGCGACAGGTAAGGTCGTGGGAGTGGTCACGGACGCCGAGACAGGTGAGCCCCTCGCGGGAGTGAACGTTCTCATAGAGGGAACGGTCCAGGGAGCAGCGACCAATGCTGACGGCTCATATATTATCTTGAACGTCCCGGTTGGAACCTATGATATTTCCGCGTCGATCATTTCGCACCGGAAACTCACGGTAGAGGAAGTCCGTGTGCTTTCGGGCGTAACGACAGAAATGGATTTCGCGCTGGAAGAGTCTGTGATCGCAGGTGAGGAAGTCACTGTTGTTGCGGAACGCAGGTTGTTCGAGAAAAGCGTGACATCCAGTGTGTCCATGACGACGTCCGACGAACTGGAGAATATTCCGGTCCGCGGTGTGGGAAACGTTATTTCCAACATGGCGGGTGTGGTGACCCAGGATGGGGCCATTCACATTCGCGGCGGTCGTCCCCATGAGGTGAAATTCTATGTCGGCGGTGTCTCGACCTCCGTACCGACCACGAACACCAACGTAATGACGATCATCCATGACGCTATTGAAGAGATCCAGGTATTTGCCGGCGGCTATACCGCCGATATGGGGAATGCAAATGCCGGTATCGTGAAAACCGAGCTGAAAAGCGGCGGTTCAAAACTCAAGGGATCCGTGGAATATAAGACGGACGGTTTCCGCGACCCCGCCGAGGGCAGGAAGGTGCTCGGGACCTACAACTACGGGCACCAGTCCGCGATCGCCACGATCGGCGGTCCCCTGGGCGAAAAGGTCCGCTTTTTTGTCGCGGGTCAGTATGAAAACCGTGAGGATTCCGAAGTCCGTTTCAGCGAAGGGTTTGAATTCCTCGACAAAGTGAACAACAACCCGAACGATCCCGACAACAAAGACACGGTCGACCTGATCTACCCGGACGGTTTTACGCCCAAGGCAAGCCGTAAGAATTATGTGGTCAACGGATCCGTCACCTTTGAGCTGCCGGTCCGTCTCCGGGTTGATTTTCTGCATGAATCCCGGCAATGGGACAGGACTTTCAACAAACCGCTCATGCTGAATACACTGAACAACAGGACCTATTATTATACTTCACCGAGAACCATGCTTTCCGCCAAAGCTACCAAACTGTTTTCATCGAACTCCTATCTTGATATCAAGGGAAGCTATTTCCGCTATGCACGGGAGCTGAACGACCCCTATTTCGGGAACGACTGGATGAAATGGTACGACAGCGCAGCGGTCCATGAAGCAACGGACGGAGAAGTCGTGTACCGGAATGCATGGCGTCCGCAGCGGGACTATGTGATCCATGGTTTCCCGGTTGCCAGAGAAGGTACGCCCCTGGCCATCTACTCGGACCAGGAGCAGTCCTACTGGGGCCTGAACGTTGACTATGTCAACCAGGTCAACCGCCATCACGAGCTCAAGATCGGTGCGGACTATAAGAACTATACCGTCCGCCAGTATTCGGTCTACCCCGGCGCCGCCGTATATGCCGCCGATTCGGCAAGCGCGGCAAGCGCGGGCTATACCGGTTACGGAAGCCTGGACAGCATTCCCAAGCAGATCTGGATGTTCAACGGCGGTGTCAGCGCCTACGGGTATGACGCCTTCGGTGAAAAGATCGACGACAGGCTGGAATATGATGACGGCACCTATATTGACGGACCGAAACGCCCTGTTGAATTTGCCGCATATCTCATGGATAAGATCGAGTACGACGATCTGATCATCAATGCCGGTTTCCGTTTTGATTATTTCGATACGGATGACCGGGAACTGAAAAATCCTGCGGATCCCGCCGTGGACCAGAACACCAGTATGCTGGCGGATACCGCGTGGGTGGATAAGAAACCTTCGCTGCACATCAGCCCGCGGCTCGGCTTTTCCTTCCCGGTGGATGAAAAGACGGTCTTTTACCTGAACTACGGACAGTTTGTCCAGATGCCGCAGCTGAACGAGGCCTATTTCAGTTCCTATACCTATGCACGGCAGATCGTGCGGCAGGGATATTATTTCCTTAATCCCGTGGGATTCGGGCTCGATCCGCTGCAGACCACTTCCTATGAAGTGGGTTTCCGGCGTGAGATCAGCGAATTCGCCGCCTTCGACCTTACCGCCTTCTACAAGAACGTAAAAGGCCTGGTCGAAGTGATCAAACAGATGCCGGATCCCGGGTCCACCATTCCCGGATACTACGACCGCTTTGAAAACGGCGATTTCGCCACCCAGAAAGGGTTTGAAGTCCGCATGAACATGCGCCGCACCTACCGCCTTGCAGGAAGTGTCAACTACACGCTGACCCTGGCGGAAGGCACCGCTTCGAACAGCACGGCGGCCCACGGCGCACTCTACATGAATACCATTATGCCATCCACAATCAATCCTCTGGATTTTTCGCAGATGCATACCGGTTCGATCAACCTCGACTACCGCTTCGGCGATAATGACGGCGGCCCGATCCTCGAGAACATGGGAGCGAACCTCCTGTTCAGTTTCTCAAGCGGGCATCCCTATACGAAGGTTGACGTACTGGTCGGCGGTCAGGCCGATCCGTACACGGCGGGTGTGGACTACATGTACGACACCCGTAACCGGATCGCAGAAGAACCCATCGGCGCGTCGAAAACGCCCTGGCAGTTCTACACCGATTTCCGTGTTGACAAGGGTTTCAGGATCGGCGGTCTGAGGGCCAATGTCTTTATGACGGTAACGAACCTCTTTAACCGTAAAAATGTCGTCAATGTATATGAATTTACCGGCAACGCGGAAGACGACGGCTTCCTGACGGATCCTGTCCGTTCGGAGACCCTTGTACAAAACAACGGCGGTCAGGACTACATAGATATGTATACCGCAATTAATCTGGTCAACGGCCAGGCGTATTGGGAGCATGTCGGACGAGAGCTCTATGGTAATCCGCGTCAGATCAACTTTGGCGTTCGCTTATCATTCTGACATTGATGAAACATATAGTTAAGGAGATAATAATGAAGAAAATAATTACCTACGTGATCCTTGTCGCACTGCTCTTCTCTGTCGGGTTGATCGCTGAGCCTCTGGACGGACAGCCCCTGCAGAAGAATGCGGCAACGACAGCGGGCCAGGTCACCCGGTCCCTGTCGAATATCTCGAACTGGGCGTACTGGGTCTACCGGAACGGCCAGTCCGCACACGCCCCCGACGGCAGTTCCGGCGGTATCTATCCGCGCGCAACGGCCGGCGCTATCTATCAGGACGGATTTGTCTGGGGCGGAAAATATGACGAAAACGATGGCGATATCCGTGTCGGCGGCCAGACCTATAATATCGGCACCCAGCCGGGCTGGGTCATTACCGGTGGCGAATACGACGATTCGGACGTGGAAGTTGCGGATCCTTCAGATCCCGCCGTCCGCGTTTACCGGATTCGTCCCGATTATGAAAGCCTGACCCATTCCCAGCTGATCCAGGATGCCGCGGAACAGAACTCCACGGATCCTACCAGCGTGACGACCGCCATGACCCAGGAGATCATAGACCAGTATGCACTGGACTGGGAAGAATGGCCTGTCGAACACGGCGCACCCTACTACGATCATGATAATGACGGCGCCTATACGCCGGATGTTGACGAACCGGGTATCGCGCAGGCGGACCAGGTCGTCTGGTATGTTGTGAACGACTACAGCGTATCGGCCACCACCGGCCTGTACGGGTCAAACCCGGTCGGTATCGAGCTCCAGAGTACGCTCTGGGCATACAATCAGCCGGGTGTGCGCCTGGGGCAGATCATCTTCAAATCTTTCAAACTGATCAACAAATCCGGAAAGACCGTTTCGGACATGTACGTATCCCAGTGGTCGGACCCCGATGTGGGCGGCGCCTCAAATGACTTTGCCGGATGCGATACGTCCCTGAGCCTGGGGTATGCTTATAACGGTGAGACAAACGACGCGGATTACGCCGCGTTCGACCTTGCTCCCGCTGCTATCGGCTATGACTTTTTCCAGGGCCCCATCGTTTCGGGAGCAGCCGGCGACACGGCGATCTTTGAACTGGAGTATGTGCCCGGATATAAAAACCTTCCGATGACCTCTTTCGGATGGTTTGCCGCAGGGTCCAATATCACCGACCCGCCACTGGGCGAATATGAAGGAACTCTGATGTTCTACAACCTTATCCGCGGCTATATCCCGACGGATGACGTTCTGAATCCCACCCCCTGGCGTATTGGCAATGTCAGCAGCAACGCGACGACCATGTACCCCCTTTCCGGCGATCCCGTTGCCGGCACCGGCGACCTTGACGGAGAGAATGAGTACTTTAATCCCGGCGACCGGCGGATCTGTTTGTCTTCCGGCCCCTTTGACTTTGAGCCCGGCGACGTACAGGAGATCGTGGTCGCTGTCGTGGGCGGACTCGGTGCGGACAACATCGGTTCGGTCGCGGACCTGAAAACGACGGATGCCGTTGCGCAGGAACTGTTTGACGGCCTTTTCCGTGAAGTTCCCAAACCGCCGGTTTCTCCGAATGTCACCGCGCGACCCCTGGAAAACACGGTTTCACTTGAATGGGGAAGCGACAAGGACCGGGTTGCCGAGATCGAAGACCCCGTCGTGTCCGGTTACGAGTTCGAAGGATACAATGTATACCAGCTGCCTTCTTCAAGTGCCACTAAGGATCAGGCAAAACGCATTGCGACGTTCGATGTGAAAAACGGCATCAAACTGATCTACGAAACACGTACTCCGAATGAATATGAAGGCAAGAAAGCCACGGTTCCCATTATCTACGGAGACGATACCGGCATACAACGCTATATCGTCATCGACTGGGATTATGTCAACGACAGGCCGCTCCTTGAAGGAAGCACCTATTACTTTGCCGTGACCGCCTATAACCAGAATCATGACGAAGGACGCCTGGCCGAGAAAGCCATGGAATCCTCCATGATTCCGCTGGGCGTGACCCTGCAGGAACCGCTGCCCGGCAATGCCATTAACACGGCGCCGGAAAGCGACGTGCCGGTCGTACATTCGGCTGGCCCCGGAGACGGGCAGGTCGGCGTTACCGTGGTCGACCCTTTTGCCATTACCGGCCACGATTACAAGATCACGTTCAACTACAATGCCGACTCTTCGGTCATCCTTTACGACGTTACCGATGTTACGGAAAATGCGGTGGTCAGTAACCGGAACTCCCAGGTCTCCACGTTGGACCAGAAAGGCGGGGCACCCATTGTTGACGGTGTCGAGGTCAAGGTCTCCGGACCGGAACTCGGCCTGAAGTCGGTACAGCAGTTTGACGCCGCAACCGATGCACTTGTCGACAACGGCGTGTCCATCCTTGAGTTCTCACTGGGCCCTCCCGGATACATCGTCTCCAACCTGGCGGGTGATGTCAACCTGGGTGACTTTTTTAGCGACTTCGACCGTTTCGATATCTGGGGAATGGATGACATTGAGATCAATTTTTCGGAATCCTCGGTCGCATGGGATTACCTCGGGGATGTCTGTCTGACGGAAAAGGTGCCCTTCTCTGTCTATCGTCACAATTTTGAGACCGGCGAGAAAGAACGTCTCTTTATCGCTATCTACGATGACGGATACGGAGATGCGGACGCCGCCGACGGGCTGGGCGTCTGGGACACCACCGGTACCGACGGTATTTTCGGAGCGACCACCTATGAGCCTATCTACGCCTATGTGGGTCCCGAACCCTATGATCCGGAAAAAGAAGCGGATTACATTGCCGCCGACAATATTATGGCAGCTCCCTCCAATACCGGATGGGGCTCACCGACCAATCCTTTCGGTTACCCGTTCCTGAACTCCACACTGATCGTTGACTATTTCGGGAACAGCGCCGATCCGGAGATGGACTATAAAGGGTATCCCGATGGTGATAAGATCATGTTCTCGACGAACAAGATCAATACGCTGGCGGACGAATATTCCTTCTCGACCGCCGGGCTTGATCCGACAAGCAGCGATTCACTGATGGCATTGGCGATCGAAAAGATCAACGTATTCCCGAATCCCTATTATGCCTATAACGAGCAGTCAACGTCTGCATACGACCAGTATGTGACCTTTACGCATCTACCGGAAAAGGCCACGATCAGGATATTCAATCTGGCGGGTGTCCTCGTAAGCACGGTGGAGCATGACAATGCTTCTACCCAGTTTGCAAAGTGGGACCTGACCAATAAATCGAATATCCCGTGGGAAGCGGCATGTACATTGCACATATCGACATGCCGGATCTCGGTGAACAGAAGGTCCTGAAATTCATGGTCGTCCAGAACAAACAGATCCTGGAATACTATTGATGCCACATGAAACGAACATAATAACCAATAAGGAGTGTTATGATGAAACTTCAAAATAAATTTATGTCGCTTGTCCTGATCATAGCCCTGCTCGTCAGTGTGGCTTATGCCGGGGATGTTGACCGCGCCGGAACGACTGCCGGTGTCCAGGTTCAGGTCCCTGTTCGGCGGCCGCACACTGGGCATGAACGGATCCGACATAGCATACACCGCCGGTGTGGATGCGATCTACTGGAATCCGGCGGGATTGAGTGAGTTTGAGGGCAGGGTTGACGGCCTGTTCTCAGCGGATAACTATATTGCAGGTATCAGCAACAACTTTTTCGGGCTGGCCTTCAATACAGGCAATTCGGGCGTCCTTGCCATCAGCATGAAAGCCATGTCCTTCGGGGAGATCCCCCTGACGACCGTTGATGACATGGACGGGGAAAGCGGAGCCACCTATTCACCTACGTTCAGCGTGATGGGGCTCTCCTACTCCCGGAAACTGACGGACCGGATCAATGTCGGTCTGACCGGAAAGCTGATCTATGAAAGCGTGCCGCGCGCAAGCGCCACGGCGTTTGCCGTTGACTTCGGCCTGCAGTACAAAGACCTGGTGGAGATCAAGGGTCTTTCGCTGGGGCTGGCGATCCGCAATATCGGTACGAACATGCAGTACGGCGGCACCGCGCTGTTGAACAATGCCACTGTAGAAGGTGAGACCTATGATGATTATTTCTATCATCCGACCTCATCCGATCAGCTGCCCGCCAGCATGGAAATGGGATTGTCCTACAAGGCCGGAGACATGCTGATGCTCAGTACGACCTACCAGAACAGCAACACCGAAACGGATTATCTCCGTGTCGGTACTGAGCTGAACTTTGCCGATATCGGCTTTGTCCGCGCCGGCTATGCTTTTCAGCTGAAAGATGCGGAAGCGGAACTCGGCGGAAGCGTTTTCGGACTGACCCTCGGTGCCGGCATGAAATTCCAGGTCAGCAGTACCAATGTCAACGTTGATTATGTATTTCGTCCCGCACAGCATTTCGGAAATCAGAATCTGATATGCCTGGGGATCGGGTTTTAGGATATGATCCGAAAGATCCTGTAAAAAAAGAAGCCGTTCCTCCGGGAGCGGCTTCTTTTATATGGTGTGAAAAAAAACCCGGCACCGGTGATTGATGAAAGAAACATGTTTTTTTTTCTTGGAAGATTATGAAAGATCAATTAATTTCACATTTAACCGGAGAAAAATTACATGCTTGACAAAAAAGACAAAACTATATTGAAGATCCTGCAGAATAATGCAAGAACCTCAAATGCCGAGATCGCCCGCCAGATGGGCATGACGGCGTCGGCGATCTACGAGCGGGTAAAGAAACTCGAAAAGACCGGTACGGTAAAAGGGTAGCGAAGCCCGGCTGGAACCTTCCGTTCTGGGCCTGAATCTGCTTTCCATCGTGCTGATCTCCCTGCATGACCTTTCCCGGATGCGCGACACCGGAAAGATACTTTCACAGTTTGACAAAATACAGGAACTGCATTATATCGCGGGCAAGGGTTCGATCCTGGCGAAGGTACGGACCGCCGGCACCGAGGATCTGGAAAAACTGCTGGACAGCATCAACGCGATCGACAATGTGAAAATGACGGAAACGACGATCGTGCTGAAATCCGAAAAAGAAACATCAGCCCTATACTTAGAATAAATTAACAATCCGGAGGAAACAATGAAACGCTTTGTTATTGCAATGCTCACTTTTATACTCTTCATTTCTTCGGCGTATGCCGAAAGAAAAGCGGAGATCCCGGTTCATTTCCAGAGCCGTGTTGAAAGGGTCATCAAAGAAGCGGGAAGAACCCTGTACGATGATCACCAGTTATCCAAGAACGCCGCAACGGCCGTCTCCGACTATGATCCGGAATTCTCGGCGGTACTGATCGATTCAAGCCTTAACGGTTTCGGCATGGTCTCCGGAGTGACCAACCCTATTTCCCACAGCGGTAATACCTTTGTGATGGCGTACCGTCAGTGGATCGGTATTGATAATTCGTCCGGCGCCGTCGGCATGGCCTACAGCCAGGATAACGGCGGGAGTTGGATCAACCAAAGCAATTTGAACGAAGTTTCTCCCGGAGAGCTGGTGGGCCGTTATCCCTCAGCCATCGGTGCGGGAGACTATCCCTTTATCGCATGGTCGGAATACGTCGGCGCCAACAGCGGGGTGGAGAGCGACGCAAAGCCCCTGTATGTTATTGACATGCTCGGATTCGGCGGCGGTTATCTCAGCAGCCCCCAGGTGATCGGGGCTTCCAGCAGCAATCCGGAAGGATTATGGATGGGTTGCCCGGACTATTCGGAAGAACCCGATGGGACAGGCCACATCAACATGACCTTCACCACATGGCGGGAATTTGACGCAAATGACGTCAGCAGTCACAATATCTATCTGTTCCGTACCACGGATATCAGCGACGGTTCCGTCAGTTTCTCCGGGGCCGAAAAGATCCTTGATGCGAAGGAATATTTTGAAGAAGGGTCCGCGGACGGTTCAACGACCTCGGACGCCCTGATCTCCGTCAACAACAGCGGCGTCGGCTATATTGCCAATGTTGCCTACTGGCACGCCGATTACAAGGACCTGGTGGATAACAACGATTATCATACCTTCAAATTCCGGAAAACTACGGATTACGGCCAAACCTGGAGCACCGAATCCTTTGATGGGGACGTTCCGTACTATTTCGTTCCGGACAATGTGTTTGACGACAATATTTTCGACACCTATCTGCCGAGTCAGCAGTTTGAGGTGGTGTACGGGACCGACACCCTGGTGGTTGACGCACTGGCAGGTGATGAAGATGCCATTCTCGATACCCTGAATTACCCGGGGCTTTTCATCGGCTATGACAATGACATGATCGTTGACCAGAACGGCGGCGTGCATTTCATGTGCCTGGTGATCCCGGAGTCCGAGCAGGCCGGCTACATCATGCCGACAGTCCATGAAGGCTGCGGCTTCTATCATCTCTATTGCGCGGATCCCGCATCGAAAGCGCCGAATGGGGAGGTGTCCTTCGTGACCAGCATGCAGAACACCTGGCGTTTCAATTACGGAAAAAGCGACCGCGCCTGGCAGAGCTTTTTTCCCGCCATGGCCACCTCTACGGAAGACCCGAACGTGCTGTATGCCGTCTATCCCAAGGGAAACATATACAGGGAATACAGTGAAGCCGAAGAGGACACAGTGCTTTACATGACAAGTTATGATATCTATGTGAATCGTTCCGCGGATGCCGGAAAAACCTGGCAGGGCGAAATGAACGTCGCCGACGCGCCGGACTTTGACGAACTGAAACCGCATGCGGATCCGGCGCGACCGATGAACATGTCTATGTGGTCTATCAGGTTCCGGATTATTCAACGCATACCGTCAACGCCGACACCATGGACGCCGTGCCGGAAGACTACAAGAACCGCGTATATTTTATGGATGTGGCGCATCCGGCCGCCGCGGTGGGCGAGCTGACGGATGTCCCTGCCGGTTTTGCGCTTGAGCAGAATTATCCGAATCCCTTCAATCCGGTCACCCGTATCGCCTACAGGATTCGTGAGGCCGGTGAATATCGCCTGGAGGTCTTTAATCGCTCGGACGGAAGGTCAGGACGTTATTCAGCGATTACCGGGATGCCGGAACCTATGATATTGAAATGGATGCTTCGCAGCTGCCTTCCGGGATCTATTTCTATTCCCTGAAGAACGGTGCGCATACCATCACACGTAAATCAGTATTGTTAAAATAAACCGGCTAAATTCATGTGCGGAAGCCCCGCGGTTCACGGGGCTTTCGAAGATAAAGGGATCGTATGAAAAAGGCTTGTAACCTTTTTATTACTCTGTTTTATGCTTTTCACCACCGCCCGTGCCGATATTGTCGGTTCCCGTACGCGGAACCGTTGTGTTTGCCGCGACCAGGACTGAGCCTATGACGGGCGTGAATGTCGTGATCGAGGGTACGGGCACGGGAACATTCACCGACGAGACCGGATATTACAATATCATCAACCTTTCCATCGGAGAGTATTCCGTCAGTTATTCCATGATCGGATATAAAAAGATCATTCAGAGGAACGTAAAGATCATCCGCGACCAGTCCACGGTCATCAACGTTCGCATGGAGGTTGAAGCCGTACAGGGCGAGGTCGTGGAGGTGGTGGCGAATCGGCCTTCCGTTGAAAAGGATGTGGTCGGAAGGAAGATCACCATGGAAACGGAGCAGGTGGTGAACCTTCCCGTCCGCGATATGACCGAGGTCTATACCCTGCAGTCGGGGATCATTGAGATAAAGACGGCGGACCTGGGCATCCCCGGTTTCGAGGAACGCGGGATCGAACAGATCCATGTCCGCGGCGGCCGCGCCAACGAAACCGGCTTTATGATCGACGGCATGTATATCGAGAACCCCCTGTACGGCGGAAAGGGGAAAGGTACCCGCCTGAATCAGTTCGCCGTTGCACAGGTGGATTTTCAGACCGGGTTTTTCAATGCGGAGTACGGCGACGCAATGTCGGGCATGATCAATACCGTGACCCGTACCGGTCCGGAAAAATTTACCGGCATGCTGCGGTATGAACGCAGTAACCTCGGGCCGTTGTCCATCGAGCAGGACCGTCTGCGGGATTTCAAAAAATTTGCCGGCGGTTTCGGGGGCCCCCTGTTCACGGACCGGATACGCTGGTGGACCAGTTTTGATCAGACGAAACAGGCGTACGCCGTCTATGAATTCGATGATCTGGCCTTTGACATGGACAATCCTCTCAGTGATTATAATATTGAAAACCATATCAATCCGCTGGATACGATTGCCGGCTGGCGCGATTTCGGTTTTGACAATACCTTTGATATCTTCAGCAAGCTCAGTGCGTTTGTTTCCCCCGCATGCGGTTGAATCTCTCCCACTGGTATGTGAATTCCAACTACAAAGCTTTCGACCCCACCTATATTGTATTATGACCTGGGGAAAAATGAAGTGGAAAAGGTCTCCCGGCGGTATACGCTGGAGTGGCGCCACCAGTTAAGCGACAAGACCTATTACACGGCGAATTATTCGGACTTTACCCAGGAAATGACCATGCGGGTACGCAACCGCGACACGGACGGGGACGGCTATCCCGACTGGGTCGAGCAGCGCTACTGGGCGGATTTCTACGACAGCACGCAGGTCCCCTACATGGAGGATGAAAGCGGCGGCAACGTTCCGCGCGAATATGTGGTCTCCGGCACCGATACGATCTGGCACTACGGGGACACCCCGCAGGACCGGAGCGGGGAAGGCATAAAGATTCCCTGGTGGATGAACGACATCCTCGGCCGGGAAACGGCGGACTGGCTGACACCGGAACAGTATAACCAGCCGTGCATCATGTATCCCTTTATTGATGAAGATATGATCGTGAAATACCAGAACAGCCCGAACCTGTGGAATTATTACGGTGAATTCTATTACAGCGGGGCGGACAGGTATTACCACTATACCCGTTCACGGACAAAGGAGCTCCGCATTGACCTGACCTCCCAGGTGGGCCGTCACAATCAGATCAAAACGGGCCTGGATTACAAAACGCATGACATCGTCTTTGATGAAATGCAGCTTCCTGGCTTACGACGCCGTATACGGAGAACTACCACCGTATTCCGAACGAATTCGCCGGCTATATTCAGGACAAGATGGAATATCCTGGATGGTCATCAACGCAGGCCTGCGTTTCGACGCCTCATCCCCACGATTTCATGTCGGGCGGATCCGCGGATGCCCGATTCCACGCTGCATCCCGTGGGATGGGAGTTCCTCTGGAGTCCCCGCCTCGGTTTCTCCCATGTGATTACTGAAAAATCCACATTCACGTTCGGATACGGTATCTATTATCAGAATCCGACCTACCGGGACATCTATAACAATATCGACAAGCGCGACGAGCTGGATGAATTTTTCAATACGCCGATGCCGCTGGTGGGTAACCCCTCGGTAAGCGCACAGAAAGTGACCAGCTATGAATTCGGGCTGACACCGAAGTGATGACGAATTACGTGCTGGGACTCGTGGCCTGGTCGAAAGAGCTACAGCAACATGAACTCCACAGAACAGGTCCGGGTGGGTTCCGTAACATACACCACTTTTGTCAATTACGACTACGGTTCGGCGCGCGGCGTCGATCTCATTTTTGAAAAGCGGCGCGGGCAATTCTTTACGGGAAATATCCAGTATGCCTATTCGGTGGCAAAGGGGAACCGCTTCAGATCCCTGGGAGGGGTACCGGAACTCCGAGAACCCACTCACCATGCCGAAAAACGAAGTGCTTGCATTACGACCGCGCCCGTGACACTTGCGCGCAGATAACCCTGCGGGTCCCGAAAGGCTACGGGATCCCTTTGGCTTCCTATAACCTTTTTCAGAACACCATGACCAACCTGACCTTTGTCGCCATTTCCGGTGCGCCCTATACCCCCATTCTTCCTAGCGACCAGGCGGGCCCGCAGAACAGCGAACGCATGCCGATGTACTTTACCACCAACATGGCCGTCCGGAAATATGTGGATATTCCGGGAGCTAACCGGATGGTGCTCGGGCTGATCTGCACGAACCTGTTCAACCGGAAAAACGCCCTGTATGTCTATCCCCGTACCGGCGATCCGGAAAATCCGGGCGAGTGTGGAGCAAGGCTATATCCTCGAGGGGCTGCGCAGCGCCAGTTACTACGACAGGCCCTGGTATTACGATGCAAAGCGAAGCCTTGGACTTTTTCATCGAAGTTGAGAGTTTAAGGCGTGATGTTGATGAATGTCCTGCGACGCATCGGATGTCTGTCTATTGCCCGTATTGCTCTTTTGCGGATCCCGCTGGAAGTCAAGTACAGGTGGGCTACAGAAAATCACTGGCAAACCCCGTTTACGAACGCGCGAAAAGCTATGCGGATCAGGGAAAATTCAAGACCTGTATTCCTGCAGTTGCGGAACTTTTATCGACCACTGGCAGGATGACGTTGCCGGTGCCTGGGGGGAGTACCAGTATCTGGCGAATGTGCTTATGTTCGGGGTTCCGGGCCGGGATGAAGGCAGGGAACGCCTCATCCATGGGCCATGCGCGCGCATCCGGACAATCCGGATCAGGTCCTCTGCTGGGGGCCCACCGTGTCGGAATCCTGGCTGGACCGCACCGGCCAATCAGGATCAATACGGACTGGGACGTGGTGACTCGGCTCGAAGGGTTCGACATACTCCGGTAGACATTACCGCAGGAGATTATGCCGGCGGTGTCTGGACGGATCGAAAGTGACACCTGGCCATTGCTGGCCACCTCCATCGCCCCGGAATCCTGGCCGAAAAGAAGAACACGGAAGGTGAAGAAGTACCTTCCTGGCCGGGCTGGTACGCAACGGACACCGATCCCTCATCACCCGACCTATATGCAGGACGTGGACGGACGCTTCACGTCCAACGTGGATATCTATCTGAGTTCGATGACGAGTACTGCCGACCGCGAACCCGTTTCCAAGCTACGCAGTCTGCCGACCGGGAGCCGGGTATACGCCACGGTGCATTCCTACGGCCGCGGCCTATGCGGAAGATATCATGTTGCGCTGACCATGAAGGTCGTCAATGAAAGCGACAAATACGGGCTGAACGGCGGCGCGGGATATGATTATGAGGACGCCTATTTCGGGTTTTATTTTGACGCCGATATGTTCAGCGCCTATTATTACGGCGGCATACGACCCTGCAATACCAACGACGGCGATATGATGGGCTACAACAGCACCTATGACTATGCCTATATCTATGATCTTGACCAGCAGGAATGCGGGGGAAGCTATCAGGTTGATGCCTTTTGCCGCCGTAAAACTCTGGACACCCCCGCGCGCCAGCGAGCACCGTTTGGCTGGACGAAGACAAGTATATGCCCCGGGGAGGAACTGGGACTTACCGACTGGCACTGGTTTCAACTGGTACAACCGCCCGGTGCGCGCGGACAAGGAAGGCTCCGGCGGCCCCTTTATCGGGGACGGCTAAACCACCGAGTCCCGAAAAAAGAACAGCTGATGTATCAGCTGATGTCCGGAGATACTACCGGGCTGAGCGACAAGGAGGACGACTGGTTCTTTCATGCGGATAACGCGGGAAGTCTGAACCCGCACTTCGACAGCATGGAGGGACTGAAAACCATGTTCCCCGAAGGACTGGACTGCGTTTGCATGATGTCCTCCGGTCCCTTTGATTTCAATGTCGGCGACACGGCGATGTTCTCTTTCGCCGTGATCATGGGGGAAGATATTCCCGATTTGAACCGCAACGCGAATATGGCACAGATCATGTACGACCTGAAATATCAGGGATCTGCACGCCCGCCGGCGCCGGCCGTCGTCGGCCGTGACGGAATGGGATCCGGAAAAGGAGAAAGCGTCCGTCCGGCTGGTCTGGGATGATGCCGCCGAAAGTTCAAGTGACATCGTGACCGGTTATGCGGATTTCGAAGGCTACCGCGTATACAAATCCACGGACGGCGGACAGACCTGGGGAGAACCCATCTATGACGTAAACCAGACGCAGGTGGGGTACGAACCTCAGGCACAGTTCGACCTGAGCCGGGATGAGGATCTTGCGCGCTACGGCCGCGATATTTCCGGGCCCGATCCCATGGCTCCCTGGTTCAGTCTCGGAAGCAATACCGGGCTTCAGCATGAATTCGTCGATACGGACGTGCAGATCGGAAAGGAATACACCTCCTCCGTGACCGCTTACGATATCGGGGTCGGACCGGATTTACGGTGGACGTTTACCAGTGAGGAAGTGGTGGACGATGTTTCCGGCCTGACCTATGAAGTGATCCGTTACGACACGACCTGGTCCACCACGAACACCAAGGACCAGTGGTCGGCCTATTCGCTGGAAAGCCTGGAAAACCCCCGCGGAACGACGCCGCTGTCCCCGCAGTTCGTCAAGATCACGCCTTCCCGTACTCCCCTGGACCTCAAAGGGAAGATCGGGCTGGACCCGTCGGAAGGCACGGTCGGCAATACAGAGACCCTGGTGCGTATGGCGGAAGCTTCCCGTGTCACGGACCATCAGTATAAGGTTCGGCGTGAAGGCGAATAATGCCACGGCGGCGGGACCGAAGATTCAGGAACCCGAAATCAGCGTGATCGACATGACGGAAAGCGACACACTGATCCATGAACATACCAACAATGACCTTAATCCGAATGTCAAGGACAATTACCGGCCGATCTTTGACGGCCTGCAGGTGGTCTTCGACAATATAGAAGCAGCAAAGGCAAAAGAGGTCCGCTGGGTCTCGGAGCAAAAATACATTGATGCAAGCCCCCGTTCAGAGCCTGACGTGTCCTTTCTGCTGACTACGCGATGGTTTTCGGAGCCGAGGACGAGGTGTTGGATTCCGCCTGTGTGAATCATCCCGGTCCCCGCAAATGCCATGCCGGTTCCGTTCAAAACGATAGATATTAACCCGGGCGAAAGGTCCCGGTGATATTCCGCAGCCCCGGGGACTCCACGTTGAATTTCAACGACGAGATCGTGTTCTATGAACAGAACGTTCCGGGCAGCAGCCGCCCCAGTGAGATCACCTGGATCATGAACTTTTCCTGGGACACCCTGCTGGTGGCACCGGAAGAATATCCCTTGTTCCCGGCGACACACTGTATTTTTATACGGAAAAACCCTTCCATGACGGAGACGAGTTCACTTTCAGTGCGGCGGATTACCGGGAAAAGGTTCCTCTGAGCGAAGAAGACCTGGAAAAGATCAAAGTGGTGCCGAACCCCTATATGGTCTCGGCGCAGTGGGAACAGAGCCAGTACAGAAAAAAACTGCTTTTACCAATCTTCCGGCGGAATGTACCATAAAATATTCACCCTGACGGGATGTCTGTCAATGAGGTGGTGCATGACGATCTGTATGACGATTCCGCGGCATGGGACCTGACGACCGTGAACCGCCAGGAAGTTGCCCCGGGCCTGTATGTCTTTACCGTAGAGCTTCCGGGCGGAAGAAAGCATGTCGGAAAATTCGCAATTATTCGATAAGGAGAGCGCAGATGACCTTTAGGAAGCGTTCATTGATGACAGGTCTGATCATCTTTTTTACGGCGGGCGCCTTTGCCCAGGATCTTGACATCACCGAGGATATCTCCAAGGTGGCGACCCGGGCCTGCCAGTTCCTGAAAATGGAGGTCGGCGCCGGAAGCGGCCGCCCTGGGCGGCGCGCGGGCCGCCGGCGTGAACGACCTTTCCGCCCTTCACTGGAATCCCGCCGGACTTTCCCATACGGAGCGGGGCACTTTTTACGGGACCTATACCTCGCTGTATGCCGGCATACAGCATGGCTTTGTCGCCTACGGCACAAAGATCGGACGCTCCGAGATCTCTGGGTGTCGGCGTTACGTATTTGAATTCCGGGGAGATGGAAGTGACCACCCTGAATTCCCGGAAGGCTCCGTGAGGCTCTTTACCGTCAGCGACCTGGCCCTGGGGCTTTGGTCTCTCCGGAAATTGACGGACCGCCTGAGTGTCGGCGAAACCGTAAAACTCATTAACGAGACCATCTGGCGGGAATCCGCCTCCACCTTCGGCTTCGATATCGGTTCACAGTTCGATACCGGGATCAAAGGCATTCAGCTGGGAATGTCGATCACCAACTTCAGCACCAAATTCAAGTTCGACGGTCCTGACCTGAATATCGACGTAGACACGGATCCGGTCTATGCGGGCAATCCGGATACGGAAGCCCGCTTGAATACCGGGGAATGGTCCCTGCCCCTCGTTTTCCGCCTGGGGATCATGGTGGACTTGCTGGGCCCGGAAAGCGAGATCATGCCCGATCCCGCCCACCGGCTGACGCTGTCCTTTGACGCCAACGATCCGCTCGACCACTTCCTGCGCTTTAATGCCGGCGTGGAATATTCTTTCCGGGAAATGCTGGCCCTGCGGGCGGGATACCGCATCAATTACGACCAGGCCGGATTTTCCGCAGGTATCGGCCTGGACCTTGACCTGAATAGTTTCCCTTTGAATATTGATTATGCGATCGTAAATTATGGAATTCTCGGTGTTGTCAATCAGGTCAGTATTCAAATAGGATTATAGATATATTAAAAAAGTTAAAAAAGGAGAAAAACAGATGAAACGTATCATTGCTTTGTTACTGGTAGCCGGTGTTGCTTTATTTGCGGCAACGGCGCCTCAAAGTGATATCAGGCAAGCGGGCGAACCCCGGGAGAAAATGCCGGAGGCAACGATCCGTACGGCACCCATTCCCGTGACGGATTCGGAGAACCGGTCGCGCGCCTTCTATGCCGACCGCAGCAAGGCTCCGGCCATTGCGGTTGACAGTCCAGGAAGTGAACCTGATCTATTTTGAGGATTTTGAGGACGGCGCCACCGGATGGACGCAGTTCGACGGAACGGCACCGGATCCCCGCGCCGCATGGCATCTGATGGATGCTTTCGGAACGGGTGACTCGCTCTGGTGGTGCGCGGACACGAATTTTGCAGGATATCTGAGCCACTGGCATGTCGCCCTGGAAACCCCGGAAGTGACATTGACCGCCGCGGACAGTATCCTGAGCTTTGACCTCGAGCTTTATGCCGAAGCACCCGGCGGCGAACCGGAAGGTTATGACGGCTGGGACGGGGCCAATGTCCAGATCTCCACGGATGACGGAGCAAGCTGGAGCGTGCTGTCCCCGGACAGCCTGCCCTACAACTGCAGCAGCCTCTATTCCTTCGGATATGAATTCAATATGGGCCCCGGAGTCCCCGGCTGGGGAGGCACCCAGGTCGGCGAAGTACAGGTCAACCTGGCCGACTACATCGGTGAAACGGTCAAGGTCCGTTTTGTCTTTGCCTCGGATCCCGGTTATGATGTCCGGGACGCTGCATGCCTTTACGGAATGTTCGTCGACAGTATCGATGTGGCCGGCGACGCCGTGTTCAACGGGAGTGCCGGCGACGGACTGGTCTCCTACTCCATCAATGCCGCCAGCGGCGCTTACTGGACCGTGCATGAGACCACCGACTCCATTCCTTCTCCCACGCATGTAGCAAGGAACTATGTCGAAGGCGACACGACCTATGCGAGGGGCCTGGAGGATTATTTCATATCCCCCTCCGTTACCCTGCCGAATGAACCTGCGACCCTGATCTACTGCAATTTTGAATTTTTTGCGGATTTCATTGACGAGACCGGCGCATTCCCGGAAGTTGATTACTGGCGTCTTGAGGTCTCCCCGGACAACGGGACGACCTGGAATGCCATTTCCAATCCCAACGGCGATCCGGCACTTCCCAACTACGTATACAACCAGTATATTCCGGCCTGGTATGATTTCCAGTATGCCTACGAGGAAAGCTGTGATCTGACGGCACTTGCCGGCCATACGGTGAAATTCCGTTTTTATTTTCACAGTGACGGCGACAAACCCGCCGGCGGCGGCCTGCGGATCGACGATTTCGTCGTCTATTCGCAACCGGACCTCCCGATGCCGACGAATGTTGCGGCCGCGCTGAACGCAGACGGGAACGTGGAGATCACCTGGGATGACATGGACGGCACCTATCCAGCTGCCGAAGTCCTTCATGGCCGCATCACCGGAATCTGAGACCATCGGTGCGTATTATGCACCGGCTCACACCTATTTCGGGGATGACTCCACCGCGGGATACGGCCTGGGACATGAATACAACACCGGCGGGAAAGACCTTACCTTTACCAGTCTGGATTATGCCCTGTTTAATATGAATCCCTACCAGGACAGCATCAGTATTGCCCTGTTCGGCATCGATACGGCACTGCATGTACTCTACTGGAGCGAGAATTTTGTTCCGGACACTGTCAACACGATCCAGAGCCTGGATATCAGCTCGGAAGAGATTACCTGGAACGGAAAGTTCAGGGTCATTGTCTTCTGGGAAAGCTCACCCCTCTATCCCACCTGCTATCTGGATGACGGATCCGGCCTGTATATCTATAACCCGACGAACGGGTATTTCTATACCGACGGGACTTCCGCCACGACGATCGGCGCAAGCGGATACGGGGAAGTGACCTATTCCGGACTGGAATACAATGTGTATCGCCGGGTTACCACGGAAACCACCCTGGAACCGGTTGCTACCCATTTGGCAACGAACACGGTTGTTGACGATGCTGCCGATCCGCTGGTCGAATACGCGTACAGCGTTGCTTCCGCGCAGGATCAGCTCGAAGGTCAGCTGAGTGCCGGAATCCTAGGTGTTGTCAGAGCCTGCCGATGTCGAGGAAATCGCTTATGATGACGGCGGCATTGACGATTACTTTGAACTCGGAATGGACACCATCCTCGTGGTCAAGGTGACCCCGTCCACCTATCCGGCAAAACTGGAAGCCCTGCGTTTCTACGGCGCCTGGGCCGGTGACGTCTACAAGGTCAAGGTCTTTGCGGACGAGAGCGGTACGCCCGGCGAGAGCTGGCTGAAGATCGAACCTCAGGTCACCTGTATCGAAGGCTGGAACACGTTCAAGATGGTCGATCCCATCACGTCCACCAGCGACGGCGTGGTACTCCGTGACGGCGAGAGCGCCTGGATCGGCGTAAAAGGTGCCACCCCCGGCGATTATCCGGCCTGGCTCGGCCTGGACAGCAGCAGCACGTATTCCGGGCTGGCAAGCATTCAGATTCCCGGCGGCGGTTGGACCTCACCGGTATCGATCAAATCGGGGAACCCGATGATCCGCGGTTACTTTGACACGGATATTGATACCACAGCGGTATCGGATGCGATTCCCGCCAGCTATGCACTGGCCCAGAACTATCCGAATCCGTTCAACCCGGTGACCACCATCCACTTTGAACTGAAAGAAACCGGCAATACGAAGATCGACATCTATGATATCAGCGGCCGTCACGTACGGACACTGATCAATACGAATATGGATGCCGGTGCTTATGATCTGCGCTTTGACGCCTCGGCGTTGTCAAGCGGTATTTATTTCTACCGCATGACCTCCGGGGACTTCACCAAGATCAGAAAGATGTCCCTGATCAAGTAGAGCAATCCGGATACTGGATAAAAAAAACCCTCCACGGCGGAGGGTTTTTTTATTTAACGCGATATTTATACATTTTTGATTTGTATATTCTTTCCTTTTCTTTTCTTTGTCCCGTGGGGATCCCTTCGGGAAAACAAAATAAATACAGCGGTCCCGGCGTTGCACGCCGGGCTTCTTGTTTTCAACCCATCATCTTCGTTCAGGGTTGTGAGGTATTGGGATGGCATTTCGCAGTCCCGGCGTTGCCGCGCCGGGCTCTTCAAGTTCAACCCTTCGATCACCTCAGGGTTGTAAGGTATTGGATGTCATCACGCGGTCTCCACCAACGCGTCATGCTGAATTCCCGCTTCACGGAAGGTTCGCGGGAGACGCAAGTTCAGGTTGACGGTGTAATGATGTCCTTATCTCAACTGCTCCAAGATTCCACGACTTAACGTTCCAACTTTTTTCCGCTTGGATAATTTCTGTAAAATCGCTATCATTCCTCAATGAAAAACGGGTCCGGATCCATGAAAAAATTATGTTCACTGCTTCTGTTTCTGCTGCTTGCAGCTTCAATGCATGCCGCAGGAGCGGTTTATTACGATAACCATATTCTGTTTTCCCTCGAGAAGGAGGAAAGGCCGCTCAGCGCAGAGGAATGCAAGTCGCTGGAAACACCTTATCCGAAGCTGAACGCCTTTATCAGCAAATATGACGTGCAGCGCATGGAACCGTGGCTGCCCAATGCAATGCCGCATGAACATGACGGCGACGTATATCTGAACCGCATCTACCGCCTGGTCCTGCGTGAGGACCTTCCGGCAGATCCTGTACGACTGACAGAGCTTGAACAGACCGCCTCCGCGATCCGGGGGGCCGAACGAGAGCCCGTCATGCGGAAGTATGCCGTTCCGGACGATCCCTACCTGAAAAACCAGTGGTTCCTCTCCAAAGTGCAGGCGACGGAAGCCTGGAAGCTCTGGGACCTGAAGGCCGGCAGAATCCCCGGGGACAGCACCGTGGTGATCGCGATCGTGGACGACGGCGTGGAATATACCCATCGCCGACCTCTGGGAAAACATCTGGATCAATCAGGACGAGATCCCCGCCATGTATTTTGATATAGCGGACGGGGACGGGGACGGATATGTCAGTGCAAGGGAAGCCGTCCGTTTTTGCGGTGACGCGGACGCGCCGGATCTCCGGACGGTGATCTCGGCGAGTTCCCCTTTAAGGACAATATCGACAACGACGGCGACGGCTATATCGACAACCTCATCGGATGGGATACGAATGCGGAGGGAAGTACTTCCGATGACGACAGGAATCCGATGGCCTTTAACGACAGTCACGGGACGCATGTGGCGGGCATCGCAGGAGCAGTGACCAACAACGGCACCGGGGTCGCTTCGGCCGCTTACAAGGTCAGTATTATGCCGGTTAAGTCCACGCGGGGACGCCGCGTCGGAGAACATCTTCACCGGATATCAGGGAATGCATTTCGCCGCTCAGGCGGGTGCGGATATCATCAACTGCAGCTGGGGCGGCCCGGGATACAGTTCCTACTACCAGAACCAGATCAATTCGCTGTATGATCAATACGGCGCCATACTCGTGGCCGCGGCCGGCAACGGCGACGGTGACGGTGGTCAGGAGGAGTGCCATTATCCTTCGGGGTACGAGAATGTGGTCTCGGTCACGGCGGTAGGTCCGATCGGACAACTTTTCCTGGGCAAGCTACGGTGCGCCGGACCCGGAGAACCATTTTTACGGTGTGGACCTTTCGGCCCCGGGCGAGAACATCTACAGCACCTACCTGACAAAGACCGCGCCCTATACCAGCCTGCGCGGGACTTCCATGGCCTCTCCGCTGGTGGCATCGTGCTTCGGCCTGCTGAAAGCATTCTACCCGGACAGTTCCCGGGAATGGCTGATCCGCCGCCTGCTGGACAATACGGACCCGATCGACGACCTCATCCGGACTATGCGGGAAAGATCGGAAGCGGCCGGGTGAACGTCTGAAAGCGCTTGTCAGCGACCGCTGGCCGAAACTAACCTATGCCGCACATGAAGAAACGATCATCATCGGCGATGCGGATTCCATCCTGAATCCCGGAGAGACAATCAGAATGATGGTGGAATTGAAGAACGAACCCGGCTGGACAAAGGCCGGAAGCGTAAAGGGTATATTGAGAGCGGAAGATCCCCGCATCCTCATTCCCGACAGTATTGCCGCATGGAGCAATATTTTTCCTGACAGTTCTGCGCAGAACGATGGCAACGGTTTCCAGGTCAGCTTTTCCGATGAGATGCTTTTGGACAATTATTCCTTTACCGTTGAGCTGCTTAGCGGCGAGACGGAAGATCATCCCTATCATGCCACGCTGGATTTTGACATCTCATTATATCTCGATCAGCAGGGTTTCCCTTTTTATGCGGAGAATGAAGTGGAGGCGTCCCCGGTATTCCTGGATATTGAAAAGGACGGGAAAAAGGACATTATCTTCGGGGATAAGAGCGGGAACCTTTACGTGGTCAATGCGGAGGGAAGCGTCCGCGAAGGTTTTCCCGTACATCTGGGAAGCCAGATAGGCGGGATCGCCGTGGCGGATATTGACCGCGACGATGTCCCGGAGATCGCGGTTACATTGTTCGATAAAGCGATACACGTGTATGACATCAACGGAAATCACGAATGGAGCCGCCGGGTCGACGGTTTTATTCCCGCCATGCCGGCGGTCGGGAACCTTGACGATGATCCGGAGCTGGAGATCGTGTTCGGGGATTTCGACCAGAAACTGTATGTCCTGGAGCATGACAGCAGTGACGCCGCCGCTTTTCCGGTGTCCGCGGGTCAGAATATCCGCGGCGGTGTCGCCCTGGCAGATCTGAACGGGGACGGCCAGGGATGCCATCATTTTCGGCGGAACAGGCGGGGATCTGAATATCGTGGATGCGGACGGGAATGCGCTCAGTGGCTGGCCGCAAAGCACCTCCGCATCCATCAGCAGCGAGCCCGCCGTATTTACGGACGCAGATCATAACGCGGTCATTCTGACCGGGAACGACCAGGGGGATATGTACGGTTTTGACAAGCACGGCAATCAGCGTTTCATGATCGACGGTTCGGGGGCTGTCAAGGCCTCGCCGGCAATGTTTATGCAGGACGGTTCCGTGTTTGCCGTATTCGGCACCACGGAAGGCAACCTGTATCTGATCGACATCCTGAGCGGGACCCTTGCAGAACACTGGCCCCGGCAGGTCAGTCCGGTCTATCAGTCCCCGGTCTGCGCCGATGTCGTTCACGATACAGAATCCACGCAGCACATTCTGGCAGTGGGAAATGACGGAAAGATCTATGCGTTCACCCCGGACGGCGATCCGCTGGACGGATTCCCCGTCAATACGCGATTTCTGTCAAAATCCAGCCCGGCGGTCACCGATATCGATCACGACAATGACAATGAGATCATCCTGGGTACCTATTCCGGCATCTCCGTCATTGACCTTAAGGAAGAAGCCGGTGCCGTCAGCTGGGCGATGCACCGCGGCGATACCCGCAGGAGCGGTTCCCTGCAAGGGATGGCCTCGGCACGGGATACACCCGACCTTCCCCTGGACTTTCAATTTGAGCTGATCGGGAACGCCCCGAACCCGTTCAATGCGGAGACGACGGTACGTTTTATCGTGCCCGGGACGGAACCGGTCCGTTTGTCGGTCTACTCCCTTTCCGGAAAACAGCTGATCGAACGGAACATCGGGGAGCCGGAGACCGGCATGAACGAGATCCGCATTGATATGCGCCGTTTTTCCAGCGGTATTTATCTCTATACCCTGAGCCAGAACAACATCAGCAAAAAAGCGAAGATGATCTTCCTGAAATGACACGGTTTTCCGTGAAAAACCCTTGCTTTGTGATATGAAAGGTTTTATAATATTTGGCTTGAAATTCCGGGCGCTTAGCTCAGTTGGTTTAGAGCACCTGCCTTACAAGCAGGGGGGCGCAGGTTCAAGTCCTGCAGCGCCCACAACGTTTAAGAAATAAGAATAAGTTTGAGGTTGAGGTTAAGGCTAAGGTTAAGGCTGAGGTTAAGGCCGGGTTATTTGAGCAGCAGGAGTTTTTGCGTGCTTTGCATCACTTCGCCCGTTTGCGCGGTGCACCGCAGCCTGCAGAGATAGACACCTGACGGAGATGCGCCGGCGTTCCACCGGATGCTGTGCCCGTGAGGCCGTATATCCTTTCCTTCAAACAGTGTTGCGATCCGGTTCCCGCGGAGGTCGAGGAGATCAACGGAAAGCTTTTCCACTTTTTCCAAAACGTGGAAACGGATGGCGACACTTGTATTGAAGGGTTCGGATGCGCTGATAAAGCAAGGTCTCCGGGAAGGACCGGAGCGGCCGCGGTCACGGCGATGAGAATGGAAGCGCTGTCGAGATAGCCGACATTGCTGGCTTCATCCACGCCTGCGATACGGTAAAAATATTCCATTCCCTCCTCCACGGAGGAATCGGTATACGTATAATAGGTCGTGCTTGTCACGGTCCCCTGCCCGAGGAGCGCGTCGTGATGCAGAAAATCATCCAGGGGTTCCAGGAGGAATCGGGGTCTGTCTTCCGCTCTGAAAAGAATCCCAGATTCTGGGTCTCGCTGGCGGTCGACCATTCCAGCAGCACATGATCCTCTTCCGTTTGCGAAACGTGAAGGCCCAGGAATTCCACGGCGGCGGAGGCGGGGATCATCAGGGAAAGCAGGACAAAGACAAAAAAAACTTTCATACGGATTTGCGGCATGGGATGCTTCTTTTATTAAAATTCAATTTACGGCAAGACGATTTGTTTTTCAAGTGATTTATTTTCAGGTAAATTTCCATAAAAGGTTTTTATACAATACGAAAAACCTTTAAATTACCTTTTACAAAGAAACGGGAGTTTTCTATGTCAAGACGGACAGCCGACACGCTTCGCATTCTTGCTGCCGACATGGTGCAAAAGGCAAATTCGGGACACCCGGGTCTGCCGATGGGCATGGCGGACTGCGCAGCCGTTCTGTGGACAGAATACCTTGTTCATGATCCGGAACATCCCGAATGGCCGGGACGCGACCGCTTTGTGCTCTCCGGCGGACACGGCTCCGCATTGCTTTATTCACTTTTACATTTGTCCGGTTATGACATGAGCATGGAGGAATTGCAGTCTTTCCGCCAGTGGGGTTCAAGGACCCCGGGCCATCCGGAATGTCATATCGAAGGGGTCGAGACCACCACCGGCCCGCTCGGGCAGGGCCTGGCCAATGCGGTCGGGATGGCCCTGGCCGGACGATTGAGTGCGGCCCGATGGAACACGGAGGAATATCCGCTTTTCGGTAAACACTACGTGTATTGTTTTTGCGGGGACGGCGACATGATGGAGGGGCTCAGCCACGAGACCGCTTCGCTGGCGGGCCATCTCGGACTGGGAAAACTGATATGTTTTTACGACAGCAACCGCATCACGATCGACGGCAGTACGGACCTGACGTTCTCCGACGATACCGTCAAACGTTTTGAAGCGTATCACTGGCATGTTCAGGAGATCGACGGTCACGATCAGGAAGCGGTCCGGGAAGCGCTGAACAATGCCCGGGAAGAAAGCCGCAGACCTTCCATGATCATCACCCGGACGGACATTGCTTTCGGAAGCCCGAACAAGGCGGGAACCGCCGCCGCTCACGGAGCCCCGCTGGGTGAAGAAGAACTGAAGATGACCAAAAAGGCCCTGGGTTTTCCGGAGGATAAATACTTTTATATCCCTCCCGAAGTGAAGGAGAGCTTTTCCGCCTACGGGAAAACGCTCAGGAAGAAATACCGGGAATGGAATTCGCTGTTCGGGCGCTGGAAAAAAGCGTATCCGGAACAACACAAGGCCTACAGCGAACAGGGCGGTAAGCAATTCCCGGAAGCGCTTGAAGCGACCCTGATGCAGAACCTCAGCGGCAACGAAAATTCCACCCGCGCGCATTCCGGGAACATCCTTCAGCAGCTTGCAAAATACGTACCCGGCCTGATCGGAGGTTCGTCGGATCTGGCCGCTTCGGACAAGACCGCCCTCAAGGCAGCTTCCGCGGTGTCACGGGATGATTTTTCCGGAAGGAATATCCATTACGGCGTGCGGGAATTTTCCATGGGAGCGGTCATGAACGGCATCGCACTTTACGGCAGTGGTTTTATTCCCTTCGGCGGTACGTTTCTGGTGTTCTCCGACTATATGCGCTCTGCGATACGCCTTGCCGCGATCATGCGCCGACAGGTGGTCTTCGTTTTTTCCCATGACAGCATTTTCGTCGGCGAGGACGGTCCCACCCACCAGCCGGTGGAGCAGTTGATGTCCCTGCGGCTTATTCCCAATTTGCAAGTCATCCGGCCCGCCGACGAACAGGAGACCGCAAAAGCCTGGCTGCAGGCGATTCGGTATCGGCAAGGCCCCACGGCACTGATCCTGACCCGTCAGAAATGTCCGGAACCCTACCGGGGGGAAAGAAAAGGTTTTGCCTATTTCGACAGGGGTGCCTACACCGTCACCGACAGCGGGAATCCTCCGGAGCTGATTCTCGCCGCGAGCGGTTCGGAGCTTTCCCTCTGTCTCGAGGCCGCCGGAAGTCTGAAGCAGGACGGTCTTGACGTGAGGGTCATCTCGGTGCCTTCCCTGGAGACCTTTCTGAGGCAGGACCGGGAATACCGTGACGAAGTCATCCCGCCGGGAGATGCGAAAGTGGTGTGCGTGGAGGCGGGCAGCACCCTGGGATGGGGCCAGCTGACCCGGAACCCGGCCCTCTTCATCGGTGTGGAAGGTTTCGGCAGGTCGGCGCCCTCTACCGTGCTTGCCGAAAAATTCGGTTTCACTCCGGAGACGCTGGTGCACAAGATAAAGAACTGGCTTGCTAAGGACGGGAAATAAATTAGTTCAGAAAAAAGCATGATTTTTTCCCGGAAGATATTATATTAATTAGCTGTGCGCCACCTTAGCTCAGTCGGTAGCAGCGACGCTTTCGTAAAGCGTAGGTCGCCGGTTCGAATCCGGCAGGTGGCTCAACAAAAGATCAGGGATAGATTATGAGTATGTTCAAATGGTTAAACACCGATATTGCGATAGATCTCGGGACGGCAAATACATTGATCCACGTGCGTGGACAAGGGATCGTGATCAATGAGCCTTCCATTGTTTCGAAGTCCATCAAAACGGGAAAGATTATTGCTGTCGGCAATGAAGCCCGCGACATGCTGGGGCGCACCCATCCGAATATCACCACGATCCGGCCGATGAAAGACGGTGTGATCGCCGACTTTGAAATGACGGACGGCATGCTCCAGGGTTTTATCAAAAAGATACAGCTTTCACGTTTTGCGCGTCCCAAAATGGTGATCTGCGTTCCTTCGGGGATCACCGAGGTGGAAAAGCGGGCGGTGCAGGAGAGTGCCGAACGCGCGAACGCCAGCAGGGTCTATCTTATCGAGGAGCCGGTTGCGGCCGCTATCGGGATCGGGATCGATATCAGCAAGCCGATCGGGAGCATGATCGTGGATATCGGCGGCGGTACGACCGAGATCGCGGTGCTTGCCCTGAACGGAGTGGTGGCCAAGGAATCCATCCGGGTCGCCGGCGACGAGCTCAACAATGCGATCGTGCATTATTTCAGGGGGAAACACAATCTGCTGATTGGTGAACGTACCGCCGAAGAGATCAAAAAAGCGGTGGGTTCCGCCATCCCGATGGAGGAAAAGATCATTGCGGTCAAAGGCAGGAACTTGCTGACCGGTATTCCGCGCACGGTCGAGGTGGATGCAAACGACGTTTCCGAATGTTTACAGAAGACCATCGAGATGATGATCGCCGCGATCAAGCGGACCCTGGAACATACACCGCCGGAATTGTCTGCGGACATTCTGGACCGCGGCGTGATCCTCACCGGAGGAGGATCCCTCCTGCATGGCCTTGATGAGCGGATCCGCCGGGAAACCAACCTTCCGGTAAGCATCGGGGATGAACCGCTGCTCTGCGTCGCGAAAGGCACCGGAAAAGTGCTGGAGAATATCGACAATTATCTCGACATATTATTGTAAATGCTGGTCAAACTTTATGACTTTATGATTCGGAAGCATCCGGAGATACTGACAATTTGCTTTGTCGCTATCTCCCTGCTTTTTCTATCCCGGACGGAAAATCATGTTATCCTTTCCCTTCAGACAAAATGGCAGGATGTTACCACGTTTGTGAAAAAGCCTATTCTGGAGCAGCGGCGGAAACAAAAAGTGATGGAAGAGAACAAGGCGCTGCGGATGGAGGTCTTCCGGCTGAAACAGGAAATTGCCGGCACAAAAAGCCTCCGCAATGAGAATGACCGGTTAAGGGACATGCTGGGATACCGTGACACCTCCCGATATCGAGATCATTCCGGCGCTGATCATCTACAAGGGGTTTAAAGAGGGTTCGAACATTATTATGCTGGACAAGGGAAGGGACCATGATGTCGGTAAAAACGATGTCATCGTCTATAAGGACGGACTGGTAGGACGTATTCTCGCCTGCGGTCAGCACACCTGTATGGCAAGCATGATTGTGGAGCCGGACATACGCGTCAGTGTGCGGATCGATCCGGCCCGCGTCTACGGTATTTTGAAATGGCATCACGGCAACACCTTCATTATCGACGATATTCCCACGAGCGTTGAGGTGAAGCCGGGACAGACCGTTACCACATCGGGGTTTTCCGAGATCTATCCCGCGGATATCCCCGTCGGGCGGATCACCGGTGTCACTTCCTCGGAAAACGGATTTACGTATATTATCGAAGGGAATTATTTCGTTGAATTCAATAAATTGCGGGAAGTCTTCATTCTGAGGGAAAATGGGAACTAGAACAGAAAATTTCCGGCTTTCTTATATTGTGCTGAGCCTGCTCTTTGTACTCAGCATCATTCTGAACAATTTTATCGGCATTGCGGGGATCCATCCGGACATACTCCTGATCCTGCTGTTTTATCTTGCCGCTCGTGAAAAACCCTATATTGTACTTTTCGCCGCCTTCGCCTTCGGTTTTCTGCAGGATATATTCCTTCCCGGGAATATTCAGTACTGGGGGCTGTCCCCGCTGTTCAAGACACTGCTTGCCTACGCCCTGCTGAAACTGCGGCCGTTTATCCTCCGCCTGAAGGGATTTACGCATTTTGCGGTTGTATTCGGAATGATGTTCCTGTATTTCGTTTTTTATGACCTTCTGTATTATTCCGGATATATCAGACTCGTGGCCGTCCTGTACCGCTACGCGTTTCCCGAGACCGCGTATACCTTTTTGCTGTTCACAGCCTTTCAGCGTATTTTTCCTCTCGGGAAAAAAGACAAAGGCTTATGATGAACCGGGAAAGCAAGAATCTGACGAGCAAATACCGTATTTTAACGATACTTATCCTGTCGCTGCTGACATTTGTCGTGCTGATCGTGCGTTTTTTTGATCTCCAGATCATTCATTACTCCGCTTACCGCAGCGAGGCGGTAGGGAATATGCTGAACCGCGTCGATATCGCCGCTCCGCGGGGACTGGTGTATGACCGAAAAGGCCGGAAACTGATATATAACGTGCCGTGCTATAATTTGGTCGTGTACCCGCACATCATTAAACAGAACCCGGGAACCTGGGAAAAACTCGAGGCGGTCACCGGAGAACCGGCGGAAAAACTGAAAAAGGAAATGGAACGGAACCAGTACGGAGCGTACCGTCAGGCGGTGGTCCTCAGGAATATTGATTTTAAGGTCAATACCATGATCAACGAGGATATACAAAATTATCCCGGGGCCGAGGTGGTGTTCAGTCCTATCCGGGAATACTCCGACGACATCAAGAGCGGGAACATCCTCGGTTATACGGCTCAGATCCTGAAACGGGATTTTTACCGGTACCGCCAGCGCGGCTATAAACTGGGGGATTTTATCGGATTTGACGGTATCGAAAAACAATACGAAGACCTGCTGAGGGGAGAACGCGGGTACCGCTACAAACAGGTGAACGCCGTGGGGAAGCCCCTGAGCGACCAGGCCTATGAGCAGATCAATCCCGTACCGGGGAACGCCCTTTATCTGACGGTGGACCTGGATCTTCAGGCGTACGCGGAAACGCTGCTCGCGGACCATAATGCCGCCGCGGTCGTGATGAACTTATAAGAACGGAGAAGATCATTGCCGCCGTGTCATCGCCGGGTTATGACCCCGATATGTTCACGGAGGGACTGACCTCCACGCAGTGGGATTCCATTGTCCAGGACAAGCGTATTCCTCTCTTTAACCGGCTGATCCGTGGCCAGTATCCGCCGGGTTCCATCTATAAGATGGTTGCCGTTGCGGCGGCACTGGAAGAACAGACGATCACGCCGTCCACGGAATTTGAATGCACGGGGGTTTTCAGCCTGGGTGACCGGGAATATAAATGCGCCCATGTCCACGGGATCGAAGATCTCAACGATGCGATCGCACATTCCTGCAACATCTATTTTTACAATGTGATACTCGAACTGGGAGTCGATGACTGGAGCGACTATGCAAAACGCATGGGCTTCGGTGTCCCCACCGGCGTGGACCTTCCCCGCGAATTGGCGGGGATCGCACCGGACCGGAACTTTCTCGACCGGCGGTACGGAAAACGGAGATGGTGGAAGGGAATGTGGCTGAACATGGTGATCGGGCAGGGGGACGTTCTGGTGACACCCATGCAGGTGATCCGTTATACCGGCATTCTGGCAACGCACGGGAAGATAGTCACGCCGCATTTTCTGCGCTCCGTGCATTACACGGAACAAGACTCTAGCGAAAATCCGGGATTTCCGGTGCATGACGTCGAAGGCATTTCCGAAGCCACCTGGAGGGAGATCGCGTCGGGCATGAAGAACGCCGTTCAGGACAGCCGGGGGACCGGCTGACGGCCAATGTTCCGGGGCTTGACATGTGCGGCAAAACGGGGACGGCCCAGAATCCCCACGGGGAAGCGCACGGATGGTTCCTGGGCTATTCCCGGAAAAAGGATTTCCCTTACGCCGTTACGGTGTTCGTGGAACACGGCATTGCCGGCAGTGACATCGCGGCGCCGGTGGCGGGGCAGCTCCTGAAACATATTATCACATGAGAAACGAATGAGATTTAAGATTTTTCGACCTGAAACTCTCGGAGATCGACATTCCTTCGCTGATCCTGGTCTTTGTGCTGACCGCATGCGGACTGGTGGCCATATACAGCGCCAGCTCTTTCGTGGGAAGCGGGGCGAACATGCAGTATTTTTGGAAGCAGATGCTGGGCATTGCCGGAGGGCTGGCGATGTTCGTCATGCTGTTCTCCGTCCGCAAAAGCTTTATGCTCAGCTATGCGGAGGTCCTCTATATTAGCGGCATCATCCTCGTGATCATTCCCTTTATCCTGTCCATGGTGACTTCCGGGACCAACCGCTGGATCACGCTGGGGCTTTCCAGATACAGCCGTCCGAATACATGAAATTCATCCTTATCATCATGCTGGCAAAGATATTCAGCGAATCGCGGCGTGCTCCGCAGAAATCCGGTATGTGCTCTATCCCTCGCGGTTCTGCTCCTTCCCGCAGCGCTTGTCTTTCTTCAGCCGGACCTGGGAACGATCGTTCATCTATATTGTCATTTTTGCCGCAATGCTTTTTGCGAGCGGATACAAACTGTATTACATTTTCCTGATCATTGCTCCTTCATTACCATTCTGGCGGCGTTCAACAGCTGGATATTTTTTGCCTGGGTATCATCGTCGCTTTGGTGATCTTTCTCAACAATAAGAACATCATTTTCTCGGTCATTATGTTCCTGCTGAACATCCTCGTTGGTATTATGACCCCCTTTTTCTGGAACGCGATCAAGCCCTATCAGCAGCAGCGCATCCTGACCATGCTGAACCCCCACCTGGATCCCATGGGCGCCGGTTATCAGGTCATCCAGTCGCAGATCGCGATCGGCTCAGGCGGGCTGCACGGCAAAGGCTTTTTGCAGGGGACACAGTCCCACCTGCATTTTTTGCCCGAACAGCACACGGATTTTATCTTTTCCGTCATCTCCGAAGAGTTCGGTTTTATCGGCGTCAGCGTGATCCTCTTTATCTTTTGTTTCCTGATACTGCGCTGGTTCCGCATGGCGCTGAACGCAAGAAGCACCTTCAGCGCCATGCTGATCATCGGGGGCACCACCGCTCTGATGGCGCATCTTTTCATCAATGTGGGCATGACGGTGGGCCTCCTTCCCGTGACGGGGAAACCCCTGCCCTTTACCAGCTACGGGGGAAGCTTTCTGTTGACCTGCTTTGGCCTGGTGGGGCTGGTGCTGAACGGAAACGCCGAGTAGGGAGACGGCATTTTTCCGGAAGGAGGCGAAGCATTTCTGACTTCTTATTCGGCAGTATTCTTCGTTACATTAATCCCATGGAAAAACTGATATCAAAAAACCGGAAAGCCTTTCACGACTATCATATCCTGGAGAATGACTAAGCCGGGATCGCCCTCCGGGGCATGGAGGTGAAAGCGATCCGTGAAGGAAAGATCAATATCAAAGAATCATATTGCGCGTTCCGCGACAAGGAACTTTTCCTGCTCCAGGCGCATGTCTCGCCCTATTCCCATGCAGGGTATGAGTCCCATGATCCGGTGCGGCCGCGGAAACTGCTTCTGCACCGGAAAGAACTGCAGCGCCTGCGGAAAAAAGCAATGAACAGCATCTGACCATCGTCCCCCTGCGTTTTTACTGGTCTGCCAATCACATCAAGGTCGAGATCGGGCTTGCCAAAGGGAAAAAACTGTATGACAAACGCCGCGATATCGCCAAAAAAGACATGAAACGCAACCTGGAACGTCAGTTGAAGCATTAAGAAAAGGAGCCCCCATGGACCGCTTCCCTCCGCTGAACGAACAAATGGACCGGATCCGCAAAGGTGCTGAGAGATCATTCCCGAAGCAGAGCTTGTGAAAAGATTGAGCGTTCCCTGAAGGAACAGAAACCCCTTCGCATCAAGCTCGGCGCCGATCCCAGCCGCCCGGACCTGCACATCGGACATGCCGTCGTACTCGGAAAGATGCGGGAATTTCAGGACCTGGGACATACGGCGGTGCTGATCATCGGGGATTTCACCGCCATGATCGGGGACCCCACCGGCCGCAGCAAAACCCGTCCCGCCCTGACACTGGAAGAAACGAAGGACTATGCGCGGTCCTACTTCGAACAGGCGGGCATCATCCTCAGCAGGGAGCATCTGGAGATCCGGTACATCGGAATGGCTGGACGCCATGAAATTCCGGGACGTCATCAATCTTTCCGCATATTATACGGTGGCGAGGATGCTGGAGCGGGATGATTTTTCCAAGCGGTTCGCGAACGGCATACCGATCTCCGTGCATGAGATGCTGTATCCGCTTGCACAGGCCTATGACAGCGTGGCCGTTGCGTCCGATATCGAACTGGGCGGCACCGACCAGAAATTTAATCTGCTCGTCGGGCGGGACATTCAGCGGGAATACGGGCAGTCCCCGCAGGTCATCCTGACCATGCCCATCCTCGAGGGGCTGGGCGGAAAGGAAAAAATGTCCAAGTCCCTGGACAACTATATCGCCATCACGGACAGTCCGGAAGAGATGTACGGAAAGATCCTTTCCATCAGCGACGAGATGATCCTCCGGTACTTTACCCTGGTCACCGACCTCCTGCCGGATCAGATCGAAGCAAAGCGGCGGGCGATGGAAGCAGGGGAGAATCCCCGGGACATCAAGCATGAACTGGCATGGGAGCTGGTTCGCCGTTATCACGGGGCCGCCGCGGCCGACGAGGCAAAAGCACATTTCCAGAAAGTCTTCGTGCACAAAGATATTCCCGACGAGATCCCCGAGCGACTCCTCTCTCGGAGGATGAAGTGTTCATCAACAAACTGATGACCGAGAGCGGTCTTTGCCGCTCCGGCTGGGGAAGCGAAACGCCTGATCAGCCAGGGCGGGGTCTGGGTTAACGGTAAGCGTATCCTCAGCCACAACCGGGCGCTCAGGGTCCATGACGGGGATATCCTCAAGGTAGGGAAAAGGAAATTCCTGAGGATCCGGAAAGCGAAAGCGTGAGCTTTTACGATATAACGGCAGATACAGCATGAAATGGTCCACACTTGCGGAAAAGACACATCAGGAACTGAAGCGGCGATCGCTTCTCCAGAAGCGGGAGCGCCTGCTTGTGGCGTTTTCCGGCGGACTGGACAGCACGGTGCTGCTGCACGTCCTTCTGGAACTCCGTCCGTACTGGAAGTGGGAACTGTCGGCCGGGCATGTCGATCACGGGCTCAGACCGGGGTGCGATGAGAAAGAAGCCCTTTTCTGCCGGGAGCTTGCCGAAAAACACGGCATCCCCTACTATGAGAAAAAACTGCATCTGAACGACCCGGAAGCCGGGGAAACCTACGCTCCGGGCGGTTCGCAGACACCCGGCCCCGAAGCACTGGCGCGGGAAGCCCGCTACCGCGTCCTGGGGACCTGGGCGAAGAGCGGTGCGATCCGGATGCCGTGCCGTGAGCGGACGTCAGTGCCGGCGACCAGGCGGAAACCGTGCTTGGCCGCATGCTTACCGGAGCGGGACTGCGGGGGCTCGGCGGGATCGCTGCGCAAACGGCGGATCTTTCGGCGTCCCTTCCTGCCAGGTGCCGCGCCCGGAGCTGGAGGCGTATGCCGGACACACCGTGATCTGAAGCATTGCGAAGACCTGAGCAACCGGGACGAAACGATCGTCAGGAACCAGATACCGGCACGCGGGTGATCCCGCAGATCCGGGATTCGGGTTTTGAGCGGGCGGAGCGGGACCTGGCGCGCTCCGCGGAGGCCCTGAGGGTAGCGCATGCGGCGCTGGCGTTCTTTGAAGCGCGGTATGCCGGTGAATTCCGCGATGTGAGCGGAAAAGGTGTACGTCTTCAGGCGCGAAGGCTTTGAAGCGCTGCCCGTCTGCATGCAGAAACGCATTGTCAGGCGGGTCTTTGAAGAACGGCTGAAGGAGACACGGCATGTTTCGCGGAAACAGCTGGAACAGGTGCTGCACTTTATGTTATACGCCGGAACCGGCAGGAGCACGGAACTCCTGGGACACCGCATGATAAAGGAACGGGAACGCGTTGCCTGGCCTTCGGGGCACCCGGGAACGCTTCCGCCAGGACCCGCGCTACGGCTGGAAACGGCCGGGCGTGCCGGGAAGCGCTCAGGCCGGCAGCAGCATTCACATACGGGTCGGCAGGGGAACAGGGATCCCGGAGATCCGGGGAGCCGGGGAGGCATACTGTCTTCCCCGGCGAGCTGAATCGGCAGGGAACTTGTGTTCCGCTCCCGGGAGGCGGGGGACCGGATGTCGCTTTACGGTGCTGCCGGGAAAGGAAAAAGGTCAAGGCTATTTTAAAGGATGAAAAGGTGCCGCCCGCAGGGAGAAACCCTTCTTTCCGTACTGCTTGCCGGGAACGCGATCATCTGGTATCCCGGCGGCGTTAAGCGTTCGGATAGATATCTGCTTGCGGAAATGGAGAAACAAGTCCGTACATATCGTCTATAAACACGACGGAGAGGTCTCATGATCAAAAAAACGCTCACTCTGGATTATGGCGGCAGTTTCGACGGTCAGGTGCTCGATATGCTGATATCGGAAGAGGAGATACAGGAACGGGTCAAACAGATCGCCCGGCAGATCTCGAAGGACTACCGGGACAAGGAAAAGCCGCCCATCATGATCGGTGTGCTGAACGGCAGTTTTTATTTTATGGCGGACCTGCTCCGGGCAATGACGATCGAAGCGGAAATGGATTTTATCAAGATACTACCTGACCAGAAGAAAGGCGGGTTCGACAGGTACCGTCCGGCTGATCAAGGATATCAGCGCCGACATACACAACCGCGACATTATCCTTGTGGAGGATATTATCGATACCGGCCTGTCGATCAGGTGATCCTGCGCAGGCACTTCGAGAACAGCCATCCCGCTTCCGTTCGCGTTGTCGTGCTGCTGTACAAAAAGGAGATCACCGATGTTGAAGTGGAACCGGAATACATCGGTTTTGAGATACCGGACAAATTTATCGTCGGATACGGGCTGGATATTGAACAGCAGTACCGGCGCCTGCGGGATATTTTTGCCATGGATATGCCGAAAAGACAATAAAAATGAACATTATCTCATAATAATTTAGTATATTACTTAACTGTAAAGGAGAGTAAATGTTCAGACGTTTTCATTATAACGGTCCCGACAAAGATCAGGACCCGAAAGACCCCCGGCGCCCCCCGGGCAAAGGACCGGATTTTCAGGGGCCGGTAAAGGTTCCGAAAACCCCGCTGATATGGATCGGCCTTATCATCGTGCTGCTGATCCTTGCCCAGATATTCGGGAATGCCGGGACCGCGGACCAGAAGAAGCTTACCTATACGGAATTCAACAATTACCTGGAACAGGGCAGGAATCTGCCAGAACGGTGTGCCAGTAGGGATATCATGACCGGGGAATTCAGGGAACCGGTCACGGAATACCGTCGGTCGGAAGAGGTGGAATACACCGGATACCGCGTCACGATCCTGCATCTGGATACGGAATTGCTGGAAAAGTGGGACGAAGAGGGGACTGAAACAGAGTCGTTCAAGGAACCCGGCGTCGGGTTTCAGGATGTTTTGCTGAACGTTCTTCCCTGGATCGTCATCATTGCGGTATGGGTCGTTCTGATGCGCAGGATGTCCGCCAACCGCGGCGGCGGTTCCGGCGGAGGCCTGTTCTCCTTCGGAAACACCAATCCGGCGAAAAAATTCAACCCGGAAAGTTCAAAGATCACGTTCAAGGATGTCGCCGGCTGCGTTGAGGCCAAGGAAGAGCTTGAAGAGATCATCGACTTTTTAAAGACCCCGAACGTTTTCAGCGCCTCGGCGGGCGCATCCCGCGCGGCGCGCTGCTGCTGGGACCTCCGGGGACCGGGAAAACGCTGCTGGCAAAAGCCGTGGCGGGAGAGGCAAAGGTCCCGTTTTACAGCATCTCAGGAGCCGATTTTGTGGAGATGTTCGTCGGGCGTCGGTGCCAGCCGCGTGCGCGGACTGTTCGACGAGGCCTCAAGAACTCACCGGCCATCGTTTTCATCGATGAGATCGATGCGGTCGGACCGCCAGCGCGGTGCGGGCCTAGGCGGAGGCCATGACGAGCGCGAACAGACCCTGAATCAGCTCCTGGTGCAGATGGACGGATTCGAACTCCGATGCCAGCGTGATCGTGATCGGCGGCCACGAACCGGCCGGACATCCTTGATTCAGCGCTGCTGCGGCCGGGCCGCTTTGACCGTCAGATCGTCGTGGACATGCCGGACGCAAAAGGCCGGGAAGGCATTCTGAAGGTACATACTAAGGAGATCAAGCTTGCCTCCAATGTGGAACTGAAGACTATCGCAAAGGGGACGTCCGGCATGGTAGGGGCCGACCTGGCGAACATGGTCAATGAAGCCGCCCTGCTTGCCGCCAGGAGAAACCACAAGACCGTGACCATGAAGGACCTTGAGGATGCAAAGGACAAGGTCATGATGGGCACGGAACGCAAGTCCATGCTGCTGAGCGAGAACGACAAAAAGATCACGGCGATCCATGAAGCGGGCCATGCCCTGGTGGGGCTGCTGCTTCCGGAGGCCGACCCGGTGCATAAGGTGAGCATCATTCCCCGCGGCCGTGCGCTGGGGGTCACGCACATGCTGCCCGAAGTGGACAAGTACAATTACACCAAGGGTTACATTACCTCGCAGCTTCAGGTCATGATGGGAGGCCGCGTGGCGGAACAGCTTTCCAACGAAGATATCACGACCGGTGCCGGCGATGACGTTGAACGGGCGACCGAGATGGCGCGCCGCATGGTCTGTGAGTGGGGTATGAGCGATACGCTGGGAGTCACCGCGTTCGGTACAAAGAATCAGGAGATATTCCTGGGCCGCGATTTCGGGACCAGCAAGAATTACAGCGAGGCCACCGCACAGAAGATCGACCAGGAGGTACAGCGCATCGTACACACGGCCTATGAAGGAGCAAAAGACCTTCTGAAGACCCATTTCAAGGTCCTGAAGAAGATCTCGGACGCCCTCCTGGAGAAGGAATCCCTGGACCGCGCACAGCTTGAGAAGGTCCTGGGGGACGAGGGCATTGAACTGAAAAAAAAGCAATAACAGTTTGTTGATATCGAGACAGTGAAAGATCTCAGTACGCAAATCATGGGTATCCTGAACGTGACCCCGGACTCTTTCAGCGACGGGGGGCGTTTCCTGCATCCCGCCGGAGCATTTGACCATGCGCTGAAGATGACGGAGGAAGGGGCGGACATCATCGATATCGGCGGCGAATCCACACGCCCCGGTGCCAGACCGCTCCCGCTTCAGGAAGAAATGGACCGCGTGATGCCCGTGCTGGAGAAGCTCATCCGGCAGGGCGTCCGCGTCTCCGTCGATACAACCAAGCCGGAAGTCGCCGAAGAGGCCCTTCGGCTCGGCGCCGGGATCGTCAATGATATTTCCGGACTGCAGAACGGCCCCCAGATCGCTTGGATCGCGGCGGAATACGGGGCGAAGCTGGTGATCATGCATATGCAGGGAACCCCGCAGAATATGCAGGAAGCGCCGGCGTACGCAGACGTTGTCCGGGAGATCATTCGCTTTTTCCGGCGGCAGATGAAAGTTGCTTCGGAAGCGGGGCTGGACAAGGCACAGATCATTCTTGACCCGGGCATCGGTTTCGGGAAGCGGCTGGAAGACAATGTCGCGATATTCCGGGAACTTGAAAGGTTTGCGGACCTCGGCTGTCCGCTGATGATCGGAGCGTCCCGGAAATCCATGATTGACGGGATCGCGCCGGCTTCCGTCCGTGAACGTCTGCCGGGTTCGCTCGTGCTGGCGGCGGCGGCCGTCCTCCGCGGGGCGGACTGGTCAGGGTGCATGATGTGGCGGAGACCGTACAGGCACTGAAGGTGTTAAAGCGCATATGGTAGAATTATTCAACATCGGTTTTATTTCCGTTTCCCTGATCGACCTTATCGATATTGTCGTCGTCGCCTTTGTTTTTTACGGGACCTACCTGCTTTTCCGCGACACCCGCGCCAGCCAGATGCTCTACGGGATGATCGCGATCGCCTTTCTGGGTTTCATCGCCCACCTGCTGAATTTCCGGGCGACCGCCTGGCTCTTTGAACGTCTCGCCACCGTGTGGGTGATCCTCTTCATCATCCTTTTCCAGCCGGAATTGCGCCGCATCCTTTTGTATATCGGACAGAATCCCCTGCTGCGGTGGATGTCGAAGACGGACAACAGCCAGACGGAGGAGATCATCACCTCCGCCTTTGAACTGCAGCGCGCCGGCCTGGGCGCCCTGCTCGTCGTGATGCGGGACAGCGGGCTGAAATCCATTATCGAAAGAGGAATAAAGATCGACGCACAGGTCAACCACGATTTGATACTGTCCATTTTCAATACGGCCTCGCCGCTGCACGACGGCGCCGTGATCATTTATGAGGACCGGGTGCTGGCGGCAAAATGCATTCTGCCGCTGAGTGAGAATATTGAACTGGATCCCACGATCGGGACCCGGCACCTGGCCGGGCTGGGATTATCGGAAGAAAGCGACGCAATGGTTATTATCATCTCCGAAGAGACGGAAGGATCTCCATTGCCTACCAGGGAAAACTAAAACGGGACCTGAATGAGGCGAACTTCGCACATCCTTGTATACGTACCTGTCAAACCGTTAAAGGCATGATCGCATTGCTGCTGCTTTTCGGCGCAGTGCTTTCCGCGGCGGAATGGCAGGCCCGCGAGTTGCCGGAAAAATATTCCTACCGCTGGGAGATCCATGCACAGGATATCGAGCATTTTGTCAAACGGGGAATGCTTCCCGAAAGCGGTATCACCGGAAGCTTTTTTCACGGGGGGCGCTATTACCCGGTCTATGCGGGTCATGCTGCGGAACCGCCCGCAGGACCTCGCCGTTCAGCTCAGGGACAAGGAGGAAGGCCGCACCTTTGCGCCGGCTCTGCCGGCAGACTACGGGGAGATCGGGGAAGACGCCGTGGACGCCTTTGACGCCGCCTCCTTCAGTGATTTTGTCCGGATCCGGGACCTCCCCGGCGGCGGCAGCCTGCTGGAGATCACCCTGCTTCCGCAGGAGAACGGGGAACTGCGCTTCTGTCCCGGGCCACGATCAATCTGCTGCCTTCCTCGGGGGAGCCCCTGGGCAGGGCGGATATCTCCGGGGAAACCCGGCCATCCTTCCGTAAGGCCGCTTCCCTGAAAACCGGACTTCCCGGAGAATTTCTGGCGCTTTATGTCACGGAGCCCGGCGTCTATCAGGTCAGCGGACAGGACCTGGAGGACCGGGGCATTGACCTGCGGACGGTGCATCCTGACAGGATCAAACTGTCCCGGTGGGGGGAGGAGATCCCCTGCCGGGTCACCAGCACCCACGAAAGGGAATACGAGACCTTTCAGCAGCACGACGTGGTGCAGTTCTATGTGCCGGAAATGAAGAATCCCTACGGCGATTATGCATACAATCCCTTTTCGGAATATGACGTGATACAGATGAGCTGGTCCGGGGAGGACGGCCTCCGCTATGTGCAGGAGAACGGCGAGATCACCGGGAACGCGACCTTCCTGCCGCAGGATAACCGGACCTTCCGCAGCACCGTGCATATCGAACGGAACATGCAGTACCAGCCCCTGGCGCGCCTTCACGAACAGGAATTGTCTCATAGGTACGAGCACGAATTCTTTTCCCCGTCCATCAGCGTGGGACGCAGCGTGTCCTTCCCTTTCGAACTCCGGGACCCGGTCACGGATTCCCCCTATAATGTGGACTTTACTCTCCGCATGCAGGGGCTGACCTATTCCGTCGACGATGCCATGGACCACCAGATCTATGTGACGGTAAACGATCATTATCTGCTGGAGGACGACTGGGACGGTCAGGTGCCGAATCTTCGGACAACGCCGACATGCAGTTCCGGCACAACTACCTGAAACACGGGGAGAACCGGATCAATATTTCCGTAAAGGGATTTCAGGAAAATCCCGACATGGACGACCAGGTCCTTTTCGACTGGCTGGAGGTTTCTTACGACCGCTACATGATCGCCAGCAACAACCGGCTGCGCTTTTCCCCGCAGTTCGGCCCGGGGACCTATCTGTTCCGGGTCCGGGGACTGAGCTCCGCCTCGGACGTGCTGATCCTGAAGGATCAGAAACACTGGATCCGGGGATATTATGTTGCTCCGGAAGACACGGTCGGCGGCGAGGTGCTCTCTATTCCATCTATTTCGAAGATGAATGCCGCGGCGACGAGGTGTATCAGATCGCCGGGCCGGGAGAGCAGGAAGCCCCTTCCTTCGGGATCGCGGACATCGATTCCATCCGCTATGTGAATACGGCCGAAAATCCCTTTTACAGCACTGCGGAACAGGGCGACTACCTTATCGTCACCCACGGGGATTTTTACGAAAAGGCCCTGGAGCTGGCGGAGCACAAGCGGGAGATGGGATTCACGCCGGCGGTTTACGAACTGGAGCGCATTTACGATGAGTAGACACCATTCGAACGAGAGTCCCTACGCGATCAAGCATTTCCTGACCGACGCTTATCATACCTGGAGCATCCGCCCCCGTTACGTCCTCTTTATCGGGGACACCCGAACAAAGAATTCCCTGCCGGTTATCCGCTACCAGTCCGCGGGTGCCCGCGGGCGGCCTGGCGGAACCCTGGTTCACCGATATCGACGATGATTTCGTCATGGAAATGGCGCTGGGGCGCCTGCCCGTCAGCACGGAAGCGGAGCTGGACAGCATCATTGCCAAGATCAGGGTCTTCGACCGGCGGGAAATGCCGCCCCCGCAGCAAAACCGCGTGGCGCTGCTGACCGGACCGCAATCCACTTTCAAGGTGCAGATGGAGGACTACGTCAATACGGTTGCCCCCGACCACGTGCAGCACGACCGGCTCTACCTTTACGATTCGCATGTCACCGGCGATTTCGACGCCGGGATACATGCCACGGGACACCCTGGCGAAATTCATCAACGACGGGGTGTTCTGCATCGACTATCTCGGGCACGGCGGCGGCTATACCTGGGACAATTACGTCCTGCCCTACAGCGCCTTTGACGATTTCAGCGCGGGAAAACCCTTTATCGTGAATTCCTTCACCTGTTTCACCAACACCTTTTCCAATAACAACGCGATCGGCGAGATGTTCATCCGCCATCCCCGCGCGGGAGTGTCCGTCTTCTCCTCCACCGGGTACGGCTGGCTCAACTCCAATTACTACGTCTTTAAGAAACTGGCGGAGTACATGTACCGGGAGCATGTTCACTGGCGACGCCATGCGCTACGCCCTGACGGAATATTTCTTCCACCTTCGGCAGGAACGCCAATTTCCGGGACGAGGTGGACGGGCAGACCCGTGCATAAGTATTTCCGCAAGTCGCTGTTCTACCAGTCCTGCATTCTGGGCGATCCTTCCGTGACCTTTCCCCGGCCGGAGCGCGGGGAAGGCTTTTCCCTGGACCCCCGCAGCGTCAGCGCCGGCCGGAGCGTGAACATTCAAACGGAGGATCCCGGTATCGTCAGGGGGTTCTGGACATTGTGGGCACCCGCGGGGAACAGCGGAACATCCGGTCCGGCGGAAGATCGGCCTGGATTTCAGCGGGGAGAAAGTGCCTTTGTCATGCCGGGATACGAGGGCATCAGCGACGGCATCGCCCAGCTCGTTCACTCGGGACGATGGCGGTAATGTCGATGCCGGGGCGGAGCATTTCGCCCTCGATGCGCCCTGTATCGTGTCCCCTGGGATTTTTATCCCCGGCAGCCTGTCCGTCTCCGACAGCGCCGGCGTTCGGATCCGCCTGCAGCTTGACGCCGAACAGGAGCCGGACCATGCCTCCCTGCGCCTATACCGCGATCCCGTCAGCAACGCCTCCTACCGCGGGCTGGCCCTGCGGAAGACCGGGGACAATCTCTATGAGACGGAACAAACTCCATCAACACCGGCGCCGCCTCCTTCTATACGGCGGACCACGACACGGCCGCAGCGTCCGCCTATTATCAGGGCAGTGACTTCATGCCGGTCCTTGCCGCCGCCGGCGACACCCTGACCGGGGACTTCGCGCACCGGCTGGCGCCGATGCATACCTTCTCCGGAAAAGGACATTGCCGTCCTCGACTATTCCCTTGAGAACGGCAAGAGCAAACTCGTCCTTTTCAACCAGGCGGATACCGCCGTACACGTCGCCCTGCAGCTCCGTGTTCCGGGATGGGAGGCATTGTCGCACCGTGACACGCTGCTGACGTTCTGTGACAGTGAAGGACAGTACGAGGGCGGAACGGACAAGATCAACACCTACTACCTTGATTTTTTACCGGCCTACGGTGAAGGGGGACGTTGAGATCGGGATCGAACCCCTGGAGATCCGCGATACCGACACCAGCAACAACCGGCTCACGGTCCGTGTCGATAACGCATGGCTCCTTTCGGAGCAGGGCCGTTTCGTCAACGCGGAAAGCGAGCACGTGTCCCGCTGCCGGGGACCACGTTCCGGGACCTCCGGCCCGGCGGCAGCGGCGGGGACCGGCAGGCGGTTTACCTGAATGCCTACGACCGCAGTTATGCGCTCTCGGCGTTCGGCGCATCGCAGGCCGTACAGAACGTGCTGTATGTCAACACGCCTTCGGAGCGGATCGACCTCATCGCCTCCCTGCCCCCGGAAGCCCTGGACAACGGGAAGATCGTCTGTTTCCTGAGCGCGGAGGAAGACGCCTTCTATACCCTTCCCGTTGAGACCGAAGGAGGGACGAGCTCCTTCCCCCTCCGCGAAAAGGGCTATTACCTGATCGCCTACCCCGCCGAGGATACGCCTCCGGACATTGAGGTCAACCTGAATGCCCGGGAGATCCTGCACACGCGGATACGTTTCGGAACGTTCGGATTTTTCCGTGATCCTGCGGGGACGCACACGGCGTAAACCCGCTGCCGGAATTCCGGGCCGTCCTGCTGGACGGAGAGGAGGTCAGCAGCGAGAACATCCGCATCGTGCGGGATGACAATATCCGGGAGATGGGGCTGAATTTCCGGCTGGACATGGATGCCGGGGAGCATACCCTTCAGGTCCTGGCGCACGACCTGGTGGGGAACCGCGCGGAATCGGAAATTTTCCGGATCGTGTACACCGGGGAATCCCGGCTGATCAATTACGGGAATTTCCCGAACCCGTTCCGGATCAGGACCACCTTTATCTGATGAGCTGACCGAACAGTTCGACGACCTCAGCATCAAAATCTACACCCTGTCCGGCCGGAAGATCTATACGACGTCCGTGCAGGAGAACGCCATCACCGACCTGCCCCTGCAAAGCATCGGCTATCACGAAGTCCCCTGGGAAGGCAAGGATGAATTCGGGAACACCGTCGCCAACGGCGTGTATTTCTACGTGATCGAAGGCAAAGGTGACGGAAGATGCTAAAGCAGAAAGGTGGCAAACTCCGATGAACACCGCAAGATCCTCCTGATGATGACCTGCTTTACGTCCGTGTTCGCCGGATACGGTTTTTACGGCGACGCCTTCATTCTGGCGGGCAGGTCCTCGCAGTCCACGGCGACTGGCAAGGGCACGGGACTGACCTCCCTGAACGGCATTGCCTCCGTGATCCCGAACTCGGCTGATTCGGTTACCGGGACAAGGAGGTATTCACCCAGTTCAACAATCTCTACGGGCTGGCGTTCCAGAACAGCCTCGGGATCTCCGTGCCCTACGGGAGTTATCAGCTGGGGGCCATCGTCGAATACGGTCGGGGTGCAGCTGTACCGGCGCGGGGACCTCGTCAGCGAGATCCCGAACATCGACCAGCGCAGGGATTATGTCCGGGATTTCCTGCCCAGCGGAACGTTTTTTCGACCTGGAGAACGCCGTACCGCTTCCCGTCGCCCGCGAGACGCCGCTGGACGTCGAGCTGGGCTGGTCCTGGCGACCGCTTTATCATCCGCATGCAGTACGGGGCGAACGCGGGATCCGTCGACAAGACCCTGGACGGCAGTTCCGCCCTGGGGGCGGGCATGGATGCCGGGATCCGCTTCCTTATCCCGGAAAGCGAGGATCTTTATATATTAAGCGGCTGGGCGAGATCTCCGGTGGGCCTGAATGCGGAAGTAGATCATCCGCTCCCCCGGGGTGATCTGGTTCGACAGGCTGGACAAACCAGTTCTTCGGCAACATGCGCCTGAGCGGCGGCATTGCCCTGCATCAGCCGGTCAGGCCCCTCTCAAGTGAACTGCGCGTCATGCTGGACGGATATCTTTCGAAAGCCGGTTTTTCCCCGTCCTACGGCCTGCGTTACGGTTTCCACAGCTGGGAGCGTGAAGGACGTTCTGGATATCCGTTTCGGCAAAGGATCGCAAGAGTTTCACCGGCGGCGCCGGCGTGGAAGCCCTCCTTTTGCCGGCGGAAAACTGCAGGTGGACTATGCCATCCAGCGGCACGAGATCAGCCTGGAGTCACCTCATCTCCCTTTTCCTATTGCTGGAAGGATGCCGACCGACCGTTCCAGGCGGAAGGCACAGATGAGACTCTGACAATGGGAAATGGAAGTGCGGGTGATAAGCGAACAGAGAAAAAGTGTTGCAATATCGCGGGAACACGGACAGAAACCAAAGAAGCAAAATGCGAAGCAAAATGATCACAGGATTGCTGGGAGTGATATTGCTGGCGGGATGTTTTGATCTCCCGGAGATCTCCGTGCCGCACTTTATTCCCAAAAGCCCTCCGGATAGCCTGCAGGAACGCGGGATCGACGCCCATCCCGACAATGCCGTCTATCTGGAATGGGAGGAACCGGGAACGGTGGAGGAAGAAGGCATACAGGGATATTATATCTACCGCGGCACACTGACTGACCAGGAGTATGCCTTTGAACGGATCGCCACCGTCGACCGCAGCCGCGGGGTGCTCTACGACAGCGACAGCTACATCGACAACACCGTGCATCTCGACACGACCTACTATTATTACCTGAGGTCCTACAACGATTTTGCGGTCAGCGAGGCGACCTCGGACACGGCCTTCTATAAGCTGGCGCGGAAAGCGATCTTGCAGGAACCGGCGGGCAATGTGTATGAAAACACCCCGCGCTTTTATTTTACACATTCTGGCAGGACTGCAGGCCGCATCAATTACTTCTATTTGAGGCTTTTTTATCTTGAGGGCAGCGAGTACCGGCCGATCCTGTTCGCAAAGCGTCATCGATTTGATCTTGGCAACAGCAGCTATTACGTCTATCTCAACGGGAACGATTCCCACACGACGGTGCTGTATGAGGACCTGTGGACGGACGGGGAAGGGCAGAAATATCTGGAGAAGGGCAACTACCGCTGGCGGGTGGACGCGGTGTCCGGCGAGGTGGGCGGCGGGCCCGAGGCAGAGGGGTCGGAAAGCGACTGGATGTATTTCACGGTGAAATAACATGAGGAGAACCGATAGATGAAAAAAGGAACGATCATTGTCATTGTGCTGATGCTTGCCGCTTCCGCGCTATTCGCGCAGGACGGCAGCAGCCTGTCGCCGCGTTTCTCGGGAAGCATGGAGCTGACCATCCCGGTGAAGGTGTGGGGCGAGGTGGAACGGCCCGGCATTTTCGACGTGCCCATCAATTACGACATGCTGGGGATCCTTTCCATTGCGGGGGGACCCAGGACCCGGACGGCCAAGCTGACGAACGTCAAGGTCATCCGCGGCCAGCGGCTGTATGAGGATGAACCCCTGGTCATTTACGTGGACCTGGAAAAATACATCGAGAGCGGCGACGATTCACTGATCCCGGAGATCCGCAAGGGAGACACCATCATGGTCCCCCCGAAATTCGGGAAGAACTTTGTGAGCAATTTTGCTTCCCTGCTTGCGATCGCGCAGTCCATCACCATTATCGCCTACTATATTGACAGGGTCTCCGAGTAAGGGGGTAAAGCACAATATGCAATACAAGGTCAAAGACATTTCCCTCGCACCTTTCGGCCGCCGGGAGATCGCACTGGCGGAAGCGGAGATGCCGGGGCTGATGGCGCTGAAAAAAAAGTACGCCGGCAGCCGGCCTCTGAACGGCACCCGCATTACGGGCAGTCTGCACATGACCGTGCAGACGGCCGTGCTGATCGAGACCCTGGAAGCCCTTGGCGCCGAACTGCGCTGGGCGAGCTGCAATATCTATTCCACCCAGGACCATGCGGCGGCCGCCGTTGCGGACAGCGGCGTGCCGGTCTTTGCCTGGAAGGGGGAAACCCTTGAGGAATACTGGCAGTGTACGAAGCAAGCCCTGCTCTTTGACGGCAGGGGGCCGCACGGGATCGTCGACGACGGAGGGGACGCAACGCTCTTTGTGCATGAAGGGGTGCGGCTGGAAAAGGCCTATGCGGAACGCGGAAGTCTCCCGGAGGCGGACGCACAGAACAAGGACCTTCATATTGCGCAGAAACTCATTATCGCGGACCTGGAGGCGTATCCGGACCGGTGGACGAAGATCGCGGCCTCCGTCCGGGGGGTCAGCGAAGAGACCACCACCGGGGTCAGCCGCCTGTATCAGAGGATGCAAAGGGGGGAATTGCTTTTTCCGGCCTTCAATGTCAACAACGCGGTGACGAAATCCAAATTCGACAATCTTTATGGCTGCCGGGAATCCCTGGCCGACGGCATCAAGCGCGCGACCGACGTCATGATCGCCGGAAAGATCTGTGGTGGTCTGCGGCTACGGTGACGTGGGGAAGGGCTGTGCGCAGTCCATGCGGGGGCTCGGCGCCCGGGTCATTATCACGGAAATCGATCCCATTTGCGCCCTGCAGGCGGCGATGGAAGGCTACGAGGTCAGCCGCCTTGACGACCTCGCCGGGAAAGGCGACATTTTCGTGACGGCCACCGGGAACTGCGATGTGATCACCACAGAGCACATGCAGCGCATGAGAGACAAGGCCATTGTCTGCAATATCGGTCATTTTGACAACGAGATCCAGGTGGACGCCCTTTATGCCCTGCCGGGGGTCAAAAAACACAATATCAAACCCCAGGTAGACCAGATCGTTTTCCCGGACGGGCATTCCGTCATTCTCCTTTCCGAGGGAAGGCTGGTCAATCTCGGGAACGCGACCGGTCACCCGTCCTTTGTCATGAGTAACTCCTTTTCCAACCAGGTGCTCGCACAGATCGAGATCCGCAAGCACCGGCATGAAAACAAGGTCTATACCCTGCCCAAGAAGCTGGACGAGGAAGTGGCCCGCCTGCACCTTGAGCGTCTCGGCGCAAAGCTTACCGAACTGACCCGCGAACAGGCGGAATATCTGGGCGTTGACCCGGCCGGGCCCTATAAACCTGACCGATACCGTTACTGATGTCACATTTTTTCAGAAAAAGGAGAAAACCGTTCTCCTCTTTTTGTATAGATGCTATTTTTGCGGTGAAACCCGAAGGAGCGTATGACTGATATTCTATCCGGACTGAACGCACGCCAGCGAGAGGCCGTACTGACCACGGACGGACCCGTGCTGATCTTCGCGGGAGCGGGGTCGGGAAAGACCCGGGTCCTGACCCGCAGGATCGCCTGGCTGCTGAAACAGAAAAAGACCACGGGGAACCGCATTCTTGCGGTGACCTTTACGAACAAGGCCGCCAATGAAATGAAGGAGCGCGTCACCCGCCTGCTGGGACAGGTGAACTACGTCAATATCGGCACCTTTCACAGCATTGGCGCCCGCATCCTGCGGGGAGAAAAACCGCTTCCGGAATCCCCCCGGTTTTACCATCTACGATACGGGCGATACAAAAAGGTGATCAGCCAGTGCCTGAAAGCGACGGGCACGGACCCGAAAGAACTCCCGCCCTCGCAGGTCATGCATTATATCAGCGGGCAAAAACAGCAGCTCAGGAAGCCGGAAGCGGCGGAAAAAGCGGCGAAAGGCAGATACATGCAGGAAAAAATGGCGTTCATCTACCGGGAGTACGACCGGGAAATGCAGAAGAACAATGCCTGTGATTTTGACGACCTGCTGATGCGGCCGCTGCTGATGTTCGACAAATATCCCGCGATCGCCGAAAAATACCGCCACCGCTGGGACTATATCCTGGTGGATGAATACCAGGACACCAATACGGCGCAGTTCCGCCTGGTCCGTCTCTTTTCCGAAAAGCACGGGAATATCTGTGTGGTCGGCGATGACGACCAGTCCATTTACGGCTGGCGGGGTGCGGACATCCGGAATATCCTGGAGTTCGAGAACACCTTTCCCGGGGCGAAGACCATCAAGCTTGAACAGAATTACCGCAGCACGAAGACCATTATCGAAGCCGCTTCCCGTATGATCGGTGCCAACGATCACCGTGCGGACGAGCACCTGTGGACGGAAGGGGAGCAGGGAGAAAGGATCCTGCACAAGGAATGCGAACGCGACTTTGAGGAAGCGGACTATATCGCGAACCGGATCCTCCGCTCCGGTCAGCCACTGCGGGATTATGCCGTGCTTTACCGAACGAATGCCCAGTCAAGGCTGCTTGAGAAAGCCCTCCACAACCGCGGGATCCGCTACGTGCTGGTGGGAGGCGTGAAATTCTACGAACGCAGGGAGATCAAGGATATCCTGGCCTATCTGAACGTGCTGGTCAATCCGCGGGACACCGTGAACCTGAAGCGCATCGTCAATGTCCCCGCCCGGAACATCGGGGAAAAAAGCCTCGGCAGGCTGGAGCAGTTTGCGGCGGAAACCCGGCGCACGCTCTGGGAAGCCTTCCAGTATCCGGAGGAAGCGGGGCTGCATGCCAGGGCACGGCAGGCCCTGCGGGGTTTCATGGACATCATGGTCTCGCTGAACGGCAAAATGCGGGAACTTCCCCCGGCGGACTTTGCCGTCGAGGTCCTGGAGAAAAGCGGGCTGCATGCCATGTATCAGGACAAGGAGGATCCGGTAACTCCGGGACCGCCTGCGCAACCAGGAAGAGTTTATCAATGATGTGAAAATGTTCGAAAAATACAATCCCGAGGCAAGTATCGCGGATTTTCTTCAGGATGTTTCCCTGCAGACGGATATCGACCAGTGGGAGGACAGTGCGGACGCCGTGACGCTGATGACGGTGCACAGCGCCAAGGGACTGGAGTTCCGCCGGGTGTTCATTGCGGGGATGGAGGAGGGGCTTTTCCCGCTGGAGCGCGCGCGTCTGGAAAAAAAGAAATGGAGGAAGAAAGACGCTTGTTCTACGTGGCCCTTACCCGCGCCATGGAGAAGGTCACCCTGCACTTCCGCACGCAGCCGCATGCAGTACGGGCTGCTGCGGGACGCCCGTCCTTCGGAATTCATCGCTGAGATCCCGGAAGCGTGCCTGAAAAGCGACAGGGTCGCCCGGAAGCCGCGCCTGTCCCCCGCACGGCCTTCCGCCGCGGGGTTCCGCAAAGCTGCATCGCCCCGTGACAGCGGGGTGATCAGACCGGTGCGCCCGCCGGCGCCGGGCTCCGTGCACGCCGGGGACCGCGTCATTCATAAGATGTTCGGCAAGGGAAAAGTGAAAAGCGTGATCCGCTCCTCACAGACCCTGCTGCGCATAGAGTTCAATAACGGTGTGAAAAAAACGATCGCCGAAAAATTCGTGGAGAAGATGGAAATACCCCGGACTTATCTGTTATGACTTTGACGGCACGCTCTGCAATACCCTGCCGGACATTACGGAAAGCATGAACGCCGTCCTGCGGAAGAACGGTTTTGAGGCTGTCCCGGAAGCGGCAATACGGAGCTTTATCGGCAGCGGGATCGGAAAGCTGGTGGAACGCGCCATCGGTTTTGCCCTGGAGCGGCAGCATTCCCATAAAGCGGACGCTTCCGCGATCGGAAGGGAAATGGCGGAATATTACGACGCCCACCTGACCGTGCATTCGCACCTTTATCCCGGTGTGCGGGAAACCCTGCGGGAGTGTTCGGGAATGACGCAGATCGTTGTCTCGAACAAGCCGGAGACCATGGTGCGCAAAATGCTTGCACATTTCCGGATCGGCCGCCATTTTCCCACGTGGCGGGCGGCAATACCCTGGATGTGAGCAAGCCCGACCCGGCGGTCTGGGAATATGTCAGAACGACCCTGCAGACTTTCCCGGGATGTCCGCGGCCTCATGGTCGGCGACAGCGTTCCGGACATGGCGTTCGGAAAAGTGGCGGGGTTGAAAAGGATCGCCGTAAGCTACGGCTACAACGACGTGCCTTCCCTGCGCGATGCCGGCGCCCATGCGGTCATAGACTCCCTGAAGGAGCTGAAAGATATTGCAGAAATATGTACGGGCAGGATGAAATAAGTATTGCGCTCGAAGCGGTGGAGGATAAGCAATAAGAGTATAGAATGCACTGAGAAAACCGGAGGGGGAAACAAAAATGTTCGGTAGCTTGAATGTTAAACGAAAAAGAATATATCCTGCTTGTTCGCTGACTAAAAGCCCTTCACCATGTACATCCTGTGATCCTGTCGAAAAAGAATCATCATGGATATCCGGTCAGTTCATGCAGGTCAGTTTTACACAACGCAAAGAAAGAGGGGGTCTATAATGAAGAAGCTGGTCTTCCTGCTCTTTGCGGGCATGTGCCTGGCAGGCGATCTCTGCGTCATGTTCTGGAACGTGGAGAACTTCTTTGATATCCGGGACGAGCCATGGAAACACGACGGGGATTTCATGCCCGGCGGCATCCTGCATTATACCTACCGTGCCTGCCGCCTGAAAACGGAACACCTCGCCGAGGTCATCAATCATGCCGGCCCGCATATCCTCTGCATGGCCGAGGTCGAGAACCGGACGGTCCTTGAAGGCTTGCGGGATCGCCTTTACCATCAAGGCGAATGGGAGATCTTTATTGACGAGGGCCCCGACATCCGGGGGATCGATCCCGCCCTGATGTACCGGAAAAGCTGTGCGGAATATGTCTCCCACGGCTATTACCCCGTGTTCATTGCTGAACGCGGCTACCACAGCCGTCCGATCATGCGCGCGGACCTTGCCCTGAAGGAAAGCGGCGACACCCTCAGTGTGTTCATCAACCACTGGCCGTCGCGCCGCGGCGGGAAGCGGGCAACGGATCCTTACAGGATGCATGCTGCAAAGGTCCTGCTGGAGGCGGTGAAAGCCCTGCGCCGGGAGCATCCCGGATATACGGTGCTGATCACCGGCGATCTCAACGATGCGCGAAACGACAGCTCCGTGCAGCATCTTTGCGCCGAACCCGGGATCCGGTATCTGGAGAATTCCCTGTCGCGAAAGGTGCAGGGGACCTATTGCCACAACGGGGAATGGATCCATTTCGATCATCTTCTCATCGCTCATCCGGAAAGACCGGTCCTGTTCGTAACGCAGGCCTATGTTGTGGCACCTTTCTGGACCCGCGAAAAAGAGACCCACGCCCCGCTGCCTTTTTACAGGGGCGTGAATTTTGCCGGCGGATATTCCGACCACTATCCGGTTTGCGTAAAACTTGAAGCGAAAAGGAAAAGTGTTGAATAATATGCGCACAGGTGCTAAATTCCTGCCAATGATGGAAAAGACCGCAAAAACATATATACTGGCGACGCACAACCGGGATAAGATGCGTGAGTACCGGCAGAAGCTGGGGGCTGTGTGCGCCTGAAAACGCTCGATGATTTTCCCGGAATGCCGGAGGTCACGGAAGACGGGGACACGCTGAAAGCGAACGCCCATAAAAAAGCCCGGGAGATCCATGCCTATACCGGACTTCCGGCGATCGCCGATGACACCGCGCTTGAAGTGGAGGCCCTGGACGGGGCGCCGGGGGTGTTCTCGAGCCGCTATGCGGGGGAAGACGCAGATTACCGGGACAATATGATCAAATTGCTGAAAGACCTAAATGGCATTCCGCCGGAACAACGCCGCGCCCGCTTCCGTACAATCATCGCTTTTGTGAACAATGCGGAAGCCTGGGATGTTGAAGGTGTGGTAAACGGATATATTCTGGATAGGCCGCAGGGAGAGGGCGGTTTCGGCTACGATCCCGTTTTTTATTATCCGCCGCTGGAAAAGACCCTTTCCGAGCTGGATCTCAATGAAAAGAACCGCATAAGCCATCGCGGGAAGGCCATCGAAGCGCTGCTCCGAAAACTACAGAAAAAGCAAGACATTGAGGAGGAAACGACCGGACCCCATTGTTAATGAGTTGACGTTTGAGAACCAAAAAAGGCGCGAACTATTATCTTGAAGCAGAAACGAAGATTGTTCACCGGTCTGGCCGTGCTCTTGCTCTTTTCCTTTATGACGGGAGAAAATAACGATTATTCCCCGAAATTCACGTTCCGTTATCAGCCTCCGGGGGTCATGCCGGCCCTGCCTTCGTCGCCGTCGGGGTTCACCCGCGCCTGGGAGACGCCCTATAATCCGTTGAGCGCGAATTTCCCCGGGATGTTCTCCATGATCAAGACCGTGGAAGCTACCGGGGATTCCGGAAAGGTCATGCTCCTCTATGAAAGCATCGGCGATGACGCCCTGAACCTTCCGAGATACATTCCTTTCGACAGTTACTTCCGGGAGCGCACCCGCCACGATATCAGCGATCTGTGGTACCAGAAGGTCGCCATGACCGACAGCCTCTATCACAAAGACCCCATGCAGCAGCAGTCGGGCGGCTCCCTGGAGATCATCGGTGCGGATATCGCCGGCCAGCGGGTGGCATTGCGGATCCGCGGCCTGATCTCCATCACCGGTAAATACAATCAGCAGAACAATTCCATCATGGCGACCGGTAATATGGAGAACGAGCAGAAGAATTTCCTGATGGACCAGACCCAGCAGTTCACGATAGAAGGAACGATCGGGGACCGCATTACGATCTCGATCGATGAGGACAGTGAACGTGATTTTGAATTCGAGAACGCGATCAAGGTGGATTACCGCGGCAAGGAGGATGAGATCGTCCAGCGGGCGAATTTCGGGAATATCGGGCTGTCCCTGCCCGGACACGCTTTGTCACCGGTTCGTCTTCCTCCAGCGGACTCTTCGGCGGGAAAGCCGTCATGAAATTCGGCCCCATCGACGTGACCGCCATCGCCTCCTATGAAAAGAAGGACAGCAAGAAAAAATCCTGGGGCGGTTCTGCCGGGGACGGCGGAGGCTCCAAGGTCCAGATCTTTGATTACGAATATAAGCGGAATGTGTATTTCTTTGTGGACGAATTCTTCCGTACGGAAATGTATCCCTACGACCTGCAGAGCGGAAAATTCACCTATTCGGACATGATCGAGGATTATGACGTGTACATCAGCTGTAATGAGCGGGAGGACACCAAGATCAAGGCGGTGGCCTTCGTGGATCTGGCGCCGGACGGAACGCCGTCCGTGCTTTCGGAACATCCCGAGGAAGACGTCGCGGACTCCATTTATTTCCGGAAGCTGGAAAAAGGCGACGGGAACCAGTTCGGAGAATACGAGATCAATCCGTATCAGGGGTATGTCCGTCTGAACATAGGCCTGAGCGATGACAATATCCTGGCGATCGCATATAAGACAAGCAGCGGCAAGAAATACGGGGACCAGCAGAACGGAAAATACCTGAAAGTGATCAAGGCGGAGAATCCCAAACCCACGTACCACACCTGGGACCTGGAGATGAAGAACATCTACGGCCTCAAGGCCAGGAACATCGACCGGGAGGGTTTTGAGCTGAAAGTCTATTATAACGGGGCAAACCAGCCGGTGGAATATATTAACGGCACTCCCTATCTCCGCTATTTCAATCTGGATAACTATGATCAGAACGGCGTTCCGGGTCAGGACGGCAAGATCGATGTTGCTCCGGAGGGCCTGGTCGTCGATCTCGAACGCGGGGAGCTTTGGATGCCCTACATCCTTCCCTTTCAGGCGCCTCCGGAAGACAACAGCACCGAGGGCATCTATAATGACAATCTCGGCTCTCCCGATGACGATGCGCTTCCCTCGGCGGGGAAGGTCTATACCAGCTCCTACAACGATCCCGAACGGATGGAAAGAAAATATTACATCGAGGCGGAGTATTCCAACCGGAGTTCAACCATCGACCTCGGGGAGATGTTCATCATCGAGGGCAGCGAAGAGATCCTGGTCAACGGGAAGAAGATGACCCGCGGGGTGGATTACGAAATTGATTATTTTTCCGGGATCATCACCCTACAAAGCGCGGCGGCGACGGATGCCAACGCCAAGATCGATATCAACTATGAGACGGAACAGATGTTCGGCGGGATCGGGGAACAGAAGTCTATGACGGGCATGCGGGCAGAATACCGCGTCAATAAAAATACCTTCCTCGGTGCGACCGCCATGTACTACCGGCGCAGCGTGCTTGACGACAAGAACGTCAATATCGGCGACGAACCGTTCCAGAACTTCATCTGGGATGTCAACGGGGAATTCGCCTATGAGCTGGACTGGCTGGACCGCGCCGTCAATGCGCTCCCCCTGGTCTACCTGAAGCGCAGGAGTTCCATGAAGTTCAGCGGGGAGTTCGCACAGATCCTGCCGAACCCCAACACGATCGAGAACGAAGAGAGCGGGGACTTTGACGGTGTCGCCAAGCTGGATGATTTTGAATCGGCCAGCAAGGAAACGCCGATGAACATCAATTTCCAGAAATGGACGCACGCCAGCAAGCCGGAAAACACCTTCTTCCGTTCCAGTTTTCGTGAACGCGGCTTTATGTTCTGGTACAATCCCTTCTATGTGGACAAGAACGGCGCCAAGATCTTCGGTGTTTATACGAAGTATATCTGGCCGCAGAAGGAGATCACGGAAACCGATCAGTACACCAATGTCCTCAGTGTGGTCCTTGATCCCGAGGTCAACGGCATTACCGGCAATGCGACCGGGTACGACACGCGCCAGATCTGGGGAGGCATCATGCAGCCGGTGCACATGTATGACCAGAGCAAAAGCAAGTATATTGAATTGTGGGTCCGGGGCGAAAGCGGACAGCTTCAGATCGACATCGGGGAGATTACCGAGGACTGGTACAACGCCAATTACGATCCCGCTTTCCCCGCCAGCGAATACGGGGACGGCATATTGCAGACGGAAGACAGGAACCAGAACGGGAATCTTGAGATCTCGACCAATTATAATGAGGATCTTGGCATTAACGGCCTGACCGACGAGGAAGAGGCCATGCGGGGATGGGACCCCATGGTGGATAATTTCAATAAAGAGGGATATAAGGAAGGGAAGGTGCGGCATGTCAACGGAACGCAGGACAATGCCGGCACCGACGGCATCCAGCCCTATCCCGACACGGAGGATATCGACCGGGACGGAAAACTGGACCAGGCCAACAATTATTATTCCTATACGGTGGATCTGAGCAGCGATCAGTGGCTTGCGTCTAAAACCTACTTTGAAAACGGCAGTCCCACCGGCTGGAAACAGTACCGCATCCCGCTCACCGCTGTCGTCGACAGTGTGGGAATGCCCAATTTCATGTCCGTGCGCATGATGCGGATGAGCATGTTCGATGTCGCGGACCAGGATACGATACAGTTCGCATCGGTTTCGATCGTGGGCAACGAATGGCAGGAACGGGGCATTGCGGGAAAGGACGACCCTTTCTTTGTCCCGGATGACGACCGCTTTTTCATTACGGTGAAAAATACGGATGAGGACGCGGACTATGTCTCGCCGCCGGGGATCAGCGGCCGGGAACACATCAATTCCCTTGACGGGACCACGATCAAGGAAAAGGAGCAGGCGCTGGTGCTCAATCTGGACGGCCTGAGGCCCGGTGAATCCGCTCTTGCCGAGAAGATCATGCTGGAAAGCGAGACCCTGTTGATGTATAAAAAATTAAAGATGTTCATCCACGGGAACGAAGGCGATCCGGAGACGGGTTCACCGGTCAGGCTCTTCCTGCGCATCGGCCGCGGCGAGATGGAACAGTATTATGAAGCCGTCACGGAGGTCTACCCCGGATGGGATGAACGCAACCACATCGAGATGATCTTTGAAGAGATCACGCGACTGAAGAACCGCGTGGAATTCGACGGGGTCGAATATTTCAATACGAGGACGGGAAGATCCGCGAGTATCGTCCCGTGGATCCCGAAACGGACACATATACCGGCAAGACATACCGCGTGGTGGGCAACCCCTCCCTGTCCCGGATCGAGAAGCTGCAGGTCGGTGTTGTCAATGCGGATAATTTCAGGGACTATACCGGAGAGATATGGGTCAATGAAATGCGGGTCGTGGAAAGCGACAATGATCCCGGGACGGCAATGCGCGGTGCTTTTGACCTTAACTTCGGAGGTTTCTTCGATTTCAATGCCAACGCCCGGAAGACCGATGCCGACTTCCGGCAGGTCAATCAGCAAAGGTCGAACAATCAGACCACCAGCGAGTCCGTTAATATGACCATGACCGTTCATGCGGAAAAACTCCTTCCCGAAAAATGGAACCTGAAGATTCCCGTTAATATCTCACGGTCCCGGGACCAGAGCGTTCCGAAATACTATCCCGGTTCGGATATCCTTCTGGAGGAGGATCCTCCCGACAGCGTACGTTCGATCTCGGAGAAACGGTCTGTCAGCACCTCCCTGAGAAGGAGCAGCGGTCAGGACGATCCGTTCCTGGCACGGGTTCTCGTCAATCCCGTACAGGCCAGCTTCAATATCTCGGAGAACCGCAACAGCAGCCTGGAAATCCGGAACAAGGTCGACCGGTCCGTGAGCGGAAAGTTCTCCTATCAGCTGAACATCGATAAGGGCAAGGGCATTCCCCTTTCTTTCCTGGATCCCCTTTCTTGATGAAGCAACGAAGGAGCAAAAATTCTACTGGAAACCCTCCTCGTTCAGCTGGAACATGAACATCTCGGAGAAGGACAATGAAAAGATCACCCGGAGCACGCGGGACACCATCAGCAGTTATAACTTCGACATGTCAAAGAACATGAACCTGAGTTATGATCCCTTCCGCTCCATGAAGATCAGCTACAAACGTTCCGCGAACAGCGATCTTCAGAATTACCGCTACAGCACCTGGCGGATATTTACCGATCTCAGCTATGACAGCCTGATGAACGGGGTCAATGTCGGGAACGTCACAAGGATGACCGAAGATCTCAGCGTCAACTACAACCCCGATATCAGCAAATGGCTCAAACCGCGGCTTTCCTACGGCTCCGGATATAAGTACAGCACCCAGAACAACTGGGATTATGCCAATGTATCCGTCCGGCGTGATATCTCCGCTTCTGCGACGGTGTCGCTCAAGCAGGTCTGGGACACCTACGAGAAGAAGATCAGAGACCATATTGAGAAAAAGCGGAAAGAAAAGGCCTCCGAAGAGGAAGATGACATTCCCCCTCCCCGGAAGGATGTGCAGCAACGTGAGGACAGGGATGATCCCCCGGCGGCAGAGCACGGCGGCCGTCCGGGATCCAAGACAGAGAAAAAACCGGAACGATCCAGGATCAGTATCTCCGACCTTTTGGGAAAGATCGATCCCATCAGCGTGAATTATTCGGATGAATTCCAGAAATCCAACAGCGGGATCGCCGGCAGCGACACCGGCAGGATCTATAAGGATGTCACCTATAAATACCGTTACGGGTTCGGGGGAACGACTATCTTCCCACGGAACGCTTTGAGGGAGTATCAATCAACCGTTCTCCAACCGGATTTCACGCTCCCTGAGACTTTCCAGCGGCATCAAGCTGACACGCTCGATCGAGCTGCGCCTGGATTATAAACAGAATATGTCCACGGGGAGAAAATATCAGTTCAAGACCACTTCGGGCGATTATTATGACGAGATCATTCATATTATCGCATTCGAGGACACCCTTGAACTGCTGCCTTACGATTCTTCACTGACCCGGAATTATCTGCCGCTGGGGCCCACCGGCAAGGAAGGCTTTACCGCTCCGAATTATTCGCTGAAATGGAGGATCAATCCCGGTCAGTACAAATGGCTGAAAGGGAAACTGGATTTTATCAAGAACATTACCCTGCAGCATCAGATGTCAAGCAGTGAAAGCGTCCGGTACCGTTTTAACGAGGAGAACGGCCGGTATTTCATCGGCGAGGAATCGTCCACCTATACGCTGAGTTTCAGCCCGCTGATCAAGGCCGATCTCACCTTTGCCGGCAATCTGCATACGGGTATCGGCTACAATAAAACCATTAAGACCGACAATCAGGGTGATGTGACGATGAATTACAGCAATGCCAGCGTCACAAAGACCTATCAGGACAATATGACCCTGAACGTCTCCTATTCCTATAACAAAGGCATCACCATTCCGGTACCGTTCCTGAAAAAGATCGATGTGATCAACATGCAGAACGAGATCACCTTTTCCCTGCAGGGGAAATACGGTATGGACAAGAAGATCGTGAAATCGAGCGGAAAAACGGACTTCGGCGATCCGAAGAATTTCCGTGTCAACTGGGAGGTCGAACCGCAGCTGAGCTACCGCTTCAGCAAGAATATCGACGGCAAATTTTTCTTTAAATACGGTCAGCGTATCGACAAGACGCAGATCCTGGACGAAGAGTACAAGAAGGACGATTATAAGGACTTCGGGGTCACCGTGACGATCCGCATACGGGGCTGATACAATGAAATATTTTCTGCTTTGTTTCACCATGGCCGCAGGCCTTTACGCCCAGAACGCACCCTGGGACGCAAACCGGGCATTCGGTTATTTGGAAAAACAGGTGCAGTTCGGTCCGCGGATCCCCGGAAGCAGAGAGCACCTCGCCTGCAGGGACTGGATCGTCGCGCATGCGGAAATCTTTGCCGATACGGTGATCGTACAGCAGTTCAGGGCATACCGTCCCGTCACCAGGGACACCGTTGATGCTTTCAATATCATCGCCCGCTTTCATGCCGGAGGAACAAAGCGCGTCATGCTCAGCACGCACTGGGATACAAGACCCTTTGCGGACCTGGACCCTTTTTCTCCCGGCCGGCCCGTTCCGGGGCGAACGACGGGGCCAGCGGCACGGCGGTGCTGATGGAAATGATGGAGCATATCCTGATGCTGCCGGGAGAACCCGGTATTGACGTTATCTTCTGGGATGCCGAGGACATGGGCATTGCCGGCAGCGGGGAAGGATTCTGCCAGGGTTCGGAATATTATGCCCGCCATCCCGTGGAACCGCTTCCTGAAAAAGGCATTCTTATTGACATGATCGGCGATCATGACCTTCGCATACCGGTGGAGGCAAACAGCATGAAGTATGCGCCGCAGCTGGTTACAGAGGTGTGGGAGATCGCCCGCAGGCTCGGTTACCGGGAGGTATTTCCCCTGGAAACGGGTCCCGAAGTGTACGACGACCATGTTCCCCTGAATGAAACGGCCGGCATCCCGACCATCGATATCATCGATTTTCATTACACCGCCCGCGGAAGGAACCTCTGGCATACAACACGGGACCTCCCTTCGTATTGCTCCCCCCGGAGCCTGCAGATCATCGGTGAGGTTTTAGTGACCTGGATCACAGATCAATAAAATACTTTGATATTCGTCAGTTTTAATAGTATATTAATTGGATAGGGAATGTTATGAATAATCGGTATTTCATACATAAATGTCCGGAGACCCCTGATATGCGTCCGGACTGGAACGCAGCGGAATGGCAGCAGGCGGAGATTGCCGGGATCACGCATTTTCATCCCGAAAGCTCCCGGCACCGCCCGGAAACCAAAGCAAGGATATGCTACCATCAGAAAGGGATCAACCTGCTGTTCATGGTATTGGACCGTTATGTGCGCTGCCGCCATACGGCCTATAATGCAAAGGTGAACGAGGACAGCTGTGTTGAATGGTTCATACAGCCGCCGGGTTCTAAAGGGTACTACAATATTGAGATGAACTGCATCGGCACGCTGCATGTGAACTTTATTCTCGATCCGGAGAGGAACGAACACGGAAGACGGAAGGACGTGAGGGAGATCCCGCCCGCACATGCCCGGCAGATCCGCATCAGAAGCAGCCTGACGGCGGACACCGTACCGGAAGAAAGCAACGGGAAGTACGCTGGTGCCTTGCCGCGCATATCCCGTTCAGCTTTTTTTCACTGTATACGCCACTGCAGGTCATCGACAACACCGTCTGGAAAGGGAATTTATATAAATGCGGAGATAAGACGGCTTATCCTCACTGGGCGGCCTGGAATCCGGTCAGAACGCTGAATTTTCATCAGCCCGCATGTTTCGGGACCTTTGTTTTCAGTCCGCACCGGTTGTGAAATTGAGCGCGACGTACAGTTACGGAAATAATAAAAGGAGTGAATCAAAAATGTAAAAAGAAGGGAATTTCTGTATGAATAATGAGAGAAGCATGGAGAATTTTCATACCGGTAAGATCGAAGCGACGGTTTTGTTCCTTGACATTGAGAATTTTACGGGCATTACGGAGATCCTTTGCCCCAGAGAGACGTATCAGTTCATCCGAAAGGTCATCCTGCCGCTGACCGAATGCGTAAAAAGGCATAAAGGGTATGTCTGCCAGGTCCAGGGAGATGCCATCATGGCCGTTTTCGGCCATGACGATACGTCTTCCGGGCATGCGCACAACGCCGTGCAATGCGCCCGGGAGCAGCGCACGGAAGTTCAGAAACTGAATCCGGTCCTGATCAGTGACTACAGGATTCCGCTCTCGGTAAGGATCGGCATCAGCTCGGGACCGATGTATGCGTGTTACAATGCGCTGCCGGACAGGAAAGAATATACGGTCCTCGGCAGGAAGGTCAATATCGCTTTCCGACTGCAGGAAATAAATAAGCGGTACGGAACGAATATCTTGATAGATGCGTCCACCTTTGCTTATATTAAAACCGGTGTCCTCACGAGGAAACTGGATATGGTGAAGATCAACGGATGTTCGGGAACCCTTCCCGTTTTTGAAGTGCTGTCCCCTGTGGTACACTGCCCGGAGAAAGCATTTCAGCGAAAGGAATGCTATGAAAAAGGGCTCGAACATTACCGCAGCGGCAACTGGGACCGGGCCATTCACTTTTTTTCCCAGATCGCAGAGGACAGGGCAAGCTATATCATGATCGAGCGCTGTAAAAGATACAAGACCGCATCGGATAAAGAGAACTGCTAACTGCGGTATAAAATACAAGTAAGGGGATCCCATGGAATATATATATTTTGTGTCCGGGATGCTGATCGGTGCAGCCGCAATTTTTTTCGTTGTTCTTTTCCTGAGGAAAAAGGACAGGCGGCAACTGGAGGTCCAGCGGATGAAAACCGCGGAGGTCCAGGAGCAACTGATACGTTTTGAAACGGAAAACCGCATGCTGAAGGAGAAAACGGAACAGAACGAGGAGATCCGCAAGGCGCTGAGTGAAAAATTCGAGAACCTGGCGAACAAGATCTTTGACGAAAAGGACAGGAAAAGCACCGACAAGATGAAGCTGGTGCTGGAGCCGATCGAAAAGGACATTGCCCGTTTCCGCGAAAAGATCGAGGAACTTCATACCGGAACGAGCGACAGGATGACCGTATTGACGACAAAGATCGAGGACCTTGAAAAACTCAACAAGCTCATTACGGAAGAGACCAGCAACCTCACGAAGGCGCTGAAAGGCGATATGAAAAAACAGGGGGACTGGGGCGAGCTCATCCTTGAGCGCCTGCTTGAGATGTCCGGACTGCGGAAGGATCACGAATACGAGACGCAATCGTCCTTCAGTGAAGAGGGAAGCCGCCTTCAGCCGGATGTGATCATCAGGCTTCCCCAGGACAAGCATCTTGTCATTGATTCCAAGGTATCCTTCATGGATTATGATAAATTTCTGCAAGCCGAAAATGAAACGGACAGGAAAAAATATAAGAAGGCGCTCATTTACGCCATGAAACGCCATATCGATGGCCTGCATGAAAAGCATTATCAAAACCTCAAGAACATCAATTCTCCCGATTACGTGTTCATGTTCATTCCCGTTGAAGGCGTCTTTGCCACCGTCATGGAACAGGACATGTCCCTCTATCAGTATGCGATCAAAAAGAATGTGATCATGATCGGCCCCTCTTCCCTTCTGGCGTCCCTGCGGACGGTCTCCTTTATCTGGCAGCAGGAGAACCAGGCAAAACATGCGATCGACATTGCCGTCAAAAGCGGCGCGCTTTATGACAAGTTCGTGCTTTTCTACCGGGATATTGAAAAGATCGGCAATCATCTGCGCCTGACGCGCAAGACCTATGACGATGCCGTGAATAAAATGAAGACGGGAAGGGGAAATCTCATCGACAGGGCGGAAGAACTCAAGAACATGGGCGCACGGGCCTCAAAACAGCTCCCATCATCATCATCATAACATTATTTTGTTAACATTGCGGGGATCGCCGGGTCTAATCATTGAGCAACAGGTCAGGGCATGGTAAAAAAGAAAACATTTGAAAAATGGGTGAACGATTACCATGACCGTATCTACGCAATGATCTTTCATATTGTGGGAAACGAGGATGATGCGCTGGACTGCACGCAGGAAGTATTCCTGAAAGCATACAAAAAGCGCGGGGCTTTCCGCGGGGAGGCTTCCCCCTATACCTGGCTGTACAGGATCGCGAACAATCATGCGCTGAATTTTGTAAGCCGGAACAGAACAAAGACCTGGGATACCCTCCAGGAACGCGGACAGGAAGCCGACACCGAAGACGATACAGCGCAGATGCGCAGTTTTCGCAGGGAATGGCTTCAGCATCTTTCAAAAACGGAGCGCCGGGTCATTGAGGTCCGGGTTTTCGAAAGGAAGTCGTTCCGTGAAGTGGCCGAGCGCCTGAACACCACGGAGAACAGCGCAAAAGTCCTGTACCACAGAGCCGTAAAGAAACTGCAACAGGTCGTAAAATGAAATGTGAACATGTTCAAGAATTATTTCCCGAACTGCTGAGCCAACCGGATGCCTGTCCGGAGGCCCGGGAGCATCTGAAGCACTGCGCTTCCTGCAGGACCCTGTTTTCTCTTTTCCGCAGTCTTGACAGCGACGAGCCCGCACAATATCTGACGGACGCAACACGGGAGGAAAACTGCAGGAAGATCTATAAAAAAATGCACCGGCATGATATTTTCGTATTTACCCGGAGAGTCACCGGTGTCGCCGCCCTTTTTCTGATCGTTCCTTTCTCCGTGTTCCGTGTGAATACGGACACTGCGCCCTCCCTTGCGGATATTCCGGATGAGGTTCTGTACTTTGAATCGGACATGGAGATCGCGGGCGAGCCCGCGATCGATAAAGAGGCTGTAATCGAATACCTTGCACAGAATGAACCCATCGAGTACCTGGGAGCATTGTTTTAACATGATCTGTAAGGAGATAAAAATGAAAATCACAGTGAAAGCGGTCCTCGTATTCGTCCTGCTTGCCGGCGGACTGTCTGCGGCGGGGCTGATGCAGCACGGCGGACGCCAGGACCCCCAGTATTACAAATACATGGTCTTCCGCATGACGGAGGAACTGGAACTGACGGACGCCCAGGCGGAGAAGTTCTTTCCCCTGCATCGCCGTTATCAGGATGCAAAGCATCAGTGCCACCTCGACATGGCCGCATTAAGTGAAGCGGCCTATGAAAGGGAAGATATCGGGGAAGAGGATCTGCGGCATTACCGGGAAGAAATCAGGCGTCTGCAGCTTGAGGAAAGGGAACTGGATTCGGACTTTTATGATGAGCTTGAGAACTTCTCAGTGCCGAACAGGTCGTACGTTTTCTCTTTTTCGAATATCATTTCCGCCGGGAAATGTACAGGGAACTGAAGAAGCGTTACGGGAGGCCGGAAGAAGACAGCGATAAACGGAAAGGCTTCTGGCCGGGAAACAGGAAATAATAAAAAGGAGATAAACATGAAACAAACAGCACTCATCTTTACGGGTATTTTGCTGGCAGCGGGTCTTGTCTTTGCCGCCAGCGGGAAATACCGTCCGGACAAACCCTACATTCCGGGACCCGGAATGGGCGTGAACGCACGGGCCTCCGTTCTGACGGAAGACCAACAGAAGGCGTTTGATGAAGTAAAGCTTGACCATCAGAAAAAGCTTGTGCCCCTGCGCGCGGAAATGCGCGTTCTGCGGATGGAGATCGATAACATGATCCGCGAAGGAAAGTCCGAAAAGGATATCCGCGGGCATGTAAACAAGCTGAATGATCTGAGGGCTTCGCTGAATGAGGAAATGATCGGCCACCGGATCGCGACCCGGGAGCTCGTCGGTGAGGATTACTACCTGCAGATGGGGCGCCGGCGCAATGATTCCGGACGCGGCGTGGGACCGGATCCCCGCATGGAAAGGAATTACCGCAGCAACCGGCGCTACGAGAGCTGCATGTACGGCAGTGGCCGCCCTCGCAGCCGCAGATAAGATCAACCGGTCATCAGAACGTGAAAAGCACCCCGCAGGAAAAGATCGCGGGGTGTTTTTTTATGGGAACGGATCCTGATCCGGATAAGGAATAAACAACAGAGGGGAAAAGCAAAAAAAGGGTTACCCGGACAATACCTTTTCCGCCATGGCTTTCGCAAGGCGGTTGCAGGCATCAAGGTCGCTTTCATCCGCGGAATATTTCGCTTCCACGGGGTCGCCGACGGTTTCCCAGCCCAGTTCCCCGACCCGTTTGATCAGCTGTTTCACTCCGCCTCCGCTCCAGGTGGCGGTGCCGATCACCGCGGTGTAACGCTTGTGCATTTTACGTTCCAGAAATTTGTCCACAACGTTCTTTACGGAGGGGAAAAGGTCATTATTGTATGCCGGCGAAGCAAGGACCACGCCGCGGCATTCCCAGACGGCGCTCAGAATATGGGAGGAATGGGTTTTGGAAGCGTCGAATACCTTTACTTCAGGCACCCCGGCTGCTCTGAGCGCCCGTGCAATGTGTTCCGCCATTGCTTCCGTATGTCCGTACATGGAGCCGAAGATCACGGCAACACCGGGACCGGTCTCCTCCCGGCTCCAGCGGTCGTAACGCGACAGCACCCATTCGGGGTCGCTGCGGAAAACGGGACCGTGGGTGGAAGCGATCATCTTTACGGGAAGTGGTTTCAGCAGTGCAAAGGCACGCTGCACGTTCTTTCCGTATTTCCCGACGATATTCGTATAGTAGCGACGCATTTCATTTTCAAAGGCCTGCAGGTTCACCTCGTCGTCAAAGATCGAGGCGTCGAGGGTCTTGAAACTCCCGAAAGCATCTCCGGAAAAAAGGATGCCTTCGTGTTCTTCAAAGGTCATCATCGTCTCCGGCCAGTGAATCATGGGGGTTGAGAAGAAACGCAGACGGTGCCTGCCCGTATCCAGCGTGTCACCGTGTTCGATGATCTTTTTGTGCTTCCATACTCCGTAGAAACCGTCGAGAAAACGGAACGTTACTTTGTTGCCTACAATGCACAGGCCGGGCCATTCTTTCAGCAGGGCACCGAGCGCACCGGAATGATCCGGCTCCGTATGGTTCACCACCAGATAGTCCAGGGGGCGGTCGCCGAGGACGGAGCGAATCTCACGGATCAGGGCGTCGGTCTTTGAGATCTCCACCGTGTCGATGAGCACGTTTTTCCTGTCCCGGATCAAATAGGCGTTATACGAGATCCCTTCCGGCAGCGGCCAAAGGTTTTCAAAAAGCCCGGTGCGGCGGTCATTGACGCCGACATAGTGAATGTTCGCGGTAAGTTTTATGTGACGGTCCATTACGGCTCCTTTCCCGAATTTTTGTATCTTATCGAAATATACAAAATATTTTCAATATGTCACCCGTTATACAGGTGGGCATATGTCACCCCCGTGCCGCCCTGTTCCGGAGGAGCGAATTCATAGCTGCGCACCCGCGGATCCTTTGAAAGGAAGTCACGGATCACTTTCTGGAGGATACCCTGCCCCGTGCCGTGCAGGATCTCCAAGGTGCTCAGTCCGGACAATACGGCGTTGTCGATAAATTTGTCGGTCTCCAGCAACGCCTCCTCGGCACGCTTTCCGCGGAGGTCCAGATGGTAGTTCGAAGCAGCCTGCGAATGCGTGACAGAGGTGTGTGTTTTCTGTGTTTTGCTTTGGCCGCCTCCAGCCAGCCGGGATGTAGCCGCAATCGCGAACCGTCAACGTCCACCCAGACCTTCCGGGTCCGGGGATTAACCTCCAGGACGGTCCCGTTCTGCTGCATGCTCCTGACATAAACCCGCATGCCGGTGTGCAGGTCCCCGAGTCTGAACGATTTTGCAGGGATGTCTCCTGCTTCGCGGCCCTTTTCGCCGAGGGTTTTTTCCGCCTCCTGAAAACGGCTTTGCGCTTCTTTGATAGAGGCCTTGCTTGCCTGCCTTTCGCGCACCTCCCGGATATTCGCTTCCAGTGCTTTGCGCAGGTCGGACACCATGGTCCCGGCGCGTTTCAGTGCCTCCTTTTCCGCCCGGCTGTATTTCCGGTCGATCTCCTTTTTTCTTTCTTCAATGCCGCTGAGCGTACGCTGGTAATATTCCGCCCTTTCCCGGGTATCCTTCAGCAGAGCGTCGTAACGGCTGATCTTTCGCTGGAGATCGACGATCAGGCGCTCCAGCTTTTCACGCTGTTCTCCGATGCGGGAACGTGCATAACGGAGCACCGCTTCATCCATTTCGTAGCGTCTGGCGATCTCCAGCGCGTAGGAACTTCCGGGGATCCCGGGAATGAATTCGTATGTCGGTTCCAGATCACGATCGTTGAAGCTCATGCTTCCGTTCTCAAAATACGGGTTTTCAAAAGCCAGGGTTTTTAATGCGCCGTGGTGGGTGGTGGCGATCACGGTTGCGCCGCGTTCACTCAGGACCTGCAGTACGCCTTCCGCCAGTGCGGCGCCTTCATCGGGATCCGTGCCGGTACCGAGTTCATCGATAAGCACCAGGCTCCCGGAGGTGGCCTGCTCCAGGATATTTTTCAGCGAAAGGATATGCGAGGAAAAGGTCGACAGGCCGCCGTCGATGGACTGGTTGTCGCCGATATCCACGAAGATATTGTCAAATTCGGGAAGGGATGTGGAGGCTTCCGCCGGTATGAGGAAACCGGCCTGATGCATCAGGGCGAGCAGTCCGATGGTCTTGAGGGCGACCGTTTTTCCGCCGGCATTCGGACCGGTGATAATGATGCCGTGCTTGTTTCCCGGCAATGTCAGGTTCAGCGGTACCGGCTCCCGTGAAAATTGAAGCTCAAGATTGCGGCCGTTTTTTATCCTGAGGAGGCCGCCTTCTGCCGGCTGGGGTTTGTCGCAGCGGTATTCAAGGGCGAGCTTTGCGGTCGCCTGAAAGCCGTCGAGGGCCTCCAGCATGCGGATCGTTTCGCGGAGCTGCGGAAAGCGGGAACGGAGCTCACCGGTCTTTTCCATCAGAATGCGCCGGATCTCATCACGTTCTTCCCGGCGGGCCTGGTAAAGCGCATTGTTCATTTCAACAATGACCATCGGCTCCACATAGACGGTCTGGCCGGTCTGGGACTGGTCGTGGATGATGCCGGGCGCTTTGGAGCGCCGGGAAGCGCGGACCGGGATGACCTGCCTCCCGTTGCGGAAGGCCACCGGGTCATCCTGAGCGACACCGTCTTTCAGCCATTTTCCGGAGATCTGGCGGACCTTCCGGCTGATAGAGCTTTCCGTCCCGGCGATCTTCCGCCGCAGTGCGAGCAAAGCGGGGAGGCGTTGTCGGCAATGTTCCTGTCGGCATCGAAGATCTTCCTGACGGACCGTTCCGCAGTTTCAAGTTCCGGGTCATATGCCCGGACCCGTTCCTGCAGTGCGGGATATTGATCCTTTCGTTTTTCAAAATAGTTTTTGCAGAGCCGTCCGTGGCGGAGTATTTCCGCCAGCGTCCAGAGTTCCGCTGCATTCAGCGCACTGCCCTCAACCTTGAGCTCCTTTACCGCTCCGTTCTGGGAGGGAAAGGCAACAAGCGGTAACGGCCTGTCCAGGGCAAGAAGGTCCCGCATTTCCAGTACGGTGCGCTGACGCCGTTCATACTGTTCCCGGGGCAGGAAGGAAACGGAGGTTTCAACGGACCGTTTTCCGCCTTCCGTCACGGCATAAGCGGCAATTTTTTTCCGCACTGCTTCAAAGCCGAGTTGTTGATACAGGTCCTGCATATCTTTTACATCAGCGATACGGGATCCCGGTTCACCAGAATCTGCACACTTCTTTCTTCCTGTTGTTTTTGTGTGATCACCTTCATCAGCACCTTCGCCGCCCGGTTGCCGTTCGGATCGTATTTGCGCCCCGCTTTAACAAGGATCTGCCAGCGGGTTTTGTTCTTTATGCGTTCGATGGGAGCGGGGGCGGGACCGATACAGCTGCCCCCGGATAACGCTTGAGGTGAGGGAGCGATGGATACGCCTCGCGGCGGATTCGACTTTCGCCGCATCCCCGCCGCTGATACGGATCAGGAAGAGCCTGCTGAAGGGCGGATAGTGCAGGGTCTTCCGCTGGAAAAGCTCCAGGTTGTAATATTCACGCAGCTGAAGCCGGGAAGCCATCTGAATGAGCGGCTCGTCGGGAGAATAGGTCTGAACAAGCACGTCCCCGGATGACGGCCCCGTCCGCTGCGTCCGCTGACCTGATAGATCAGCTGGAACAGCCGTTCCCCGGCCCGGTAATCCGGAATGCCGATGCCCGTGTCCGCATTGATAATACCGACAAGCGTTACATCCGGGAAATCAAGTCCCTTCGCGATCATTTGCGTACCCAGCAGAATATCATGCCGGTGTGCTTCAAATTCCGTCAGGATACGCGCATGGGCGTGCCGGGTCCTTGTGGTGTCGAGGTCCATGCGCGCGATCCGGGCATCGGGGAAAAACGTCTGCAGTTCATCCTCGATCCGCTGTGTGCCGCTGCCCGCAGGCTTCAGTGTGTTCCTGCCGCAGTCGGGGCAGGTCTTTGTAACGGGGTAGCCCGCATTGCATACATGGCACATGAGCTTGTCCAGGCGCTTGTGATAGGTGAGCGAGACACTGCACTTGGGGCATTGAAGCACCTTTCCGCATTCACTGCAGACAAAGACGGTATTGAAGCCCCGCCGGTTCTGAAGGATGATCGCCTGCTTGCCTTTCTCAACGGTGCGCCAGACCGCCTCCAGTAGTTTTTCACTGAATATCCCCCTGCGTTCCGCCGTATTCATATCAATGAGGGACACCCGCGGGAGCCTTGCACCGCCGAAACGTTCTTTCAGCTCCATGCGCCGGTACCTGTGAAGCGCGGACTGGTAATAGGACTCCAGGCTCGGCGTTGCGGATCCCAGTATGACGGGGACCTTAAGAATATGTGCATACATGACGGCGGCATCGCGGGCATGGTAGCGCGGTGCCGGATCGTCCTGTTTAAAGGAAGATTCCTGTTCCTCGTCGACAACGATCAGCCCGATATCCGGGATCGGCGCAAAGAGCGCACTGCGGGCTCCCACGACCAGGCGTATCGTGCCGAGAAGCATCTGATTCCAGGTCCACAGGCGTTCCGCATCACTCATCTGACTGTGCCAGATGGCGACATCGCCGCCGAAGGCCGAGCGGAAGCGCGCCGCGATCTGGGGTGTGATAGCGATCTCGGGCACCAGGATCAGTACGCTTTTCCTCTGCTCCAGCTGACGCTTTGCAAGCTGAATGTAGATCTCCGTTTTGCCGCTGCCCGTAATACCGTGCAGCAACACGGGATAAAAGCGGTTTTCGTGCCGGACGATCTCATCGATGACACGCTTCTGCTCTGCGGACAAACGCACGTCCCGCCGGCGCTCCGAGGGAAGATGGTCAAAGGGGTCGGCAGGAACCTCCATCTCACATTTTTCCAGAACACCGTTTTTGATCAGCGTATTGATCACTGAGACCGACACGCGGAGTTTTTTCCGGATCATACTGATCGCTTCCAGCGGCTGATCCAGGGAAGAAAGAAGGTCCACCACTTCCTGCTGGCGTTCGCTGACCTTCGCATCCGTCTCGAGGAGCCTGACCGCCGTCACCCGCCGGGATCGCTTTGCTTTAGGAAAGATGTTGTCAATGTACAGGACGCCGGAATCGAGTCCCTGTTTTACCGCTTTCCGCCGTGTTTCGGGCAGGTCGAAAAAGGCAAGCGTGGACAGGCCTGTAGCGGGTATTTCCGGCCAGTTCCCGGAATCTTCTTCCGGGCTTACAAAACAGTATTCGACACGTTTGTAACCGAGTTCGGAAGGATGTGCGGCACGGAAGCATATTCCCGGCGGTGCCATGTAGTATTCGGAAATCCATGTGATCAGGCGGATCAGTGCCCGGGTGAAGAGCGGCTTACGGTCCGGCACCCCTTCGATCGCCTTGATCGTGTAGGACGATGTTCCGGGAAGCGAGCTGAAACATTTCACGCAGTACCCGATCTGCGAACGGGCGCCGAAAGGAGCCTTTACACGCATGCCGGGCCGGAGATCCTCCCGCATTCCTTCCGGGACGGAATAGGTAAAGGTCTTGTACACGTTATTCGGAAAAGCAATGGAACAATACATTGTGAAAGTTACCCGGATTCCCGCGGATTTTCAACAGAAAAAGCGGGATGGTGATAGCGGTCATGAAAGAGATAAAACGGAAGATCCCAAAAAACCGGCGAGGTGTTTCTTTACATAAGAACAAATAATCCTTGGAAGCCCCGGTTTTTTACCCTATGTTTCTATCCATAGTAACAAACGGAGTGACCATGCATACCTATGATGAGATCGTAAAGGTCTTCTGCCGCATCACGGAAGCGGAGGAAATGAAACAATTTCTCGGGGAAATACTGACGGAAAGCGAAGTGGAGGCACTGGTGTTCCGATGGCGCCTCATGAAGGATCTCTATCACGGTGAGACCCAGCGTCACATTGCGGAAAAACACCATATCAGTCTCTGCAAGATCACGCGGGGTTCCAGAATACTCAAAAACCCCAATACGGTCAGTTTGAAAATGCTGAACAACATGGAGAAGGAATCATGATGAATTTAGGACAAATGCCGGATAAAAAAGGAAATTTCGGAGAATACGGAGGCGCTTTTCTGCCGCCGCAGCTTACGGAGGTCATGAACAATATTGCCGAAAAATATGAAGCCATCAAACGTAGTACCGATTTCCAGGAGGAATTATCGGACCTGTATACCCATTATGCCGGGCGCCCCAGCCCCGTCTTTTACGCCCGGCGCCTCAGCCGGAAACTGGGCGGAGCGCGGATCTATTTCAAACGCGAGGACCTGAACCATACCGGCGCCCATAAGATCAATCACTGTCTCGGGGAGGCCCTGCTTGCAAAACGGATGGGGAAGACCAAGGTCATTGCCGAGACCGGCGCCGGTCAGCACGGTGTTGCACTGGCGACGGCGGCAGCGCTGCTGGGACTGAAGTGCGATATCTACATGGGAGAGGTCGATATGGAGAAAGAACATCCCAATGTGGTCCGCATGAGGATCCTGGGCGCCGGGGTCATTCCCGTCAGCGGGGGCAGCAAAACCCTGAAAGATGCCGTGGACGCCTGTTTTTCGGCCTACCTTGAAGATCCGGATACGCAGATGTACTGTATCGGCTCTGTCGTGGGGCCGCATCCGTTCCCGGCGATGGTGCGTGATTTCCAGGCGATTGTAGGAGAAGAGGCACGCCGGCAGTTCCGGGAGATGACCGGGGAATTACCGGATAACCTGATCGCCTGCGTGGGCGGCGGATCGAACGCTATCGGGCTGTTCAGCGCCTTCCTTGAGGATGAAAAGGTAAAGATGTACGGCGTGGAACCCTCGGGGACCGGTTTCAAACCCGGAGAACATGCCGCCACTATGACAATGGGAACACCCGGCATGATCCACGGATTCCGTTCATATCTTATCCAGGACGAGAAAGGGGAGCCGCTGCCGGTCTATTCCGTGGCCTCCGGCCTGGATTACCCGGGGGTGGGTCCCCAGCACAGTTACCTGAAGGATATCCGGCGCGTGCAGTATGTGACGGCCGGCGACCGGGAAGCCATCAACGCCTTTTTTGAAATATCGCGGGTGGAGGGCATCATTCCCGCCCTGGAAAGCGCTCATGCGATCGCGTACGCCATGAAACTGGCTCCGGAATTATCCGGAGCGCGGAGCATATTGGTAAACCTTTCCGGCCGCGGCGACAAGGACATTGATTTTGTTGCCAGAAAGTACGGCGGGGATTACGGGGTTACGGAATAGGCGCACAGAGAGGCGCCGCGGATATAGGACCTTCAGCGGAACATTGACCGCCGGAACCCGCCGCTGTGATCCCGGCTTTCCGGGACCCGGATGCAGTTCATTGGTTTGATACAGGCCGGAAAAGGTGTTATATTTATCCTGATATCAATCAACGGGAGGTCATTCATGAAACGGCTTATTACATTTGTTCTTATGCTTTTTTTCCTCACCGCCTGCAATGAGGTGACGGTCATGAGCTATAATATCCATGCCATGCGCGGCATGGACGGGACCCTGGATGCGCAGCGCATTGCGGACGTGATCCTCGCGGAAGATCCCGACCTGGTGGGCCTGCAGGAAGTGGACCACCTGACGGACCGCAGCGGAAAAATGGATGTGCTTTCCTTCTTTGAGGATCACTGCGGCATGCACGCGGTCTATATGAAGACCTTCGACTATCAGGGAGGCGTTTTCGGGAATATGGTGCTTTCCCGCTACCCGGTGATCGAAACCAAAGAGGTCCGGCTGCCTTCCCGGATGGAGTATGAGCCGCGCCTGCTGATGATGGTCAGCGTTCGGACGGAGCGCGGTGACACCCTGCATTTCTACAACACGCATCTTGATCATCACGCCGGTGATTCCGACCGGCCGGCGCAGATGAGGAGGATCACAGAGGTGCTTGCCGCCGACGGGGAAAAGATCATTCTGCTTGGCGACCTGAACTGTCAGCCGGGAAGTGAGCCCCTGGAGAGGCTGGGCAGGTATCTGAACCGCTGCGGCTCCGGGGAGAAGACATATCCGGCAGACGATCCGGAGCGCGTGATCGACCATATTTACTATTCGACCGGACGCGGCCTGCAGTGCAGGGAGATCCGTGTCATTCCCGAAACAACAGCCTCCGATCACCGGCCGCTTACGGCGCGTTTCCGGATACGGAAATAAGGGGCGCGCAGGCGTGAGGTCTTCCCGGAGCATGGTATGCCTTCCGGGGACCGGCGGCTCACGATGTACCGTAAAACAGGATATCAAAAAAAAACGGCAGGTGAACCTGCCGTTCCATGTACCCGGGGCGGGATTTGAACCCGCATGTCCGATGGACACTAGACCCTGAACCTAGCGCGTCTGCCGATTTCGCCACCCGGGCGGATCATTTTTCAAGCAACGGCTATTTTATCTTTTCTTCCGCCTGAAGTTCCAGCACTTCTTTTTCAAGTAAGGAGATCTTTTCCTTCAGGTCACGGATCTGGGTCAGCATATCATCGATATGTTCCAGTTCCTGCATGTTGTAATCCTGTTTCTCGTCCACCCATGCAGCGACCTTTTCACCCAGTTCCTGATAGCATTTTTGTAAGATCCGGCGTGTCTGATAAATATCATATTTGAGCTTGCCGATACGGCCGAAGTCTTCTGCTTTCTCCTTGGTGGTCTTGTAGGCTTCATCGATCCTGGGACTGATGCTTTCCCACCACTGAGCGAGCCTGCTTTTGGTATTTTCTTCTGTTTTCATACACTACTCCAAACAACCAGGGAATTTACATGATATTAAGCCGTCTGTCAATGACAATATCTCTGAAAAAACCGATACACAGATATTTCAGCGTCCGGTCCTGTAATGAAGGACCTTGTTGATATTGATTTCCCCGGCTTCCCGGACACGCCCGATCGTTGTCGAGGTAAGATTATAGTTGGAGGTGATCCTGGCAAGATCAATAAGATTTTTTTCTTTGATACTGACCAGGAGCGCCGCCTGCGGTTCTCCGAAGATAAAGACCTGCTCCGGACTTTTCCGTTCCGAATAGACGGAGGCTCCCAGGCTCTGGCCGCAGGCACGGTGCAGAGCGGCAAAGAGCCCTCCCCGCTGTATGGCATTGACGGAGGATAATATTTCCTTTCTTTCGCACTCTTCGAGTACGTTGATCATTGCCGCGATCGTGCCGCGCATCACTCCCGGAGGGGAAAACGCGCTTTGATATCCGAGCGCTTCAGCATAGGCGGAACCCCTGATCGTACCGCCGGGATCGCCCAGAAGGCAGATGAAGTCCCCAGGGTCCTGAAAGACCCGCGGAACGGCCTTTTTCCGGTGTCTGGAAACAAAAAAGAGTTTCAGTCGGTTCGCATCGCCCGGTACGATACAGTGATTGGCGATGGGGACTTCGAAAAGCTCGGCACCTTTTTTCATTGCTTCCAGAAGCTGGTCAAGCTTTTGCGGGGCTGAGACCGTGCTTTCCATATAGTAGCTTAATGCGAGCGGCTGCAAACCCCGCGAATACAGATTGACGATGGCGGAGAGGACACACAGCTGGATCCCGTTCTCACTGAAAGCAAGGCCCCTCAGGGAAAAGGATCGATCTGAAGGTCCGGCGCATTCCGGGGATCTTATAATTCCGCGAAGGATCCTTTTCGTTTTCCTTCTTCAGAAAGTCCAGAAGCAGATCGGTTTGCTCCCGATAGGAAGGTCTGATGTCGGGCAGGGGGGTTTTGCCGGCCTTTTCACGGTAGGGTGTCCGGTTTTCCCGGTATCTTTGCATGGAATCCCGGAGACTGCGCAGAGTGCTGAGCGGGATCTCCAGAAGACCGTCTTCATTATCGAGGCTCAGTATGGGAAAGGGAACGCTTGTCCCGAGAAACTGCGGTTGCAGTTCAAAACCGGCGGATATTTTTTAAAGGCGGTATTGTGGTGTTCAGGAACGACATACAATATCCCGCTTTCGTAATCGGTGAAAAGCCGCCGGGCGGATGCGGTGATATGGCCTCCCGTCCCGGTATCAATGCAAACCCTGCAAAGCCGTTCCCAGGGGCTCTCATCCTGAATGAGCGCCATATGGTCGGCATGTTCGCTGGCTGCATGCAGGAGGTCCTCGTCGATCTGTCTTGCGTTCTGCACAAAAATGCGGTATTTCGTTTGCCGCGAATGCAGATGGGGTTCTTTCTCCGGACGGGTGACTCCCAGCATAATACTCCCCCTGTCGTGCGGGTAGCAAAGCACCGTGTCCAGGTGCCGGGTGGCCATGTCGAGCTTACAGCGGAGGCGGTTTGTATGGTGGCTGACATATAAATAATGTTCATCATCGATATTCAGGAACTGGGGCTGTGATTCGCTGTATCTCCGGAAGCGCTTTTTGCGGTCTTTCGCCTCCGGGTCAAAACAGGCAAACGCCTTTAACTCCATTGCTTTCGGCTCCCGGCCGAAGATATTGTGCAGCTGCGCTTTCAGTTCACTCATGGTTTTTCACCTTCGTTTTTTGCATCAACCGATAAAATACAAGATTTATCCCCGGAGAAAGAAGCTTTTTTTCACCGCTTTCCCGCGGACGGGAAGATTTGCCGGGAATACAAAGGGATCAGTATTGCGGACGCAGGATCAGTTTTCGGCCGGACACCTGCACATTGAAAGCATAAACAGGGAATATGTCCGGAAGCATCATAAACAAGATCATGGATCAGTGCCCGGCGACGGTGGTTCCCGGAGAGACAAACACGGGATATACGGTGAAGTGGAGCATAGGAGGCTCGAACTCCTGACCTCCGCATTGCGAACGCGGCGCTCTCCCGGCTGAGCTAATGCCCCGTGACGTTTTGCGCCGCTTCGCGGCTGCGGCGCTTGTGTATGTATAATAATAAAAAAATCCGTTTTCGCCAGTAAAATTTTTTCTTTGTCCGGCATCCCGGTCACCCGTCCGCATGCCGTTTCCGTATCAACAGCGCAATGGTCTCAATATGGGCGGTATGCGGGAACATGTCCACCAAACGGATCTCCCGGGTCTGATAATTCTCTTCCGTCAGAAGCAGGATGTCCCGGGCCTGCGTTGAAGGATTGCAGCTGACATACACAATGCTGGAGGGTCCCAGCGCCGTCAACTGCCTGATAAATTTCGGGCTCAGCCCCGCCCGGGGAGGGTCCACGACGGCGATGTCGGGTTTTTCAAGCGATGTAAGCAGGTCACTATGGTCACGCCAAAAATGATCCAGGTCCGCCTGATGGAATGCACAATTCTTGACCTTATTACGGCGGGCATTTTCCCGGGCGTTGTTTACAGCATCACGCACAAGCTCGAAGCCGACAACCTTCCGCACGTGGTCCGCGGCATAGAGGGAGATCGTTCCCGTGCCGCAGTACAGGTCCCAGACCACGTCACTTTTTTTGAATGCCGCCATATCCACAAGGGTATCGTACAGTTGTTCCGCTCCGCGGGTATTGGTCTGGAAAAAGGCGTTCGCCGAGATCTGGTATTCATATTTTCCCAGGCGGTCATGGATGACGGGATCGCCGTACAGCAGCAGCTCATGTTCCCCGATCGAATGATCCCCTTTCGAAGCGGTGATATTATTCACAACGGAAGTCACGACGGGATATTTTTCTTTCAAAAGTTTTACCAGCGGGGCGAATTGTTCCGGTTTCCTGAAACGGGTGACCAGGTTGATCATGATCTCACCGCTGTGCTCTCCTTTGCGGATGATCACATTCCTCAGGAAGCCGCGATGTGTACGCTGATCATTCAGCGTAATGCCGTTTTGCCTTACCCACTCACGGACGGTCCGGAAAATAGCGTTCCGTTCTTCATCCTGCAGGAGGCAGTGGTCAATATCAAGGATCCTGTCAAAGCGGCCCGGGGCGTGAAGCCCGATGGCAAAACGGAGGTCCGTTCCGGGATCGTTCTCCCTTAAAAGCCATCGTGAGACCCCGGTTGAAAAATCCATCTTGTTCCGGTAAGCATAGATCGCTGGCGCAGGGAGCACCTCTGACACGGGAATATCCGGCATCCCGGCAAGATGGGCGTAGACTTCCCGGACCTGCCGCTTCTTCATTTCCAGCTGCTTTTCATAAAGAAGGTTCTGGAATTTGCAGCCGCCGCAGTCCGCGAAGTACGGGCAGGGCGCCTGAATTTGCCCCGGCGCCGGCCTCAGTATTTCCCGGACAAGGGCCTCGGCGAAAGCGGCTTTTTTCTTGATGACAAGGGCCCTGACACGCTGTCCCGGAAGGGTGTCGCGCACGAAGATGACAAAATTGTCGATTTTCGCCACACCCTTGCCGCCGAAGGCGATACTTTCGATCTCCAGCTCGAGAAGATCGTGCTTTTTGATGTCCGCCATATCGTTGTTCCTTCCGAAGCTTATGGTTCACGGTATGGGTTGCCGGGTTCAATATGATTTCTCATTCAGTTCACGCCTCCGTGTTTTCCAGTCGGGCAGCACGCTTTCCAGCAGAGCATAGAACTCGCGGTTGTGCGCCGGGACCCGGAGATGACAAAGCTCATGGATGATGACGTAATCGATGGATGCCGGCGTCTGCTGAACAAGCTGTGTATTCAGGGTGATCACGCCCCTGGCGCTGCAGCTTCCCCAGCGCCGTTTCATACGGTAGAAGCGCAGGGAATGTGCCGGAAGCCCGAGAAAAGAAAGGGAAGAGGAAAGCTCACGGAAACGGGGCTTCATGTAGCGCAGCGCCTCCTCGCGGTACCATTTCCGCAGTACTTTTTCCACTGCGGCCGGGTCGCCGGGGTCCCGGAGGGCGACTTCCAGATGCCCCTTTTCCCGCCGAACGGATGAGGACGGAGATCTCCGCAGACGCAGGCGGTAGTGCTTTCCCAGAAAAGGATGAAGCTCGTCTTCCATATAGCGTTTCGGCGGTTCCGGCGGGTGCTGCTCAAAGTGCCGCAGATGCTTGTCCATCCATGCGGCGCGTTTGCGGATAAAGCTTTCCGCTTTGCGGACGGGCACGCCCAAAGGGACTTTTGCCAGTATCTCCCCGTGCGGATATACCGTCAGGGATAAACGTTTCCTTGCGCCGTATTCAATGCTGACGTGCATAAAGCGTTCCCCGTAGGGGATTATCAGTGCTTTATTATGATCCATCGTTCAGGGTCTTCAGCAGGGTTTTTGCCAGTTTCAGGGGAATCCCCGCTTTTTCGGCGATCGCCTCCGCGTTCTCTTTCCGCATCGCTTTGACCGAGCCGAAAACGGACAGCAGTTTTTTCCTCCGTGTTTCACCGATCCCCGGAATGTTGTCCAGAATGCTTTTTTTCATGTGCTTCCCCCGTTTGCTCCGGTGAAAACGGATGGCAAAACGGTGGGCTTCATCACGAATGCGCCGGAGCAGGATGAGCGCCGGTGCGCCTTTGGGAATATTCTGAGCCTGGGAATAACCGGGAACGAAGACCTCTTCAAGGCGCTTGGCGAGGCCGATCACCGGGATATTGTTCAGTCCCAGACCGTCCAGCACCGTCTTGGCAGCATTCAGCTGTCCCTTGCCGCCGTCCACAAGGATGAGGTCGGGCAGAAGTGCGTTCTCATTCATCAGCCTCCGGTAACGCCTGCCGATCACTTCCCGCATGCTTTCATAGTCATCCGGTCTTTCAACGGATCGGATCGTGAATTTCCGGTATTTCGAGCGCTTGGGATCCCCGTTCTCAAAATAGACCATGGAAGCGACGGTCTCCTCCCCCTGAAAATGGGATATGTCGAAGCCTTCGATATGCAGGGGGGAGCGGAAAGATTAAGCGATTGCTGCAGGGATTCCACCATTTTACCCGGCTGAATGGAAAGTTTCATTTTTTGCAGGAGCACATCTTTCAGCAGCATATCCGCATTCTTTTTGGCCAGGGTGAAAAGGCGGGCTTTCTTTCCGCGTTCGGGGCGGACAATGCGGATGTTCCTGTCCGACAGGACTTTCAGATAGCTTTCGAAAAGGGCGATATCCTCGTTGAGGTCCAGAAAGACCTCTTCGGGGTACAGGCTTGTTCTTTCGTAGTACCTGCGGATGAAATCCTTGAGGATCTCCTGATCGTACTGCTGCTCGATGTTTTTCAGGTGAAAGCGTTCACGGCCGATCAGGATGCCCTCCCGCAGGCGGAACACCACCACAATGGCGTCATGTTCCGCCGTTGCAAGCGCAATGACATCCCGGCTTTTAAAATCGGTCTGGATCACCGTCTGCCGGTTTTTGTATTTTTTCAGGATCCGGAGGCGGTCCCGGAGAATGGCGGCATCCTCATAACGCATATCGGCGGAAGCGGCATCCATTTCATTTTTCAGACGCGTAATGACGGGCCGGGTGTTGCCGTTGAGAAAACGCACGATCTCCTCAATGATTCCCCTGTAGGCTTCCGGTGAGATATTGCCGGTACAGGGAGCGTCGCAGTTTTTCAGATGGTACTGCAGGCAGGGCTCGTCGCCGGGGTTCCCTTGCGGCGCGATCTTTTTGCTGCAGGTGCGCACCGGGAATATCCGGTAGATAGTCCTCAGCAGATTCCTGATATGTCTCGAATCGGTATAAGGGCCGAAATAGCGCGATCCGTTCTGTATAACGTTGCGGCTGGAAAACACGCGCGGGAAGGGTTCGTCGGTGATGCAGATATAGGGATAGCTTTTATCGTCTTTGAGCATCACGTTATAGCGCGGTGCATATTGTTTGATCAGATTGTTCTCCAGCAACAGCGCCTCCACCTCGGAATGGGTGATGATCCAGTCGAGATCGGCGATCTTTGATACCAGAACCCGGGTTTTCGGGTCCGGCACCTTTTCACGGAAATAGGAAGCCACCCGCTTCCGGAGGGACCTTGCTTTCCCGACATAAATGACCGTTTTGTTGATATCGTAATAAAGGTAGACGCCGGGCCTGTCCGGCAGGTTTTTTCGTTTTGATGCGGTGATGTCTGTCACATTATTCATAGGTCCGCTTGCACTCCAAGACGGAAAATCATACATTTATGCGAGAAATGCAACCAAAACCGATTTGACATGCTCCTGTTTACCTGAAAAAGAAAGGAGGGGGATATGAACAGGAATTCAGCGAACCGGGTGATCCTTGTCGGACACATCGGCATGGTCCCGGAAGTCAAGACCGTGAAGAACGACCGGAAAGTCTCGCATTTCACGGTTGCCAGCAATTACCGCTGGAAGGACCCGGAGGGGAATATCAAAACCGGACGGACTGGCACCGTATTGTCTGCTGGGGAAACATGGCCGAATACAGCAGGCGTTTTGCCAAAGGACAGCAGCTCTACATCGAAGGCAGTCTGCGCACACGGGAATGGACGGATGAAAATAAGCTAAAACGTTACATTACCGAGGTATATGCGGACATGCTGACCCCGCTGGGAAAATTGAAAGCGCCTGAAGAGGAAGGTGCCGAAGCCGGCCCGAATGAAAAAACGGGAGATGAAACCCCGTTTTGAACAAATGCGGCCGAGGGGGAACGGAGGGGGCGGATAGGATTTCCGCTCCCTCCGTAATTTGATGCGGATTTTCCGGTTGCAGGAACGTTACGGTAAAGGATCCGGACAGCGGGAAGAGACCGGAAGCCGGTAAATATGCGGTCAACGGTATTTTCCCTGTCCGCCGGTTCAGGGAGTGAAGACCGTATTATTGCCCCTTTCCCAGGAGAAATGGAATTTTGCCTGCTGCAGGTTCAGGGCCGGGTCCACACCGATGGCGATCGTGATGCGGTTTCTCGCAGCCGGCAGGGAGAAACCGATACCGGTATGGTGGACCAGCCCCTGCCCGCCACTCAGAACGGCGCCGTCGTAAAAAAGGAAGAGGCGGGTCCTGTTATGGAAATAACCGCTTTCTACCTGCCAACCGGCGAATTTATCCGTGACGAACTGTTCAAAATATGCGCCCCGCAGGAAATCTGCGCCGCCGAGCCTGAATTTATCGTAAAGCGCAAGAGGTTCGCGGGATACAAGCAATGCTCCCAGAAGCCGGACATTGCCGCCCCAGCGTGACCTGCGGACGGAAAGCTGTGCCTCCAGCCGGGAACGTGAAATAAGATTGTCAAGCGCGAGTGTAATGCCGGAACGAACGTTGACATATCCGTAAACTTCGCTGACGGGCGTCATCCATTCGAAAGCGATATCCGAACCGGAGCGGCGCTGTACGGCAAACCCGGAATCACTTCCGGAAACTGCGGTGCTGATGTGCTCATTCTGATAGCTGATCCGGAAACGGGAGCGCCGGCCGAGATGATAGACAAGGCCGAGATCAAGGTCGCGCTTCACATACAGGCTGTCCTGGTAGCGCTGGGTAAAGGCGCCCTGCAGGGAAAAGGGTTTGTTAAACACATAGGGTTCGGTGTATGAAATATCGATGGCATTGACCCCCAGTGAGGGACGGGACCAGTAAAAGCTTGCCTGCCGGCCGAGACCGCCGAGATTGGCCAGCTCACAGGAAATATTTCCGATGATCCCCTTCTTTTCGGCTTCTTCTTTGTAAGCCGCCACCGCATCAAAACGGATATCCTGCCTGGCTTCCGTGTACAGACGAAGGCCGTTCCGGTAAATATCGGCCCGTTCTTCCACCTCGAGAAGCGGGTTGGTGCGGAGTTCGCCTATCATCTCCCGGACCCTTGAATAATGGAATTTTCCGGATTCCGGCAGGGAAATGTAGCGGGAAAGCAGGGAGATCTCACGCGGAGAATAATCTCCGAAAACCACGGTGTCGATCTCTGCGCTTTCTCCGCGGGACAGGCGGTAATGGAAATACTCCGAATCACCGGTCTTTTCATAGGAATCGAGGACAAGTTCCGCAAAGGGATATCCTTTGTCCCCGTAATTGACAAGCTGCTCCGATAATACCTCCTGATCTCCGTGTCATGGTTCACACGGAAAGTATCCTGTTCAATGATACAGAAATACGAGGGACCGGCACCCAGGGACACCGCCGTCAGGACGGAAAGGCACAGGAGGGATATGTTTTTTTCGGGACCATTAAAAATATGCCTTTACTTCAAGGTTTGCTGTGATAATGCTTTTCTGTTCCGCCCGTTTCCTGAACTGAACGAAGGTGCCTGCCGAGAGAAACTGATTGATGCTTTTTTCATAGCGCACCGCCCCGGTCCATGACCAGCCGGCAGGGAGTCCGTTCGCCGTTTCATAGGGCAAGCTTCCGGCGTAATCGCTGACAACCCGGTCCAGTCCCCCGGAGAAGAACAGCCGTTCGCCGGCCACCCGGTACCATATCCATTGCGTTCCTGCGGAGATCCAGTGGGCGATGAATGTTTCCCGGAAATCCGTTTTTATACGTTCGTATTTTCCTTTCGCGGAGATGCGGAATTTCCCGGAAAAAAGATATTCGGCTTCTGAACCGAATCCGTGCGATGAAGTGCGGACCCGGTAACTGTTCAGCGGCATACGGTGCTGCTGACGGGAACCGTATTTGTAATAGAAGTCCAGGGTAAGGTCTCCGGGCCTTAACCGGTACTTGACCCAGCGGGCGGACCGGGTGTGGATATTCTCGTTATAGGCGGTTTGAAAGTTCTGGCTCCGGATATCTTCCAGTAAGAGGGAAAGCAGTCTTTTCCCGTCGGTACTGCCGACACGCAGTTCATGTTTGAAACGTATGTTACTGTAAAAGATACTGGTGTCCGGATCATTGATATCAACGGACGCATAAAGGTTCAGGTCCGGAGTGCGCAGGTCACTGCTGCCGCTGTGTGAAAACTGAACGCGCACTTTCTTCAGGTCTTTTTTCCAGTTAAGGGTGCTGCCGAATTTTGACACGTACTGATCCTGCCGCTCATTGGTCAGCTCGTTTCGCATGATGAAATTCCCCATGTCATCGGGAACGTATTGCCCGTAATCATCCAGCCGGTAATTGCCGAGGCCGTCCCCGACGAAAATAAAGACCGCTTCATTCCGGGTCTCGGAAGTCCGGTTGATATTTGCCTTCAGATTCCCGCTCAGTCCGATCTTTTTGAACTGAAAGCCCATGCGGCTTCCGGAAAGAAGGTAATGGTTTTTGACCGTTTCCCGCTGATCGAAACGGTAGCTGGCCGTGGCCTCCCAGTTGATGTGCTCCTTAAAGAATGACTGATCAAAGCGCAGGGAAAGGTCATGTTTCCGTGAATACGCGGAGAACGCCGAATCCGCTCCCGCCCAGTCGTAATCTTTCCGGTAGGTATAGTGCATTTCCCATTTTTTCCATGAAAGGCCTGCGCCTGCAGACTCGGTGCGGTAGGGGGTCACCCCGGTGAAGACCGGCCCGAAATGATCCTGCAGCCAGGATGCGGAAAACACGAGCGCCTCGCCGGCGGGTACCTTTGCAGAAGTGCTGAAACTGTAATACGGCAGGGACCCCTGCGCGATGAGCCGTGACCAGTCATAACGGAATTCCATCCCCTTTATGTTCCCTGTGCCCTTTGCCAGGAGCCTCGTCCGCTTCTGCTTCCGGACATCGCTTACATATTCTAGCGACGTTGTCGAGCGTAAAAGGTCATGCACCGTTTCCGCCGTGAACGATGCCGTTTGCGTGATGGTATCGGAGGCGGAGAATCCGAGGTAACGTTCGTAATCCGGCCGCGTCAGGCGGGAGAAAGTGCTGAAAAGGGGATCTTTCATCCAGCCGTCTGTCCGTACGCGAAAGACCTTCCCCAGGGGAAGTTCCGCCTCCCATTTGAACGCGGGGGTGATCGTTCCGCTTTCCGTATTGTAATTGTTGGGGTCGAATCCGGAGTATGCGCCCTCGAGCACTGCGTGGGCTTTCTCCTCCTGTCCCAGTTCCAGCTGCATGGCACCGATCCATTGCGTGGAGGGCAGTGTAATCTTCCGCCGCGGAAAATACTGGGAAAGGGGATCCTCCGGCGCATAACGGTAGACGGTCTTTCCCTCGGCGTCATAGCTGCGGATATACCCGCCGTTGCGGTTTTCCCGGTAGAAATAAACGGTATGCGTCCCTTCCCCTTCCCCGGCGTAGCTCCATATCCCGTCAACAGATTCGTAGTCCCCCGCGCTGTCGGCGATCGCCGTGGAGATCGTGAAATGGCCGTCACCGGAAACGATCGCGGCAAGGGAGTCAGCGGGAATATTGGAAAGATGGACATCGACGGGGTTGTTCTCGTCATCCTTTTCCCGCACGAAGGACGCCTGGAGCCGGATGTGCTTCCCGAACCGCCAGGAAGAAGCAGCGCCCAGGGAAGCACGGGCGTAGAATTCATTTACGTAGTTGAATTCCGCAACGATACGGGATCTTTCCGAGATCATGATCCCGGAGGAGAAGAAGAGCTCGGCGTCCCGGTAATAGATCGTGTACAAAGATCTGTCAAGCGGGACACCGTCAACATAGATCTGTTCGGATTCCGGCACGATCATGATGGCATTGTCGCCGTTATCGGCAAGCAGGCGGTAGGGCCCCTGGTCGCCCTCGCGGCGGGGATCTCCTGACGCTGAAAGCGCCCGCGGGCGCTTCCCGCAAATGCCGCGCCGGTATAACGGTCTCCGCGGTATGAAAATCGGGCCCCGATCAGTTTGCGGCGGAAACGGTTCCAGTGGTTCCATTCGCTGTTGACGAACACATCACCGATCTGCGCGTCAAATTGATCCGAATAGATATTGATCAGCACATTATCGACATCCTGTACCGACTGGGTGGATGCGTAATCTTCAAAAGGCGCGTCATTATCGGAAATGACCCCTTTGATCCTGATGCCCGGCGACAATTCTCCGGAGATCCTGAGGTCCAGGCCGCCGCTCAGCATGCTCTGCCCCGTGGAGCCCACTTCCAGTTTCCGGGACACGGACCCCGTGGTGCTGACTTTGGTGAGATCCTTTCCGGGACCGGCATCCTTTGCGTCACGTTTCTCCGGGAACCAAGCGGAAATTTTCCCGATCCCCAGGTTCATTTTTTGCGGGACGTCCGCATCACTGTAGCGGTAATGGACAAGAAGGATATCGTGTTCATCGGGTGGCTGCAGGATGATGAGCCTGCCGTAAAGTTCATCGAAAAGCACCGAAAGGCCGCCAGCCCCGGAAAGGGAATCCACGACGATCAGCTGATGCTGCAGCGGATAAACCGTTTTCCCGGGCTGAAGGATCACAGATTCCTGCTGCTGCGAAGCCGGACAGGGCTGTGTATAAAGAAACAGAAAAACGCAGAGGAAGCTCAGGGGGAAAATATTTTTCTTGAGGGGATCATGGGATACGGATCACAAGGCCTTGGCGGTTGATCAGCAAATGGCGGTCCCCTTCCCGCTGCATGAAGACGGGATCCGGAAGATCACTGAGGTAACGGCAGCGTGCTTTCCGGGGTTCCCATAGATAGGTTCCGCCGCCGCATGAAAGCCCGAAAACGTGCAGGTCCAGCGGAAAGACCCGGTGGACGTCAAGGGAATCGGGCAGGGGATACTCAGCGAGGGTCGGTACCGTTGTTGTTTGCAATGCGAAGCCGCTGAAGGTCTTTCAGATACAGGAGTATGTACTGGTCAATGCGGTAAAGGCCGACGTTTCCCGAAATATTCCGGTCCCCCCAGGGGTGCGGATAATGCTCATTCGGGAAGACCTGAAGGATCACCTGATTAAAATCGTCATAGATCAGCCATTCGCTTTCGGAATTGACCGTAAAGTCCGCCGCTGAAACAATATCGTGGTGCAGTGGTGTGAGCGAAATGAAGATTCAGGAAACGGTCCCAGGCAAGGACCCGGTTGTTGGCAGCATCGAGCACATGGATCTTATCCGCTCCGTCGGGAACAGGCCTGACGGGATCCTGCAGGATAAATTTATCCGCCGAACGGCTTCCGGAATAAGTGTTCAGCAGTTTGCCGTTCTGATAGCGCCGCAGGATCCCGCCGGAACGCGACAAGGTGATAATATCGCCGAAAGGACTGAGCGCCGCTTCATCGCAGGGAGCGATCCGCAGCGTATCGGGGATCTGCCCGGCAGCCATGCCGGCCAGCAGAAAAAAACACAACACGGTCTTAAAACGCCTCATGTGAAAATTTAGCGGATGAAGACCGGAATACCAAACAGGAAATACCGACATAACGCTTCCATTTTACTGCGTACGGCATTAAATTTGCACATGTTGATCGCCGCCGCCCTATTTGTTGAAGCTGAACCGCTGATATCGGCGCTGAACGCCCGGATGATCGAAAAATACAGTAAAAATACGGGATTGTACCGCTGTCATGCGCACGATATCCTGATCACGGGTATCGGCGCGAAGATGGCGGAGCGCACGCTGCTCCGCTATATGGGAACGTACACACCCCGCATTCCTGCTGAATATCGGGACGGCGGGCATGCTCGATCCGGGCCTCTCCCTCAACGCGGTGTTCGGGATCACAGGCTGCTGTAATGAGGAGCTTACCCGGCATGAAAAACTTTGTTTCGAAGAAAGCGGGAAGCCGGCAGAATGCGTCACGGTAAGCAGGCCGCTGGTCAGCGAGGGGAAAAGGAAGCAGCTTTTTGAACGCAGCGGTGCGGAATTGGTGGATATGGAATGTTTCGCCCTGGCAGAGACGGCACGGCGGAACGGGGTCAAAATGTCCGCCCTCAAAGTGGCGACGGATGCCGCAGATGAAGCAACGGCGGCGCGCTTTGCCGCCACCCTGCAGCCGGCGGTAAAACAGCTGACGGAAATATGCCTTGAACGTTTTATTAAAATGTCATAACAGGGAGATCGTAATGAAAAAGACCGTTTTACTGATCCTGGTCGGGAAACGCAAGGAGGCGGCCGTAAAACTGCAGCAAGTGCTCACCGCCTGGGGTTGCCTCATTAAAACCCGCCTTGGACTTCACTCCGGCGTGATGGAAGACTGTTCGGAAAGCGGGCTGCTTTTTTTAGAGCTTTGCGGCAGCGATAAGGACAATGCGGAGTTGGCACGGAAAGTGGAGCTTATTTCCGGTGTTGAATCCCGGATCGTCGAGCTGAACCATCCGGACAGGTCATTATAACGAAAAAAAACATCAGCTGCATCGTAACCGTTTTTGATGGATACGGGGCAGATGAGAGCCCCCGGCTCTTTTCCTGCCGGGCCGGGTTTTTTTTATAAGAAAAGGGCACGGGTATTCCCGGCCATTTGCTTAAGACCGGTAAATGGACAATGAAATAAGAATACACCCAGGAAAAAATGCCCCGGGGGGCATCCGCGAGATGCTTGCGATCGCCCTTCCCATGGTTATTTCCCACGCCTGCGACATGGTCATGACATTTACGGACCGCATGTTCCTGTCACGCCTGGGGCCCGAGATCATGAACGCCGCCATGGGAGGCGGTATGACCGCCATGATGATGATGACCTTTTTCATGGGGCTGATCGGGTATTCGACCGCCCTTGTGGCCCAGTACCTGGGCGCCGGAAGAAAAGGAACATGTTCCCGGGTCACCACGCAGGCTTTTCTGATCGCCCTGGCGGCTTATCCGGTCATTCTGCTTTTCAGACCCCTGGCGGACAGATTCTTCATTGTCATGGAACTTCCCGCACAGCAGATAGAGGCACAGCGGGTGTACTTCAATATTCTGATCTACGGGACAGTTGCCGGTCTCTTCCGCATGGTCTTTTCCTCATATTTTTCCGGTATCGGACGGACGCGTATCGTGATGTTCGCCGGCATCGGCTCCATGATCATCAATGTGGGGGTGAATTATGTACTGATATTCGGGAAACTGGGATTCCCGGCAATGGGAATACGGGGAGCCGCATACGGAACGATCATCGGCGGTATCTTTGGGGTGCTTATTCTGGCGGTATCCTATTTCAGCAGGGGAAACCGCCGTGAATTCGCCGTCATGCAGGCATTCCGTTTTTCGGGAAAGATCATGAAAAAATTGCTGTATTACGGATATCCGGCGGGATTGGAATTTATCCTTACCTTTTTTGCGTTCAACCTGATGATCTTGATCTTTCATTCCATGGGAAGTGTCACCGCCACGGCCACGACGATCATGTTCAACTGGGACATGGTCTCTTACGTGCCGCTGATCGGCATCGAGGTGGCGGTGACCAGCCTGGTGGGCCGCTATATGGGATCCGGCGATGTTCATACCGCGAACCGGGCGATCATGTCCGGTCTGAAGACCGGAGCGGTCTATTCCTCTGTTGTCCTTGTGCTTTTTGTCTTTTTTCCGGAGTACCTGGCAATGGTCTTTCGTCCCGCAGGGAGCAGCACGGTGTTCGATGAAGCGGTCCCGACCGCCGTTTTCATGTTGCGGGTGGCCTCCATTTATGTCGTGATCGAAGCCGCGATCGCCACCTTTATCGGTGCGCTGCGCGGCGCCGGCGACACCCGCTGGTCCATGATGGCTTCCGTTGTTCTGCATTACCTTATGGTTGCCGGACTTGTTTTCGTGCTGAAGGTTCTGAACATGTCCGCAGAGGCCGCCTGGGTGGTGGTCGTGTCGGTCTTTTTCCTTTTTCCGTCGTGTTTTATTTGCGCTACCGGGGCGGAAAGTGGAAGGAGATACATATAATAGAGAAAAAACCGGACATTGCCGGTCTCGGTACACCGGAAAAAGAACAGGCATTTTCCGGAACAAAGCATTCTGCAGGCGTTCAATGACGGTAAATAAACGGCCGGAACATGATGCAGTTCATCAGATCATATTTTGTTGAGATATACCGCCTGCTTCTGGAGATGGCGCCTGACCTTTTACTGGGTTTCCTGATCGCGGGCCTGATCTCGGTGTTGCTTCCCGATGATTTTTTCCTGCGAGGCCCCCGCAACGGAAGGCCGCGGCGGTGGATACCTTGCCGTGATCGAGGGGATGAGCTTTCAGCATTGCGTGATGAACGTGAAAAAAGAGCTTTCTTTCCCTTGACGGAGTGACCGCCGTTGACGTAAATTTGGAGGCGGGTACCGCCCGTGTAAACGGTACACCCGAGAAGGAAGCAATAAAAGCAGCCGTTAAGCATTCAGGTTATAAAGTCAAAGGAATCCTATGAAAGCGATCATTCCCGCCGCCGGAATCGGCAAACGTCTTCGTCCCCATACCTTTAACCGGCCCAAGGTCATGGTGCCCGTTGCCGGGAAACCCATTCTGGAGCATATTGCCGGGGCGCTTTTTGAATCCGGTTTTAACGAACTGTCCGTGATCGTCGGTTATCAGAAAGCAACGGTCATTGACCATTTTGAAGAACATTATCCCGGCCGCTGCCGGTTTTTTGTTCAGGAAAAGATGGAGGGACTGGCACATGCCGTCCTTATGGGACTGGAAGACCGGGATGAGCCGGCGCTTATCATTCTGGGAGACACGATCATTGATATGGACCTCCGCCGCTTTCAGGACAGCAACGAAAATATTATTGCCGTGGTCAGAGTGGAAGATCCTTCCCGTTTCGGGATCGTGGAAACGGACAGGGAGGGTTTTATCACGGGCATGGTGGAAAAACCCGAGCACCCGCAAAGCGATCTTGCCATCGCCGGCGCCTATTTCCTCAAAAGCCAGCGCCGTTTGAAGGCCGCGATCGAGGAACTTATCGACAAAGGGATCCGCACACGGGGTGAATTCCAGCTGACCGATGCGCTCGCGATCATGATGGAAGGCGGCGAACGTTTCAGGGCGATGCCGATCAACGACTGGTACGACTGCGGCAAGCCCGGCACGCTTTTGTCTACCAACCGTTTCATTCTGAGCAGGCGCAGCGGGAACAGGGGCGAGTGCGTCAACTGCACCCTTAAAGATCCGGTATATATCGATGAGGGAAGCAGGATCGAGAATTCTGCGATCGGTCCGGATGTCGCGATCGGCAAGAACGTGACCATCGAGAGATTCGGAGATCACAAACTCCATGATCTTTGAAGGGGCAAGGCTGGAAGGAGTCCGGCTTTCGGATTCCATTGTCGGCCGGAAGGCCGTGGTATCCGGTTTCAGCGGAAGGCTGAACACCGGGGACGAGAATGAGATCGAAAGCGAAAAAAGACAAAAGCACAGCCGTAAATAAAAAGCAGGCAGCGTCCCGGGCTTTTGATCAGGACTCGAGTTTTTGCACGACCGTTTTCAGGGTTTCGGGAATAGGAAGATGCTGGGGGCATTCTTCCAGGCACTCACCGCATTCAACGCATTTGGAAGCCGCTTTCCCCTTGTCAACAACCAGCAGCTGATAGAGGCGCCGGCCTTCGTTCCAGTTATTGATCATTGAAGCAAGGTTCAGGTACTGGAAACTGTTGGGAATATCCACACCGTGCGGACAGGGCATACAGTAGCCGCAGCCGGTGCAGTTGATGATCGTGCGCTTGTGGTACATGTCCCGGATCTTTTTGATATGGTCCTTCTGGAATTTTTTCAGCGTATGCACACCGGAGCGGTCCGCGATCTTCAGATTTTCCTTCACATGCTCCGGCTTCGTCATCCCGCTCAGCACGATACCCACCTCCGGCTGGTCCCACAGCCAGCTGAGGCACCAGTCGGCGGGCGAGCGCTCGGGTTTCAGGACCTTCCAGGCCCTCCGGATATTTTCCGGAGATATTGTTCTGGTCAGTCCGCCGCCGCGCAGGGGTTCCATGATCACCGACCCCGATCCCGCGGGAAACCGCGAGCCGTAATCCTTTTTTTCCCGCCTGAAATTCCTCGTCGATGATATTGTACTGGATCTGGCAGAGATCCCAGTCGAAGGAAGTAAGGATCTCTTCAAATACGGGATAGTCATCGTGGAAGGAAAAACCGATAAAGCGGATCTTTCCTTCCTTCCGCGCCTTCTCAATAAATTCGAATATCCCGTTATCCCGTACGGTTTTCCAGGTCTTTGCATTCAGAGCGTGCAGTAAATAGAAATCAATATGATCCGTTTCCAGACGCTTTAGCTGCCGGTTGAGATAGTCGTCCATATCTTCGCGTTTGTCTGACCAGGTAGCAGGGCAGTTTGGTGGCAAGGTACACCTTTTCCCGGTATCCGTCCTTCAGGGCCTTTGCGACCAGCGGCTCGCTGTTGCCGCCGTGATAGCCCCAGGCGGTGTCGATATAGTTCACCCCGCCGTCGATGGCGCGGCGCATAAGGGAGATCGCCTTCGTTGCATTGATCCGCTCCGGATCATTGCCGGTCACGGGAAGGCGCATGCAGCCCATGCCCAGTGCGGAAAGCGTTACGCCGGTATGCCCGAAATCTCTGTATTGCATATGCACCTCACGTTAATGGTATTAAAGAATAAAAACTTTTTGCGGAAAATACAAGCATCCCGTGCCGGGAAGACTGCAAAGGCCGCAGCAGCGTTGAAAGGAAAGAATACGGAGATACCTGCTGCTTATTTGTTTTTACTTGTCGGGATAAATCCTTACATTTCAGACGCTGAAAAAAACGAACGGGATGCACGGATCATGCTTTCAACGGTCACAGTACTGGGAATTGCCGTCGGTCTGGCGATGGATGCCTTTGCGGTCTCCATCTCATACGGCTGCGGCCTCCGCATATTCAGCCTGAAAGTCATGCTCTGGGTCGCCGCCGCCTTTGCCATTTTCCAGGGCGGAATGACCTTACTGGGCTTTCTGGCCGGCAGTGCCTTTTCGGGATACATTGAAGCCTTTGACCATTTTATTGCGTTCGGACTGCTGGTTTTAATCGGGGGAAAGATGATACGGGAAGCGTTCAGCAGAGAAGACCAGTGTGAACGCGTCGACCCGGAAGCCATCGATCTGCGCCGGCTTTTGCTCCTTTCCGTTGCAACAAGCATTGACGCCCTGGCGGTCGGATTGAGTTTCGCTCTGCTGGAGGTGCGCATCCTGCGCGCATCGCTGATCATTGCCCTGGTCACCCTCGGTGTTCTCCATGACCGGTGTAAAGGCCGGTCATGTCCTGCATAAGTTTTTCGGCCGGAAAGTTGAGATCCTCGGAGGCCTGATCCTGATCGCTATCGGGATACGGATCCTGGGTCAGTCATTTACAAGCCGCATAAAGGAGTCGATCACTGAAAAAAACTGTCAGAAGCGAGGATATTTACCGCCTGCATTTTGTTGCTTCCCCGCAGATCACACCCAAAGGGGATAAGATCGTATATGTAAGGAAACACGCCGACAAAAAGGACAAAATGCTATTATTCCAACCTGCACTGCATCCATGTTCAGAGCAAAATGGACACGGATTTCACGGTCTCGACCAACATCAGGACAGCATGCCGCGTATCAGCCGCGACGGCCGTTATCGTTTTTCCTCCGTGCAAAGGACGGAATCCCCTCCTGCGCACGATCAGCATGCACGGCGGCGAATCAAGCAAGGCATGCGACCTGCCCAGAGGTGAGCTGAAGCACATGAAATTCACACCGGACGGTAAGTATCTGGCAGTGCTTTTTGCAAAGAAGCGGGAGCATATCCCCTATGAGAACGATAAACCCGGGGAGCCTGTCTGCCGGGAGATCGACGATCTTTTCTACCGACTTGACGGCCACGGGTTCATTGACGAGGAACCTGCTCAGCTGTATTTGCTGAAAGCTTCGGGCGGGAAGATGAAAAAGATCAGCGAGACTGCTTTCGATATCGGAAATTTCAGCTGGAGTCCGGACGGAAAGTATCTTGCTTATACGACGGTGGACAAAGCCCGCCCGGAGCTTCACATGGAAGAAGAGGATATCTTTTTACTTCGGCTCAGCGACAAACGGGTGTCCAAGCTGAACAAGCCTGCGGGGCCCGTGGGCTTTTTGCATTTTTCACCGGACGGGAAGGTCCTGTATTTCAGCGGGCATTTTCATCCGCATCACAGCTGGGGTGCGGAGAACATGGATATTCATGCCCTGGACCTTGAAACAGGGGGCCTGAAGCACCTGACAGGGGAACTGGACCGCACGACGGACATGCTGACCCTGGGGGATATCACGCCCTCCTTTGTTCCTCAGGAGCCGGTGATATCGGAAGGAAAAATGTTCTTCACGGTAAGTTCGGAGGGCTCGAACCCCCTGTACTCCCTGGACCTCGTATCCGGGGATATCGGACATATCCTTGAAGGTCCCGAATGCGTGATCTCCTATTCCGCTTCCGGAAGCGGCAAACAGATGGCCCTGCATCTCGCCCAGGCGGAACGCCCCGATGAGATCTGGCTTCTGGATCTGCAGGATGCAAAGCGCCTGGCGCGCACGGAGCTTCGCCAATGATAAATATCTGGAAATGTCCGCTTCCGTTTGCCGGAAATGATCATCGTAAAGGCGAAAGATGCCGCGATTCCCGCGTGGATACAGTTCCCGCCCGGATTCGATGAAACAAAGACCTATCCGCTGATCCTGAATATCCACGGCGGCCCGCGCACCCAGTACGGATACACCTGGTTTCACGAAATGCATGTGTTCGCCGCGAAGGGGTTTGTGGTCGTGTATTCCAACCCCCGCGGAAGCCAGGGATACGGGAAAATATTTGCCGATGCTATTACCGGGAAATGGGGCCAGCCCGCTTTTGATGATTTGATGGCCGTGACAGACGAGATGGCCGGAAGGCCCTATATTGATGAGAAACGTCTTTATGTCACCGGCGGCAGTTACGGCGGTTACATGACCAACTGGATCGTTTCGCAGACAGACCGTTTCCGGGCGGCGGTGGCCCAGCGTTCCATCAGTGATCTCGGGACTTTTTTCGGCACTTCGGATATCGGCTGGGACCTGCATCAACGAATTCAAGGCATTGCCCTGGGAGGAGCCCGAAAAATATGCGGAATGGTCGCCGCTGAACTATCTGGAGAATATCAGAACCCCGCTGATGCTCATCCATTCCGAGAAGGATCTCCGCTGCCCCATGGAACAGGCGGAGCGGCTCTACGCCCCCTTAAAATACATGGGCCGCGATGTGCGGCTGGTCCGTTTCCCGGAATCCTCGCACGGCCTGAGCCGCAACGGGCGTCCCGACCGGCGGATCCGGCGCCTGGAGCTGATCACGGAATGGTTCAACGCAAAGCAGTAAGCCAGAAGGGAGGATCAGACAGCGAGCGCAGGAAATGCTTGCCGGAAAGGCGATATTGAATGACGCAGCGAATGCGGCCACGGGAACAAGAGCGTTTATTCAAGATATAAGTAAATAAAAAGAGGAGAATATTATGCGGTACACAACACTGGGAGAACGCGGCCCGCGAATCTCCACGATCGGTTTCGGCGCATGGGCCATCGGAGGAATGAACTGGGGGAAAACCGATGATGAGGTGTCGAGGAACGCCCTCAGAAAGGCCGTTGAGAATGGCGTGACCTTCATCGACACCGCCGATGTTTACGGTTTCGGCACTCGGAACGAACTTGTCCGCGAGGTGCTCGAAGAAAAGGGCGTGAAAGACAAGGTCGTGGTCGCGACAAAGGCCGGGAACGATTTCTCACAATACCGGTAAGGATGACGATAAGGGCTACGGCCCGATCAAGCAGAATGCAGACTACGATTACATCATCTCCGCAGCGAAAAAAGCCTGAAGCGGCTGAACGTTGAAACCCTGGACATTCTTCAGCTGCACAGCCCCGATACGGAAAAGTTGCGGCGCGACGATCCCTGGAGGGCGCTGGAAAAACTGAAACAGGACGGCAAGATCAAATATGCCGGCTGGAGCGTGCAGTCTTTTCAGGAAACGAACCAGGCCTTTTTGCTTGACGAACACGCGTGATCTTCTTGACGTGATCCAGGTACGGTATAACCTGCTGGAGCGGGAAGCGGAAAATGTTTTGTTCAAAAAGTCACAGGAGTACGGGATCGGGGTGATCGTGCGCATTCCCTTGCTTTTTGGTTTTCTGACAGGAAAATTCGACAGGCACACGCGCTTTAAGGAAGAGGATCACCGCAGTATGAACCTGTCGCCGGACAAACTGGAAAAATATCTGCAGCAGCTGGAAAAAATGCGGCCGCTGTATGAAAAATATCCCGGCCAGACCAAGGCGCAGCTTGCTTTGCGTTTCTGCATCTCCCATCCCGCCACTCATGTGGCGATCCCCGGAGCAAAGACGGAACAGCAGGTCCTGGACAATATTGCCGCTTCGGACCTCGGCCCCCTTCCGGAGGATGACATCCCTGCCGTTGAGTAAATTCACTCCGTATCATTCTCAATAATGTCCTCATTGAGATTGATCGACTTCTGTTTAAGTTCTTTGAGAAGCTTTTCCTGCATCTCCTTGGCGGGATCTTCCCCGGTGATCTTCAGCAGATAGTTCAGCGCGATGGTCTCGACAATGACGGAAATGTTCTTCCCGGGGTTTATGGGCAGGCGGATATGCGGGATATCCACACCGAGAATATTCGTATAGTTTTCGTTGAGCCCGAAGCGTTCATAAGCGACTTCGGGATCCCAGTAGAGCAGTTCTATCATCAGTTCCACACGTTTTTGTACGCGCACGGCCCTGGCGCCGAACATTTTACGGATATTGACGATCCCGAGAGCCCGGACTTCGATGGTATCCTGCAGAAGTTTTTCGGGTTTCCCGATCAGTACGTTCTTTGCGGTACGCTGAATGTCCACGACGTCGTCGGCCACAAGCCGGTGACCGCGGTCCACGATCTCCAGGGCGATCTCGCTTTTTCCGATCCCGCTTTTCCCGGTGAGCAATATTCCAACCCCATAGACATCGACCAGCCCGCCGTGTATAATGGTGGTGGGGGCGAATTTTTTGTACAGGTATGTTCCGGCATCCTGCAGGAACTGCATGATATTGATCCGTGTCCTCAGAAGCGGGACGCCCGCTTCGCATGCCAGCTCAATGATGATCGGCTGGATATTCGGCGTATCCACGAAGATCACCCCGGGGACCTTGTACGAGAACATCTTCCGGAAAAGATTTTCCATAGCGGAAGGAGAGAGGGTGGAGATGAACTGTATCTCCTTTTTGCTGAAAACCTGAAGCTTGTGTTTGGGGAAATCCTCCCAGAATCCGGTCAGTTCCAGTCCCGGGAATATTGAGCGCAGAGGAACGGATGAAGCACATCCTCCGACCCCGGGGTTAATGTGTTCCAGCTGCAGTTTTTTCTCTGTTTCGGAGATGAGTTCGTTGATGGTGAGTTTTTTCATGGGTGGGGCCCTTAACTGTTCTTTATATTTTTTTAATTGACGCATCATTTTATCTACAGCAAGATCGATGGATTTTGTCAGTTCTTCATCCCGTTCCGTGGATGGTAAGCACTTTCAGCGGCACCTTTACGACAAGTTCGGTCTGATATATATAATCTTTGATCTTTTCAAGTATGACATGAACGGAAGTCGCAGCCGGTTAAAGACCTTTTCAAGCCTGCGAACTTCCTGACCGGCATATTCCCGGGTTTCTTCGGAAGATACTAAAATGTCTTGCCGTGATTAAAACCTTCATAGCTTTCTCCTTTGTTTCTTTTGTTGGATGGTCATAGATAAATATACAACGGTATTGTTTCAATACGAAAAAAATTAATGCTCATCTTCCTGTTTGCCGGCACGCGGATGTGCCCTGGCGTAGGTGCTCTTCAGGCGTCCCATCTCAACGTGCGTATATATCTGGGTCGTTGAAAGGCTTTCCGCGTCCGAGGATCATGCGTACCGACTCCAGATCCGCCCCTTCATCCAGCATGTGGGTCGCAAAACTGTGCCGCAGTACATGCGGGCTGTTCTTTCTGGCCCCGTCGGAAACCTGCCGCAGGTATTTTTCAACGCGCAGGCGCACGTTCCGTACGGAGATCGCTTTTCCCCGGCGGGAGATGAAGAGCGGATCTTCACGGGAAGGTTTTCCGAAATCATTTTCATCGTAGTCCAGATATTTTTCAAGTGCCCGGCGGCTGCTTTCACCCAGGGGCAGTATCCGCTGTTTGTCGCCTTTCCCGATCACTGAGATCAGCATTCTCCGGAACTGTACATCCTTCAGCCGCAGGTTCAGCAGTTCACTTAATCGAATGCCGCAATCGTAAAAAAGTTCAATGATCGCCGAATCCCTCGCCGTGACAAAATCCTTTACCTCGAAGAGACGGAACAGCCTTTCAGTTTGTTCCCTGCTCAACACGGAGGGAAGGGTCCGCGGGACCTTCGGCGATCTGATCGCGTAAGCGGGATTTTTCGTGATGAACTTCTGCTGCAGGGCGTAACGGAAAAAAGATTTCAGTGCGGCGAGTTTCCGGGCCGCGGAACGCGGGGCATACCCCTGTTCCGTCAGCATGCCGAGAAAATGCCGTATACTGACCTTGTCCACATCCTGCAGCCGGACATCATCCCGGGGATAATAATCGCGGCAAAAAAGATAAAACTGCCTCAGGTCACGGAAGTAGGCGTCAAGCGTGTGCGCCGAATACGTACGTACGGAGTGTTCGTAATCCAGAAAATCCTTGATCGTATCTGAAAAGTCCATATCTCAGGCCCCCCGCCGGAAAGGGTCCGGCGTCCTGCTATATTACGAATTCTCCGCGTTTTTCCGAAGAAAATTCAGTGCTTTATCCATATCTTCCGGCAAGCGGTGCGCTTATGCGTATATCGTCTCCCGAGACCGGATGCGTAAAATGCATCTCCGAACAATGCAGCGCCTGGCGTTTGATCATATCAAGAAGATGAACGGCCTGCTTCCGGTCAATGCGGCGGAAGTCCTCCGAGTTTTTGCGTCCGCCCGCCGTACATAAGGTCCCCGAACACCGGATGTCCCGCGTCGCTCAGATGTACCCGGATCTGATGGGTTCGTCCGGTCATGATCTGCACCCGGAGCAGTGTCACGAAGCCGAAGGACTCCAGTACCTCAAAACGTGTTTCCGCCGATTTTCCTTTCGTTCCATCGGTGTAAGCGGCATATTTCTGCCTGTCATTTTTGTGCCGGCCGATATATTTCACGATCCGGCCGGACTTTTCCCTGATATCTCCCCAGGCCAGGGCAACATAAAATTTCCGTATCTTCCGGTACTCGAACTTATGCGCCATCCGGGTATGCACGATATTGTTCTTCGCCGCAATGATCGCTCCGGAAGTGTCCTTGTCCAGGCGGTGAACGATGCCGGGACGGTATTCGCCGCCCGTATTCGAAAGGGTCGTACAGCGGTGCGCAAGGGCGTTGACCAGCGTGCCCGTGCGGTTTCCGACCGCCGGATGCACTACCAGCCCGGGGGGCTTGTTGATCACGATCAGGTCATCGTCTTCATAGATCACGTCCAGCGGGATGTTTTCCGCTTCCACTTCCAGGGGCATGAAACGGGGGACCCTGACCGTGATCATATCTTTGGGGTTCAGCCTTATAGGAGGGCTTTACTTCCGTACTTCCGTTCACGGAGATCAGGCCGCGTTCTATAAGCTGTTTCACTTTGCTGCGCGAGATGTCCCTGACGGATTCCGTGATAAAGGTGTCGATACGAGTGGGCTTTTGTGCGTCGCGAACCGCAATACAGTACGTATCGTAATGGTCTGTTTCCGTGAAAAGTGTTTCGGTCATTGGGTTTTTTCGGGTTTTTTCTGACTGCGTTTTGCCCGGATCTCTTCGGCGACCGTAAAGATCAGGTACAGGAAAACCCCCACGGTGATGCAGGCATCGGCAACATTGAAAATGGCAAAGGGATTAAAGGGCCAGAAGCCGAGATCGACCTTGACGAAGTCCGTTACCTGCCCCGTGTGAAACGGTCGATAAAATTTCCGACCGCTCCGGCGAGTATCAGTGTGAAAGCAATGAAATTGATCCATTTGCCGGGATTTTCCCGGATGATGCGGTAAAAAAGAAAAGAATGAAAAGCAGGGCGAAAATGGAGATGTATTTCAGAAGGGGGACGGAGATACTGAAAGCCACTCCCGTGTTTTCCGCATGCGTGAAGGTCAGCCAGTCCCCGAATACGGAGATATCGTCCCATGTGTAATAATTGTCCATCGGCATGATATTGCGGATGTGGTGTTTGCTCCACTGGTCAAGCCCCACCATTCCGGAGAAGAGGGCCAGGCAGAGGATCAGCCAGAGGATTTTCCGGTTTTTGTTCATAAATGTTCCGCACGGCCGTCCGCCGCGTGCATTTCCTTTAAATGATCACGGATCATGTTGCGGCATTTTTGCATAAGCTCCCTGCGGTCTTCGTAAGTATAAGAAGCGGTATCTACGGGAGGAAGCACATCGATATCGATATCGGTCTTTGTGAACAGTCTTTTGTGCGGGGGCAGCATTTTGCGCGGTCCTTTCAGGACGACGGGCAGGATCGGGAGATCGTTCTGAATGGCCATCACAAAGGCGCCGAGTCGGAAAGGGGACAGCATTTCGTTCTTGTACCGGCTACCTTCAGGAAATACCATTAAGGACAAGCCCTCTTTTTTCAGCTGCCCGAAACTCCGGTTGAGATGTTCGATAGAGCGTCCCCGGTTCTTGTTGTCGACAAAAATAAAGCCGGAGCGCTGCATGGCCGTGCCGAGAATAAAGGTCTTTTTCAGCTCCTCTTTTGCCATCATGCGCATCGGGACGGGGATCTTTCCCAGCAGGAGAAAAATATCAACCGAACTTTCATGGTTTGCGATGATCACATAAGACCTTCCGGCCTCGATGTTCTCAAGCCCCCTGACCCGGACCGTTCCCGGCAGTGCCAGGAGGGCCCATTTCCCCCAGGCGGAGATCATACGGTTGTAAAAAGGCATGCGCCGGATAAAAAAGGAGCAAAAGATCAGCAGCCCGCCCAGAAAAACATTTCCGAGATAGACATGGAGATAAATGTAAATATTTCTCAGGACCTTTTTCAGCATAGTTACGCTTCAAATGCGGTCGGTTCCGAAGATAGTTCCGCAGCGCAGCGGGAACGGCCAGGCTGCCGTCTTCCTGCTGGTAATTTTCAATAAGGGCGATCATCAGCCGCGGGGTCGCGACACCGGAACCGTTGATGGTATGCGCATAACGGACGCCTTTGTCGTCTTTAAAGCGGATGCCGGCGCGCCGCGCCTGAAAATCCTCAAAGTTGCTGCAGGAAGAGACCTCAAGCCATTTTCTGCTTCCGGGCGCCCACAGCTCGATATCCCGGCAGCGGGCGGCGGCAAAACTCAGGTCTCCCGTACATAATTCCATGATGCGGTAGGGAAGTTCCAGCTTCCGCAGGACCTTTTCCGCATGGCCGGTCAGTGCTTTCCAGTGCCGGTAGGAATCGTCCGGATGCGTGAACTGCACCATCTCCACCTTGTTGAACTGGTGCAGGCGCTGCAGTCCCCGGGTGTCTTTGCCGTAGGACCCCGCTTCCCGGCGGAAACAGCCGGAAAAAGCGACATATTTAAGGGGAAGGTCCTTTGCGGAAAGGATCTCTTCGCGGTGCATGTTGGTGACCGGCACCTCCGCCGTGGGGATCAGCCAGAGGTCATCCTCCCTGAGATAATACATGTCCTCCGCCAGTTTCGGCAGTTGGCCCGTTCCCGTGGCCGAATCCGAATGCACGAGAAAAGGCGGGAAGATCTCCGTATAGCCGTGTTCGGTGATATGGAGGTCCAGCATGAAATTGATCAGGGCCCGTTCCAGCCGGGCGCCCCATCCGGTATAAAGCGGGAATCCGCTGCCGGCGATCTTTGCGCCGCGCTTCATATCGAGCATGCCCAGGTTTTCCGCGATATCAAGATGATCTTTTATTTCAAAAGCAAATTCAGGGATCTTTCCCCAGGAGGATACCTCCACGTTATCCTGCTCATTTTTGCCGATGGGAACCTCGGGAGCGGGACAGTTCGGGACCGCCAGGAGCCGGGTACTGAGGTCCTCCTGAATACTTGCCAGCCGCGCATCGTTCTCCTTGATCTTCGTGCTGAGCTCCTGCATGTCCCGTATTTCGGAGTCCGCGTTCTCCCGATTGCGCTTTTTTGCGCTGATGGCCCTGCTGACGGTATTCCGGCGATGTTTCATGTCGTCGGTTTCCTTGCTCAGGTTCCGGCGTTCGTCGTCCAGGATCCGAATAGCGTCAATATCAATGTTCAACTGCTTGTCCGCGATCCCTTTCCGGACCGCATCGGGATGTTCACGTATTTTTTTAATGTCCAGCATAGGCTCCTTCCTTTATCGGTGAAAAATACAAAGACTAAGCAGAAATACCCATAAAAAAATTTACATAGGGAAAACGTTGAAACGCTGAGTCGTTGAGTTATGAAACGAAGGACTGCGTGATGTCGTCCAGCACCCCACAGCCCTGAACTTGTCGAAGGGCTGAATATAATTAGCCCGGCGTGCAACGCCGGGACCGCGTGATGCCATCCAATACCTTACAACCCTGAGGTGATCGAAGGGTTGAAGGTCACAATATCTGCGAACCATATATCCTAAGGACTTCCAGCAGCCGGTCAATGTCCTCATCGCTGTGGGCGGAGGAGAAGGCGAAGCGGAAATAATCGGGTTTGCCCGGATAACGGATGAGGGGAGGATAGATACCGGCGTATTTCAACGCTTCTTTCAGCGCTCCGGCCTGTTCCGTGCCGGGGAGATATATCCCGGCCACGGGCGTAGGTATCACCGGAACATCGAACCCCATAGCGACGAGCCGTTGTTTTACGTCAACGCAGCGTTCCTGAAGGTCCCGTATCCGGCCGGGATGGTCGCGGAAAAAACGGATGGATGCGATGCCGGCGGCAACCAGGGGCAGGGATGGAGCGGAGGTGGTCGCATAGGCGCAGGTTTCACGCACGGCTCCAATGCACCTGCCGGGACCCGAAACAAAGCCTCCCGAAGCCCCGCATGCCTTGGAAAGCGAGCCCGTCAGAAGCAGGCGTCCGGTATCAAGGCCGTAATGTTCGAAAGCCCCCCGTCCGTGCTTTCCGAGGATCCCCAGGGTGTGCGCTTCATCGAGAAGCAGCACGCCGTCATATTTTTCCGCCAGGCCATAGTATGCGGGCAGCGGCGGAAGTTTATCATAGGTGCCGTCGGTAACGATAAGCGGCCTTTTCCCTTTTTCCGGATGATCCCGTCAAAAGCTTCGGGAGCAGCGGGTATCTCCAGTGCGGGAAGTCCGCTCATGGTGATCGTGGTTTTGAGGCTGGAGTGGCACAGGGGTGGTAAAAGCACACCACATCCCGGGTTCCCAGTACCTCGAACAAGGCCAGATTCGCCATGTAACCGGCGGGAAGGAGCGCGGTATCTTCCGTGCCGAGGAATTCACTCAGCACCTTTTCCAGCTGCAGGTGCAGAGGATGATTCCCGGTTGTGACCCTTGACCCGCCGCAATTGAGACCGTACCCGGAAAGGGCGTCCCGGGCCGCTTTCAGGATGCCGGGGTCACAGGAAAGCCGGTAATAGTCGTAACCGCCGAAAAAAAGATATTTTTTTCCTTCCCAGATAATATGAACCTTGTTTACAGGCTTTAAGACCGGTGCTGACGACATGGTATCTCCTTTATCCTCTGCCGTAATATACGCTTTTCGGAAATAGGGGGCAAGCGATTAATCGCGAACCGGAAACCGCGGAGCGGCCCGCCGGGAGCAGGGGGTGACCGGGATTCCCGCATACGGCGGATACACTGATCTTTTGGACCTGAAGTATTTTGCTTTCATGAATTTTGTGTTGTAAATTTCCGGGTAAATAAAAGGAACAGCATGGAAGTTTTAGAAGCATTCCCGCCCCAGCTCACGCGATATTTTATCATTCCCCTGCTTATCATGCTGGCCAGGATCTGTGATGTGAGCATCGGGACGATACGCATTATCTTCGTGTCCCGCGGAGAGCGTTTGCTGGCGTCCGTCATGGGTTTTATCGAAGTGCTGATCTGGATCGTTGTGGTATCGCAGATCATCAACAATATGGGATGCTGGGTCAACTATCTCGCCTACGCCGCAGGATTTGCCATCGGCAATTATCTCGGGATCACGCTGGAGAATCATCTTGCAATGGGGATGGTCGCCATGCGGGTCATTACCAACAAGCCCGCCGACAAACTTATTGAGAACCTCAAGCAGGAATACCACGGCGTGACGAGCATTGCGGCCAGTGGCAAGAGCGGCGAGGTCCGCCTGCTGTTCGCGGTGATCAAACGGAAAGACATTCCTTTTTTCCTCGAGGTCGTTGACAAATACAATCCCAAGGCCTATGTGTCCGTTGAAGACGTCCGGACATTGAGCAAAAGCCACATTCCTCCCAAGACACTAAACCGGCAGTTCATAAGCAGCAGGTTCCGGTTTTCATTAAAGAGAAAATAAACCCGGGGAGTTCAGCATGAAAAAGCTATCCGGCATTGTGGTGTTCGTTTCACTGCTGATATTTCATTCATGCGGAGATACTATGACAGAAGCACCCAACGCAGAAAAGATCGACAAGGAGCTCACGATACACGGGCATACACGTACGGTACCCTGATCACCGGCTGGCCGCGACCGTGAAGATCCCGCGGTCGATCGAATACCTTGAGGGCGGAGAATGCGTATACGGGAAGCGCAAATGGAGCGTACGAAAAGACTGCAGGAAAAATTATACAAGGAAATGGTGGCCCGTATCAAACAGGTACGACATCTCGGTTCCCTGAAACCGGAAGCACGGATACCTGTACTATCACCGCTATGAGAAAGGCAAAGAATATCCCATCTACTGCCGCAAAAAAAGTGAAAATGCCGGAGAGGAGATCCTGCTGGATGTGAACAAGATGGCGGAAGCTTACGCCTACCATCACGTCTCCGGTCTCCCATGTTCTCCCCCGACAACCGGATACTGGCCTTCGGGGAAGATACGCTGAGCCGCCGGAAATACACCCTGCGTTTCCTCGACCTTGAGACCGGAGAGTTCCTGCCCGACCGCATTGAGAATACGCCCGGTTCCGCCGCCTGGGCGAAGGACAGCAAGAAACCGTCTTCGACAACACCCGGGATGAGACTCGGCGTCCTCGGCGACCTGGCGCCACCGCCTGGGGACAGGTCCCCCGGCTGAGGACGTTCTTGTCTTTGACGAGAAGGAGAGCACCTTTTATCACGGTGTGTACCGCTCGAAGAGCGGAAAGTACATCATGCTGGTATCCGAATCCACACTGACAACGGAATACCGTTATATCCCGGCGGACGATCCGCTTGCGGAACCGGTCGTTATCCAGGAACGCGTGCGGGGAGCTGCAGATCATCCCAGCGATGCGGGGGAACGGCTTCTCGACAATCCTTACCAACGACAACGCAAAGAACTTGAAACTGGTCGCCCGCTCCGGCGAGACATCCCGGGCGCGGGAACTGGAAGGAGATCATTCCGCACCGCGAAGAGGTCCTGCTGGAACGCGCAGAGTTCTTTGAGGACCGCTATGTCGTGCAGGAACGCAGCAACGCGCTCCCGCGTCTCCGGGTCCTGGGTTACCGGGGGAAGGTGGACGAATATATTCAGTTTGATGAGGAGGCCTACGACGTGATGGATCGGGATCGATCCGGAATCCAGCACGCAAATATTGCGTTACGGATATGAATCCATGACAACCCCGAACACAACGTACGATTATCACATGATCACCGGAGAACAGGAATTGAAAAAACAGCGCGAGGTGCTGGGACAGACTCTCGATCCCGCCGATTATGAAACCCGCCGGATCCGGGCAAAAGCGGATGACGGCACCGATGTTCCGATGTCCATGGTATACAGGAAAGACACGCCGCAGGACGGCAGTGCGCCGCTGGTGCTTTACGGCTACGGGTCTTACGGCATGAACATGGATCCCTATTTCAGTTCCGTACGGCTGAGTCTCCTTGACCGCGGCTTTACTCTATGTGATCGCGCACATCCGCGGCGGTCAGGAGACTGGGGCGAGAATGGTATGAGGAGGGGAAGCCGCTCAGTAAAATGAACACCTTCACCGACTTTATCGACTGGCTGCGGAACCATCTCCGCCAAAGCAGGGTATACGACATACGAAAAACTGGTCGCGATGGGCGGCAGTGCGGGAGGACTTCTGATGGGTGCCGTTGCCAATATGGCGCCGGAGAAATTCGCCGGCATCGTAGCACAGGTCCCCTTTGTGGATGTGGTGACGACCATGCTGGATGAAAGCATTCCGCTTACGACCAACGAATACGACGAGTGGGGCGATCCCAACGAGAAAAAATATTATGAATATATGTTACGCTATTCGCCGTATGACAACGTCAAGCGCAGGATTATCCCCACATGCTGATCACGACCGGCCTGCACGATTCCCAGGTGCAGTACTGGGAGCCCGCGAAATGGACCGCAAAACTGCGCGATATGAAGACCGATGACAATCTCTTGCTGCTGAAAACGGAAATGGATTACGGTCACGGCGGGGCCTCCGGAAGATTTCAGGTGTATAAAGAGGTCGCATTTGAGTATGCGTTTATTTTGAAGGTCGTGGATTAATAGGAAAGTAAATAGTAAGTTGCGGGAAGTCCTGCTGCGGCAGAGAGCGGAGAACGCGCTTTTCGCCTGTTCGCTCCTTCCTGCCGTCTTTTTCATTTTTGTTTTCCGCTGAAAGTCCTATATTAGATGTAGAAAAAAAGGAGTTGTACATGTTAGGGAAAAAAACCGACCCCAAAGAACTGAAAAAAGCCCTGTTCTGGGAAAGGAAAAATGCCTGGGACCATATTCCCGATCCCCAGATGAAACACCTGGAAAATTATATGCGGGAATACCGCAGTTTTCTGGACCTTGCGAAAACCGAGCGCGAATCCGTGGAGACCGCGGTCGAAATGCTGGAAAAGGCCGGGTTCAGCGATATACGGACGACCAAGGACACCGGGAAGATCTACTGACTGACCACGATGCGCATCCGGCGGTGTTCCGCCAGGGAAAGGCCCCGATCCAGAAGGACCTGCGCATCATTGTGGCGCACGTGGATTCACCGCGCCTGGACCTGAAGCAATACCCGCTGTATGAAGATGAAGAACTTGCCATGCTAAAGACCCATTATTACGGCGGGATCAAGAAATATCAGTGGGTATCAAGGCCGATGGCCCTGCACGGCGTCGTCGCCTTTCCGGACGGAACGGTGGACAGCATTGTGATCGGTGAAGCCGAGGACGATCCTGTCTTTACGGTCTCCGACCTCCTGCCGCATCTTGCGAAAAAAGCGCAAATGGGAAAGAAAGCCGATGAATTCATTCCCGCCGAAAAACTGAACATTCTTTTCGGAGGCCGTCCTTTCACCGATGACAATGAAGTAAAGGACCGCGTCAAGCTGCATGTGCTTTCCCTGCTGAACGAAGCCTACGGCATTACGGAAGATGATTTTATCTCTGCGGACCTGGAGATCGTTCCCGCCGGAAAGGCCCGTGATGTGGGCTCTGACCGCGCCCTGATCGGTGCATACGGACAGGACGACAGGGTCTGCGCTTTTTCCGCGCTGCGCGCCGTGACCGATACCGACGACCCGGACGTTTCATCGTTGATCCTGCTCCTGGACAAGGAGGAGATCGGCAGTGAAGGTGCCTCCGGTGCGAACACCTGGATCGCCGAGTTGGTGCTGGGCTATATCCTGGCGCGGCACGGCCTTGACCAGTCGGGGGTCGTCCGTCGCCTGCTGGCAAACGCCCAATGCCTTTCCGCCGATGTGAACGCGGCGGTGCATCCGGACTGGAAAGAAGTGCACGAGCTGCGGAACGCCGCCTATATCAATGGTGGACTACCCTCTCGAAATTTACCGGTGTTCGCGGCAAGGGCGGTTCCAACGAAGCGCCGGCAGAGTATGTTGCACAGCTGCGGGACCTTTTTGACCGCAATAATATTGTGTGGCGAGTCGCCGAACTGGAAAGACGGATGAAGGCGGCGGCGGGACCATTGCCAAATTCATGTCCTACTATTGCATGAACGTGATCGATGCGGGTGTGTCTGTTCTGGATATGCACTCACCGTTCGAGATCACCTCGAAAGCGGATATCTGGATGATGTACCGGGCGTTCGGAGCTTTTCTGAAAAGCTGAAAAACCAGAAATATTCACAACGCCGTTTGGAAGGATAAAACATGAAGTATTTCAATTCGATCTTTTTCGCTCTCATCATTGTTTTCAGCAGTTGTACCGCGCCCTCCGGGGATATCGTTATCCTGCATTGGAACGATTTCCACAGCCAGAACCTTCCCTGGACGCCCACGGCGTATAATGACGAAGGCCATACGGTCGGGGTGCTATGCCCTGTTCGACGCCTGATCTTGACAGCCTGGAAAACGCGTATCCCACCGCGCTGCGCGTGCATGCGGGTGACGATTTCCAGGGATCGCCGGTCTGTGCGGTGACAAAGGGCGTGTCGCAGATCAAGATCCTAAACCTTGTTGAGCCCGACTTCTTCACCATCGGAAATCATGAATTCGATTATTCCTGGCGACATGTGGATTCCCTGCGGCGGCATCTGGCGGACTTCGGGATGTATGCCGCAAATCTCGTCGATACGCGAAACGGTGAAAGCGCCCTGCCGCAGTACAAGGTGTTCAGGATCCGGCGCTATCCCGTGGCGCTGATCGGCCTGACCCACCCCCGGCTGGATTTCCTGACGATGCCCGAAAACCTGGAGGGCGTAAAAGTGAATGACCCGGCGACCTCGGCAGGGAACCTGATCAGGCAGTTGAAAAAACGCGGGCTGCACACATTTATCGTCGTTTCCCATATCGGCATCGAGGGCGACCGTGAACTGGCGGAGGCGGTGCCGGAGATCGATCTGATCATTGGGGGGCACAGCCACACCTACATGCGCGAGCCGGAACAGGTAAACGGCGTATGGATCGTGCAGGCGGACGACCGGGGCCGTTATGTGGGACTGACCCGTTTCCATGCGGAAAAAGGGGAGATCACTTCCCTGGAAATGGATTATGTCGAGACCGTTGCCGGAAAACTGAAACCTTCGGAAAGATGTGGAAGCCCTGATCTCCGCTTACGAGGAGGAGATAGCGGAGCAAATGGACGAAAAGATCGGTGAACTGAAAACTCCCTGGGTCCGGCGCAGCGGTGAATCGAACATCGGCAACTGGATCGCGGACGCTTACCGCAAAGCAAGCGGCGCCGATATCGCCATCATGAACAACGGCGGCATCCGGAAGAACCAGGAGGCCGGCCCCGTTACGGTGCGCGACATCTGGGAGATCGCCCCCTTCGGGAACCGCCTCGTGACCTTTGAATGGACCGGGGAGGAACTGCTGGAAGCGCTCAACAATATGGCAATAAAACGCCGCCATCTGCAGTTCTCCGGTATTCGCCTGGTGCTGGAAGATGGCGGAGGGCTTGTCGGTGCGACCGTTGACGGCGATCCTGTCGATCCCGGCAGCACGTACACGATCGCCACCAACGATTATTCGGCGAGCCAGGCACCCAATTATTTTGATATGCCGGTCCCGGACTACAGGGACACCGGCTGGCTGGACCGCGAAGTGATGATCCGGGCCGTCAGGGAAAACCCCGATATCAATACCGAAGTGGAAGGACGGATCATCTATCAATGAAAAAACGCATTTTACTTTTTTTATCCCTGCTTCTTTGCTTCTCCTGTCAGGACGGCATGTACGCCCCCGGCAACGAAGAAGGAGTGCTGTCCGGCGCCAGCGGCAACACCGGGGAGCCCCCCAAAGCACTGCTAACACCGCCCCTGCGCCTGGATTTCGATGACTTTCCGCGGGCGATCCCCGTACCGGAAGTGTCCGGGAACTTGCCGCAATATACCATGCCGATGCGGAGGGTGACTTTATTGCCGAATATACGCAATCGGATATGGCGGATACCCTTGACGGCTATGTGACGGATAACCGCAGTTTTTTCACGGAAGTGCTCCGTCCCGCCGTCGAGCCGTACCTCGATTCGCTCAGAAGCCTGCAAAAATACCGGGCGGTCAATGCGCTGACCCTGTTCATTCATGAAAGTTTTCAGGAGTTTTACGGTCTGAGCTATTACCGCTGGGGCGGAGACATCACGGACCGCGACCAGCCGCAGCCGCCGGGACATACGCGCTCGACCCGGCGTTACGGTATGGACTGCTCCGGATTTGCCGCATCCCCCTATGAAACGGCCGTCCTTCTGGGCATTCTGGATTCCACGGAATACGAATCCGCCTTTTCCTGCTTCGGTTTCAAATACATCTGCCAGACCGATCCGGAGATCTCGGACGGCGGCGGAAGGAACGGTTCCACCAATCATTTCCGGCTTGAGGTTTCCGACATGGAAAAAGTGGGCGAGACCGTCACCACGATCCAGGCGGGAACAACGCCGACGGATGCCCAGATGAAGATGATGCAGGCGGGGGACCTGGTCATCAAGCGCGGACATGCGGGGATCCTTGTAGAGATAAACGAAGCACTCTATTTCCTGGAATCCGGCGGGGGCACGCTGAGCGAGGGCGGCCTGTATATTCCCTACCGTGCCAAAGAAGCGCTGGCCGATTTCGCCGCTTCCCGGCCGACCAGTATCAGAAGATGTCTGCCGGAAAAGGAATCGACCTCCGGGATACGGCATTATTAATATGGGCCGTTGTGTATAAGTGATTTATTTGACGGGATGTACAAGATTCAAGCAGACAGGATCACCCCGTGAGGCTCTTTTGGCCGGGAAGCCAAGAAGCAACGAAGCTTAAGAGGCGGTTGGGCTTTTTGCGGGTCACGGATCACGGCCATTGATATTGAAGTGGGTTCTTATTATCTTTAGATAAGAGTTATTATATACTGACCAACAAAGGAGGGCATTAAAATGCGCCGTTCACTTACCCTGTGTTTCAGCATCCTGCTGATGCTGCTGCTCTTTGCGTGTACCGGGACCCGGGAGCCGCTGCGTTTCGCGTTTCTCACCGATACACATATCGGGACTTCCGGTGCCGCGGACGATCTGCGGAATACCGTTCGCGATATCAACAGCATGGAAGACATTGATTTTGTCATTCTCGCCGGGGATGCCACGGAATACGATTTTGCCGGTGAACTCGACACCGTGAAAAAGATCATGGACAGGCTCGATGTGCCCTATCACATTATTCCCGGCAATCACGAGCTGAAATGGTCCGCTTCCGGCGGTGAAAAATTCCGTAAGCTTTTCGGTGACGACAAATTCAATGTCGAATACAAGGGCTTTCGTTTTATCGGCGTGAACCAGGGCCCCCTGATGCGTATGGGAGAAGGATTCATTGCAAGGGAAGACCTGAACTGGGTGGAGAAACAGCTGAAACGGATACGGCCGAGACATCAGCCCGTCTTTATCGTCACGCATTATCCCATTGACCACACCGTGACGAATGCCTATGATTTCCTTGAGATCGTTAAACACTATAACGTTCAGGCCATTATGCACGGCCACGGCCACAGCAACCGTTTGAACAACTATTCGGATATTTCCGGGATCATGGGAAGATCGAACCTCAGCCGCGGCGGTCCCGGCGGATATAATATCGTAACGGTCGAGAACGATACCATGACCTGGGCGGAACGTCAGCCCGCGGAGAAAAAAAGCCTGGATCCCTGGCTGGAGCTTCCGCTGAAGCAAAGCACCTATACGGATTCCCACAAAGACTTAAGGCCCGATATGTCGGTGAACGACGAGTATCCCCGGGTAAAGGAGGTGTGGGATTATGATTCCGAATATTCCATTACTGCCGCAGCCGCACTTGTGGAGGACCTTGTGATCTTCGGCAACCGTTCCGGGACAGTACAGGCGCTGTCGGAAGCTGACGGCTCGCCCGTATGGAGTTATCAGACCGGCGGTCCCGTTTTTACGCAGCCGGCCGTTGACAGCACGCTTGTGTACGTCACTTCCACGGATTCCGTGCTTTATTGCCTGGATTACCGTACGAGAGAAGGTATGGACCTATAAAACGCAGGCACCGATCGTTGCGCATCCGGCCGTGCATGAAAAGAAAGTGTATTTCGGCGGCAGTGACGGAAAATTCCGGGCGGTCGACGCACGGAACGGCAAACTGGTCTGGGATTTTATGACCATCAGGACCTATGTGGAGGCAAAACCGCTCATTGCCGATGGGAAAGTTATCTTCGGCGCCTGGGACACGTATTTATACGCCCTGAACAGCGAATACGGAAGTCTTGAGTGGCAGTGGAAAGGGGAAAGGGACGGACGCCTGTATTCGCCCGCCGTTGTCCATCCCGTTTATGCGAACGGCAAGGTCTTTATTGTCGCGCCCGACCGCGTCATGTCCGCGATCGATATTGAGAACGGCAAAACAGTATGGCGTTCGGACACGTTCAAGGTCCGTGAAAACATCGGGATCTCCGAAGACCGTTCGACCGTGTATGCCAAGACCATGTGGGATATCCTGTGCGCGGTCTCAACGGAAGGGAATACACCGGAAACACCGTGGAGCACGAACGCGGATTACGGCTTTGAGATCGATCCTTCCCACCCCGTGGAATTTGACGGCAAAGTGTATTTTACCACGCAATTCGGTTATATTTATTCCCTTGATGCCAAAGACGGAGATATCCTCTGGAAGCACCGCATCGGGTCAAATCTTTTTGAACACGCCGGTGCTGCTGGAGGATGCGATGATCGTCACCGGCATGGACGGCAGGGTGACAAAGATCAGCTTATTAATATTTGTACATGAACTGTGGAAAAGGGTGCGGGAATGAAAATATTCCGCGCCCTTTTATGTTGTTGTTCTGCGCGAAAGACCCGACCGGAGGAGATACTGTCACTCCGGATTCCTTTCTCCATTCCCGGGCGCCGGGGGAGCCAAGAAGCAGGCAAGCGAAGATGCCAGGAAGCTGCGTTTTTTTCTGCAGGGGATAAGCACCGTAACACCTGCAACACCTCTGTAACATATAACACACATATAACACACATATAACACACATATAACACACCTGTACACAGAAAACCCCCGTTATATTTTAAAATATATCTGATTTTTATGCCTTCATAACCGCTTCAGTAAAGGCTTTAAAGATAATGTGTAAAATATTTCATTTTTTGCATTTTTTTCTTGCGCTCTATCTGTAATAGTGTTATACTTGTGTAGAACACCGGAATAGCGGTGACATAACACAAGGAAGCAAGGCAACATGAGCATCAACTTCGACAGCAGCAAACCCATCTACCTTCAACTGGCCGATCAGATCCGCGAGTCGATCATGGCCGGGGACCTCAAGAGCGGAGAGGCCGTCCCTTCCGTCCGCCAGCTGTCCGCCGAATACCGGCTCAATCCGCAGACCATTCTCAACGCCACCCAGCTGCTTGTCAACGAAGGCCTTCTGGAGAAGCGGCGCGGCCGGGGTTACTTCGTGACCGGCCTGGCCCGCGGCACGCTGAAGGAATCGGGCGTGCGGCAGTTCGAGGACGAGCGGGTCCCGGAACTGGTCCGCCAGGCCAAGATGCTGAACATCAGCGAAGCGCAGCTGAGCGAACTGATAAAAAAACATTATCACCAATCCTGAAGGGGAGTTTGTCATGATCATCAAAACCTATCGTCAGTCATTGTCCATCGCCTGCCTGCAGGGCAGGTCCAACCGTATCGTACGGCCGGCAAGGTAAGCGGGAAGAAAAAGAACAGCATACGTTCACAAGAAAGGGAATACCATGTTTACAAGGAACAGTCTCATTAAACGGCACCGCGGCAGTATCGCCCGCGTGCAGAACCTGAATATCCGCATCCTGCCGCCGGTACGGTAGGCGCGGAGACAAGACAGGGATAAGGCAATGAATACAAAGCAACAACACTCCGGAGAGAACACGGATGCCGGTATCCGGCGGGCGGGGCCGCAGGGTGCGGCATGGCGAAGCAAAGAGAGGTATCACGGAAAACCACGAAAGGTTCGCGTTCGATCCGGACCTGAGGGCGCGGCGAAGCAAGAAAACGAACGGCGATCACGCCTTTGATGCGGAGACGGAAGCAAAAATGATCTGCTTAATGTAACGAACAGGGAAATCTATGGAACATTACATGAATATACGCCAATTGTCAAAAGACTACCGTCAGGTCCGCGCTCTGAGCGGAGTGGACCTGGACATTCCGCGCGGCCGCATCGTGGGGCTGCTCGGCAAGGAAACGGCGCCGGGAAGTCCACCCTGCTCAAGTGCCTGCTGGGCCTGCTGAAGTATGAGGGACAGATAAGCATCCTCGGCAAGTCCGCCGAAGCCTGGAAGCACAAGCTTTACGAGCGCGTCGCCTTCATTCCCGACGTCAGCGGCCTGGACCCCCGGCTCACCGTGCGCCAGACCATCGATTTTTCCGCGGCCGTCAATCCCGCCTGGAACGCCGGCAAGGCCGAACGTCTCTTTGCGAAAAGCGACCTGCCCTGCGACCGGAGGGTGGGGACCCTCTCCAAGGGCATGAAGACCAAGCTCTATCTGCTGCTGACCCTTTCACGGGATGCGGACATCCTGCTGCTGGACGAACCCACCCTGGGCCTGGACATCGTCTTCCGCAAGGAGTTCTACGACCTGTTGCTCGGAGAGTTCTTCGACGAGAGCAAGACCGTGATCATCTCCACCCACCAGGTCGCCGAGGTGGAGAACATCCTGCAGGACGTGATCTTCCTGGATGAGGGAAAGGTCATCCTGCATGACTCCGTCGAGACGCTGAAAGCACACTGGCATATTTACGAGGTCCCTAAAGATCAGAAAGAGATACTGATGCAGTACGATACGAAGATCCTTACGGAGGGACTGGGCCGGGTACGCGCCCTGATGGAAGGTGATCTGCCCGTTCCGGATGCAAAGATGCTGATACCCGGACTGTCGGAGATCTTCATCGCCCTAACCCAAAAAAGGAATTGAGGTCAAAATGTCGCAATTTATTCCATTAATAAAAGCCGAATATCTAAAACGCAGAAAAAGCTACTGGCTGCCGCTCTGGATCATTGCGGGAGCTACGGCGCTGATACTGGTATCCTGAGTGTCGAGTATGGTGATCGCGGGCCGGGATTCCGTTCGGCTTGCTTTCTTTAACATGGCCATTGATTTTGACGATATCCAGGGCGGCGTCGCAGCCGCTGCCTACGGGATGAGCATGTTCATGACATTTATTTTCACGTTATCCATGATCATCAACGCCCAGAACAGTTTGTCCAAAGAAAAGGAACTCGGCTGTGAACTGTTCTACCGCTGTCAGCCGGTGAACATCTGGGCCTATACGGCGGTAAAGTATCTGATGCACATTTATGTGAATATCGTCCTGCTGCTCGGAGCCGGGATCCTCCTGGCGATTGTCATGGCCGTGGTTTCCTTTGTCACCGTCAGGCGGATTTTATCCCGGCGCAGCGTTGCACGGGATGTTCCTGGGGGATCGTGACCTACCTGAAAATATGCCTGGTGTTCGGCAGTCTCTACTGTCTGCTTCTTCTTCCCTTTCAGGAATAATGCGTTCATCAAGGGTAGCGGCGCTGCTGGGAGCGTATGGAACCGTTTTTCCTCATGATCGAAAGGCTGTGCTCGCGAAACACGGTCGTCCCTGCCGGATATCTTTCCGGGCGCTGCTTTCCCTGCTGGGCAATCTTAACATCGAAAGCGACCTGAGCCTGAAATATGCACTGGCGGATTACCGCTTTCTGCTGGCACTGCTGCTTCGCCGGCGCCTGTTATGTGACTGCAACAATGATGTACCAATACAAAAAAAGAAACATTTAGGAGGAAATATGAAGAAGCGTATCATATTCATCATGTGCGTGGGTTTGTTGTTCTGTGAATGCCGGTTTTGCCAAACGCATTGTCGCGCGCGGCGAACTGACGAGGAATGAAATGGAGGTAAAGGCTTTTACCACGACTGGACGTGCGCACACAGATCGACGTTTACCTGAGCCAGGGAGAACAGGAGTCACTCATCATGGCGAGTCTTATGAAGGGATCATGCCCTACTGTAAATGTTGACCGGAAGGGCAAGACCCTGAACGTCTATCCTGGACCGCCGGGTAAACCGGATATTATGGCAGAATCCGTCCGCATATGTTCAGAATATTCGTGACGGTGAAAGATATTTCGAGCGATATCTGCGAGCTGTCACGGTGCCTGCGACCTGTTTATGCAGACGGACTTATCCGTGAAGGATCTGAATATCAATGCCAGCGGCGCTTCCGATCTTTCCATGAAAAAGATCAGTGGAGAGAATATCAGGATCGACGCCTCCGGGGCCAGCGATATGGAAAACGCGGCGTTTGAAGCGGCGTCCCTGTATATCAATGCCAGCGGCGCCAGCGATGCGGAAGTATGGGTCAGGGCAGAGGATGTGACAGTCATCGCTTCCGGCGCTTCGGATTTCGACCTCGATACGGAAGCAGACAAACTTGTCCTCAGATCCAGCGGATCGTACCATTTCGATGTCCTTGGAAGCTGCAAATACTTACACGCGAATTTTAGCGGCGCATCCAATCTGGATGCGCTGGAACCTGAAGAGCGAAGAAGTGGAGAGTCGACGCTTCCGGCAGCAGTAACGTCCGTGCGCTTCGCAAGCAAAACACTTGACGCCAACTGTTCCGGGATGTCCTCCATCGTCTATACCGGACGTCCGGAAAAGGTTCTCGACTGAACGTTTCAGAGGAATGTCGTCGATAAGAAGTAAGTAATATTAAACTGAAGATTCAGGGAGCATAAGATGAAGAAAATATTTGTGACATCGTTGGTGACCCCGTCTGCTCGGCTGTGACGTGGGATACCGGCAGGGCCGAACGCGTCCCGGATAAGCGGCGAAATCGTGAAGCAAAGTTATGATCTTGAGCCTTTTGACGCGCTTGTGATCGCGGGCCCGGTCCATCTCATACTGGACCAAAACGGCGGAAGCCGGGCAGAAGTTGAAAGCTATGAAAGTATGATGGAGCTTTTCCGCGTTCCGGTGCGCACGGAAGGAACGCTGTATCTACTTTACGTTGTGGACAGGACGGCAGGTAATGCTGCCGCCGTTGAGGCGTGAGCCTCGGGGATATCGGTTCAAAAGCCCTGCTCAGCGGAAGCCGTATCAAATGGCCGAAAAACCGGAAAGTGCTGAATGTGCACCTGTCCTTTTCCGGGATTGAGAACATGCAGATCATCGGTGAATGCGATATCGAGACCGTGCAGCCTTTCAGGGGAGAGGAACTGGAGATTGATGTCGCCGGGGCGCTGCATATGGATGCGGAACTGGTGCTGGAAACGTTCAATGTGGAATTGGCCGGTGCCGGGAATCTCGAACTGCGGGGAAGCAGCGACCGTTTCAAACTTGAATGCGCCGGTGCGGGAAATGTCAGGGCCTATGATTTTATGGTGAAGGACATCAGCATCGACGTGGCCGGTGCCTGCAACGCGCAGGTGTATGCCCTCGAGGGCCTTGACGTGAATATGGCCGGGCTCGGAAGCGTAAAATACAAGGGCAGCCCGTCGCGGACGAACTTTGAAAAGGCGGGCATCGGCAAGATCCGCCAGGTGGAGGACGAAGACACAGAACTTTGAGAAACGGAAACAGTTGAGAGGTGAACATGAAAATCAAAACATCATTGATCCTGTTATCAATGTGTACGGCAATCGTATTATCCGGAGAAACACGCTGATCTTGAACGGTGCATTGATATTGCGGCGCAGAACAACCCCGCGCTGCGGCAGTCCGCACTGAATACGGAGATCGGACGATCGAAGCTGCGGCAGTCCTACAGCGCGATCATGCCCGACGTTTCGGTCTCCTCGGGAATTTCCTCTTTCCAGCCGGAACCCGGTGGGACCTCGAGAAAAGCATCGGAGTCGTGGGGGTTGACCCTGTACAGCCCCGGTATCTATACCGGGATCCGGTCCTCAAGATGAGTGCGGAGGCCAGCCAAACCGCAAGGGAAAACACGGAGAATAAGATCCTTTTCCCGTATAAGCTCCCTCTATTATCAGATCCTGAGCAAGAAGGAACTGATCGGGGTCTATGAGGCCAATATTGCGGCTGCGGAAGCAAATATCAAAAAGACCCGTGCGATGTATGAAATGGATGTCGTTACGGAATCGGACATGCTGAAAGCCGAGGCCCAGAAAGGAGATTTCGATCGCAGCTCCTGAATCAGAAGCAGCTGTACCGGTCCTACATCCATTCCATGAACGTACTGCTGGGGAGGGATCCCGGCGCGGAACTGGAGCTGGAAGATATTAACGTTGATGAAATACGGATCCCGGAATATGATCAGGCAAAAGCAATGCTGCTGGTCCGGAATCCGGAATACAGGACCGTAAAGCTTCAGAAAGAAATGAGCCGGGTACTCCTGAACGCTTCAAAAGAATCGTACCTGCCCAGTATCTCCGGCCAGTACCAGTATTCAAACACCCTGGAGTCTTCGGTGGATCCCGTCAATTCGGTGAGCCTGACGGCAAGCTGGACCCTGTTCAGCGGCCTGTCCCGGCGGGAAAATGTCCAGCAGAAAAAACTCCAGCTGCAGCAGGCGGATATTGAACTTGGGAATACGGTAAGAGTGCTTGAGCAGGAGCTCAGGGACCTTTATACGCAGTTCGGGACCTATTCTTCCATGATCGATATCAACCGGCGCCGGCTGGTTTCGGCGAAAAGGGATTTTGAGATCGTCGATCAGCAATACCGGCTTGGTGAGGTCACCATGCTGGAAAGAATGCAGGCGCAGATTGCTGTGCTGAGCGCCGAAAGTTCGCTTGTGGAAGCCCAGTACTCGCGAAAGGCCGTCGAATCTGAAATATTAAAGTTAATCGATAAAATATCAGGAATGACCATGAAGAAGAAAAAACTCATCATCGTTGCTGCAGCGATAGCTGCATTCGCTGCTATTTTGTTCTTTGCATTGAAACAGGACAGCGGAAAAGCGGTTGCCGTCCAGATGGAGGAAATCATCCGGCGCACGATCGTTTCAAAAGTATATGCGGCCGGAAACGTTCAGCCGGTGGTCAATGTAAATATTTCCGCGAATGTGGCCGGGGAGATCAAAGAACTGTATGTGGAGGAAGGCCAGGAAGTAAAAAAGGGCGATCTTCTTGTACAGCTTGACAAGGTCATGTATGAGGCCGAGGTTGACCAGGCAAGGTCCTACTACCGTTCCTGCCTGTCCGCCGAAGAGGTCGCGGAAAAGGAATTTCGCCGGGCGGAAAAACTGTATGAGACCAACAATTACAGTGAATCCCAGTATGATCAGGCAAAGGCGCGGTACGAACAGGCGGTCGCGACCCTGGAACAATCATCCGCACGTCTTGAGCAGGCAAAGGATAATCTCCGGAAGACCACCCTGGTGGCTCCCATTGACGGTACGGTCATCGGCCTGAAAAAAGAAAAAGGCGAGATCGCCATGGGGTCGACCTTCCAGGCGGACATCATCATGACGGTCGCGGACCTTTCCGGCATGGAAGTGGAAGTGGATGTCAATGAGAACGATATCGTTCAGGTGGAGCTGGAAGATTCGGTAGACATTGAAATTGACGCCCTTGAAGGGAAGGTCTTTCCCGGTATCGTCACCGAGATATTGGCAGCTGGCGACCACGACCGGCACCGGCACGCAAAACGCCGTGACCAACTTCAAGGTCATTGTCAAAATGGTCGATATCCCCAGAGAGATCCGTTCCGGCATGAACGCCACGGTAGAGATCCTCACGGACCGCAGGGAAGATGTTCCGGCCATCCCCATCCGTGCGGTCACGGTCCGTTCGGAAGACAAGGTTTACGGGGAGATAAAGGGAAAGAAGGAAAAACCCGAACTTCTGGAAGTGGTCTTTGTCGTGGAGGCCGATACGGTGCGCGCCGTGCCGGTGGAACTGGGGATCAACAGCGAGGATTATTTCGAAGTGCTGAGCGGAGCGGGCACTGGTGACGTGATCGTGAGCGGGGACCATCAAGCACTGACCTTTGACCTTCAGACCGGGACAGCCGTGAAGAAAAAAGAAGAGATGAACGGAAAATAATCGGTGGAAACCGAGAAAAAAGGATTCAAAATGCCATTACTGAAACTGCGGAATATTTTTCGCACCTATCACATCGGCAAAGTGGATGTGCATGCGTTGAACGGAGTAGATGTGGATGTTGAAAAGAATGAATACGTCTCTATCATGGGTCCCTCCGGCAGCGGGAAGTCCACGCTGATGAACATTATCGGCTGTCTGGATACGCCCACCGGCGGGAGCTATGAGCTCGATGGACAGTCGATCCACAAGGAAGAAGAGGACATGTCGGGAACGGCCGATGATGATCAGCTGGCCTATATCCGCAACCACAAGATCGGTTTTATTTTTCAGACCTTCAATCTTCTGCCGCGGATGACGGCGCTTCACAATGTGGAACTGCCGCTGATATACGGGGCGCTTCCAAGAGGAACGCATGGAACGCGCACGGACCGCGCTTGAGAACGTGCAGCTTGCCAACCGCATGTACCATCATCCGAACGAGCTTTCCGGCGGTCAGCGCCAGCGCGTCGCCGTGGCGCGCGCCCTGGTGAACAACCCGTCCATTATTCTCGCGGATGAACCGACGGGAAATCTCGACAGCAAGACCAGTTCCGATATCATGGACCTCATTGACAAACTCCATGAGCAGGGGAACACGATCATACTGGTTACCCACGAGCATGATATTGCGGAAAGGGCGCACCGCGTGATCCACATGCTGGACGGAAAGATCAACGAAGACAACAAAAAGAAGTAAGCCATGTTCAATCAACTGTATGAAAGTTTTATCATAGGATTTAAGGCGATCTTTCAGAACAAGGGACGGGCTTTCCTGACCATGCTGGGCATTATCATCGGTATTTTGTCCGTCAGCCTGATGGGAACGGCCATCAACGGCATCGATAATGTCTTTGATGAAACGCTCGGCATGTTCGGAGAGGACGTGCTCTACCTTCAGCAATTCCCATGGTTCATGGGGAATGCCGAATGGTGGGAGTTCCGCAACCGTCCCGAGATCAAGGAGGATTATGGCGAAAAGATCGCCAAAAGGGCAAGATCGATCTCCTTTGCCAGTGTTGAGACGAACCGGAGGGTAACCCTGTCCTATAAGGAGAAAAGCAGCGAGGGCGTGGAGCTGAAATGTTCAAGCTGGCAGTCCGCCTATATCGATGCCGCAAAGATCGAGAGCGGACGGTATTTCACCCAGCTCGAAGACCGGCACGGTGCCCGGGTCATTATTATCGGTTCGGAAGTGAACAAGCTGCTTTATGAAGATGTCGAGGATCCCTGCGGGGAAAGGATCAAGGTGAACGGACTCGACTTCAAGATCATCGGCGTTTTTGCCGAGCAGGGAAAGATGTTCGGCCTGGTCAGCGTTGACAATATGGCCGTGATCCCTTTTGAGACCAGCAAATCCGTATTCGGGCGCAGCCGATGGCTGAGCATACCTCTGAAGATCCGGGAGGAGTATGATAAGGAATATGCGATCAACGAGGTCCGCTCCATTACCCGCGGACTGCGGGGGCTCCGGCCGCTTGATGAAGATAATTTCGCCATCAACGAACAGGAAGCGGCGGAAGAGGAACTGGGTAAGATCAAATCCACGATCAGCATCGTCGGTATCGGCATTGCGGCGCTCTCCCTGCTGGTGGGAGGCATTGGCATCATGAATATCATGTTCGTCAGTGTGAAAGAACGCACCAAGGAGATCGGTATCCGCAAGGCGCTGGGGGCAAGGCGCTGGGTGATCATGGCACAGTTCCTTCTGGAAGCGGTGATCATTGCCGCGATCGGCGGGACCATCGGGCTTCTGCTGACTTCCCTGCTGGTGGGAGTGGTCAATAAGTTCTTTGTGGCCAGTATGTCCGCGGGCCTGGTGCTGACGGCGCTGTCTGTGGTCTCCGTGGGGGTCGGTATCCTTTCCGGTATTGTGCCCGCAAGCCAGGCGGCAAAGATGGATCCCATCGAAGCAATGCGATACGAGTAAAGGAGGTTACGTGGATTTCGAGGAAATATATTTCTCGGCGCTTCTCTCCATCCGGCAGAACAAATTGCGTTCATTCCTGACCCTCCTGGGAGTGGTCATCGGGATCTTCGCCATTATCGGTGTGATGACCGCCATCAATATCCTGCAGAACACCGTTGAAGACAACATGGCCGGACTGGGAGCAAGCACCTTTCAGGTCCAGAAATATCCGAACATGAATATCGGCAATGAACGGTGGAAGTACCATAACCGGAAAAATCTGGATTACCGGGATTTCAAGCGCCTGCTGCCGAAGCTGGATATTGTGGACTATGCCACGGCGGAAGACTGGAATTACGGCAAGCAGATCGTATACAAAGACAAAGAGACAAAGAACAATATCGTGATGGCGGGGATCACACACAACTGGGAATTCACCAACAACCTGAACATCGAACGCGGCCGCATGATCGCTCAGGCGGATGAAAAGAGTGCGTCGCATGTAATGGTGATCGGCTATGATATCGTGGACATTCTTTTTCCCAACCGCGATCCCGTCGGTGAGGACGTAAAGGTCGACGGGATCAAATACCGGGTGATCGGCGTGGCGGAACGCAAGGGGCAGCGCTTCGGGCAGTCCCAGGACAACCGGGTCTATATCCCCCTGACCACCTATTTCAAGTACTACGGCCAGGTAAATTTTACCAGCCTGAATTACTGTTTTTCCGTCGTCGATCCCGATGAGTTCGAGGAAGGCATGCAGGAGGTCATTCACGAACTCCGCCTTATCCGGGGCGTGGAAGTGGGAGAAGAGAACGATTTTGATGTCTGGACCAATGCTTCGCTGATCGACAATTTCAATCAGATGACCGCGGCGATCAAGATTGCCGCCATTATTATCAGTTCGATCGCCCTGCTGGCTTCCGGGATCGGGATCATGAATATCATGCTCGTGACCGTGTCGGAACGTACCCGGGAGATCGGGGTCCGGAAAAGCATCGGCGCAAAACGGAAGGATGTTTTGTACCAGTTTATGCTGGAGGCGCTGATCCTCACGGAAATGGGCGGTGTGATCGGTATTATCCTGGGCATCATTGCCGGGAATGTGATCGCTTTCATGATGGATACCTCGGTGATCTTTCCCTGGGACTGGGCCATCATCGGCCTTCTGGTCTGTTCGGCCATTGCGCTGATATTCGGGTCCTATCCCGCCTACAAGGCGGCGAAACTCGATCCGATCAAAGCCCTGCATTACGAATAAGGCCTTTTCGGGATTATATGAACGTGTTTTTTTAGCTTGCGTCCCCGCAGGCGGATCATGCACCTTCTCCGCCTTCTGCGGGCTTTGCTTTACGAAGGAATGCGAATGCGCCCGGGTTCCCGGGAAGTGCGATACGGACATTTTCCGCGCCGCCGTGCGCCGCATCCTTTTTCCTTCCTTCCGTGTCCCGGATCTCCGGAACCGTCAGCGGGATATCCCGCTCCGGGGTGATCAGAATCAGCCGGTCTCCCGGCATAAAGCGGTTCTTGACCTCGATCAAGGCGAGAGAGGATGCGGGATCGAAATCACGTACCACGCCAACGACCGGAGCACCGGTCCCGGCGGAATACCCGTCCCCGAAATTTTCCCCGTGCTGCCGGGGATTCCGTGTGTAGAAACCGGTAGTGTAGGTGCGGTTGCTCAATTGCATGAGGTCGCGCAGATTCGCGGGATCGAAGGGACGGCCGGCCAGGTGATCGTCCAGGGCGCGGCGGTAGGCACGGGAGGTAATGGCGGTATAATACGCCGATTTCGTACGGCCCTCGATCTTCAGGCTGACCACCCCGCTGTCCAGGAGCCGGGGGATCAGTTCCACGGCGCAGAGGTCCCTGGAATTCATCAGGTAGGTGCCGTGCTCATCCTCACCGACGGGAAACGCCTCATCCGGACGGTGGGATTCCCTTACATAAAAACCTTCGGGCGGCGGCGTGCCGTATGCATAGGGCCGTTGTTCACGTTCCACGTCCAGCAGGGAACCCCGGTCGTAGGCAAGCTTGTATTCCCAGCGGCAGCTGTTGGTGCAGGTGCCCTGATTGGCATCCCGGGAATGGAGGTAATTCGAGATCAGGCAGCGGCCTGAATAGGCAATGCAGATCGCACCGTGAACAAAGGCTTCCAGCTCGATATCCGGCACCTTTTCATGCATTTCGGCGATCTCCTCCAGCCGGAGTTCGCGGCTCAGGATAATGCGGTGCACGCCCAGATCGCGCCAGAAAGCCACGCTTGCCCAGTTTACCGTGTTCGCCTGGGTGGAAAGATGTACCGGCATGTCCGGATAGCGCCGGTGCGCCAGCCCGATCATTCCCGGATCCGCCATGATCAGCGCATCCGGCCCCAAAGGGACCACCGTGTCCAGCTCCCGCAGGAAAGCATCCACTTTTATGTTATGAGGATAGATATTCAACGTGAGATATATCTTTTTCCCGAGCCGGTGGGTATAGTCGATGGCGGAAGCGATATTCTCCGGCGTAAATCCCGTTTCACGGGTCCGCAGCGAAAATTTGGGTATGCCCGCGTATACGGCATCGGCACCGAACGCCAGCGCCGCCTTCAGTTTCTCCATATCCCCGGCGGGGGACAGTATTTCGGGTGTTGAGCTCATCTTTAAATGTTAGAGAAAAAAGCCGTGAAAACCAAGAAGAGATCATCACTACGGATTACACGGATATCTTGCAGCCTCAAATTTGTGGAAATGTTGTGTCGTGAAGTCGCCGAGTCGTGAAAAGCCATTTCAACTCGACAGCTAGACACCTCGACAACTCGACAATGCAAGAATCAAGCCTCACGCCCAACATTCCAAGCCCCAGGGGGACAAGCAAAGAAAAAATTTAAGGACTTGAGGGGTTGAATGTCGACAGCAGTTTCAACCGCTTCCTCGCTTCCGTGCTTTTTACTCCTCACACTTCTTGTTCACGGATCACGATGAACATGCTTGACTTTAGCTGTCCGAAAAGCTATTTTAACGGGCTAAATGATTTATTCTAAGGTGAATAATGGAGATCAAGGCTGAAACAATAAAAAACGATGAGAACCGCCCGCGGCATGTTGCCGTGATTATGGACGGTAACGGGCGCTGGGCGAAAAGGCGCGGACTGCCGCGGATGATGGGACATAACGAGGGCGTGAAGACGGTGCGGGAGATCGTCACCGCCTCCGCCGAGGCCGGCGTGGAGTACCTGACCATCTACGCATTTTCAAAACAGAACTGGTAAACCGCCCCCGGGACGAAGTGAGCTCCATCATGTCGTTGCTCCTGAATACGGCAAGAAAGAAATACACGAATTACACCGGAACAATGTCCGCGCTGAAGATCATAGGAGACAAGAACGATTTACCGGATGAAGCGCGCAAGGTACTTAAAGAAGGTGAAGCACTGACGGAAAGAACACCCTGCTGACCCTTGTCGTCGCCATCAGCTACGGTAGCCGTGACGAGATCCTGCGGGCGGCCAGGAAACTGGCGGAAGCGGCGCTCCGCGGAGATCTGAAGCCGCAAGAGATCGATAAAACGTTATTTGAATCCCATCTTGACACCCGTGATATTCCCGATCCAGACCTTATCATCCGTACCAGCGGGGAATACAGGATCAGCAATTATCTGCTCTGGCAATCCGCATATGCCGAGTACTACTTTGCTACGGAATACTGGCCGGATTTTCACCGGCAGGAATACTACAGGGCACTGAAGACCTATATGCAGCGGGAACGGCGTTTTGGTAAAACCAGCGAACAGGTAACATCATAATTTATGAAAAAAACAGCACGATCAATACTACTGCTTTCCCTTCTCCTTTTCTTTAACATACTTTTTGCCCAGCAGCAGAGCATGCGCGTTGCCAGCGTTACGGTGATGGGGACGGAAACCGCCTCGGAACGCATCGTCGAAATTGTCCATGGGGCTGATCGAAGGCAGCGAAGTGACATCCACGAGCATCCAGAACGGAATTAAAAAGCTTTATAATCTCCGCCTTTTCAGCGATATCAAGGTCATCGCCGGCGATGAGACCGACGCGGGCGTCCATATGATCGTCCGGGTGTCCGAATACCCCCGTATCAACGAGATCCTTTTTGAGGGCAATCAGAAATATAAAGACGACAAGCTGTTTGACGAGATCAATCTGATCCGGGGACAGGTCTTTACACCGCACCTGGTCAACAAGGCAAAGCACAACATCGAAGACAAGTATAAGGAAGCCGGTTATTACAATGTCTTTGTGGATGTGACCGCGGAGGCCGCCGCCGAAAAAGAGGGCAGGGTGGATATCACGTTTATTATTGAAGAAGGCCGGCGTGTTTTTATCGATGAGATCCGTTTTCATACGGAACAGAACGTATTTCCGCACTGGCGCCTGCGCTGGCAGATGAAGGACACGAAACAGCGCGACTGGTACACCTTTTTCCGCAGCGCGAAGTTCGATCCCGAAAAATACGAGGAAGACAAGCGGAAGCTTCTGAGCTTTTACCGGGACCACGGCTACCGTGATGCACGTATCATCCGGGAAGCGTTCGTCCTGGACTCGCTGAACAAGAGAATGACTCTCAATCTTCATATCGACGAAGGGCCCCAGTATGTCTACCGCAACATTTCCATCGAAGGTACCGAAGTCTACCCCGAACGGTTTTTCCTGAACAATCTGAACATGGTGGGGATAAAAAAAGGCGAGCCCTACAAGGAAAAAATATTTCGAGATGGCCATTGACGGGAAGATTCGCAGCCTTTACATGGATACCGGCTACCTGTATACACAGGTCACTCCCGAGATCACGCCGGTGGGCGAAGATTCCCTGGATGTGGTGGTAAAGATAGAGGAGAACCATAAAGTAACCGTGCGGCGGATAAATTTTATCGGCAATACCCGGACAAGGGAATACGTGATCCGGCGGGAGATGAAACTCATGCCCGGGGATGTTTCCAACCGGGAAAAGCTGATGCGGTCCCAGCGTGAGATCTTCATGCTGAACTATTTTTCCGATGTTGTTCCGGAGATCGTGCCGGTCGACGACAAAACGATCGATGCTTGAGGTCAAGGTGGAGGAGAAATCCAGTGACCGAGCAAACGCCTCCATTGGTTACAGTGAATATGACGGTCTGACCGGGAAGTGTCGGTGTGGATATCAACAATCTCGGCGGCCGCGGCCAGCGCCTGTCCGTGAGCTACCAGAAAAGCGCCGGGACCGACTACGTCAGCCTGGGATTTACCGAACCCTGGCTGATGGGACGTCCCAATACCGTGGGACTGAACCTTTACTATTCCAAACGCGAGATGACGGAAAGGACCTACTGACTGGGGAGCCGTATGACCGGAAGACCATCGGCGCCACCACCCAGTTCGGACGCCGGTTCCGCTGGCCCGACAGTTATTTTCGCGGGAACTGGGCCCTGACCTTTGCCTACAAGGAATACTTCAATATCCGTGATGAGGATTATTTTCTCGAATACAACCCCTCGGGACAGGAACGGCTTTGGGGCAACAGCTTTACGCAGGTGATCACGCGCGACAGCCGCGACAAGCCGGAATTTCCCAGCCGGGGATCGAAATTCGTGTGGAACATGCAGCTATCCGGGGGGTCTTCGGAGGGAAAGAGGAATTCGTGAAAGGCCGGGTCACCTTTGAGTCCTTTACGCCCATTGTGGACAAGGTCGTGTTCTATCAGAATTTTGACGTCGGAACGATCGTTCCGTACGGGAAATACGGCGTGATCCCCTATGATGAGCTTTTTCATCTTGGCGGTGCAAATGCAATAAGTTATATTACACCGTTGAGGGGCTATGAAGACGGCAGTATCTGTCCGCCGAATTCTTCCTATGAAAGCGGCAGCGCCCTGTTGAAGTATTCTGCGGAACTCCGTGTGTTGCTGTCGCCGAATCCCACCTTGTACGTCCTGGCTTTCGCGGAGGCGGGACGCATATGGGATGATCCCCGGAATGTCAAGGTCCCTGAAATGGCACGGTCCGCCGGTTTCGGCGCACGCGTTTATATGCCGATGATGGGAATGCTCGGTGTTGATTTCGGATACGGCTTTGATGAATTGTATTATTACGGAAGCAGCGGAAAAACGGTTTATAAATCACCGGGCTGGGAAACGCATTTTGTATTTGGGATGCCATTTTAAATATTAACGAAGGAGAATATGTTGTGAAAAACTGGAAAAAAATACTTGTACTGATGACCCTTGCTGTTGCAGTGGTCTTCGCTGCGGGTGAACTGAAAATAGGCTTTATTTACTCCGAACAGATCATGGTCGAGTATCAGGAAGCCGTCGATGCAATGAAAAAGCTTGAGGCGGAAGCGGAGGAGCTTCAGAACGTGTACAAGGAAATGCAGTCGGATTATCAGAAAATGATCGAGGACTACGAAAAACGGAAAATGGTGAGTTCCGATGCCTGGAAGACACAGAAGCAGAGAGAGATCATGGATAAGGAGCGCCAGCTACAGGAATATCAGATGGAAAAATTTGGCAGCAGGGAGAGATCTACCGGAAGGAACAGGAATATCTCGGCCCGGTGCTGGACAAGATCAACGAGGTCCTGAAGCGCGTCGGGGAGGAAAAGGGATACTCCTATATTATTGACGCTTCCAAAGGCACGATCGTGTATGCCGACGAAAGCCATGACCTGACGGAATTCGTACTGGAAGAGCTCAAGAAGTCAAAGTAAATACAGCATTTGACCTGCCGGCAAAAATACTGCCCCGTATTGACGCCGGCTTTTTCTTGCATAACAAATGAAGCGCATTATCTACATTCTTTTCATTGTCTTCATGTGCGCCGGTACGCTGCAGGCTGACGGCGATGCGGAAGCTTCACGGTATATGCGCAAACTGAACATGCTGCCGGTTCCCGCGCCGACACAGGATGCAGCAAGCATATATGCGGGAGCGGGATTTGCATTTCCGGAATATTGGCTCCCGCAGATCGGTGTCAATATCCCTTTCGGGGGAAGGTATCATTTTACCGGCGGTCTCGGGGCTGTCGCCGAACCGCTTTTCAATGAACTGCTATACCGGTTTTCCCTGGGCTTCGGCACCGGGGGCGTTTTTCAGGGAGACTCCACCTTCCGTTACCTCGCCGGAATATCGGTCAACCATTATCGGGCGATCAGCTACGGCAATCTGTCTCCCGGACTTCATGTGCGGATCATGAAAACAGGATCCAGATTCACGCTTGCTGCGGGAATGGAACTTAGCTTTCAGCATCATGAGATCCTTGAGAACGATCTCCTGAGCGAACGGGATACACATCTTTTCGTATTGATGCCGGAGCTGGCGCTATATACTCCCTGGGGAAACATTAACATGAAATTTCAGCGGGATGCCGTGGCGGCCGGAGTCTCCTGGATCTTAAAACTCGGATAGCGGATGAAAACAATAGGATTACTCGGCTCAACTGGTTCCATCGGCAGGAATGTCCTGCGCGTTGTGCGTGAGCATCCGCGGATTTTTCCGTCAGCTACCTTGCCGCCAATACGCAGGCCGAACGGCTTGCCCGGCAGGCGAAAATATTCCGTCCGCAAACCGTGGTGACAGCGGATGAAACAAAAGGCGGGATCCTGCGGCAGCTGCTTGCCGGCGAAGACATCCGCGTCGAGGCCGGATATGAGACCATGGTAGCACTTGTCCGGGAAACCAATGTTAACGTGGTTTTCAATGCCATTGTCGGAAGCGCGGGACTCCGGCCCACAGTCGCGGCTGCGGAAAAAGGGCATGATATTGCGCTCAGCAATAAGGAAAGCCTTGTTATGGCGGGGGAACTGATCAACCATCTCTGCAAAAAGACGGGGGCCAGGATCTTTCCGGTGGACAGTGAACATTCGGCGATCTGGCAATGCCTGGCCGGGGAATCCGCGGAAGATGTGGAAAAGCTCATCCTGACGGGATCGGGAGGCCCTTTTTTACGGCGCCCCTTATCGGAGTTCCCTCAGATCACTCCCGCCGAAGCGCTGAAACACCCCAACTGGTCCATGGGGCCGAAGATCAGCATTGATTCCGCCACGATGATCAATAAGGGGCTTGAGCTGATCGAGGCCTTTCATCTTTTTCATCTTGAGGCGTCAAAAATTGGTATCGTTATTCATCCGGAATCCATCGTTCACAGCATGGTGCAGTTCCGCGACGGTTCCGTGAAAGCGCAGCTTGGCGTTCCGGACATGAAGGTGCCCATCCAGTATGCGCTGAGCTATCCCCGGCATTTACATTCGGAGTGGCCGCGGCTGGATCTCAGCAAAGGCCTCGGACTGCATTTTGAAGCACCGGACACGGAGCGTTTTCCTGCACTGGACCTTGCCCGGGAGGCGCTGGAGCGCGGGCAAACCTATCCCGCCGTGTTCAATGCGGCCGGTGAGCGTGCCGTCAGGCAATTCCTGAACGGTGAGATATCCTTTCCCGAAATAACGGCGTCAGTGAAAGAAGCGCTTGACAGGCATGAACCCCTGGATCCGCTCAGGCTGGAAAATATTCTGGCCCTTAGCGGCATATAGAAAAAATATTTTTTATTTCTGAATGATACTGCTATATTATAAAGATTCTAACTAACTGGGGATAACATGAATAAACTTATTGCAGTTGTCGATGATGAAAAAAGCATACTTGAACTAACAACCATTCATTTAAAAAAATCCGGATTTCAGGTTGTCAGTTTTACCAATGCACAGGACTATCTGGACTTTATTCAGAAGACGATACCCGACCTGACCATTCTGGACCTGATGCTTCCGGACATGGACGGGATGGACCTCTGCAAAGACCTGCGCCGGGATGACAAGTATAACAATATGTCCATCATCATCCTTTCCGGCCGTATTGATGAATCGGATACGATACTGGGTCTGGAGCTGGGGGCCGACGACTATGTGAAAAAGCCGTTCTCACCCAAGGAACTTGCCGTCCGTGTAAAGACCGTGCTGCGCAGGAAACAATCCCGGGAAACACCGGCCAAAAATCAGATCAACATCGACAACAAGATCATTATCGACGTGGACCGCTACGAGGTCCGGATCGAGGGAGAACTGGTGGCGTTCACCCCGACGGAATACCGTATCCTGAAAATGCTTGCCGAAAAGGACGGCAATGTGCTCCGGCGGGAAGAGATCCTGTATAATCTGTGGGGAAATGAAAAGGTCGTCGTTGATCACACGGTTGACGTACATATCAAACATCTGCGCGAGAAGCTGGGAAAATATGCCGGTCTCGTGAAAAATGTGCGCGGCGTGGGGTATAAGCTGGCGATCTGACGGAAGATCATCAAGCAATGACATGAAAGAGGCCGGATCTGCCGGCCTCTTTTTTATTATTGTTCATATAACCGTCGCATATTATCATCTATAAATCATTATATTACAGTTACATATAACAAAAATTAATTTTTAAAAAAACTATTGTAATCCTATCATTTCATTGTATATTCCGACAGAATAAAACAGAACGAGAACGATAAACCGAAAGACGATACAAGGCCCGGTCATGCATATGAAATACGGAAAGCAGGCAATACGAAAGAGGCGGCCCGGGAAACGCCGGCCGGCGGGGATACCTTCATTGTTGCCCCGGAACGTGCTTTTTTGTCAATGCTGCCGTCATGTTTGACGGCTTTTTTATATCAAAGGGAAAATGCGGAAGGAAAGCACCCATGCAAAACAAAAATAGAGTGAAAATACGAAAGCGTCCGGGAAAGCCGGGACGCATTGCACGGAGATCACGTGTGCCTTTTGTTGTTTTTGCCGTCATATGTTTGACGGCATTTTTATATGCGCAGGAAAAAAGCGGAAAGATCAGCGGGAAGGTCATTGACGGAAAAAACGGAGAGCCACTGATCGGTGCCAATGTGACGGTGAAAGGAACCGCAAGCGGCGCGGCCACGGATCTGGACGGATATTACTATATTTCGGGCCTTGTTCCCGGGAATTATCAGTTGGCGGTAAGTTACGTTGGATATGAAACCCGCCATATTGTCAATGTGCCGGTAACGCAGGATAAGATCCATTCCGTGAATATTGTTCTCCAGCCATCGGTAATGAACATGAACGAAGTTATCATCGAAGGCCGTGCAGAAGCCGGTTCGGACGCTTTTCTGCTTGCCGGCCAGAAGAACAGCGACAAGATTCAGGACGGTGTTTCCGCAGATCAGATGTCCCGCTCCGGAGACGGGAACGCCGCCGATGCCGTCAAACGCATTACGGGAGTTTCAGTGCAGGACGGAAAATATGTATCCGTTCGCGGACTCAGTGACCGTTATGTGACGACCGAAATGAACGGGGGTCCGGTCCCAAGTCCCGAACCGGAAACAAAAAGCGTTCCGCTGGATCTCTTTACGACCGGTATTCTGGAGAGCATTACCGCCTATAAAACCTATACGCCGGACCTTCCGGGAGTGTTTGCCGGGGGTTTTGTCAATATAAGGACCAAGGCGTATCCCGATTCCCGCGTTTTAAATGCAAAATTCGGCTTAAGCGGAAAGACCAGCTTCCTGAACGCAGAATATATGACCGGTACCCGGGGCGGAACGGATTATCTGGGATTTGATGACGGCACCCGTGCGATGCCGGACCTGATCCCCGGGGACCAAATGCTAAGCGAATGGTCTCCGTTGCCCGGGTACTCCTTCGGTGAATGGAAAGTTCAACTGGGAGAATACGGAAAAAGTTTCAATACGGATTTTACCCTTAGACCGTCGCGCATCGGACAGCCGCTTTCACTGGGCCTGAATTACGGGAACCGCTATGTTGTCTCGCAGGACTTCGAATACGGTTTTTACACGAACCTGAATTTTTCAAACGGATACAGTTACAAACAAGAACGCTACCGGCGATATGCCGTTTCCGATACGGATATAATGTCCCGCACCGATATCAGCAACCGGAAAAGCGGATATACGACAAATATGAGCCTCAGCGGTTCAACGGGATTCAAACTGAACAGAAAGCATAAAGTCAAACTATATGCCCTCTACACCCATAATTCCGAATCAGCCCTTACATTCGGACAGGGACGAACACCCAATCTGGATGAGAACGGTATCTATATCAAAGAGTATTTTGTGGAAAAAAGTATTCTGAACAGCACACTGACCGGCGAACATGTCTTTGATGACCGTTTGAACAGCCGTCTTGAGTGGGCAGGCAATGCCGGGATCTCCCTGTTACGTGAACCGGACGTAAAAAGCCACAACTACAAATATACGGCCTCCGGGAACTATTACGAAATATCCCGTTCGAGTGCGAAAGCCGGACAGCGGTATTTTACCGACGGTTGACGACAGGAATGTGAATATCGATATCAATTATAGAACATCACTGGACGACCGGTTCGGCGAGCGTTATAAGTTCAAGATCGGCAGCCGGGTCCAATATAAGGATCGGGATTTCCACAAACGGATCTTTTATCATGAATACTCGGATGGTGCCTGGCCGCTGGAGCTGATCCGCATACGGGACGATAACTTTGGCGAGGTGTTCAGGGATTCGAATTTTGTATCATCGGAAGATAGCGAAGGACTGATCCTGCTTGAATCCACCGATGTGGCGTCACGAAACGCCTACTGGGCGAACGAGTTCATTACCGCCGGCTACATGATGGCGGATATTCCGCTGGGATTCAACACCTGGAGTTATCTGAACCGTTTTCGTTTCATCGGCGGATTTCGCTATGAGTTCTATTATCTGAATCTGATACCTTACAACCCCGTAACCGCCAGGCAATATACCAGTCCCCTCATCAATGACGGTCTTACGCCGGTAGAGGCGGATATTGTTGAAACGAGATCCTGCCAAGCATAAATTTTCAATACGAGATCACACAAAACATGAAGATGCGTGTATCGTACAGTAAGACCGTTGGCCGGGCGGAGTTTCGCGAAATAGCGCCTTTTGAATTTCAGCAATTCTATGGCGGAAGCGCCATAGTGGGATATCCTTTCCTTAAGACCACGGATATTTATAATTACGATATTCGCTGCGAATGGCATCACGGCACAGGTGAACTGCTTGCCCTGGGAGTGTTTTTTAAGAATTTTATCAATCCGATCGAGATATCCCAGATCGAGACAGCGGACGAATCGTACCTCACGTATCAGAATGCCCTGCACGCTTCTACCCGGGGGATCGAATTTGACGTTCGCAACAATACGGGACTGATCGATCCCGCAAAAGGACGTCTGATGGTAATGTTCAACACGACCCTGAGTGTATCCGAAGTGCAGGCGGACGATATGATCACCTTGTTCAACGGAGTGAGAATACGGAATAATTCGACTACCCTGAACAGACCCTTACAGGGACAGTCAAATTTCATGTGCAACGCAACATTATCCTACAATGATATAAAGGGCTGGAATGCCGCCCTGGTATACAACACCTTCAGTAAACGTTTATCCGCACTGGGCAGCGGTTCCATACCGAATGAATATGAACTGCCCTTCCATTCATTGAATCTGACCATGAGCAAGAAGGTCCGGGACATAAAGATCAGTCTCAAAGCGAACAACATCCTGAATTCCCGGGTTCGTTTCGGCATTTTTGATACGGATGATACTTTTTACGCTACCCGTGAATATCATCCGGGGATCGGCTATAGCGCAAGTATACAGTATGTGTTTTAATAAAACTCAAAACCAAAGGAGAGCAAATGAAAAAGACATACGTAAACGGGATTGCCCTGCTGGCAATACTTCTGACATTAAGCGCCTGTAATCTGTTCAACGGAGGCGGCGGCGGGGGTACAAGTTATCCCGGCTATGATGTGGTCCTGGACGGGAATATTACGGAAAATCTGACATTGTATTCAGATGAAGCCATTTTACTGGCCGGCCAGACCTTTGTGGATTCCGGTGTGACCCTGACCATTGAACCGGGTACCGTGATCAAATCCCTTCCCGATGACGGCGAGGGACTTGCACCCGCGTTGGTTATCAAGCGGGGTGCAAAGATCATGGCGGAAGGAACCGCAACACATCCGATAACATTTACTTCCAACCTGCCGGCGGACCTTCGTGATCGCGGGTCCTGGGGCGGTCTGATCCTTCTTGGTAAAGCGCCCATCAATAAAAGCGGGGGACAGGCTTTCGTCGAAGGACTGGTCGGCGTGCCCTACGGCGGAGATGACCCCGATGATGACAGCGGCGTATTGAAATACGTGCGCGTCTGGTACGGAGGGCGATCGATCGGTCAGGACAATGAGATCAACGGGATCACATTGGCCGGTGTCGGACGAGGCACGACGGTAGAATACTGTGAAGTCGCCTTTAACCTGGACGACGGTTTCGAGATGTTCGGCGGTACCGTGGATCTTCGATACTGCTCCGCCCTGTTCGTTGGTGATGATGCATTTGATACCGACCTTGGTTATCAGGGCCGCGGACAGTACCTCTTTGTGATGATCGGTGAGCAAGACGGCAACCGCGGTTTTGAGATGGATAATGACGGTTCCGATATGGACAAGCAGCCCCGCTCACATCCCAGCTTCTCAAATGTGACCATTATCGGTTCCGGAGACTCGTCCGTTGTTGCGGACAATGATCAGGTGATCCGTATGCGCGAGGGATCCGGCGGTGATTTTCGCAATATGATCATCGTTGACGGAAAAGCCAGCGGGATCCGTATTACGGATGCACCTACGCTGGGCCTGGTAAGCACCACACCCGGGACGGCTCCGGATTATCTGTATTTTTCTCCCAATAATATCATCTATAACTGCAAATCCGGGCAGTTCAATGACGATTACGGTTTAACGGCCATCGATACGGCGGTAGTGATCGGAGCGATCGGCCGTGAAAATGCTGCGGACGGTTCCGTGACCGTGCTGCCGGCATCCGGCGGTCCCGCTTACCAAAATATAGATGCGGTCATCAATGATGACTTCTTTGAAACGGTCAATTTTAAAGGTGCTTTCACTACAACAAACTGGCTGTTGGACTGGTCCTGGCTGGATGAGAATAACAGATTCTGAGAACAGGCCGCTGCGGCAATCAATTTTGAAGAAGCGTCATTTTCATGGCGCTTCTTCTCATTTTAAAAAAATTGCTTTGTAAGGTTTGAGCGGCATATTAAATTTAAAGTCATATAGGAGAGAAGAACATGTCAGTGTATTTGATCATGGTGATCATGTTGATATTTCTCGCAGCATCTGACCTTGTTGTGGGCGTTACCAATGATGCTGTGAATTTTCTTAATTCCGCCCGGGGGGCAAGGGTTGCAAAGAACTGGGTCATTATGATCGTTGCAAGCCTCGGCGTCTTTATCGGGGCTACCTTTTCCAGCGGCATGATGGAAGTCGCACGGAAGGGGATATTCCATCCGCAGTCCTTTGTCTTTTCCGAGATCATGATCATATATCTGGCCGTGATGCTGACGGATATTATCCTCCTCGACACCTATAATTCCCTCGCGCTTCCCACCTCCACCACCGTTTCCATCGTCTTTGAACTGCTCGGGGCCGCGGTGGCGATATCGCTGCTGAAGATCGGCCGCAATCCCGTCGAATCACTGGGCGACATGGCAAAATATATTAATTCCGACAAGGCCTTTCTGATCATTTCGGGGATACTGCTGTCCGTGATCATTGCCTTTACGGTGGGTGCCATTGTGCAATTTTTGACCCGGTTGATCTTTACCTTCAAATACAACAAGAGACTTAAACGGTACGGTGCCCTCTGGGGCGGTTTTTGCATATCCATTATCACCTATTTTATCCTGATCAAAGGAGCAAAGGGCTCCTCCTTTATGACCGAGGCAACCACGGAATGGATCCAGGCGAACACCTGGCTGATCCTGACGGCTTCTTTCCTGGGTTGGGCCTTGATTATTCAGCTGGTGCGCATGATATTCAAGATCAATATCCCCCGCATGGTGATCCTGTTCGGTACCTTTGCCCTGGCATTCGCATTTGCGGGAAACGACCTGGTGAACTTCATCGGAGTGCCGCTGGCCGGATTAAAATCCTTTCAGGGATTTTCCGCGGTGCCCGGCGCAAATCCCAACACCTTTTCCATGGCCTTCATGTCCGGTGAGGTCAAGACCGAGACCTATCTTCTGCTTGTAGCGGGACTGATCATGGTCACGACGCTCTGGACCTCGAAAAAATCACGGCATGTCAGCAAAACGGAACTGAGCATCGCTTGCCATGAAGCGGGAAATGAACGCTTCGGTTCAAGCGCCTTATCACGCTCCCTGGTAAGGTCGGTGGTCTCAATGGGGCAGTTCATGCAAAAGGTCATGCCGCTGAAGGTACGCAACAAGGTCAACGAACGTTTTTCGCGCCCCGTCACGGCCACCGCCGCGGAAGCGCAATCCTTTGACATGATCCGCGCTTCCATGAACCTGACCGTGGCCAGCAGCCTGATCGCGCTTGCCACCTCCCTGGGCCTGCCGCTGTCCACGACCTATGTGACCTTCATGGTTTCCATGGGAACGACCCTGGCGGACCGTGCCTGGGGCCGGGAAAGCGCCGTGTACCGGATCACGGGCGTGTTCACCGTCATCGGCGGCTGGTTCCTTACCGCCATCATCGCCCTTACCGTATCCATGATCTTTGCAACACTGATCGATCTTGGTGGTATCGTTGCCACCCTCGCCCTGTTCGCACTGGCTATTTTCCTTCTGGTCAGGGCCTTTTCAAGTTTTCAGGAAAAGGAAAAGGCCGAGAAAAAGGTTTCCGACGAGCTGAACGGTGACGACATCCTCAGCATTTGCAACAGTTATACGACCCGGATCCTGGACCGCGTGCCGGAAATGCTCGGCGAGACAATATCGGCCCTGCATAATGAGGATCGCAAGGCGCTGAAAAAACTCCGCGAACAGGCACAGGGGTTGCTGCTGGAAACGAAGAACCGCAAGAACCATTTTACGCTCCGTTTGCGGGGAATTAATGAAAGTTCCCTGGAATACGGTCATTTTTATCTGCAGATGCTGCATTATATCCGGGAGTTTTCCCACAGCCTGGACAATATCATCGAATCCTGCCATGAACATGTCGAGAATACGCATTGCGGCACCAACCGCCAGCAGCACGAAGAGCTGGTCAAATTGCAACACGAAGTGAGCCATATCTTCAGCACGATCAGCAATATGGTAAAAAAACAGGATTTCAAGGAAAAAGAACCCATGAAGAAAATACAGGATAAACTGCTGGACGAAATCGTGGAATTTCAGAAGAACCAGGTAAAACGGATCAAGGAGAACGAAACCAACACACGGAATTCGGTACTGTACATGACCATGCTGACCGGCACAAAGGATCTGCTTGTTGACGTCATCCGCCTGCTGAAGGTCCAGAGTAAATTCAATCCGGTGATCCCGTATCAATAAATTGCCCGTTTGTCAGCGAAAAAACTTGAAATATCACAGTGTTATCCTTATTATTCCCGGAATTGAAAAGGAAAACAAAAAGAAGGAGATAGCATGTTAGGAATCCAAAATGACTTTTTCTGGATCGTTCCTTTCGCATCTGTCCTGGCGCTGATCTTTGCCTGGATCTTTTTCAAACAGATGATGAAGCAGTCCGAAGGGACCGTCCGGATGGCCGAGATCGCGCAGCATGTACGCACCGGCGCAATGGCATACCTGCGGCAGCAGTATAAGGTCGTGGTGATCGTATTTGCGGTGCTGACAGTGTTATTCGCGCTGATGGCCTACGTCTTGAAGATGCAGAATCCCTGGGTCCCCTTTGCATTTCTCACCGGAGGTTTCTTTTCCGGACTGGCGGGTTTCTTCGGCATGAAAACAGCCACCTACGCATCCGCGCGTGCGACGAACGCCTGCAGGAAGTCCCTGAACAAGGGGCTGCAGGTCGCCTTCCGCTCCGGTGCGGTGATGGGGCTGGTGGTCGTCGGACTGGCGCTGCTGGATATTTCGGTCTGGTATATTGTCCTGAATACTTTTGTTTCCCATATCGGTGTTGACGCCACCCACAGAATGGCGATCATCACCACCACCATGCTGACCTTCGGCATGGGTGCTTCCACGCAGGCGCTGTTCGCGCGTGTCGGCGGCGGTATCTACACGAAAGCCGCCGATGTGGGTGCCGACCTCGTCGGCAAGGTTGAAGCCGGCATCCCCGAGGACGACCCCCGCAATCCCGGCGTCATCGCGGATAATGTGGGCGACAACGTCGGTGACGTCGCCGGCATGGGCGCAGACCTTTATGAATCGTATGCAGGATCGATCCTGGCAACCGCTGCGCTGGGCGCGGCCGCATTCATGCAGGATTTCGATATGCAGGTACGGGCAGTGTTCCTCCCGATGATACTGGGGGCCGTGGGAACGCTGCTTTCCATTATCGGCATCTATGCAGTCCGCACGAAAGAGGGTGTATCGCAGAAAAGGCTTCTCGGCGCACTGGGGCGCGGGATCAACCTGAGCACGATCCTCATTATCATCATTTCCTTTTTTATCATCCGTCTTCTGGGAATGGAGAACGCTTTCGGCCTCTGGCTGTCGATCATTATCGGCCTGATGACCGGATGGCTGATCGGGAAAGAGACGGAATATTTTACCTCGGCCGCATTCAAGCCCACACGGTCGATCGCCGATAAGGCGAACACCGGTCCGGGACCCGTCATTATCAACGGTATCGGCACGGGCATGATGTCCACCGCCTTTCCGGTAATGACCGTGGTCACCGGGACCATTCTTGCTTATTTATCCGCGGCAAGCTGGAGTTTCTCCAATATGTCCATGGGTCTCTACGGGATCGGCATAGCGGCCGTGGGCATGCTTTCGACACTGGGGATTACGTTGGCTTCGGATGCTTACGGTCCCATCGCCGACAATGCCGGCGGGAACGCGGAAATGGCCGGGCTCGGAGAGGAGGTGCGTAAACGCACCGACGCTCTGGATTCACTGGGGAATACCACCGCCGCGACCGGAAAAGGGTTTGCCATTGGCTCCGCCGCCCTGACGGCACTGGCCCTGCTGGCTTCCTATATTGAGGAACTGAAGATCGGACTGATCCGGCTCGGGGAGACCACCATGCAGATCGGCGACCGGGTCGTGCAGACCTCTGCGGCAACGCTCACCGATTTTATGACCCATTATGACGTTACCCTCATGAACCCCAAGGTGCTGGTGGGAATGTTCACCGGCGCCATGATGGCATTCCTGTTTTGCGGCCTGACCATGAATGCCGTGGGGCGCGCTGCCGGCAATATGGTGGATGAGGTTCGCCGTCAGTTCCGCGAGATCAAGGGCATTCTGGAAGGAAAAGCACAGCCGGACTATGAACGCTGTGTTGCGATCTCCACCAAGGGAGCCCGGCGCGAAATGCTACTGCCCTCCCTGCTGGCGATCATCGCGCCGGTCGCCATGGGCATTGTTTTCGGCGTGCCCGGTGTCATGGGACTTCTTACCGGCGGCCTTTCGGCGGGCTTCGTCCTGGCGATCTTCATGGCCAATGCCGGCGGATCCTGGGACAATGCGAAAAAATACATTGAAACGGGCGCCCACGGCGGAAAGAATTCCGAGGCGCACAAGGCTGCCGTGGTCGGTGATACGGTAGGTGATCCTTTTAAGGATACTTCCGGACCGAGCCTCAACATCCTGATCAAACTGATGACCATGGTCTCGATCGTGATGGCAGGCCTGACCGCCGCATGGTCCCTGCTGTAAGCCAACAACGACAGCAATATACAGCGATATAAAGCCTCCTTGCGAAAGGGGGCTTTTTTTTGGGCAGTGCCGGCGGGTAAAAATGTCCCCCGCACATTCCCTTCCGGCGCTTGCAGGCCCTCAGGCCCCGGGGTCCGCGGGAGCTCGGCCTCAATTAAATTGACACGCAGCGAAATAATCGTTACATTAAAAAGATAATTCAGATCACTCATTCATGAGGTAACCATGGCAGAAACAAAGCGGCTTATTGCACTTGACGTGTTCAGGGGCGCAACGATCGCGCTGATGATACTCGTAAACAATCCCGGGACCTGGGGTGCCATATATCCGCCCCTGAAGCATGCGGCATGGCACGGATGGACTCCCACCGATTTTGTTTTCCCCTTTTTCCTGTTCATTGTCGGTGTGGCAATGGCCTTCTCTTTCCGGAAATACGATTACAAAATGAATGCGCCGGCGCTAAGAAGATCATCCGCCGGACTCTGATCATTTTCGGTATCGGCCTGATCCTCAATTTCATGCGGCCGGTGGACGGCGAAAGCTTCGGGGAAGTGGTGAAAAACCTTTTTGCCGGTTGGCGCCTTGTCGGCGTGTTGCCCCGGATCGCGCTCTGCTATTTCTTTGCATCTCTCATTGTATTGAACTTCCGGAAAAAGACCGTGATGTGGATAGCCGGAGGTATTCTGGCGGGCTACTGGATCCTGCTGGCGGCCGCCGGGGGATTCGGGATTGAGGACACGCTGGTGCGCAGGATCGACCTGGCCATTCTCGGAGAGGGGCATATCTACCACGGTTACCGTGACAGTATGGGGGCACGGATCGCCTTTGATCCCGAGGGACTTCTGAGCACCCTGCCCGCGATCGTGACCACCATCTTCGGTTTTCTGACGGGGATGATGATCCGTGAAATAAGCGATCAGAAAAAACTGGTGAAGAAAATGATTGTGCAGGGGATCGCCTTTATTCTTTTGGGTCTGCTCTGGGGGCAGTTCTTTCCTGTTAACAAGCCGATCTGGAGCAGTTCCTACGTGGTGCTGATGGGCGGCTGGGCCATGCTGTTCCTGGGTGTGTCCATCCTGCTGATCGATATTATCGGCTGGAAAAGCGCCACCCGGCCCTTTGTGGTCTTCGGTTCCAATCCGCTGTTCATTTTCGTGCTTTCGGGACTGTACGCAAAACTGCTGGCCTATATCCGCTGGATCCCCATGAACGGCTCCCTCGTCTCGACAAAGACATGGCTCTTCGCCAGGGTGTTCATGCCGCTGTCGAATTACAGCCGGATCGACGCCTCACTGCTCTTTGCCCTTGTGACGATCACGATCTTCTGGGCGATCGCGCTGGCCCTTTACCGTAAGAAAATATTCATCAAAATTTAAGGAGTGTCCGTATGAAACGCATGTTTGCAATGATAATGATCCTGTTCCTGCTGCTGGCGGGATGCAGCGATTACAAGAAAATATCGGGATATGGGAATGTACGCATTATGCAATGTACAACGAATATGAAGACATCTGGAGGCCTCAGCCCGAAGCCTTTCTCAATCTCTTTGAGATGACCCTGTATGAGGACGGAAGGGCTATTCTGAATACGTCCGGAGAGAAAAGCACCGGCATGTACACGCTGGAAAGCGATACGCTCGTACTGAACATCCGTGACAACACTTCCAAATATCTCTGGGAAGGCAGGGAGCTAAAGCTGATCGAACATCCCCGGGTCCGCATCACGTATGAAAAAACCAATAAGAAGATCGGAGAATAAGGAATGAGAAGATCAAAAAATATTCTGACCATGATGATGATATTGCTGTTCATCGCAGGCTGTGCCGCAGAGAAGGGCCCGAAAGTGAAACTGGGCATTGATGTTCTGGAAGAAAACGGTTTTGATGTCCTGAAAGGCAAGCGCGTGGGGCTCATCACCAATGCCACCGGGGTCAACCGCCATCTGAGATCAACGATCGATGTGCTTTTCGAAGCGCCGGAAGTGGAGCTGACGGCCTTATACGGGCCGGAACACGGGGTGCGGGGCAATTATGCGGCAGGTGAAAAAGTGCAGGACGCCGTGGATGCCGCCACCGGCGTTCCCATGTATTCCCTGTACGGTAGCCGCCGCAGTCCGGGCGAAGCATCCCTGGCCGATGTGGATGTGCTGGTCTTTGATATCCAGGATATCGGATGCCGTTCCTATACCTATATCAGCACCATGGGTTACTGCATGGAAGCCGCTGCGGAATACGGCAAAGAATTCGTAGTGCTGGACCGTCCGAATCCGCTGACGGGCAATATCGTGGAAGGCGCCACTGTCAGGGAAGGTTTCCATTCCGGGGTAAGCGCGTATAAGATCCCCTACGTTCACGGATTGACGATCGGCGAGCTTGCGCAGGTGTACAACGAAGAAGGCCTGCTGAAAGACAGCGTGAAATGCGATCTCACCGTGGTCCCGATGGAAGGCTGGGAACGCAGTATGTCCTTTGAGGAAACCGGGCTTTCCTGGGTGCCGTCCTCCCCGCATGTACCGGAAGGGTCCACACCGCCTTATTATGTGGCGACCGGTATCCTCGGCGAACTGTACGTCATGAACATCGGGATCGGCTACACTACTCCCTTCAAGACCTATGCCGCCGAATGGATGGATGCCAATGAGCTCGCGGAGGAAATGAACAAGCTGGGCCTTGAAGGCGTTATTTTCCGTCCGGTCTATTACAAACCCTTCTACGGCGCTGACGAAGGCAAGAACGTTCAGGGGGTTCAGGTGCATATCACCGACTTCCGGAAAACGGAGCTGATGTACCTGCAATTCCGTTTTATGGAAGTGCACCATAAGCTTTATCCCGAACATGATCTTTTTGAGAAAGCTCCGCATCGCTGGCGGATGTTCGATATTGTCTGCGGAACGGACGAGGTCCGCAAAATATTCATGGAAAATTACCGTTTTGCGGATATCAAACCGATCTTCGAACGGGATGTGGAAGCGTTCCGGAAAATGTCCGAAAAATATTATCTTTATAAATAGGAGATGAAAGGCATGAGAAATACAGAATATTATTGATGATGGTTTTATCGGTGTTTACGGTGCTGTCGGCCGCCGACAACCGTGAAATTCCGCGCCACCTGGTCCATTACCTGGCATCAGTTCTCCGCAGGCATGACCGCGGGATCAGCTCAAGGCCCGCACACGCGAGATCCTGGACCGGCATGTCGAAGCCAATATGAACGCCGTAATATGGCAGATGCGCCAGGGCGGCACCGTCTATTATCCCTCTGCGATCGAGCCCTGGGGTTCCTATATCGGTTATGGGGACCCGGGATACGACCCGCTTGCCTATGCGGTGCAGGAAGCCCATAAGCGCGGCCTGGAACTGCATGCGTGGTTCAACACCTTTCATTGTTCGAGCACCATTGACGGTGCTCCGGCCTCGGAACACCCCGAGTGGGTCTGCCGGGACGGCAACGGCGACCCGATGACAAGCAGCCGGTCATTGTCCCCCGGTCTGAAGGCGGTGCGGGACTATACCCTTGAACTGGTCGTCGAGGTCGTGGAAAATTATGATATTGACGGCATTCACTTCGACTACGTACGCTGGAACGAGTACCGATAACACCCGAGCCGGGATCATGTTCGCCGAACAGGCCGAGGAAATGCAGCTTCCCGACGGGCAATATCCTGAAGGCATGCTGGAATACCTGGAGGAACGTGAAGCAAAACGCCGGGATATGAGCTTTTCCAAGACTTCCGTTACTGACAGCCGTTATCTTTATGATGTTGAACATCCGCAAAGCGGAGGCGTCCCGGACAGCACCGACCTTTATCCCGATGCAACGCCCGGTGTCAAATTCTCTTCCTGGGGCGACTGGCGCCGCGGGGCCACCAATGTTTTCATCAAGGCCGTACACGATACCGTTCAGGAGATAAAGCCCTGGGTCAAAGTGTCTCCCGCCGCACTGGGACGTTACCAAATCTGCCAGCTGGAACGGATATTACACCGTGTTCCAGGACGCCGCGCGCTGGTTTAACGAAGGATGGGTCGATCTGTTGACCCCCATGAACTATCACTGGCTGAACGGCGTTGAAATGTACAGTCAGCTCACCTCCGACTGGGGCCCTAACATTACCGCAGGCGTTGCCGAAGGCCGCCCTTATTCGGTGGGTCCGGCCTCATATCTTCTGAACGGATGGCCTCCTCACAAGGACATTGTCGAAAAGTGCCGTGAGATATCCTGGGTACAGGGATTCCAGTTCTTTTCCTACGGGAACTGGCGGGACTCCGACTATCCCGAAGAGAGTTCACATACGGTGTTTGCCGATGCGACCAAGCAGCCGTCCTATCATTTCCTGAACAGCGACGTGCCTGCCGCCCCGACGGTGGGCTGGGCGAAAAACAGCGACAGTTCCTATACAATAACCGTCGATCCCGATGCAGGTGTTACGGCGCCCCAGTGGTTCGTGATCTATCGCTCAAAGGACAATACTTTCAGCAGGGACAATGACGAGATCGAAACGATCGTATATTCCGATTCCGCCTTCACATATGACATCCGTTTTGACGGTCTTCAGAAAAACAACGGAAAATATTATTATGCGGCAAGCATGTGCAGCCGCTACTGGATCGAGTCCCCGCTTTCGGGAACGGTCAGCACCGACACGCTTCCTGCCGTGCCGCCGCAGGTCACGGAGCATGTTCCCGCCGACAATGCGGTTGAGGTGCCGAACAACCAGGTCGTGATCCTGCATTTTAATAAGAGCATGGCTCCGGAAAGTGTTGCCGCTCATCTTTCCGTAAATCCGGAAGTCAGCAATCTTGATCTGCGCTGGGAAAACCCGGACTGGGTGCGCGAAGATCATCTTGTTCTGTATCTGAGCGCTTCCTGGCAGTTTGAAACGCAATATACGGTAACGCTCGGTGAGTCCGTCGCGGATCAGGCGGGAATGTACATCGACGGGAACGGTGACGGGACCGGAGGCGATGCGTTCTCTTTCAGTTTCACTATCTCCGGTGCGGATGAAGAGGCTCCTCTGATCAGTGAGAACTATCCCGTACAGGAACAGATCGAAGTGGACCCCGATGCGCCGGTCTCGCTGATCTTTAACGAACTGCTCGATCACGGCAGCCTGGAGGAAAAATTCACCTATTATTATGCGGGCAATACCATCTACCCGGATTATTCCGCCTATGACGGCGAAGACTACCGGACCTACGTCAATGTAAAACCGAGATCCCTGATGGCCTCCAATGAGATCATTACCCTGGATATCGCCCCCGGCATCAGCGACACCACCGGCAATGCGATGGAATCCGCCACGCTCAGCTTTTATACGGACAGCTCCTATTATGCGGCCCGGGAGATGATCGACGCGTTCACCGGTACATACAGCTGGTCGCGTCCAGGCTATAGCGGTTCCACTTCCGGTATCAATGACGCCGCCTCGACCACGGCGATCGTGAGCGAAAACCATGTTGCGGGATTTTTACCCGATGGAGCGCGCATTGCGGATCTACTGCGTGCCGGATACGACGGACTGGTTCGCGCGCATTTATTCTGCGGACCTGAACGCGACGGACGGGCTGGACACCGCCAAGGTCATGCAAATATATGTTTTCGGAGGCGGAAAGGAATATGAATTCCGGTTCTGCATGCGGGAACACAACAGCAGCAGCGGGAACCTCTTTGAGGTCTCTCCCTGGTACAGGGTGGACTGGACCGGTTGGAAACTGCTTGAGTGGAATTATCATGACCCTCTGCAATACGGCGAATGGTCAGGCATGACCGGTGGAAGCCTGGACGGGACCAAATATAATTTCGATTCCATCCATCTGCGTCCCGCCGGGGAGAATCCCGAAGCACCGGTAACCTCTTATGTTGACCAGCTGCGTCTCGTCGAAAAAGCTGACGGACTTCCGGACCCGAACCTGCCGCCGGTGATCGGGGACATTCCCGACACGACGACAATGACCGACGAAGCCATATACATGCAGGCGGACGTGCAGTGATCCCAATCCGAACGATCAGCTCACGCTGCAGGCCCTCCCCGACACCTCGGCCATACGGATCCGCATCTCATTCCTCGCCTGTCGGGAAAATGCGCGTCCGTCCGCAGGCACCGTACCTGGGAGTAAGTACCATTATGGTGATCGCGACGGATGACGGTGTCGGCGAGCTTTCCGACACGGCCGATTTCGACCTGACCGTCACGCCCAATACGCAGGTTGCGGATATTCCGGAGACCTTCAGGGTCTATCCGAACTATCCGAACCCCTTCAATCCGGTGACCACCCTGCATTTTGACCTGCCCGCAAGCGAACAGGTGAAGATCGAGATCTTCAATATCCGCGGACAGCGTGCCGCCGGTGCTGACGGACCGCTTTTTCGAGGCGGGATCGTACAAGCTGAAATTCGACGCCGGCTTTCTGAGCTCGGGTGTGTATTTTCTACAAGATCAGTGCAGGTGAGCACATGCATGTTGACCGGATGACATTGCTGAAATCAGGGCATCCTGCGAACACGAAAGAAAAGGCGGTCTTGTACCGCCTTTTGTATCTGTATTGTCAGGCGTCCCTGTTTCCCGTTACCGCCTGCCATACGGGTCTTTCTTGGGTCCGGCGAAAAAAGTCAATGGATTTTCAGAGTGAATTTACTATATTAAATGATTGTTAGAATGGACAGTATGATGTTCTTTTCCAACAGGAGATAAGCATTGAAATTATCAACATTTAAGAAGGGCCTCCATCCGGAAGATTACAAATATCTGAGTCAGGATAAGGCCATTGAGACACTTCCCCCTCCCGATGACGTATATATTCCGGTCCAGCAGCATATCGGAACGCCCTGCGAGCCTCTGGTGAAAAAGGGCGACCGTGTAAAAACGGGACAGATCATCGCCGACAATTCCGCCTACGTTTCCGCTCCCGTCCACGCCACGATCAGCGGAACGGTAAAGGATATCAGCAAATATTATCATCCTCTCGGCATGCGGGAGACCATGATCCATATACAGCGTGACGGTGAAGAGGAATGGGAATACCTGGAACCCATCGACGACTGGAAGTGGACTCCCAAGGAGAAACTCCTGAAAACAATACGGGATGCGGGTATTGTCGGGCTTGGAGGGGCCACCTTTCCCACGCATGTAAAACTGGCCCCGCCGGATGACAGGGCCATTGATTCCTTTATTCTGAACGGAGTGGAATGCGAACCCTACCTGACAGCGGATGACCGCCTGATGGTGGAAGAGGCCGATAAGATCCTTCTCGGGATGTCCATCATGATGCATATTCTGGATGTGCAAAAGGGCTACATCGGCATAGAGAACAACAAGCCCGGGGCCATTGCCAGAATGCAGAAGCGCGTGGTGGAACTGGGCTATCCCTTTAAGATGGTGCCCCTGAAAGTCAAGTATCCTCAGGGCGCCGAAAAGATGCTGATCTATTCCGTGCTCAAGCGCAAGGTGCCCTGCGGAAAACTTCCGATGGATGTGGGCGTGGTCGTCAACAATGTTGCCACGGCCTATGCGGTTGCCGAGGCGGTAACGGAGGCAAAACCGCTTATTCAGCGTGTCATTACCGTCACCGGCGACGGTGTGAAACAGCCCAAGAACCTGATGGCCCGCATCGGCACCCCCTTTAAGGAACTGTTCAATGTCTGCGGCAACGTAAAAGACAATGTGAACCGGATCTTTATGGGCGGTCCCATGATGGGAATGACGCAGTATCATCTTGAATCTCCCGTGGTAAAGGGCAGCAGCGGCATCGTTGCGGTGACGGGAGACCTGGTGGAAGAACTGACGACCTTTCCCTGTATCCGCTGCGGAGCCTGTGTGCTTGCCTGCCCCATGAACCTTCTTCCCCTCAGACTGTCGAAATTCAGCCAGGAGAACATGACCGGCGAACTGGAAGACTACGGGGTCTCGAACTGCATTGAATGCGGCTGTTGTGCATTTGCTTGTCCGGCAAACATCCCGCTTGTCCAGTGGATACGCGTCGGGAAACTGCGGCTCCGCGAACATCAAGCGAAAACGGCGAAGGAGAAAGCATGACGGAGAAGAAGAACGACATAAAGGAAAAACAGGATCCGGCGAAGACGGAAGCTTCCGCAGAAAAGCAGGAAAAGAAGGGGACTTCCGCCGAAAAGCCGAAAGCAAAGCCGAAACCCAAAAAGAATCCGCGTGCAAAACTTTTTAAATCCGAACGGATGACCATTGTGGCACCCGCGCCGCATGCAAAAGGAAAGCAGAGCGTGCCGCGTATTATGTATACGGTCATTATCGCCCTGTTACCGGCGGTCGCCGCTTCCATTTTCTTTTTCGGCACCCGCGCGATGGTGACAATTATGGTGGCTGTCTTTTCAGCCATGGTTGCCGAATTCGCCTGCAACAAGATCATGAAGACCGGGGTAACCATTGATGACGGCAGTGCGATCCTTACCGGATTGCTGCTGGCAATGACCCTGCCGCCGACCTTTCCCGTCGCAGCGACGGCCCTGGGTGCCGTGATCGCGATCGTTTTCGGGAAACAGGTTTTCGGCGGGCTCGGGGCCAATATTTTCAATCCTGCCCTGATCGGCCGCGCCTTTTTACAGGCGAGTTTTCCCGTCAAGATCACGACCTGGACCCTGCCGGCTTTTGCAAGCTCGAACGCTTATTTCGATATCGCCACATCAAAAACGGTTGACACGGTTTCGGGTGCGACCCCGCTGGGTTTATGGAAGTTCGAAGGAATCGGCACGCATCTGAAGCCTCTGCTTTTCGGGAACATCGGGGGCTGTATCGGTGAGACCTCGGCCCTTGCCCTGCTATTGGGAGGCATTGTCCTGCTGATCCTGAAATATGCGGACTGGCGTATCCCGCTGAGCTATATCGGGACCGTGTTTCTTTTCAGTGGCGCCCTGTGGCTGATCGATCCTTCCCGCTATCCCGATCCGCTATTCATGATCCTCTCGGGCGGACTGATCCTGGGAGCTTTCTTTATGGCAACGGACATGGTCACCTCTCCGGTCACTCCGCTGGGGACCTGGATCTACGGCATCGGGATGGGGGTTATGCTGGTGGTGATCCGCATCTGGGGAGGCCTGCCCGAGGGTGTGATGTATTCCATCCTCTTTATGAACGGGCTGGTACCGCTGCTGAACCGCTGGACACGGCCGAAATATTTCGGCGAGATCCAGGAAGAATCGCAAAAGAAGTAGAGGAATACCGATGTCGAATTCTGCAAAGATCATCATTGTCCTGACTGTTATCACGTTGTTCTCCGGCGGTGTTTTGGCGCTTTTGGACAATTTTACCGCGCCGAAAATCAAGGCGCATCAGGAGGAAGTGAAAAACCGTGCGCTCCGTGCCGCACTCCCGGATAACGACAGAGTACAAGAGCTTACGAAAGGTGACTACCGTTTTTACGCGGCCTACCGGGACAATGAAATTGTCGCGCTGGCATTTGAGGCGTCCGGAGGCGGTTACCAGAGTGAACTGCGCTTAATGGTCGGTGTGACACCGGATTTTAACACGATTACCGGAGCAGTGATCCTGGAACAGGTGGAGACGCCCGGACTGGGGACCAAGATACAGGAAGATCCCGCCAATAAGGAGAATCCCGGCTGGTTCATGGGCCAGTTCACCGGACTGAGAACGGAACCGGAGATCAGCTATGTGAAGAACGAGGAGCCCGGAAACGATCATGAGGTCCGGGCGATCACCGGAGCGACCATCTCCTCAAAGGCGGTGGTGAACATTTTGAATGAACATATCAAAAAGGCCGAAGCGGCCTGGAACGAATAAGGAAAAAGACCTGCTTTACATCTGGAGCATTCTATGAACAAAAAACCTGCAATACAGGAATTTATCAAAGGACTCTGGGACGAGAACCCGGTGCTGGTCCAGCTGCTGGGGCTCTGTCCGACCCTTGCCGTCACCGTGTCGGCGGAGAACGGCCTGGCAATGGGGGTGGCGGCGACGTTTGTCCTGGTGTGTTCAAGTTTTCTGATATCCCTGCTGCGGAACGTGATCCCCAATCAGGTGCGCATCGCTTCCTACATTGTGATCATCGCCACCTTTGTCACGATCGCGGACCGTTTTCTTGCGGCGTATACGCCGGATATCAGCAAGAGCCTCGGCCCCTTTATCCCGCTGATCATCGTGAACTGCATGATCCTGGGACGGCAGGAGGCTTTCGCTTCCAAGAACAAACTCGGGCGCGCCCTCCTTGACGCCCTGGGCATGGGCGCAGGCTTTACGCTGGCGTTGCTGGTGCTCAGCTCCGTTCGCGAGGTCCTGGGTTCGGGGACCTGGTTCGGCATGGACGTCATGTGGGCTTCCTTTTCCACATGGAAGGTCATGAGCCTGCCGCCGGGCGCTTTTCTGACGCTGGGCTGCATGATCGCCGCGGCGAACTGGATCAACAGGAGGAGGCAGACATGAATTTAATTGTGGTCTTTATCAGCGCAGCGCTGATCAACAACTTCGTCCTGAGCCAGTTTCTGGGCATCTGTCCCTTCGTGGGCGTTTCCAAAAATGGATTCCGCTTTCAGCATGGGCATTGCCGTTACCTTCGTGATGGTCATTGCCGCCATGGTCACCTGGCTGATCTATTATCTGGTGCTGGTGCCCTTCAATCTGAAGATCCTGGAATACGTGTCGTTTATTCTCGTTATCGCCTCGCTGGTCCAGCTGGTGGAGATGTTCATCCGCAAGGTCAGCAAGCCGCTTTATGATGCCTTGGGAATCTTCCTGCCGCTCATCACCACGAACTGCGCGATCCTGGGACTGGCCTTATACGCGATACTGAACGAATATAACTTTCTACAGACGCTTGCCTATGCCGTCGGTGCCGGCGCGGGCTTTACCCTCGCCCTCGTGATCATGGCGGGAATCCGCGAAGAACTGGAACTGGTGGAAGTCCCCCGTTCCTTTAAGGGCGCCGCCATCACCATGGTGATCGCCGGCAGCCTGGCGCTGGCGTTTATGGGCTTTGCAGGACTAATATAGGGAATACTATGGATATTCAATCGATACTTATCGCGGCCGGAAGCATGGGCGGGCTCGGACTGATCTTTGCCGCCGGCCTTGCGATCGCCAATAAAAAACTGCATGTCGAAGAGGATCCGCGCGTCACAGAGGTCACGGAAGCCCTGCCCAATATCAACTGCGGAGCATGCGGGTATCCCGGCTGTGCGGCCCTTGCGGAAGCCATTGTCAACGGGAAAGCCCCCGTGGATGCCTGTCCCGTCGGCGGGTCTGACGTCGCCGAAAAGGTCGCCGGCATCATGGGTGTGGAGGTGGAGCGCGGCGAACGCAAAGTCGCCCGCAGTTTCTGCCAGGGCGGATTGAAGGAGATCGCCTATCAGGGCGAATACATGGCGCGCAGTCCTGCATCGCCGCCACCCTCGTCTCCGGCGGAAAAAAGCTCTGCGAATACGGATGCCTCGGGCTCGGGGATTGCGCGGAGGCCTGTCCCTTTGACGCGATCACGATCTCCGAAAACCATTTGCCTGTCGTGGATAACGACAAATGCACGGGCTGCGGGAAATGCGTGGATGTCTGTCCGCGCGACCTCATGCACCTGCACCCCATCTCCTACAAAGTCCGCGTGCTCTGTCAGAACCATGACATCGGCCGCTATGCCATGAAGGTCTGCACGCGTTCCTGCATCGCCTGCGGCCTCTGCGAGAAAAAATGTCCCTTCGACGCGATCCACGTGATCGACAACCTCGCCGTCATCGACTACGAAAAATGCAAACACTGCGGCCTCTGCGCCACCGTCTGCCCCAACCAGGCCATCGAACACCTGAAAAAGAAAAAGGCCAAAAAGAAAGAAGACAAGAAAGACACAGACGAAGAAGCGGCGTAGGGTATAGCAGCCTATACATTAGATGTCATCCTGTCCGCCGGCCGGTGGACGGGACTATATACCTAGATTCAAGTACTACGTGCAACTTTTACTCTTTCAAAAAGTACTTCAGTGAAAGATTTTTATATAAAAACCGGTCATCTTACCGTCAAACACCTCACTTCTTCACACCATTCCCAACCTATCTCGCAAGAAAAGCGAGCGGAAACGGTTGGAACTCGCTAGATAATCGCTCTTATATAGCAAAATCCACCAGAGTGGGATGGTTTAAAAACCTATTCCTTGATCTATTTGGTTTAAGGGGGAAAGGCCATAAGAACGAAGCAAATTTCCATATTTTCTTTTTCCATAGAAAATCACCGTATAAATCTGTATGTTATTGTGGCAATGCCGGTAAAAATAAAGTTAAGTACCTTATGTCACAAAAACACAACATGCTTTCGGGGCGTCTGTACAGTGCGCGGGATGCGGAGCTGCGGGAGGAGAGTGCCCGGGCGAAGCGATTGACGCGCTTGTTCAATCAGACGAAGGGAACGGAGCCGGAGAAGCGCCGGGAGATCCTGGAGGAGCTGCTGGGTGCGGCGGGAAAGAATGTCTATATCGAGCCGCCGTTCCGCTGTGACTACGGGTCGCAGATCCGTGTCGGGGATAATTTTTACGCCAATTACGATTGTATTATGATCGATGTGTGTGCGGTGACGATCGGCAATGATGTGATGTTCGGGCCGCGGGTGGGAATCTATACGGCGGCGCATCCCATCGATGCCGGGGTACGGAATGCGGGACTGGAATACGGGAAGCCGGTGAGGATCGGGGACAGTGTGTGGATCGGGGGGAATGCGGTGATCAATCCCGGGGTGACGGTCGGCAGTAATGTGGTGATCGGGTCCGGGTCGGTGGTGACGAAGGATATTCCGGATCATGCGGTCGCGGCGGGCAATCCCTGCCGGGTGCTGCGGGAGATCACGGACGCAGATAAAAAATACTGGGAAGCAAAACAGAAAGTATATTACCGGGATCTAAATCAATCGCATGGTATATAACAGGAAATACGGAAATGAAAGCATGATGAAATATATCAGGATCCTTTGTTTCAGCTTCCTTCTTCTGCTTATCCCGCGGCAGCTGCCGGCGCAGATCGGGGTTACGGGCCACGTGGAGAGCGGTGAGCATAACGCCTCCGAAGGCATGTACGTGCGTGCGGGGGTTGGAGCGGAATACCGTTTGAATAAAATCGCGATACACGGCGATCTGCAATTCGACATCATCAGCAATGTTCCGCGTAGCTTCAGCGGTCTGAAACTGGGGCTTTCCCGGCGACTGGAGATCCGGGAGTTTCCTGTTGAAATCGGCGCGTTTTTTCTGCACAAGCCCTATTCCGACCTGCAGTATGAGAACAACTGGGGGTTACTGGCCAGAACCGATCACCGGCACTTTCATGTGATGCTCGGGAACGGATTCCGTGCATACAGGCTCACGAGGCAGGCAGTGCAGGACTATCCCGAAGATGCAGGCAGTGTGATCCGCGAGAACTGGAACCTGATCTACAATATCGGCTATCAGCTGAAAACGGAGGAAGACCCCTGGAATGCCGGGGTTTTTCTGAGCAATATGGACCGTTTCCTGATGAACCAGGAGACGAATCCCATGCTTTACCTCCGCGGGTCCGCCCGGATCGTGCCGGACCTGCGGCTTTTTGCGGAAGCCTGCTATAAACAGGCCGGAGTGTTCAATATCAGCGCCAATTATTTCGGCTTTTTCTTCAGGACGGGACTGCGATGGGAGCTATGATGAAGAAATTCACCGCTTTGTTCGCCGTATTGCTGTTTTTCAGCGCCTGCGACGTGTTTGAATTCCGCGGCTTTGTCCTGCCTTACGAGACGGTGGACGAGCGCTTTGAACAATCTATGGCTTGGAACGCCGAACATCCCTATACGTCTGTCCATGTCCCGCAAGACGGCTACACGCTCTTTGTCATGGGCGATACGCACACGGGCGATACCGTCAATCTGAATCTCTTTCTCGACGAGGCGGCCGAGACGGGAGCGGCCGGGGCGGTGATGGCGGGGGATCTTACGACCGGCAATGACGCGGACTTTTATACCTTCTACCGCCAGCTTCCGCCGGAAGACAGTTTATACACCTTTCCGCTGGCGGGGAATCACGACCTCTATTTCCACGGCTGGGAACAGTATTATGAACTCTTCGGCAGCAGCATCTACCTGTTCACTGTGCATACGCCGAACGATTCCGATCTGTATGTTTGTCTGGATTCCGGGGCCGGCACCCTGGGCCGGAAGCAGATCGCCTGGCTGAAAACACTGCTGGAAACGCAGCGGCCGGCGTACCGCTACTGCATCCTCTTTTCGCACAGCAACTTTTTCCGCATCCGGAGGATGACGGCCACGAATCCCTATGTGGAGGAACTGCAGTTGCTTAACGAACTCTGCCTGCGGCATGAGGTCAACATGGTCATCGCGGGACATGATCATGTGAAGAATACCGCATCACTGGGGAATACGGAATTCCTGATCCTGGACGCTCTGAAGGACGGCGACAGAAATGCCGGTTACCTGATCCTGACGGCCGGGGCCGACACCTTTCCTATGAATTCATCAACCTGCAGTAAGCGGGAACGGGGCGTAATCCGCGAAATTGGGGTTTCGTTTTTTCCGTGAAAAGTATTACATTCCGGTGAACAAAGGGAGAAGCTATGCTGACGAACGGCATTGTCGAAGCAAAGCAAAACGGGAAAATGACCATCCGGATCGAGGAGGACGCGGGCGTCTGCGAGACCTGCGCGATCCGCGCATTCTGCAAGAAGAGGGATTGCGACGGGAATCAGATCGTGCTGAATGACCGTGACGGGATCGGCGTGGGCGACCCGGTGAACGTGGAGGAGAACCGCGGTATCCTCATGAAAACCTCCACTGCTGGCCTACGGAATACCCCTGCTTTTCTTCATTGCCGGCATTCTGCTCGGCACATTGATCACTCCGGGTCCCGTTCGCGCGGAACTGATCCAGTTTGCCTGCGGGATCGCCGGCCTGCTGGCCGGCGGGCTGTTGGGAAGATTCCTGGCAAAACGCCTCTCGCGCAAGATCGACAGGTACTTTACGGTCAGGTTGAATAAAGATCAGTAATATTATAACATTGTTTATGATCAGTCATTAAAAATCAATAATTGCGATAGCAATACAATCCGTAATCCACTTTTAAAAAATATAAGTTGTTATTCAATAGATTGCGTTTTAATTTCACTCAGATTTTTGATCACGACATAAAAGGGGATGCCATGAAGAACGCGGACGCTGATATTATTAATGTATTTGGGATGAATGTTTTTGGCGATACGGTCATGCGGCAGCGTTTGCCCCGAAATGTGTACGAACAGTTGAAAGAGATCATCCGGGGGCACCGGAAGCTGGACGCGAATATCGCAGAGATCGTTGCCAACGCCATGAAAGACTGGGCGATCGAAAAAGGCGCCACCCATTATACACACTGGTTTCAGCCTCTCACCGGCATTACGGCGGAAAAGCATGAATCCTTCATCTCCCCCAACGGGGACGGCGGGATCATTATGGAATTTTCTGGAAAGGAACTGGTGCAGGGGGAACCGGATGCCTCTTCCTTCCCCAGCGGCGGTCTCCGCGCGACCTTTGAAGCGCGGGGCTATACCGTATGGGATGTGACCTCACCGGCGTTTATCAAGGATGACCAGAACGGAAAGACCCTGTATATTCCCACGGCCTTCTATTCCTATAACGGTGAGGCCCTGGATAAAAAGACGCCCCTGCTTCGTTCCATAGAAGCGTTGTCCGGGAAGGTAATACGGGTTCTCCGGCTCCTGGGGAATACCACATCACAGTATGCCTTTCCCTGTGTCGGACCTGAGCAGGAATATTTTCTGATCGATGAAGCCTATTACAATCAGCGTCTTGATCTTCAGATGACGGGAAGAACGCTTTTCGGAGCGCCGGCATCCAAGGGTCACGAGCTGGACGATCATTATTTCGGAAGTATTAAAGAGCGGGTCTCCCGTTTCATGAACGATCTGGACATGGAGCTCTGGAAACTCGGGGTCTCCGCAAAGACAAAACATAACGAAGTGGCCCCCAATCAGTATGAAATGGCGGTGATCTACGGGGACTGCAACGTGATCATCGACCAGAACCACCTTGTCATGGAGACCATGCGCCGGGTCGCGCGGCAGCACAAGCTGGTCTGCCTTCTGCATGAAAAACCCTTTGCCCGCATCAACGGTTCCGGCAAGCATAACAACTGGTCCGTAAGTACCGATGACGGGATCAATCTGCTGAGCCCCGGCAACAACCGGAAAGAGAACACACGGTTTTTGCTTTTCCTTTCCGCGGTGATCAAGGCCGTGGATGAGCATGCGGACCTTTTGCGGCTGGCGGCATCCACGCCGGGAAACGACCACCGCCTGGGCGGCAATGAAGCGCCGCCGTCCGTTATTTCCATTTTCCTGGGAAAAACACTGACCCGGGTCCTGGAGAACATTGCCAGCGGAAAACCGAACGGCGAGCGCAAAAAAGAGGTCTTCAAACTGGGCGTATCCGCACTTCCCGAGATCCCCAAAGACGATACCGACCGCAACCGCACATCGCCCTTTGCCTTTACCCTGAATAAATTTGAGTTCCGCATGGTTTCGTCGCAGGCATCCCTGGCCCGCCCGAATATGATCCTGAACACGATCATTGCCGACGAGCTTCAGAACATTGCCGGTCAGCTGGAAAGAGAAGAGAATACGGAAGAAGCCGTGACCCGGATCATCTGTGATATTTATAAAAAGCACAAGCGCATTATTTTTAACGGGGACGGTTATTCCGGCACCTGGCTGGAAGAGGCGGCCCGCCGGGGGCTGCCCTGTTACCGGAAAAGCGTCGATGTCTTTCCCGAGCTCATGGCGGAAAAGAATGTGAGGGTATTTGAAAGGCAGCACGTGCTCAACCGGAACGAACTTCTTGCCCGCTGCCGGATCTATCTGGAAAATTATATCATGAAGAACATGATCGAGGCCAATACGATGATCAGCATGGCCGAAAGGGAGATCCGCCCGGCCTTTCTCCGTTATCAGGAAAAACTCGCACGCACGGCTGTGAGCCTGCAGGAACTGAAAGCGGAGACCACGCTTCACCGGGAACTTCTCGATGAAAGCATCCAGAAACTGACATGTTTCAATGCCCGGATCGGAGAGCTGAAAGCGGAAGTGGGCAAGGCGGAAGAGATCGAAGACTATCAGCGGCGCGCACGTTTTGTCGGTGATGAGATCACGGAGAAAATGGAAGCTCTCCGGGATGCCGGGGACGAACTGGAGAAGATCTGCGCGGCCGAAGACTGGCCCTTTCCGGGCTATGCGGAAATGCTGTTCAAAATATAGAAGCGAAGATCGCGGGCCTTCCCAAAGGACCTATAGTTTCAGGCGCGCGCCTGCATTGGTCAGCAGGCGGGTCACATAATAAATAAACAGCGTATACAGGAGGGAGCGCAGGATACCCACGATCCCGGCCCCGAGTTCCCCCGAATAAAAAGCGGAAATACCGATCAGCTGAAACACGTAGATAAACATCACGTGCAGCAGGTATGCCAGCAGGGGGTTGACCGCAACGGGACGGAAAAAAGCGTATCCGGAGCTTTTGCCGCCGGTATCCATGAATCCGTAGATCAGCATGAAAAACAGGATACATACCGACGTGCTGTACATCGCCCAGGAAGGCGTTGCGGCGATCTTGTCAATACCGTAAAGTCCGCACAGGAAATATCCGCCCAGTGCCAGGGAAAGTGCAAGCACTCCCATATTGATCATTAATTGCCGGTGATTACGGTCCCTCAGCGAATATATCCAGCGTCCGCAGATCAGACCGCTTACCGTGATCAGCGTATGCATTCCGAAATGACTGCCGATATAAAAGATATCCCGGATCCCGCCGAGGAAATCCAGCTGTCCCGAACGGTCGGCAATATAGAGAAGCACACAAAAAGCCGGTACGGTCAGAAGAAGATGCGGACGTTTTTCCAGCAAAAGAAAGGCCGCCGTGGAAAGGAAATATGCAAAACCGATCTCACCGAGGATGCCCCACCAGCCGGTTTTTATCCATGTAAGGTCGTCCCCGCTGCCTCTGCGGTACACAATGAGCAGGAACAGCAGCAAGGCAAGCCCGCTCCATTTTAAAACGTTGTGAAAGGGTTTCCGGTTTTCGCCTCCGGGGTAGCCGGTCCAGAACAGGATGACGGCGGCATACATCAGCACATTCCACCAGGCCTTGTGCATGGACGTGACGGCGGGACCGTTTAGCATGAGCAGGCCGATCAGCAGCAGGCTTCCGGTACGCAGAAGGACATGCGGCCACAGGGACCTTCCGGGATATTTATTTTTTCGCCGCGCAAGGGCAAAGGGAATGGCCAGGCCAACGATAAAGAGGAAAGCAGGAAAGACGATATCCACCGCAGTCATGCCCGGAGAGCCTTCCGGTGCGTGCTTGAGCCAGGCGGGGATGTTGCGGACGCCGGCCACATCGTTCACAAAGATCATCAGCAGGATAGTCACTCCCCTGAAGACGTCAATAGAACGGATCCTGCGGTGTTTGACGGTGTTGTGATCCATATAAGGAACTCCATATGTTCCGGAAGCGGTATGCAGAAGGGATCTGAAAAGCCCGGATCCGAATATAAAAAGCGCTCCGGATATCCGGTCCCGAGCGCTTTTATGACCGGTGCCGGCAGCTATTTCGCCAGCTTCATTCCGAGCCTGAAGGCTTTTTCATTCAGTTCATGGAATTGCTTGTGCCGGATGATAAGGGGCAGGGCCCGGCGGATATATTCCTCCGAAAGGTATCCGCGAAGTTTGGCGTACGCGCCCAGCATGATCATGTTCGCGGCCTTGGTGGAACCCAGCCTGTCGGCCTCTTCCGTCGCTTTAATGCCGATGATCTTCACATCATCACGTTCCGGTTCCGTATCGATGAGCCCGCTGTCGTAGAGGATGATCCCGCCGGGAACGACGTCATTTTCAAAACGTTTCAGCGAAGGCTTGTTCATGGCAACCAGCACCGTGGGATCGTCAATGATGGGTGATCCGATGCGTTCATCGGAGATCTTCACGCTGCAGTTGGCGGTGCCGCCGCGCATCTCGGGAACCGTAACTCGGCAGCCAGCTTACCTGATAGCGGTGTCCCATCGCGATATTGGCCAGTGCATAGCCCATGCTCAGAACGCCCTGGCCGCCGAATCCGGCGATCTTTATCTCGTCTGTGATCTTTTTGATCTCCGGGAGTTTCACGCCTTTGATCTCGTCCATCATGCTTTTAATGTCCAGAAGATCGTGATATTCCTTGAGATGGGGTTCCGGATGCAGGGTCATGACGGGCTGACGGTTTTCGGAATCGTCCTTCTTAAGACCGGGTTCGAAAGTATTTTGAAAGGGAATTGGTGATCCATTTCTTGGCCTCGGCCGGATTTGTCTTCCAGCCGGTGGGGCAGGTGGACAGGACTTCCACAAAGGAGAAACCTTTTTTATCGATCTGGATCTTCAAAGCCTTGCGCACCGCCTTGCGTGCGCGGGCAATATGCTTTGTATCGGTCAGCATCACGCGTTCCACGTAAACGGGAGCTTCCAGGGTCGCGATGATCTCGGACATTTTCAGCGGGAAACCCTCGTTCTGCGAAGACCTTCCGCGCGGGGTTGTGCTGCTTTTCTGCCCGATAAGGGTGGTGGGGGCCATCTGACCGCCGGTCATGCCGTAGATGGCATTGTTCACGAAAAAGACCGTCATCTGCTCACCGCGGTTGGCCGCCTGCAGGATCTCGTTCGCTCCGATCGCCGCAAGGTCGCCGTCCCCCTGGTAGGAGATCATAATGGAATCCGGGTTTGAGCGTTTGTAACCGGTACCGACGGCGGGACCCCTGCCGTGTGCGGACTGGATGTTTCCCACATCAAAGTAATAGTAAGCGAATACCGAGCATCCGACCGGGGAGATCAGGACGGTTCTGTCCTGAATGTCAAAATCACTGATGGCTTCCGCGATCAGTTTGTGCAGGATGCCGTGACCGCAGCCGGGACAGTAATGGGTGTTTCTCAGCTGTGTACCGCCCTTGCGCTCAAATTCGTCATAAAAGCTTGCGGGTTTTTGCAATATCGTTGTTTTCATAGGATGCCTCTATATGCTTGCTTTGAATTTATTGACGATCTCCTTTACCGCAGGGACGTTTCCGCCCATACGCGTGTGCAGGTTCACCGGCTTTTTACCGTTGACCGCCAGGCGAACATCGTCCACCATCTGTCCGGCGCTCAGTTCACAGACAAAAAAGGATCTCACGTTCTTGTCATCGGCCAGCTCCCTGAACTGAGGTGCCGGGAAAGGGAACAGGGTAATGGGCCGGAAGAATCCCGCCTTGATGCCGTCGGCGCGCAGAACATCCACTACCGAATGCAGTATCCGGCTGACGATCCCGTAACCGATGAAAATATGTTCGGCGTCCTCGCAGCGGTGTGATTCGTAGCGGATCTCGTTTTCCCGTATGGTTTCATATTTTTTCTGAAGTTTCTGGTTGTGCGCCTCCAGGTTGTCCGGATCAAGTTCTATTGAACAAATGAGATGATGCGAATCTTCGGTGCCTTTCAGCGCCCAGGGGCGTTCCGGGATGTGTTTGACGGGATCGGGGAATTCCACAGGTTCCATCATCTGGCCGATAATGCCGTCCGCAAGCACCACCGCGGGATTCCGGTATTTGTCGGAGAGTTCAAAGGCAAGCATTGTCAGGTCACACATTTCCTGCGCGCTGTTCGGAGCAAGGGTGATCAGGTTGTAATTTCCGTGTCCGCCGCCCTTGATGATCTGATTGTAGTCCGCCTGCTCGGGGGCGATGTTCCCCAGGCCGGGACCGCCGCGCATGATGTCAATGATCACACAGGGAAGTTCGGCGCCGGCCATATAGGAGATCCCTTCCTGCTTCAGGCTGATGCCGGGGCTTGAGCTGGCCGTCATACAGCGTTTTTCGGAACTTGCGGCCCCGTCAGACCATATTGATGGCGCCGATCTCACTTTCGGCCTGCAGGAAGTTGCCTCCCAGCAAAGGAAAGTAATAGGCCGCCGCCTCGGCGATCTCACTGGCCGGGGTTATCGGATAGCCGAAGAAGTTTTTGCAGCCCGCCAGCAGTGCACCGCGCACCACTGCCTCATTGCCTTTTATCAGTACTTTTGACATATATACCTCTTTGTCTTATGCGTTCACGGGATTTAAACATTCAATGCAGGTCAGCGTGCCGCTGTCCCGGTAATCGGGAATGACCTTTACTTCTTTTTTGCAACGCGGGCAATAGGCAGTCTCAAGCCCCTCGACATTCCGGATCACGGTGATGGCGCCGGGTTCGGGGCAGGTGTAATAGCATGATCCGCAGGCTGTGCAGCCCTCGCCTTTATAGTGAGCCGGCCGGTACCCCATCACGTTCAGTTTGCGGGAAAATTTGAGTACACTGACCGGACAGGCATCAATGCAAAGCCCGCAGCCCTTGCAGTCATCCGGACGAATAAAAACAAAGTGTTTGCTTGCCATATTTTCTCCTTAAAACAATATGTCCTGCAATACGGAATGAACGGTTATCATTGTTTATTTTATACAAAATAATTTACGAAAAAGAATACGGACAAAAAAGGAAAATTGTCAGTGCGGGATCCCTGCGGCATGATCTTATAAGCGTTGATAAAGCATATGTAAGAACGAAAAAGAATCAATGATCAAATCGCAGCAAGAAAGATCAATGGCTATGATCCGTATTTATCCGATGATTGATAAAAGAAGAAAAACGAAAAACACGATGCGGAATGACGAAAAACGCAGGATCCCGTGCCTTTACGGAACCGTGGGGGTATTCGGCCGGGAATGTCCTCAGGATAACGGAGGGAAAGCGGTGAAGCTTCCGGGAAGAAAAATACTGGAAGCATCGATATGCCTTGCGGGAAGGATTTACTGGAACAAGCGGAAGACATCATTCACAATGGCAAGGATCAGAAGTCCGAAGAGCAGGAACATGCCCAGTTGCTGGATCGCCATTTTGGTGCGGATCTTCATTTCGCGGCCCATGATGCCTTCAATGCCCGCAATGATGATATGTCCTCCGTCCAGGCCGGGAATGGGAAGGATGTTGAGCAGGGCGAGATTCACGCTCAGAATGCCGATAAGGCCGATGAAGGGGAAGGATGCCGGCCTTCGCGGATTCTCCTGCAAGCTGGCCGATGAAGATCGACGCCTGCCGACATTTTTAAAACTTTCCTGTCCGGTAACCAGCAGCTTAAGGGAGCCCAGGGTCATTTTCAGCCAGTAGCCCGTGGTCTTGAACCCCTGGCCAACGGACCCGAAAACCCCCGCCTTTTTCATGCTGACCTCGGGAGAAACTCCCATCATGCCGACCTCTTTGAGATCGCCGTCTTCAACGGTCTTTTGCAGTACCGGGGTTAACGTGACGTTCTGTTCCCTGGCCGTTACGCAGGAAGACCACTTCTTAAGCGTTGTTCGGCGGAAAGCACGGATACACGGCGGCCATCTTTTCCGCAACTCTCTACACGGTTTCCGTCAAGGCGGAGAGAATGCGGTCGCCGGAGCGAAGGCCGGCTTCGGCGGCAGGGTGTGTTCTCGTGCACCGTGTCCAGGACCGGCTCGGTACTGGTAACGGCGATCCCCTGTATCCCCGCCATGACCGAAAAGATCGCCACTGCCAGCAGCAGGTTCATGAGGATCCCCGCAAGCGTGACAAAAATCTTCTGCCAGGTGGGTTTTGCACGGTACTCCCAGGGCCTGGGTTCCGTGCCCTCATAGGATTTATCCATGCTCTCGTCGATCATGCCGGACATGCGGACATAGCCGCCGAAAGGGATCGCGCCGATCGCATATTCCGTTTCGCCCTTTTTGCGCTTGAAGATCGTCGGGGGGAAACCGAGCGAAAAGGTCTCCACGCGGATACCCACCGATTTTGCGGCAAGGAAATGGCCGAGTTCGTGAACGAAGACAAGAATGCTTAAAACGATGATCGTGGCAATAAAATATATCATAAGGTTCCTCAGTACGTTATGGTGTCAATGCCTCATCCCGGATCACGGTTCCCGAAGCGGAAAGTTTTGTCAGATACAGTTCCGGGCCGTATTGATAATCGCTTTCGAGCGACGAGCCGAGGAGCAGGAATGCTCCGGATCGCAGTTCCTGCACGCCGGTAAGGGCCCTGGAGTTGAATTCCGTCTGCCAGAGGATATTCCCGTTCTCATCGATCTTGCTGATCCAGCCCACCGTTTCGTCATAGAGATAAACATAACTTTGCCCCCGGGTACCCAGAAGAAGGTAATTCCCGTCGGAGCATTTCCCGCAGGGCTTCCGGCGTTTCCCGGCCAGGGTCGTGCCGAAAGGCCGTTTCCATTCCGTCTCCCCGTCTTCCGTGACCTTGATAAGATAGATCCGCCGGCGGGGTCAAACCCCGGGTCCGAATTCGTGGTGTCCGTAACGTTCAGTTCTCCCGCCATCAGGAAAGAAGCGTCGGAAAGTGCTTCCGCCAGATATAATCTGTCATATTGTTCCCCACCGTAAACCCCCGTCCAGAGCGTATCGCCGTCCGCATCAAAACGTGCTGCGTACATATCGGTGGTCTGGCCGTAACGCGCGGGCCGTCGCCAGGGCGAATAGGAATCCCGTTCCCGGATGCGGGGATGCCGCTGCTGAAGTATTTGTCTTGAAGCACGGGCAGGGTCCGGGTCCAGAAAGGGCGTCCCTGCTCCGCGCTGATCCTGGAATACGGGAGCAGCCTCTACCTGTTCTTCCTCCGTGTTTGCTTCCGAAAAGAAAAAGATCTCCGTTCCGGGCCGGAATGACGCAGCTTGTATAATCTGAGAACTGCCATTCGCGGACGGTCCGGGCATGATCGTCGATCTCCCACAGCGAGGAAGTATAATAACGGGGGTCCAGATGCCCGTAGAGAAGAAGGTTGCCGTTCGGCAGGCGGTAATGCGTTTGAATATGCGGACTGAATGCCAGCGGCAGCACATATTTTTCCAGCATATTTCCCGAGGTATCCACATGAATAGTAACAGCGAATCCTCATTCTCGTATGAATCGTTGCGGTAAGCGGTCTTTTGTGCAAAAATAGCCGTTACGTGGTCACGATGGCAAGAAGTTCCAGCGCCCGCACTTCGACGGGCGGAGATCCTCCCTCCGGCGGCTGTACACAGGAAAGCGTCAGGCAAAGCGGGACGATAAGCGCAATGAGAGAGACAAAAGTTTTCATGTTTTTCCCTAACAAAATCAGAGTAAAGTAATTAAAATGCTTCCTTTTACAACGTTTTCATTATATTAGTTTTCACCGTTAACGGGGTTGAATGTGAAAAAGATCTTAATGTACGGGATGATCTGCATCCTGTTGCTGTCACCGCTTCCGCCGCTCCCGGAACGGTTTCCGGATTTGTCAGCAACCGCAGCGACGGAGAGCCGATCCATTATGCAAATGTATTCCTGGAGGACACCCGCCTGGGCGCGGTTTCCAACGCCGACGGGTACTATATCATTCTTGACGTCCCCGGGGGGACCTATACCCTGGTTGTTTCCGTGATCGGTTACGGGATCGAAAACGGCAGGTCACCGTAACTTCGGGAGCCCGGGTAAGGGAAAACTTTGAACTGCTTCCCGAGGACATTCAGCTGGAAGAGGTCGTGGTAACGGCCGAACGCGAAAAATTCAAACAAGAGATCAAGATCATCATCACCATGAATCAGACTGCAGCGGCGGAGCGGTACCGGTGCTGGTTTCAGCCAGATCTTCCGCGCGTTCCAGATGCTTGCCAGTCGGTGAGCACCCGGGGGCGGACTTTCTCATCAGTGCCCTGTATGTGCGCGGCGGATCGCCGGACCAGAACCTGATCCTGCTGGACGGGATCACCGTCTACAATCCGTATCAGTTTGGCGTGGATATTCTCCACCTTCAACACCGATGCCATCAAGGAAGCGGAATTCATTGCGGGCGGTTTTTCCGCGGAATACGGCGGGCGCATGAGTTCCGTACTGGACATTCAGAACCGGGAGGGAAATTCCAGGGAATTTCACCAGCAGCGGCAACGTGTCCCTGCTTTCGACGAAACTCCTGTTTGAGGGGCCGGTCCCCCGGGGTTCCTTCATGATATCGGGAAGGCGCACGTATTTCGATGCGATATGGGAAGGCGTGGTCAGGGGATGGATCTTGTGGCCGATGACCCGGTCGGCATAGGTTTTCGTATTATTTTACGATTTTCAGGCGAAGGTGAATGTGGATATCAATGAAAAACGCGCACAGCCCTCACGGATTTTACGGGAATGACGTATTGTGGTATAAAGAGGAAAGCCGGGAAGGGAAACCGGATACCGGATGCGACCTGAGTGTCGGCTTTGACTGGACCTGGGGAAACAACACCACCAGCCTGAAGCACCGCTGGCTGACCCGCCCGACCTTATTGCGAAATTCTATGTGGCGCACAGCCGCTTTCATTTTGACGTGGATTTTCTCATCAAGGACGAATTCTATGACGATGAAGAGTCCATCGTGGTGAAGAACAATCAGCAGGTCAAGATCTATGATTACATTGCCGACTGGTCGGAAGGGATCGACATGACCTGGCTCCCGCACAGGGACCACAGCCTGAAATTCGGCGCGTTCCACAAGGATATCGATTTTGATCTCGGCGCCGGCTTAAATGAACTGTCCCTGCTTGACAGCACGAACCGCTCCCGGGAATGGGGCTTTTTATCTTGAAGACAAGTACCGGCCTTCGCCGCGCTTCATTTTTCAGCCAGGCATCCGTTTTACCCGTTATGCGAACACGTCCCGCTGGTATCCGGACCTCGGGGATGAAAACAAAATATCTTGCCACGGAAAATATCGCACTGACCCTTGCGGGAGGAACGGTGCATCAGTTCCTGCAGACGGCCAATTTACGAGAATGAAATGGTGCGTTTTATCGACCTTTGGTTCCCGACGCAAAAGGACCAGGAACCCAGCAAGGCGACCCACTACAATGCTGGCGTTGAATACTGGTATAATGACATTCAGTCACCTTTGAAGGATATTATAAGAAATATGAACATCTGGTGACCATGGATGAGAATATCGGAGGCGGCGAGCTGCTTTCTTTCGTGGATGCCGAAGGATATTCCTGGGGCATCGAATTCCTGGTGAAGAAAACCTCGAGGAACCTTACCGGCTGGCTGGGATATTCCTTCATGCACACCCGGAAACGGAAAAATGCGGTGAGCGGCTGGTATCCGCCGAAGTACGACCGTACGCCGCAAATATGAATCTCGTCGCCCAGTACGACATCAGCAAACGCTGGTACTTCAGCAGTTCGGTGGTCTGGAGTAGGGAAACCGTATTCTCACAGGTCTCAGAAATTTCTTTGTCCCCCCCCCCCCGATTACTGGCGACGATAGCGCATGCAGATCTCCCGCGAACGCGCACGATCACTTTACCGCCATATTTCCGCTGGACGCTGGCGGTAACCCCAAGGTGAAAGGACGCAACATTCTATTTCCATATCATCAATGTCACCAATCATGACAATGTCTTCCTGTATCTCTATGGAACATACAATGCGGAATTTGATAAAAAACCCACACGTCGACCGTTTACCGGCGTCCGGTCAACATGTTCCCGATACTGCCGACCTTCGGCGTGGAGTTTGCATTCTGATGAAGTATTTACCGGTTTACCTGCTCATGATTTTTGCTCTGTTCTTCACCGCGGGGTGTGAAGACCTGGAGGAAGTGCCGATCTACCATGAACCCTATCTGAATATTTTTGCGAATGTCACGGCGGACCCCGGACTGAATTATGTGCATGTCTTTCGCACCACCGCCTACGGAGACCGGACCGCTATGAGATCGACAGTGTCCTTTACCATGAATTCTATTTCCCTTCTTCCGGGGATCAATTACGCTATGAGACTTCTAACTCGACGTCCTATGCCGTGAATGATGCGGATGTCTGGTTCATCAGGGGAAACGATTCCATCGTCTTTTTTGAGAAAACCCAGGGAGTGTACGTTCCCCGGGATACGAATGTTCAGATCGAGAGCGGCAGCAGCTACGATCTTTACGTTGAGACGGATAATTTCGAGCCGGCAAGTGCGAGTGAAACCGCCCTCTCGCCGGTTTCCTGGGATCACGGGGAACGGATGGTCATTTCTCTCCGATCCGTCGGACAGCATAAGCTGGAGTGATATCGGTGCCGCCTACCGTGTGATCTTCCGGCGTCATTACCGGTCGGCATGGTATGATCATTATTACGTTTTTGAGGATAACGAGGTTCGTAACACGTTCTGGAAATATGATACCGCCCGTTACGATCCGGTCTTCAATCCGGACCCTTTCTATCGTGCGCTCCACGATTCGACCTGGGTCAACGATTCCACGTACACGAGGATCGATTCCCTGGAGCTGCAAGCGAGCGTGGTCGCGTATTCCGCCTCTTTCCTGGATTACCAGGAACTGCGGCAAATGGATATGCTGACGGGCATTATCCGCTATCCCGCGATCAATGATTTCCGCGTCAATATCGACAATGCCCTCGGGGCATTCACTTCCATTTCCGTTTCTGAAGAGCGTACGGTCGTTTTCGTCCGGTGATACAGCGCCGCCGCGGCGGACAGAGCAGCAGCTTGCGGGAGTCCGCGGATCTCCCCCGTTGATGCGCATCAGCGCGAAATACATGCCGCTTGCCATGCCGTCCGCGTTCCAGATTACCGCATGCTCACCTTTGGGGAAGGCTTCATCCACGAGGGTGCAGAGATATTTACCGTTCAGCGCATGGAGGGAAATGCTCACCGTTCCCCGCTGCGGCAATTGAAAACGCAGGGTGGTGCGGCCGTTAAAGGGATTGGGGTAATTCGGGAGCAAGCGGAAGTTCTCCGCCTGAAAGGCGATCTCCGTTCCCCACGCATTGAAATACAGACAGGTGTCCCGGTTCACCCGGGGGATGGCGTATTGCGACGGTGAAAAATTCCATGCCTCTCTCTGCGGGTGCAGGACCAGTGAGGTGTTGTAAGGATACTGCCGTTCGAAATAGCCCGCGGAATCGGTCAGCGTATCGGCGATCAGCACCCCGGGGATCCCCGCTTCGTTCTGGCGGACATATCCGCTGACGGTAAACAGGAGGGTATCGCTGCGCTGCACGCCCCGGACGGCATCAAGCAGAATAGATCCTGTTTTCCACGCGGGTTGGCGAAACGAAGAGCAGGCCGTCAAGGCGGGGACGGTCTGCATCAATGCTTCCGTTCCCTCCCGAATAAATTTGACCGAGTAATACCGCGGCGGGACGCAGGTCAAAGGCGTTGTCAGTGCCAGGCATTGTCCCGATCAGCGCCGGGCGGCGCGGACGCCTCCAGCTCTCCTTCCTTATCATCGATCAGAACGGCGACTTCCGCACCGGGTTGGGCGGTCTTTAAGGAAAAACGCGAGTTCCTGGTCATGCGGCAGGGGGATATTGTTTTGCGGCGAGCCGCTCCCGGAAAGCAGGCGCACTTTCCATCAGCCTCCGGATCGCTGTCCATCTCCCCAGATAAATCCTTAATGCATATTCCCCCTCGCCGGCGCTCTCGCGTGAAGTATCTGCAGAAGAGCTTTCCGCGATCCCCTGCGTTGAACCGCTGTAGGCGGGAGGCCGGTAAAAGTGACCGCAGCTTCCTTCAAAGTTATCCAGCATCAGGGTATCGGGCGGATGATAAAAATTGTTCTGCAAAAGCTGCCAGAGCTCGGGATGTGCATCGTCATACCCCAGCGCCCACATGCCGGTCCCCATCAGGTTGTGTGAGAAGACCAGTTTCTCTTTGGCGTCCATGGCCGTGGCGTTGCTGCACCAGACCTGATACCATTCGCCGTTGCTTTTGTACCGGGTCCAGCTGTCTTCATAACGGTCGGACCAGACCGTTCCGTAAGTTTCAAATCTTGCTTTGGCGGAGGCGTAGAAGATCGAATTCCCGCTGGAGAGGGTCGCGGCGTTCTCCTTGTCTTTTCGTTCTCTGCGACCTCCCAGTAAAGGCCGTAATAGGGGAGCCCCAGTATCAGTTTGGCGCGGTCGCAGCTTCCGTAGCCGCGGTCGCTGTTCACAAGGGTCTGTACCAAATTGTAAGTTGAACCTTCAACGGGCGCGCAGGGGCCGGTGGTGGGGGAACCGCTCCACCAGTAATTGTAGCCCATGATGAAAAGGTAATCACAGCTTCCGCCAGTCCCGGAAGGTCCCAGCCGCTCCAGTTCACCGCGGGTCCCGCAAAGGAGATCTCCTGTTCCGGACCGATATTCGTGTGCAGGTGGTCACGCAGCCCCTGCATGAAATGATTGACCGGATCCCCGCGGTCCGCGGTGTGCAGTCCCTCGAAATCGATATTCACGCCGTCCAGATGATAGTCTCTGATGACGGATGCGACCTCTTCATAAAAAGTCTGTGACGCCGTGCTGCTGTTCAAGAGCGCATGGATATCGTCGTTATTAAATTCAACGACACACATGATCACCTTGACGCCGTTCGCGTGGGCGTTATTCATGGTAGCTGTCCAGTCTCCCGGCCAGCCGGGCGGGAACGCGCTGATCTTTCCGTCCGTTGATACAGAGAAATCGAAAAGCGCGATATGCGACAGGAGTTCATAACGAAAATACGGAGGTGCGGTGGTGCGTTCCCAGTAGGGCAGGTATCCGAATACCGCACTTGACAGCCCGGAGGTCTTTGCCTTCCGGGGCTGCAAAGGAATGATACCGGCGGGGAGGCTTTTGGGGAACGTACGTGTTCCGGCTTCCCGGCGATGGGCCTCCCATTCGATCTGATGGATACCCTTCACAGGCGGCGCTTCTGCAAACAGAAAGATGCCGCAGAAAAGCAGAGGAAGAAAGATTTTTTTACGCATCGATCTCTTTGAATATTTCCGGGGTATAAAGGAGCTTCAGCCGTTTTCTCGCTTGAGAGGTTCTCTATTCTGTTTTTTCATGATCCCGGGCACCTCCGAAGGATCCGCTTTCTTCAGTTCCTCCGTAAGTGCGTTGTATTTTTCCCTGAGCACCTGCAGCTCCAGCTGTCTCAGGCTTTCCACAAAGATGGTTTCCTGATTCAGGGAATTCTGTGCTTCGATCAGCAGCTGGATCACAAAATTGCGGATCTTGTTATCGCCAATCTTGTCGGGGATCTGTCCGGCCGGGATACCGGGATCTTTCTGCAGAACGGGAGAACCCCTTCCAGCACCTGCCGGAGAAAAGCGTGCCTGAACAGTACCGGAGAAAGGTAACGCAGGCCCGCTTTGCGGATCAGTACGCTGCCGTTGACAAGCAACTGGAGAAGGTAATACTCGGCGGCCTCTCCCTGATTTTTAAAATGCTTTGGTTTTTCCCCGCTGAAAACGGCTTTGCCGCTTGCCGGACGCCGGTATGCGCGCCGGTTCAGCTGTTGCAGGAGCGTGCTTTCTTCGACGGAGAATAAGGTTGCGATCTCCCGTGCAAAGGTTTCGCGGTAGACGGGGTCGTGGAAAGCTCTGATCTCATCGAGAAGGTAGGCGATCGTTTCCGCCTTATCCCTGGGGACATGGAGGAAGGCTGATAGTATTCACGCAGAAACTCCATCATCGGAAGCGCGTTCGCCTCGCGTTTGAAAAAGGCATCCGCGCCCTCGTTCTGCAGGTAGCTGTCGGGATCTTCGCCTTCCGGAAGTTTGAGTATCCTGCAGTCAAGTTTTTGTGAAGCAAGCGTAAAGGCAGTGCGCACCGCGGCTTTCTGACCGGCTTCGTCGCTGTCGTAACACAATACGGCCTCATCGGCGAAACGCCGCAGGAGCCGGGCACGGTCTCCGGGCAAAGGCGGTGCCGGAACCCGCCACGACATTGATGAACCCATGCTGATAAAGCTGCAGCAGGTCCATATGGCCTTCAACGACCAGCGCTTTCTTTTCTTTCCGGATGATCTCCTCGATCGACGTTCAGGCCGTAGAGGATCCTGCGTTTGTTATAGATCGGCGTTTCGGGCGAGTTCAGATATTTGGCATCGTCTTTTCCGCCGGGCAGTGTACGCACCTCCAAATCCCACCGCATTCCCGCGCTTGTCCATCACCGGGAACATAATGCGGCCCCGGAAACGGTCAAACAGGCGATTGTCCTTTTGGGATCGGACGCAGAGCCCGCTTTTCAGGATAAGTTCCGCGGAATGGTCCTCCGAAAGCTTCGATACCAGAAAATCCCAGGAGTCCGGGGCAAAACCCACTTTAAAAGTCTGAACGGTCTGTTTTGATATTCCCCGGGAATTCAGGTATTCCATGGCCTTTTCCCCGTTCCGGGAAAAAAGTTCCCTGTGATAGATCTCAATGGCCTGTACGTGTATCTCCCGGAGCTTTCCGGTGTCGCTTTTCTCACGCGGGGAAGCCTCCTGATGATCCAGCGGGGATTGGCGCGTTCGGCAAGCAGTTTGACGGATTCAATAAAGCTCAGTTTTTCATATTCCATCACAAAGTTGATCGCGTTCCCGCCGACCCCGCAGCCGAAGCAGTGAAAGATCTGTTTGCTCGGGCTTACGCTGAAAGAGGCGGTCTTTTCATCATGAAAGGGGCAGCGGGCCCAGTAATTGGCTCCCTTTTTTTTCAGGGGAAGGTAGGAGGAAATGAGATCCACGATATCGTTGGAATCCTTGATCTTTTCGATGGTGTATTCCGGGATCTTTGCCATTTTGCAATTTACGTATCCGGGAAGAAAATGGAAAGCGTTAATTCATGTTGATACGCCTGGACCTATATGTACTTTCCCGCGGTCAGCCGTCAGGCGCTTCCGGAAAATACAAGGAGACACCGGGCGGGAATTCATGGGTTTACACAACCCGGTTCCCGCATTTTTCACCGCGGAGCACGTTCAGGCAATTTTCCACCGCCATCGTTGCCATGGCGTCGCGTGTGGACGTGCTGGCGCTGCCGGTGTGCGGAGTCAGCACAACGTTCGTCAATGCCTTCAGGCCGGGGGTGAGTTCCGGCTCATGTTCGTATACGTCAAGCCCCGCACCCGCGATCTCCCGGGCCCTCAGTGCCTCCACCAGCGCAGCCTCATCCACAACAGGCCCCCTTGCGGTGTTGATCAGGCAGGCACTGTCTTTCATCATGGAGAATTCCTTTTTGCCGAGAAGATGATAATTGCTTTTCCGCATCGGGATATGCAGAGAGATGAAGTCGCTTTCCCGGAGAAGGGTCTCCAGGCCGACATTTTCCGCACCCAGTTCCCTGTCCAGCACGGGATTGGGTTTCCCGCTGTACAGTATCCGCATGTTGAAGCCTTTGGATCTCAGGGCGAAGGCCGTCCCGATCCGTCCCGTTCCGATGACGCCAAGGGCCTTGTCATGGATGTCGGACCCCAGCATCAGCATGGGTTTCCATCCGTGAATTTTCCTTCCCGCACATAGGCATCGGATTCCGGGATGCGGCGCGCTACGGCAAAAAGCAGGGCCCAGGCGAGTTCGGCCGTGGTTTCGGTCAGGATGCCGGGGATTGCAGACGGCAATGTTCCGGGACCTTGCGTGATCGATATCGATATTATTGAATCCCACCGCCGAATTGGAGATGACTTCCAGCTTCGGAGCGGCATCCATGAGCGATCTGTCGATCCTGTCATCCAGAAGGCAGATAAGGCCGTGGACGTCTTTGACGCGTTCCCGCAGGGCTTTCGGAGGGAGGGGGTCGTCATGTTCGTGAATATCCGTCAGAAAACCCGACGTTTTCAGCAAGTCCATGCCTGCCCGGGGGATGCGGCGGGACAAAAATATTTTTTTCTGCATAGGGAGTTTCCCGAAAAATATGTTAAGGGGTTTACGGCGTCCCTTTTTTCAGTCCGTCCGACTCCAGCTCCTCTTTCATCCCGTCCAGGATCTGGTCGATCGCCGTACCGCTCAGGGGTTCGATAAAAAGATTGGTCCAGCGGGTTCCGAGATTGCCGCCGGCTTTCACGGTAAAGGTCACATGCAGTTCCGTGGGTGAGGAGCCCTCGAGCCTCCAGGTTGTCCCGGCGACATCCCTTCCCTGAAAACGGATATTGTCCCGGATGGTGTTGTCAAGGTCAACCGTATATTCACATTCTCCCTGAGCGACCTTGTTGCCCTCCCAGCGGTACCCGTTGCCGCTTTCCAGGGGATAGAAGACCATCGTGGTGTCGTCGCGTTCCCAGATCGGCCAGAAATGGTCCTCGTAAAGGGCAACGATCTTATCCGTCACAGCCCGCGACGATGCCTGTATGGTGATGTCCCGTTTAAGGCTTGCTGTTTTGGGAAGAAAAATGCCGATGAGAATAAAAAGGACCACCAGGACCACAAGAATGATGCTGAAGACTTTTAAAAATTTCATGCCTTACTCCTTTAGACGAGATCAATATTTATAAAGAATGTTGCTTTTTCCCTTTCAGGTGATAAACGATAAGCGCGATGCCTGCAAGGACCATAAAGAAGCTCAGCAGCTGCCCCATGGTCACCCATCCGAATAGAAAACCGAGCTGCGGGTCCGGCTGACGGAAAAACTCACAAAATGTGCGGAATACGGCATAGCCGACCAGTAAAACGCCGATACGGACGGCTCCCGGTGTGTCTTTTTTATGCAGCCAGAGCATGATGAGAAAAAGGGCGAGCCCCTCAAGAAGTGCTTCATAAAGCTGTGAGGGATGCCGGGGACGCGACTGCAGCCCGCTCCCAGATATACTGCCGGATCACCGAAAGCGGCGCGCAATAGCTCAAGCGCCGCTCTACTGGGGAAAATACATTGCCCATTTCACATCGCTGATGCGACCCCAGAGTTCGCCGTTCAGGAAGTTTCCCAGGCGGCCGAAAAAGAGCCCCAGCGGCACAACGGCGACCACATGGCCTCCCACATGGAAAAAATCCTTATCATATTTCCGCGTCGATAACCAGCCGGCCAGAATACAGGCCAGCAGACCGCCGGCGTGAAAGGACATTCCCGAAAAACCCACGAGCTTTCCGTCCGAAAAAGGCCAGATGATCTCCAGGGGATGCTGCAGGTAGTAGGGAAGATTGTAAAAAAGCACATACCCCAGCCTGCCGCCGATGAGCAGCGCGATGATCAGCCAGGAAAACAGGGAATCGAATTCCTCTTCCGCCATACCGGCCTTGTTCCGTTTGATCAGATACCGCATCCACAATGCAAAAGAAAACGAATCCCACGACATACATGAGTCCGTAATAGCGCAGCTGAAAGTTCCCGCATCTGGAACAGATAAGGCTGGATATGATGAATACTGTGTTCTAACATAGAGACCTGTTCGTTTTGCGGTATGTATACGAACCATGTAGGGGAACGAAACAGGGAATTGGCATCTCGCGGGAATACGGGGAACGGAGGATGAAGCGGGGAAGCCGGGCAGGAAGACCTGTCTTATCTCCTGAAAATCTCTAAACCCTGCTCTCTAAACCCTGCTCTCTAAACGCTGTTCTCTAAACCCTGCTCTCTAAACCCTGCTCTCTAAACGCTAAACGAAATCGTCATATATTGGGGATCCTGAACCTCCCGCTTCACTGAAGGTTCGCGGGACAGGCAAGTTCAGGATGACGAAGTAATTATGTCCCTCCGTCTCAACAACTTCACGACTCTGCGGCTCAACTTTTGTTCCGTCAGGTCAGGGTCTTCTTTTGCGGTAAAGGGAGGCATAGGCGGAATCTTCCTCGTAATCCCGGGAAAACACGCCAGTAGGCGTACATGGCCCGCCGCAGTGGAGGATTTGTCATCAGTTTATAGGATAATTTCATGATGCCGGAAGGGCCCAGCCTCCCGATTGTCCGGGATTCCATTTCCGAAAGCGGCATGGGGAAAACGGTAACCTTATTTTGTGTAAAACCGCTGTTTTCCAGCAGGGATCTCCACTCCGCTTCCGTATAGGTGTGGAAACCGTCCCAGAGATCCGCGATGCCGCGGATCACCTTCAGCGGGGGTTTTTGCTTCCAGATCAATTCAATACCGCCGAATTTCCCTCCCTTTGTCAGGACCCGGAAGATCTCCCGGAAGGTTTTTTCCGTATTCATAAGCGTTGTCACACATTCGGCGATGATGATGTCATAACTTTCGTCCGGAAAGGGCAGGGGGTCTGCATCCGTTCGTATGAAGTGCAGCTTGTCATGTAGTCCGTGCGCTTTTCCCCGGATCCTGGCTTCTGCGATCATATCCTGCGACGGGTCGGTAGCGGTGACACTGCACCCATATTTCTCTGCGATATACAGGGCGGTAACGCCTTTGCCGCAGCCCACTTCCAGGACCTTCTTGTTCTCGTTAATGCCGCATTTCTGCAGCATCTGGTCGGTTTTCTCCGGGCCGCCGGGATGCAGGCATTGCAGGCCGCAATCCATAAAGACCTGATGGAGATCCGCCAGGCCAGCCGTGTTTTCCATAGTATCCCTCCTATATGCATATACAACGGACATTCCTGGCGATCATCAAGGAAGAACGGGGGAAGCGGTATCGAAGAAAGAGGAGCAGGCTGCCTGCCATGACATAGCATGCCTGCGATAAGGCCCCCGATGGCAATACGATGTTCCCCGTATTCCCCAGCGGCCGGTAACAGCTCGTCAAGAGAAATATAGACCATAATACCGGCAACGCCCGCAAAAAGAAGACCGAACGTCAGTTCATTGAAGATCGTACGCAGAATGAAAAAACCGATCACGGCGCCGACCGGTTCGGCCAGTCCCGAAAGAAAAGACAGCCAAAAGGCCTTGCGTTTACTTTGCGTGGCGTAATATACCGGAACGGAAACGGCGATCCCTTCCGGAATATTATGGATGGCAATGGCAACGGCAATGCTGACTCCCAGCGCAGGTTCGGTCATTGCCCCTACAAAGGTGGCCAGTCCTTCGGGAAAATTGTGGATGGCGATCGCCAGCGCCGAAAAGAGCCCCATGCGGTAAAGCTTTTTATTTTCCGTGGTCGTAACGAATTTTTCTGCATCCAGATTTTTCATTTCATGGGGATTCTCAAAAGACGGGATCAGCTTGTCGATGAGGGCGATCAGTCCGAGGCCGGCAAAGAAAGCGACCACGGTGAAAAAATAACCGCTCTTGATCCCCGCAGTACCGCAGACAGCGAATCCTTGGCCTTGTCGAAGATCTCGATCATGGAAACGTAGATCATCACGCCCGCTGAAAACCCCAGCGTGGCGGCAAGGAATTTCGGATTGAATTTCTTTGAGAAAAAGGCCATCAGGCTGCCGATACCCGTTGACAATCCGGCAAATACCGTTAGGCCCAGAGCGAACAATATATCCTCACCGTTCATGATCTCCTCACCGTGTATTTTGGTCCGGTCCGTGCATTCAAAATAATGTAGTTGAAAAATCGGATTTTTCAAAGCGGAGAAAGCGGGAAAGCAAAGAATATGGAACCGGAACGTTCTGTAAGCGGGAAATGAAAACAAGGACATGCAGAAACAGAGCTGATGGATGCGTTAAGGGCGACGACGTGGCTTTAGAGGAATGCCCGTTTAAAAATAATACCAGATGCTCCTGTATGCCTTCAGGTCTTCGCCGTCCTTGTCAAGCCGTTCCAGGTAATGATAGATGGAAACGTCAGTATACAGGTAGTCCTCGATCAGCAGGGACATGGATTCCCAGGGGTAAAAACGGTATATTCTTTTCCCGTCCGGAAGGATCATGACAATTTCATGGTTCTGCCATGACCGCAGATGGGATTTCCCGATCTTGGGAACATTGAAGACCGGCTCGTCGGTCCGGACAATACCCGGCAGCAAACGCGCCTCTTCCTTCTGTTCCTGCTCGATCCGTGCAATGGGGATGCGGAAATCGATCGTTTCTTCCTTCCCCTTGGTATTGAAAAGATAATAGGGATCAATGCCGGAAAGTTTCAGGGTCTTTCTTAAGGAAAGCGGTCTTGAATTGAAAGCTGTTGTAATAGGTGAACACCTGCTGGTTGTAGACGCTGATCCCCGCTTTCCGGAGCTTTCTCACCACCTCGATCACGTCGGGGTTGATCTCCAGCGCATCTTCGATATGGGTAACGACACAAAGTTCCTTTTCCCCGGGGATATTGAGCTGCCGGAAGATGTCGATCAATGCATCGTCGATGCGGAAGGGAAGCGTCACCGGGGTCCGTGTCCCGACACGGATCCGTTCGACATGATCGATCTCGTGCAGTTGTTTCAGCAGCGAGTGAAGATAATCGTTATCAAGTGTCAGCGGATCGCCCCCGGTCACGAGAACTTCCGTGATGTGCTTATTGTCACGGATCCACTGTACTGCACGGCGCACATCCTCCCGGGAAATCCTGCGTCTCCTGCAGGTCCTTGACCTCCCAGTTGCGCTGGCAGTAGACACAGATCTGCGGACAGGAATCGAAAGGTTTCAGGATCACGATATTCGGGTAACGGCGGGTGATCGCCGGAACGGGGCTGTTCTCTTTCTCACCCATGAAATCCATATCGATGTTTTCAGTTCGGTTCCGGTTGACATTAAGACAGTACCTGCTTCCGGGGATGACCTGGGCCCGGACAATGCGGTCATGCCGGTCACGCCCGTCCTTGTTGAACAAGGTCAGGTAGTGCGGTGTGATCTGGAAGGGGATGCCGTATTTTTCGGCGTCCCGGATCCCCCGTATCTCGTCTTTCTCCAGCTTGACAAGATCCGAAAGCGTTTTTATGTCCTTGATAATATGCCGGAGATGCCAGCGGTAGTCTTTCCAGTCCGCTTCCGTGGCGGAAAAGTATTTCAGTATCCGGGCCTTTTGCTTTTGCTGGTTGTTTACACATTCCGGATCGCTGCCCTTGCGGAATGTTTTGAAGCGGGCGGACATGTCCTCCGAAAAACCATCGAGGATCCTGCCGGAACTTTCCGGGTTGATCTCATCGGAAGATACGCTTTGTTTCTGATGCAGAAAGGACTTTCCGTATACTCCCCGCAGCAAATACAGAAATTCCATGACAAAGCCTTTGTCCGTTGTGTCGATCGTTCTGTTCATCTCCCTGATAAAGGCTGAACAGGGTTTCCAGTGCGGAAAATCCGCAGAGCGCTTCATTTTTTGTCTGCAGGATATTTTTCAGTACCCTCATGCATTCCCGGGCAATGTTCTTTTCGATGATGTGCATGGAATCGCTGTATTCCGGGGAATGGATGTGAAAATAACTCCATTCGAGACGGTTAAAGTAATCGAACAACTGCTTTCTCAGATCTCCCAGGCCGGATGCTCCGTCAAAGATCTCCCGGATCGCTTCATTTTCGCGGAACAAGAGTTCAATAAGTGCTTTTTTATCTAACTTGAATGTTTTCATCTTTAAAACCTGATCCTTTGCATCTGACGATTTCATTATGCATCCTGCTGTTTATTCTTTTTAATTACCGGAAATCGAAAGAAGTTTCCGGACGTATTATAATATCCGTACGGACATAAAGCGCTTGTTATTAATCAATGTAATGTCTCAAGGTATTAAAAACAAGAAAAGTTATGTACCGGTCCTTTCCGCACCGCCCCTGTATGACGGCGGTCACACTGTCCCGCATATGGAGAATGCCTTTGGTCCCTCAGGCAGCCGGCCAGTGTTCCGTCAGAAGCCAGATCCCGATACCCAGGGCGGCCGCCCCGAAAATAACGAAGAAGATCTCCGTGCCGGTTTTCCCCAGGATCTTCACAAACGCCTGGATCTTGCCCATATTCCATATCTTTTCAGGCTTTGCGAGTGTTACCCAGAAGACAACGATCCCGTAAAGGACCAGAAAAATCCCAAGATATAGCATTGTTCACCTCACTTATTGCAATGTGCAACCGCTTATGAGAGTCCCGAAACGATCTTTTTTCGCAACAGCGCAAAGTACAGGCCGCAGAGGCCGAGCATCAGCGCGGATTTCCATGCGAACGAAACCCAGGAAGCAGTCCGTGTAAGGATCGCTTCAAGGTTGTCGTACATCCAGTAAAACGGTGACCACCATACGACCCATTGCCACTGGTCCGAAAGCAGGGTGCCTCCGAGAATGGAGAACAGCATGATCATGGCAAGCATTTTCCCGATCCCGATCGCTTCATTTTCATTCCCGGCGAGTGCGCCGATCAGGAGCCCCACCAGCAGCGTAATACTGAAGGAAAGCAATACCAGAATATAGACCTGCAGGATATTGACGTGCATCAATCCCAGGAAAAGCAGCCCGAGAATGGTATAGAACAGGATCACCAGCAAGGGATAGATGCTTTTGCCGATATAGTAGTCGCTTTTGCTGACAGGGGATACCAGGAAGGCGCGGTCGGTACCGCATTCTTTGTCATCCACGACCCCCAGTCCGATAATAAATGAAGAAATAATGACCATAAAGACCAGAAAGATCGGCTCCGCCCATGGTCGCAACGGGAGAAGTGGCGGTGCGTTCGGAAAGTTCCGGAGGCACCCCGGAGGAAAAGGTCGTGACATCGGGGGCGTCGGAGTAATGTTCCCGGTAGTAGTGCTGGCGCAGCACCTGTGCCGTCAGGGAAAAAGCGGCATTCCCCTCCGGGTTCCTTTCCGGAACGGAGACATAGTTTCCCTTGTCCGGGTCACGGTAGAGCCCCTCGGCGCTGCCGGTGCCGCGGAGTTTCCGCTCCATTTTTTCGATACTGTCATAGGTCTTGATGTCCGCGAATGCGTCAAGGACATCCAGGGCTTCCTGCGGGACGGCGTGGGGACCTTTGTTCACCGCGGCAACGGTAAAGGAGGAGCTTTCCACACTGGGGATGAAGAAACGGAGTATGCACAGGACCAGCAGGGGGACAACGGCGATATAGGTTCCCATAAAACCCCGGAAGGACATCTTTATGTCGAAAAGGAACATGCGAAACAGGTATTTCATATCATAACTCCCTCTGTATTTTCCGGCTGAATATCCGCGCTGAAAGGAAAAGCAGGACAATATCAATACCTGCAAGCACCCCGGCGCTTTGCCATATGATATGGCGGTTGTGGTGCGGGAACATGGCCGCATCCAGCCCGAACAGTGTGTAATAGGAAGGGATGAACCTCAGCCAGTCGGGTGAAAAGACCGGTGCGAACAACGAGACCGCGGGGAGGGAAAGTATCATCATCAGCAGCAGAACCCAGCCGATGGAATCCATGGGAGAATCAAAGAACGCACCCAGAATGATGCCCACTGAGGAGCCCATGAGCACGGTCAGCAGGATGACGAGCAAACCCTGAAGGTATCCGCTCAGCCCGATAACGGGAATATACAGAATTGAAAATGTCACGATGCTGACGCCCAGGAGCATCAGATGTTTGCTGAGCAGGAATTCGGTCATCGATGCGGGAGACACCCTGTAGGCCCGGATCGTAGCTTCGGAATGTTCCTGGCCGAGCAGCGAGATCATAGCGAAAAGCCCTACGATACCGACCATCATCATGATCAAGACGGGAAGGAGCTGTTTGTTGAAGGGGATCGCATCCCGGGCACCCTCCTCCAGCGGGGTGACGCTCACAGCGCCGTATACGTCGGGAGGGTAGGTCCCGCTGAATATTGAGAACAGGTCTTCAAGATTCACCTCAAGGTATTTCATCATGGTGCCGGAAGTGTACGGCTGTGTTAACAGCTCTATATCCCAGGTGCCGTCATCGCTCGCCGTGATGATCAGGCCCAGTGCGCTTTTGTTTTCCTTCATTCCCCCGATCACTGCTTCACGGCTGTCTTTGAACCGTTCGTTCCCGATCTCAAGGTCCTGTTCCCCGAAACGTTCCGCGAGCGAACGTATGGTGCCGGACTTGTCATAAATGAACACGGTCTCTTCGGGGGCAACGTCCCCGGGAATGAGAAAGAGCACGATCAGGACGATCACTGCGGCAAAAATGATCTCCAGGAGGATGAATACATCCTTGATCCCCAACAGCACATCTTTTTTCAACAGGTTGAATATTCTTCGCATAGGATCCCCTTATTCAAGTCCGCGCCCGGTTAGCTGAATGAAGATCTCCTCCAAAGTGGGTTCACCGGAATGGAGGGTCTTGATGTCATGTTCGCCGATAAATTTCTGAAGCCGGGGCTTCTCTTCGGGAGTCAGGCCGAAGTTTTCCGTTTTCAGTGTTTTGCCGTCCATGTATTCGACCCTGGCGGTGGGTTTCCCATACTTCAGCTTAAGGTGTTTCGGGCTGTCCAGGGCAACGATCTTGCCGTCGACAATAAAGCCCACGCGATCGCAGAGCTCGTCCGCAACGAACATATTGTGCGTTGTCAGAAAAATGGTCGTCCCTTCCTTCTGTTTACTGCGGATGATCCCCTTGATGCTGTTCGCCGTGTTCGGGTCCAGGCCCATGGTCGGCTCGTCCAGGAACCAGATATCGGGTTTATTGATCATTGAGCGGGCAAAGCCCAGCCTTTGCATCATTCCCTTGGAATAGGCGCCGGCTTTTTTCTTCCCTCTTCGGCAAGGCCAACCCTCTGAAGCACCGTCATGGGATCTTCGGTCTCGCCGTCATACAGGCTGGCATGGAATTTCAGATTGTCGTAACCGGAAAGCTTTTTATAGACATTCGGGCGTTCGAAGCCCACACCGATACGGTTGAAAAAGTCCTTATCAGGCTGGTCTTCCCTTGCTTTCCCGTCAATGACAACGGAGCCCTTTTGCAGTTTCAGCAATCCGGAGAGCACCCCCTGGGTGGTGGATTTTCCGGCACCGCTGGGCCCGAGGAACCCGAATATCTCCCCCTTTTTGATATCAAAACTGATGTCGTTAACGGCATAATCGCCGTGTTTCGTATACGCGTAAAACAGGTTTTTCACTTCGATCATAAGCCTGACTCCGGGTTATGGATTTCATGATGCATCCTCCTGCTGCGGATAAGGATCTTCGGATTTTTACATTACCTCACATCATTAGGTGGATTTCACTTTACCGTTAAAATACTAAAAAGAAAAGGATCGAGAAACAAGAAAAAGCGGCGGTGTATTTCTGCCGGCCCGGTCAATGCCCGGAAAGATAACGGGGTATTGTACGGTGCTTTGTTCCCTGCTCATAGGCATAGGCGATCTCGATCAATACGGGTTCGCTCCATGCGCGGCCGAAAAAAGAAATTCCCACCGGCAATCCGCCGATCGATCCCATCGGTACGGTGATGTTCGGATAGCCGGAAATTGCCGCCGGCGAGGAAGAGCCGAACTGAAAACTGTCTCCGTTGACAAGGTCCGTTTTCCAGGCGGGTGTGCCCGTGGGGGCGATAATGGCATCAAGGTCATATTCATCCATAATGCGGTCGATCCCTTTCTCCCGGCTTCCCTCCATCATCCGCCGCAGTGCTTTTTTGTATTCGGGAGCATCCAGCCCCCCTTTTTCCTGCGCCATTTTCAGATATTTCTGATTGAAATATTTCAGTTCCAGGCTGTCTTTTTCGTTGAATGCGATAAGGTCCTCCAGGCTCTTCAAGGGCCCTTTCGGGACCGAGTGAAGCGAAATACTTCTCGTCCGTCCTTTGTCCTTATACTTCGCGTAGAGCATCGACCTCGAAGGAGTAATGTTCCGTGCTGTCAGCGAGGATATTCTCAATTTCCGTGATCCGGGCGCCCTGCGATCTCATGAAAGCGACGGCGGAATCCATCCGGGCGTCAACCTTATAATCGATGCCCCTGAACGCGGTATGATAACCGATGTGTTTTTCCGAAAGTCCGTTCTCGTTCAGGAATACCGTGTAATCCGGATGCATGCTGCGCTTTTGCCGCCACCGGTCCTTGCATCCGCGGATCACCCCGGCCAGGACGCTCAGGCATACCGCCGCATCCCGGACACTTCGGGGCCATCGGCCCCGCGGTATCCTGTGTCCGTGATATCGGAATGATCCCCGAGCGGCTGATAAGCCCCACCGTGGGTTTAATACCCACAATACCGCTGGCATGGGAGGGACAGACAACGGAGCCGTTGGTCTCGGTGCCGATGGCAAGCGCCGGCCCAGGTTTGCGGAAACGGCCACGGCGGAGCCGGAGCTTGATCCGCAGGGGTTGCGATCAAGTGCATAAGGATTAAGGGTCTGGCCTCCCACACCGCTCCAGCCGCTGGTGGAAAGCTCGCCGCGGAAATTCGCCCATTCACTTAAATTCGCCTTCCCAAGAATGAGCGCCCCGGCCTCCCGGAGCCTTTCGGCGATGAAACTGTCCTGAAGGGGATAGGAATCCTTTAACGCCCGCGGAACCCGCTGTAGCGGGCATTCTGTCATGGGTGTCAATGTTGTCCTTCAGAACGACGGGAATGCCGTGAAGCGGTCCCCGGGACAGCCCCTGCGCCTTTTCCCGGTCAAGCTGCCCGGCGATCTCCATGGCATCCGGGTTGACGCGGATCATGGAATTCAGGCGCGGTCCCCGGTCGTCGATCGCTTCAATACGTTCAAGATAGGCGCGGGTTAATTCCTGAACGCTTAACGCCCCGCTATCAAAGGCCTCCCGGAATTGCCGGATCTCATACTCAAGAAAGGGAAAATCATTGTATGGGTTTGCGGAAATATTGTTGGATGCCGGCTTGCAGGAGGCAAACAGTATAAAAGATAAAAGGAGAAAAAATACAAACTGCAGTGTTGTCCGTGTGCTTTTCATCTGAACTCCTGCCGGAGATTCCCGCATCCGGGACCCCGGTCTGTTGTTGACATTGTGAAATGGCCGGAAGGAGCTATGCCGTTTCGAAATGAAGATCCGCTATATTTACCGCTTCTTTGCGGTATTTTTAACAGGGTGGTGATGATCAGCAGCACCAGCAGGATGATCCCGGCCCAGGCGGTGAAAATGATGTCCTTGTGAACGATCTCCTGAGCGTTTTGCTTGATAATGATCCCGGTATACGCCCAGATCACCACCAGGGAATACGCAATGCAGCGGTGGCGTGCCAGCATTAGGATCCCCAGGATCACCCCCGCGGCCATCAGTATGACCGTCCAGACATTTTCGGTAATCCCCAGGCACCCCCGGGTCGTAGCGAGACAAGCAGGGCGGTCACGTTGGCGATGGTCGCCACGGATATCCAGCCGAGATAGATGCTGACCGGCAGCAGTACGGCAACACGGCTCCGGATATCTTTGATGTTCGTCCTGCTGGATATTGAGGAACAGATAGATAAGGCAGGCCAGCAAGCCCAGCATGAGCAGGAGTGAAAAGATATGCCTGCCTCGCAGTGCCGCAGGAATATCCATCCGGCATTGAACAGGCAGGAAAGCGAAAAGGCGATCTGCGCTTTTACCGGGATCAGGACACCGGTCTTTCCCGTGAGAGAAAGGGAGAGATTGTTGGCCACGAACGATAACCAGCGGTAGAGAGTATCCAGCCCCAGATCGAAAAGGTCAATCCCGCGGGAACGAACAGATTGGGATATAGCGCGGAGACTTCTCCAGGATGCTTGCAATTTGATGGGAAGCCCGTTTGCCAGTCCGTTCACCGTGACCATTACCGAGGAAAAGCGCAACATTGATTACGGACATGAAGGTGTTCCCGGTCTTGTATGTTTGCGTTTTGACTTGCATGGCATGCTCCTTTTTTTACAGGCCGGAACCGTTCCGGTATTCGGAGATCTGGATCCCTTCCCGGCGCTTTGACATTTTCCGTATAGTAATGCTTTACCTCACGCATTTCCGTCACCAAATCGGAAAAGGCAATGAGTTCGCGGGGTGCATAACGGCCGGTCAGAATAAGCTCCGTATTTTCGGGTCTTTTTTTCAGGATACGAGAAGTTCCTCAAGCGGGACAAGCTTATAGAAGAGCGCAATGGTGATTTCGTCCAGCACAATGATATCATATTTTCCCGAAGCCATCACGGCCTCCACTTCTCCTTGTTAATTGCCCTTCTGCGCCGGCTTCAGCGACATCTTCCGCTTTCGGGGTATCGACGATAAAGCATTTCAGTCCATATTGCTTCACGGTGATCGCAGGAAGAAATTTTTTCGACGGCTTATCCTCTCGGATCACGATCTGCCTTTTACGAACTGTGCGAAGAATATTTTTTTTCCGGCACCTGCCGCTCGCAGTGAACAGGCCGAAAGCAGCAGTGGTCTTTCCCTTGCCATTGCCGGTGTACAGGTGGGCATGTGCCTTCATTTTTCCGCCTTCGGTTTTTTTAAGGTTTTTTACGAACATAAAAACAAACGGCAGGGGTATTCGCCTTCCCGTATGCGAAATAGTTACCGCCGTATGTGTGCGTTTGTTTAATAACATGACTGCCGACAAACTCTTCATATGCCGTTATGACGAATTTACGGTTTTATCCGCAAAATACTCGAAGAGAGAAATTACCGTATTTTCCAGATACTTCCAGATACATTTTAACAGTGCTTCACTTGTGAGCGGTTTGGTGCAAGGTGGTGATCGCAGCCCGCCGCCAGGGCTTTTTCTCTCATCGCCCTGCAAGGCATATGCCGTTTGCGCGATCACGGGGATCTTCCGGTCGGATTTCCCGGATCTTCCGGGTTGCTTCGTAACCGTTCATCTGCGGCATCTTCAGGTCCATGAGCACCAGGTCGATGTCCGGATTCTCCCGGAAGTGCCGGACGGCTTCTTTGCCGTTCGCGGCCCGGACAACCGTAAAGTTTTCCGCCTGAAGTACGGCTTCAGTATAGATGAAGCTGGCGTCATCGTCTTCCGCTACCAGGATACACGGGTTTTTCTTTTCCCGGGGCGTTTTGCAAGGGGGGCTTTCTCCGCACATTCCTTCACTCGGGCTGCTGCGGTACCGGCAGGCAATGTCAAATAGAAGGTACTCCCTTCTCCGGGCTGTGAGCGCACAAGGATCTCTCCGCCGAGCATTCCGGCATAGGCCCTGGAGATCGACAGCCCCAGCCCGGAGCCCTCATGGGAGCGGTTTATTCCCATGTCCGCCTGGATAAAACGGTCAAAGATCGCTTCCTGGCGGTCCGCGGGGATCCCCGGCCCGCTGTCTGAAACATGAAAGACGATCCTGTCATTTTCCCTGTCGGCACCGATCTCGACGAAACCTTCACTGGTAAACTTCAGGGCATTGTCCATAAAATTGTTCAGGATGGATTCCAGCTTGTTTCTGTCGGTCCTGAGAACATCCGTGCTTTTATCAATATTGTTCTTCAGCCGTAAGCTCAGACCCTTTTTATCCGCTTCCGGTTTAAAGAAGTTATAGAAATATTCAAGGACGGCACTTATCTCCATTGCTTCAGGAGAGGTTTTCACATGGCCGGATTCGATCTTTGCTATTTCAATGATGTCATTGATGGTGTTCAGAAGGCGCGTACTGCTTTGTTTTACGATATTGATATAGCTGTCTTTATTTTCCCCTGACAGTTCCGGCTCCTGCAGGAGGTTCAGAAAACCCATAATGCTGTTCATGGGCGTACGGATCTCGTGACTCATGTTCGCCAGGAAGGAGGATTTCAGGTGGTCGCTTTCCTCCGCTTTTTGCTTTGCCTTCAGCAATTCAAGCTCCGAAGCCTTACGTTCGCTTATATCGACAATGAAGCCTTCGAGGATCGTGCTGTTGTTTTCGCGGAACACAGCCCTTCCCTGTTCCCGCACACCGAGCGGCTCTTTCCGTCCGACGTACGGATACGGTATTCCACGGTAAAACGCCTTTTTGCTTTTACCGCCGTGTTGATTTCGCTGTGGATCCGTTTCCTATCCTCTTCAACAATAACGGTTGCGTATGCGCGCGTTTTGCGTTGCCGATAAAATCGTCCGCCGGATAACCGGTGATCTCACGGATGGCATCGCTCATGTATTCCATCGTCCAGTACCTGTCGTTCAGGCAGCGGTACACCACGCCGTTAAGGTCATCAATCATGACATTGAACTGGCGCTGGCTTTCTTTTAGTGCGAGCTCGGTTTTTTCTTTGGTGATATCAAGGAAGGTGGAATATACCTGATAGGGACGATCCCCGTTTCTGCGGAAGAGAGGGATGGAATTCACCATAAGCCAGACATAGCCATTGAGCTGCGGATTGAAAATGCCCTGTACTGAAATTTTAAACCTTTTTCCGGTCCTCAGGGCGACCATAGCTGGGTGCCCCTCCCTGCCCGGAAGCGGATCCCGTTTACCCAACGGCCTTCCAGCGGGCATCCACGGAGGTCCTGCCTTTCATCTGATCCAGGGTGAGGCTGAGAACGCGCTGGGCCGCCGGATTGGCGGAAAAAATTTTTCCCTTTGCGTCCTGATATACCACGCCCTGTGACATGGTCTCGAAGAGCAGCCGATATTTTTTTTCACTGGAGATCAGCGCTTTGTCCGCTTTCTTTTTTTCCGTAATATCACGGATAATGGCGAAAGTAGCGGGCAGCCCCCTGTAGTCAATGATCTCGTAATTGACGCTGACATCGATCGTTGTACCGTCTTTTTTGCGGAAGCGTGTTTCATAATGGTCATCGAGAGGAATCCCCGCCTTGCGTTTTTCATGGCGTTCATAGAGTGCTTTTTTGGCGGATGCCGTGAAGATCTGAGAGAACTGAATGTTCTTCAGCTCCTTAACGGTATAGCCGAGCATGTCGGCAAACCGGGAATTCGTAAAAATGATCCGGTCGCTCTGAGTGATCTCGATGCCGTCGTTGGCGTTCTCCACGATAAGGCGGTATTTTTCTTCGCTTTCCTTCAGTTCTTTCTCCGCTTTTTTGCGCTCCGTGATATTGCGTGCAAGCGCCAGGATATAATTCCCGCCGGAAAGCCGTACCCGTGAGACAGAGATCTCTGCCGGATACGCGGAAGCCGTCTCCGGTACGCTGATGGGTGCTTTCAAAATGTATCGCCTGATCGCTGCTCAGGGATCTTTTCCAGTAATACTTCATGTCCCTGCGTTCTGAGGCAAGTGGATCAATATCTGTGATATTCATTTGTGTCAGCTGCGCCTTCGCATAACCCGTATGGATTTCCGCCGCTTTATTCACATCGATAATATTCCCTTTTATGCTCATGCAGGAAGCGGCATTCCCGCCGCCTGATGCGGACCAGTGAGTGGAATTTGTTCTCACTTTCAATGAGTGCCTGACGGATACGGTAATCCTCGCTGACATCGCGGAAGGCGCAGGACCACCCCGGTAATATCGCCTTCATCATTCCTGATCGGAGAGCCGGAATCGGCGATCTGGTATGTATTGCCGTTCGTGGAGTGCGACTTTGGTGTCGATTGGCCAGACTTCCAGACAATGTCTCCGTGTTTTAAGATCTTTTTAACAGGGTCTTCGACACTTTTTCCGGTCTTTGCATTGGCAATGCGGAATATGTTTTGCAGAAGCTTGCCTTCGGCTTCTTCCGGGGAAACCCCGTCAGTTCCGACGCCACCAGGATTGATGCCGGGGTCACCCGTTCCGGTGCTGTCAGTGGCGATCACGGCGTCCCCGATGGAATTCAGGGTGATGCGGAGATCGTTCCGGCTTTTTACCTATTGCTTTTGACGTGTTTCTTCGGTGCCCGTAGGCGCTGTCCGAGATTATGGGTGATGGCTTTCAGGAGCTGTGTTTCTTCCTTCAGGAAAGGTCCCTTGTGGGCGGAAGGCTTTTCTTCTTTGTAGAAGATCTCGGAGCCGTCACCCTTACGGCGTTGTTGATATGGAGGTGCCCGGACAGCTTCGAGGGAGTTTCCCGGAGATCTTTTTGAGAGATATGCCTTGCCGTCCGAGGATATGAGGCCGGGAGCGGGCCATGCGCCGGGTTCATCCTGCCTGGCCGGGGGAATCAGGGCTTTACATTCGTGGCAGCTGCTTCCGTGTCAGCCGATGTTCTTCAAAGGGCCGGTTGCCCCGTTGATTCAGGCGGCTGCTGTCTCCTTGAGGTCCGTTCTCGCGATCTGCCGGTTCATAAGGAGCAGTTCCGCAGGTCCTTTCCGATATTTTCCCGGATGCGGTTCAGGAACTCGATATGGTAATCGCTGAAGGGATTCTCCTTATTGTCGAGCAGGCAAAGGGTGCCGAAGACCTCGCCGTCCGGCCAGTTGACGGGAAAGCCCAAATAGGCGATCATGTTGAGGTCGATGTCGGGATCTGTTGTGTTTCCACAGGGGGTCCTTCCCGGCGTCGGGAACGGCCGCCGATATTTCTCCTGCGTGCCGATCACCGTCTCACGGTCAGAGGCCGTGTCTGTGATCGGCCTTTTCCCCCGTTTCATAGGGGTTATCCGGAGTATCGCTTTTCAGGAAACACTTCAATGTTGTCTTTACTCAGTTTCATGGTCAGGGGCAGCGGGAATCGTTTGCGATCCGGGCGCTGAGGTCCAGCAGGGGTTGCCGTTTCTCAAGGAGTGAATCGCTCATCCGCGGCTTCAGATCCGAGCCGATCTTCACGTCCCTGCTTTCTGCTTTTTCCCTGACCGTGACGCGGGCATATTTGTCTTTCATCGAAAACCCCTGTATTGGCGGGTGAATAAAAAATGAGGAGGACCTGAACAGAAGGGGATACATTGTGTTGTTCTCGTCAAAAGACGAAGACGCAAGGTTCATTTTCTAAAGTAGTATCATTTATTATTAAATTTATAACAAGTAAGCCCCCGGTTCAAGAAAATATTTTTACCGGGATCAAAGAGGTTTTTTCTGCAGGAAGATCATTAACGCTAATGCAGAAGTGAGAGCGTTCCAAAAAACACGCTGTGATCTCCCGTAAATAACCGTAGAAATTCAAACGGATATTTCACATATTCTGCCGATGAAAGCCACCAATAAAATCCGGGACCGCTCGCTGGGCAAGCTGATCTCCGATTGTCCGGCTCGCCAACAGCTATTTTAAAGCATCAGGAAATACGATATGGGGCCTTCGCAGGTGATCACTCTGCACTTCATCGCCGGCAGTAACGGCATTACCCAGTCGGATCTCACGCGATTGCTGGATATTGACAAGTCGTCGGTCAGTTCCCAGCTGCACACCCTGGAAAAAAACGCTTATCTGACGGCGCCAGCAACAGCAACAGCAGTGAAACGGTGTCGCGCTGGCGGCTGCTCTATGATGGTGACTTCGTTACGCTGCGGTTATTGATGCGCTTTAACGCGCTCAACGGTAAACAACCCGCCATATTTTTCCGTATGCGGACGCTCGGGCTCTATGTCCCCCTTGCGCTGCTCGGAGCGAGGCTCTTTGCGCTTGACGGCGTTTTCTGGTCAGCTTTTATCGCCAATGTCAGTGCGGGGTTGCTGGCTTTCTTATGGTTGTTCCATACGACCCGCAAGGAAGAAAAGACGCTTGCCGGGCAAAGACAGGATGCATAAGACGTATTGATCCATTCTTAAGCAACGGATAAATCATGCGGAAATACTGACAGTGTTCAGAGGATGATATCGTCTTTTTTCAGCACGATCTTCGAAATGGTGTTCTGACGTTTTGCCTGTCCCGGGATGCGCAACGGAAGATAATGGGGGGTGTGACCGTAGAGGATCCCGTCCTCGAAACGTTCCCAGAGCACCGGCTGTTGCGTGCCGAAAAACCGGGCTGCATACTTTTCCCGGAGAAGATGGTCGGTGTCATTCAGCAGGGAAGCCCGTTCTTTTTTGCGGTTTTCAGAAACAGGATGCTCCATTGCCGCCGCCGGCGTGCCTTTGCGGCTGGAATAACGGAAAATATGCAGATAGGAAAAAGTGATCGTATTGATATATGCCATGGTCTCGATGAACATCGCATCGCTTTCTCCCGGGAAACCCACGATCACATCGCTGCCGACGGAGGCGTCGGGGATATTTCAGATCGTATCCCACTTCGGTAAAATCCACGGTGTATTCCGGCCCATTGCCGGAGTATCGTATCCGAAAACAATTGCAGGGACAGATGGAAGTGCGGCATGACCTTTTCCGAGGCGGCGATATGGCGGATCAGTGCGTAGCTTCGCATGTTGTTCATTTTTCGATCGAGGATCCGGATACGGTACAGTTTGCTGATATCTTCCAGGGCGCAGACCAGATCAAGAAGGTTTCTGCCCCTGTCATGATATGCCCCGATATCGACACCGCTGAGAACGATCTCTTTGTAGCCGGATTCCGCCAGGCGGCGGGCTTCGGAAACGGTATTTTCAAAGTCCCGGCTGACGGGATTGCCCCTTGCATAAGGAACGATGCAGAATGTACAGTAATTATTACAGCCTTCCTGGACCTTCAGAAAGGCGCGGGTGCGTATTGTGGCGGCGACAAATGCGGGATCTTGCCGCCTGTCGTTATTCACGGGGGAAATCAGCACATATTGCCTTCCGTTTGCCGGTGTTTTTCTATTACGGGAAAAAGATCGAATTTATCACGGGTTCCGAGAACAATATCAACCCCGCTGATCTGTGGCGACCTCCCGGGGTCCACCTGGGGATAGCATCCCATCAGGACAAGGGTGCCTTCCGGGGAGCGTCGTTTTGCCTGGTACAGCGCCTGACGTGTTTTGCGGTCCGCCCTTCCCGTCACAGTGCAGGAATTTACGACCATGACATCCGAGATCTCGGAAAAGGGAACGATCCTGTAGCCCTTTGCTTCCGCGGCATTTTCCAGCGCGGCAGTTCCGCCTGATTCAACTTGCAGCCCAGTGTGTAAAAAGAGATCCTTGCGTGGTCTATGCATGCGGGTCCAATGCTTTCAGGGTTTCCATACTTTCACTTTCATGGTTTTGTTGCCCCACTCCGTGGCGCGTTCGTGGCTCTTGAAGAAAAGATCGATATGCCGACCTTTGATCAGGCGTCCCCGGTCCTCGACGCGGCCGAAGCCGTACCCTTCAATGAACATGATCGTCCCCATAGGGTAGAGGTCCGTATCCGCCGCGATGGTACCGCGGCGTGCCTTTGTGCCGCTCGCCGTCAGGCCCACCTCCTTGGGTTTCCCTTTCTGCGGACCGTAGGCATACACTTTCTGTCCCAGCCAGTTGTATTTCCAGCCGCAGCATTCCTGGCAGGCGCAATATGCCGTTACCTGCATCTTCACGATTTTCGGCCGTTTTGCGAACGGGGGGCGTATCCTGTCCTGAAAGACCACACATCCGTTCGTCATGGGAATGGTCGTGATAACGATCAGGATCAGGTAGACCCTCAGCGGATCAGATGTCGATTTTGCTTTGACATTTTCAGTCTTTTTCGTCCGCCTCATGTTTCAGGATGGATTCCAGCTCCAGCGGGTGCGTTATCCTTCCGGTCATTGCCGCCGTAAAACAGGAGGACGCATTGGCCAGCATGCCGCCGGAAAGAAGGATCTTCGCGGAAGTTCCGAGCCGCGTCCGTTCCGTGTCGGGATGGTCCGCCAGAAAACCGAGGAAGGCCGGAGGCATGATGCTGAAACCGATCTCCGTATAAATACTGGCAATGCCGTTGTCCAGAAGGTCGTTATAGACCAGCTGGGAAACCGGGAAGGATATTGGCGGTGACATGCGGCGGCAGTGTACGGTAACGGGTGATCTTCAGCCCGGCCTCAATATCCGGAAAACGGCAGGAGGTGTCGCCGCCGATGAAAATGTACTGAACGGGAAGTCCGTCTTTATCGGTGAGGCTGCCGATCTTTACCTCGTCGTTTTCCCGCCACGCGATCATGGGATGTACATTGGAAAGGTCCACAGAAATGTTCCCGTACTCCGGCCTTTTGTCGCTGTCGGGAAAATAGAATCGCGCCTCGGCATCACTGCGGTCCTGGAGGAAGGCCATCACATTATCGTCCACACGGCAGAGGATGTGTTCGTATCCCCAGGTCGATCAGGACCCGCAGTAAATTATGTCGTTCGGCAAGCGGCAGGTCGCGAAACCCCTCTCCGTAGATCTCAAGCACGGCGGAATGGTTTTCGGGGAGTTCTTGCATATTCCAGCAGATAAAGCGCAATGTCTGTGCCGCTGACCCACTCTCCGCGTTCACCGTAAAGTTCCACGCCGAAAGGCACGGGGGCGGGGATCGTTTGCTTTCCGCTTTCAAGGAGCTCTGCGATATGCTCCGGTTCGGCGAGTAGGACGTAGGTGCCAAAAACGCCCAGTTCAAGGAGGTTTTTATCGTTGGTGACCAGGATGCCGCCCGGTACGGCAATCCCTTCTTCAGCGGCGACCATGGCGGGAGTCCCGCCGCGGCCGATCTCATAATATTTCACTCCGTGCGATTCCATCTCGTCAAGGCGTTCCGGGGCACTCCCACCCCTCAATGGGAAGGTGATTATTGACAAGGATGGTCGGAACGGCACATTTCCCTTTTTTCATGGCGCCGGAGATCTTTTCCAGCGAACGCGGGCTCAGCACCACATAGTCCGGGGCGACCGTGATGGTATCTGCGGGTTTCAATGTTTTCTTCCCGCCTTTATCCCTGAGAAGCTGATATATCATGGATTTTTCATTCATATCAAAACTCCGTGCTGAAAATGTTCAAATACGTTTTTTCCCCGATCAGGGAAGTCCAGCCGTATATTATAATATTGTTTTTGAAATATGCCAAATATTCCGAAAATGCTTTCCGGTCCTTGTTTCCCGCATTGATATTTATTGAAGGAATGAAAGAATGTTCCCCCTTCTGAATTTCAGTGCTGATCTCAGACAGCCGCTGATGTTCATGGCTTCCGGAACCGGAACAGGGCGGGAAAACAAAATAATCGACAGGATCCTCAAGTGCATTCAGGTCATGGCCTGCCAGGCGGCTGCGGCCGTCGTCAAATTCCGTTTCTTTCCAGGGCGGAGTTTCCAGCATGATCCTGCAATCCGGAGAAATACCGGCAACGCTTTGTTCCAATGCTTTTACGTAGTCGGTGATAATGGCACATTTCCATTGTGTCCATGCCTCTTTATGATCGTTCAGGATCCGGGAGGCCGCTTCACCTGTCGAAAGGTTTTCGGGGAGAACGAGGTCATGCTGTTCGGAAAAATCCCGGCGGCAAGCGGAACAGAAACAGTACGGACGCATAGCGGCGGCGGCTTGAAAATCGCAGTATCCCTCCGGGTCCAGGGGGAACGAGAGAGCGTTCAGGTAAAGGACATCCGGCTGAAGGATCAGGAGGATTTCCCTGATGGCCTCGAGCTTATAATCCTGGTAATCCGGATCGCGGGGACATACTGCATGCTGGTCCGGGGGCTCCGTTTTGCTTCCAAAGTCATTGACAGCACGGAGATCGGGTCGCGTACGATAGGTATAAGCATCGCTGAAAACGGGCACGCGGGCCGCAAAACGGATATTCCTGCGGCGGAGTTCATGACGGAAGGCCAGCAGCTGCGTTCCGTATTCCCATCGCTGAGGCAGAACGTCGGAAGGATAGAATGCGGTACCGTCTTCCAGGACGGGAGTGACCACCAGGTTGATCCCGGCCGCCTTGATTTCATCGGCGAGCGCTCCCATTTCGCCGCCGTAACGCTGCCGTATTTCTGTCTCCTGGAGCCGGACATACACGCCTTTTATCCTTTCATGACGCGAACATCCACTCACGGCGAGCAGCAGGGACAGAAGGATGTAAACTGCCTTTTTCATCTTGGGAAGATAAGGCATAATTTCCCGTCTGTCAAGAAGTTAGAATACTTCGTCAATTCGCGGGTCAAACCCTGAAGTCGGTCTCCGTCACAGGGGGAAGTCAGGCCAACACAGGGTCCCCGGGCTCGCTTTCACCGGAAGAAAGTGCGGCCGAAAAAAGACCTCCCCGGTGCGGGAAGGCCTTTTTGTCGTTATAGCAGCTATTCGGTTTTTTTCACTTTCTTTCCGAACTGAGGATCGATCTTCAGGAATTTCAGCAGGATAAAGCCGGGGATGGTAGCGATCATGACCCAGATGAAGAAGTGCTGGTAGCCGATGATCTCCTGCAACCATCCGCTGACCATACCGGGAGCGTCATGCCCAGCGCCATGAAGGCCGTACAGATCGCATAGTGAGAGGTCTTGTATTTTCCCCGTGAGAAGTAGATCATGTACATCATGTAGGCGGTGAAGCCGAAGCCGTATCCGAAGGTCTCAAAGGCGACCGCCGGAATAACGACGGCAAGGCCGGAAGGCTGGAGGTAGGAAAGGAAAATATAGACCGCATTCGGCACATTGATCATGATGGCGAACCACCAGATCCATTTTTTCAGCCCGTGCTTTGACACGACCATGCCGCCGAGGATCCCCCCGAGCGTGAGAGGAAAAGCAGGCCGATCGTGCCGTGGGTAAGTCCGTATTGTCCGAGCGGTGAGACACGAGTCCCCCCACTTCCCGTGTATCCAGCATGAAGGGGAGCGGACATCTTGACCAGCTGCGATTCGGCGAGGCGGAATAGCAGCAGGAAGGCCAGCGCCAGCCCGATATTGTTTTTTTTGAAAAAGCTGACAAAGGTCGTCAGGAAATCTTTCAGCGCTTCCATGGAGGAACGCTCGACGCGCTCCGTCTTCGACTTTCGGCAGGGTGAAGCGGTGCGCCACGTAAAAAACAAAGAACATGCCGGAAAGGCAAAAGAACAAAACGGACCAGGCCATTTTCACATTTCCGGACTCGGCGTCGAAATCAAGCCGTTGAGGATTCCTGAAGTTTCTTGTCCAGCTGAATAACGGCCATGACAGGTTTATTCCAGTCTTGCCGACGATGAACTCAGAAGCGTGTGCCCTCCACCAGCTGGATGCCTTTATCGCCGCGGTCCTGCCCGAAGGTGACAACCACGGGTCTATCCGTATCCGGTTCTTTTGAAAGGTGGAGATGACAGCCCCCAGATTGCCGGCATAATCCGTCACCGGGGGTTCTTCCACACCGAAGTGGGTCCGCAGCCAGCTCTCGAACTTTGTGGGACGCACCTCCTTTTGAGTGACTTCCTCCCCCTGTCCAGCTGTCGTTGCTTCCGTGCCTTATCCCGCTGGGACTCATCCGGGTCCGGCTGTCCCTGCGCAAGGTTCCATTCCCGGGCGGCACGGATGACGGAATCGGCAAATGCGTTGTCAACCCGTTCAATGGGGATATTCAGTGCTTCGGGATGATAGATCAGGTACATGTCCCCGGGCTGTTCCTGGATGGCCACTTCTTCCGGCACCTCCACCAGCACCTTGCCGTTCTCCTGCACCGCATTGACTTCGATCGTGACCTTTTCCATCCCGGAGGCGTTGATCAGCAGGCTGACCAGGATCACGAAAACGCCCTGTCCGGTGAGCATTGCCACACGGTAAAAAGCGGAACGTATTCCGTTGTAAAGCGCCTGATCCCCTTCATCGAGGCCGATCATGTAAAAGCCGTCCGCCGCAATGTCATGCGTGGCGGAAGTAAAGGCCATCAACCATAAAATGGCGATGGTGATACGGAAGAAATGGGTTGTGGGAATGGTAAGCGCGATGCTGGCGAACAACACGCCCAGGATAAACTGCATGATCAGTATCCACCAGCGCTTTGTTTTCAGGTTGTCAACGACCGGGCTCCATAAAGGCTTGATCACCCAGGGCAGATAGAGCAGACTGGTGTAGAGGGCGATGTCCGTATTGGAGATCCCCAGCATTTTGTACATCACCACGGAGACTACCATGACGATGGTATAGGGGACCCCTTCAATAAAATACAAAGAAGGTACCCAGCTCCATGGATTGCGTTTTTTATGTCCGGTTTTCTTCTCGCTCATGAGATCCCTTCCTTATTTATAGATCTTCGTGTATTTGCTTCCGGGATAATAGTGTGCCAGGATCGCTTCGGTGGTGTAACCCTTGAGGGACATTCCCAGGGCCCCGATCTGGCACATGCCGGCGCCGTGGCCCCATCCCGCACCGTGATAGACAAAACGTTTGGGGATCGTTCCGCTGCCGATCTTATCAATGGTTACGGCAGAGGAATACAGGAATTTCGGGTGAAGGACCAGACGGGCGTCATAGTCTTTGTAAACGAGGGTCTCGTGTTCCTTGTCTTCAAAATCAAGATAACGGATCAGCAGTTCCAGCGACCGGGCGCTGCCCCCGCGTTTCCGGATTTGCATTTCCAGCACATCCTTCACCTCAAGTCCAAGTTTTTCCCGGAGGTTCGCAGACAGGTCACCATTGCTGATTTCCACCGTCCAGCGGAAATATTCACCCTCTTCGTCGCAGGCGCCGATATATTTTTTCAGTTTGTTCTCCGGTACGGTATGGGAACTGCAAAACGCTTGTTTCGGTGTTGACATGATCCATTTCCTGGCATTTTCTTCGACGGTGAGATCCGGAACGGTATGTCCTTCCGGCATATCGGGTTTGTTCTGCATATAGGGCAGGGGCGTGTCCTCCCAGAGATTCTCAAAGGTTTCCATCTTGCCGCCGCAGGATTTCGAATAACGGGCATCACATATTTCGCCATTAAAGGTAATGACTTTCCCGCGTGTGGATTCCGCTCCCTTTTTGCTGTTTTCCGTAAGATTGTTCAGACCCTGATACCGCTGGCAGCAGTCGTCATTGCAGACATCGATCCCCAGGTCCACATGTTTTTGTTCCACGTTCGCCAGCATCCAGGAACGGGCCGCGACCGTCTGGGCTTCTATCAGGGAAGGAGGACATGCGGCACCCATTTCGGAGGTCGCCACGCAGGTGAGATAGGTCTCCAGCGACAGCTCATTGACAACAAGAAGTGCGTTCCCGCGCAGGCTGATCTCCACTTTCTCAGGCACCCTTACGCTGATGTATTTTCGCCAGTGAAATTCCCGGCCGGAGATCACCGGGTCCAGGGTGATGTGGGCGGTTTTTTTCACGGGGCGGAACACCACTTTGTGAACCTTTTCATAAGTTTTCCCGTCAATGGTAAAACTGATCCCGTTGTTCTCAACCTTAAAAAGGATACTGGGAACCTCACAGGTCGAGAAAGTCAGCGCGTCAACGGCCATTTCAAAATCACACATATTGGAAAAAAATGCCGTGATCTTTTTTTGCCGGTCTTTCGGCAGTACGATACCCACTCGGATATTGGGTTCGGTGGATGGAATAACGCCGGGTTTTAGCATGATCCTCACCTCTCAGGATTAATAATTTGATAACACACCGCGGCATGGCGGGCCGCTGATGAGAAAGTCTAAAATAGTATAATTTATGTCCGTTTTCAATTGTTAAATCAATTAATTGGAGGGAGGGAACGTATGGAAAGATCACATGAGCGGATGAAACATTTTGTAAAAACGGCGGCATTGTCATAAATTGAACACCGGGCATTTATGCGGTCCGGTAAACGGGAGCCGCGGACACGGAAAGGGATATTCACGATATGGATTATGTGCTCATTACACTGGGGGTCATATTTATGCTCAGCGGCATCGTCGGATGCATATTGCCGGTCCTGCCGGGCCCGCCGCTGAGCTACGCAGGACTCCTTTTTCTGCATTTTACGGAGCATTTTCAGTTTTCCGCCGATTTCCTCATCACCTGGGGTATTGTTACGGCGGTGGTATATGCCCTGGATTTTGTGATCCCCGTTCTCGGCACCCGGCGCTACGGAGGGAGCAAGCGCGGCACATGGGGAAGCGTGATCGGGCTTACGGTGGGGCTTTTTACATTTCCTCCGCTCGGGATCATTATCGGCCCCTTTCTCGGCGCGGTGGCCGGTGAACTCAGCTCGGGGAAGGACTCCCATTCCGCCCTGAGGTCGGGGTTCGGGTCCTTTATCGGTTTTTTGACGGGAACCCTGCTGAAACTGATCGTTTCCGGAATGATGCTGTGGCATTTCGGGAAAACATTGTTTTTCAGCTGAAAATACGGAACGAGATCTGTAACGGGCGAAATGAAAAAGAAAGGAAAAGGATGAAACGGTTATTATACATATTGCTGTTGATCCCGGGAATAACGGCTTGGGCACCGGCCGCTTCCATGCCGGGGAATACCGGCACCGGCCCGGTGTCTGAAGCGCTTGACATTGCCCATGAGCTCGATGAAGGGGTTTTCAGCGGATGGACCTACGGGGCGTACAGCGCCGCCGGGAAACAGCTGGACTGCACCACGTTCATCTCTGCGGTCATGGATACTTTGCTCAGCCGCAGGGGACTTGACTATACCCCGGAGATGCGGAAGGAGCTGCTGATCATCCATCCCCGTCCCGGAGGGCGCAATGTGGTGCGGGAGGGCCCCGATCCCTCCGATCCGCGTTATGCGGGGGCAGTGTATGTGATCGAAAAATATGGTCTCGGGTCCCGTATCAGGGACATGTCGCAGGTGAAGCCCGGAGATATTATTCAGTACTGGAAACGGCGGAGCAGCGGCAGCTGGTTCGGGCACGCAGCTCTGATCGAAAGCGTGCGCCATGACGGGACGGACGGCAAATACAAGGCCAGGATCTTTGGTGCACACCGCTCGGCAGGGGGATCGCGGTCAGTGGTTTTGAGCTCCATCTCACCGGGGACGACCGCCTTGTATATATTGCTAGGATGCCCTGACCCCGGTTCCGGACAGAGTAATAAGGGAATCTCTATTTCCCTGAAACAAGGATCACCGTATAAAGAAGTACGTCAATGCTGTGACCGGGTTCCGGAATGGCCGTGAACTGGGGGCCGAAAAAAAGAATGACAGTCCATAAATAGCCCCCTTTCCCGTTATACGGCAGGGAAGGGGGCTTATCAAAGCGGTATTGTGAAGGTGTTTATTCGGGTTTTATCTTTTTGAGATACTTGTACAGGTCGCTGTCGGTCGAGAGGATGAAACGTGTCGTGCTGTCAAGGGTTTCCTCATAGGTTTCCATGGTCTTGGTAAAGGCATAGAATTCACGGGAAACGGTATTCTGGTTGTACGCCTCAGCTGTATACGGAGGCGGCTTTCGCATCCGCACGGCCCATGATCTCCTGGGCGGTACGCCTTGCTTCCGACTGAATGCGCTGCAGTTCCCGCTGTCTTTCACCGCTGATGCGGGAAGCCTCACCCTGTCCCTCGGAGCGGTACTGGTCCGCGATCCGTTTACGTTCCGAGATCATCCGCTCAAAGACCGTGGCCTGCACCTCGTCGACATAATTAAGCCGTTTGATCCGGAAATCAAGGATCTCGATCCCAAGGTCCTGAACGCGTTCCGTGGAAGCCTCCAGGATCTTTTTGCTGATCCCCCGGCGTCCGTATTCGATACTTTCCAGCTGTGAGGAATCAATGTCCAAAATCGGATCGACGGTCGCGTCCCGGTTCGTGATCCGTACCAGTTCGATGAGATTATGCCGGGCGATCGTGGTGCGGGTTTCACCGTCAATAACGTCGTCGATACGGGACATCGCCCCGCGCTCATCGCGCAGACGCTTGTAAAAGAGCAGGGGATCGGTGATGTGCCAGCGTGCGTAGGTGTCGACCCATATGTAGCGCTTGTCCTTGGTCGTCACCTGGCTGGGATCACCCCGCCATTCCAGAAAGCGCTTGTCGAAGATATGGATGGTCTCAATAAGCGGCACTTTCAGGTGCAGTCCGGGTTCCGTGATGGTGCGGATGGGTTTCCCGAAGCGGGTGACCACGGATTGTTTGGTCTCGTTCAGGATAAAGAGGCTCATGCTGGCGACAATAAGGATGACGACAACAAGCAATGCGATAATAAGCAGTTTTTTATTTTTCATGGTATCCTCCTTATTGGTCATTATTCAGGTTTAAGAGGGAAGCACGCCGCCGCCTTCTTCATCAATAATGAATTTCTGTTCAACACGCGGCAATACCCGGTTCATGGTCTCAAGATAAATTCGCTTTTCCGTGATCTCGGGAGCTTTCTCGTATTCTTTCAGCACCGCATTGAAGCGGGCGACATCTCCCATGGCCCCGTTGACGCGAACGGAAGCGTATCCTTCGGCTTCCTGGATGGTCTGCTGTGCCTGCCCTTTTGCCTTCGGGATCACGCGGTTGTATTCGGCGCGGGCCTGATTGATGAACTTTTCCCGGTCCTGTTGCGCCTGGTTGACCTCGTTAAACGAAGCCTTTACCGCATCGGGCGGATTGACGTTCTGCATGATCACCTGTTTAATGCGGATACCGTTCTGGTATTCATCACAGAGCTCCTGCAGTTGTTCCCGCACCCTCATGGCGACCTCCTCACGTCCGACGGTCAGGACTTCGTCCAGCGTACGGTCTCCGACGACTTCCCGCATGACCGCTTCGCTCATGTCGCGGAGCGTCACTTGAGGACTGCGAACCCTGAACAGGAAGTTGTAGGGATCTTCCGCGCGGTACTGGATGATCCATTCCAGGACGATCACGTTCAGGTCGCCGGTCAGCATCATCGATTCACTGGTATAATTGCGTACATGCTGACTGGTGACTCCCGCGCGGGTCGTGCGAAAACCGAACTCTTCCTTCATCTGCCGTTCCACCGGGACCTGATAGACCTTGTCGATCAGGGGGATCTTTATATGAAGCCCGGGCAGTGTCGTTTTTGAATATTTTCCGAAGCGCAGGATCAAGCCGACGTTCTCGGTCTGGACCACGTAGAAAGCGCTTGCAATAAGAATGATCACTACCACGGCGACAATGCCCTTAATGATTTTTTTGGCATTAACGTCAACCGTTTTCTTGAATTCTTCTGCATTTGCCATAATATCCTCCGTTTTGAGTTTACATTAATGTAAAAAATTATTTATCAATATGATATATATTTTGTAATTTTATCCTGAAAAGCAAGAATTTATTACAACGTCTGGGATTTTATGACCTCTTCACCCCTTGAACGCGCACTGAATGTGCATCATTCCGTTTTTATACAGGCCTGCGCCGGTGCCGGAAAGACCTTTGCCCTTACAAAGCGCTATGCGGCGATCCTGGACAGCTTTGCGGCGGAAGCACGCCGCGGGGCGGATCCCGGGGATATCGATCCCGGACGTATCCTGGTCATCACGTTCACCAAAAAAGCCGCCGGGGAAATGGCATCACGGATATATCAGGACACCGGAATACTCCTGTCCGGACGCGAGATCCCGGAAATGAGGGCGCAGGGTATTGATCACTGCCCGGTCCTGCGAAAGGATTCCCATCCGGCGGTAAGAGAATATGCCCGGTATTTGAGAGAAAGTTTTTCCCGGCACGCGATCGCAACGATCGACGCTTTTTGCGCAAAGGTCCTGCGGGAATTCGCGCACCGAAGCGGACTGGACCCGCAATTCACCGTTCAGGAAGAAGCCGACGCCGCTCAGCTGCTGGAAACCTATCTCGATCGCTGGATCGGGCAGACGGCGGGCCGGAGAGAGCCTGTCCTCACCCACGCTTTTGGAGGAAATACCGGCTAGCCGGACTGCCAGGATGCTGAAAGGCATCTATAAACACCGCGAGATCCTGCAGGAACATCTTTCCCGGTTCGCCGAAAAGAGCGACGCGGCGATCTGGCGGGACTGGCTGGAACGCTACACGCCGGTATTTGATGAAGACCTGATCATTGGCGGTTTCCTGTCCCTGTGCAAAAAGGCGGAGAACCTCTGTACGGACCCGGAAGACAATCTGTACAAGACACTCCGTGAAATGTATGAAAATTATTCCGCTATTTGTGTGAAAGATCCCGCGGAGCGGCGTGCGGCGTTTTTGACATGCGTCATCCGGAAAAGCGGTTTTATAAAAAATAGTGATAAAGAATACCGCAAGGATCCGGAAGGAAATAAATTGAACTGGAAGGACGGCAAGGCGGAAACCGCTTCCTGGTTCGAAGATGTGAAAAACAGTATTTCCATCGGGGACCTGATGGGAACGCCGGGTACCGAAGACCGTCGCATCATACCGCTTTTGCGGAACCTTTTTGAACTCTTCCGGCAGTTCGATGCCGATTATCTGGAGGTGCGGAAAAACAGGAATGTGCTGGACTTTTCGGACATCATTCTGTTCACGCACCGCCTGCTGCGGGACAATCCCGATATCCGCCAAAAGCTTGCGCAGCGCTACCGACATGTCATGGTGGATGAATTTCAGGACACCAATCCGGTACGCTGGGAGATCATCAGGTCTATATTTTTGTCCGCCGGTGCAGAAGGGGAAGATAACGGCATCCGGCTCTTTATCGTCGGGGACCGTAAACAGTCCATATACCGCTTTAACAATGCGGATGTGACGGTGATGAACGACGCGGAAACGCTGATCCGTGAACGTGGCGGGGAGATCCTGGATTTCAACGACAATTACCGTTCGGCGGAAAATTTTATTGACAAGGGGATCAACAGGATATTCGGTGACGCGCAGATCATGCCGCCGGAGGACAGTCCCCGAAAACCCTATGAGGCTTTTTTTGAATCCACCGTCTATACGGGGAAAGCGCAGGACCGGGTCGAAAAAGTCCTGGAATTCCACTGGTGTAAAAAGGAGGATACCGTCTCGGATGCTTATCTTCCTGCGCGGCATGCCGCCCACCGGGTCCGGGAGGTCCTGAAAGAGCTGCGCGAAGCGGGGGTGAAAAGGGATCCCGGAAAGCCGCTGGTCGGCGTATTGCTGCGGAAATTCACGCATATCGGGGAGTATCTCCGGGCCTTCCGGATGTTGGATATTCCCGTCAGTATCGTCGGTGGACGGGGTTTTTATCAGAGCGGGGCGGTGCGGGACGTTTTTCATTTTCTTTCCGTGCTTGACAATCCCCTGGATGACCATGCGCTTGCCGGGTTACTGAGAAGCCCGCTGATGTCGGTCCCCGATCCGGAGATCCATGTGTTGTCAGATCGTGAAAGGGATACACCGCTGTTCCGGGCGATGCGGGATTCCGGCAGTCCTCTGCTGAGAGCGTGCGCTGCGGAGATAGCGCAATGGCGCGAGCGTTCCCGCCGTCTGACACCGGACGTTCTCCTGACACAGATCGTGGAAGAAAAAGATGCGGAACTGGGATATGTCGGCGAACTGATGCCGCGGCAGCGGCTCGCGAACCTGGATAAGGCGGTCAATATCATCGGCGGACTCGTCCGCAAGGGCAGGAGCCTGCGCGGGATCCGTGAATATTTTCACTATCAGATCAACCATAACACCAGTGAACCGCAGGCAAGCTACCCCGAACATGCGGAGGTGCATATCCTGACGGTGCACAAAGCGAAGGGACTGCAGTTCCCGGCGGTGGTGATTCCGGAAATGAACGCTTCGGGCCGCGGCAATACGGAGAGTTTCCGTTTCGGCCGAAAGAACGGGTATCCCGAGGTATCGCTTTCCCTGCCGGGAGAAGAGCTCCGGGATCCTGTACGGCCTCAGGAACAGCTCGCAGGAAGAAGAGGCGGCGGAGGAAAAACGTGTGTTCTACGTGGCGGTGACCCGTGCCGTTCACAAGGTTTGTTTTCTGGGAGAGGAGGGGAAGCAAAAGGACAAGAACAGCTGGTGGAATATTTTTGTCCGCCCTGTCTGCGGTATCGGGGAAAAAGAAGATCCGGACACCTGGGAGGCAAAGGGGGTCCGGATGCATGAGGCGGCGGAGTACGCGGCGGAAGAAGAGGCTGCCGCCGAAGCGCAGTGCACGGCCTGGATTGAAAGACCCTCTTTCCCGGCCTGCGGCACATGGCGATACTGCACGCCGCATGATCTGATGGATGGCGGCGGGGAAGACGTATTCTCCGGAGGGAGCGGAGAGAGCGGCCTGGCCCTGGGCAGTTGTTTTCACTGGTGTGTCGAACGGGCATGGTTCGAGCCTGAAGCACACCGGGAAGCACTTACAGAGAGGATCGCGGACCGGTATCCGGAGGCGGAGCCGGGAGAGATCATCGACAAATGCCGGATGCTGATGAAAGATCTGAGAGAACATGAACTTTACGGGATATTGCGGGATCCCGGCGTTGAAAAATATCATGAACTGGCATTGACGGGATGGCTGATGCGGGACAACGATGTTCTGCAGGTCAACGGAAAGATCGATCTCCTGTTCCGGCACCGTGGCCGCTGGGTGGTCGTGGACCTTAAAACGGACGCGGGCGGCGAAAATCTGCAGCGCTATGAACGGCAGATACGGACCTATCAGTGGATGCTGCGCCAGGCTTACGGTATCGAGGCGGAGGGAAGACTCTATTTTGTCCGACGGAACCGCTATGTGCGTGTTGACGAGGACGCCCGGTATTTTGACAAATTGCCCCCCGGTCCCGGATACCGGCCGAAACTTCCGCCGGCAGGTATCAGCACAGAGAAACTTCCGCCCCTGCGGGACGGTGCTCCCCGCATGCTTTTCTGCCCCAGTTCCCATTACGCTTCGCGGCTATTTCTTTCCCTGGTAAGCCGGGGGCTTATGCGTCCTTCGGTCCGAATTGTCAACTTCAGCTCCTGGATACGCGACCGTTGTGTGCACTGTCTGTCGAAGGACCGCCTGCGGCTGATGATACTCTCCGACGTCCCGGAGGCAAGCCGGGGCTTCGGCGAACTCATGGCATCGGCGATCTTCGACCACGAACTCGGGAAAGGCAAACTGCTGCCGGAATTCGGGTCCCTGTACGCGCGCATCCGCAAAAAACGTCAGACGGCGGGATTCGCTTCCGCGGCGGAAAAGTACAACGACAGTGTCCCGACGGAGATCCCCGCCGGAACAAAAGTCGGGTTTATGGACCTTCAGCCTCTGCTGCCTCTGCAGCAACGTATCCGGGAGCGGATCGGCAAAGAGTTCGAAAGCTTTTCCGCGACCCTGCTGCCGGCACGGACCGTAAAAAGACCTTATTCCTGTATCCGGGCGTTCTCGCCCCGCGAAGAAGTGATCGCCGTGGCCCGCAGGATCCGGAGTTCCGGATCTTCGTCCGGCAATATTCTCATTGCAGTCTCCAGCATGGATAAATATGCCGGACTTATTGCGCGCATCTTTCCGCAATTCGGATTGCCGGTGCGCTTTATCGAAAGTCCCTCCGCCGCCCGTTCTCCGTCGGTGATGCTTCTGCAGGAATTCCTGCACCTGCTGTCCGTGGATAAGCCGGAATGGCCCGACCTGGCGCCGGTGCTCATGCATCCGCTCTGCCGTTCCGCCGACGATCTCCGGGAGGTGGACCGGAAGTACCGAGCGAACCCGGAGGGAGAGGACTTTCTGCCGCTGCGGACAAGGCATTTGATCGAACAGTACCGGATCTCCGGCGCGGATGACATTACGGAGACTGTGGAGCGATTTATCCGCGACATGGAACTGACAGCGGATGCGGAAGATGACGCACTGTCCGCGATCGAACGTTTCCGGGAGGTCCTGAGGGAAGTCCTGCGGGATATGGCATTGCTGAACTGCGGAAAAGACCCCGGCCTGATAAGCGCGGAAGTGCGCACACGGCTTCAGAAGGCGGCGGTGCGGCGAAGAACCCATGAGAACGGGATTCCCGTGGTGGGATATCTTGACAGCGCCGGCCTGGACCCGGGACATATGTTCGTGATGGGGATGATCGAGGGGGATATTCCACGCAGGGAGGACAGTAATCCATATCTTTTCTCCTGTGAATATTATTCGCTGAAATTAAACCGGTATTTTATGAAAAAATGGATGGGACTGGGAGAAAGGGTGACCTTCTCCTGGCCGGCGCATGCCGAAGACGGTACGGAGCAGCAGATATCGGCCCTCCTTGAAAATATTGAAAAGCGGGTACAGGCAGCGCCGGAGAACGGGGGGCGCCGCGAACAGCTTCTGAACTACGAGAACCGCTGTATAGACGCGGATTATCCTGCGATCCGCCGGCATAATGAGATCGTCCGCGGAGCCATGGGGGCATTCTCCGGAAAGGTTGGTGAAGCGCGGACGCATTTCAACCTGTCCGTATCCGCGGTAGATACGCTGCTGGCCTGTCCCATGCGGTTTTACTATGAACGTATATTGCGGGTACAGCCCGCGGATCAGGATGCGGCAGCGGCCCGGGCCCAAAAAAGGGAAATATCATTCACCGTATTCTTGAGGATTTCGGAAAGCGCGGAGGCTTTGAACTGCCTGTCGGAGAGGCCCTGCCGCTTCTTCGTTCCTCTGTCGGCAAGGTGTTCGGCGATGAAGGGATCGACATCGAAGATCCTTTGGTCCGCGACCGTTTCCGCTATTATGTCATGAACCTGGAAAAGGACAGCCGCGAAAACTGCCTGGTGTCGATGCTGCGCTGGAACGCGAAAGAGCTCCGCGACTACCGTTCCGAAAAGTTCGAAAGGAAATTTTCCCGGCAAAGCGGCGACGCCCTGTGCCTGAAGTTCGGGGCAGCTGAGGCGGATATCAATGGTAAAATGGATAAGATCATGCTGCATAAAAGTGAAAAAAGCATCATCGTATCGGACTACAAGACCGGAAGTATACCCTCATCAGAAGAGTTTAAAGATTGCTTGCGGGCACAGCTTTTACTGTATGCCATGAAAGCAGGGGAACTGTACCCCGGTTATCACGCGGACGCAGCCTATGAACAGATCAAAAACCCCGGCCATTTGGGGAACGGCGGAGAAGATCTTCACATCTACCGGAAGACGGACGGCAGGTTCGGAAAGATGAAAAAGAACGGCGACATGGGTGTCTGTATCAACATCAACATCTTTCAGCGGGTGCTTGAGGAACTTTTTCCCATATTTCCCGCGGAGAGTATTATATTACGGACAGGCCCTTTGACAGTGCGTGCAGGCATTGTCCGCACGAAGGGCTATGCCGCAGGGACAGCCGGCTCTGGAACGGACACGACAACGGCCCGGCGGGACTTATTTATGGACAAGGAGACCATGATGAATGAATTTTTAAAGAAAGAAGTGCAGCGCGTCTTCAGTGAAAAGGATCAGCAAGACCTGACGGCGGAAGACATCAAAAAGTGGGTGCGCAAGACCCGTCTCAAACAGATATTGTTCATCTTTTTTGAAAGCGTGATCCTGCTGGGGTTCGGACTGGGGAACATCATCAATCACCCCCTGAGATCCTTCTCTTTTGCCCTGGGTGTCCTCTGCCTGGTCGTCTGGCCTTTCCTTGCGATCAACATCCACCGTTATCTTAAAAAAATCGATTATGAAGAGGAGGACCTGGAGCAGATCCTGATGGCCCTGAAGAACGAAACGTTCACAAAGTAAACGAATACAGCGGGGAGATGCTCAGAAACCGTTTTTACGGACCGTGCATTTTTCCGGCAGGTTTTCCGCCCGGGAACCTTTTTTTGACTCGGCCTTTCGTGCTTCTTTCATAGAATGCAGCTTCTTCAACGGCTTCACCGAAAAGTGACCAGGCCAGGGATATGAGCAGGGAAAGGGTCATCACAAAAAACCAGAGCTCGAACATGCCCGTTTGCCCCTGGAAGATCAGCAGGAACATGCTGCCCCCCAGGATCACCAGCTGCCACTGCAAAAGAAGTTTGTTCAGATGCGGCTTTTTTTCCGCAAGCCAGAGGAGGAACGGGTGCACGCTGAATATCATGCACATCACGAAGAAAAAAGTGGTCCACCGGTGAAGGTCCTGCAGGAAAGGCATCTGCTTCACGGAGGGTATCAGTGCCGTGACGGTGAGGAAGAACGGGACTCCCATAATGCTGAGGCGGGCGTAGCCGCATTGGAAATCCGTCAGCTCGAAAAGGGACATTACGGAAAAATACCGGGAAAAACCGGTCACAAACGCCCAGGTGATGTACCAGTCCCGGTAGCGAAAATAATTTCCGAGATTACTGAAAGAATAGCGGAGAGGATCTTCGAGCGTGCCGTAGATGACGGTAAAGATCAGGATGGCCGTCAGCAGGGGCAGCAGCGCAGCGCGTTCGTTGCGGAGGAACGTGACAGTCTGATACCGCATGGGTGCCCCGCTGCGCGCTGCGGACATGTAACCGGCATATTCTTCTGACATGTTGGAAATTACACAATTATAAGCGTTTTACAAAGAAAAGCCACTGATCCTCCTGATGGGCAAAAGGCTCCGGCAGACATTCCCGGCGTCAATTCACAGCATTTTATAGGCATTTACCTCGTATTCGCCGTAAACATCAATATTGCTGATCTCACGGTAACTGAGGGACAGTCCGAAAACGGAACAGATCCGGTCATGCGTGATCTTTCTGACCAGCGCATTATCCGCCCCTTGTTCATGAAGGGCCCGTATCAGATAGGGTAGTACGGGAAAACCGGGGATGCCCGAGGCATCGGGCGCTTCGAGTTTTTCCATTCTCCGGTGCGGCGCATGGTCTGTCTCGAGCCCAGTCGATGCGGCCCGCCAGCATCATGTCCATCAGTCCGGCACGGTCGCGTTCACTCCGAAGGGGCGGGTTCATTTTCAATAGAAGTCCCTCCGGGCCTTCCATCATCATATCGTGCAGAAGCAGATGATGCGGCGTGGCCCCGCAAGTGATGGAAAAGGAGACGTCCCTGCGTGCGGTCTCAATCATTTTCACACTTTCGGGAAGGGAAATATGGCAGATATGCAGGGTGCCGTTGAAACGGCTCTGCGAGGCCAGTTCCAGTATCGTGTTGATCGCGTGAAGTTCCGCGGCGGGCGGCCGCACCAGGGTGTGTGTCAGCGGATGTTGAGGGTCCCACAGGTCCGGCTGGAAATATGTTTCCGATTCGCAGTGCACGGCCAGCACCCCGCGATAATGATGTTCGGACAGGACTCTAAACACCGTTTCCTGGGAAGGGCGGCCGGTGACCGCAAGGTCCCCGGTGGAATGTCCCGCATAAAGCTTCAGTCCCACGACCTGTTCGGTTTCCCGCACACAAGCAACGGCTTCCGCGATCTGCCCGGGGTCGGAGGTCAGGCCGCAGTAAAGGCCGTAATACACGCTGCTTTGAACCGCCTTCGCTATGGTCAGACGCCGGTGGATGTCCTCCCGGCAGAGGACCGGAGGACGCGTATTGGGCATGTCGAAGACAGCGCTCAGCCCCAGCTTTTCCGCGACCTTCAGGCCGTGCTGCAGCGTTTCCTTATGCCGTTCTTCTCCGTCGCGGAGATGTACATGCGGGTCGATCATACTATTGCCCTGTGTATTGGGAAGGACCGTTTATTTTTTGATCTCCACTGTCCATCCGTGACGGTCCTTTATTTTTGCGTACTGGATGCCAAGCAGCTCGTCGTAGATCTTTTTTGCATAGGGCCCGACCTCATTGTTATTGACAATGATGTCTTCGCCGCCGTCATAGCCGATACGTCCCACCGGTGCAATGGTGGCGGCGGTCCCGGTGCCAAAGCATTCCTGCAGCTTTCCTTTTTTGGAGGCTTTAATGATCTCTTTTAACGAAATGCGGCGTTCCTCGGTTTTCCAGCCCATTTCTCCGGCCAGCTGCAGAACGCTTTTGCGGGTGATGCCGGCGAGGATCGTTCCCTGCTCAAGGGTCGGCGTGATCAGCGTGTCGTCAATGACGAACATGATGTTCATGGTCCCGACCTCGTCGACGTACTTATGTTCCTTTCCGTCCAGCCACATGATCTGCTTGTATCCCTTTTCCTGCGCCTTTTTTGCGGCGTAGAGGCTTGCGGCGTAATTGGCGGACGCCTTCACATGCCCCGTTCCCCCCAGTGTTGCGCGGGTGAATTCCTTTGAGGCGAAAATGCTCAGGGTCTGAAGTTTTTTTCCGTAATACGCATCCACCGGTGTAGTGATGATCATGTAACGGTACGTTTCACTGATCTTCACGCCGAGCGTCGGATCGGTGGCGAAAATATAGGGGCGTATATAAAGCGAGGAGCCCAGATGCGGCGGGGTGAATTCCTGATCCAGGGTCACCAGCCCGATAAGTTCTTTAAGCGCTTGTTCTTCATCGAACTGAGGGATCGCCATCCGTTCGGCCGAACGGTTCAGGCGGGCGATATTCTCTTCGGGACGGAAGAGGCGGACAATCCCGTCGGTGCCGCGGAAGGCTTTCATTCCCTCGAAGATACTCTGACCGTAATGCAGGGTGATATTGGCGGGGCTTATGGGAAAATCCCCGTAGGGAATGATCTCGGATTCTTTCCACGTCCCGTCCCCGTATTTTTTCACAAGCATGTGATCGCTGTAATACTTGCCGAATCCCAGGTTGTCAAAATCCACTTGCGGAAGTTTGCTCTCGGCCCGTTTTACGACTTTCATATTCACCTCAATGGTTTAGTTTTTGATAGATCTCCTGAAAAACTTTTTCACAGTAGCCTTTGTCGGAGAGAAAATCCTTCCCGTCGGTATCGACGATCAGGACCGGCATCCCGCCGGTCTCCAGAAGCTCGTTGATCCAACGCTCGTAATAAATATTCAGGCGGTGCAGGTACTCCGGGTCAATGTTCTGCTCATAATCCCTCCCGCGCTTTTTGATTCGCGATATCAGGGAGTCCGTGGATGCCTTCAGATAAACGATCAGGTCCGGAGGACGGAGATAGGAGGTCATTTCCTTGAACAGTTCCTGATAATTTTCCCAGTCCCGGTCGTCCATTTTTTTCATGTCATGGATACTGCGCGCAAAGATCCTGGCATCTTCATAGATCGTACGGTCCTGCACGATCGTGTTGGTAAGCTGCTGGATCTGTTTCTGCACCTGAAAACGTTTGGACAGGAAATAGACCTGAAGATTAAAGCTCCAGCGCAGCATGTCATGGTAAAAATCCTTTAAATAGGGATTATCCACGACAATTTCATAATGCGGGTCCCAGCCGAAACGCTTGCACAGCAGGTCCGTAAAAGTGGTTTTCCCGACGCCAATATTTCCTGCGATCCCGATAAAATGATGTTTCATATTAAGATATCGATCTTTCTGCGAAATGTAGCAAATTTAAACACCTTTTGCGAATAAAAAATAGTGCTTCATCCGCCGCCTGCCGCTTTCCGGTCCGTCCCGGAAAGCTCTCCCGGAGATCTTTGTTGAACGGGCGAAGCAATAAGAGCTAGTCAAGCTGTTTTCTGAATTTCAGATATCCGGTGGCACGCCATATGACGACCAGCACCATAGTATAGACAAGGATGGCGACGATGGATATCCAGTAGCCGGTGAAGAGATCGTCCGCAAAGAACATCGTGGGGATATTCAGCAGGAAGAGCATGGGGAAAGCCAGGCCGATCGTGATCGCGGACCCGTAGATGGAATCATCGGCAATAACGGTCTTGAAATTCGGGTCCATGACGCGTATCAGCGTCAATGAGGAATTGATCGTACCGGTCATTTCGGCAAAGACCGAGACAAAGCGCTCAAAAGGATAATCGTCATAAGCACGGTAGGAGATCCAGTGGAGGATGAAAACCGTTCCCAGTCCGCCCAGTCCGGACATCAGCAATACGGGCAGCCAGTATTCGCTCAGGACCGGCAACGAGATCGCTGCGATGGCGGCAACCACGAGATAATCGATGGCCACACCGTTGAGACGGCTCATCAGGCCTTCGTCGATCATGTAGCTTTTCCCCATTTTATCCAGGATGTTCCGTACCAGCAGGGAGAGCAGGATCCCGATCATAAAATGAAAGGACCAGAGCGTATTGGCGAGATCCGGCGGCAGCCATCCGGTGATCAGCCGGGTCAGTCCGTACGTCGCCAGATAGACCAGCCCGATCAGCGCCAGCTGAAAGGAAAGCGTATCGATGGCTTCCTGCGCCATGGTGAGTTTCCCTGCGCTTTCCTTCTTGTGATGTTCCTTATGGATAATGCCGGTGCGGATATCGTGCGTGATCTCGTCCATACTGCTGATCGTTTTTAATTTCCTTTTCCGGATGCCGTAGCGGATCAGGCCGATCCCCCCGAAGAACGCAAAAAGATAGCCGATCGCGGCAAAGGTAAGCCCCACCTGTCCGCCGCCTTCAAATCCGTACTGTTCCCAGCCGTGGCCGATGGAATAGGCCAGTCCGGGACCCATTCCGTACCCCATGGTCAGCAGATAGCCGATGCCGGGGAAAAGGTCCGGCTTGACGGTGTAAATGAGTGCAAAAGCGACCAGGAGGCCGACCGTTGCCTGGAATACGTAGCTCATGATACAGGACATCGCCTTGCTGAAGGGCCCCTTGCCGAAATGCTTTTTCTCCCGGCGCAGTCCCATGGAGATAAAGGTGATCGCCAGCAGGTGATACACGTAGATACCGAGGCGGTCGCTGTCGAAGGGGATCACGCTCATGCCGGGAAGGCTGAGCGCGCGCCAGACGGCTCCCAGGATCTGCGGTCCCAGGATCAGCGCCATAAACCCGGCAATGATATTATTAGGGATGAGAAATTTGCGGAAAAAGGGGATATAGCGCCGGAACAGCGTTCCGACGACAAGGAAAAGGCTCAGATAGGTAAAGTCGAGCACCACTTCCTTCAGGTCGAGCATGAGATTCCAGGGTGTCATTTTTCTCTCCTGTGTTAAAAAAATAAACACTTTTCCTGTGTGTTAAGAATATAGATTTTCAGGAAGAAAAAACCAATGCTTTTCAGACGCCGGTAAAGAACATCAGTGAAAAAAACTTTTTATATGGGTGAAAATAGTATAAATTTGGTCAAACGCAGGAGAAATGCATGAAGAAGAAAGCCAGTTTACGTTACAACACCCCCTGGCGCCGCTCGGCAACGGCGATCTATAAAAAGTCCGTGGACGGCCGTTTGTACGGGACGTTTGAAGTGGAAATGGATGCAGCCCTTGACTATATCGAGCAACAGAAAGCAAAGGGGATCCGCATTACCGTCACCCAGATCGCCATGGCGGCGATCGGACGGGCCATCGCCCTGGCCACTCCGGATGTGAACGCCTACATCTCCCGGGGAAAGATCTACGCCCGCGACCACGTCAGTTTGTACACCGCCGTCAACAAGGGGGGCAAGAACGAGATGGGCGGATTCGTACTCCGGGATATCGAGCATAAAAGCATCTTTGATATCAGCAGGGAAATGGATGAGCGCGTGGAAAGATCGCGCGGGAAGAACTACGAAGAAGGGGCCGCCGCAAAGAAAAATCTACTGGCGACGCTTCCCTGGCCAGTCCGCAACTGGTTTTTTTCCCTGGTCCACTGGTGGCACATCACCATGGGCAACGAATTCAAGTCCATGAATATTTCCCATAAGGCTTTCGGGAGCGCCATGGTGACCAATATCGGCACGCACGACCTGCAGTACGGTTTTCCGGCGCTTCTTCCCATCGCCAACATTCCGCTCATTATCGCCATCGGGAAGATCGAGGAAAAACCGGTGGTGCGGGACGGTGAGATCGTCATCCGCAGAATCATGCCTGCCGCCGCAACGCTGGACCACCGGCTTTTTGACGGTGCGCAGGGCGGCATTCTGGCAACCGCGGTCCGCAGGTACCTTTCCGAACCGGAATGCCTTGAGGTTCCGGCCTCTGAAGCCGGAAAACAAAGTACGGACCGGTAATTCTCTAAAAACACAATGGTGAAACATAACGGGCGGCCGCTTACTGCCGGCGAGATGCGCTTTTCTCAAAAAAAATCCGGAAAAAAACGCAGGGCCAGCAGTGCGATCCCGATCCCGGCACAATTGGCGATCCAGTCGCCGAGATCTGCGGAACGTCCCGGAGAAAAATTCTGCAGCACTTCCGAAATCCCCGCATGCGCGAGTGCGATGACAAGGCTCCACCGCCGGTTGTAACCGCGCTTCCAGCCGCCTTCCCGAAAGCTGAACATCAGTCCCATGGTAAGCAGGGAATACGATAGCAGGTGCCATATCTTATCGGCGGAAAAGACTTTATGTTCCGGCATGCTTTCGCTGGGAAGCAAAAGCACGATCAGCAGAACGGCGGCATACAGGGCGGTGCATAGAAAATAAAAGAAACTGCGGCGCTCCGGGTTCATGCAAGCACCTCGCCGGACTTCAGGACGGAAGGAAGGAATTCCAGAAGGGAAGAAGCAGTCACGCTGCGGTTGCCGAGCGTTCCGGCCGCCGTGCGGCCGGCTTCTCCGTGGTAAAATGCGGCGATCAGCACGGCATCTTCCGCCGGGTGTCCCTGGGCGATGAATGCGGCAATCATGCCGGCCAGCACGTCACCGCTTCCCGCGGTGGCCATGCCGGGCACCCCGCCGGTGTGCAGGAACACAGCGCCGGACGGCAGCGCCGTCAGGCTGGTGCTGCCCTTGAGATGGACGGTGCATCCGTTCCCGGCCGCGAATTTTACGGCGAATTCAAGGGGCGCGTTCAGGATCACTTTGACGTGTTCCCCGGTCAGCCGGGCGAATTCCCCCGCGTGCGGGGTGATCACCGCGGAGGCCGGGATCTTCCGGATATGCTCCGGCTGAAGGTGATAAAGCGCGTCGGCGTCAAGGACCACCGGGAGGGTGATCTTTTCCAGCAGTGAGCGAAGCAGCCTGCCGCTTTCCGGCGCACGCCCGAAACCGGGGCCCGCGAGGACCACGCGGCTTTTTTCGCGCATCCGTTCGAGCAATGCGGGCAGGTCCTGCTCTGTGAGGATGTCCGGGTTCTTGCCGGTGTCGGCCACCGCCTCGATGAGATGCTGCAGTAAAAGCCCTTTGACGCGGCCGGGGACAAAGGCGCGCAGCATGCCTGCGCCGCTTTTCAGCGCTGCCTGTGACGCCAGCGTCACGGCGCCCGGCATGGCGGCCGAACCGCCGAGGCACAGTACCTGTCCCATCGTATATTTGTGTCCCGTCAGCGGTACGGGATGCAGGCGTTGTTGTATTTCCGCATGCCCGCACACCCTGATCGGCGGCACGGCATGTTCAGGGAGGCGGCCGGATAGTCCAGCCCAGCACCTTGCAGAAGCCCGCAGTAAGACCTGCCGTCCTGCAGGAAATTCCCGGTTTTGTAAAACCCTATGCATACGGTTATCCGGGCCTTTAATGCCGGCCCCAGCAGGCGCCCGTTCGTGCCGTGTATGCCCGAAGGGATGTCGACGGCAATGACCGGCTGTTCACAATGTGCCTCACGGAGCAGCTCCATGACATCGCGGAGAAAGCCCTCTACCGGGCGGTTCAACCCCGTCCCGAAGATGGCGTCGATCCAGCAGGCGTCATTTTTCAGCAGGGGACGCAACGCCTGCACATCGCTGACGATCTGCGCCTTTACGCCGGAATCTTCCATGCGCTCAAAATGATGCTTTGCATCGCCGCGCAGTGTGTCCGTCCCGGCGAAGGAAAATACGTCAATATTCCGGATCCCCGCCTTTTTCAATTCCGCCGCCGCGACGAATCCGTCCCCGCCGTTATTCCCTTTTCCGCAAAAGACCTGTACCCGGGAGCGCTTTTCGCGCCGGCAGATATCCAGCGCAGCATTCGCCACCGCCTTTCCGGCCGCTGCCATCAGTCCTATTCCGGGAACGCCCCGTACGTTCATGGCATCATGGTCGATCTTCCGCGCTGCTTCCGCCGTGACTATGCGCATTATGCTTTCTCCCCGTTAAGGTTCCGGACAATGTCAAGGATCCCGTCAAAAGCGCTGATCTCATAATCGGCGCCGTGATCCTTCGTATCGAAGATATCGCCGTAGCGGGCGAATACCGTGAGCATCCCGATATTTTTTGCCCCCGTCATGTCGCGCTCGGCCCAGTCACCGATCATCATGCTCTCTTCCGGACGCACCTCGAGTTTATCCAGTGCAAGCTGAAAGGGCTTCGGTGAGGGCTTGAGTTCCATGCTGTCACTGTAGGTGACCACGGCATCAAAAAGGTGGTGAAAATTCAGCTGATACAGGCGCAGCCAGGCCTCGCGGCCCGGGGCATCCGAGACGACGGCGAGTTTGATACCCTGCTTGATCAGCGTGATCAGGCTTGCATAAACGCCCGGATAGGGGGTGAGGGAAGCCTCACGGCTTTTCTTGTATCCGGTGATCGCCGCGGCGAGATACTTGTAATTGTGACTGCCGTGAAATTCCGCGATCACGTCATCGAAAACGGTCTGATATTCCCAGCCCTTTTCTTCATAGATCTCAAAAATGCGCCGGTAGACCGCCTCCGGGTCCGCCTTCAGGCCGGCTTCCAGCATTCCGGTGACGCCGCCGCGGACGGCCTGCCTTTTCAGCAGGGAAAAGTCGACCAGGGTATTGTCCAGGTCCAAAATGATCGCTCTTATCATGTGGGAATATATGAAAAAGTTCGATCAGCGGCAAAGGGGTTTTATGGTAATCGGATAACGTAATCCCCGGCACTTCGCACCGGGCTATTGATGTTCAACCCCTCCATCAAATCGGGGTTGTAAGGCAGGGGATGGCATATCGCAGTCCCGGCATTTCATGCCGGGCTACTTATATTCAGCCCTTCGACAAGCTCAGGGCTAAGGTATTCATGCTCTCTAAACGCTAAACTCCACGTTTCAACAGTCTCAGGGTATTTGTCAGAAGCTCAGGTCTTTTCCGGTAAGGAGGCGTTCGCGTTCCGGTTCAATGATGCCGCGCCAGTCCCGGTCTGAACGGCCTTCATTGAAAGCGTTAATGGCATTCTGCGTTTCCCCGCTCTTGGCGTAGGCCACACCGAGCTCGTACCATCCGCCGCCGAAACGCGGATTGGCCCGTGTGACTTCTTTGGCGGCCTCCAGGGCCTTTTGGTATTCCCCGGAACGGTTATACGCATAAGCGAGCCGGTAATTGGTAAGGTATTTATCCCGAGGATTCCGGATCAAGTCCGCGGCCACGGAAAGATGTTCAATGGCTTCATCGTAGCGCTCCAGTGAGTTCATCAGTTCACCGTAGCTGTCGCGTGCGGCCTCTGATTCAGGATCCAGCTCTATGGCCTTCTTAAGGTATGTTTCCGCTTTATCATAGTCTTTTTCGGCAAGATAGGACTGACCCAGGCCCGTGTATGCCTTTGCATAGGTTGGATCGAGCTGGATGGCGCGCAGCAGCGCCTCTTCGGCTTTGTTATATTCCTGCCTTTTCCGGTAGATGTTCCCGAGATTATACCAGGAGGAGCGGCTGTCGGGATTGTATTTCACGGCTTTTTCCAGGTTGTCCACGGCGACGCTGATGTCGCCGGAACGCAGTTTTATATATCCGAGAATAGCATAGGCGGAACCGAATTCGGGATGAATGCGCAGGCTGGTTTCCGTTTTGCGCTCGGCGGTGCTCAGGTCGCCGCGGCTGAGTGACTGCTGGGCTTCCCGGAGGATCCTTGCGGCAAGGATGTTTTTCGCCTTGGCATATTTTTCCACATCGGGTGCAAGGATGCTGGCCCTGTCGAAATATTCGCGGGCGTCATCGTAATCCTCTTCCTGGATCTCGATAAAACCGAGGCGGTAGTAAAGTTCGGCAATAGAAGGGTTTCCCTTGATCAGATCGTTAAAGATGCGTTTCGCGGTTTCGTAGTTGCCGGAATCCACCTCGCGCTGAGCGTCTTTCAGCTGATTGATCATGTCGCGCAGTTCATCAAAGCGGTCGCGGTATTCTTGTTTGGAGGGCGCATATTCGATCGCTTTCCGTACCAGTTCCTGGGCTTCGGTCAGATCACCGTACATCAGTTCGATCTCATGATAAGTGTACAGCGCTTCCGCATTGACGGAATCCCTGGCCAGAATGTCATCCAGGAGGGCTTTTGCACCCTCGGCGTTCAGGTCTTCCAGCATGCTTTTCGCTTTTTCAATTTTTTGTTCTTCGTCCCCGTTCTCCTGGGCGGCGGCGAATGAAAAAAGCACCATGATACAAATAATTATGACGGAGAGTTTTTTTCGTTTTATCATAAACATCCTTTCCTGTCTGCATTCAAGGTAAACACTCAATTTTATTGTACCCGGGGCGGGATTTGAACCCGCACAACTTTAACGGTTACATGGCCCTCAACCATGCGCGTCTGCCAATTCCGCCACCCGGGCGAAAGTATGCAAATATATGCACAAGCATCTATAAATTCAAATCTTTATTTGCTTGCTTCCGTTTCCGGTTCCGCAACCGGCTGTTCGACCTCCACATTGGCGGGCATGGGAAGTCCGGAAGACTGCGTGGTGATCTGTTTGCCCGACTGTTTCTGCACAACACTTTCCGAAGAAGGCGCATCGCGGCGTGCCACCACAACATTGATGAGCAGGATCAGTACGAAGAAAGCGACTCCCGCCCACTGGGTGAACTTGGACAAAAAGGTCGCGGCTCCCCGCCCCCGAGCACCGAGCTTCCGGCAGTCATGGCCACCATGCCGTCACCTTTCGATGACTGCATCAGCACCGAGATGACAAGCAGGATCGAAATTAAAATCAGTAAAACAACAAGAAACGTATACATTCTGAATCCCTTTATTTGTTAATCGTATCTGCGATCTCAATGATCTTGTAAAGATCGTCAACTTTCAAACTGGCGCCGCCGATCAACAGTCCGTCAATATCTTCTTCCGAGAGAAGCGCTTCCGCATTGGCGGGTTTTGCACTGCCGCCGTATAAGATCCGGATCCCGTCGGCAACATGTTCGTCAACATGTCCCTCAAGGTTTTCAGCCAGTGTCCTGCGAATGAAACGATGGACCTCCTGGGCTTGTTCCGGGCTGGCGGTCAGGCCGGTCCCGATCGCCCACACCGGTTCGTAGGCAAGGGTGACTTTTCCGACTGCTTCTGCGGAAAGTCCTTCCAGGGCGGCAAGCAGCTGTTTTCTGACGACCTTTTCCGTGACCCCGTCTTCACGTTCCTCCTTTTTCTCGCCGATGCAGACAATGGGGGAAAGATCCTTATCCAGGGCCTTTTTCAGTTTGGCATTGACGCCTTCATCGCTTTCGTGAAAATACTGGCGGCGTTCGGAATGTCCGATGAGCACATAGGTGCATCCGGCATCCCTGATCATGTCCGCCGAGATCTCAGCGGTATAGGCGCCGGAATCTTTTTCATGCAGATTCTGTGCCCCTACCTTCACCGCCGAATCGCCCAGGACGGAGACCATGGCATGGATGGACGTATACGGCGGGCACAGCAGGAGATCCGCTTTGTGTCCTTCGAATCCCTTTGCCCTCAGTTCACGGCAAAAACGTTCCGTTTCTGTGCCGGTATGGTTCATTTTCCAGTTCCCGGCGATGAATAATTTCCGCATGGGTTTCCCCCTTTTTTGCTGATATTGTTTTTATTATTTCTCCGGTTTTTCACTGATCTCAGCCACGGCGGGAAGCGTGGACCCGGAAATAAGTTCCAGGGATGCGCCGCCCCCGGTTGAAACATGACTTATCTTATCGGAAAACCCCAGTTTTTTTACGGCGGATGCGGAGTCGCCGCCGCCCACGAGGCTGATGGCGCCCTTTTCCGTTGCTTCGGCGACCGCCCCGCAGATCTTTTCCGTTCCCTTTGCAAAATTCGGCATTTCAAAAACCCCCATCGGTCCGTTCCACAAGAGGGTCTTGCTGGCCAGGATGATCTCACGGAACTGCTTTACGGTACGCGGGCCGATATCCATCCCGATCTGGTCTTCCGGGATTTCATCCGCATCGACGATCGTGGAAAGCGCGTCATTTTCAAAGGCCTTTGCCGTTACGACATCCACAGGAAGCAGGAAACGGGTGTTGGAGCTTTCGGCCTCTTTCAGCAATGCCTTTGCCAGCTCAACCTTGTCCTCTTCCAGCAGCGATCTTCCGATCTCGTGTCCCATGGCCTTGTAAAAGGTAAAGATCATGCCGCCGCCCACGATCAGGTTATCCACTTTGTCCATAAGGTGCCGTATGGTGTCGATCTTGCCGCTGATCTTGGCTCCGCCCAGGATGGCGGTATACGGGCGTTCGGGATCGTCGAGCTTGTCTTTCAGGTAGATCAGCTCTTTTTCGAGCAGGAGTCCGGATACGACCTGGTCAAAGTGTTTTGCCACGCCCACCGTGGAAGCATGCGCGCGGTGGGAGGTTCCGAAAGCATCATTGACGTATGCATCCGCAAATGAGGCGAGCCGGGCGGAAAAATCCGGATCGTTCTTCTTCTCTTCTTTGTAAAAACGGAGATTTTCCAGAAGTAACACCTCTCCCGGTTTTAATTCCGAGGCAAGTTTTTCCGCTTCTTCCCGATGCAGTCGGGGGCGAATTTTACCGGGATCTCGAGGAGCTCGTTCAAACGTTTCTGCACCGGTTTCAGGGTGAATTTCTTTTCATATCCCTTCCCCTCCGGGCGCCCGAGATGGCTCATGCAGATCACGGACCCTCCGTCTGAAAGGATTTTTTTTATGGTCGGAAGCGAGGAGACAATACGGTGATCGTTGCTGATCCGCCCCTTGTCGTCAACCGGGACGTTAAAATCAACGCGTATCAGAGTACGCTTATTGTGAAAGTTTACATCGTTTACGGTCAGCCTTGACATAGTTCCTCCATTTTCGTTAGCTTGCAAATATAATACATTTTTAAAAAAAGGAAGGGGTTTTTCAGGGAATCGCCGTGCGGGCGCAATATATGGCCCTGATCCTGAGTTTGTTTCCTTTATGTAAGGTTTTCTGCGGGGATGCAGTCCCGGAAGCCCCGCCCGCATCCGCGGGAGCGAAAGAAATTGCATTGTTTTTTCATAAAATATTATATACATTCATCCGGAAAGTGCACGGTCTGAAAATCAGCAATTCAATGAAGAGTTTATTATGGAATTCAAACATCAGATGATCGGGAGCACCTTGTTGTTCAAATGCAATGACCCGGTGTTCAATGAGATCGGAATTATTCAGTACAAACGGCAGCTGGCCGCCCTGATCGAGAAGAACAGGGTGAAGGATATTATCCTGGATGTGGAAAATATGAAGATCGTGGACAATAACGGTCTCAGTGCGGTCATGTTCGCCCGCCGTTACACACGTGCAAACGGCAACACCTGCTACCTGGGCATGCCCAGACCGAAGTTGCTGAGCCTGCTGAAGACCTCGAAGCTAACAGATGCCTTTAAGATCATTAGCCGGAAGGACGAATATCAGGCGTTCCTTAAATCCCTGGTGGAAAAGACCGATAAGGAAAAGGCCGAACGCGACGCCGAAAGGGCGCGCAAGGCGGAGGGATCCAAGAACACTGCACCAAACGGCAAACAGGCGAACGGCAATGCAAAAAACCATGCCGACACGGAAAAGAAGCACAATCCGAAGCGAAAAAGAAAATGATCTGAAGCGAACATTATCGTTATATCCGCAAAGAAAGCATCACTGCGATGCTTTTTTTGTATCGGGGAGAAAAAGGGAAGAAGCATGCCGGACAGCGGTCCGGGAAGAATATATAACGCCTGCGGTCAGGCGGAGGCATTGTCGCGTATGGCTGCGATCTTCCGGTTTGCGTGCTTGGAAGCGAGTTTCCCGAGCTTCCGGAAATCGGCACGGTATTCGGAGAAAAACCACTCAAAATCATCAATGATCCCCAGGTCCCGGACAATGGCGGCGCGCTGGCAGTAGCTGTGGTTCTCGCCGTCCCAGCTCCGGTGACGCGTATTTCCCGAATAAAGGCCGGCGCCCAGCCCGATGAATTCTCCGTCACCGGCACTGATATGCCCGCACAGTCCCTCAAGGTATTGATCGTCAAGGATAACCCCGTCGGCAACGATCCACCGGCCGTTGTAAAAGAGTTCGGCCCAGGCGCTGATAAGGGTGTCCGGCAGGCTGTTATACCTGATCTTCCGGGGCAGGCCCTCATACAGGTTTTTTTTGATACGGAAAGCATGAAAACGGCAGAGAAGCCCGCATGCCTCGGTAAGCGTCTTGAGGAGGATGCTTTTTGTCAGTGCCTGGCCGTAACCGTCTTCAAGTACCTTTGAAGCGGGAATACAGCCCTTTTTGTTCATCCCGAAAGGAATACCGTTCTTCACAAAATCAAAGATCGCCGCAAAGGACTCACTTTCGTTCTTTGCTTTCCAGCCGCGTTTGGCGACCAGGTCCCGGACGGCGGCGGATTCTTTGTCAAATATGTGTTTTGCTTCTGTGATCATGGGCTTTTCTTGCGTTGAATTATTATAAATATAGGGAAAAACCTTTTAACATAAAATCATTTTTAAAATTCGTTTTGAAAAAAAGATAAAAAAGGATATAATACGCCTTTAAAATACGCTTATCAGGCTGCTTTCTCTAATCATTAAAGTATAATATTAATGGCATAGTAGTATAAACATTGTTATATTACGGCATGAAAAAGATCGCCACGACCGTGGATAATATCGTAAGGCGTATCGCAGGCGAACGCGCCCTCGAAGAGTATGCGGCGTTCCGCAGCTGGAACGAGATCGTCGGTGAACTGATCGCCGGTGTTGCGGTGCCCGAGAAAGTGGTGAGCGGCGTTCTTTATATCAACGTCAAGAACAGCACCTGGCGGCAGGAACTCATCATGCAGAAACCCCGGATCCTGGAAAAATATGCATCACGTTTCGGCGCCGGCGTCATCAAAGATATTCGTCTGAATTAGGTTTAACAAGAACAGGGATCTGGAAGGAGATATATGTACAACAGTGCAAGTGACTATCAGTCGGACAAGATTAGGGTATTACAGGGACTCGAGGCCGTCCGCAAGCGCCCCGCCATGTATATCGGCGATACGGGAAAGCGGGGGCTGCATCATCTGGTTTATGAGGTCGTGGACAATTCCATTGATGAGGCATTGGCGGGCTATTGTGATAAGATCACCGTGACGGTGCATGAAAACAACAGTGTCAGTGTCGAGGACGACGGCCGCGGAATGCCCGTGGACATACATCCGACAGAAAAGAAACCGGGCGTGGAAGTGATCATGACGATGCTTCATGCCGGCGGAAAATTTGACAAAGGCAGTTACAAGGTTTCCGGCGGCCTGCACGGCGTCGGCGTCTCCGTGGTGAATGCCCTTTCCAAGTGGGTGAAGGTCGGGGTTTCACGGAACAACAAGATGTACGAGCAGGAATATTCCTGCGGGAAACCCACCACAAAGCTCAAAGCGATCGGCAAGTCGAAAAGGTCCGGCACGATCGTTAGCTTCCTGCCGGATGACAGTATTTTCAACGAAAGCGAATTTGATTACAACATGCTGCGCGAGCGCCTGCGTGAGCTGGCTTTTCTGAACAAGGACGTTTATATTGCCCTCCGCGATGAGCGCAGCGACCGCGAAGATAATTTTCATTACAAGGGCGGCATCCGGGAATTTGTGAACTATCTGAACGAGGCTCGCACCCCGCTGCACCCCAAACCCGTATACATGGAAGGGGAGCGCGACAATGTCAATATCGAGTTCGCTTTTCAGTACAACGACACCTATAATGAAAACTTTTTTTCCTATGTGAACTGCATCAATACCATTGAAGGGGGAACGCACCTGACCGGTACGCGCACCGCCCTGACACGCGCCCTGAACAACTATGCCCAGAAGAACAATATGTTCAAGGGCATCAAGGCAAAGAATTTTTCCCTCAGCGGCGAAGATACGCGGGAAGGGATCACGGCGGTGCTTTCCGTAAAGGTTCCGGAACCGCAGTTCGAAGGACAGACCAAGACCAAGCTCGGCAACAGCGAGGTGAAGGGTATTGTTGACAGTTTTATCATGGAGAACCTGAATGAGTTCTTTGAGACCAACCCCGGCGTCGGCAGAAAGGTCATCGAAAAATCCGTGATGGCCGCCAAAGCCCGTGAGGCCGCGCGGACGGCCAGGGAACTAACCCGGAGGAAAAACGCCCTTGAGCTCAGCGGCCTACCGGGAAAGCTCGCCGATTGTTCGATCAAGGACCCCTCGCTTTGCGAACTGTACATCGTGGAGGGTGATTCGGCAGGCGGTTCGGCGAAGCAGGGAAGGGACCGCCGCTTTCAGGCGATCCTTCCTCTGAGAGGGAAGATCCTGAATGTTGAAAAAGCCCGTTATGACCGTGTGATACAGAGCAAGGAGATCCAGGCGCTTTTCACGGCGATCGGTGGCGGGCTCCGTGACGACTTTGATGTTGAGAAGATCCGCTATCACAAGATCATCATTATGACCGACGCCGATGTTGATGGCGCCCATATCCGCACGCTGCTGCTTACCTTCTTTTTCCGCCAGATGCGGGACCTGCTGCAGTACGGCCACGTGTATATCGCCCAGCCTCCCCTCTACCGCCTGACGCAGGGGAAAAGGAACGGTACGCCTATGACGACACGGAAATGGACATGCTGATAAAGCGTATGCGAAAGGAGCGCAGCACCAAGGTGGGGATCTCCCGGTACAAGGGCCTGGGTGAGATGAACCCCTCGCAGCTGTGGAGCACCACCATGGATCCGGATTCGCGCACCGTCCGTCAGGTAAACCTGGATGACGCCATGGCGGCGGACCATATGTTCTCCGTCCTGATGGGAGAAATGTCCCGGCCCGGCGCAGCTTCATTGAAGAGAACGCGAAATACGTTAAGAACCTGGATGTATAACCGCCATCCGGCAAAAGTATAAAAAGAGAGGAAACATTGGCTAACGAACGAGTTATTCCGATCAATATTGAAGAGGAACTGCAGAACTGCTACTTAGATTACTCCATGTCCGTGATCGTATCCCGCGCACTGCCGGATGTCCGTGACGGACTGAAGCCGGTACACCGGCGTATACTCTTCGGCATGCACGAACTGGGCATGCAGTACAACCGTCCCTATAAAAAGTCCGCCCGTATCGTCGGTGACGTACTGGGTAAATATCATCCGCACGGCGATTCGTCGGTCTATAATGCCATGGCCCGCCTGGCCCAGGATTTTGCCATGCGCTACTGCGTGGTGGACGGCCAGGGGAATTTCGGGTCCATCGACGGCGACAGCCCCGCCGCAATGCGTTACACGGAAGCACGGATGGCGCGGATCGCGGAAGATATCCTTGCGGACATCGACAAGGAGACCGTGGATTTTGTGCCGAATTTCGATGACTCCCTCACCGAGCCGCTGGTGCTTCCCAGCAGGGTCCCGTACCTGCTGGTGAACGGGGCGACCGGTATCGCCGTGGGAATGGCAACAAATATCCCGCCGCACAATATCGGTGAGATCTGTGATGCCATCCGTGCCACGGTGGAAAATCCCGATATCAGCACAAGAGAGCTCATGGAGCACGTGACGGGGCCGGATTTTCCCACCGGTGCCCTGGCTTACGGTGCCTCCGGCCTGTTCTCGGCCTACGATACGGGGCACGGCAAGATCACCCTCCGCGCACGCGCAAATGTGGAACAGATGCGCGCCAACCGGGAACAGATCGTCTTTACGGAGATTCCCTATCAGATCAACAAAAGCAATCTGGTGGAGCGTATTGCGGACCTTGTCCGGAATAAAGTTCTCGAGGGCATTTCCGACCTTCGTGACGAATCGGACAAGGAGGGCATACGGGTCGTTATCGAGCTGAAAAAGGATTTCGAGCCGCAGGTGGTGCTGAACAATCTTTATAAGCATACCAACCTGCAGACGACCTTTGGCATCAATATGCTTGCGTTGGTTAACGGGATCCCGCAGGTCCTTTCGCTGAAAGGGATCCTGCAGCATTTTATTGACTACCGGCACAATATCATTGTCCGGCGCACCCGTTTTGAGCTTGACAAGGCGGAGGCAAGGGCACACATCCTGGAAGGTCTGAAGGTCGCCCTGGACAATATTGACGAAGTCATCGAGATCATCAAAAAATCCTCCAGCGCCAACAATGCGCGCCTGAACCTGATGGAACGCTTTGAGTTTTCCGAACTGCAGGCACAGGCCATCCTGGACATGCGCCTGCAGAAGCTGACCGGGCTGGAGCGCGAAAAGATCGTCCAGGAATATATCGATGTGCTGAAGCAGATCGAAAGATTGAAATTCATTCTGGACAACCGTTCCGAACGGATGAAGATCCTGCTTGACGAAACCCGCGAGATAACAAAAAAATACAGTGACGAACGCCGTACCGAAATGATCGAGGATGCGGAGGATTTTTCCGTGGAGGACATGATCGCCGACGAGGAAATGGCGATCACGATCACGCACAACGGTTTCATCAAGCGTACCCCCGTCAATGTCTACCGCGCACAGCGCCGCGGCGGTGTGGGGAAACGCGGGGCCAGTGCGAGAGACGACGACTTTATTGAGAACCTTTTCATTGCTTCCACGCATGATTATCTCATGTTCTTTACCAATTTCGGCAAGGTGTACTGGCTGAAGGTGCATGAACTGCCGCAGGCCGGAAGGGCCACGCGGGGCCGCGCCATTGTCAACCTTCTCGAATGCGAAAAAGACGAGAAGGTCAGGGCTTTCCTTAACATCCGTGAATTCACCGATAACAAATTCATTATTATCGCGACGGAAAAGGGAACGATCAAGAAAACGCGTCTCGACGCGTACAGCCGTCCCGGCGCACCGGCATCATCGCCGTGAACCTCCAGCGAAGGCGATGACATTATCGGGGTGGATATCACGAGCGGGGATCAGGATATTATCCTGGGTACCCGCAAAGGCAAGGCGATCCGTTTCAATGAGAAACATGTCCGCGATATGGGCCGCAGCGCAACGGGCGTCCGCGGCATTACCCTGGATCCCGGTGACGATGCCGTCGTCGATATGGTCGTCGTCAAGCGCGAAGGCGCCACCGTCCTGGCGGTCAGCGAGAACGGTTACGGCAAGCGTTCCGACATCATGGATTACCGGATCACCAACCGCGGCGGCAAGGGTGTGATCACACTGAAAACCGCGACCAGGGTCGGCAAAATGGTCGCCCTCAAGGAAGTCGTGGATTCCGATGACCTGATGATCATCACCGGAAGCGGCCTGCTTATCCGTCAGCATATCAACCGGATCAGCACCCTTTCAAGGAACACACAGGGCGTTAGGCTGATCAACCTGCATGACGGAGACCGGATCTCCGCGGTCCGCTATGTCTTGGAGAGCGAAGACATGCCGGATGAGGCGGAAGCCGAACTCCAGGATATGAGGAATGATGAATAATATCCGTCAGAACCTGGAAAACATCCGGGAAGACATCCGGAAATACAGTCCGCATCCCGGCCGGGTGCGGCTGATCGCAGTGAGCAAAAAGCAGCCCGTTGAAAGGATCTGCGCCGGCGTGGAAGCCGGCGTCAGCGACCTGGGGAGAACCGCATCCAGGATGCCCTGAAAAAATTTGCGCAACATCCCTTTCCGGGGATCACCCGGCATTTCATCGGCTATCTTCAGTCAAACAAAGCAAATAAATGCTTGCAGAATTTTGATTGGCTTCATAGTTTGCAAACAGAGAAACTTGCACGCATCATTGCCCGTAAAGAACAAGGGATCCGCTGCCTGATCGAAGTCAATATTTCCGGGGAGAGCAACAAGTCCGGAATTGCGCCGGATGCGCTTTATCCCTTTGTGAAACGTATTCGTGACTACGGAAACCTGCAGGTGCGGGGACTGATGGGCATGGCGGCCCTTACGGATGACGGCGGGAGGATCCGGAGGTCCTTTGCCCTGCTCCGTTCGCTGCTGGATGACTGCAGGGATCTGGGAACGGAAAATATACGCTTCGAGGAACTGTCCATGGGAATGAGCAACGATTACCGGACCGCTTTGGAAGAAGGATCCACCATGTTGCGTATCGGAACCGCCGTCTTCGGTCCGCGCACGGAAAAGGAGTAAGCGATGCACTGGATCGATTTTTCCAGCCCCGGGCTGAAAACAATCCGGCTGCCGGAAGGGTGGAGCTTTGAGAGCGCGGAACATTACCTGACGGGCCGCGAGATCGTCCGCAAGGGGGATGAGCTCCTGCTGACCCTGCGCTCGGATGCCCTCCCGGACAAGGCCGTGTACTGTATCATCGACCATGTCAACCTTTCCGGAAAGAACCCGCTTAGGGGAAAGAACGACGATGCGCTTGGCGTGCGCTTCCCGGACATGTCGCATCCTTACAAAATCCCTGCATTCTGCAGGCCGGGAACGAACATCCTTGTCCGTGCCGGCCAGAATGAGGAGGCGCCTCTGGATGCCTGCGAAGCGGCGGATATCGTGTATCAGACCATTGTCGCAAAACATCAGAAAAAAAATGTCACCGCTCTACTTTACGGAAGCGATATAAAGGCGGAAAATATCATTCAATTATTTCAAGGAGAGAACGATGCATAAAAATTCAATGAACAAGGTCATACTGGTCGGCAGGCTCGGACAGAATCCGGAGCAGCGCGCAACACCCAGCGGAACAGCGGTCACGAATTTCAGTATGGCTACGAACGAGACCTATAAGAACCAGAACGGCGAATATACCGAAAATACCGAATGGCACCGCTGTGTAACTTTCGGGAAGACGGCGGAATATATCGGGAATTTCTTTACCAAAGGCCGGCTGGTCTATGTCGACGGCCGCATCAGAACACGGAAGTGGACGGATGCGAACAACATTACCCGATATTCCACGGAGATCATGGTCGACACCGCCATGCTGCTGGACCGTCCGCCTCAGAGTGATTCCGGTGTGTACGCACCGCCCCCGCAGGCGGACAAGAAACAAAGCGGCGGGGAAGATACGGAAAACGAGCCCGGGCTGCCGGACAATGAAGAGGAACTCCCTTTCTAGAGGTTAAAAAATGACAGAAGATCAATTCAAAGATAGCCGGGAAGGTTTCCGGGAAGACGAGCATAAAAAGGCGGTCGTTTGTCCGGTTTGCGGCACACAGGTGAACAATCATGCCGCCGGGGAAATGTACAGCGTTGACTTTGTGGAAAGCGATTTCCGCGTCCGGACCCTGGAAGAGGATATCCTGGATAACTGGATGGTCTTTTGTCACAAGTGTTTTTACGTCACCCATGACTTCAGTCTGATACCCGACAAGATCAAAGTAATCCGGAATATTGTATATTCCGACGAATACCGGGAGCGTTTCACGGATATCAACCCCACCACGATGGAACTATTTGAGCATTTTGTGTATATTCTGAAAAAGACGGAAGCGAATCCCATGGTCTTTGCGGACACCTACCTACGGATGTCCTGGCTTTTTGAAGATGAGGGTGATAAGGAGCGTGCTGCGGAATACCGGGAAAAGGCCATTGTGAATTTTGCCCGGACCCTGCTTGTCGGCGATCCCAGTGAAAAAGACACCTCAATGATCTATTATTATATCGGTGAGCTCAGCCGCCGGAACGGACAATTCAACCGCGCCAAAAAATCACTGCTGAAAATGAACATGGAAATGCCGATGTTCCGGCGCCTGTTCGATCTTCAGATGGCACTGATCCGCGATAAAAACAAAGCGGCCGTCGCGATGCCGCGGGAGGAGCATTAAAATGATGACCAATTATCCCGAATTCGAGGCCATGCTGCTTGAACAGGAAGCCGGCGCATCCACCATATTGTTCAAGTACATCAATATCCTGAAACGCTACTTCACCGAGAACAATGACCTTTCGAAAAAGGAACAGAAAAAGGAACTTGATTACCTTTATAAAAAAGTCCGTGACGCACACCCGCTGATCGCGATCTTTCCGAACATGCATGTCTTCATGCTGAAGCAGATCGACAAAGGGAAAAAAAGCATTCCCGAGATCCTTTCCGTTTTCGGAAGCAGGACCCAGGAAAACATTGAAAAGACCATCAGCACCTGCGTCGGCAAGCTGATCAAGGACGGTTCGAAGATCTTTACCTTCAGCCACAGTTCGGTGGTGCGGAAGGCGATCCTCAGCGCCGCGCAGAAAGGCCGGCGTTTCGAGGTTGGCCTGACCGAGGCGCGGCCGGTGGGTGAAGGGGTTTCCCTGGCAAAGTTCCTCGGCCGTGCGGGCATCCCGGTCTCGCTTTATACGGATGCCGCCATGGAGCTGGCCATTTCACGTTCGGACCTTGTCCTGGTGGGGACAGACTGGTATTGGAAACGCGGCTTCATCAACAAGATCGGCACGCATTCCGCACTTCGCATTGCGGATGAAAGGGAAAAATCCTTTTATATCCTTTCCGATTCCAGCAAGCAGATGTCCACCCCTCCCGCCGACTGGTCCCGCGACAAGCACCCCGAATCCCAGATCCTTATGGAAAGCATAGAAAATGTCACGGTCTATAATCCCTATTTTGAGTCGATCTGGTATCGCGGCGTGAAAAATATTATCATTGACGGCGAAATGAAAGTCCTTGACCGCAATTCCGAGATCATCATGTAAAAGGAACGGCTTCCCATGTCCCAGTATTACAATTACAAGACGGCAATGTTCATTTTCCTGATGAGCCTGATCGCTTTTCTGATCCTGATGGTGACCTTCTATTATAACAATGACATGATGGGGAGCACGCCGCAGGCTTTGCGTTATATCGTACTGGGCCTCTTCGAATCGATGCTGCTGGTGCCGCTGCTGCTTTATGTCATCGGCAATAGAAAATCCGTAAAACACGCCTTTCGCATACGTCCCGTGCCTTCCGGCGCCTTCCGGGATATCCTTTTTGTCGCCGTCGGATTGTTCTTCCTCCTTGAACTTGTCAACATGCTTACGGGCGCTTTCTTTGAAACAGCGCAGGGGACCGGATTGCATCTGAAAGTTTTGTATCCGCTGAATTTCATCCTGATCTTCATCGTGACGGTCATTGTCACTCCCGTTGTGGAGGAAGCCGTTTACCGCGGCTATTTGCTGCGGGTGATGCTCAGGAACAAATATTCCGCTTTTGTGGCCATTCTCCTGACTTCCCTTCTGTTCACCTTCAGCCACCTGAGCTACTGGAACGCGCCCGCCATTTTTATCGCGGGCCTGGTCCTGGGGTATATCGCATATAAATTTTATTCCATTATTCCCGGCATTATCATTCACGCTGTCTTTAACCTTATGATACTGCTTGATATCAATATCCCGCAGGTACGGGAAAACATCATGTACGCAAAACCCTTTGTTTCCAGGGTGATTTTGGCTGGCGGGATCATCATGCTCTTCATCGGGCTGCTGAATATCCGGCAGAACATCAGTATTCACCGGAAACGGAAAGATCACGAAGGAGGGACCGGCTTATGAGAAACAATGAAGTGATACTGCTGGTCGATACATACCGGAAACTGCACCGCCGGGCGCAAAGACCAATCTGATCAATATTATTGACAAAACGCATCCCGCGGACCTTGCGTTGCTTTTCCGTTCGTTCACGCCGCATGAAAGGCTGTATTTCTTTTCGCTTATCAAAAGCTATGAAAAGAAGGCCCAGGTGATGTCGGAAGTCGATGATAATATCAACCTTGATATACTGATGTCCCTGAACCGGACTGAGATCATCAATATCTTCCGCGAAATGGATTACGATGACGAGTCCAATATCCTGCGTCTCCTTCCGCTTGAACAACAGCAGGAACTTCTCAGGATGATGCAGGATGAGGAGTCCCGGGAAGTGGAGGCCCTAATGGGCTACGAGGAAGACACCGCCGGGAGCATCATGAATCCCGAGGTCTTTCATCTTCCTGAAAATTATACGATCGCTACCGCCACGGAAGCGATACAGAAAAGCGTTGATACGGAAATGGTCTTCTATATCTATGTCACGGATGAACGGCATCATCTGGTGGGCGTGGTCTCCCTGCGACAGCTCTTGCTGAACGATCCCCGGAAAAAGCTTTCCGATATCATGGTTGAGGAGGTCGTCAGCATACGTCCGGAGACGGACCAGGAGGAAGTCGCCCGCATCGCCTCGCGGTATAATTTTGTGGCGGTGCCGGTCGTTGACGACGAGAACAAGCTGATCGGCGTGGTCACCGTGGACGACATTATCGACGTACTGCGCGAGGAAGCCACCGAAGACCTTCTGCAGATGGCCGGCCTGGGACGCGACACGGACATTATCCTGAAATCCACCTGGGAAACTACGAAAAAACGGTTCCCCTGGCTGATGGCGACCTATATCGGCGGGCTGATCGCGGCGACCACCATCGGGCTTTTTCACGACCTGTTAAGCAGTTATATTATCCTAACCTCCTTCCTTCCCATTATCGCCGGCATGGGCGGCAACATCGGGACCCAGAGCTCGACGATCATCACACGGGGGCTTCTCACCGGTCGTGTGAACCCGGACACGGTGCCCCGGATCATTTTCAAGGAGATCCGCGTCGGCCTGACACTCGGCATCATTTACGGGATTATCCTGGGACTCATCGCTTTTCTGATGTCCTATGTGATCCAGACCAACGCGTATAATTATCCCATTGTGCGATGTATTGAACTGAGTGTCGCCGTGGCACTGGGGATCGCGATCGCCATGACGCTGGCGACCTTTACGGGAACGGTCATGCCGATGGTGCTGAACAAAATGAAGATTGATCCCGCGATCGCGACGGGACCCTTTGTGACCACCACGATCGATATCATGGGAGTCCTCATTTACATGCTGATCGCCATGATGCTCTTAAAGATATAGATCATGATTATAAACCGCCTACTGTACATCCTGATCCTTGCCGCCGGAAGCCTCGGGGCCGCCGACACGCTTTTTTTCGATGTCAGTTTGTTCGGGCTGAAGGTCGCGGAGGTCGAGATCAGCGAGAACCCCCTTCCGGGAAACGCCGTTGAGATCGTCTATCATGCTTTCACCGTCGGCGCATTCAACAAAATATACGATACGGACAACTGGTACCGTTACTATACGGATCCCTCCTATAAATCGCTGGATTCCCTGAAAAAACACATCCGCCAGAAAAAGTTCGAGCAGCATTACGCGGAATATTACCGCGACGGAAAAATATATTATTCTACCGGCACCGTGAGGCGCGCGGCGGAACCGGTGCATCACGTGCTTTCCTTTCTCATTTATCTTCAGCATTACCCTCAGGCTGCCGAAAACGGAGAAGGTCTTCCCTTTCTCATCACGGACGAAGGGGAACTGCACCGCCCGGAGATCAGCGCATCGCTCAATGAGGAAAAAGCGCAGAGAGAACTGGATTTTGTGTTTCACAAGGTCGCAGGCAGGGAAGTCCTGGAACCCACCGATGTCTTCAACTGGATGATCTGTTCCGGGGAAGGGGAGCGGATGCTGGCGTATTCCACGGAAGACCACACGATCCGCGAAGGAGTGTTCTCCCTGGGCTGGGGATTCCGGCTGAAGGCGACCCGCGTTGATAAATGAAAGGCCGGCAGGATAGCCCGGGATGCATGCATTGACTGAGAATGGAGCGTCACTGAAAAAATGATGAGGAAGATATGAAAAAAACATCGTTCGCCCTGCTTTTCCTTTCCGGCACATTCCTGCTTTCCGGGCAGATGCTGATCATCGAGGGAGAGGGAACGCAGCGCAAATACGACGTGCGGGAACTGGAGCAGATACGTTTTGCGGAGCTGGATTCCCTTTCGAATGCCGCACTCGGCCTGCATACCGTTACCGGGATAAGACAGGTCCGGCTCTCGGAGATCGATTGCCTGGACCTGAGCGATACTTCGGAGCTGACCCTGCACCATGCGGGAAAAACGGACCGGTACCGCTATGCGGATATTGATCATGCGGAGTTCATGCCCGTGGTCATTCCGGACCGCCCCGCGGAGGCACGCAGCGGCTCCGAATTCATGGAGGATATCCTGGGAACGGACTTCAATGAGCGGGAGCCCCAAATCCTTGAAGCGATCCTGAGCGGAAATATCCCGGATGTGCTCAGGGAATTCATCACTCTGCGGTCCACCTTCAGGGATGCGAACGGCGACACGCACACCGTCGAGTACGATGTAATGACCGATTATCTCTCGATCGGGAGCAATGCGGACCATTGCCGTATTCCCATGGGGCCGCAGACGGCACAGCAGATCGCCGATGTCTTCGGCTGTATCCTGACCACGCCGAAACTCTGCGACGACATCTGGCGGCATGCCACGGTGCGCCTGACGCCGATACCGTATGCGCCCGTGGGTGACAATAATTCGCAGGTATATAAATTCGTGGAACATAACGAGGACATTAACGCCGCCCGGGAAGCCGCCGGGGGAAGTTTCCGAGAACTGATCGCAGGCATTAAGAAGGACGTGGTGATCTGTAATGCGATCAAGACCAAGCCCGGATATGTTGCCATCTACGGTTGGCACTATCAAAACGGGTCGCCCATTCAGCCCCTGTACACCGGCCATGTTGATCATTACGTGGATTACAGTCATGGCATCCGCCTGGTGAACGCCGTCGTCCGCGTGGACGGCGAACCCATGGATGCATACGAGATCCTGAAAGACCCCGTGCTCTACAAACTTCTCAGCAATGAAGACGGTATCATGCGCCTCCCGCGCTACCGGTATTAGGAGAGATGATGAAAAGATTTTATTCAACACTGCTGATTATTACCCTTCTGGTCTCTGCGGCATTCGCCGGGGTGATGACCCTGCACGACACCGGCGGCAATATCGACAGCCTTGAGCTGGATGCGGTAAAACGATTTTATTTTGCGGACAGCAATGCTGCAGTCGTACGTCTGCAGTCCCCGCTTCACGGTGAGACAAGGGTGAGGCTCATGCCGGAGCTGCGCTGGCAGGATATCCCCGGAAAACGCTATGAACTGCTCGTCTCGGAGGATGCGGGTTTCAGCGATACGGCCTTTCACCGGCAGGGGATCGACACTAATTCCTGCAGCATTCCCGGGCCGCTGGAAATACATACCCGCTACTACTGGAAAGTGCGCATTACAGATGCAACGCAATGGACCGCAGCCTGGTATTTTACAACCTATGCTCCCGCACCGCCGGAAAAGATACGCTCCCTGGCGATTCTGCGCGGAGAAAATGCCGGCAGTTTCCTCCTGGAGACCGCTCAACAGGCCGGAACGGATTCCTTTTGTGTGGCGCTCAGCCGGGACGGGATGACATTTCCGGACACCGTTTATGCGGACGTTGAAGACAGAACGGTCGGGGACTTGCCGGAAAACGGCACCTATTTTGCCCGTGTCGCCGGGGCCAATGCCGCGGGGACAGGGGATTTTTCCGAAGTCCTCGCCGTGAGCGTGGACGGCGGCAACGGACCCGTGCTGATCGTCAACGGTTTTGACCGCACAACGTCCGGCAACAGCCAGGATTTTATCCGGCAGCATGCAAATGCGCTCAGCACTCTTGACAGGAGCTTCGTATCGGCGAGCAACGAGGCGCTTTCCGGAGGACAGGTTTCCCTGCGGGACTATGAAAATGTCCTTTATATCCTCGGCGAGGAAAGCACGGCCGACGAGACCTTCAGCGATACCGAACAGGACAGTATCAAAAGCTATCTGCGGCAGGGGGGAAAGCTGTTCGTATCCGGTGCGGAGATCGCCTGGGACCTGGACAATAAGGGCTCCGCCTCCGACAAGGCGTTTTGCCGGGACTATTTACGCGTGCGTTATCTGCAGGATGCTCCCAACAATGCCGCCGGGACATATTACCGGGTGGAAGCGCTCGGAGATACGATCTTTTCCGGACTGGCATCCTTTTCGTTCGATGACGGTAGCCACGGGACTTATAACGTCAAATATCCGGATGTGCTGGGCATCAGCGGCGAGAGCCGCGGATTCCTGAAATACAGCGGCTGTTCCGCCGGATTCGCAGGAGTGGTATATGAAGGGATGTTCCCGGAAGGCATCGAGCCTGGCAAAGTGATGGTCTTGGGCTTCCCCTTTGAGACGGTGTATCCCGAATCTGCACGCAACGCCCTGATGGAAAAATTTTTCCTGTTCTCGGAAGAAGGATTGGGGGTGCTGGAAGGAAAGGGCCCTGAGGGCTTCCGGCTTGAACAGAATTACCCGAATCCCTTCAATGCCATGACAAGCCTGGGCTATGTCCTTCCGGAGCCGGCAATGGTAGATATCAGCATTGTTGATGCCCGCGGCAGCCGAGTGCAGACCTTGGTACGCAACTTCCAGACGGCGGGACGTCGTGAGATCATCTGGAATGCGGAAGGATCTTCCGCCGGAGTGTATTTTTATGTGCTGAACATCAACGGGAAGGTGTGCGATACGCGCAAAATGATATTGCTGAAGTGAATAGTTTCACCACGAATGACACAGATTACACGAACTGTTTTTAATGTTTGACATGCATTGCAGGATATTTAGTAAGTATTCTGAAACGATGTAAAGGTTTTTATAGACACACTTTTTTTATTAAGCACTGTCATGCATTGCATTGTTTAAAAATATGACTGTCGACCAGAGCGTTATTTGTGAAATTCTTCGACATTCGCCGGGACAGGCGTGTAATTCGTGCTTAAGCTTTTAGCTTGTTCAAGACGCTTTGCAGCGCTTCCAGCGCATCGTCCGGGAGTTTGTCAATACCGCCCCTTTCCGTTTCCCGGGAAGCGATGAAACGAATCCTGTCCCCGAAGCGCGCAATAAATGCCCGGCGGTATTCCGGATCTTTCAGGGAGGTGTTGAAGCCTTCGATATCCAGGATCCCGATATCGTCGAACGGTTCCCAGGGCCTGAAGTCCGTCGTCCTTTCGAGAATCGATTCGATGATCCCCAGCGTATGATGCGGCCGAACTTTTTTGCCCATGAAAGTCCCGGTATTCAGCACATAGCATTCGACACCGTCCTCAATAAGCTTTTTGAAACGTTCGTAGTCCTTTCCCAGGGGATAGGTGCGAAAGGGATTTGCATAGGGTTCCACCACCAGCGCGTCCGGATCCACTCCCGGCGCCAGCCGTTCCGCACTGGTCCTCTTGGTCGCCAGTGTCGCGCCCATGGCAGAACCGAGCGAAGCGCCTTTCAGCCTGATGACCGGCGGCATGCTGGGGTCCTTCATCAGCCAGAAGATCGCATTGATGGGATCGTCAATGCGGTCGACGCGGTTGGGGGACCATAATCTCGATTTGACCGCCCTTCCGTTCCCGTTCCGCAGGTCCTCGGTCACCGGATAGATCCCGCCGTCCTCATAAGCGACGGCGCCGTTGTTCTGCAGGGTGAGAATGTATTTGTTGTCTTCGCAGTTCATGGGATAGTCCGCGGTCTTATCGAAGTAAGCCGGCTCCAGGGCGATGGAATATTTTTCTCCGCATTGATGATAAAGGCATCGTCATGCAGGATGGTGACATCGTATTTGTTTTCATGGTGGGCATGGGTGATGGTGGATTTCCCGCTGCCCGACAGGCCGAAGACGGCCACGGTGAATTTTTTATTTTCCGGAAGGTTGTAGCGTTTCAGGCCGCCGTGGCAGGATGCATAGCCCTGGCGCGTTGCCGTGCCCCATCCCAAAGTGAGTGTGCCTTTCTTGTGTTCTCCGAAATAGCGCATGCCCAGCAGGACGCCGGTGTTGTGTTCCGGATCGAAAAAACTCAGGCCCAGCGGATGTTCACGGTGTTTCCACTCCGGATCGGAAAAAAGATAGACATCTCCTTCGTTGAGCTTCCGGGATTGTTGATAGCGGACGCTGAACGCTTCGTTGAAATACTGGAAATTCAGCATCCAGGACAGCAGGATATTTTCAAAATGTTCCGGAATGAGCAGATGCGCCCGGACCATAAAATCCTCGTCAAGCCCGATCACGGACTCGGCATGGTACATCTTCCGGAAGCGGGTCCCGTAAACGGCTTCGCGGAGCTTTGCGGAATAGCTTTTCAGGTCCACTTCCGGCTCTCCGACAATACTTCGGGCGGCGGCGCAGCGGCCGATCACGGCGCCGTCGTTAAAAAGGAGGACATTGGCATCTTTTGGGAGCCCCTGCAATTCGGGTTTGTAGACCGGCATGCCGGTGAGTTCTGTGGTTCCCGGAGAAACCCGCGCCAGGGAATATGCCTCCGAGACGCTTTTGACCGGCGTGACATTGTTGCGGTAAAAGGCGGACTGGATGATCGTGCGTGTCTCCGAGGTGACAGCACGGAATTCCCTGTCGTTCCGGTAGGTTCCCGTTGTGGCCATGTTACTTCTCCCGTTTTTCCCGGCGCTGTTCCCTGCAGGCCCGGTAGAGGTTTTCAAAAAGGGTTTCAATCTTCTCCTTTGCGATCGCCGAGTAGGCAAGTCGGATCACGCCGTGAATGAATATCACCCCGGTGCTGTATTTTTCGATAAGGATGTGCCGCACCGCCTCGCCGTCCACGTCCGGGGAAAGTGCGACGCACATGAAGTACCCGGAGTTGAAGGGCAGGGGCGTGAAATATTCGCGGTAGCGTTCCCCGTTCGCAGCCAGTACGCTTTTGACCTTTTCATACCGCGATTTTAAAAGTTCGTATTTCTGTGATTTCTCCGCGGCATAATCCGGATCCCGGTACACTTCCAGCAGCAGGGACTGCGACAAATGGGGCGAAGAGGAAATGCTGCTGCGGATCCCGCCTGCGGTTTTTTTCTCGAGGATATCGTAGACCTCGGGATCCAGGCCCTTTCCCCCGTAGGTCAGGAAGCCGGTGCGGAAGCCCCAGACATAGTCTTCCTTGGTGGCGCCGTCGATCTTCACGGCCAGAATGTTCTCGTGCAGGCCGGCGATGTAGGTGAACGGAGACTGGATATCCACATCCGCTTCATAGACCAGGCCGAAATAGGCGTCGTCAATGAACACGATCAGGTCGTTCCCCTTTTTCGCGGCTTCTTTCAGAATGTGCACGAGCTCCCGCATTTCTTTTTTTGTCGGCGTGTATCCGGCGGGATTGTTCGGAAAATTCATGACGATCACTTTTTTCCGGTTTCCGTATTCATCAGGCGGTCCCGGAGCCCCGACGTATTCATCGCCCCGTTGCGGTAAAAAGGATAGATATCGAAGTTCGCATCAAGCCGCTCCTTGATGAGCATATTGTAATTTCCCCAGTATAGGTCCGGAATGATCACCGTGTCACCGGGATCCAGGAAGAGCATAGAGGCAATGCTGAGCCCGTGGCTCAGGGCGCAGGTCACGACCGGAAGGCTGGTGGCCTTGTGCTTCAGGTCCGGATTCTTTTTCCGCTGCATGTGTTTCCAGGTCTCCCGCAGTTCGGGGAGTCCGCTGCATCCCGCATAGGGATAGACCTGCTTCGGGTCCAGCCGGATGTGGCGGTCAAGGGAGCGGAAGTGCACCGGGGAGAGGTCGTCTTCGACGGCGATGCCGATGGTGGCGTTGATGCCGGTGCCTTTTGCCTGCATGCTCTGAGAGAGAATGCCGCTTTTGGGGAAATAGGATTCCTTCCCCTTCTGCGAGAGGATGCGGTGAATGAAGGGTGCTTTTTCCCGGAGGCGTTCATTCAGTTCAGCGGCCAGTGGATTCATGGGAACTCCTTACAGCAAGTAAATCGTTTTACAGATCTTTTCTGCAGATCCTCTGCGGGCAGTGATCCCGGTATGAATGCGTTCACGGAAATATGATCTGTCAAGCATCGGTAATATATGTCTTTTCCGCGACAAAGTAAATTGAATACCGCAGAGGAAGGAGGTACTTTACGGAATATCCCGCTGTTTACGGCAGGCAGGCGCAATGAACATTCATTGATAAAGAAGGAAAATTCATGTTGATATGAAGGCATTGAAAAGCCTGAGAATATAAAACATGTTTTATTGGGTGTATTTGCTGTAAGATATTAAAAAATATAAAGTTGCTGATAATACTTGATTTAAACGGTGTTTTTATCGTAAAATTCTGAATATATATTTAACACCAGGCGGGAAAATGGAAAAGATCACATTTATCACGACCGGTGGGACGATCGAGAAAACCTACGATGAACATAACGGTATCCTGACCAACCAGCATTCCATTCTGACCAAGATCCTGGAGAGTCTGCGTCTTCCGGAACTTTCCGTCAGCCAGCGGAACGTGATCTTTAAGGACTCTTTGGACATGACAGACGGCGACCGGGAGATCATTTATGAAATGACCCGCCAGGCGATGGAATCCTCCGACGCCGTTATTATCCTGCACGGTACGGACACGCTTGAGCTCACGGGCAAAATGCTGTCCCGCAAGATAAAAAAAGCGCCGTGTCCCATCATTTTCACCGGTGCCATGCGACCCTATGAGTTCCGGGACTCCGATGCCATGCAGAATGTGGTCGAAGCCCTTTTTGCGGCCCGGCTGGTCAAGCCCGGCATTTATGTGGTCATGCATAACAAGCTGCTGGCTTTCCCCGGGGTGAAGAAGGACAGAGACAAGCACACGTTCGTTCGTGAATGAAGTTGTGGGAGCAGTCCCGGCGTTGCATGCCGGACTACTTATATTCAGCCCCTCCAACTGATCGGGGTTGCAAGGTATTCATGCTTTCTAAACGCTAAACAGGATTCCGTCGTCAGACAGTGGGGATGCTGAACCTCCCGCTTCACTGAAGGTTCGCGGGACAGGCAAGTTCAGCATGACGATGTACATTTTGTGTCTCTTCCTCTCGACAACTCGACAAATCGACAAATCAACATTCCTCCCTCCCTCCGTTATTTTGGTTCATATAAAAAAAGGCTACCGGAGGGCAGCCTTTTTTGTTTTGCGTGAAAAGTTCGCTTATTTCAGGAAGGTCATCTTCTTGACATCGACGAACGCTCCTGCCTGGAGACGGTAGATGTACATGCCGGTGGAAACGGCGTTGCCGTAATCGTTGCGGCCGTTCCAGACGATCCTCTTATAACCGGCATCGATGTTATTGCCGTCCACAAGCGTACGTATCTTGCGTCCGGAAATATCATAAATGACCAGTTTGACATCCGAAGCCTCCGGAAGATCGAAGTTGATCGTGGTGGTCGGATTGAAGGGGTTCGGATAGTTCTGATGCAGTGCGAACGCATCCGGAATTCCGTCAATGGCGACTTCAAGGGTGTCGTCGTTATACCAGTAGGTATAGCTGCGGTCGTAATCGCGCACGTTGATCACACGGTTGTCTCCGCCACTGGGGAATTCGACGGTTTCGTCATCCTCGGAACCGTTGATCCGGAATTTGAATTCCTGGGTGGAATACTTCATCATCGGGATGGTCACCGTATAGGTCGTATCGCTGTCAAGATCGCCCATATAAGTGCCGCTCCATTCATTGAAGGTTCCTGTAACGTCAACATAATCGCTAGCCGGGTTGAATATGCCGTCAGCGACCTGTTTCTTCATAATGACATTGAGCGTAATGTCGACCGGAGTGAGAATCTGGCGTTCCGTAAATCCGTCCAGATACAGGGTAACGTCCTCATCTTCCGGACAGCGCATGTGGATCGCTTCGATCAGGCCGGTCTCGCCGGTGAATTCCCCGTCGCCGTTCACCCAGCCTTCGGCGTCGTCATTGAGAAGGTCGAAACTGACAACCTGCCAGTCGTCTTCGCTGAGGGACACGCTTTTCCAGGGGCCCTGTTCATATCCGGCTTCATCCTTAACAGAGATACGCATTTCTACATTGGCGTTGCTGCCCTTGACCATCAGCATGATCTTGGAATCCGCTTTCACGGAATGGCCCAGCTGATGATAGAGGCGTACGTACCAGCCGCCGTTATTTTCCGGATCGTCCAGAAGCGTAAGCTTTCCGGATTTATTTCCTTCGAAGGCGGCTTCATCGGAAACGGCAAAGCCGGAGCTTTCCAGGACGCCATACGTAGAACCGGAGCCGGTCGGGGTCCAGAAGGACCCAATGCCTTCCTCAAAGTCTTCGATGACCTTGGCGGCGTCTTCAGGATGTGCAGCGCTGAAGGGGATGAGCACTTCGTTGCTGACCCAGGCGGTATCCGTGACCGTCAGGGGAGTGGAAGCGGTGTCGGAGCATGCGACGACGCCGCTGTATTCCATGGCTACCCAGTGGTCTTCGCTCAGGTCTCCGGAAAGGAATACGGCGTTCGGCGCGACACTGTCGATCGCTGTCGGATCGAGGAGGGTACCTCCGTCACTGTAATCGATCAATGTATAATTTTCCATATCGCGTACAATGGGCATGTTGAATTCCGCATAGAATTTCGGTACGCCGTCCAAAAGCACGATGTCGGCGGATACGATCTCCGGCGGGGCCTTGAAATCAAGAGTGAGCGTGACGGAGTCGCTGTGTGTGACATGTCTCGTCAGGTCGCAGGCGTTAACGTAGAGCTGATAGGTTCCATTCATCTTCCAGGGCTCTTCCTGTTCCAGCGGGATAAAGACCGCCGTATCGCGCGTGACAATGGGCTCATCGGGGCCGCCACCGCCGGTATAAATATTACTGATCATCAGCTCATAGCTCAGGGTATCACCCGGATCGGGATCCACCGCCTTGTTCCAGTTGACAAAAAGAGTTTTGACCGTCTCGCCGCCGATATCCTGGTCCGTGATGAGGGGATCGTCAAAAGAACTGATCGTATCGCCGTGCACAGGATTCAGGACCGAAAAAGGTTCGGGGGCTTCGGAGTGCCAGCCCAGATGATCGAAATCATCCTCGGGGAACACGACCCATTCGGAGTTTGCCGCGCCGGTCCCTGCGGCGGAGGTCCAGTCGGTATTTCCCGCGGCAACACCGATCTTGCGCACCAGGGTATGATTCGCGGTCGCGCCGGATTCTCCGGCGACGTCCCAGCCGCTGCCCGGATCTGCGTCCGGGGTGCCGATGACATCGATGAGGATCCAGGTGTCGCCGCTGTCCGGCGTCCATTCCAGGCCCCGGGCATCGTTACCGTTGTGATGGACCACGCTGGGATACGAAAGAAATTCATCCGCATCCTCGGCGCTGTAAAGCGTGCTATTGGTCCCGTCATTCAGAATGACCCACACATCACCGTCGGCCAGTACCGTATCGGCGGGGAAACTGTCGATAATACGCCCAGCCGCCGCCGTTCGAGGACTGTGCAATACGGAACATGTTCAGGTCGACCGTATCCGCTCCGGCATTGTAAATTTCCAGCGCCTTGTTGTTGCCGGAACCCTCAATGTATTCCGAGAAGAACACCCGAGGGATGTCCGGCGCCACGGGGGTCGTAAAGGAGACATCCTGCACCGTATACGGTATCTTCGCTGTTGCTTGCCTTGATACGGTAATGGTAGGTGGCCTCGGATTCAAGTCCGGTCAGGTATGCGCTTACGTTTACCGAATCGTCTCCGGTCACGGGGCTTTCCGCCGCAGTGACGGAATTGCCGTAACTGGTAGTTTCGCCGTATTCAAAGGTAACCGTGGCATCCGCGAAATTCGCATCCGCCCAGCCGTGGAGTACGGCGCTGTTGTAAGTGACATCGGTAGCAGCATAGGTGCCCGTTTCGGGTGCGGTCGCGGAAAAGAGCGGAACACCGGTCAGATAAATATTGTCCACATTCCACTGCGCGGGACTGTCGGTGGAGTAATATTTGAATGCAATGACGACCGCCGACCCTTCGATGCCGGAAACATCGACGATGCCGGAAGATGTCCAGCTGCTCCACTGCACAGGGGGCTGTTCAAAGGGAAGTTCGGTCCAGATGGAAGCGTCCGGAGTTGTATAGTCGGTGGTGTAATAGAGTTTTAAGTAGTTATTGGCGTCCGGGTCGGAGTAACCGTAACGCGTATCAAAGATGAGGATCTCATCGGAGTAATTGTCAAGGTTGATCTCCGGGGAAACCAGCCAGTCCTCTTCCGGGTCGCCGCCGCCGTAGCCGTTCGCCTGAGCGGCGCCGGAGCTTTGTTCCCACACGTTGACGCCGGCCACGCTCACGGCGGTCATGTCACCGAGATCAGTGTCGAAGGTTTCCGAGCCGATGGTCATATGCGCTTCATCCGTGACGGCCGTTAGGGAAGGGACCGTGCCGTCGGTCTTGTAGTCAACGGAGGTACCGCTTCCTGCGTGGGGCCAGATGCGGAAGGTGTATTGAGTGTTAGGGCTCAGGTCCGCAAAGACGTATGTTTCCACGCCGGGGTCGACAAATGCAAAGATCGAATTCGTATTTGCCGGTTCGTCATCCCCGTCGGCGGGCGTAAATGAACTTTCGCCGCTTTCGCTGGGATAGGCCTCCAAGAGGAACCCGTCTGCGGGGTCATTCGCATCATTGTTGTCGGTCCACTCGAGCTTTGCTCCCAGATCCGCAACAATGACCGTATCAAAGCCCGTCACATGATTAGCGGGCTCTTCCGTGACGGAGGTGATCGTGAGGTTGTTGCTGGTCAGGTCGCCGGTCCCGGTGAGTTCGGCAGCGGCGATCGTGATGCTGAAGTCGGTAACATCGGCGTCAAAATCCGTGCCGTCGTAGGCCAGGGAAAGCGTTGCGTTGTTATCCGTTAAGTGAGTTACACCGCCAACCGTAACGCCGGCGGGAGCATTGTTCAGAGTAAAATTCGCGCCGTCCAGCGTACCGTCGGCAAAGAGCACATCGGAAAGCTGTATATCCACCTCCGCGCCATCGAGGTTGGATTCCGTAAGCGCCGGGTCGGCGGAAATAAAGGCAACGGAAACTACGGTGCTCACGCCGGTGACTTCAAAATTGTCAAAGGCGATATCCTCACCGCCGGAATTGGCCGCCACGGTGATCCGGATATCCATGCTTGAACCGGTTTCTGCAATATTCTTTGAGAAGGTCGAGAAGGTGGAAGTAAGCGGGGTGCCGTCACCGTCGCCGTCAAAGTCGGTATCTTCCAGAAAAAGGGTGTTATACTGTGTTCCATCGTTTTCAAAAGCCAGCAGATTCACCCAGGCGCCGGAATCGATACGGTATTGTACGATGGCGTAGTCGCTGTTATCAATTTTTTCTGTCGCTGCAGAAGCAAAATCCGCATTGAAAACCAGGTCCGAATATCCGGAAATGTCGATCGATGACCACTGCAGTTCCGAAGGTGAGGCGCTACCTGTCCAGCCGCTGTCGTCAATATCCTGGGCGGCGAAAAAATATCCGTCCGCGCCCGTATAGGAGATCCCGATATCGGTGCCGTCGGTCCTGAAGAAATAGTCGAAAGTGCCGTCGGTCCCTTCTGCACCCAGTGTTACCGTGTAATTATCACCGGTGCTGAAATCTTCCAGCACGATCGTGTCGGCAAAAGTCGTTCCCATGATACCGAACGCCAGCAGAAGGACGCCGGTACTAAAACGTTTCACAAATGAGTTCATGCTATCCCTTTCATATTTTTTTAAGGATTCGTGTAAATCGCGATATTCTGAAGTCATGTTATCACAAGTAAATTTACAAAATGTAACAATGGGAAACAAACAATAATTTCCCGGCATTTGCCGGGACAGGCTGTGTGATCCGCGGTTTAAACTATTTCTTCATTTTCCAGCGGTCATCGATCCTGCCGCCGGCGCCGAATTCCATGATGTAGTCCCGGAGGGCTTCACGCATCATGAGGCCGGTGTTGTTGCGGTATTTGAGATCGATCTCCGCCAGGCGGTCGTAGCCGGAATTGCCCTCGGCGAGGTAATCGGAAACGGCGAGTTTGTAGCGTTTGTCCGGATCGAAGGGTTTCCCCTGAATGCTGATGATCTCCGCACGCCGGCCGTCGGGCTTGCTTTTGTCGATCACGACCTCCAGCCCGGAACAGAGCATGCCACGGGAATTCCCGGACACGCGGTCCTCGATCAGCGCATCCAGCTGTTTTCCGGTGAGATGAAAGACCGTGATACGGTTGCCGAAGGGCAGGAAACGGAAGAGGTCTTCATAGGTGAGGGGGCCGGCTTCAAGGTCCGCACGCAGACCGCCGTAATTGGAGAAGGCAAGGTCGGCGTCCACGGCCCAGACCACCGCATCCATAAGCAGGTTTCCCAGCGGAGACTGTCCTTCGCTGGAGCGGCGCATGGGTTTTTCCAGAATGGTCAAGATCTCGTCAAAGCCTTCTTCCGCCACCGCGACATAGGATTCGATCAGGCTGTCCATCTCGGGATCGATCCAGAATTCGTCTTCGAGAAGGGTGATGATCGCACTTTGGTCCACGGCGAAATTATAGCCGGCCAGGGACCCCGTTTCCTTGTGGATGTAAAAATTCACCTGTCCCACGTTCGTACCGTTGGCATAATTCTGAAAGATCAGCGTGTGGTTGACCGGATCTTCATAGGGTTTGTCGAATCCTTTGTGAACGTGCCCGGTGAACATCGCATCGATCCCCGGGACCGATGCTGCGATCTCCAGACCGTTGGCCCCGATCTTGTCCGGATCGGGATAATCGCCTTTCTTGATCGCCTTGTGGAGTTTTGCGGCTTCTTTTTCCCGTTCGTAGGGTGTCCAGGCGTGTGTGGACAGGATAATGAATTCCGCCCCCTTGTCCTGTAATATTTTCACGTATTTCTTTGCCGTGGCGATATCGGGAAGAAAGGTAAGTCCCTCCACATTCTCGGGAAAGCTCATCGAGGGAGTGACGGCGGTGTTGATGCCGAGGATGCCCACCCTGACCCCCATGATCTCCTTGATCACATAGGGTTCAAGGTAAGTGGGGACCTCGCCGTCCTCATTGACGATATTCGCGCTGAGGAAGGGGAAATTCGCTTCTTCCGCCCGTTTTTTCAATGCTTTCCAGCCCTTGTCGAAGTCATGGTTGCCGGTGGTCATCAGGTCATATCCCGCCACATTCATGAATTCGATCACGGCCTTTCCCTCGGTCTTCGATCCCACGGGGGTTCCGGAGAAAAAATCCCCTTCATCGATCAGCAGAACACCGAATCTTTCTTCCTCCGCGGTTTTACGGAGCCTGTCGACATAGTGGACCAGGGCGGGTGCGGAGCCGATCTTCGGCGGGAACTGGGGGTTCATGAAGGTGGCTTCCGTACGCTGAATGCCGCCGTGAATATCATTCGTAAAGATCACCGTGATGCGCTGATATTCCGGTTCCGGGAATTCGGCCGCAAAGGCAGCTCCCGTCAGCAGCATCAGGAGGATCAATATTTTCATATATTTTATCATAAGATGCCTTTTTTTACTTTAAAACGCATAGGAAAGCGAAATGTTCGCCCGGACATTGCTTTCTTTCACCTTGTCCAGGTTCTCGCGCACCTCGCCCTCAAGCCGGGAAAAGATCTTTATAATAATACATGTTCTGATAAATGGCGAGTCCTACGTCAACGCTCAGGGCATCCGAGATCCAGCCGCTGCCGACATGGATCGTGCTGCGGTCCATCTCATTGCTCATGGGGTTCTGTTCATACACAAAACCGAAGCGGACGGGCATGCCCGTAAAGAAGATGTGCTCAACGCCGGCCCGGATCGTCCAGGCGGGGGAGTAATTTGGTTCGAAAAGCGAAACCAGCGAATCGGCGCTGTCAAAATATCCGGCGGCGTATCCTTTCCAGCCGGTAAGGTCTATCTGTGCGTAGATCGTGGTCTTCAGTTCATTCTCGGGGATGTAACGGAACGACAGCGAATAGATATTCGGGCGGTCGATCACCATCTTGTAGGCGGAATCGGGGTCATTGCGGTATTCCGGCAGCATCAGCGAGGAGTCCATGCCGGCAAGCATGTGGCTGCCTTCCGGCGGAAAAAACACCGTTCAGAGTAGCATGGAAACCGGTCTGCAGGCGTTCGCCCAGATCCGCGGTCATGCCGAGATTGATCCGGTTGCCCGAGGCCTTGACCGGTGCTGCGGGGAAATAGGTGGTATCGCTTGAGGAAAGTTTGTTGTCGTTCAGGATCGGGATCACGCCGAAGCCCTCCTCCATGCCGCCCCCGTAAATGCGGGTGTAGGAATAGCCCAGGGCCAGGTGCCTGCCGATATCGTGGGCGAGGGCGACATTGAAGCCGTGAAGGAGCCCGCTGAACCACACCTTGTGATAGCCGGCGAGCGGATCGCGGTTATAGGTGCCGGTGCCCAGGTCCGACCGGATCTCTTCCTGATAATCGTAGTTGAGGTTGTCCAGCGTGTACCAGCCGGCGGATGCGGAAAATCCCTGCTGGGAATAGTAGAGCGCCATGTCCCCGCCCCATCGCTGGAAGCGGTTGGAAACATAGTCGTTCTCCGCCAGGTAATCGCCGAAACTGTCCTGTACGGGGAAGGAACGGCGTTCGGTAAAGGCACTGAGGTCCAGTCCGGCATGCACCGTAAGCGCATCTTTCCTTGCGAAAAGAGCGGCGGGATTATGAAGCCCCGCCACCGGGTTTTTCTCGAGCGCCAGTGCAGACCCTCCGAGGGAAAGGCTGCGTCCGCTGTATTTGGGGGTCTGTTCCAGTCCCATGTACTGAAAATACACCTGTCCGGAGAGCGATCCTGCTGCCAGGACGGTGAGAAGTAATAATGTCAAAACGTGTTTACGAGTCATACACATTCCTCTTATAAATTAAAATCGGTAATCTAGTTGCAGCCTGAAATCGTTCGTTCCCAAACGATAATAGGTGTTGTCCATCCGGAGCTGTGAACCGTCCTCCAGCTCGATATAGGATTCCACGATGTTGCTCTGGTCCATGCGGGTGTCCACGGTGTATTTGAAACGCAGGGAAAGGTTATCCGTGATACGGCTGTAGAGTGTGAGCCATCCGCGGAAAGAGTCCACGGGCGAGTTCGTTACCCGGAAATCGGTGTCTTCGAAATTCCATATGAATCCTTTGTACAGCATGGCCGAGCCGATGATCTTGAAGTAGTCGTTGAAGTTATGTGTGAATCCCGCACGGATCGCCCGCGAAGGCGAACCCGCGTTCCCGACCATGGACTGCCCGCCGGCGGTGGTATAGACCAGCCGGGCGCGGGGCGAGAATTCCGTGTAGCCGAAGATCAGTTCGAAGTCGATCCGGTCAAAGCGCGAAAGATAGAATTCATTGCCGAGAATGGTCTCGGTGGAACGGTACACGTTCGAGGTAAAGAAATTGTCCCGGTAGCGGCTCTGCCATTTGTGACGCAGACGGATGCGGTAGTTAAAGACCGGCCGGTATTCCACGCGGGCCACAAGGCCGGTTGTATTTGGCGCGGTCGGCCACCCGTTCCCAGAGTATCGTGTTCCAGGTTCAGGATGATCGCCCTTGAGAGCTGATATCGCGTTGAATAATAGAAGCCCTTTTCCGCCTGCGGCTGGGAGGTACCGGGATAGAGGAAACCGTAGGCGTCGTCCTGAAGGTAGATAGATGTCTTCGTAGATGGTGGTCTTGTAACGGGTATAGTTGGAGAAAGAACGCTGGTAGGGATTGTCGAAGCCCAGGTCGTAGCTGCGGTAGAGGGCCAGGAAATTGAAGTTCTCGAACTGCCAGTACATGTTCACTGTCCAGGCGAGGGGATCATTCTTGAAATTCAGGACCCTGCCGTCGTTGTCAAGCACGCCGATCTCGCCCTGGAAGACCACATTCTTCAGGTTCAGGGAAAAATCCGCTCCCATGACCCGGCGGTAGGCTTTCGCCTTTCCCCAGAGGCCGGAGGAAGCGCTGGATTCGTAGCTTGCCGCGATCTCCGCATCGGCGGAATTTCCGATGTGCGCCAGGTACTTGCTCATCTCTGAAATAATGGTCTCGGGCTGGTAGTCCAGCTTGCGGTCGTAGAGGCTCTCGTAAAAGGTCATTCCGATATGCGCCTGGGGAATGGGCTGGATGCGGATATTGCTTCCGTACATCATTTCATGCAAGTTGTTCATCAGCCCCAGGGAAACATTGCCGCCCAGGCCGTGGTCCACGCGGGGTTCCATGCGAATCAGCGCGGAGAAAGAGCTGTCCGGGTTCAGGACCGCATCGCGGGTATTGTAGCGAAAGAGGGTGTCAGGTACAGCCATTTGAACTGGTCATTCCCCGGTGAGGCCGTTCTGGGAATAGACTCGGGAACGGGAGGCGTCGCCGCTGATCCCGGTCAGGCGCTTACGCCAGCCGTAGCCGGATTTCCGCGGGGTGAAATAATCCACGGTCTCCAGGACCACACCCTGGCCGAAGGAGGCGATATAATTCCCGGCGATCAGCTTGTTGATGCTGCCGTACTTTCCCAGGGAAAGGGCGTTGATCCGGGCATAGCCCTTGAATTTCGGGATGCGTGTATCGCCGAAGGTGGGCATGTCTTCCGCGAGGGACTGCGTGTAGGCGAGCCCGAAACTGAGTTTCTGCCCGTAATTGACATGCAGTTTATAATACTTGTCAAGGGGATATTTGTCACAAAACGATCTGGTCCATCAGGCCGCCTTCGTCGTCCAGGGAGATCTGCACCGCAAAGTCTTTGACAGTGGCGGTGAAATAGCCGTTCCACGTCGCGGTGCTGTCGTGGGTGTAGCGCACATAGTCGGAGATGTTCCGGTAGCCGTAGTAGCTGATGCCTTCGATACCGCGCAGGTCGCGGGCGGACTTGATCTCATTGCCTTCCGCTATAAAGCTTGTGACGGCTGCGGCATCCACGGGCGAGACCGCCGGGAGGTTCTGAAGATCGTAGAAATCCATCCGGTTGATGTCGCGGGGATTGGTAAAGAGGTCGATCCAGCTTTCCACAAGGCCTTCCGAGGCGCCTTCGTCATTCATCATGCTTTCCAGGCGGTAATAGCGGTCCTCGATCTTCTGTTCCGTTTCGTCGAATTCCGATCTCGGGAAAATGGCGACGGCGTCTTTCAGCGCAAGGAACTCCGGATAGGAAATGCCTCCGATCTCCCGGATCTCATACACGGAAGAGAGTTCGCCGTGATAGAGCAAATACTCCTCCAGCAGTTCCACGACATGCTCCGGGACCGGCAGTTCCCGCAGCTCTTCCGCGGAAGCGCTGTTGATATCGATCTTTTCCCCGGCGAGCGCACCTTGCAGCCAGCAAAGACTCAGAAAAAGAATGTATAGATATTTTTTCATAATAAATGCCAATACTAAGGTTTATGGATCTCCAGGGTGAATACGTGGGTCCCGTTCAGGACCGGGTGGGAAACAAAGGCGTAATCCACGCTGATAAAAGATTTTTCCACACCGAAACCGAAGGTCAGCTGGCTGGGATAAGTGGAGAATCCCGCACGGAGACGGAACCATTCCATGATCGCATATTCCAGCCCCGCCCGGTACTGTGCGTCCCGTCCGAAAACCTTTTCGATCTCGAAAGGAGGACGTGCGTCCGTCAGTACGGGAGAATATCCAAGTCCGACCACGAATTTCCGCAGTGCCTCCGCCTCCGTTTCGCTGCTGCCGAATTTCGGGGCATTGATGTTCTTGACGGCGATGCCCATCCAGGCACGGTCGCGGAGACTGGCCTGCAGTCCCACATCCATGCCGAGACCGGAAACACTTCCCAGGTCGATCCCGTCCGAACCGTCGCCGGAGAGTCCGGCCGACCGTCCGTAGTTGACAAAGAGGAAATTCAGCGAGTACCCCAGGGACAGCGAGGAACGCAGGTCCTTCAGAAGATGCACACCATGGGAAATTCCCAGGGCGTTCTCGGAGCTCAGGACCGCGTCGCCGTTCTTCACGCTGAGCATGTCCCCGTGCAGGGACAGGGTTCCCCATTTTTCACTGAGGGGAAGGGCGGCGGAGAACATGGACAGGGAGGCGAACCCGTAGGTGCCGGGATTGGTAAAGGCAAATCCGGCGCCCATGTTTTCCGTATTCGCCAGGCCGGCAGGGTTGTAGTTGTGGGACCATAGCGACTGATTGACCGCCACCTGCGCTCCGCCTGCGGCGGCGCCGGCGGCCGCGCCGGTCCATTGATCGGTAAAGACCTGCGCCTGCAGGGCGCCGGCGAGCAAAAGACATACAAGTAATCGTTTCATAAGCATAGGTTCTTTTTATTTTTTAACGGCGATTACGACCGGCTGCGCCTTGCGGTGCACCTTGCCGGTACTGCGTTCAATGACTTCCATGTGCATGATATAGGTGCCCGGCGGGAGCAGCTGGCCGAGTTCGTCACGGCCGTTCCACTGTTTTTCCAGGGTCCAGCTCACCCCGTGGTATTCGTCGGTGAGGGTGGTGATGTAGCGGCCGCCGGCGTCGTAGATCCGGATGATCACCCGGGCTTCGTCGGGATATTCATAGCTGTAGCTGATCACCTCGCCCAGCTTGGGAACGAAGGGATACGGTGCCACTTCCAATTGTACCTGGCCGGTTCCCGCTTCGCCCTCCGTCCAGGGAGCAATGTCTTCCGGATAGGCGGGAAGAAGCTGGGCGGCGCCGCTGTAGAAACTGCTGATGGCAACGACCTCGACGGAATTTCCGGTCTGAAGCAAGCTGTCGGCGGTGGCGTCAAGCAGCAGGTTGGTGGAATCCCAGATCCGCAGGATCAGCGGGGCGGTGCCGTCGTCCACCGTGACGTTTGACCCGCCGCCGATACCGTCCGCGCGGTCGGTGACCCGTCCGTGGACCTTTACCAGAGTGCCTTCGAGTTCCGAATAATTGTTGTTCAGGGCCTGGCAGGAATATTCCTGCGCCTCCGGAAGCTGCGCGGTGCCCAGCTCGTTGACGGAAGCGGCCTCGATCTCGAGCACGCCGTTGTATTCGGTAAGGGTACCGGTGACCTCCACTTCGGTCCCGCGGCTGATGCCGGTCATGGCGCCGCCGTACACATTGATGCCCCGTCCGGAATTGTCCTGGATATGAGGAGTAGGTGTTGACCCGTCCGGCGGCAACGGTGACCACGGCGGTCACGGTCACCTCGGTGTCTTCCAGGTCGTCGAAATTGTCGCGGATATGCCGGATGGTCTGGCTTTCCACATAGGGTGCAATACTGCGGCTGTAGACAATGGTGGAGTCCTTAAGCCCGAGGCTGTTTTCCGCACGCACGTAATAGTTCAATGTGCCGCTGTCTCCCAGCGGATTGATACGGAGTGCGTAAACGTCGGTACTTGCGCCTGCCGGCGTCATTTCCCCGGTATTGCGTACGCCGTCAAAGGTGTACACGCATTCGACGGTAAGGCCGCCGGTCTCGTCCGTGACCGTGGCGCTGATCCGGAGGGTGTCGCGTTCGGTGGGGCTTGAAGGGGTAAAACTGACATTGCTCAGGGAGGGCCGGGAGCTGCTGAGTTCCGTGACGGACCAGGTGTTCGCCAGATCTTCGGAGGTTTCGTCATGCCCCGTGATCCCGTTCCCTCCGGAAGTTGTTTCTGTGCCTTCCGTTTCATCCGTACGGATCAGTTTTTCACCGTCGGCATGGGTGGGAAGGGGAGACTGACTGACGGCAGGCGTATCGTCACTATACCCGCTGACGCCGCTTTTGTCCGCAGCGTAGGTCGTGCCGCCCCAGATCAGGTAATCGACATCCTGCACCGTGGCGGCACTGCCGTCCCAGTAAAACAGCACCAGGGTCTCTTTGAGAATTGTCCAGTTTGGCATTCGGCGAGCCGCCGATGGTCGGCTGTCCCGCAACGGCATAGCGCATGGTATCGGTACCGCTTCCGGTCATATACAGGTCCGGATACGTTCCGTACTCGCTGTAATAATCGCTGTCGCGGCCAAGGCTCAGCACCAGGCTTTCGCCTGCCGGCAGGGAAATGTCCGGGAAGCGGACGATAAAGTCCGAGCCGCTGCCGGACCAGTAATCCGCACCGCCGGGAAGCTGGTAATAGTATTTGCCGTTCACTGCGTCGGTGGCATCCGTGATGTAGTAGTCGGCAAGATCCACATCCGAAGCGGTGGGATTCTTGATCACGACGTATTCACCGGCCGAGGGCTGCAGCACCAGTTCGGTGAAGATCAGATGGTCCTGCTGCAAAGATGCACAGCGGCAGGAACAACATAAGGGATAAAATCAATCGTTTCATAGGTTCTCACGTTTATTTGATCAGTACAACTTTGCGTGTGGCAATGCGGCCGGCGGACCGAAGGCGGATAAAGTAAACGCCGGAGGTCATGTCGCCTGCATTCCAGGTCTGTTTATAGACACCGGGTTCAGCATATCCGCTTGACAGCGTGGCAATGCGCCGGCCCGTGATATTGTAGACCGAAAGTTCATGGTTCCCGGCCTCTTCCAGGGTGAATTCAATGCCGGTCACCGGATTGAAGGGATTGGGATAGGCCGGGGAAAGCCCGAAACCGGAAGCGATACCCCGCTCGTCGCTGACTGCAACATCATCGGTGATATCCTCCGGATAGCCGAGCAGGAGCTGATGTTCGTCACTGTACTTACTCCCGACACCCGTAATGGCGTATTCGGTGCCTGTGCTCAATGTATCGGTGTTGATCCCCGTCGTTCCCCAGACTTTGACAATGGTGGAGTCCGGGCCGTCGGAAAGGATCAGGTTCTTACTGTCGGTGTGATCAGCGATGCGGGACAATGTGCCTGTCACTGTTGCCAGAGTGCCTTCCAGGTCATCGGAATTGGCGCCGGCCACACTGACCTGCTGGGCTGCGGGCAGCGATTCGCCGGTGGCGGTGATATAGTAGGTGATGTCCTTGATCTCGACGGTGGTAAAATAAAGAACGATCTCGCCCACGATCTTGACATGCGCACTGCGCTCGAGGTCGGGATACAGAGCCTCATCGTAAACGTTCAGTCCGCGTCCGGAATTGTCCTGGAGATACGCGGAAGTGCGGTCATCGCGAAGCACGCCCGTCCCGATGGTCATCACCCCTTCGATGGTCTTGATCTGACCGTCATAGGTGTCGATATTATCGTGAATGTCTGCAATGGGGGTCGCCGTACCGGCCACAAGCACATTATAGAGGGCGGAAGAAGCGCTGTTCGTTCCGTCTGTAGCTTCGATATAATAATCCAGGACCACATTGCCCTCGGTCAGGGCCGGAATGGTGCCCCGGTAATTATTGCCGCTTTCCAGCCACAGGTCCGCGGAGTTCGGCTGTGCGCCGCCGGTGCCGTACCAGACCTTGACCGTGGAGGGTGCGGAAACATCCTCACCGGGCGTGATGTCCACACTGAGGGAGATCTCGGAACCCGACTGCGGAAAGGGGGTAGTGATCTCCGCATTGGAGAAAGTATAGGCAACAGGCCCCGCGGTATGCGAGCCGAGATCGGAGTAATAGCCGTAGTCCATGACGATCCACTCGGAATCGTCCGCATTCGTCCCCGCTGAGGAAGTCCAGTTGGTATTTCCGCTTTCAATACTTGGTTTACGAATAAGGGTTTGATCGGCGGTAGCATTATCTTCTCCCGCAACTGACCAGCCGGTACCGGGATCTTCGCCTTGGATCCCTATGGCATCGACCAGTACATCATTAAGGAAAAGGCCCAGAGCGTCATTACCGTTAAAATAGGTGACATTGCTCGTAGTATCGGAGACATCCAGAATAGATTGAACTGCACCGGAATTTGCGATCACATATACTTCACCGGGTTCAAGTACGCCGTTTAATTGTACTTCATTTGACCAATTATTTCCGTTAGAGGCCAGTTTTACCGAATATCCGGTCAGGTCGACGGAAGATTCGTCAAAATTATAAAGCTCCAATGCCTTGTTGCTTGAGGTACCGTCAATATATTCGCTGAAAATCAGTTTACTGTCCTGCGGTTCTCTTACACTTACATGAGCGGTATCGCGGCTTTCAAGATCTGTTTCATCGGTTACTAACAATTCAAAAGAAAGATCAGTATCCGTTGATGGGGCAGTAAATGTGGTAATTGCGGAATTTGCATCCGAAAGCGAAACGGTAGGCCCACTAAATTGTGTCCACTGGTAAGTGTCGATATTGTTGTCAGGGTCACTGCTTCCGGAACCATCCAGGGTTACGGTTGCCCCGGTTGCTACCATTTGATTACCACCTGCATCAGCCACAGGTGCATTGGGAATTGCACCCCCGGTCGTAAAAACGATATCGTCTATCCAGAAAGCTTCATCTCCAGCATTTGAATCTAATTCAAAACGGAGTACGACTGAAGAGGAAGGATTGACTTCTTCAGAAAGAGTTGCCCAACTCGCGATATTTTCATAGGCTTCAATATCATCCCCGCTGAGATTTATCAGATCGACTTCCGTCGATCCGTCAACGGTCAGCCAGATACGGATTGCATCTTCGCTTTCATAGCCGGTATCTTCGATAAAAACTTTTGCGGAAAAATAAACCGTTGTTGTACTAGAAAAGGTAAGTTCATCAAGAGTAACCGTGATCTTTCCGTCAGCATCTTGCAGTTGATAAGCCTGGGAACCGTCCGGGAATGCATTGCCGTCAGGTGTATAATCGGTGACGCCGATATAGTCCCCATCCGTTGCACCAACATCATTACGTGTATTTGTATAATAGGCCGAAAAGCCCATCTCACCGCCGGTAGAGACATAATTCACATCCGCCTGTCCGGTATTGTTCTCCAAAGGCATGATCTGTTGATTCATCTCCAGTGTCCACATATTGATCACCTGTTGAGGGTTCTTCAAAACTGGTATATCCGATGGTCGTTTGCCCAAAGAGCATCACTCCGGCAAGCATCGTTAACGCGATCACCATTCTCCATTTCATATAAAACCTCCGTTATTTCAAGTTTTTTTGGAAAGTTTGTAAATATACACTCTTTTCCATGATAAAGAAAAGAAAATTCGTCTGTTGTCCGGCGGGTTTGTTCTGTTTGGATCATGCCGGGTTATTGAAGTGCGGCCGCGGGAAAGCGAAATGTAACTTTTCCTTGACTAACGCGAAATCATATCGTAAAATACACGGCTTTGAAAGACCGATCATTTAGGAGCCGAACATGAAAAAAGGAATACATCCGGAATACAAGGAAGTCACCATTACCTGTGCCTGCGGCAATACCATTAAAACCCGCAGTACCTCGGGGAAGGATATGAAAGTTGATATTTGTTCCGCCTGCCATCCCTTCTTTACCGGGAAACAGAAATACCTGGACACCACGGGACGTATTGAGAAATTCAACCGGAAATACGGCATCAGAGAAAGACAAGTAGCTGCCCCTTTCCGAAAATACAAGATCATCCCGCACCTCCGGGATGATTTTTTGTTTAATTTACAACTTTCAGATCCCGGAAATATATCATGAAAGAAAATACGGAAAAAAAGAACACGGTCCTCGTCGGCGGACAGGCCGTGATGGAGGGCGTCATGATGCGCACTCCCGGAGCTTATGCCACCGCGGTCCGCAACCCTGAGGGAGAGATCGTCACCGAGCGCAAGCCGTTCACCTCATTGTCCAAAAAGAAAAAATTCTTTGCCCGCCCGGTGATCCGCGGCGTGATCTCCATGTTCGAATCCCTGAAGATCGGGATGGAAACCCTGAATTTTTCCGCGGATATCGCGTATCCCGAAGAGAGCAAGAAACAGGACAGCATCATGGCAAAGATCGGCGGCGGACTGAGCACGCTGTTTGCCATCGCTTTGGCGGTCGTGCTCTTTGTTGTGGCTCCCATGTGGGTCACGGAAAAACTTTTCGGACTCCGGGATACGGCCGTGCTCTTCAATATCAGTGCAGGGGCTTTCCGCATCGTTTTCTTCCTGCTCTATCTTGTGATCATCAGCCTGATGAAGGATGTCCGCCGGCTTTTCTCGTATCACGGCGCCGAACATAAAACCATCTACGCTTTCGAATCCGGTGAAGAGTTGACAACGGAGAATATCAAAAAGTATTCCCGTTTTCATCCGCGCTGCGGGACCAGCTTTCTCTTTATTACGATGATCAACATTATCATTATCTATGCCATTCTGGACGCTGCCGTTATCTACGCCACCCAGAGTCCGCTGACCATACAAACGCGATTGCTTTATCACCTTCCCTTTATTCCGGTCGTTATGGGTCTGGGATACGAGGTACTGAAGTTTTCAAGCCGTCACATGGACAGGTGGTATGTTTCATGGATGACCCGGCCGGGACTCTGGCTGCAGCGCATAACCACCCGCGAACCCGATGAGGAAATGATCGAATGCGCCGTCGCGGCACTGAGAACGGGGTTCAGCGAGGACTGGGAAAAGCACAAGGGCGGAAAATTTGTTGCTGAGGCGATAGAGTAACACGGAGAAGAGCCATGCTTGCCAAACTTGAAGAGATCAAAGAACGTTATGATGAGGTGATACGGGAACTTTCCGATCCCGCGACCTTTCAGGACCAGAAGAGATCCACGGAACTGTCCCGCGAGCGCAAACAGCTTGAGCCTATCATGGATATCCATAAAGAGTACAGGTCCCTGCTTGAAAAGATCGAAGATGATGAATCCGTGCTTCACGGAAAAGATGAAGAGCTCAAAGAACTGGTAAAGGACGAACTTGACGAACTCCGGGAAAAACGGGAGAAAATGGAGGAATCCATTAAATTCCTGCTTATTCCCCGGGATCCCAATGACAATAAGAATACCATCGTGGAGGTCCGCGCCGGCACCGGCGGAGACGAAGCCGCAATGTTCGCGCACGATCTCTACCGCATGTACGTACGTTTTACGGAACGGATGAACTGGAAGCTTGAGGAACTGAATGCCAGTTTTATCGGTGTGGGCGGCATTAAAGAAATATCATTTAAGATCGAGGGCGACGGTGCCTACGGACAGCTGAAATACGAATCCGGCGTGCACCGCGTGCAGCGGGTTCCCGAAACGGAGAGCTCGGGACGCATTCATACCTCAGCGGCCACCGTGGCTGTGCTTCCCGAAGCGGAGAAGGTCGACGTGGAGATCAATGATGCGGATCTGCGCATTGATACCTACCGTGCAAGCGGTGCCGGCGGCCAGCATGTCAATAAGACCGATTCCGCCATCCGTATCACGCATGCTCCCAGCGGGGTGGTCGTGGCATGTCAGGATGAACGTTCCCAGCACAAGAATAAGGAAAAAGCACTGAAAATATTGTATTCCCGCCTTCTTCAGCACCAGATCGAAGAACAGAATGCCAAAATGGATGCCGAACGGAAATCGCAGGTTTCCACCGGGGACCGCAGTGCCAAGATACGCACCTACAATTTTCCGCAGAGCCGTGTGACCGACCACCGCATAAACTATACCAGCCACCAGCTTCAGGCGATCATGGACGGTGACCTGTTTGAAATGATCGAACAGCTCAAACTTGCCGATAATATCGAAAAATTAAAAAATCTTTAAGCATGACAAGCACAAGAACATGGAAAGTCCTTGATATTCTGAAATGGTCGGAAGAATATCTGACTTCCAAAGGGGTGGATAATGCCAAGACCGTTGTCGAGTGGCTGCTTTGCGACGTTCTTTCCTGCAGCCGTATCGATCTTTATCTGCAGTTCGACCGCCCCATGAGCGAAAGCGAGCTGGCGGAGTTCAAGCCGATGCTGCTGAAATGCGCCGTAAAACAGCCCGTTCAGCAGGTCGTAGGCTCCTGCGAATTCTACGGCCTCCGCTTCACGGTCAACGACAAGGTCCTGATCCCACGGCCCGAGACGGAGCGGCTGGTGGAAGCGGCCATTGAACGGGCGCCGGAACGGATAAGGGCGAAAGCCGAACGGGAGAAAAACGCTGCAGGGAAAGCGGAGGACCGAACAGCGGAACACCGAAGAAGAGCGGGGAAGCGGAAGAGAAAGCGGCCTTTACAACGCCTACGGATATCCGCATCCTGGATATCGGTTCCGGATCCGGCTGCATCGCCGTTGCCCTCGCCATGCATATCCCGCAGTCACGGATCGTTGCCGTGGAATCTTCCGCGGACGCCGTGAAGGTCCTGCAGAGGAACGTGCGTTTTTATAACCTGGACAACCGTATCCGGATACTGCACGAAGATATCCGCAAATACCGGCCGGAAGCACCCTTCGACATGATCGTCAGCAATCCCCCCTACATTTCCGGAGAGGAGATGACAACGCTCGACAAGACCGTATCGCATTATGAACCCTACATGGCCCTGTCGGACGACGGGGATGGAATGGAATACTACCGCTATTTCGCCGGGACCTTTCCGGAATGGCTGGTGGACGGCGGCCTGGCGCTGCTGGAATACGGCGGGAACACGCAGACCGCTGCGCTCCGGGACCTCTTCTCCGGCTTTGAGCAGGAGATCGTGAGGGACTATCAGCAGGATGACAGGGTCATTCTGCTGAAGTATCGTACAGAGGACAAGTCACACGGAGCATAGACCGGGAACCGTATCGTTGCGGAAGTAACGGGGAAAACCCCGTAACATAAAGTGCAGGCATGGAAGACACAAAGGACATCATCGACCCGTTCGGAAATGAATACTGGATGAAAGCGGCGTACCGTGAAGCAGAGAAAGCGCTCGCAAAGAATGAGGTCCCTGTCGGTGCCGTGATCGTCCGGGACAGGAAGATCATTGCCCGCGGTCATAACATGGTGGAGACATTGAAAGACCCCACCGCCCACGCCGAGATGATCGCCATCACCGCGGCCTGTGAGACCCTGGGGGATAAACGCCTTCATGACTGCACCCTGTACGTCACCCTGGAGCCCTGTCCCATGTGCGCCGGCGCGATGGTCCTGGCGAAGCTGGACACCTGCGTGTACGCCGCCGCCGATCCCAAAGCCGGAGCCTGCGATTCCCTATATCATCTCTGCGAGGATCCCCGCCTCAGTCACCGCGTCAGGATCATCGGTTCCGTCATGGAAACGGAATGCAGCGCCCTGCTGCAGCAGTTTTTTCAACAGAAAAGAAGAAGATAAGCAAAGAAACGAAGAAGCAGGGAAGCGGGAAGGTGCTATTTTCCGTTCCAGGAAATGCCCAGGCAGTCATGGTGCTGAAATTGGCATAGTGATACAGGCCGAGTGAAAAGGTGATGCTGTTCAGGCGGTACTGCGCTCCGAGGGACATGCCGCGGAGAATGCTGTCCAGACCGAAGGAATGGGCCTGCATGTTCAGTCTCGCCAGGTCGATCCCGGTCATCAGCCGCAGGTCTTCCGTTGCCCGGATGTACGCTCCCAGGGTTATTTTTTCCGCAATATAACGTGCGGTTGTACCAAAGTCGAAGGGCTCGTCCTAACTGCGCGGGAATGCGGCGGGAGTCCCGTCGCCGTCGTAGCCGCGAAGATCCAGGTTCAGGCGTACCGGAAGGTATTCGAGTTCATGCGAAAAGGACGCCCGCCAGCGATGCTCCAGTCCGTCCGTCACCCCGCTGAAAGCCGGCATATTTTCACGTTCCCCGAAAGCATAGGTGAAACCGTAACGCAGGAATCCTGCATATTCCCGAGATGCTTTGATGCGGTTCCCCTGCACGACGGCCTGGATCCCGGCCCGGAAATGCGGAGAAAGCCGGTAGGCATAACCTAAAAAGTATTGATACTGCGAGGCGGTGAATTCCCCTTCGGGGATACCCTCGCTGTCAAACGCCTCAAAGCTTCCGTAGTTCTCAAAATTCAGGCCGCTGATGAGCACATGCTTGTCCGCAAAACGGTAATGCCCGGAGAATTCCGAGATGTAAATACCGGTTCCCGGCAGAAAGGCCTCATGAAGGTGGAGGCTGTAGGGAGCGTCATAGGCGGGAAGGGCAGGATTGAGCCAGTAGGCATTGCCGACAGCCTCGACCGCACCGCCGGAATGCGCCATGCCCCAGTAAGCCGGATAGGCAAAATTGCTGACCTGCGCGGGGAGGGCGGCAAATGCCGTCACGGCCGCCAGAAGCTGCGCAAATCCCGTCAGGACCTTATTTCTGTTCATATTCCTCCGTTCCGTTCGCTTCGTCAGACCGTAAGCTCTCTTCCGCCTCCTCTTGTTCCCATTCTTTAACAGCCGGTGCTGCCGCAGCCGGAAGAGCAGGTATCCCAGCAGGAAGAGCAGGGTGATCAGCATCCAGAAGGCGCCGCGCATATCAAGAATGATATAAAAACGGTAGCGCTTTTCCGCTTCCTCACGCCACTGTCTTTCAAAGGCCTCCGGCGGCATGAGATAGGCGTTCCGGAACCCCGTTGAAAAATGTGCATATTTTTTTGTGAAGTAAAGGCATTTTGCAAGAAGTTCAGGGCCGTACTGTCCGACCAGGTAGCTCACGGCCGCCAGGCTTTGGGCATAGGCGAGTTCCGCGTCGCGTTTTTGCATGCGCGTCAGATGTTCGATTTCCCGGAAAGGGATGAATCCCTTCTGCCAGACGGCGCGGCTGAGAAGCACCTTGTGGTTCAGGCTGAAATCCTCGGACTCATACTGTGCAAACCCTTCGTTGAACCAGACCGGAAGTTCCAGGCCGCTGACGGCAAGGTGCACGGTCTCGTGCCGCAGGGTGCGGCGGAATTCCGCAAGCGTCTGCCGGCTGAAGGACGGGCTCTTGACCAGCATCCGGTCATGGGATGCGAGTCCCGCGCTCCACACCGGGGACGAGGTTCCTGAAAGCTGTGAATACTGCTGCGCATTTTCCGCTATGTAAATGTGCATGTTCCGTACGGAAAGTCCGTAACGGTCTGTCAGCCGCTCCTGCTGCCCGGCTGCGGCCTTTACCGCAATAACGGCGATATGCCTGTCCTTTTCCGCAAAATAAACGCGGACCTTTCCCTGCTGCATTTCCTGCCGGGGTGCGGCGGCAAGGAAAGTGAACAGCCATATCAATGTAAAGAGTTTACGCTTCATAAGGGCCGGGACAAAGCGGCCGCAGCCGGCACTCTTCCGCACCGGGGCCGCCGGGCGATGCAGATTTTTCGTCCGTGATTGATCATCTGGTGGTTCCACTCGATCCACGCGTCTTCCGGAAGGATCTTCTGGAGCTCGAATTCGATCTTTACGGGATCCGTGCTTTCCGTGAGACCGAGATGCCGGGAGATGCGGGCCACATGCGTGTCCACGACGATCGCCGGAACATGGTATATATGGTTGAGAATCACATTCGCCGTTTTCCTCCCCACGCCGGGAAGGCTGGTAAGCGCATCGATATTGCCGGGTACCTTGCCGCCGAAGCGGTCGATCACGTCCCGGCAGCAGGCAATGAGATTTCTTGATTTGTTGTTGAAAAAACCGGTGGAGCGGATGTCTTCGATCAGCTTGCCGCGGTCCGCCTCCGCCATGGAGCGTATGTCGGGAAAATCCCGGAAAAGCTGCGGTGTGACACTGTTGACGCGCTTGTCGGTGCACTGGGCGGAGAGGATCGTCGCCACAAGGAGCTGGTAGGGATCTTCATGGTCAAGCTGGCATTTCACCTCGGGATACATTTGCTCAAGTTCCGCGATGATGCGGGTTGCGCGGACTTTTTTTTGTGCAAGCGTCTCCATAGCCAAAGTTACGGTTATCTCCTTATAAAAGCATGGTATTTTTTGGAAGTAAAAACCAAGCACGGATTTCACAGATTGACACGAAATAATATAATATATTTGTACGACCCGTGGTTCGCTTTCTGGCTTCTTCGCTTTCTAGCTTTTTTAAGACTTATATTTCGTTGTATTTCCGGATTTGCTGACGACCAGTTTGTCTTCACGCAGAAGCCATCCGATGCCCATCATCACCAGATTATTGTTCACTTTGAGTGCCTTTACCAGGGCGTTTGCCGTCATGGCGCCGTGATGGTTCAGGGTTTTCCAGATCTTACCTGCGATGCTTCCAACATTCATGCTGTGCTCCTTTTAGCTTGTATTGCGGGGGAATAAATAATTAGTTGAAGTGAATATATGCAGCTTTCTCAATAAAAGCAAAAAAAATTGACGCTTCCTGCAAATCCCGCAAGGTCCGGGAACGGTTCCGTTCCGGCAGGGATAAAAAAAAGGACGCAATATTTTGCGTCCCTTTGTTCAGGATCGTTGACGGCTCATTCCGTTCCGTAAAGCGTGTCGATCTGTTTTTGATAATGCTCAATTACCTTTTTCCGCCGGACCTTCAGGCTGGGGGTGAGTTCCTCGTTCTCGATGCTGAAAGGTTCGCCGATAAGCAGGAATTTCTTGGACTTTTCGTACCGTGCCAGCTGGAGCTGGAATTCATCGAGCTCCCGTTCGAAGAGATCATTGACCTCCTGGTTCCCGAGAAGGGAGAAATAGTTGGCATAGACGATGGCGTGTTCCTGCGCCCAGTTCTCAAGTTCTTCACGGTTGGGCACGATAAGGGCGACGGGATATTTCCTGCGGTCGCCGATCACCACGGCCTGTTCGATGAACTTTGATTCCAGCATTTTGTTCTCAATGGGCGCCGGGGCGATATTCTTTCCGGCGGCGGTCACAATGATATTCTTTTTCCGGTCCGTGATCTTCAGGTAGCCGTCCTCATCGACGACCCCGATATCCCCGGTATGGAACCAGCCGTCTTCGTCAATGACTTCCCTGGTCTCCACCGGATTCTTGTAGTAGCCCTGCATGACGCAGAAACCGCGGATCAGGACCTCGCCGTCGGGTGCGATCTTGCATTCCACGTCCGGTATCGGGATTCCGACCTTCCCGAACTTGATCTTTCCCGGCGGGTTCACGTGCGTGACCGGGGAGGTTTCCGTTAGCCCGAAGCCCTCAAGGATATTGATACCGGCCGCGGAAAAGAAATAGCCGATGTGCTCTGCAAGCGGGGCTCCTCCGGAGACGGCGTAGATGAACTCGCCGCCGAGGGCTTTGTTGATCTTGTTGAAGACCAGCGATTTCGCCAGCGGATAATTGACGGCGTAGATGCCGCGGGGGCGTTTGTTCTGGACCAGGAATTTTTTAGCCGTACTTTCGCCGACCTCCTTGGCCCAGCGGAAGATCTTTTTCTTGAGGGGGGAGGCGGTGCTGATCTGGTTGTGGATCTTGGCGTATACCTTTTCAAAGATACGGGGTACGGAGAACATGTAATGCGGTTTCACCTCTTTGAGATTGTCCGCGATCTTGTCCAGGCTTTCTGCAAAATACACTCCGCTTCCGCAGTAGTAGGAACCGTGGGAAACGATACGTTCAAAGGAATGGCTCAGCGGCAGGAAGGAAAGGAATCGTGTGTTGGACGGGATCTTGATCACCGTCATGGCCGACTGCGCGTTCGAACAGACATTGAAGTGGGAAAGCATGACGCCCTTGGGCTTTCCGGTGGTCCCGGAAGTATAGATCAGTGTCCAGAGATCATCTTTCCCGATAGCCTTCCCGAGATCATCCAGGCTTGATGTCCCTTGCTGTTTTGCTTCTTCCCCTTTCTTCAGCAGATCGGTGTAGGAAGTGATCCACGCCGCGTCGTCCAGGCCTTCCTCCAGGCTGATGCAATGCTTCAGTTCCGGCAGGTCCTTTTTGATATTGCTGATCTTTTCCAGCTGCTCCTTGTCCGAGACAAAGACGCCGGCGGCCCCGGAATTTTCCAGGATATACTGTACCTGGTTTTCCGGCAGGGTGGGATAGACCGCAACACTGATCACACCAAGATGCGCACAGGCAATGTCAGTCATGGTCCATTCTTTGCAGTTCTCAGAAAGGATCGCAAAACGGTCACCGTGCTTGTACCCCATTGCATGAAGTCCCAGTGCGATCTTTTCGATGATATCCCGAACCTCGCGGAAGCTCAGGGTTACCCAGGTTCCGCCCTTCTTTTCTCCGTAGCGGACCAGGTCCCCGTACTTTTCGCAGGAATAGGCGAACATCTCCGGGATGGTCTCCAAATAGTTCAGACTCGGTTTCATATTTTCCTCCTGTGTGTTGGAATATGTCAGTTTTCATACAGCGCTTCGATCTGTTCGCTGTATCTGTCGATGACCTCATTGCGCTTGATCTTCATACTGGCGGTCAGTTCTCCGCCTTCGATCGTAAAAGGCTCGGGCGCAATGAAAAAGTATTTGATCTGTTCAAAGCCGGCCAGTTCCAGCTGGTGCGCGTTGAGTTCGTTCCGGATCATCTTTTCCACTTCCGGGGCGTTGGCGACATCTTCATAAGTGCTGAATTCCAGCGGCGGATCTTGCAACTTTCCCCATTTGATGAACATTTCCAGCGAGGGAACGAGGATAGCGACCAGGTATTTCCGGCGGTCGCCCACCACGATCGCCTGATCGATATATTTCGAGGCCGTGAGTTCACGTTCAACGCCGGCGGGCGCGATGTTCTTCCCTCCGGCGGTGACGATAATGTTCTTCTTCCGGTCCGTGATCTTCAGATAACCGTCTTCGTCCACAAAACCGATATCGCCGGTATGAAACCAGCCGTCCTTGTCGATCGCCTCGGCGGTACCCTCGGGATCCTTATAGTATCCCTGCATGCGGTTGGGGCCCCGGAGGAGGATCTCGCCGTCCTGCGCGATCCGTGTCTCCACATCGGGGATAGGTAAGCCGACCGTGCCGAATTTCAGATGCTCGTTCACGTTCGCATGCGTGATCGGACTCATTTCCGTCAGGCCGTAACCTTCCTGGATACGTACCCCCGCAGCGGCAAAAAATTCCCCGATCTCTTTGGCCAGCGGCGCTCCGCCGCTGACACAGCGGATAAAATCACCGCCGAACACCTCCGCGATCTTGTTAAAGACCAGCCGTTTTGCCAGGGTGTATTTTAATCCCAGAGGGCCAATCGGAAGCTTGTTATATACAAGATATTTCTCCACCGCCCTGTGCCCGATGTTCTGCGCCCAGTTGAAGATCTTCTGTTTGGTCACAGGACCGTCCAGGACCTGTTCGAGCACGGCGGCATAGATCTTTTCAAGAAGGCGGGGCACAACGGTCATGTACTGCGGTTTGACCTCTTTCATGTTTTCCGCCACTTTGGCGATGCTTTCCGCGTAATAGATCTCTCCACCGATCCAGAAGCTGAACAAAGAGGTGATCGCGTTCCAGGCTGTGGCTCAGGGGAAGGAAGGAGAGCCAGCGTTTATTCCTTTTAAAATTCGCAAGCGCCTGCGTCTGCTGAATATTGGCCGCGATATTGAAATGTGAGAGCATGACGCCCTTGGGAACGCCGGAGGTGCCGGACGTATAAATAATGCTCCAGAGATCATCCGGCTGGATCTTGTCCGCGATCTCCTGCATGGAGATCTTCGAACGGTCCATTTCCTTATCACCGGTTTTCAGCAGTTCGGAAAAAGGAAGGATCCACTTGTCGTCAAAGCCGGTATCTTCCATCAGTATTATGTACTGCAGGGCGGGAAGATCGTGTTTCAGCGGAACCAGCTTTTGCGCCAGTTCCTTTGTGCTTACGAAGACCACCTTGCATTCTGCATGATGAAGGATATAACTGATCTGCCGCTGCATTGAGGTATGATAGACCGGTACGGAAACCATGTTGAAATGCGCGCAGGTCCAGTCGGCCATCGACCATTCCGGACGGTTTTCCGAAAGAATGCCGACCTTGTCTTCTTTCCTTGACACCCAGGGCCCGCAGACCAAAACCGAGGCGCTGAATAATATCGTACACCTCCTGATAGGTGTAACTCTTCCATTCGCCGTCGATCTTATCGTTATAGAGTTTCCTTTCGGGGCCGCGTATCAGGGCGTCCGAAAAAATCCGGGCATGGTTTTAATGTAATCTAAAGTATAGCTCACAACGTCTCCTGTGTCTTGAGATGAACTAATTTTTATAGAGTTCTTCTATTTCTTCATTGTATTTGTCAATGATCTCATTGCGTTTCACCTTCAGGCTGGCCGTCAGTTCCCCGGTCTCGATCGCGAAGGGCTGCGGCGCAATGAAGAAATATTTGATCTGTTCATACCGCGCAAGTCCCTGCTGATGCTCGTCGAGTTCGTGACGGATCAGCTTTTCCACTTCCCGGGACTTGACAACATCCTCGTAGTTACTGAATTCCAGCGGCGGATCCTGCAATTTCCCCATTTTGCGAACATCTCCAGTGAAGGAACCAGAATAGCGATCAGGTATTTCCTGCGGTCGCCGATGACCACAGCCTGATCGATATATTTCGAGGAAGTGATCTCCCGTTCGACGGCCGCGGGGGCAATGTTCTTTCCGCCTGCGGTCACAATGATATTCTTTTTCCGGTCCGTGATCTTCAGATAGCCTTCTTCATCCATAAAGCCGATATCCCCGGTATGGAACCAGCCGTCCTTGTCAATGGCGTCTTTGGTCTCATCGGGGCTCTTGTAATAGCCTTTCATGCGATTGGGGCCGTTGAGGAGGATCTCGCCGTCTTCGAGGATCCGGGTCTGAACATCCGGGAGCGCTTTTCCTACAGTGCCGAATTTGATATTGTCATTGTCGTTTACATGCGTGACAGGGCTCATTTCCGTAAGTCCGTATCCCTCAATGATGCGGATGCCGGCAGCCAGAAAGAACTTGCCGAGCTCATCGGAAAGCGGCGCTCCTCCGCTAACGCACTGAATGAATTCTCCTCCGAAGATGCCGGATATTTTATTGAACACCAGGTTTCTGGCCATTGAATATTTTGCGCCGAGGATTCCCCGCGGTTGTTTATTGAACACCAGGTATTTTTCAACGGCCTCGTTCCCTATACCCTGCGCCCAATTGAAGATCTTCTGTTTGGCGGGGGAAACCGGAAGCGATCTGGTCGAGAACGGCAGCATAGACTTTCTCCAGCAAACGCGGAACCGTCGTCATATACTGCGGTTTTACCTCTTTGAGATTATCCGCGACCTTTGTGATGCTTTCGGCATAATAGATCTCTGCGCCGACCCAGAAACTGAAGAGCGAAGTGACGCGTTCAAAGCTGTGGCTGAGCGGAAGAAAGGAAAGCCAGCGTTTGTTTTTCAGAAAGCCGAGAGCCGCCTGGGATTGCTGGACATTGGCGGCAATATTGAATTGAGAGATCATCACGCCCTTGGGAAGCCCGGATGTCCCGGAGGTATAGATGATGCTCCAGAGATCGTCCGGTTTGATCTTTTCGGTGATGTCCGAAATGGACTTTTCCGAATATTTTTTTTCGGAAACGCCCTTTTTCAGCAGCGCGTCCCAGGAAAGGATCCAGTCCTCATCGAAGCCCGCCTCATCGATCATGACCATATGTTTCAGGGTGTTCAGTTTGTCTTTCAGGGAGATGATTGTTTTTGCCAGTTCCTTTGAACTGGCGATGATCACTTTGCATTCCGCGTGATTGACGATATAGTCTATCTGCCGCGGGATCGAGGTCTGGTAAATGGGGACCGACACAAATCCGAAATGCGCGCAGGCCCAGTCCGTCATCGACCATTCGGGCCGGTTTTCCGAAAAGATGGCGATCTTGTCGCCTTTTTTCAGGCCGAGGGCATGAAAGCCGAAACCGACATTCTGAATGTTCTCATCAGACGTCCTGATACGTGAAGCTTTTCCCATTTCCCCTTCCTGTTTGTGATTATACGCGTTACGGTCTTTCCCGCCCAGAAGGGCGTCCGCAAAAACCTCAGGCATAGTGCTGAGATAATTCAGGGTATAATTCATAGAGATCCTCCTGTACTTGTGATTATTAAAATACAATAAGCAAAATCAAATGCAAAGTAAAAAAACCGGCGGGCTTTCCCGCCGCCCGGCGGATTTGCAGGCAAGCTCTGTATGGCTTGTCCGATGCAAAAAAATGAACCTGTCAAATAAAAATCATTGACAAGTTATTAACTTCGCTGTATAATAACGGGCTTATTGATCGGGGCTGTAGTTCAACTGGTTAGAGCACCGGCCTGTCACGCCGGAAGTTGTCCCGACGGAGTCGGGATCAGTCCCGCATCATTCACCCGTATCCCAAGACGGGTTTTTTATTGAGATACGTAATTTCCAGGGGGCACGGAATGTATTTCACCTATATACTTTACTCACAAAATCTGGAAAAATATTTATATTGGATACACCTCGGATTTAAGTGCCAGACTCGGAGCACCCATAACCGTGGTGCATCCCGATACACAAGAAAGGGGATACCCTGGAAGATAGTATATTTTGAAAAATACTTACAGAAACATGATGCAATTGTCCGGGAACGACATATCAAGAAGAAAAAATCCAGAAAATATATAGAGCAATTATTAGAACATAATCATGCATATGAAAAATGTGTGAAAAAAGATGATCAGAAGAATAAAAATCATTGACAAGTTATTAACTTCGCTGTATAATAACGGGCTTATTGATCGGGGCTGTAGTTCAACTGGTTAGAGCACCGGCCTGTCACGCCGGAAGTTGCGAGTTCGAGTCTCGTCAGTCCCGCTTAATTCACACCCGTACCGAACCCTTGGTTCAACGGGTGTTTTTTGTTTGAGGGGACTTTCTTTACAAATAAAGATATTTATTTTATGAGTTGATGGGGTTTTGTATGTTATAAAACGTTTTTATGAGGCTGATCATGAGTATTAGAAAATCTACTGTTCTTTTAATTTCAATTATTTTTCTAACTTCCTGCTGGTTTTTACCTCAAGATAAAACTCGTTATCTGGTTGCTTATAATCCATTTCCTGATATTTTATTAATGGATGTCAGTGATGGTTCAATTATTAATATCACTGAAAATATGTTCACTTCAGAATATCAGGCAACTTTAGATGATTTTTCTAAGGACGGACGATATATTATTTTCCATGTTGACACCATGCATACAAGTTCTTATGGCCCAACATGGGCACCAAATAATAATTTCTATGTATACGATGTCCAAAAAGAAACTATCAATCAATTAACCGATACATTATATAGGAAAACAGATGCAAAATATTCGCCTGATGGCGAAAAAATCGTCTTTATGCAGAAATCCGATGTATACTTGATGAATAATGATGGAAGCGATTATCATGATCTGAGCACAGCAGATCAATTGGAATTCTGGCCGGTCTTTTCAGCTGATGGGAATTCCCTTTATTATATAAGATTAAAAGATCAACTTGCCAAAATTTGCAGAAACACTTTGAGATGGGCTTAACGAGGAAGTATTAAGTGACAGTAATTATCAATTAACCAGCTTTTGCGTGAATGCTTATGAAAGCATACTGTATTACGATAGCAGAGGGATCGTTGCAAAAGATCTGCATGATGGCACTATCACTCAATTGACTCCCGTTTCTGTTTTTGGAGACGGTTATGGCAATCCAAAATTATCTCCCGGTGATACTTTGTTGGCATACCGGCATAGCGCAATTTTATTGGTAAGGCTTGTCTCATGAACATTGATGGCAGCAATAAAATTGAGATTTGTAAGGCTTATGATTTTGAGTTTTCTCCCGACGGCAAATATTTTATTCTGCCAATGGAAAAATGGTATCGCACGATACAATATTTCAGCGGGAGTTCTTGATACTCTTTATCAAGGACCGATCAATAGCGTTTACATGGAAGTTGCAATTTCTAGATAGTTTTATCACTTTCCTCTCGATTTTAAACCTAAACGTACAAAGTGTTCTATAAGACATCCCTTGGCCCCGCTTAATTCACACCCGTACCGAACCCTTGATTCAACGGGTGTTTTTTTATTTGGGAACTTGAACTACTTAAGGACATTATGTGTTTTGTTGGTGTTCATATATTAAGTAAATTATTATCGTTATAGCAAATATCGCTGTTGGTTTTTATGGAAAGAGATATTGTGAAAAAAAGAAGTTTTCTAATTGCTTTACTACTTATTTGCGTCAGTGTTTCATATGCCCAATTTGATTACACTCACTTAACATCCCTACAAAATACTTTACCCCAAGAGCGTTAGGTATTGGTGGTAGCTATGCTACCAGTTGGTCTAGTGATTCCTCAAGCGGCATGGTTTAATCCAGCAGCAGCGGCAGTTCAAAGCGTACCATCTAATTAAAAAGGAGCACAAAGATGAACACCAGTCAACAATCTCAGTACAACTCCAAACTGGCAAATCACCCCAGACCGGCAATTGCACTCACAGCCATCACCTACCTCCTGCTGGGCTACTTGGAGACTTTGCCGGGAACCTTTATTCCACCCTTGTTGTACTTCTTGGCATTGGGTGTATTGGCTCTGTATCTCATGCCCTACGTCTTGGGACTGCCCAATGGTCGCAAGTCGCTCCGGGACTATTGCCAAGATATTCGCTTGCTACCTGTAACGCCTCTGGGCCGAAACATTCTGCTCGGTCTACTGCTGGCTACGCTTACCTTGTCCAGTATCTTGTTGGCATCACTCGTGACAGGACACTTTGTATTCGATTGGAGCCTCGTGCCGCCCGTGCGCTGGGTCAAGGGCCTGACGCGGGGCATTTGGGAGGAAGTCTTCTTTCGGGGTATCATCTTGGTCTTGTTCATGCGGTTGCTTTCAAAACGCAAGGCGATCTTCTTTTCAACTTTCCTCTTCGCCATTGTCCATCTCAACCCAATGGCGATCAGCGTACACACACTCGTGGATGTGGTCAGCATTTTCTTTATGGGGTTGCTGTTCGCTTATGTCGTACTCAAAACGGGATCGCTCTTACCAGCTATCGTTTTTCACTATGTACACGACATCTTTGTGATGTTGGTGCAGCATACGCCAGGGGCAGATGAAACGCTCGCTTCAGCCTTCTTGTATGCGTTTCTGTGGATGGCTCTTCTCGTTGGAGCAGTCCTTACAAAGTACATTGTTGAGCGTTGGCCCACGCAGGGGTCAAAGACATTGACAGTTCAAACATAAGCGCATGAGAGGCCGCCCAACATCGCTTGAAGCCGCTTCGCGGTCTGCTGGCGAAGGGGAAACGCGCTTTTAGGCAGGTTTCTCTCGAAGGTAATTTCCACGCGGACTGAATGAAAACACCAATGGCTTGATAAGACAATACTTTTCAAAAGGACAGAGACTTTAGAACCATTAGCTATGCAGAGATAATTTTGACAATGAAAAAACTAAACAACAGACCCAGAAAAACCCTTGGATATTTAACACCAGATGAAGTATTTTTTGAAAGATATAAAGTTGCACTTATTTTGTTGAATTCAGGTTATTTAAAAGGATGACGAGTTCTGTTTACTTCACCTCCAGAACCTAAACGTACAAAGTGTTCTATAAGACATCCCGTGGCCCCACTTCCCGGTGGTCTTCAGCGCGTTCTTTCCCCGGCTTTTTCCCGCATGAAGTTGGCAAGCCGCCGGAGGTCCGCACTGAACCTCCGTATCCCCTCGGCCGGTTTTTCCGTGGCCATGGCATTTTCGTTCAGCATCCAGCGGAAGCTCTTCTCGTCGGGTGAAAGTTTTTTAAGGTCAAGGGACCTTGCACGGACCGGGTCCAGCTTTCGGGGAAGCTCCACGTTCTCCTGTTCGAGCTCCTTCAGCAGTTTCGGGGAAATGGTCAGCAGGTCGCATCCGGCCAGCGCCTTGATCTCGCCGGTGTTCCGGAAACTGGCGCCCATGATCTCGGTCTTGTAACCGAAATGTTTATAGTAATGGTAGATCTCTGTCACGGACAATACTCCCGGGTCCTTATCGGCGGGTATACTGTCAACGCCGCGGTCCGCCTTGTGCCAGTCCAGGATCCTGCCCACAAAGGGCGAGATCAGCTGAACGCCGGCTTCGGCGCATGCAACGGCCTGAATAAAACTGAACAGCAGAGTGAGGTTGCAGCGGATATCTTCCTTTTCGAGAATTTCCGCGGCCCGGATGCCTTCCCAGGTGGCGGCGATCTTGATCAGGATGCGTGAGCGGTCGATCCCCTCTTCCTCGAAAAGCGCAATGATCCGGCGGGCGGTTTCCATCGTGCCTTCCTGGTCAAAAGGAAGCGTGGCGTCGACCTCAACGGAAACGCGGCCGGGGACGATGGCAAGGATCTCTTTTGCGAAATTCACCGTGAGCCGTTCAAGGAGGGGACGCATGTTTTTCCGGGAGTCGTGGATATCCACGGGGCACTGATCGAGCGAGCGGTCCAGAAGGCCTTTGTATTCCGGCATTTGCGCGGCGGCATAAATTAAAGAGGGATTGGTCGTGGCGTCCCGCGGTGCATATGCCTTGATGGAGTTGAAATCGCCGGTGTCGGCAACCACCACCGTCATTCCCTTTAGTTTATCAAGTGTACTCATGCGGCACCTCACTTTTGACTTATGATCCCGGTATCCGGTCGCTGTTGATCTAAAACATTCCCTGAAATATACGCCGAAACCGGAACATATACAACAACTTCAAACGGTGCATGATGCCGGGTTTGGCTCAGCATGTTCCGGACAGTCCGGAATTATTTTAGCAGGGAAATTTTCCCGCTTGACAGGGTGTTATTCAGTTCGGCAATATATATGTAGGTTCCGGAAGGAAGCGCCCTGCCGTTCTTATCCGTGCCGTTCCAGGAAACGGTGTGTTCTCCGGCACCGCGGACATCAACCCTAAAGCGCTGAACAAAGCGTCCGGATATGTCATAGATCCTGATCTCCGCCTCATCACGGATATCACTCACCACCCGGAAGCGGATGCGGGTCGAGCGGTTAAAGGGGTTCGGATACGCATGCAGGCCGGACAATTCGGGGACAAAGGGTTCACGCACGGCAACGGAAACCGGGATCTGCGCCTTCAAGGCCATGATCCTGTCATAGGATTCCGTGATCTGTTCCTCTGTGATAATGCCCAGGTCAACATGTTCCCGGACGACGCGGATGACCTCCGAGACCAGTGAGACATCATGATATTGATTTCCCGGATAAAGCAAAATATCCACGCCCGCCTTGACGGCAAGGACGATGGCCTGGTCAAAGCTGTAATTGTTGCTGATCGCTCTCATAGACATCGCATCCGTGATGACCACTCCCCGGAAGCCGAGACTGTCCCGGAGAAGCCCGTTTATCGTTTTTCGGAAAGCGAGGCGGGATAAACGGAGTCAATCCCTGCGTTGTAAAGATGCCCCGCCATGACCATCCCGGAATATCCGTCTGAGATCAGCTCACGGTAGGGGACAAGTTCCGCCTCGGACCAGGTTTCCGTGATATCCGTAAAGCCCAGATGGGAATCCTGCTCGGCGCTGCCGTGGCCGGGAAAATGTTTCAGGGCGGTCATGACACCCCGTTCCGCAGATTCCGAGGCAAACCAGGAGACATGATCGGTCACTTTATCGGGATCGGAGGAAAAGCTGCGTTCGAAATAGCCGATGGCCGGACTTGAAGGATTGACGTTGACATCCGCGACAGGCGCCAAATTCGTGTTGATACCGGTCGAGGAAAGCCAGTCCGCCATCATTCCCGCATAACGTCGGGTCGAGTCCTCACTGTCAACGACCGTTCCCAGATGATACGCAGTGGGGGTGCGGAAAAACCGTTGTTCTCGTCCAGCCTCGCGACAGAACCCCCTTCCTGGTCCGTGGCGATAAGCAGCTTCGTATCCGCCATGTCCTGCAGTGCCGCGTTCATCTCCATGATCTGCTGAAGGATTCTCAAGGTCGCTGGCGAAGAGCGGCGCGCCGCCCAGATTGCGGTGCTCAATATCGTAATGGAGGGTGTCCCTGAATTGCGAATAAGGGGAAAACCCCACCATGACCATCTGGGCGATCTTCCGCTCAAGCGTTTCCTGAGCGTGGACCGGGAAAATGAAAAGCCATGCCAGGAAAAGACAGAACAGCGTTCTGCGTATTGAAAGCCTTCGGATATTTATCAATTGCCTTCCTCCTGTAAAAAAAGGTACCTGAAGAAATATTTCCGTCTTAAGATATCGAAAAAAATGTCGGAACGGAAAATATTTCATCCTGAAAAACAAAAATATTCCGCCGAAAGTCTGCGCCGGAAGCGGGAAGTGAATATCGCAGTCCGGATGCGCGGCAGCCTTCCGGTAACGGATTACAGCCGCTGTGTTTTTCCCTGTGCACGGAAGCTGCACGGCGGCCTTTCGGGGATGCGGCGGCGGGTACATTGTTCCACTAATTTATTCGTCACTATCCGGATTAAAATGTATATTCAAGGACGATGGATATATTAAAGGAAACCCGCATTAACGGCAAGGCCGTCTTTGACGGCGCCTTATTACATGTGCGTAAAGATACCGTCAGATTGCCGGACGGGAAGACTTCGGTGCGTGAATATATCGAGCATCCCGGCGCGGTGGCGCTGGTCGCCTGGCTTCCCGGGGGCGAACTGCTGATGCTGCGCCAGTTCCGATATCCGCTAAAGCGGGTTTTTACCGAGCTGCCGGCGGAAGAGATCGATCCGCGGGAAAGGCCGGAAGCGACAGGACTGCGTGAACTCGAGGAGGAGACCGGCTACCGGGCAGGCGAACTGCGTTACCTTACGAAGATCCATCCCTGTATCGGATACAGCGACGAAGTGATCTATATCTACGAGGCGTTCGGACTGAAGAAAGGGGACAAACGACCGGATGACAATGAGTTCATGCAGGTATTCACGCTTAGCCTTGAAGACGCGGTGAAAAAGGTCCTGGACGGGGAGATCACCGATGTCAAAACCATGATCGGCATTCTTGCCGCTAACATTAGAAAGGATGATGATGAATCTTAAAAATAGAATGCATGATATCCGCGACGGGATCTGCCACGATCCGCACGCTGTCCTGGGCATGCACGAGAACAGCAGACTGGAGAAGGTCATACGCGTCTATCAGCCGGAAGCGGTCGGGGTGAGCGTAACGCTGAGCGAAAGCGGGAAACGGCTCGACCTGTCACCTGCGGAAGTAGATGGATTCTGGAGCGTCGCCTTCAAGTCGGAATCCTTTGAACAATACGAGGTCCATGCTGAATATCCGGACGGGAACCGCGATGACTATGTCCATCCCTATCAGTTCATGCCCCGTATTACGGAAGAGGATGCCTATCTTTTCGGAAAGGGCGACCATCATTTTATCTATGAGAAACTCGGCGCACATGTCTGTGAGATCGACGGGGTGAAGGGTGTTTCCTTTGCCGTCTGGGCGCCGTCCGCACGCCGGGTGAGCGTGGTGGGGGATTTCAATCTCTGGGACGGCCGCAGGCACATGATGCGGGTCCTTGGTTCCTCGGGATCTGGGAAATCTTCGTCCCCGGGACCGATGCCGGCCAGTATTACAAATATGAGATCTACACGCAGGACGGCCGCTTGTTCTTGAAGACCGATCCCTATGCTTTCCGTTTTCAGCTTCGGCCGGGGAATGCCTCGCAGATCTATGCTTCCGATTATCAGTGGGGCGATAACAAATACATGCGTACGCGTCCGCAGCACACCCTGGATCGGCCGGTGAGCATTTACGAGGTGCATTTGTCCTCCTGGCGGCGGAAAGATGACTGGGAATGGTACAATTACCGTGAACTTGCCCCCCTGCTGGCGGAATATGTCAAAGAGCGCGGGTTCACCCATATCGAGCTGATGCCGGTGATGGAACATCCCTTCGATGCTTCCTGGGGATATCAGGTCACCGGATATTACGCCCCCACCAGCCGTTTCGGCGAGCCGGACGATTTCCGCTACTTTGTGGACTACCTGCCACCAACAGGGGATCGGGGTCATTCTGGACTGGGTGCCGGCGCATTTTCCCAAAGATGAGTTCTCTCTGGACCGTTTGACGGCACCGCCCTTTATGAACATGCGGATCCCCGCAAGGGAGAGCATCCGGACTGGGGCACTTTCATTCTTCAATTACGGCCGCAACGAGGTGGCGAATTTTCTCATCTCCAACGCCCTCTACTGGCTGAAGGAATTTCACGCGGATGGGCTCCGCATCGATGCCGTTGCCAGCATGCTCTACCTTGATTACAGCCGCGAGGAAGGCGAATGGCTCCCCAACCGCTACGGAGGGAATGAAAATTTGGAAGCTATCGAGTTCATGAAACGGCTGTCCACGATCGTGGGAAATATTTCCCCTCCTCCCTGATGGTCGCCGAGGAATCCACGGCCTGGGGCGGCGTCAGCCATCCCGTGCATACCGGCGGCCTGGGCTTCGATTATAAATGGAACATGGGCTGGATGAACGATTTTTTGCGCTATATGACCAAGGACCCGATCCACCGGAAACACCATCACAGCGACATGACCTTTTCCATGCTCTATCAGTATTCCGAGAATTTTATTCTCACCCTCAGCCATGACGAGGTGGTGCACGGGAAGGGCTCACTGCTTAGCAAGATGCCGGGCGACGACTGGCAGAAGTTCGCCAATTTTAAGCTTCTGCTGGCCTTTATGTATTGCCATCCCGGCAAGAAGCTCCTGTTCATGGGAACGGAGCTGGCACCCTGGGGCGAGTGGAACGAGGAACGCGGTGTGGAATGGGAACTTCTGCAGTGGGATCCCCACCGCACGGCGGACAAGTACCTCAGCGCGCTCAATCATTTTTATCTGTCTTCCCCGGCCTTATGGCAGAAAGACCAGGAACCTGCGGGTTTCGAATGGATCGACGGCGGGAATACGGAGCAGTCCGTCGCCAGCTTTTTCCGCAGAGGGAAGAAGAAAAAAGAGGATGTCGTCGTGCTCTGCAATTTCACGCCCGAGACCCACTTCTGACTTCCGGCTCGGCGTGCCGGGACCGGGGACCTATGAAGAGGTCTTCAACAGCGATGACAAGGAATTCAACGGAAGCGGAGTGATACGCAATGCGGCACAGAAGGCGGAGAAAACGGAATGGAACGGCCGTCCGTATTCGGTCATGATCGGAGTTCCGCCCCTGGCATGTGTGATCTTGAAACGTAAAGATACTGCGGATGCAAAATAGAACGATCCTTTACGCGGTGATCAACTGGGGACTGGGACATGTCACACGTTCGGCGCCGCTGATTCGGCATCTGCTTGGAAGCGGGAACCGGGTGGTCCTGGTCTCGCACGGGAAAGCTCTTGCCTTTCTGCGGAAAGAGTTTCCCGGATGCACCTTCCGGGACGTCAGGGACCGGAAGATCGATTATACCCGTTTCCCCTTCATGTTCGTATTCAAGATCGTCTCGCAGCTGCCGAAAATGTGTTTTGGCTGGGGATATGAACGAAAAAAGATGCGGGAGCTGGAGCGGGAATTCCGGCCGGATCTGATCATCAGTGAAATGCGCCTGGGTTTCTGGTCCAAACGTATCCCTTCGGTCCTGATCACCCATCAGCTGCGTTTCCATCTTCCCCCGGGGCTGCGCTGGGCGGAGATCTTCGGCGAATGGTTCAATTTCCTGGTATTCCGCAAATACGACAATATTTTTGTGCCGGATACGGAAGGGAAGCCCAATCTCTCCGGCGACCTTTCCCATAAGGGACGCATCGCCCGGCATCCGAAGGTCCGCTATGTCGGCTGCCTTTCCAGCATTGTTCCCGCGGAGGATACCCCGGAAAAGGATATCGACCTGCTGGTCAGCATCTCGGGACCGGAACCGCAGCGCAGCCGCTTTGAAGCAAAGGTCATGGAGCAGGTAAAGGAGGCAAAGGGAAGGATCGTGGTGGCGCTGGGAGAACCGGAATTCGGAAAGGACAGGACACTGGAAGCGGGGCGCGTGCGCATTTATTCCCATCTGGACCGGAATACCATGGCGGATGTAATGCAGAGGGCAAAATATATCGTCTGCCGGTCGGGATATTCCACGGTCATGGAGCTGCTTGCCCTTCAGCGTTCGGCTCTGCTGGTTCCGACGCCGGGACAGACCGAACAGGAATACCTCGCGGGTTATTATCAGCGGGAAGGACTCTTCGACAGCTGCAGTCAGGACGCACTGGACCTGAAGCATCTGGAGATCAATCCCGTGCGGCAGGTCGCAAGACGCAATATTCCGGTCAACCGGCTGAACGATATCGGAGCATTATTGGACAAGCTATGCAAATGAGCATTGTTATCATTACCGCCGTCGCCTATGCCCTTGCAGGGTGCTATGTCCTGTATATCCTGTATTTTTTTCTCGGGTTCCGGCGCCTGAGGCCGCACCCCCTGAAACCGGACAGGGAGTTGCCGCCGCTGACCGTGATCGTGTGCGCAAAGGACGAGGAAGCCGACATCGCCAAGTGCATAGGATCGGTCTCATGCGCAGGATTATCCCCTGAAAAATTTTCGGTGATCGCGGTGGACGACCGTTCCGCAGACCGTACCGGCAGCATCCTGGATGCACTGGCGGAAGAACATGAAACCATGAAGGTACTGCACCTTGCTTCCTGTCCGGCAGGCGTGTCGCCCAAAAAGCATGCCATTTCCCGGGCCCTGGAGATCTGCAAAACCGAATTTGTCGTCGCCACCGACGCCGATGCAGAGCACCGGAAACAATGGCTGAGAAGCTACGGCTCCCTGTGTCGCGACAAGCTCGGCGCCGCCACCGGACTCTCCATGTTCCGCAAGGATGCCTTTACATCGGCTGCGGAGCGCATCTGGCAGTCCATGCAGACCCTGGAGAACCTTTCCCACAATATGGTGATGGCCGGCGCCATGATGAACGGTTTCGCCATTACTGCGAACGGCAATAACATGCTTTACCGGAAAGAACTGTTTCAGAACGGCGAACCCTTGAAGGGACATATCGTATCCGGCGACGATTCCGATATCATCTACGAGGCGCAGCGGCAGGGATATGAGGTTTGTTCAATGTCCACCCGCTTCGGTAGTGAAGCTGATCCCCGAAAAAAATATCGCCGCGGTGATCAATCAGCGGGTCCGATGGGCTTCCAAGATCCTGAAAGCCACCTTTCCGGTGATCGTTCTGGGGCTGACCGTGTTCTTCTTTTATCTTGCGGTCATCCTGATGCCGTTCCTGGCTATTGCGGACATCACGGTGCTCGGATGGTGGGGAGGACTTGTCCTGATCAAGGCGGTCTGCGACCTTTCCTACATGACGGTCACGCTCCGGAAATTCAGGATCCCGTATCAATTCAGCCACCTGCTGCTGATGGAGCTTTTTCATGCGCCTTTCATTGTTTGGATTGGACTGTACGGCACCTTCGGCAGATTCACCTGGAAGGGTGCCAGTTACACGCAAACGATTGCGGAAAAAAAATGAAAAAAGTCTTGTCGATATTGCTGAAGATCGGGGTCAGTGTCGGGCTGCTCTGGTGGTTGTCCCGGTATATTGACCTGCAGGAACTGCTCGGTTTTTACCATTCGCTCCCCCTGTCCGTAATCCTGGGAGTACTGGGACTGAGCCTGCTGAACATCGCGGGGCAGGCTGCGCGCTTTATCTCTCCGCAAAAAAGCTCATGCCGCCCTTTACCCTGAAGCAGGCGGTGATATCCCACTTTTGCGGGATTTACCTTCCGCCTTACGCTTCCCGCCAGCATCGGTGAGGTAGGGAAGACCTTCCTGCTTCCGGGCACGATGAAACAGCGCATCGTATTACCTTTCTGATCGATGCGTTCTACTCGGTGGGCACCATGTTCTTCTTTTTCGGCATCAGCACCTACCTGCTTTTCCCGAAAATGTGGTATATGCTGTTCTTCTGTGTAGTCTTTGTGATCTTTTTCTGGATCTATCAGTTGCTGAAAAAACATACGGGGTTCGGGGATTACGTCCTGAAAGGCGTCCCCTATTTCAGGATCGGCTCGTTTAATATCGTGCTTACCACATTGACCTATGCGACCTTTGTCACCCAGTACTGGTTGCTCCTGCGCCCCTACGGGATCGATTGGTTCGATCAGGCAAAGGCCTGTTTCTTCATTTTGGGGATCGGATCGGTCCCGGTCTCCATCGCCGGGATAGGATTCCGGGAGACGGCGGCGCATTTTGCGCTTCAGCAGTTCGGGGTTCCTTCCAGTGTCGCCGTGGGAACCGCGTTCTTTGTCTTTTTTGTCAATACGTTCATCCCCGCCGGTATCGGCGTGATCCTGCTCAGTTTCTTTTCCGATGTGAAGTTCCGGGATATCCGGAACATAATAAAGAAGAAAAACGGCAAGTCGTGAATCAGTTCCGGCGTTTCACGCCGGGCTATTGCCGTTCGACCCTTCGATCGCCTCAGGGTTGTAAGTGTTTCAAGATGCAAAGGGTGACAAATAGAAAAACGTCCGGATGTCCGGACGTTTTGATCGATAAATCTTTATTGATGGTCTAAAAGAAGTAGGAGAGGGACAGGTTGCTGTTCTTCGGTGTTTCCTCTTTTCCGTTGTAAAAAGCGCGGTAGGTTTCAAAGGAGGCGCTCAGGCTGATGCCCTGTTTGAGGAAAAGGGTTCCGCCCCAGCTGAACGAGGACCGGAAACGGTCCGCCAGTTCGCGGGGAATGAGATTGCCCAGGCTGAAGCCGTTGAGTCCTTGGTAGACATCCGGAAGATACTGGTATCCCGCATAGAAGTGCAGCGGCAGTTTCGGAACATGCAGTCCCAGCCCGAAATGATGCGAATGGGTGACATTGAAATTATTGACGATCTCACGGTTGAGCTCATCCTGGGCGATCAGCGAAAGGTCGGAGCTGCTGACATGCAGATCCTGCCAGTTGGCGTAATCGTAGGCATAGTAAAGGTCAACGATCTTCAGCGTCAGGGCAAGGCCCGCCCGCAGCACGGCCGGGGAGCGCAGGGTATAATCCACGGAGCCCGAACTGTTAGCATGTTCGTATGCGCGCAGAGATAGCTTACGCCCATGACGGTGGGAAGGTCAACGGACAGACCGCGTTGAGCACGGGAAGGAAATGATAGGTCATTCCCACCCTGGCGCCAAGACCGACATATTTACTGTCTTCCATAAAGCCCTCTATCTCATCGGGAAGCGCGTTCTTGAACGCAATGTCGTTATATTTGCTGCCGGTCAGCAAAGACGCTTCGGCCCCGACATAAATGTTTTTCTGCATCTCGAAGGCTCCGCCGACACGCCAGTTGTACAGTCCGCCTTTCGTTCGCTGAATAATGTCGTCATTCTGATAGTAGAGGTGATAGTCCTTGTCCCGGGTTACCCGGTGGCAAGTGTCATGCCTCCGCGGTACACCGGTATAGAGCCGATATAGGTAACGGCGGAGAGGCTGTTCTGGTTTACGCCATTATACTGATTGAAAGTCCGCTGACCTGAACCACGTTGTATTTTGTCATTGCCAGATTCGCCGGGTTCACGGTGAATTCCGGCGTCATCTGGCCGGAAGCGACCGTTGCCGCCGATCGCGGTGCCAGAGGGCTCCCAGTATGGATCGCGGATGTGCGCAGCGCGTAATCATAAGGGTAGGAGCTGTTATAGTGGACATCGTCGAAATCATAACTGCGGAAAGGGGCGATGATGTCGACCAGGTCCTGCGCATGAGCGATGCTGAAGATACTGATGAGAAATACGGCAGGGTCTTTTTCATATTGACATCCGTTTATTTGCTTTTTTCACTTGTTGAGGACGAGGACTGGGTATTCGAGCTTTTTTGGGTTGACCGGGTCGTGGAGGAGGATTTGCTTTTTTTACGGGAAGTGGATGAGGATGAGGATGAAGATGAAGATGAGGAAGAAGCACTGCCGGAGGACCGGTAGCTCGGCTTGCTTGTGAGGAGGATGTGGAGGAAGGCTTTTTGTTGTCGGTATCCGAACTGCTGCTTCTATAGGAAACTGTCGCTGGGAGAATTCGAGCGTTTTCCCAGGGATTCGATCCGTGGAGAATTGCCGTCCGGGCTGCTGCTGATCCCCGAATTGATATCCACCCCGCTGCTTTTTCCGGGTTTGGAAATACTGTTGTTCTCATTGCCGACGGAAACAAAGGGTGCGACGGTACCATCGGAACTTGTGTTCATCAGGGTGCGGTAGCCGGGTTTCCGGATGCGTTCCTGATCCTGGCTCCCGCCGGTGCCGCCGGTCCAGCTTCCCTGTTGCCAGTGATAGTAGGGATCATAGTAGTACCAGTAGCGGCTGCGCGGATTGTAGTAATAATAGCTTCCGTGCCAGTAATGGGGTTCCCAGTGGTAGTAGCCGTAGTCATAGTAAAAGGGATCCCAGTAGTAAGAACCCCAGAGGAGGCTGTAGCGCTGGTAGTGCAGGGGTCTGGTAGTATTCGTTGCTTTCATAGTAATTATTGATGATCACCTGACGCGTGGAATCCGGTATTTCTTCAGTGCCGGTATAATTTTTGATCTGCCGGCGGGTAGAAAGTAGTGTAACAGCCCGAGAGCAGGATCACCGCCAAAACAAATATAAGTAATTTTTTCATGTGTACACCTTCACGCTGTTTATTTATTACTACGAATTTACGAGCAAATAGTTTCAAAAACAATGTTTCAACACAATTAAAAAACCCCCGGGACTGCCGGGGGTCGTTATCTTTAAAAGCGGTAAGATCCTCTTAGTTGCCGCCTTCGAGTTCACGGCCGCGGTTGTAGTATTCGAGCCCTTCTTCCACTTTTCCCTGCTGGGTAAGCGTCACTCCGAGGCGTTTGAGATAGTCGGGGTTTTCCGGTTCGATATCCAGCAGCTGCCGGAGGTGCGCGTCTCGGCGGTGGTGTAATCTTCGGTGATCGAAATAAGACCTGTCCGACCATGGCGATCGCCTGTGTGTCTTCAGGGTCAGAGCGCCACCACGGTCTCGAACTGATCTTTTGCTTTGTCGATCTTTTCCATGCGCAGGTCGGTCAGTCCCAGGTTGAAGTAAAGGTCCTTGTTCCCCGGTTCAATATTAATAAGCCGTTGATAGATCTCTGCGCTTTCTTTCGTACATTCCCTGTTCAAAAAGGAACTGGGCGTAGCGCAGGCCGATGGCCATGTTCTCCGGGTCGGTTTCCAGGGCTTCCTCGAACATTGTCAATGCCTCGTCAACGCGCTCGTCTTTTGCCAGGATGCGTGCCTTTTCCGCTTTCAGGTCCCCGTTCTTCGGTGCGTGGGCAATGGCTTCGTTGAGGAATTCCAGTGCCGTTTCGTTGTCATCTTTTCAGTTCGCTGTAGATACGTGCGACCTGCAAAGGAGCTTTGCGATTCCTTGGGCTGCAGCTGGGAAGCGAGCCTGAAATTTTCCAGTGCCTTTTCAAGGTCTTCATCCGGGTTTTCCGATTCGTTCCTGATGACCTTGTTGTAACTGTTTCACGGCGGCATTAAAGGTATAGCCGTAGAGCTGCTCTTTGAAGATCTTTACGTTTTCCGGCAGATAGTCCGGATCGCGTTCCAGTGCCATATCAAGATATTCTTTCGCGCTGGTGTAATCGGTCAGGCCGCTGTTGTTATTTCCGTAGATCTCAACTGCAAGCAGGTACGGGACTTCCGGATTCTCCGGCTCTACATCCAACGCTTTCAGGAAATTATACTCTGCCTTGGCATAATCTTGCTGCTGTACATACACTTTTCCGGAGGTCAGCTCCTGTGACTGGCATCCAAAGAAGGCAAGTGCAGCGATCATGACAAGCATGAAAGTAAAAATACGATACATTTTCATAGTAGTCACTCCTAAGAGTGTTTCGATGGGAATATAGAATAAAAAACAGGCAAATAAAAGCTAAAAGAACAAATCGCGTTCGCCGTTCCTGATGCGTTCGAGACGCCGGCGCACCTCGTTTTCCACTTTTTTGTCTTCCATTCGGGAAAGATTATTTCGATAACGTTCCAGCCTTTTTGTGCCGTGCTCCTCCAGGGGCATAATGCAGGAGATATTCCGAAAAGAGTAAGGCGTGGCGTTGGAGCGGCAGTAGCGCTTGATGAACCCGGGGACAGAAAATTGCATGAAATGCTGGCCGGTGCGGCCCACCCGGTAGCAGCCGGTGCAGAGAGGCATGGTCGCCCATCTTCCATGAAGTTCGTCAATGATCTCGTTCAGCGAACGCGGATCATTGATCTCGAAGTGCTCGCGGTTCAGGTTCTGAAGCGCGTTCTTGCTCCGGGATGTTACGGCCCGAGTTCCAGGTTTGGTGCCCCCGTCGATCTGGGAAACGCCGTAACGCATTGCCTCTTTGCGGACTGCGACCGGTTCACGGGCAGTGAGGATCATTCCCGTATAGGGAACGGCCAGGCGGAGGATCGCGATCAGCCGGAGGAAATCGGTATCGTCCACAGGGTGTTCATCCGGGACATTGACGCCGTGCGGCGGATTTAATGCGGGGGAAGTAGATCCCGTGTGGGGACCGATGTTACATACCGCTTTCAAAATGATTGGTGTGACGGATCAGCGCCAGCACCTCGTAACGCCAGTCGTAGAGTACCGAACAGGGCGCCGATGCCCAGGTCGTCGATCCCGCCTTCCATGGCACGGTCCAGGGAGGTCAGACGCCAGTTGAAATCATGCTTCGGACCCGATGGGTGGTAGCGTGCATAGCTTTCCGGATGACAGGTCTCATGATGAAGACCTGGTAGCGTTCCGATCCCGGCGTGCTTCACTTTCCGGAAGCCTTCGACATCCAGCGGTGCGGCATTGATGTTCACCCGCCGGATCTCCCCGTTCCCCTTCTTGACCTTATAAACCGTCTTGACCGTATGCGCGATAAAATCGGCATCGTATTCGGGATGTTCGCCGTTGAGCCAGGATCAGCCGTTTCTGGCCGTTCTATCTTCCAGCGCCTCCACTTCCCGCGCGATCCGCGCATCGGCTCAGCGTGGTACGCTGCTGATCTTTGTTGGAGGTCCGGAATCCGCAGCATGTGCAGTTGTTGACACATTTATTTCCAATATAAAGCGGTGCGAAAAGCACGATCCGGTTGCCGTAGATGCGTTCTTTCAACGTGCGTGCTCCCGCTTTGATCGCTTCAATCAGTACCGGATCGTCCGCGTTCAGCAGATCGGCGGTTTCCGCCAGCGATAAACGCTGTTTGTCAAGGGATTTGCCGATGATCTTCCGTACTTGTGCAGAAGAAGGCTTTGGGCGTTCGAGGTATTCCCACAGCTCCTTTAGCATCGATGAAGGGTTTCATCGCCTCATCGGGGATCCGGTATGTTTCGGGTGAAAATTTCATGTGTTCCTTTTTCTCAATCAATTAATTAATGTAAGGAAAATTCCGCGTCAATGGCAAAGGATAAATGAAAAATGCCCTGACTGAAGAGGTTGAGTTGTCGAGCTGTTGAGTTGTCGAGTTGTTGAGTTGTTAAGCCGTTGAGACGAAGGGGCGGAATGAACATCGTCATCCTGAACTTGCGTGTCCCGCGAACCTTCCGTGAAGCGGGGGTTCAGGATCCCCAACATCTGACGACGGAATCCCGTTTAGCCCGCCACGAGGGGAGAGAGGTTCATTATTCCCCGTTTCGCAGGGAGGGAACGGCCTTTTCTTCCACATATTGCAGGAGATCGCGCGGGGTGATCGGCTTGTCGAGATAATCGTCTGCGTTGATCCACTTTTTCTTCTTTGTCTGCGTGGAGAAACGGTAGCCGGTCTCGTGCCCGGTGGAAGTGAAGATCACCACCCAGCGTTTATTTCGTTCCGGCTGGCGGTTCATCCAGTGGCAGAGGACAAAACCGCTGTCAAAATGCTCCATGACCAGATCGCAGAAGATCACATCAGGATCGAATTCCGGGAAAATGGCTTTGGCTTCTTCGGAATTGTACGCCGCTTTTACCTCATATCCGTGTTTCTCCAGATAGGGTTGGTACATTTCGATCAGATCATGATCATCATCAACCAGTAATATTTTATTACGCATAAGCTGTCCTTTCTTATATGGATTCACGCTTCATGTAACGGGTATGGAGCAGTTCGTGGGACCTTTTTCCGCCGGGCTTTCCGAGGAAATCATCATAAAGCGCCTTGACGGAATCATTATGGTGCGAACAGCGCTTCGGCAGGGAACGGTCGATCTCGTAGATGGCTTCCATGCGTTTGCGGGTTTTTTCCGGGCTTGCGGGAAGCGGCTGTCCTCCGCCGTTGACACAACCTCCGGGACAGGCCATGACCTCGATAAAATGGTATTCGGATTTCCCGCTGCGAACCTCTTCAAGAAAACGGTCGATGTTATGCAGTCCGCTGACGGCGGCGACGTTCAGGGTGGCGTTCCCGATCCTGATATTGGCTTCTTTCACTCCCTGCAGTCCGCGCACCGGGGTAAAATCGATCTGTTCCATATCGCTGCCCGTTATCAGATAATGGGCCGTCCGCAATGCGGCCTCCATTACTCCGCCGGATGCTCCGAAAATGACACCGGCCCCGGTGGATTCACCCAGGGGATCGTCAAAACCTTCATCCGGCATGCGGGTGAAATCGATGCCGGCGATCTTCATCATCCGGCCGAACTCCCGGGTCGACAGCACCACATCCACATCCGGTTCGGCCTGTGTCACGGAAAGCTCCGGACGGCCTGCTTCAAATTTCTTTGCCGTGCAGGGCATGATGGAAAGTACGAAGATCTTTTTCGGGTCGATACCGGTCTTGTTCGCATAATAGGATTTTATCACCGCACCCTGCATGCCCTGAGGGGATTTGCAAGTGGAGATGTATTCAAAGAGCTCGGGATAGAAATGTTCGACGTATTTGATCCAGCCGGGGGAACAGGAAGTGAAGAGCGGTAATTTTTTTCCGGCGCGGATGCGTTCGATCAGTTCATGCGCTTCCTCCATGATGGTAAGGTCTGCGGCAAAGTTGGTGTCAAACACTTCATTAACGCCGATGCGCCGCAGGGCGGCGGGTATCTTCCCGGTGGATATGGTTCCGGGAGGCATCCCGAACTCTTCGCCGATCGCGACCCTGACGGCCGGGGCGACCTGGACGATCACATGAACGTCGGGGTCGTTAATGGCCTCCCATGCCGCTTTCAGATAGCTCTTTTCGCGAAGGGCGCCGACAGGACAGGCGGTAACGCACTGACCGCAGTACACGCAGGCGGTGGTGTTGAGGGACCGGTTCAACGCCGGGGCGACCTGGGAATAAAATCCGCGGTCGGTAAAGTCGATCGCGCCCACATTCTGCACTTCGTGGCACATGCGCACACAGCGTCCGCAGAGAATGCATTTTTCCGGGTCCCGTTCCACGGCGGGACTGGCGAGGTCCAGCTTTCCGGTGCGTTTTTCACCCACATAGCGGTAGGAGCGCACTCCGTATTCTTCGGCGAGGTCCTGCAGGTCGCAGTTGCCGTTCCGCACGCAGATCAGGCAGTCTTTGGGATGGTTCGCGATCAGCAGTTCGATAATGGATTTCCGCGAGCGTCGGACTTTTTTGGAATTGGTCTGCACGTCCATTCCCTCATGCACGGGAAAGGCGCAGGAGGGGACCAGCTGGCCGCCGCTGATCTCCACGACACAGATACGGCAGGCGCCGGTGGGGGAAAGATCGCTCATATGACAAAGCGTCGGGATCTTGATGCCTTCACGATGTGCAACCTGCAGGATGGTCTCACCGGGGTTTGCCCAGTAAGCATTGTTATTGATCTTTATGTTCATGTTATCCTCCCGGTTTCTGTGATTATTCGGCAATGATCGCATCAAAACGGCAGTTCAGTTCACACTGGCCGCAATGCGTGCATTTGTCCTGCTCGATATAGTGGGCCTCTTTCCGTTTTCCCCGGATAGCATCCACCGGGCAGCGCATCGCACAGAGCGTGCAGCCGGTGCATTTTTCCGCATCGATGGTATAGGTCAGCATCTGCCGACAGGCTTTGGAAGGACAGGTGCGGTCGTAGAGATGCGCTTCATATTCGTCGCGAAAATACCGCAGGGTGCTGATCACCGGATTCGCTGCCGTTTGCCCGAGTCCGCAGAGTGAGGTGTCTTTGATCACATCCGCCAGGCGCTCCAGGTAAAGCATTCCCTGAAAACGCATCAGGGAATCCACTTCCGTCTCTTCTTCGCGGTAGCTTTTGGTAATGCGCTCCAGGATCTCCAGCAGGCGTTTGGTGCCTTCGCGGCAGGGGATGCATTTGCCGCAGGATTCGGAAGTGATGAATTGCATGAAAATATTTGGCAAGGTCCACCATGCAGGTGGATTCGTCCATGACCACCAGGCCGCCCGAACCCATCATCGCACCGACCTCCTTCAGGTTCTCGTAATCGATCCGGGTGTCGAGGAATTGTTCGGGAGTGCGCCGCCGGAAGGTCCGCCGATCTGTACGGCCTTGAAGTTTTTGCTGTCGGCGACACCGCCGCCGACGACGTAGATGATATCCCGGATCGTCGTTCCCATGGGGACTTCCACCAGCCCGGTGTTCACGACCTTTCCCGAGAGCGCAAAGATCTTCGTGCCTTTCGAGGAATCCGTCCCGATGGAGGAATACCAGTCCGCGCCCCTGCGGAAGATCAGCGGGACATTGGCAAGGGTTTCCACATTGTTGATGATCGTGGGTTTCCCGAACAGTCCGGAGACGGCGGGGAAGGGAGGACGGGGCCGCGGCATGCCGCGCTTGCCTTCGATGCTGTGGATCAGGGCGGTTTCCTCGCCGCAGACAAAGGCGCCGGCGCCCTTTTTGATCTTCAGGTCAAAATCAAAACCGCTGTTCAGAATATTCTTCCCCAGCAGCCCGTAGGCTTTGGCGTCGGCAATGGTCTTTTCAAGCCGCGATATCGCCAGGGGGTATTCCGCACGGCAGTAAATGTATCCGGTGGAGGCACCGATGGCATAAGCGGCGATGATCATGCCTTCAACGACGCGGTGCGGATCACCTTCAAGCACGGCGCGGTCCATGAATGCGCCGGGATCGCCCTCGTCCGCATTACAGATCAGATATTTCTGATCGCTTTTCGCCCGGTAGGCGAACTCCCATTTTTTTCCGGTCGGGAATCCGCCCCCGCCGCGGCCGCGCAGCCCCGCCTTCTTGGTGTCGTTGATGACATCCTGCGCCGACTTTCCGTTCAGGACATTGGACAGGGCTTCATAACCGCCGCGTGCCAAATACTGGTCAATGTTCTCGGGATCGATAATGCCGCAGTTCTCCAGGACCACTTTTTCCTGTATCTTGAAAAAAGGAATGTCCTGCAGGAAGGGGATTTCCGGCCAGACCGAGTCGTCCCCGCCGGGGTATTTGCCGAGCGCTTTCTGGATGACCGGCTCCTTGTTGAGGATGGTACGGTCGATGATCGTGGCGACATTGTCGGGAGTGACCCGCTTATAGGAAATGCGGGGATAGCCCGGGACCTTGACATCCACGATGACCTCCACCGCACAGAAACCGACACACCCGACCGGAGTGAGCACGGCGTCGATACCGCGTTCCTTCAGCAATGCTTCGAACTTATCGAAAACGTCCTGTGCGCCGTTGGCAAGACCGCAGGTTCCCATGCCGATCATGATCACCGGCTTGTCGGCATTCTCCAGCGATATCCGCGAACGCAGTTCGTTGATCTGTTCCGCGGTAACGCCGCTTCCCTTGTGATCGATCCTGCCGTTGATCCGTTCGATGAACTGTTCCGCCGGGATATCCTTTGATAATATTTCTTTGAATGTTTTCATGTTTGCCATCCGATCAATCTTTCTTTTTGTACTCGTTAATGAGCTTGTATACGGATTTTCCGGTAAGTCCGCCGTAATATTTCCCGTCGATCACGATCACCGGCGCAATACTGCAGGCGCCGATACAGGCGACGGTCTCGATGGTGAACTGCTGGTCCCTTGTGGTTTCTCCGGCGGAGATACCCAGTTCCGCTTCCAGGGTTTCCAGGATATCCAGCGATCCTTTCACATGACAGGCCGTGCCACGGCAGACGCGGATCACATGCTTGCCGAGAGGTGTCAGGCGGAACTGATTATAGAACGTCGCCACACCGTAAACCCGGCTGGTCGGGACGCCGACATGCTTTGCTACCCGTATAATGTCCTCTTCAGGAAGATAACCACGGATCTCCTGAATGTCCTGAAGCATCGCGATCAGGCCGGATGCGTCATTTTTCGGGTATTTTTTGTAGATTGCCTCTGAACTCATATCGCTCCTTTTTGCTGCGGATGAACCCCGTTATAAACCAACGAAGATTATAATGAGAGGAGGCATTTAATACAAGTAAAACCGGAAAAATCTGAAAAGAAATGATAAATTTATTGAAAAATCCCGAAAGAATGAAAATACGGATTTACACTGGTCATTCAGGGAATGCGGTTGGCCTGGAACACGGGAGCGCACGTTGATTTTTTTCACTGTCCGCCGTTTGCCGCAGAAACGGCATGCTACCTTTCGCAGGACGCTTTTCATCCTTTTTTTAAAGGAGATGTTTTTCATGCGATCTTGAATCTTTAATGCTTGATTATTATGCTATATTTCCGTATGATTTATAGATTTGAAAACGTGAGGAGAAATTATGTTATCAATTATGTTACAGGCAGCCAACGGTGCTGCCGAAGGCTCAGGCCGCGGCGGGATTATGAGTTTTCTTCCCTTTATTCTGATCATTGTGATCCTGTGGTTCCTGATGATCATGCCGCAGCGCAAGCGTCAGAAAGAGACCAAGAAGATGCTCGAAACGCTTCAGCCCAAGGACAAAGTGGTCACGATCGGCGGTATCATTGCAACGGTTCAGAAAGTAAAGAACGATATCGTTGTACTGGGTCTCGGTAAAGACATCCAGATGGAAGTACGCAAAAGTGCGATCGCTTCCAAGCTGGGAGAGGAACCGAAAAAAGACACGGAAACCAAAAAGTAAAAAAACGTTCGTATCGGTCCATAGCTGAACGGACGTTTTCTGGATGAAATCCCATGCTTTTGCCTGTCCGGATCTACGGCGATCCTATTCTGAGAAAAAAGCTGGCGGCAGCCGGCTCCCCTGAGGAGGTGCTCCCCCATCTTCCGGATATGATCGAAACAATGTACGACGATGACGGCATTGGCCTTTCGGCGAATCAGGTGGGGCTGAACAAGCGTTTTTTCATTATTGGGGAAACGGCCTTTGAAAACGGCCGTCCGGATTCCGTATTCATCGATCCCGTGATCCTTGGCGCTTCCGATGAAACCGGGGATTACGAGGAGGGTTGTTTGTCCGTACCCGGCATCCGGGAGGATGTAGAGCGGCCGCTGACGGTCACGGTGCGTTATACGGATCAGCAGGGTGAAAAACGTCAAGAGATTCTCACCGGCCTTGCGGCACGCGTTTTCCAGCATGAATTCGACCATGTCAACGGCATTTTCTTTGTCGACCGGATTTCCTCGCTGCGCCGCACTCTGATCAGCGGCAAATTGAAAAAACTCATCAATCAGCATTCCTAGGCCCATGAAGATCGTATTTATGGGTACACCGGCCTTTGCCGTTCCGGCTCTCGGAGCGCTTCATGCCTCCCGGCATGAGGTGCTTGCCGTGGTGACGGCCCCCGATAAACCCCGGGGGCGGGGACAGAAGACCCGTTCTTCAGAGGTCAGACAAAAGGCGGCGGAGCTGGGCCTTCCGGTACTGCAGCCCCGCAAACTGAAGGATCCTTCCTTTATTGCGGCGCTGAAACAATATGAGGCGGACATTTACGTTGTTGTCGCCTTTCGCATCCTTCCTCCCGAAATCTACACCCTGCCACCCCTCGGAGCGGTGAACGCGCATGCCTCGCTACTGCCGAAATACCGCGGTGCGGCGCCCATCCACTGGGCGGTGTATCACGGTGAAAAGGAAACGGGCGTCACGGTGTTCCGGATCGAGCGCACGGTGGACACGGGAAAGATCATCCATCAGCGCCGCATTCCCGTTGAAGAGGAAGAGAGCGCCGGTGACCTTTATGACAAGCTCAAAATCCTTGCCGCCCGGACGCTGACCGAAGCACTGGATAAGATCGAAAACGGGGAAGCGGAATACCGCCCCCAGAATGCGGAAGCGTCCAGTCCTGCGCCGAAGATCCGTCCCGGTGACGGGAAACTCGATTTTCAAAAGCAGGGGAAGCAGCTGTGCTGTGCGGTACGGGCATTCGCTCCGCGGCCGGGAGCGCATTTTTACCTGGACGGCAGACGCATCAAAGTTCTGAAAGCCTCTTTTGAGAAAGCTCCCGGCACGCATCCCGGAAAGATATCGGTCTTGTCTAAAAAACGCTTTGCCATTCACTGCAAAGATGGCTTCTTTCTTCCGCTGGTACTGCAGTCCCCCGGAAAAAGGGAAATGGACGCGGGCAGCTGGATGAACGGCGCCGGTCTTTCGGAAGGGGAAAGCGTTGAAGGCTATTGAGCACGGAATACCGGATACGGACCGGCGGCAAAGGGTCCCGGCCCGGCGCCCGGAATGACAGTACGGGGGATCGATCACATATGCTTCAGGCTTCCCGCATACATGCACACCGCATTCTTTACGACTGGTTTACCGGCAGTGAACATATAGAGCATCTTCGACTCTTGAGGCCAGCGGGCTCGAAGCGCAGGACCGGCGCTTTGCAGAGTCCCTGATCTATCACGTGATCATGCATCAGCGCATGCTTGAGCATATTGTCAGTCGTTTTTACCGGAAAAAGCCTAAAAAAGCGATCTTGATCGTGCTTCTGATGGGCGCCTGCGAGATCCTGTACATGCAGGTCCGCGACCACGCCGCGGTGCACACGGCGGTGGAACTTGCGGCGCATATTGACCGCCGCTCGAAGGATTTTGTGAACGCCGTCCTGCGGAAAGTGCTGGTGTTCCGGAAGCGGCAGTGGCCCGCGCTTCAGAGGATCCCCGGGTTCCCCCCGGCATCCGTTATGATTTTCCGGACTGGCTGATCCGGCGCTGGACGCAGCAATTCGGGTCCGAGGCCCCGGAATTGCTTGCCTCTCTCAACGAGCGGCCTGAAAAAACGGCGCGCATCATCCGGACGGAGGCCCGGGACGGATCATTCAGGCATTGCGGGAAATGCAGGTTTTTGCCGGAGTAAGCGATTATCATCCGGATTATGTCTTCATCCGCTCCTGGCAGCCGCTTCTGCAGCACGCCCTTTTCCGGGAGGGATATCTGACCGCCCAGGATGTTTCCGCCGTATTCCCGGTCCGGCTTATTGCAGAGGATGCTCCGGGGTCTGTGGCGGATATCTGCTGCGCGCCCGGCGGGAAACTGGGTGCGCTCCGCCAGTACTGTCCGCCGGAGACCCCCGTGCACGGCTACGACGCGCAGTGAGATGCGCGATCGCGGAGACGCGGAAGAACCTGGCACGTGCCGGTATGGAGGATATCCCTTTGCAGAGGGCCGATGCGGCGAAGGATGATTACCCGGGATATTCGCACATCCTTGCGGACGTGCCCTGTTCGGGATTCGGCGTGATCCGCAAAAGGCCGGACCTGCGCTGGCGCCGCAAGGAGGAAGACATGCCGCAGCTTCTTGCGCTTCAGCGGGATATCCTTGACAACATTTCAAAGGATGTGAAGCCCGGCGGTTTACTGGTCTACAGCACCTGTACCTTCGACAAGGAGGAAAACATGGGAAATATCCGGCGCTTTCTGCAAAGCCACCCCTCGTTCAGGATCCGCCCGGCGGACCCCGCTTTATTTCCCCGGGAACTCATCACGCCGGAAGGCGCCGTTGCAAGCTATCCCCACCGGCATTTCTGTGAAGGTTCATTTGCTATTGCTTTACAAAAACATTAAATTTTAAAATGAATAAAAAAAAGAAGGTAAGGACCCTGATCGAAAAGGCAAAACATCCGGCAAAAAAACGGACATGGAAAGAGCGTTTCCGGAATTTTGTGGTTTTTGTTGCCGTCTTTGCCTTTTTCGCCGCGATCGCCGTCTTTCTGATCAATTATGTGGTCATGCCGAAATTTACCCGGCAGGACCAGGAACGCATTCTGCTGGATGTGGAGGGCCTGAGCTTGGAGGAGGCGCGCCAGCTGCTTATCCTGGAAAAATTCACCCCGGTACGCGGGAAATCCATTCCGAGAAGCGATCTCGAGCCTTTCAAAGTGGTTGCGCAAATGCCCCGTCCCGGCACCAGGGTTAAGCTCGGCCGCCGCGTTCTATCTCGACATCAGCGTTCCGCTTGAAAATGTGGTCTTTCCGGACCTTCGCGGAAAGACGCTGCGCAGCGCCCGCATACTGATAGAAGAAAAGAACTTGATCATGGATTCCGTTTCCTATGGTTTTTCCGACATGCCCCGGGAGGTGATCTACTGGCAGTCCGTTTCTCCGGGGGAATCCGTCCGTCCGGGAACCAAGGTGCATCTGAAGATCAGTCTCGGCCTCAGCAACTGGACCGTTCCCAACGTTACCAATATGAGCCTGCAGGATGCCCATAAAGCCATTAACGATGCCGGTCTCCGCATCGGCACCGTGACCTATCAGGACCGTAATGACCTGCTTCCCAATACAGTGATCTACCAGTCCGTGCCCGGTACCACGGACCTCTCCGTTCCCCGGCCCATCGACCTTGTCGTCAGCCGTTACAGTGAAGAAGATGAAGAAAGCGGGGAAAATCAGGGAGCGGAAGCCGGACAGGAACAGGAAAAGGAATAGGCCATGATCGACCGGAAAGAACTGCGGCGTCAGCTTATGCATACCTCGACGGTGTTCATCCCGCTCCTATATTATTTTTTTCCGGATATCGGCCCGCTCAGCGGGCAGCAATGGGTGATGATCCTCTTTCTTGTGTTCGGAGGGGCTTTTGTCCTGGGGGATTATTTCCGCAGGAAGAACGCAACGGTAAAGAAAGTCTTCATGCTGATCGTGTCGCCTTTTCTCCGCGATATCGAGAACGATAAAATGACGTCGGCCTCCACCATCGCCATCAGCTTTTTCCTTGTCCTGTTGATCTTTCCCGTGCGGATCGCCGTCCCTGCCTGCATGCTGCTGAGCATCGCGGATTCCGCATCCGGGATTGCCGGGCGATGGGTCGGGAAACATCCCTGGTTTAAGCATTACACGGTCGAAGGCACCCTTGCCTTTATTGCGGCCGGGTTCCTGCTCTTTGTCATCGGGTTTCCCTATATTGCCGTCTGGAAAGCGTTGCTGGTGGTGGTCCTCTGCGCTTTCTTTGAAGCGCTCCTCGATGTGTTCGACGATAATGTCGTTATCCCCGCCGCCGGAGCGCTTATGCTGATGATGCTGGAAGTCTGATCCCGCCGTTTTGCCGCCTTTCTTTCCGGCAGCAGCAGGGCACTGATCCCTGTCAGGGCCTGAGATGCCTCCGGATGCTTTTCACCAGAACCTCCGCCATCCTTTGCTGGCCCAGGTCGCTGAGATGGATGCCGTCCACCGTCCCTTCTTCGGGAACGCCGCGGAGTTTCCGGGAAGGCAGATAATACAGGTGCTTATAGTCTTTTTTCAGGCGGGAATACAGGGTCCTGAATGCGGTATTTTCCTCCGTGATCTCATTGCGGACTTCAGGATCGTAGCGGCCGCTTTCAGGCATGAAATTGGGAACCAGCAGAACAGGGACTTCCGGACGCCGGTCCAGGATCCTGCGGATCTCCCCTTCCGCGCGTTCGCGGATCATCTCAAGGTTCATGTTTGGAAGGCAGTCGATCACATAAAAAGCCGCATCGATCTCCGCGACGGCCTCCATGATCTCCGGGTCCATCCGTCCGTTTCCGGAAAAGCCCAGGTTGATCGTCTCGCGTTCCAGCATCCGTCCTGCGATGGCCGGATAGGCCATGCCGGGCCTGGAAGCGCAACCGCCCTGCGTGATGCTGGTCCCGTAAAAGACCACGGGTTTTTGCGGCCGTACCGCCCCCCGGATCTCCGCTTCCGGGCCGATGCCCAGCTCCAGTCCCGCCAGGCCGTCGTACAGGGGACAGTACAGCAGGTATTCGCGCATTTCCCCGCTGAGATTCCCGATCAGTTCAGCCGTGTTTTGCTTTGCGAAGGGTTTCCCCGTCGCAATATGACGCCACCGTGTGTCCTCCTTCACATACAGGTCCACACCCCTGATCCCCGTTCCGGCCATATGCACCATATGGAAATCGTTCAGAACTTCCCAGTAGACCCGGATCTCACGGGAATCCGTAAAAAAATGTGCGGCCAGGCCGGCGGAGTTCCTGCCCAGGCGCCAAACCGGCGGGCGCACCCGGTCCTCAAGCTCCCGGGGGAGGCGGCCGAACGGGGGACAGCCTTCGAAAGCACACCCTTCAAGATAGGGCAGGGCATCGTGAAAAACGGGATCGGAAAAAGCGCTCAGCGCAAACATGCAGAAGAGCGGAAATAAAAGGGATCGTTTCATAATAACCTCGCAAGAAGATGCGTTTTAGTTAAAAAAAATTATGTTCATTTACAAGAAAAAAGCCTAACTTTAAAAGATGCGGAATTTTAAAAAAAATATACTCATCCTGCTGGTCCTCTGCATGGCGGTCCCGGCTTTCCCGCAGGTTGCCGTGTTTCGCCTGAATGCCTCCGCCGAGCCGCGGGAGATCTACGCCTCCTATCTCTACGGTGCGAAATGGATGTCCCTGAATCATTTCTTCAAGACCTACGGCGAACTGCGTTCCGTGAATACGCAGGACTGGACGGTGACGGGAACGCTCGGGGGAAAGGAATACATCTTTTATGCAAATTCAGGCTTTTACCAGCGGAACGGGGAATGGCGTCACCTCCCCTGCACCGTGGAAAGACTGAGTTACGGCCTTTATATCCCGGAGGCGGAATTTGTCCGCATATTGCAGGAGGATGCCTTCCCGGAACTGCGCCATAACGCTTCCGCGGACGAATACCTGCTTTCTCCGGGAAGTTTTTCCATTACCGATATCCGCCTGCGGGAAATGAAGAACGGGACCGTTATCCGCGTAAAGACCGGCAAGGACTTTCCCAAGGAGCATTGCCGGGTATGGCAGGGCAACAATCAGTACCTCTATATCTCGGTCTACGGCGCCTCGGCGGACATGAACGCGCTTGCCAGGCGGTATTCATCCGGGGTCATCCGGGAAATCATCCCGGTCATGGCAAAGGAAACACTGCAATTCAACGTCAAGCTCCGGATGAAGATCGACGGGATCGATCATTTTATCGAGGCCGAGACCAGGGACATTATCATCAGCCTGCGCCATACCTACCAGAAGGATATGGTACCTGCGGACAACAGCATTGCGAAAAAGCGCTGGCTGATCGACACCATCGTCATTGACCCGGGACACGGGGGAAAGCGTTCTCCGGGCGCGGTCGCTCCCGACGGGACCATGGAGAAGGATATCGTGCTGGATGTTTCCCGCCGTCTGGGAAAGCTGCTTGAGAACAAACTGGGAGTAAACGTGGTATATACCCGGAACAGCGATACGTTCGTGCCCCTTTGGCAGCGCCCCAAGATAGCCAATGAGGCCGCCGGCAAACTGTTTATCAGCATTCACTGTAATTCCGCCCGATCTTCTCAGGCCTACGGCACGGAAACCTTTCTGCTTTCTCCGAAAAGCACGGAAAAATCCATCGAGATCGCAGCCCGCGAGAACAAGGTGATCGAACTTGAGGAAGACACGGAGCGCTATGAAAAACTGCTTTCATCCGAACAGTATATTCTTTCGACAATGGCGCAGAGCGTTTATATGAAAGAAAGCGAGGCCCTGGCGCAGGCGGTGGAGTCGACGTTCAAAGGCCGCATGGGCTGCCGTTCCCGCGGCGTAAAGCAGGCAAGCTTCATTGTGCTGATCGGCCCGGCCATGCCGGCGATCCTGACGGAGATCGGCTTCATCTCCAACTGGAAGGAGCTGTCGAATCTGAACAAGGATTCCTACCGGCAGGAGATAGCCCACTCGCTTTATCTGGCGGTCAGCGACTTCAAAGAAAATTACGAACGCGAGATTATCGAATGAAGATACAGGACCGGAAAGGACCCATCGGTATCTTCGACAGCGGTTTCGGAGGGCTGACGGTCTATCGCGAGATCCGCAGGCGCCTCCCCGGATATGATTACTGCTATCTCGGCGATAATGCCCGTTCCCCCTACGGGACGCGGTCTTTTGACATCATCTACCGGTACACCCTGCAGGGGGTAAAGGCGCTTCTGGATGCCGGCTGCCGCCTGGTGATACTGGCCTGCAATACCGCATCCGCCAAGGCGCTGCGGAATATCCAGCAGCGGGACCTCAGGGGAAAATACGCGGATCGCCGGGTGCTCGGCGTGATCCGTCCCAGCGTCGAAAAACTCGGCACACTTAGCAGCAGCGGGAAAACGGGCCTCTTCGGGACCCCGGGGACCGTGCGTTCGGATTCCTACCGTATCGAGCTGAAAAAGCTCTATCCGGAACTCGAACTTTTCCAGGAAGCCTGTCCCATGTGGGTGCCACTGGTGGAAAACAATGAGATCCATACGCCTGCGGCCTCCTACTTCGTCCGCAGGCACGTGGACGCCTTGTTTGCGCAGGAGCCCGGCATCGACACCATCATCCTGGCCTGCACCCATTATCCGCTGCTGCTGCCGGTCTTAAGGGAATGCGTTGCCGAAAGGGTAAAGATCATCGACCAGGGCCCCCTGGTGGCGGAAAGCCTGGCGGATTACCTGCGCCGCCACCCCGAAACAGAAGCACGATGCAGCAAAAAGGGAACGAACGTTTCCTGACGACAGCGTTTCCCCCGGATTTCGGGTCCCTTACCGAAATGCTGTTCGAGAAGACCATTCACGCGGAACATATCGACCTGAACTGATGCAAGATTACCTTTCAGATCTCTATAAACGCCTCAGCGGGAAAATGAAGCTGGGACGCGAACGCAGTGAAGCACTGATGCGGGTCCTGCGGCATCCCGAGCGGGCCTATCCTTCCATCCATGTCGCCGGTACGAACGGGAAAGGCAGCGTTACGGTCATTGCGGCCGCCCTCCTGGGCGTATCCGGACTGAGAACGGGCCGTTTCGTTTCGCCGCATCTTGTGCGTTTTCACGAGCGCATCACGGTGGACGACCGGGAGATCGACGATGATGCCGTCCGGCGGTACCTGAAACAATGGGAAAAACATATCGACAGGATCCGGGCCTCTTTTTTCGAGGTCAGCACCGCCCTCGCCTTTGCGTGGTTCCGAGACAGGGAAGTGGATGCCGCCGTGATCGAGACCGGCCTGGGCGGCCGCCTGGATGCCACGAACGTCCTGTTGCCGCGGGTTGTCGTGATCACGGCGATCGACTACGACCATACCCGCATTCTCGGGAACACCCTGCGGGAGATCGCCGGGGAAAAAGCCGGCATTATCAAAAAGGATGTTCCGGTAATCACCGTGAAGCAGAAAAAGGAGGTCCTGGAGGTCTTCCGTTCCCGCACGGCGGACCTCCGGATCCTGGACCCGGAGAAGATCTTTTCCGGGGTCACGCTGGTCCCCGGAGGCATGCGTTTCAGGATGGAGGGCTATGATGAAGTGTTCCGGGTACCGCTTATCGGGAGATATCAGCTGGGCAATATTGCCATGGCCGTTGCGGCGGCGGAGGAATTTCTCGGCAGGCCGCTGAAGGCGAGTGAACTGCGGAACGGCTTTGCGAAGATCGTCTGGAAAGGCCGTTTTGAATACATCGGCCGCAGGCCGGATATCATCTATGACGTTGCGCATAATCCGGGCGGCATCCGCGCGTTCTGTTCGGCCCTGAAGGAGATATATCCGGGAAAGCGCATCTTTGCAGCCGTCGGCATCCTCAGGGACAAGCATGCGGAGGAAGCCCTTGCTTATGTGCAGGCCGTTGCGGAGAAAATATGGCTTTCACCGGTGGACTCCGGCCGCAGCATGGATACGGAAGGCATCCGGGAAATGGCGGAACGATTTCCGGAGGTGTACCCTTCGGAAAACATCGGAGACGCCTGTGAGAGGGCGTACCGCGAACTGCCGGAGCACGGCGTGTTGTGTATCCTCGGCAGTCACTATATTGCAAAAGACGTGTATGAATGGGGGAGGAAGATAAGCGTTAAAGCTTAAAGTTTAGCGTTGAGAGTTTAGCGTTGAGAGTTTGCCCCGTGCCCCGTCCTGAAATAGGTTGACACAAAGAAGGAGAAAGCAATGTCAACCATGAAGATGTATCGTTACAGCGAAGCCTTTAAACAGCAAGTCGTCAAAGAGATCGAGGAAGGGACGGCCTTTGATCGATGAGAATAAGTATGAAGAATACAAAGGGCGGACGTCATACACATAAAGATACGGCCGCCGAAAGGAGGAAATATGAAGGATTGCATTTTTTGTAAGATCGCTGCGGGGGGATCCCTTCGGACAAGGTCTTTGAGGATGAATATGTTTATGCTTTCCGGGACCTCAATCCGCAGGCGCCGGAGCATATCCTTATCATTCCGAAGAAACATATTTCCCGTGTGGAGGACGTGACGGATGAGGACCGCGGGCTGATGGGACGCCTGGTCGTGGCGGCAAAGCATATCGCCGCAGAGATTGGCCTGAAGAAGGGCTACCGCCTGGTGTTCAATAACGGTTCCGACGCCGGACAGGAAGTGGAGCATATCCATCTGCATTTGATGGGCGGCCGCAGGTTCTCCTGGCCGGCGGGATGAGAAGATGGTTGAGGTGTCGAGGTGTTGCGTTGTCGAGGTGTCGAGGTGTCGAGGTGTTGAGATGTCGGTAAAATGGTAAAATCAGAACATAGGTAACACTTTACCTTCAGAACATGGGTAACACTTTTTGGTTTAAAGTTCCGGTAAAAAGTGTAGATTCACTCGTGATTTATTCCTGCTTGTAAGGCTCTGTGATCCGGTAAAGATTGTTTGATCTCCGGATCTGTCCGCCGCGGGGTGCGCTGTATGAACCATGTTCAGATCAGTTGGCGTTCATTTTTATTTGAATGAACGGTATTATGTTTTAAATTACAAAGATTTACAAAAAGTCAGCATGTATATATCGAAACTGGAAATCATTGGTTTTAAGTCCTTCGCGACGAAAACGGTCATGCAGTTCGGCAACGGCATTACCGCCATCATCGGCCCCAACGGCTGCGGGAAAAGCAATGTGGTGGATGCCATTCGCTGGGTGCTGGGGGAGCAGAAAACGCACCTGCTCCGCTCGGAACAGATGGTGGATATCATTTTTTCGGGATCAAAGCACCGGAAACCCCTGAATTATGCCGAAGTGATGCTCACCATCCATAATGACGACGGTCAGCTCGGCGTCGCCTATACGGACGTGCAGGTCGGCCGCCGGCTTTACCGCGACGGTAGCAGCGAATATCTTCTGAATGACGTCCCCGTCCGGCTCCGGGATATCCAGGACCTTTTTGTCGATACCGGCATGGGCAGCGACGCCTATTCGGTGATCGAGCTGAAAATGGTGGAAGGGATCCTCAATGAAGACAAGTCCCAGCGAAAATCCCTGTTCGAGGAAGCGGCGGGCATCAATAAATACAAAACCCAGCGAAAAAGCGCCTGGCGCAAGCTTGATGCAACCCGGGAAGACCTGGCAAGACTGGAAGACATCGTTTACGAAGTAGAAAGCAAGGTCCGGAGCCTCAAACGCCAGATGGGGCGGTACGAACGCTATGCCGGGTATGCCGAGGAACTGAAAAAGCTGGAGATCACGCTGTCGCAGGCGAAGTGGTATGACTATGAAGAGAAGATCGGACCCCTGCAGGAACAGCTTTCCAGCAACAAAGTGCAGAATGAAGAGAACGGGAAGCAGCTGAGCATCGAAGAGGCCATGCTCGACAGTTACAAGAGCGAACTGGCGGACATAGAAAAGGAAATGCAGGAGATCAACGATGTTCTGCAGGAGCTGAACGAAAAGATCAACCAGAAAAATTCCAGGCGCCTGGTCTGGCAGGAAAAGATCTCCAACGCTCTCCGCAATCAGGAGAGGCTCCGGAAGAGAAGCGGGAAAGTGAATCGCGTCTCAATACGAACCTTGAATTAAAAGAAAGTCTCTCCTCACGGCTGGGCGGGGATGATCCGGAACTGCAGAAGATGCGGGAAGCCCTGGATACTGCGCGCGATGATTTTGAGGAAGTCCGGAAGGTCCATGAAAAAGCGGAAAGCAAACTGGAGGATATGCGCCGCGATCTGCGGGAGTCCCAGAAAAGCATGGGGAATATCCAGCAGCAGATCCTGCGTCTCCGGGACCGTAGCGGGGAGCTTTCCCGTTTGCAGGATGAGGAGATACAGCGCAGGGAAGATCTTCTGCTGCGTTCCGGTTCGCAGAAGGAGCAGGCGGAAAGCCTGAAGGCACAACTGAAGCAGACCAGGGGCCAGATCGGGGAGATCAGCGGCAATATTGAAAAGTCGGAAGACCGGCGGCAGAAACTGGACGGCGAGATCCGGGACATCGGGCAGGAAATACTGCATCAACAGTCCGCATATGAACGCAACCGCAACGATGCCGGATTTTACCGCGAACTGATCGAATCCCTTGAGGGGATATGACCCCGGTGTCAAATATGTCATGAAGCATCTGAAACATCCGGGGATCCGGGGGACGGTGGCAAACCTCCTGACCGCGGAAAGGAGTATGTGACGGCCATCGAGATCGCTCTGGGGAATGCAGCAAAATATCTTGTGGCAGACAGCAGGGAGGACGCTCTTGACGTGATCGACGCATTGAAGCATTCTCAGCGCGGCCGGGTAAGCATCGTTCCGGTGGATATGATGAAAGAACGCGTGAAGCCGCCCCTGAAGGATCCTTTTCACGATAAGAATATCCTTGCCCGCGCCGTTGACGTGGTACACGCCGATGCGGAAAACCGGCTTCTCATCGATTATTTTTTAGGGAACGTACTGATCGTCCGGTCACTGCGGGACCTTTCCGAAGAAGCCCTGAAGGATCCCCGTTTCCGTTATGTGACCCCGGACGGCGATTATCTGGATCAGCGTGCCATGATCCGCGGCGAAAACAGTCCGGACGGGCCGGCAGAACACTCGGCCGGCAGGAAAAGATCCGGGAGCTCGATGATGCGGCCGCCGCAATGGAGAAAGCGCTTGAGAAGGTCAGAAAAAAACGTGAAGCGCTTGAGGAAGAGCGCAGTGCCTGTATCAAGGAAACGAAGGCATATTCCCGCCGTTACCGGGAACTGATGCAGGAACGCCTGGAAAAAGAAAAAAAGATGAGCGCGCTGTCCTATGCCGCCGAGCACCGCAGCGACAGCCTGAAGGAGGCGGACAGGAAGATCGGGACTGATTCCGCGCGGATCACGGAGATCGGAGAACAGCTGAACTCGGCGGACGACAGCCTGAAAAAAGCAAAAGCCGAAGTGGAGAAAAACCGGTCTGTACTGGAACGTTTTCACAGGGAATATGAAAAAATATCCGAAAAACGGGACCGTCTCAACGCGGAACTTCAGGATATGCGGGTAAGCCTGATCGCGCAGGAAAAAGAAAAGGACAATGTGCGCTTCCAGTACAACAATGCCTGCTCGCTGATCGAAGAAATGCAGAAACGTATCGCGGAGATCGGGGAAGAAGATGCCGGGCTGGAAAAACTCACCGAAGAAGGCGAAGCGAATATGCAGTCGCTGAAAAAGGATCTGGACGTGTTGCGTTCCGACCGGGAAGCGCAGCGGGAAAAGAGGGATGGCATATACAAGACTTTGAACGAAAAAAGAGCACAGATCCGGAAGGTGGAAGCAACGATCTCGGAGCATCACCGCCGCCGGGAAGATGTGTTTGAGACCCTTCGCGACCTTGAGATCCGGGTCAATGACATGCGGATGCGCCAGGAGCAGCTGAAACAGCGGATCTTTGACCGTTACCATACCGACATCCTTAAGCGGCCGTATGAACCGATGGACATGGACACGGAGGAAATGGAGGAAAAGATACAAAAGCTCACCCGCCGCATCGAACTTATCGGTCCCGTCAATATGGCCGTGCGCGAAGAGTATGAAGAACAGTCGTCGCGCCTGGCTTTTTTAAAGGAGCAGCGTGAAGACCTGCTGGGCGCGGAGAGCAGTATTACGGAGACGATCGGCAGGCTGGACGTGGAAGCCCGGCGGCAGTTCACGGAGATCTTTTCGCAGGTGAGGGAGAATTACAAGAAAACCTATAAACTGTTCTTTGATCAGGGCGAATGCGATATCCGCCTGGAAGGATCGGACGATCCGCTTGAAGCGGACATTGAGATCCTTTCCCGGCCCAAGGGGAAGCAAATGAAGTCCCTCCGGGCGCTCTCCGGCGGTGAAAAAGCCCTTACGGCCATTTCCCTGCTCTTTGCGATCTATCTCGTCAAACCGTCCCCCTATTGCATACTGGATGAGGTCGACGCTCCTTTGGACGATACCAATGTCAAACGTTTTACCCATGCCCTGACGCATTTTACCGAGAACACCCAGTTCATTATCGTGACCCACAATAAGTTGACCATGCACGCCTGTGATTACCTTTACGGGATCACAATGCAGGAAGAAGGGGTCTCCAGCGTTGTTTCCGTGAAATTCAAGGACAACGAGCTGGAAAAATTACATTAAACGGGAAGGACCATGAAAAAAACGCTTATCGTTATTCTGATCGCCGTCACTTTCTTATTTGCGGAAGATTTTCGTTTTTATACGGACCATGCATGTTTCTACGACAAGGGAACACCCTTTGTGGAATTGTACTACATGCTCCCCCGCCATGCGCTGGGGTGGAAGTCCGCCGGAGAGGGACAGATGCAGGGGAAATTCCTGATGGCGGTGAATATCTATGACAACGACGAACATGTATATGCAAAGACCGTGGCCGTCGAGGACCGCTGTTCCGTCGGCGATACCATTCTTGCACATGAATATATTCCCGAGCAGCTCGGCCTGCATCTGGAGCCGGGAACGTACGAACTGCACACCGTGGTCCGGGATTTTCATTCGGGGGCTACCTCCGAAAGCCGGCGGGATATCCGGATCAGGTCTTTTACGGGCTCCCATCTGGAAATAAGCGATATCGTAGTCGCTTCTTACGCAGGAAAGGCCGATGATGAGAACAAATTCACCAAGCCGGGGATGTACGATATTGTTCCGATGGCAAACCCGGAATTTGATAATGTAAGCGGTATTTTTAATACCTATTTTGAGGTTTATCAGCTGAGCCCCGGCAAGGCGTACGGTGTGCAAAGCAGTATCCGTGATCTTGACGGGAATATTATTGTGGAAAATGAAGAAGTCAAAGCCGTTGCCCCCGGAAAATTTGATGTCGTCATTGATTATATGGATATTCGTGAACTGGACCCCGGGATCTACCAGTACTGCGTGCGCCTGGAAGACAAAAATACGGGAGAAACGGCGAATGCGGACAAACGCGTGTTCATGACCGGGCAAGCGGATATGGATGCACTTCTGTATGATGATCATTATGCCCTGGGTGAAGAAGCACTGGATTCCATGTTCCAGGTTCTGAGACCCCTGATGACCCAGGATGAGATCCGGACTTACCGGAGGAGCAATACGGATGCCCGGCAAAAACTGTTCGTGGAATTCTGGAAAAAACGTGACAGCGACATGACCACGCCCGTCAACGAATACTATCTGCAGATCAGGGAACGTGTCCGCTATGCGGATGAACAATTCACCTATATGAACAAGGGTGCCAGAAGTGACCGGGGACGTGTGCTTCTGGAATACGGGCATCCGACGGAGATCCGCCGTTCCGGATTCGTCGGAGGTGAGAAGGATCATGAGATATGGTATTATGAAGGCATGCGCGGAGAGGTCTTCTTTGTGTTCTGTGATCTGCGGGGACGCGGTTATTATGAATTAATTCATAGTAATATGGAGGGGGAAAGAAAAATGAGAACTGGCAGGCCGTCATCCAGGGCGGCGCGAAAAATTACTGATCTTCTTGTGACTTTTGCGGACTGGCTGTATCCTCCGCAGTGTCTGATCTGCGGAGAGCGCTCGGAGCTGACCCCCTTTTTATGTGAACGGTGTCTTGCATCATGCCCCCGCTGCGGGCAGATCCCCGATCCCCTTATTGACTGCGGGAACCCGCCAGCGGACAAGGCCTTTTCAATGTTTTATTTTAACGAAGGCATGCAGGTCCTGATACATCATTTAAAATACGGTGACATGCCCTTTATCGGAGCATTCTCGGCCGGCAGGCCGGCCGGTATTTTGCCCCTTCCTTCTTTCCGGCTGCGATGCACTGGTCCCCGTTCCGCTGTACCGGAACACGTTTCCGTGAGAGAACGTATAATCAGTCGTATTACATCGCCTCGGGGATCGGAGAAGTATGGGGTGTTCCGGTGGAAAAAAGCTTTTGGTTCGCTGCAGGGATACGGGCACGCAAACGGAACTGAGCAGGATAGCACGCCGGGAAAATGTCCGGAACGCATTCAGGGTGGGAAAAGGGTTCAGGATCCCTTCTCATGCATGTATCGTGGATGATGTGTTTACGACGGGTGCCACATGTATGGAGGCGGCGCGCAGCCTGAAAAATGCGGGAGTGGAAAAAGTAAGTATACTCACGCTGGCCGTAGCGGAAAAAGATCAATAGAAGATCTTTTTGCTGGGGATAATGGCCCAGCAGATCAGATATGCCATGATCGCCGGGAAGAAACCGGAAAACACCATGACAAAAATGAAAAGAATACGCACCAGTGTTACATCGATGTTGAAGTAATCCGCAATTCCCGCCATGACCCCTCCGATCATTGCGGAATCAATTGAACGGTAGAGTTTTTTCTTTACCATATCTGCCTCATAATAATTCTTAAGATACGACAATTCCCATATCATGTCAAGATGTGAAAAAGTGCCGGAGTGAAAATACTCCGTATTGCAGCAGGCCGGGTCCGGCAATATCTGAGTGTTTGCTCCGGAGATAGGATTCGAACCTACAACCTAGTGGTTAACAGCCACCCGCTCTACCATTGAGCCACTCCGGAATCAAAAAGCCAGCTAATTTAAACAGAAATCATGCTTCAGGCAATAAAAAAAACCGGGAAATCTCTATAACGGGTATTTCCGGGCACTGAAGTGTGTTTGTGACCGGTATCACTGCGTGGTTTTCTGTCTTGCCGCTTTTCTCCGGAGTTTTTACATTTCGGCAGCGTTCATCGTACAGAGGGGATATCTCATGCAGCAACGCGGTAATAAAAAGTTATTGAAGAAGTATCGGGCCGTTCATCGTATTTACAGGGTATTCTATCCCCCGTAAGGTCAGCCGGAATGCGAAGTGAAAATGCAATATAAAAATAGAGGGGGACATACCATGAAAAAGTTCACATATATCTTCCTGTTGCCGCTGGCGATCCTGCTGTGCAGTTCCTGCGGAGAGGCGGTCACTCCGGCGACGGATGGAACGGAAACACTGCAACGTCAGTATGACATCAGCGGCGAGGCGCACAATGAGGCCCTCGACCTTGTGTATGAGGAATTCGCCAGGCAAAAGGAAAACGGCTACCTTTCTTCCGACCTCACTGAATGCTGTGAGCAGGCGGTGAACATCCTTCGCGGTGCCCGTTTATCCGGGCTGAGAACGGAGCTTGTTTTAAAGAACGGGACCCTGATTCCGGAGATCATTCCCGGACGAAGGTTCGCAAAGAACGCCTCAAATGAAGATGTCGTAAATATGCTCAGCGACAGCCTGGACATATTCCGGGAATATCAGGGCGTTTTTGATTCCATCGCCCTGATCCTGGACAGTCCTGCGGGTACCGAACAGAAACATGCCGAGCTTACCGCATTTTACGTGCGTATTGATAACACGGTGGAAAATGAGAAGGATAAAACGGTACTGATGTATTTTCTGAGCACCGTGATCCATTCGCTGGATTACTGGGAGACGCACATGCAGGAATGGCGGGAGCTTTTTACCTGCGGAATGCAGAAGCCGGCCATGGGAATTGTCGGAGCGGTCGGCATTATTGACGGTGCCGGTGCGGTGATCGGTGCGGTTGAAGGCTTTTGTGACACGGAACCCGGAGAAGAGGGGCGTGCATGGAAGATCGTGGGAAGGGCCGTCGGGGAAGCGGCGAACGCTTCGCTCATGGCAACGTTGAGCATTATACTGTTATAGAGGTGAGACCATGAAAAAAGCCGTATCCGTATTGATCGTGACAGGGGCGGTATTCATGCTGGAATTCAATCTGCTGGAGCCGGTTTTCCGCCGTGCGCATGCCTGGATCGAACCGCTTCTGGCATTGGGGATCATGGCGGCACTGCTGTGCTGGAACGGTAAGTGCTTTAAATAGCGATGTAAGGACACCGGGCGAAGACAGTTTCCCGCAACGGATGCCGTATCAGCCGAAAACGATCTGGCAGATGACGACCGCCGCAATAATTCCGGCAAGGTCGGCGGTCAGGGCTGCCGGCAGGGCGTGGCGGGTCTCTTTTACACTGATGGAGCCGAAATAGACCGCAAGGATATAGAAGGTCGTTTCCGTTGAACCCATCATAATGGAGACCAGCCGGCCGATATAGGAATCCGCTCCATGGGTCTTAATGAGCTCTGACATGATCCCCAGGGCGCCGCTGCCCGAAAGAGGGCGCATCAGGGCCATGGGAACGACTTCGCCCGGCATGCCGATGCGGCTGGTGACAGGCGAAAGGATCCAGGACAGAATGTCCATTGCCCCGGAAGAACGGAAGGCACTGATGGCCAGAAAGATGGCGACCAGGAAGGGAATGATGCGCAATGCCACCTGAAAACCTTCTTTGGCCCCTTCCGTAAATACCTCGTAGACTTTCAGTCCCTTGGAGTAACCGTAGATCGGGATAATAACGATGATCAGGGGAATGGCGATAACAGAGACAACCTGCATGACCTCAATAAAGGAGAACAGGACGAAGGCGGCGATCAGGGAACCCAGGATGCCGAAGAGGACGATCCGTTTTTTAAGCTTCTTCATCTTTTTCCTCCTCCTCGGGATCAATATAATTTTCAACCTGGAAGCGCGGGAGGCGCTGCAGGGTCTTTGTCATGATCAGTGCCACGGTGGTTGATATCAGAGTGGCGACAATGACCGGGGCAATGATCTCTGTGGGGTTTTCAGAGCCGGCCGCCGTTCGTATGCCGATAATGGTTGCCGGTATGACCGTGATGCTGGAGGTGCTCATCGCCATAAAGGTGCATTGCGCATTCGTTGCGATATATTTGTGTTTGTTCAGCTTCTGCATGTCCTGGAATGCTTTCAGCCCAAGCGGCGTTAAGGCATTCCCGAGCCCGAGCATTGTTGCGGATAACGCCATGATGATCGATCCCATGGCGGGATGTTCCGGAGGTACGTCCGGGAACAGCTTGACCATCACGGGCCGCAGGCCGCGGGCGATCACCTTGATCAGGCCGGATTTTTCTGCGATCTTCATGATGCCGAGCCACAGGGCCATGATACCCACAAGGCCCAGGGCAAGTTCAACGGCAAATTTTGAATAATCAAACGCGCTGTTCGTGAGCTGACTTAACGGTTCGAAAGTGGGTGCCAGATAGATACCCAGGGGGCTGAAGGTGATGCCAAGGCAGCGTATCCCGGCAACCGCAACGCCGATAAGTATCATCACAAGCCAGATAATATTGATCATGATTCCTTCTCCTTAACACAGCAAAAATGATTTTTTCAAAGCAAAATGTAAGGATAAATGTTTTTCTGAACAAATGATTATTAAAATTATACTTTTATTCCGGCCTCAGCAATGCTCTTCCCCTTGTCCGAAGATTTCGGAAAAAAGGACCGGTCACATCAGGCGGCAATTTTCCAGATACGCTGAACATTCCCCTGCGTGTCCTGCCCGCCAGGGTCTGTATCAGCGGCTTATTCCGAAACGTTCCACCCAGCGTTCTTTTAGTAAGAGGTCGGTGTTGCGTTTGCGGATCCCCATTTCTTCAAAAGCCGCCGAAGCAACAAGCTGCCTCCAGTCGTAGTAATTCGGGTTTTTATAGCTCCGGTACGGATGCACGGCATTGGTTAAAAGCACAATAAAGACCTCGTGTTCCGGATCGATCCAGATCGAAGTGCCGGTGTATCCCGTATGTCCGTAGCTTTCGGGGGAAAGATAGATGCCGCCGGAACTTTCGCCGCCGGGACTGTCCCATCCGAGGCAGCGGGTGTGTTTTTCCGAGACGGGCCGGGTGAATTTTTCTACGGTTCCCTTTTGAAAGATATGCATTCCCTCCAACTCGCCTTTGTGTAGCATCATGCGGGAAAAACGGCTCAGGTCGGCGGCGGTGGAAAAAAGCCCCGCATGGCCGGTGATCCCTCCCAGGGAGCGGGCGTTGCTGTCGTGGACATTCCCGTGGATCAGCACATCGTTGAGGGTGTCGTATTCCGTGGGTACGACCCGCGAAAGGAGCGTTACCGGAGGATCGTAAAAGGTATCATGCATGCTCAGGGGAGCGAAGATCTCCTTTTTCAGGTACTGGTCGACGGGCATGCCGCTGACGGATTCGACGACCTTTGCCAGAATGATAAAACCGATGTCGGAATAGACCATCTTCTCGCCGGGCTTGGTGATCAACGGGCTGCGGAACACACTGTCCATGCGGGCTTCAGGGCTGCAGTCCATCTCGTAGAACAAGCGGAAGGGTTCAAATCCCGCCGTATGCGTCAGCAAATGCCGGATCGTAACGGTTTTTTTCAGTGCGGTCTGGACCGGTGCCGGTCCGCGAAGGCGGGGAATATAGTCCACGACGGGGTCATCCAGCCGTATGTCCCCGTTCTCATACAGCTTCATGATGGCGGAGGTCGTTCCTATGACCTTGGTCAGCGAGGCGAGATCGAAGATATTATCCTTTTGCACCGGTCGTTTTTGCGCATAGGTATGATACCCGGCTGCGTGATGAATAATAACACTGTCTTTGTTCCCCGCAATAAGGACAGCCCCCGGCCAGGCGGAATCGGCCACAGCGTCTTCCATCATTTCCGGCAGGGGTTTATATTTAAGGGACGGTTTTCCGCAGCTGCCGAGGATGAGGATGGAGATCAACAGGATCAGGATCGTGTTTGTGATGCTTTTCATAGGTTTCCCTTGTTTTCTTCTTTCTTGAAAATGTAAAAATTATTCGTAAATTCCAACGGGGAATTCAAAATACAGAGGTGTTTTCATGACAAAACATCAAATAATATTGCTGGTCCTTACAGGCTTAGTGTTATTCTCCTGTTCCGGTGAGCCGGCACTGACCCTGCGCGGGGAGACCATGGGAACCTTTTATATGGTGAAGGTCTGCGGAGCGGAAGAGGATCATGAAAAGGCACGGGTCCGTATGGCAGTCAATGCCGCGCTGACATCCGTCAATCGATCCATGAACACCTATGATCCCCAAAGTGAAATATCACAGTTCAACGCCTACAGGGAAAAAGGGGCTTTCCCGCTTTCGCCGGATTTCATTTATGTAACGGAAATTGCGGACAGCATATACGGCGTTTCCCGCGGAGCCTTCGATCCGACCGTGGGCGCTCTGGTCGATATGTGGGGGTTCGGGGAAAGTAGGATCTCCGAAATGCCCGACAGTGCGGCTGTCAGCAGGAATTTACAACATGTCGGCATGGACAAGATACGTATCCTGAAGAACGGTATTTTGAAAAAGGATCCGGAGCTTCATCTGGATTATGCGTCGCTGGCAAAGGGATACGGGGTCGATGCGGTGCTGCGCGGGATCCGGGAGCTGGGATATAATGATCTGCTGGTGGAGATCGGGGGAGAGGTTCGGGCAGGCGGCAGCTGCAACGGAAGGCCCTGGATGGTGGGGGTTGCCGTGCCGGAAGCGGGTAATGTCGCCAACCGGAGATATTCCCTGCGTATCGGTCTGGAGGATATGGCGTGTGCAAGCTCCGGCGACTATCAACAATTTTACGAGCTGAAAGGAAAACGTTATTCGCATCTGATCGACCCCAAGACCGGTTATCCCATCGAACATGAACTCACCTCGGTAAGCGTGATCGCCGAAAGCTGCGTGGTTGCCGATGCGCTGGCAACTGCCGCCATTGTGCTGGGGAAGCATAAAGGGATAGAAATGATCGAATCCCTGGAGGGCGTGGAGGCCCATTTCATCTACCGCGACAGGCGGGGCGGATTACAGACTGTCGTCTCTTCAGGCTGGACGAAATATCAGAAATAATAAATATTGACGCGTTGAAACGGGATCCCTAAGGGACAAAGAAAAGATTGAGAGTTTGAAGGGATGAAATTGATTAGCCCGGCGCGCAACGCCGGGCCCAGGACCGTTTAATTTTCTTTCAGACGTAGCGCCGGACCTTGTTAGGGTCCTTGCGCCTCTTTTCCCGGGTTTCCCCGGAGGGATATCCGAGGGTCATGACCAGCGCCGGTTTTTTCGGCGGTCTGATGTTGAGTAATTTTGCGATCTTCCGGGTCCGGAACCATCCCAGGATACAGGTCCCGAGATCCTCTTCCGCGGCCTGAAGGCAAAAATGTTCCGCGCAAATACCGACGTCCACCAGATTGAACTGACGGTCTTTCAGAAGTCCGCCGATGGCAATGGACAATGCCGGCCTCCAGCTGACAAGCACCACCAGGACGGGGGCTTTCAGTGCAAAGCGGTTAAAACGGACCACGGAGGAAAAGGTGGCTTCCGCGACCTTTTTCCGCATTTCGGGATCCTCAACAACGATGAATTCCCAGGGCTGGGAATTCGTTGCCGAGGGAGCAAGCCGTGCGGCTTCAAGGCAGCGTTCAATCTTTTCGCGCTCCACCGTTTTGTCCAGATATTTACGGTCGCTCTGACGTTTTTTTACCAGTTCAAGAAATTTCATAGTAACGGTTTCATCTCCTTTCTGTATAATCGATAAAAGGTCGTTTTAATATCGTCCCGCACCTTGCGGTAGGCTTTCATGAGCTTTTCATGACCGCCGGGTGTCCGGTATGGATCGGGAAAGGAAAAATGCAGACGGTGTTTCACTTCTCCGGAAAGCTAGGGCAGACCTCGTTCGCGAGATCGCAGACGGTGATTACGTAATTGAAGGACTGATCCGTATAATCTCGGACGTCCTCCGGTACATGGTCACTGATATCAATACCTTTTTCGGCCATGATCTCAACGGAATGCGGGGAAACCCGGGAAGCGGGGGAAACGCCGGCGGAATACACTTCCAGCCGGTCGTCAAAATGTTTCATGAAACCGTGCGCCATTTGACTGCGGCAGGAATTGCCCGTGCACAGGATCAGGATCCTCATTCTTCCTCCTTCTTACGGGCGCGCATGAAAATCTTCAGCAGGATCAGCAGGATCCACAGCGGCCAGAGGCGGATGATCCAGAAGAATACGGTCACGACACCCTGCCAGCCCTTGTGCAGGGAGCGGATGAAGGTCGCACCAAAGCTCAGGGGCTTATCGGGGACATATGTTCCCGGCAATTCCTGATAGAGCTCAATGCGAATTTCACTCATCTCTATTTGGCGCGAAAGATATTCCAGGCGCTTTTCCTGGGCTTCGATCTCCTCTTCCAGGCGCCGGATATTCTCTTCGACGGCGATCATGTCACTGACCGTTTCCGCCTTGCGGAGAAGGTCCCGGTAACGTTCAAGCGCCTGACGTTTTGTGGCCAGCCGGGATTCCGTATCGATGAATTCTTCCGTCACATCCCGTGCGGAAATACGTTTCGCCTCCAGACGCCGTATATCCTTCCCGGCGAGCACTTTTTCGATAAAGGTATCGAACAGTTTTTCCGGTACCCGTACATGGATCCGGTAATACAGGCGCCCCATTTGCCGGAACTGGTTTTCCTGCTGAATATACCCTTCGTGATCGGAGATGAGCGATCCCAGGCGTGACAGTGAGGAATCAAGGTTGTGTACCTCAAATTCGAGGGATGCCGTTTTCACGATCTTTTTTTCGCTGTTGTCAATGTGCAGGGCCGAACCAGTTCCGAGAATTCTTGCGCCGCCCGCAGCATCTTCCGCAAAGACCGCGGTTTTTCCCGCATACGCCTGTGCTTTATTGACCGGTTTATCGGTCCTTCCACAAGCGGAAAGCAATAACAGAATACCAAGGAGAACAAGGATCTTTTTCATGGTCTTACCCCTTTGTTTATTGGGAACCCGTGCTTCCGAAACCGCCCATACCGCGGTCGGAGCCGTTAAGCTCTTCAACTTCCGCAATTTCAGGATGTTTCGGGGTTTGAAATATAAATTGCGCTATACGGTCGCCGGACCTGATCGTGAAATTCTCATCTCCGAGATTGGCGAGGATCACGCCGATCTCGTTCCGGTAGCCGGAATCCACCGTTCCCGGCGCGTTCAGACAGAATACTCCGTGTTTCAATGCAAGTCCGCTTCGTGAACGTACCTGCAGTTCCATTTCTTGCGGCAGCTCCACCGCCAGTCCGGTCTTAACCAGCTTCCATTTTCCCGCGGGGATCACGACCGCTTCCACAGATGTTACATCGTAACCGGCGTCGTATGCATGCTGTTGGAAAGGAAGTTTTGCATTGGGTGATAAACGTTTAAACTTGACTTTCATAGCTCTTCGGGTCCTTTTTTGTTGAAGTTTTTACTTGACTTTCATGCTATTAATCGACAAAATCACCTCTGATATGCCGAGGTGGTGAAACTGGTAGACGCAGGGGACCAAATCCCCCGGGCTTCGGCCCTTGCGGGTTCGAATTCCCGCCCTCGGTACTGAGCAACGCCCCTCTGAAAAGGAGGGGTTTTTTACGTTGTATGACTTCATTTATACCTTTTCAAACGCAGACTCAGCCGGCTGGCGGTCCCGAAAGACCGGGGCAGCACCGGTAAGGATACGCCACTTCACAATAGAGAAGGACTTTTTTTGTCAACAATATAAAAATAGGCGAGCGGACGGACAATAACAACGGGAAATTATAAGGATCGTATGAGTTGCAATATAAAAAAACCCGTCCCCAAAGGACAGGTTCAAAATTCGAGAAGCACGTAGCTTATACGCAAAATTCAAGAAAACGCATAATATCCAGAATATTATCGGCTTCAATACGGGTGGTAAAGGCATTTACCGCCGTTGCCCCGGGATAATGGGAGGCCCGGTAGGCGGAAACATGATTCTTGTAACGCACATCCAGCACGAGATGTCCCGGAACTTCCATGTTATATTTTTTCCGGTCTTTCTTCAGGGATTTTTTCACGCCGGCACGGATCTTTTTCAATGCAAGCTGCGGATGGATGCTGTGTGTGGCGTTCCCCGTCGCCTCCAGTGTGGCAACGGTAAGGACCTCCGGGTCGTCTTTGTGGATGCGTTCACAAAGACCCGCATCCCCGGAACAAAAAACAAGAGGAATATGATGCGAGCGGGCGACCATCGCATGCAGCAGGTATTCGGAACAAAGTTCACCGTCTGAGGTGCATTTCCGAAACCAGGCGGGAAGACATGGTATGGGAAAGCGGATTGTCAGCGGACCCGGAGGGGAATGATAACCGATGAACGCGGCGGCGTCGAATCCTTCCTCTATACCCCAAACCATGGAATAGGGATGCCGGCTCCAGGAACGGATAAGTTCAACTTCTTCCGGAAGTTCGGCGGCAATGAGATTGCGGCCGGTTTCGTGGGCGTCTTTGACGACGATCTTCTTAGCGCCCGCATGAAGTGCCCCCTCGCAGGCCGCGGCGACCTCACGGGTCATCTGCCTGCGGAACTCACCCGTAATCCGCATGGTCTTTATTCGTTTCGCTCCAGCTGTTAATGCCGGTCACGCCTTCGATATCTGCGCTGATAAAAAACCGCATTAAGCCTTGGCTCCGCTTTCTGCAGAACCTTCGAGGTCTTTCAGCTCGGGATCGTCCTCAAAAGCCAGGTCGGGATTTTTCAGCAGGAACCTGTCCAGCAGGAATTTTGTCACTATTCCCATTGCGGCAAGGAAAAACCCTGCGATCAAGAGCTTATTCGTTGTTTTCATATCTCCTCCAGATGTTTTATGAAATATAATGTAAATGAGCGAATTATCAAATGCAAATTATGCGAAGAATCCTTGTTTCCCTTGTTTCATCCTCCAGATCGTCCGCAGCGGCGGCAATGAGGCGTCCTTTATCACTTTTGATGATATGCTGCAACACGGTGTATTGTTCCTTTTCATCCGGGATGCGGCACTGCGAAAGGATGCTGTCGCCGTAAAATGCCTGTTCCTTGAATGAGATCTCCAATTCGGCAAGTTCGCATGTTTTGCTGATCTTTTCAGGGACCGCTTCAAGCGCCCATTCGGCCGTGACCCGGTTGTTCACATGCCGGTTGATATCCAGGTCGGATCTCCGTACCTGAAGATGTCTCCGGTATTTCATTGCATCATCATCCGGAACGGGCAGAGAAAGAAAATCGTCTTTGACCGCACGTTCGGAACAGACTTCCTCAAGCGGGACGACCTCGTCAACGTTCGCGGCACCGTGTGCGTTGATGTCGTACAGGACCCAGCTGCTCGTGATGCGCATCAGTGAAGCGCCCGATGCGTCAAGCAGTGCAAATTCACGCACGGAAAAACGGCCCCGGTGCCCGGAGATCCATGTGCTCATGCTGAGCTTGTCCGCATAGGCGGGATAGCGGTCGGCGACCAGATGAATGCGCGACAGCATCCAGGTATAACCGCGGGGCAACAGTTCCGGAATGCTTATGTGAAGCTCGACGGTGTGCCGTGCGGCAATTTCCTGCATGTAATTCAGAAGCGAGGGCACGGACAATCTGCCCCCGGCATCACATTCGTAAACACGCACCTTGAACGGTAAAGTATATTTCATGTCAAAACTCCTGTGTTGATGTGATTATAGGAAGAATATTCTGAAAAAAAGCTAACAGTGAAAAGCGGTTCGAGCCGGGGAAGGGGGAATGATAAGGCGCCTAGGAGCGGAGGCGGGAGAAAGAAGAAAAATATTTCCGGATATCAGGAAGGGGAGCGACAGGTCCCGCGACGGAAGGGCAGCAGGCAGACCGTTGCCGATGGCCGGTGCAACCGGGATCTTAAAGGCGAAGGCTTTTCCCTTCTTCTTCCAGGACCTCGCGGAGCGCGCCTTCATGGGCTTCCAGGCGTTTGCGGGCGGCATCCGGTTCGATGCCGAGGAGCGCTACCACCAGGGAGGTCTTGACACTGCCGCCGGACCTTTTCAGGATCTCCATGGAGGTGTCGTAATCCGTTCCCGTACAGTGGCGGATGATCCTGGCGCCGCGGTCCCAGAGTTTCTTATTGGTGGTCATCAGGTCCACCATCAGGTTCCCGTAGGTCTTGTTGAGCTTGATCATTGCCGTCGTCGTGATCATATTCAGGATAAGTTTTGTTGCGGTACCGGCCTTCATGCGGGTTGAACCGGTCACGATCTCCGGACCGACAACGGCCTGGATCATGACATCAATATGGAGATTCTTTTCAAAAGTGTTGCAGACCAGCAAGCCGGTGGTGGCGCCGATCTCTTTGGCACGTTTCAGTGCGGCATGCACATAGTCCGCACTACCGCTGGTGGTAATGCCGAGAAGACAGTCATTTTTCGTTATCCCGCGTTCGTTCACAACGGCATATCCGGCGTCGTAATCATCTTCAGCGCCTTCAACGGCCGTAACCAGTGCGGAGAGGCCTCCGCACATGATCCCTTGCACAAGGGTGTCCGGCGCCGAAAAGGTCGGAGGGATCTCGGAAGCATCAAGCACGCCGAGCCGGCTGCTGGTGCCGGCGCCCACGTAAAATAAACGGCCGCCCTTTTTCATTGACGCCACCACCGCATCCACGAATTCCTCGATCTGCGGAATGGCTTTTTCCACGGCATGTGGTACGGTCTTGTCTTCTTTGTTGATAGTGACAAGCACCTCGCGGGTGCTCATCTGGTCGATATCTTTGCTCGCCAGGTTTTGCTGCTCGGTCGTTTTATCGCTGATCTGCTGCATAAAATCCCTTTTATTATCCTCCAAAAACGCGTATAATTTTAACATGAAATTTGCATGAAAACAAGCGAATAAAATGAAACAAAAACATATCCTTACCGCGGTTCTGCTGCTTTGTTCGGGATGTCTTTTTCCGCCGCCGCACTGCCGCTTGCCTACGATCTGAGGGATGCCGGCGGTGAGGGTTATGTTTCCGGGTAAGATCGCAGCAGGGTGGGACCTGCTGGGCGCACGCGGTCATGGCGTCACTGGAAAGCAACCTGATGCGTATGGGATCGTGGACGCCGGATGAGGCGGCACCGGAGCCCGACCTGGCGGAATATCATCTCGACTGGTGGAACGGGTTCAACACGTTCTATAACCAGGATATCGGTTATTGTCCGGAGCAGGGGCTCGAAGTGCATATGGGCGGGGATTACCGGGTGGCAAGCGCCTACCTTTCGCGCGGCGACGGTGCGGTGCGGGATGTGGACGGGCAGTCCTATGACACCCCGCCGGCGCGGGATGACAGCAGTTATCATTATGATTATCCGCGGAAAATCCTGTGGTTTCAGCTGGAGGACGACTGCTCGAATATTGTGCTTATCAAACAGCAGCTGATGGAACACGGCGCACTGGGGACCTGTATGTATGTGGGGATGGAATTCCTCGACGATTCAACGAACGGCAGTTTTTATCAGCCGCCTTCGGACCCTCACGATCCCAACCATGCCGTCGCGATCGTCGGCTGGAATGATACGGTAAGCACCGCCGCGCCGCAGCCGCGCTGGCCTGGCGTGCAAGAACAGCTGGGGAACTTCTGGGGAAACCGCTGGGGCGGGAACGGATATTCTGGATATCTTATTATGACAAGCATGCCGGCCGCCATCCCGAGATGGGCTGTGTTTCCTTTCAGCAGGTGGAGCCGATGCGTTACGACGAACGTGTATGATCACGACTATCACGGCTGGAGGGAAAACCTGGACACGCAGGAGGCGGTCAATATCTTCGTGGCGGAACGAAGGGATACCCTGAGCGCCGTCGGTTTTATCGCGGCAGAGGATTCCGTCGGATTATACGATCGGGGTCTGCCGCTCTCGCAGGCAGCTGAACGAAGGCAGCTTTGTCACGGAACAATCCGGATCGATTTCCTTCAGCGGATTTTATACCGTCGATCTGGAAGATCCGGTGCCGCTGATGAAAGAAGATTCCTTCTTTGTTTATCTGTCTCTGGATCAGGGGGGACATGCTTACGACTGCAGTTCGGAAGTGCCGGTGCTGCTGAACGTACCCTCCGTGTATGCCCTGGCAGCCGCCCCCGCACAGGTCCCTTCACGTGCAGCCCGAAATGAAAGCCTGTTCAGGGAGAACGGGCGGTGGAAAGATCTGCAGACGGTCGACACGACGGCGAATTTCTGCATCAAGGCGCTGGTAAAGGCAAGCCGGTTCACGGAAGGGGGCGCCGCGCCGGAAAAGGCATCGCTGAGGGGCGTTTTCCCCAATCCGGCCTGCCGGGAGATCGTCGTCGATTATCAGATCCCGGAGCATGCCGTTGTGCGCATTGACCTTTACGATCTGCAGGGGAAGGAAGGTCAGGACCTTTGCTCAGGGATCCCGGCCGAAGGGGTATCACTGGCTGAAAGCGGATCTTTCAGGCCTGAGCTCAGGAATGTATATCTGCACCCTGTTTTCCGGGAACATTCCGTCGGATTCACGTAAAATACTGGTAATAAAATGAAAAAGATCCTCTCTGGAATATTGCTCTGCCTGCTTGCTTCCGGCGTCCTGCATGCCGGGGTTTACGAATACGACTATCATTTCTCTCAGCCCCGGATGCAGCAGAAGGACGGGCATATGATCGTCCGGCTTTCCGGATGCAGGCAGACCGGTATCACGGGCGAACCGCAGATGCCGGCATATCCGCTGATGATACTCCTGCCGAAAGGGGAGGCCCTGGATTCCGTGGAAGTGCTGAAGGGCCCGGGCACCGATTATCCCGTGATGCTCCCCGTGATGCCGAAGCAAGCCGACAGGCCCCTGTCGATGCGGACTCCCGAAAAGACTTTCCTGAAGCATCAGGAGGCCTATGAAAAATCGGAGTATGCGGTCAGGGAAATGGAAAGTGCCGTGCACCGCTTTCGCGGGGCAAATGTGTTGACCGGAGTGATCCGGCCCCTGCGTCATTTCCCCCGTTCCGGAACGCTTCGCCTCACGGAGAAAATGACCCTGCGCATTCATACCCGGCCGGACCCTGCGGGACTGCCGGAACACAAAGCCCCCGCCATGCTGAAAACCCTTGTGCAGAATCCCGGCATGCTGAGCACCTATCCCGCTGAAGGCGGCGGGGCGGAGCGGATGCTGATCATCACCTCGAATGCCTTTTCCTCCGCCTTTGATGTCCTGCGGGAGCACTACAGAAAATATGGGATCGAAACGGAACTGGTCAGTAAGGAGGATATTCTCCTCGGGCAGATCAGCGGCCGTGACCTTCAGGAACGGATCCGCAATACCATCCGGGAGCAATATCGTGAGGAGGGACTGGACTATGTGCTGCTGGGAGGCGACAGCGACATTGTGCCGCACCGCGGACTGAGCTGCACCGTGAATTCCGGAGGCGAGATCATATCCTCCAGGAATATCCCCGCCGACCTTTATTATGCCGCCCTGGACGGCAGCTGGGACGATAACCGCAACAGTGTGTTCGGCGAATACAACGACACCACCGGATACGACGAGGCCGACCTTTTGCCTGAACTGGCCGTGGGACGCATGCCGGCGCGAACAGTACCGAGCTTCGGAACCTGATCAAAAAAAGCATGACCTATCAGGAAGCGCCGGTACTCAAGAGATCTGGACAAGCATCTATTCTTCGGTGAGTTTTTATACGATAATCCCGAATCCTGGGGAAGCGACTATCTGGAACTGCTGATCGGAGAGTGCGACGACAATGGCTACGTCACACAGGGGGTTCCGGAACGTATGCGGATCACAAAATGGTACGACCGGGACAGCACGGACCACTGGGACAAGGCAACCGTGAAACGCGAACTGGCAGAGGGACAGGCCTTTTTGCATCATGACGGCCACGCGAACACGAATTATCTGATGAAATTCACGACCGCGGAGGTGCATGATTCAGATTTTACGGAGGTCAACGGGGTTGAGAATGTCAATCCGCTCATCTACACCCACGGCTGTAACTGCGGCGGCTTCGATTCTCCGGACTGCATCGGCTCCCGCCTGGTCAACAGCCCGGTGATCGCTGCGGGCGGGGTCTTCAACTCCCGGTACGGCTGGTTCAACGAAGGAACGACGGACGGTCCCTCCGTCCACCTGCACCGCGAATTCATGAACGCGATCTACGGCCTGGAGATCTTCCCGTTGGGCCAGGTGCATATGGTCTCGAAACTGGCGACTGCTCCCTGGGTCACTGCGGAGGGACAGCATGAACAGAACGCCCTGCGCTGGAATTATTACACCAATAATGTGCTGGGGGATCCCGCGATGCGGATCTACAGCGACGTGCCGCAGCCGGTGCATGTGCAGTATGATCTTTCGGGCATCGCGGAACACATTTTACGCGCCACGGTCAGCCGGGGAGAAGCCGTTCCCGCGGCAAACGCAGGCATTGCGGTGCTCGATGAAGCGGGGGATCGGATCGGCAGTGCGGTCAGCGGCACTGGAGGGATTCGCGGAGATCCCGCTCAATGAAGCGGTGTCCGCGGGGGATTCGCTCTTTGCTTCGTCCGGGGCGGGAACATCCTCCCGGCGGATACGGTCCTGGAAGTCACGGGAACGCAGGTCCGCGGCCTGGCGGACAGCTATCGGCTGAGCATTTACCCCAACCCCTTCAATCCCGCGGCCACGGTCCGCTACCGGGTCCCGGAGGCCGGAGCGCTGGAGATCATCCTGTTCAACCTTCAGGGACGCAGGGTGCAGACGCTTTACCGGGGGTACCGGCAGGCGGGAGAATATCAGCTTACATTGCGGGCGGGACATCTTCCTTCCGGGGTCTATCTTTGCCGCCTGCAGAGCGGTAACTGCAGTGTGGCGAAAAAACTGCTTCTGTTGAAATAAGCCGGAGATAAGACGGAGGTAAACATGTATACACCCTTTCTATGCGGCGAACTGGTCGATCTTCGTCCCCTCACAGAGGAGGATATTGATATCCTGAAAAAAGGATACAACGATCCCGGTGTCCGGGACGCCATGTTCATGTATTTTCCGCTGACGACGGAACAGACACAGAAAAAGATCGAAAAAATGGCGGACAATGAGGATGCGATCCAGCTGATGATCGTTGAAAAGAAGACCGGGAACACCGTAGGGCACCTCGCCCTGCTGCGCCCCGACTGGGTCAGCCGCATGATGACCTTTTATATTGTGATCCTGGACCGTTCCGCGCGGGGGAGGGGACTGGGAAGCGAGGCCACGCGCCTGGTCACGGACTATGCCTTCAATATGCTAAACCTCAACCGCATCCAGCTGCATGTCAATGCGGAAAATACTCCCGCGAAAGCGGTATACCGCAAAATGGGTTTCAAACATGAGGGGACCCTGCGGCAGGCCATGTACAAGCACGGGCGCTATTACGATTTCTGGCTGATGGGCCTTCTCGCGGAGGAATACCGTTCATAAGGACGGGCGGCCACGAATTTCATGAAAAATCCTCCACGGATCACACCCATGAACACAAATTGGCACGAATGACTTCAATTGCTTGCGTTGTCGAGTCGTTTCGTTTTCCAGTTGAATGCGAATCAGCTCGACATCCCGACCTGTTAGAGGAATTCCCCGGGATTCGCCCGGGAAGGCTGTATAATTCGTGGTCAGGGATAACGTTTTATATTGCCTTTTCAAAAATTCCTTATTAATATAACAGGCTTTTTTATGGCGGAGTAGCTCAGTCGGTTAGAGCAGCGGAATCATAATCCGCGTGTCCGGGGTTCGAATCCCTGCTTCGCTACACGAGCCCCGCCCTTCGGCGGGGATTTTTTATTCCCTTAAAACACGGTCCGTATCTTTGCCGCCGGCCGGTGGAGCCCGATGCAGGCGATCTTCTGCAGGGCCTGCTCTCTGCCTGTAGAAATATCCTTCGCGTATCCCGTCTAAACACTTGTTATCTTCTTTCGCAGACCGTAAATTTGCCAAAAAGGATTTTTATACATGAACAGGATCGAGTCACTCAACGCAGTTCACCGTCACTACAATGCCATCCGCACGGAGGTGGCCAGGCTGATCATCGGGCAGGAAAAGGTTCTTGAAGCGCTGCTCATCGCTTTTTTTTCCAACGGCCATGCGCAGCTGGTGGGAGTGCCCGGGCTTGCAAAGACCATGATGATCCAGTCCCTGGCGGATGTGATGGACCTGCGCTTTAAGCGTATTCAGTTCACCCCCGACCTGATGCCTTCGGATATCACCGGTACGGAAGTGATCGAGGAGGATGTCGGGACCGGCCGCCGGAATTTCCGTTTTATCAAGGGGCCGCTTTTCGGAAATATTATCCTGGCGGACGAGATCAACCGGACACCCCCGAAAACACAGTCGGCGCTCCTGGAAGCCATGCAGGAACGCCAGATCACGGCGGCGGGCAATTCATATGTGCTGGAGACACCCTTTTTTGTGCTTGCCACGCAGAACCCCATTGAGCAGGAAGGGACCTATCCCCTTCCGGAAGCACAGCTGGACCGCTTTATGTTCCAGCTATATGTGGGCTACCCCGATGAAGGGGAAGAAAAGGAAATTGTCGTAAGGACCACCGGTTCCGATCCCGTGAAGCTGCGGAAGGTGATCGGGAGAGATGCGCTCATAGAGATCCAGAAGACGGTACAGGCGCTTCCGGTAGCGGATCATGTGGTGGAGTACGCCGTGCGGCTGGTGCGTTCCACCCGCCCCGAACAGACGGAACTTCAGATCGTCCGGGACTACGTCAAATGGGGGGCAGGACCCCGGGCCTCTCAGTATCTTATCATCGGAGCAAAGACCCGTGCGGCGCTGCTCGGCAAGCCGACACCGGACGAAGAAGACATTCACAGCGTTGCCTCGCAGGTTCTCCGCCACCGCATTCTTCGCAATTTCAAAGCGGAAGCCGACGGGGTTTCCATTGACGACATGATCGGCGAACTTATTCAGGCAAAACATGACTGATCCCGGTTTCCATCCCGCTGAGATCATTCAGCTGGGAAATCTGCGCTTTCAGGCAAAGACGATCGTAGAGGGCCTGATGCTGGGCGACCACGCCTCTCCCTACCATGGTTTTTCCGTGGAATTTTCCCAGCACCGGCAGTACATGCCCGGCGATGATATCCGGCATATCGACTGGCAGGTGTACGGGAAGACCGATCGCTATTACATCCGGCAGTACGAGGAAGAGACCAGCCTGAATGCCTATGTCCTTGTCGACAACAGCAAATCCATGGATTTTAAAGCGTCGGCGAAGGTCACGAAATATCAGTATGCGCAGCTGATCGCCGGCGCAATGATCTGGCTGCTCCTGCATCAGAACGATGCCGCCGGTCTGGCGGTCTTCAACCGGAAGATCGATGTGCTTTATCCGCCGAAGTCCGTGATGAGCTATCTGAATGAACTCCTTGCCGTCCTGCAGAACACCCCCTGCTCCGGCCGCACGCAGACAGGGGAGACCCTGCACCGCATTACGGAAAAATTGCGGAGGAAGGGACTGGTCATTCTGATCTCGGACCTTCTGGACGATGCGGAAGCAATCATGAAAGGCCTGAACCACCTCCGCTATCTCGGCCATGATGTGCTTGTGATCCAGCTGCTGGACCCTGCGGAATGGGAGCTTCCGGGAGCGCGGAAGTTCCGCTACCGGGACATGGAAAGCGGAGAGAGTATCAAACTGGATGCCCGGCAGATCCGCGAAGAATACAGAGAAAGAATACGGGCTTTTACCGACAATATCAACCGTCGCTGCGGCGAGAACCACATCGACCACACCCTGGTGCTTACCGACCGGGACTGCCGCACAGCGCTTCTGGAATTCCTGAAAAAACGCCGCCGGCTTTATTAATATTGCCTGTGCGGGAATGATCTCGAACATTTCGCTCTCATTTTGCAATAGAAGATCACACAATAAAAAAGATTTGTTTTTTGCATGCGAAGCAGTAAATTATTTCAGAGATAAATGAATTAAGGAGGTTAACAATGAAAAAATCAGGCATCATCTCCGTATTACTGTTTATTACCGTATTTTTCAGCGGTATGCTAGTGGCACAGGAGATCGAAGTGATCGCCGTACATTTCGGGAATCCCGAATATGCGGAAACGCTCCGCCAGGATGATTACCCCGGCTTTGCATTCTACACTACCGACGGAAGTTCCTATTATTACATTGAAGACCAGAAACTGATCGGGAATTACAATTATTTGCGGGGATACTATGGCGAGGTCCCCGAAAAGATGTGCTTTGCCGCCAATTACACCGACGATAAGATGCGAATCCCGCATCGTACCGGCGCGATATTCATCGTCGGCGCTAACGGCGTGATCGCCGGTCAAAATACGGACCTTAACAGGGCGGTAAGAAAGGTGAAAAGAGGAAAATACGAAGACCTTGCGAAAGCAAAGAAGCGTCGGTATTTGAAAGAAACGCCCATTGGGGAACGTGCGCCGTACCGCAAGGCCGATATCAATAAAAAAGGTGTGGACTGGATGGTCGGCTGGGAGGTCCCGGGGATCACGGTCTATGACGAGGACTGGAACTCCCATTCGTTGAATGAACTTACCAAAGACAAGAATGTGGTGCTGGTGTTCTACACCATGGACGGCGTGCAGGTAAAAAGAGGCGCGAAAGACGGCACCATTAAAGAAGAATATTATAACGACAAGATCGTCCACCCGGATGATACCGCCGAAGAGATCGCTGAATCCGAAAGCCCGGGAGCGTTCATGAAATCGATGATTAAAGAGGCGGCCTCCGGTGACGACCGATATGCCAGATTTACCGCCATACTGGAAGCAGCAAAGTCTCTGAAATAGCCTCGCTTTCTGCAGATAGATCCTGAGAGCATCCGTTCCTCAAATACGGGTGCTCTTTTTTTTGTGAGAATGAACCTGAAAAAACATTCCGGTCCGCGCTGTTGGCGAAAAAAACCATTAAAATTCATCAATTTTCACGAATAGCTTTCTTTTCGGATTATTTTGCGTAATTTTCATCATGAATGTGCGCATGATCACACCGCGGATCTTTTTTGCCTGCTTCCTTCTTCCGGCAGTGCTTATGACGGCTGTCCCGCCGGGATATTACGACAATGCCGGAGGAAAAATTGGTGATGAGCTCCGCCTGGCCCTGCACAACATTATCGACGGCCATACGCAGCTGACATACGATGATGTATGGGATGCTTTTGCCACGACGGACCTCAGGGGGAACGATACGATCTGGGACATGTACACCGGGATCGAATTTATCTACGGAGAGGACCAGTCCACGGGTTCGGATGTTTACACCACATACAACCGCGAACATTCCTGGCCGAAAAGCTGGGCGAACGAGTCCTACCCCATGTACACGGATGTCTTTCATTTGTATCCCGTGCAGGCGTACTCGAACAGCCACCGCAGCAATCTTCCCTACGGGGAAGTGGGGGCGTCGGTAAGCTACACCACCGAGAACGGGACCAAGAAAGGCGATGCGCGGGATGGACTCGGGTACAGTGGGACAGTTTTTGAGCCCATTGACGAATACAAGGGGGACCTTGCCCGCACTTATTTTTACATCAGCACCCGCTACTATACCGAAGACGGCGCCTGGGATGTTCCGGGCATGACGGACAAATGCGAACTGAAGGACTGGGCGGTGGATATGCTGCTGGACTGGCACCGGCTGGACCCCGTGAGTCAGAAAGAACTCGACCGAAACGAGGCGGTCTACGCCCTGCAGGGGAACCGCAATCCCTTTATCGACGAGCCCGCTTATGCGGATTCCGTCTGGGATGCCGCAGGTGGGGAAGACCCCGGAACGCCCGGTGCGGCGATCGACAGCACGAAGATCTTTTTTTCGGAACACACTGAGGGATCCTCCTATAATAAAGCCATTGAGATCTATAATCATACGGATACCGTGATCGATCTCAGCCTCCTGGAGCTGCGGCTGTATTCGAACGGTTCGCTGACGCCCGGCAGTACCCTGACGCTCAGCAGTTCTCTTGCGGCGGGCGAGGTGTTCGTGGTCGCACACGGCAGCGCGGGAGCGGAGATCCTTGCCGAAGCCGATATGACAAGCGGCGGGGTGACCAATTTCAACGGTAATGATGCGATCGAACTCTATTACAATGCTTCGCTGATCGACTTACTGGGTGAAGTCGGCTCCGATGCCGTTTTTGCAAAGGATGTCACCCTCGTGCGCAAGGCGAGCATATTACACGGTAACCGGACCTATACTTCCGCCGAGTGGGATCGGCACGCTCAGGATGAATTTGCCTATCTGGGTTCGCACTTTGTGGAAAGTGACGATCCGCTGCCCGTGACCCTTCTGGATTTTTCCGCGGAAGTCAGCAAAGGTTCCGTGATCTTACACTGGGCAACCGCCTGCGAGACCGAAAATGCTGCCTTCCGTGTGCACCGCAACGACAGCCTTCTGGCCCGGATCCCCGGAGCGGGAACGCATTCGGAGATCCGTCATTACGAATATACGGACCCCTGTGTGATCCCGGAAAAACATTACACCTATGTGCTCTCGGATGTCGACTATCAGGGAAGGATCACGTTCCTTGATACGCTTCGGGTCCGGACCGGCGCTCCGTCTGCAGAAGGACAGCCCCTGAGATCCTTCGCCGCCGGAGAGGTGTACCCCAATCCCTTCAATCCTGCCGCCGTTTTTCCCTTCCACCTGAACAAGGCAGCGGATATCAGCCTGACGCTTTATGACATGCGGGGGAAACCTATCAGGGATATCCTTAAAAAACAGCATTTCTCCGCCGGTGAACAGCATATTGCACTCCGCTTTCAGGACCTTGCGGCGGGGATCTATATCCTGCAGCTGAGCGACGGGAAATTCCGGCAGGCACGGAAGATAGTCCTGCTGAAATAAATTTCAGAACGGCCGACGCTTGACCCCTCCGTATGTTTTCCCTAAGGTAAAATCAGCTCTCATGGTAAAAATTGAGGCGATTTAGCTAAAAAATGGTCCGTTGATTTAATTTTTATTTTGTCTTTTATGCACGGAAGGTTTATTTTCCGGCCATGGCAGCACCACGCGGAGAAAGGCTCGTGATCACCCTGATCGGCCGGCGGAATGTCGGGAAATCTTCCCTTATCAACGGGATCACCGGACAGGATATCTCCATCGTTTCGGGCACGCCGGGCACGACGACGGACCCGGTGGCCAAACGTTATGAACTGATCCCGGTGGGACCGGTCACCTTTTACGATACCGCGGGGATCGATGACATCGGCGAACTGGGCAAGCAGCGCGTCAGGGCCGCGCGCCGGGTGCTCTGGCGTTCCGATCTTGTCATGCTGGTCTTCGACAAAGCATCCCTGGATGCACATGATCACAGCACGCTCCGTGAATTGCGGGAGATGGAGATCCCTTTCCTTACGGTATTCAATAAAACGGACCTTTATACCCCGGCCCGGGATACCCTCGCTTTTCTTGAAAAAGAAGCGCTTCCCTGGATCTGTGTTGCTTCCGGCCGCTCCGCCGATATGCAGGATCTTCGCCAAAAACTCATTACACTGGTCCCGGATTATTTTAAAAAAGATCCCATGATCATCGGCGATATCATCGGTTCCGGGGATACCGTGCTCTGTATCGTTCCCATCGATCTTTCCGCTCCGAAGGGAAGGCTTATTCTGCCGCAGGTACAGGTGATCCGGGAGATCCTAGATCGCGATGCGATCGCGGTGACCGTGAAGGAAACGCAGATACGAAAATTCTTTTCAGGGACCCGACAGAAGCCCGCGCTGGCGATCACCGATTCACAGGCGGTGCTCAAAGCGGCCGCTTCCGTTCCGGAGGACGTACCGTTCACCACTTTTTCCACGGCCTTTGCCCGCTACAAGGCGGACCTTCCCACCCTGCTTGAGGGATTGAGAACGCTGGACGAACTAAAGGAGGGCGATACCGTGCTGATCGCGGAGGCGTGTTCCCATCATGTGGAATGTGATGATATCGGGCGCTACAAGATCCCGAAGTGGATCGAAGCATATCTGGGCAGGAAGCTCCGTTTCGAGATCGCTTCCGGGCATGATTATCCCGATGACCTGAGGCCTTACAAACTGATCATCCATTGCGGCGGATGTATGAACACGGGCCTTGAATACAAGCGCCGAATCCGGCATGCTCAGGCACAGGGCGTGCCCATTACCAATTACGGGATCCTGATCTCCAAGACCCAGGGATTGCTGGAACGGGTGATCAGGCCTTTCGGTCTCTCATAATTTTCCCATCCTCTCAGTCCAAAAAAATAATTGATTCCCGGGAAACACGGTGCCGCACGATCGTGCGCCGGAAGCTGCGGAGTTTTCTGAGGAGGTTCCGGTCAGCGGTTCTTCAGGTCTTTCCTGATCTTTTTTGCGCACAGATGTCCGCTGCCCATGGCGCCGCCGAATCCACCCCCGGGAAGGGTCCAGGCGGAAGCGAAATACAGGTTTTTCAGGGGAGAACGGACTCCCGGGCGGAACAGGATCGCCTGCCGGGGCGTCTGCGCATAGCCGTAGGCGGTCCCTTCCGGGGTTTGCAGATAGCGTTTCATGGTCCTTGCCGTTGCCGCCTCCACATGGATGATATGTTCCCGCAGGCCGGGAAATTTTTCACGGAGGCGGTCGATCAGCATGCCGACCGCACGTTTCTTTTTCCGCCGGTATTCCTCCTCGCTCAGGCCTTCCCAATCCCGCAGGTAGTCCATCAGGGACAGAACGGCATAGCCCTTTCCCGGGGGTGCGAGCCCCGCATCGATCTGACTGTAGTCGCAGAGGATAAAAGGGCGTTCGTCAAAGTCCGCACCGTGCAGTTTTCCCATTTCGCTGAGCGTGAATGTTTTGGAATCATAGAAGTTGGAGGAATAATGGCGGTTGCCCATTTCACGCAGGGGCTTGTCCGTGGCAATGTATACGGTCATGATCGAGTTTCCCGGGATCATGTCGCGGTATTTCCTTTTCAGGGGGGCTGCGCTTTTTGGATCAAGCATTTCATTGACGACATTGGGAATGGCCGCATTGGCAATGATGACGGGCGCAAAGGCCTTCCTGTACTCTGCCGCCGTCCCCTTGCGGCCTTTTGAAATATATTCCACTCCTGCGGCTTTCCCGTTTCGGGTAATGATCCGGATCACCTGTGCTGAAGTCAGCAACGCGCCGCCGCGTGTCCGGATATGTTCCGTAAGCCCCTCGGGAAGCTGATGCGAGCCGCCGCGGATGTAACTGCCGCCCTTGCGGTAAAAACCTGCCTGTGCGATAGCAAAAAAGAGGAAGGAAAGCGCATAGGGATCGTCACCGTAATAACCGATGTTGGCCAGAAGGATGATCTTTATGCGCTCATCGTGAAAGATGCGGTCGAGAAAGCTGCCGGTATCGGTGAGCATCGCTCTGATCAGTTTGGGATATCGCAGCGGGGATATCAGAATATTCAGAGAGCGGGAGAGGCCCTTCTTCCCGTTGACCCGCAGGGCCTGTTCCTGCAGGCGGAAGATACTCCGGAAATAGGTGTCAATCCCCGCTTTCTCCCCGGGGAACATGGCTTTCAGGCGCCGGATATTGTCACGGATATCATTGCCGAACACAAAATCGAAGTCCCGGCCTTTGATGTAATAGAATTCGGGGACCGGAACGAAATCCAGCTTTTCCAGCAGCCCGCACTCCCGGTAAAAAGCATATTCCTCGTCGCCTTTTTCGGGCATTCCGGTCATATGCAGGCCCGCTTCGAACACAAAGTCCTTGCGTTTGAAAGCGGCGGCGGAACTCGCCGGGCCGTGAATGCTGTTCCAGGACCAGGACACGCTTGCCCGCGGATGCCAGTTCGGCGCCGGCGCAGAGCCCGCCGAGCCCCGAGCCGATCACAATAACGTCGTATTTTTCTTTCATGTCAAAGTATAGGGGTTTTCCCCGGGGGATGATATAAAAATATTACCGGCCGGAAGGCGTTTCCCGCTTACCATGTCAGGGAGACCCCGGCCGAAACGGACAGCCCGCCGTAACGCCGGACGTCCGGTGGTGGCGGAGGGGCAAGTTCCGGATAGACGGTCCTTGCGAACGGGATGATCTGCTCCGCACGCAGTGACAGGCGCAGATCCGGATTCAGTGCGAATTCGGCCTTGAAGCCGGGAGCGATCATGTACAGTGCATGGATGTAAGTCTTTTCTGTAAGCAAGTCCTCAAGGCCGAATTGCAGCTGCGCATCCAGGGTGTAATCGCTGTAGATACGCGCGGCAAGAAGGTCCATGCGGGGCGTAAAGCCGAAAAAACCGGTTTTCAGGGTGTGTTTTGCGTACAGATGCGTCAGCACATAACGCAGGCGGCCGTCCCCCTCGCACTGGTGGGAGATCGGAAGGATGCGGAACACGTATCCAAGCACGGGTGTGCTTGCCGAAAGCCGGCCGTGCAGCAGGGCACCGGCGGCGTTGATCCCGGATCCCGTGTTCCCGCTTTGAAAGCGGTATCCGAACTGCAGGGAATGTAAAGCGGAGGTTCCCGAGGCCAGTTCAACCCTCTCCAGGGTGTCGGGATCGTCAGGGAAAACCGTGTGCTCCCATCCAAGCGGGAAGCGTCCGAACCGGTAACTGAGGCGCAGAAGGTGTTTTTCGTCGAACTGCCAGGCAGACATGAATTGCAGGGAGAAAGGATCGGCGGCGAGCCGGCTTTCCCGGGGGCCGCGGATCTTTTCATGAGGTCCTGTGTTCTCATGTGACTCCGTCATCCGGACGAGATCGCGGGTATAGTGCAGGGAAAAATACAAGTGCTGCGCATTGAATTCCCTGTGCATTTGTAACGCCGCAGTTGCCCGGTGCAGGGTGAGCCTCCAGGGAAGGGTGTCGCCGAAGGTAGCCGGCAGAAGATCGAAAAAGTAATTGTTATACGCGGCCGTTTCACTGCGGGGGTAGGTGTTGACCCGGAGGGTGTCGCTTTCGGAAGCACGGGTATATCCGATCTGCGGTTTGCATTCCCAGCCGGCGAGGCGGTGATCAAGGGAAAGGGTAAATCCGTGGGAAACCGGCTGCGGGTCCGTGAACACATAGTGGTTTTGAAAGGCGTCCGCAATCCCGTACACGCTGCGTCTCCCGCTGCCGTGCAGTATCCCGCCCTTCAGGGGATAACGGAAGCTCAGTGCCTGTGAACGCAGGGTGTAGCGCGACAGGAGGGTGTCGTTCCGGTATTCCCGGAGTATTTCCTGATGTGAGACGTCATAGTCAAGCAGGGGGTATGCCGGGAGGCGAGATCCGGAAAATCGAGGGAGAGCTCCTTCCGCACATGGTCCATACTGCCGGAGGCCGCGCAAAAAGCGGCGGTGAGTAACGCTGTGATAAATAACAGGATGCATTTTCTCATAAATAAAAAAGGTCAGCCGCGGCGGAACGGCGGCTGACCGCTTTGTGTTTCGGATTTCTACTTCAGGAGCGTCATTTTATGGAAAGCCGCTTCCCGTCCGTATTGCATGCGCAGTATGTAGATGCCGGTAGCAAGATCGCCGGCATTCCAGTTCAGCTCATAGCTTCCCGCCTTCATGTGTTTCCCGCGGATCAGTTCTGTGACCCTGCGTCCGCTGATATCATAGACCGATGCATTGACGATATTCGCTTCCGGAAGGTCGAAGACAATGTTCGTGACCGGATTGAAGGGATTCGGATAATTCCCCTTCAGGGCAAAAGCAGCCGGAAGCATCTCCGGATCCGTTTTACCCTCGATCATCCGGTCGGGGAAAAATCCCGCCATGGACGTATCGCTTCCTTCATAGTAGTGCTTCATTACCGTGAGCATGTTGTCGGGCACATTGTCAAACCATGCCGAGAGGTTGACGTTCTCGCCATTGATATAGGTATAGGCATCCGGGACGGCAAAGTCCGTCGCCATGGCATGGACCATATGGTTGCCCTTATGCATTTCCAGCATCATGGTGTCATATTCCGTTTCGCTCATGCCGAATTCATACATCAGCAGTTCTGCGTATTCCATCGTGGCGACCACCGTGTCGGCCATGTCGGACATGTACCGCATGCCGAGGGCGATGCTATCGCCGATAGCGGCGAATTTCACTTTTCCTTCCGGCGTGAATTTCAGGAAGTCGGGATTGGAGGCTTCCAGGGCGTAGATCAGGTCCAGCGGTGCTTCGATGTCCGAAAGGTCGAGCTGGTTTGGATCCAGGGTGATATCGATCATGGAATCGATCTGCGTGTAAAGGTATTCCGCCCCGCGCTTCATGGCAATGACGGCATCTTCGGCATAGTAAGTGAGCTGTACAATGCCGTTCGTGACGTGCGGAATGAGATGGACCGGATACAGAAAATCGCCCTCTTCGATGTTGTGTCCGCGGGAGGAACGCTCCGGGTCCTTGACCAGGATGGTGTAGATCACGGTATCGCCGCTCAGCATGCCGCTGTAATGATAGTCCAGCCGGGTGCGGATGACACCGACCTCATCGGTGTAGTCAAGATTGCTCCAGTCGTAATGCTGGAAAAGGCTGTCGATACGGCCGCCGTCCGCAAGGTCGGCGATGGTCTTCCCCTGGTCGGCGACATCCCGGAGCATCTCGAACAGACTGATGTAGCCCAGGCCGGTATTGGCGTCGATATCCGAAGGATCGGTCAACAGTTTCATAACGTACTCGGATGCCAGCGAGGTCATGTAATTTTCCAGTTCCATGCGGCTGTCCCGGGGATCAATGACCATGTCCGGCAGTATCTGTTCGACAAAACCTGCGGGGAGTCCGGAAGGAAAAATATTCCGGAAACTGTAGGCATAGGGATCCGGCTGCCAGTATATGTCGATCCAGGTGCGGTACAGTCCGTAATGCAGGTTCTCGATAATGCCGACCGGCCGGATGTCCGTTCCTCCGAGGGGATAGGTTTTCCCCCTGAACAGTTCCTCGGCCTCGGCGAAACCGTATTCCACGTTCCGGAGCATCGCCGAATCAAGGAATGAATACATGGAGTAATTGTTCAGGGTATCGCAGGCGGCCTGAAAATATTGTGCGGAGACGATCAGGGAATCGATGCCGTGCAGGGCCAGGGAATCGGAACTCAGAATGAATTCGATGCCGGCGCCGAGTTTCACGGCCGCTTTTTCCAGATGGCCTATCGCTCCGTTGACGGAAAGGAAGGATTCGTCATAGATCATCGCTACTGTGGAGGTATCGTAATAAGCGAGACCCGTTGAAGTATCATGCAGGACCTCCACATAACCGACCGTGAAAATGAAGTCTTGCCCCGAGGTGACGATGGTGTCGAATTTCGTGCCCAGCGTGTCGCCGATCACGGAAAGCTTCTCCAGGGTGTTCTCCACATGGTCCAGTGTCTCATTATACCGCTCTTCGAGATGGACCTGGATATCATTGATCATCATGATCAGCGAATCATCTTTGCCTTCATGCATATACTCGTACATATTGTCGATCAGGTCATATTGATCGTAAACGCTGTCCGTAATGGAATAGAAGGATGCTTCAATATAATACGCGGTGTAAAAAAGTTCATCCAGCATGTCAGCAACGATCTGCATCTGATGCCTGCCGGCGGATTCAAGCGTGTCGCGCATGGCGAACAGGTCAAGGATGAACAGGCCGGTCTGCCCCATGCTGTATGCCTCCGGGATGCTCAGCCAGCTTTCATAGACAGTCCTCTGACTGTCCAGGGAAGCGCTGATCTCATCCTGCGAAAAATCATATCTGTCCAGGACCAGCAGGTCATGCGGCGGGGTGTACATAAAAGGTGAGGTAACGGCAAACAGCCCGGTAGCGCAGATCAGTCCGATAAAAAGGACCCATAGACGTCTCATGGCATTTTCTCCTCAATTTTTTTGTTGATGAAATAAAATTAAATTTAAATAAAATCATTAGCAAGAAAAATTAACGTGTCAGAGAAAAAAGATGAGCGTTATTTTATGATCCACTGAAAGATCTCGGCGCCGGTAAGCACGGCCGCCAGGATCAGTACAGCGGCGATCAGAACCCCGATGACGGTTGCCACCATAAACTTTTTTGCGCTGATGTCCAGGACGAATGCTGCCAGGGCCCCCGTATAGACACCCGATCCCGGCAGGGGTATGCCGATAAAGAGCGCAAGGCCGAACTCCCCGTACTTCTCCACCTTCGGGTGGATCTTTGTCTGTATCCGGTGAAGCGAGCGTTCATACAGTTTGTTGAAAAAGGGATCTTTATGAACAGATGCAGAAAGCCCCGAAGAAGGAAGAAGACCACGGGACCGAGGATGATGTTGATAAGGACCACAAGGAGGAAAGCCGTGTACCAGGGCATTCCCAGGACAAGTATGGCGTACGGCAAGCTTGCGCGTAATTCGAGCGTGGGGATCAGTGTGATGAGGATCACCTGGATAAGATCATGGAAGGTCATTGTTGATTTTCCGGTAGTTTTTAAAGAACGATGAAATATACATAGAAACAAATCCGAAAGTCGTATAAAAATAGGTCATTCTGCTTTGGCCGTTCCCGTAATAAAGCGTCGGAATGGGCACGAACTTAAGATCGATGCTGTTGTCGGCAAAACAGATGAGCATTTCCGATTCGAAAATAAAGCCTTTCCGTTCCGAACATTTCCAGGCGTAATAGGGACGGGGAATGAGCCGGAAACCGCACTGCGCATCGTAGATATCCCTGTGGGTCCGTCTTGAGATAAGAAAGGCGGAGATCGCGTTGCTCGTTCTGCGCGGCCAGGGCATGTTCCTGCTGCGCGTTCTTTTCCCCAGTAAAACGGCACGGGGGTATTTTTCATGCAGGGAGAGCAGATCTGAGATGCTTTCCGGCGGATGCTGCGCATCGGCGTCGTGCGTGATCACAAAAGCATAATGCTTTTCGGCCGCATACTGGAAACCGCTTTGCAGCGCGGCGCCCTTTCCGAGATTTTGTTCATGACGTATCGTCCGTATGCCGTACGAACGTGCAATACGGGCGGTGGCGTCCGTGGAGCCGTCATCGACAAGCAGGATATCAAGAGAAGGGTATTCCTTCAGCCCTGTTAAAACCCCCGGCAGCGTATCTGCGCTGTTATAAGCGGAAATAAGGATCATGCCTTTCATTGTTCAAATATACATCATAATAAACGAAAACCGAATGTTAAAATCTTTCAGGTGTACATACCGGGGAAAAGTTCCGGGAATAAAAAAAGCCCCTTGGCGGGGCCTTTTATTTGAAATGTATTACTTGCTTCAGAGATCGGAACGGATCTTCAGTACCATTCCGGGAGTAATGCTGTTGTAGTCGTTTCCGAGAACATCCAGGTTGTCCCGCATGATGACGATCCAGGCATAGGAGTTCCCGTAGAGCTTTTCAGCAATGCACCACAGGGATTCGCCTTTTTCAACGGTGTAGTCGACGTACTCGATATCCCGGGGTTCCTCTTCATAGGAAGCCTTTTTCAAAGACAGTTCTTCAAAAGGATAGATCAGGTCGGGGTCCTCACCGACGACATCCATATTCCAGTCCCAGATGGTGCGCCACATGGTCACGACGCCGTATTCCTGCAATGCGATCTTGGTCAGGTAATCATTCGGCTCAATCATGTATTTGACCCATACGCTGTCTTCCACAGGCTGGGCGACGGTTTCAGGAAGCACTTCTTCAGCGACTTCTTCAGATTCTTCTTTAACTTTTTTCTCGGCTTCTTCAGCAACTTCTTCTTCCTCGACAGGGGGTTCTTCAACGATCGGCGCTTCCTGGACGACAGGTTCCGGGGTGTCGTCAACAACTTCCTTTCCACCGCATCCGATGAGCATAAAAACACTTAAGACGATAGCAAGTAATGGTAATACGCGTTTCATTTAATTTCTCCTACATTTTTTACTCTTAAAGGTAATTCTAATAAAAATGATTGTCAAGTTTTTCTCAATGAACTTAGTAACTTTTCAGCGATCCTGAAAGGGCTTTGTTTTTTTTCAAATGCGGCCAGAAGTTCCTTATGCAGGAAGCGTTTTCTTTCCGGTGTCCAGAAGGACCGGGCGAGCGAGTCGTCGATCAGCTGAAGCACCTTGTTCTTTAAACGCTCATTCCGGACCTCCTGCCAGTGATCGTCTTTTTTCAGCATGTTCTTATATTCATCAAGGACCTCATACAGCCTCTGCACGCCCTTGTTTTTGGTTGCAACGGTCTTGATGACCGGCTGTTCCCACGGGAGCGTGCTGTATTTGTTCCGGAGGTTGACGAGGGATTGCAGATTGAGGACCATCGCGTTCACGCCGTGACGGTCGGACTTGTTGACGACGAAAATATCGCTGATCTCCATAATACCGGCCTTCATGGCCTGGATGTCGTCGCCGGATTCAGGTACCAGGACCGTCATGGTGACATCCGCCGCCTGGGCAATGTCCAGTTCGATCTGCCCGACCCCGACGGTCTCGATCAGAATGACATCGAAACCGTGCCCGTCCAGGATGTCGCAGACGTCGTGGGTTTTCATGCTCAGGCCGCCCAGGCTTCCGCGGGTGGCCATCGAGCGTATGTAGACGTTTGTTTTTCCACTGAGTTCGTTCATGCGTATGCGGTCGCCCAGAATGGCTCCGCCGGTAAAGGGGGAAGAGGGGTCCACGCTGATCACGGCGGTCTTTTTTCCCGCATCGCTGAAGAGGGATGCCAGGCAGTTGACCAGGGTACTTTTCCCGGAACCCGGGGGGCCCGTGATGCCGATACGATAGGCATATTTTCCGGATTTCCATGCAGCATCCAGAAGTGCTTTCGCTTCCGGTGTATCGTTCTCCACACGGGAAATATCCCGTGCCAGTTTTTTAATGTCGATCATATCATTTTTCATCAACGATCTCGGTGCTGTAGCTGATGTCGGCGGAAGCTTTCAGCATATTGGATACCGTGCAGTATTTTTCATAACTCAGCGCCGCGGCGCGCTGAAGGTCCCGAAGCGCCTTGTCGCCGCCGTCCGAATGCAGGACAAAGCGCAGTGTGATCTCGGTAAAGGACCGGGATGTTCTTCACGTTTTTCACCTTCGATGAAGATCTCCAGGTGTCTGAAGGGGGTGCGTTTTTTCTTCAGGATGGAGAGGGTGTCCATTCCCGTACAGCCGCCCAGCGCTTCGAGCAGTAACTCAAGGGGGGTGGGGGCGGCTTGGTTCCCTCCGCCCTTTTCGCCCGTGTCGATCATCGTCCAGTGACCTGAAGCGCTTTTCGCGGCGAAGGTCAGGTCCCTGTTCAGACTTTGCAGTTGTACTTTTACGGTAGAAGCCATCGTGTTTCTCCTTTTCTCTGTGATAGAGAATATATGAAGAATATACCGGGAATAAAAATAAATAGCATGTTTCTGTTTTGCAGGACATTTAGTGCAGGAAAGAAAAGAAACATCTCCACGGAAACGTATAAAAGACGGCCGGTTTATCCGTATAAAAAACAATTTGCTTTAGAATGAAATGTTTTTATATTTGACGGCTTTTGAATGGGTTGTCGTCTAATGGCAGGACATGCGGCTCTGGACCGTAGAATCGGGGTTCGAATCCCTGCAACCCAGCTGATTCGGCGCGTTCGTCTAGCGGTTAGGACGCTGGCCTCTCACGTCGGTAACACGGGTTCGAGTCCCGTACGCGCTACGTTGATATCGAAGTGTATGCGCCCGTAGCTCAATTGGATAGAGCGTCTGGCTACGGACCAGAAGGCTAGGGGTTCGATTCCTCTCGGGCGTACAAAGGACCCGCCATGCGGCGGGTTCTTTATTTTACTGTTTTTCATCTGAAAATGCTGCCATTGATCGTTGTTACGGGAAGTTGAGAGAATATGGGCAAATTCCCCGAGGAAATTAAACGCAATCCGATGTACCGCTACCTGGTAATGCTGGTCATTGTCGCTTCTGCCGGGCATCAGGCATGGCGGACCCTCCTGAATAATTATGCAGTGGAATACATCGGCCTGACCGGGCTGCAGATAGGGGTCGTACAGTCCCTGCGGGAACTTCCGGGTTTTCTGACCTTTCTGGTGGTATACGTCTTGCTGGTGTTCCGGGAGCACCGGCTTTCCGCCTATACGATGATCCTTTTCGGTGCCGGCATTATCCTGACCGGGATATTCACGTCTTTTCACGGTCTGCTCTTCACCACTTTCATCATGTCCCTGGGATACCATTATTTTGAAACGACCCGTCAGTCACTGGTACTCCAGTATTTTAACCGCGAACAGTCTCCGCTTGTGCTGGCGCAGTGGCGCAGTCTTACCGCAGTGGCCAATATTGCCGTGGGGGTGGTGATCTGGGCCGTGTTCCGTTTTACGGATATTCCGCTTACCACGGCGTACTGGATACTGGGTGCGGTCATCATTGCCGTGGGTATCCGTTCCCTGGGCAAGGATCCTGCCGATAAGGACCTTCCGCTCCAGCATAAAAAGATGCTGTTCAGGAAAAAATACGGGTTGTTCTATGCACTGAATTTTCTCAGCGGAGCGCGCCGGCAGATATTCGTGGTATTCGCCGTTTTCATGCTCGTACAGAAATATGCCTTCAGTGTCTGGGAGATCTCCGCGCTTTTCGTGATTAACAATCTGATCACCTGGCTGCTCAGTCCCTATATCGGCAAGGCGATAAACCGTTTTGGAGAACGGGTGATGCTGAGTGTGGAATATATCTGTCTTATCCTCATCTTTCTCAGCTACGCGATATTTGAAGACCCTTTTGTCGCCGCTTTCCTTTATGTGCTCGACCATGTATTCTTTAATTTTACGATCGGCATCCATACCTATTTCCAGAAAACGGCAGATCCGCGTGATATTGCGCCGTCAATGGGAGTAAGTTTTTCCATTAATCACATCTCTGCGGTGATCATCCCGGCGATCGGGGGAGTGCTGTGGATGTTGAACTGGAAGATCCCTTTTATCGCGGGGGCCGGCATCGCCCTGGTCTCCCTTATGCTCGCCCAGTTCATCAAAGTCCCGGCGGGATCAGTGCAGGAAGTGAAAGAACAGGAATAATACGATAAGGAATACGATAAGATGCCAGATCAGCGGCCGTTTGGGACGGCGCCTCGGGTGCAGGGAATGAAGATGGATACGCTTGTCTTTTTCCGGTTCTTTGATGATCCAGCGTGAGCGTCTTATGGGTTTAGGCATTTTTTCTCCCGGTGCTTCCTGAAAAAGTTCGCGGATTTTTCACCCTTTGTCAAGGGCTAAAACAAAAACAACATTGAGACAGGAACCACGCCTGTCCCGGCGAATGCCGGGGAATGAACACGAAATATTTATAATGTTATCCTGAACGGGATCCGGGACCACGTCATGCTGAACTTGCGTGTCCCGCGAACCTTTCGTGAAGCGGGGGTTGAACATCCACAACATCTGACGACGGAAGATTGCTTATTATTAATTTTGCAGGTAAGACATTCAATCGTCAGATCATGGGGATCCTGAAATCAATTCAGGATGACGCGTGAGTGGAGTTCAGGATGATGCGTTAGTGGAGTTCAGGGTGACCCAAAAGGGTGCCCCTTCAAATCGAAGGACGGCTTTTTATACTTGCGCTCCGCATCATATTTGTTTATATTGCCAAATGACGAAATGATGGAGGCCTGTAAAAAATGAAAGCGATGGAAAAAGAACGGCTTCGGACGCTTTCCGGTATTCTCAAGGCAATGTCGCATCCGACACGCCTCTGGATGGTGGAAGAGCTTTCACGGAAGGAACGCTGTGTCCGCGAATTCGTTAAAGACAGCCATTTGGACTTTTCAACGGTCTCGCGGCATCTTTCTGTTCTGAAACAGACAGGCATCATTGAAGACGAAAAACGGGGGAAAAATGTCTATTATCACCTTCATGCTTCCTGTGCAATGACGGTGATACACTGCCTTGAAGATTATATGAAAGAACGCTGAGAAAGTGCGGGGTTATTATCGGGAGCACCGGTCCCGTAAAGACAGCAAAGTCCTGCAGCTTTTCAGAAAGGGCCCGGAATGCGAATTCAAATACTGGGAACGGGATGTGTGAAATGTGAACTGCTGATGGAGAGGACCCGGGAGGCACTGCAACAGCTGGGATCGGATACGGAGCCGATCAAGGTTTCCGATATCAATGAAATCCTTGATTTTGGTATTATGACGATCCCCGCACTGGTGATCGGCGGGAACGTCCCGCCGGTGCATGAATTAAAGGAAATAATCAAGAAAGGATGAAACATGAGATTTTCAGGAAAACAAACAAAATTATTCACGGTGTTCACCGTGCTGTTCCTGACTGCGGCGCTGACGCTTACCGCCTGTTCGCCGAAAGATAGTGCGGAAGCGAAAGCGACCGGAAGTAAAAAGGTATCCGGTACCCAAGCTGCGGAGGACCTGCCGAAAATGGTCGATTTTAAATCACCGACCTGTCCGCCGTGCCGCGCAATGGAACCGATCCTGGAAGAGCTAAAGGAAGAATATGCCCATGCTTTTGAGCTTGAGGTGGTGGATGTCTCGCTTTCCGAGAACCGTGACCGTGCCGTTAAACATGCCATTCAGTACATACCGACACAGATATTCTATGACGCCGACGGGGAACAGATATTCCGGCATACGGGGTATTATTCCAGGGAGGATATCCTGAAAAAATGGAAAGAGCTGGGATACGACATGTCCTCCCCCTAAAGATCAGCTCCAATAAAAAAAAGCCCGTATAAAACGGGCTTTTTTACTATTTTCAGGTATTTACGGATCAGTCCTCATCCTCATTCCTGGATCCGGATTTTACGGAGATCAGCGGCGGGCTTGGCCGGAATACCTTTTTGATCATGGGGAGAAAGCCGCTTTCCTCTTTTTCGATCTCCGCTTCCGCTTCTTTCAGGACCCCCGCCCACATGGTTGCGAATCCGGGTGTTTCTCGAACATAAGGTGGATCGCCTTGTCGTAAACGTACAGGACGTGAAGTTTGTCGCGGCCCGGTTTCTCTTTCAAAACCGTGATCGTCGATTTCAAGTTGTCGATCATCCTGCGCTGCTCCGCCAGCTCTTTCTGAACGGACTCGTTCCCTTTGGCGGATATGTGCATCTGCGTATTGAGATGACTCTTTAAACGTTCATTTTCCTCCACATAGGATTTGATGGTCATCTTCAGTTTGATCTTCGCCTGGATCCATATGACGATACAGACCAGGAGCCCGATGCCAAAACCTATCAGTAAAGAGGTAAATGAAAAGGATATGTTTCCCATTGCAGGTCCCTTCAATGAATTCAATTACATTAATGTACGAAAAAAATCAAAGTGATGTCAAGACGGAAGATAAAAAAATCAACCGGGATCTATCCGGCCGGAATATAAAGATATTTACAGCATTCCCGGAGCAATAGATAATAAAATGCAATAATCGGGAACAGGAATCACAAAGGATCCCGGCGTAGGAACCGGAAAGAGGGCCTGTCCGTCTCAGGCGGACTTGCCGTTCTTTTTCTGAGAAAGAAGCGCGGCACCGGCATAGAGTATCAGAACACCGCCGATCAGAAGCGATGAAACAACAAGCAGGGAGATACCGATACCGAATAGATCCGCAAATATTCCCGTAAGTAAAGCAATGACCGCGGTCATCATGGTCTTTAAGAGGGATTGAGCGGAGAGCACGGAGGTCAGATATTCCCCCTTCACCCGGTCGGCGACAAAGCCTGTTAAAATGGGCTTGCGGATATTCTCTACAATATAGATCATTAAAAAGGCAAGGAGCGCAGCGGACCAGAGGGAAAATTGTGCAAAAACACCGCAAAGGACCCCGAAACCAAGTCCTGAGAAAAGGGTGACGGATATAATGAGGGTCTTTTTTTTGGTTAGAAAGGCATTTGCATGTTGTGAAGCGAAAGCTGTTAAAATGTAAATAAGAAAATAAAAAAGGCCGATCGTCAGCCCGTTCTGCTGTTCCCTTGAGACACCCGGGAGAAGGGGGGCCAGTATGGCAACATGAAGCATAAAAGGCTGTATGTAGTCTTTCACTGCCCGCATGTATGCGCTGTGCAGGGCTGTGTGATTGATCAGTGTGAATACCCGGATGTCCCGCATGGAAGCAATGAAGGCCTTGTAGGTGCGTTTTATGGCATAAAAACGTTTTTCTTCAGATCTCCTTACCGGACCCAGTTCGCGGGGATAGCTCAGAACAAGCAGCAAATTGAGCGCATAAGGTACAGTTGAGAACAGGAAGACCTGAGAATAATTACCCCGAAAGAAGAGAATTGACCCGGCAATTAAGGCGGATACAGCAGAACCCCTCTGGGACCAGGCACGGGTATGTCCGTAATAGGAGATCTTCTCGCCGGACCATCCCCGCCGCCTCAGGTAATCCATGATCATGCCTTTATGTGTTCCTGAGCGGAAGGCATCACCAGTACCGTACAATATGAAGGCAATAAGGAAAAGGCCGAAAACTTCCGCAGTATAAAAAAGCAAGAAGGAAAAGATGTATGCCAGGAAGGAAAAGACAAGGGAGCGTTTCCGTCCGAATGTATCGGCCACCATCCCCGAAGGGATCTCGAAAAGGTTGATGGTGATTTCTCTTACGGCGTAGAGAGATACCGATCCTGCGTATAGGAAAGATCCTTTGAAATAAGGAAGAGAATAAAGAATGCTTCAAAAAAACGCAGGTTCTTTAAAAAACCGTAAGCACAGAATTTAAAAAATTGTCTGTCTTTTTGCCAGGTCCGCATATTCGGTTTCCCTGAAATATTGCAGTTCAGCAGCCGGTGATCTGAGATAAGGGAAGACAGATAATTTTATCTTCAGATACAGATTTCCCGTCTGAGATCATCCGGGAACGGTTTTTAAACCGGCCGCATCCCGGGTAGGAAAATGTGCCTTTCCTACAGCGGTTTATACCAGATATTCATGCTTTCGATATTGCCGGAAATATTCGTATTGTTGATCAGGCGGCCGCCGTATTCATACCCGCATTTCGCAAAGGTGATATTCATCCCCGGAGATGCCGCGCGGGCGATGGTGAAGACGTTCCTGAATCCCCGGCGCCGCACATGCTCTTCCATCCGGAGCAGCAGATGCACGGCCAGGCCGTTGCCCCGCCAGTCCGGAAGCGTGGCAAAATCCGTCATTTCCGCGTGCAGAGCTTTTGTGTTCTTTTCCGCGGAGGAAAGCGCTATCAGTTTGCCCTTGTGTTCGACCCCGAAATAATCAACGTGGGTCCGCAGGGTCTCCCGCAGGTAATCCGGATCGTGAATGGGGAAGGGATAGGAAGGGAAAACGACCTTGTATATTTCCGCCATGTGCGTTGTGTCATCTTCATTGCAGGTACGCAACCGGAACCGTGAAGCGTCGAGCGGGGATATCTTTGTATGCTTCTTGCTCAGGGCCAAGGTCCTGTTGTGCTCGTAGATGTCAAGGTCCGCTTCATTTTCCCGGTCCCTGTTCACATAGTAAGCCAGAAAAACGCCCTTTTCCTTTTCGTTGTAGAAAGCGGGTATCTCCGCCTCCGTACGAAAACCGGCATTCAGGAAAACAGAGGCCCGTACTTCAGGAAGCTTGGCAAAGATCTTTCCGTACCCTTTATCTTCCGCCATTCCGATCAGCCGCTGCGGAAGTTCCTGCAGTGGTCCCGGCCCGGTCTGCATCAGATAGATGCGGTCATTATAGGGACCGTGCTGGACCTTTGCCCCGCCAGCCAGCGTTTCGATCCGGTCATATTGCTGTGCTTGCATGGGTTCCTTTCTATAAGTGTTCACTGTTTTTTCTTTTTGTCATCGTTATGGCGGCGTTTATAACGCGGGTTGTTGGAGGGGACCAGGGAAATGGCCTTGTCGTAATCGGCCAGCAGTTTTTCAATCCCGACCGCCTTGTATTCCTGGGCGTCTTCAAGCTGTAGTTCAAGATCGCATTCGGCGCAATTCCTGTCGCAGAAGTAGGGCTCGTAGGAATCAGGTTCTTTGTAGCTCGAGATCACACCTTCATAATTGCGCAGAATAACCTTGTTCGTGGACCAGGAGATCAGATAGTTCGGCATGACCGGGATCTTTCCGCCGCCGCCGGGTGCGTCGATCACATAGGTCGGAACGCAGAATCCGCTGGTGTGGCCGATAAGGCTTTCCAGGATCTCAATCCCCTTGCCGATCGGTGTGCGGAAATGACTGAGACCTTCGGACAGGTCGCACTGGTAAAGATAATAGGGCCGTACGCGGTTGAATGCCAGTTTTTGTACCAGTGATTTCATGATGCGGGGACAGTCGTTCACGCCGGCAAGCAGCACAGACTGGTTGCCGAGCGGGAAACCTGCGTCCGCAAGTTTTTTCAGTGCGGTTCTCGAGGAGTTCGTGATCTCGCGGGGATGGTTAAAATGGCTGTTGATCCAGACCGGCTGATGTTTTTTCAGCATATTGATAAGTTCATCCGTGATACGGTAGGGAAGGACCACCGGGGTCCGGGTACCGATGCGGATGATCTCCACATGGTCGATCTTTCGCAGCTCGGTCATGATCCAGTCCAGGTATTTGGTGGAAAGCAGGAAGGGATCTCCGCCGCTCAGCAGTACGTCACGGATACGCGGGGTTTTTTTGATATATTCAATGCCTTTCAGTATCTGTGCTTTCCCGGGGATGCTGTCCTGATCCCCGACGCGGCGCTTACGGGTACAGTGCCGGCAGTACATGGCGCAGGTGTTGCTGACCAGGAAAAGTACGCGGTCAGGGTAACGGTGGGTAATGCCGGGCACGGGGCTGTCCCTGTCTTCGCTCAGGGGATCCGACATATCGGTCTTTAACACTTTCAGCTCATCAATAACGGGAAAGCTCTGTTTAAAGATAGGGTCGTTCTCCAGATTGTCCGTATTGATCAGGGAGAGATAGTAGGGTGTGATCGACATCGGGAATTTGGAGGTGATCTGCTTGTACTGTTCGCGGATGGTGTCCGGTACGTTGATGTCCAGCAGTCGTTCGAAAGTCTCCAGGTCCCGGACGCTGTGGCGGACCTGCCATTTCCAGTCCATCCAGTTGCTCAGCTTTCCGCCGTCTATTTCTTTAAGGATGCTTTTTTGTTGTTCGGATATCATCATGTCTCCAGCTTTTTGTGTTACGGTAATTTTCCTTTACAGGATCCGGATCTTCGGCTCCCATAAGTTCTACAAGCCGCTCAAGGGACTCCGTAATGGTTCGCTTTTCCGCATCACTCAGTCCGGAAAGGGATGCGGAAAGTTTATCCTGCAGAAGCGGAGGGGTCTTCCGGATCATTTCCCTGCCTGCTTCGGTGATCTCAAGATACACCTTTCTGCGGTCCTCGGCGGAACGTCTGCGGACAAGAAAATCCTTTGCTTCCAGACGGTCGACGATGCCGTTGACGGTGCTTTCGCCGAGATTGATCTTTCTGGCAAGGTCCCTGAGGATCATTTTATTCGCTTTTGCCAGTACGTCCAGGCATATGAGCTGGGGGGTGGTGAGCCCGAACTTGGCATTGAGTTTCCGGGAATGGATCCCCACCGAACGAGAGATGCGGCGGAGTGAGTGGATTATTCTGTATTCATAGCGGGGGATGTTTGTCTTGTCCTAAAATAGTTGACAGATTAAGCTGCATAAAATACACTGTCGGGGGTATGGTAATTTAGTGCCATATGCAGACGTTTTTGATTGTAAATCCTAATAGAGTCACGTACTAATTTATGCGCTATTGTTTTAGAGCGCAAGGTTTGCCCAAGATAAAATTCATCTTTGAGTATACCGTTTACGCGCTCTGCCAGTGCATTCTCATAAACATGATCCTCTTCTGTCATGCTGATGCTTACACCGTGATTCCGAAGCATATCCGTATACGCTTTGCTACAGTATTGTATACCCCGGTCTGAGTGATGGATCAGCGTTTGCGGGTTCTTAACATGCTTAAGTGACATTTTTAATGCCTTGAGGCTTCCTTCCACACTCAGACTTTCGCTCAGGTTATATCCCACGATCTTGCGCGAGTAATGGTCCGTCACCAAGGATAAGTATATAAAACCCTCGAGAGTATGGATGTAGGTGATATCAGATACATATACCTGCGCCGAACGCCGTATTTCTAGGTCTTTGATCAAATTGGGATGATATCCGAAACCGTGCAGCGAGTTCGTTGTCTTATGATATGCACGGTGTCTTTCTACCAGCATCCTCTTGGCCCTTAGCATGTCAAACAAACGGTCACGGCCGATGTCTATTCCTTGGCTGCTCAGCATGTTCTTAAGCTTTCTGCTGCCGGCCCGAGGCTGTGTTCTACGAATGTTTTTCACAGCAGTAACGACCAGTTCTTCTTCTGTACGGCGAGCCCGCTCCAGCTGCCTGTGCCGATAGTAACCTTGACGGCTATAACCGAAATACCCGCATATTTGGCCTATGTTGAAGCGTATTTTCTCTTTGCTCATTCGTTTTCTGCCTTCTTCGATGCTTTTATACCAGAGTTTTTTTTAATGTCTATCCCGTATGCCTTCTCCGCTGCCTCAATCATCGACTCCAGGCAAAATACAGATAAATGCGACTTCGCTAATGCCGCCTCCAACTGCTTCTTCTCTAACTCTAATTTCTCTGATCTTGTCCAGCTCATTGCGCTTTTTCACATAAACCACCTTCCCGATCAAATGATCTTTCCCAAGATTATGCAGCCACTTATATATACCGGCTACACTAATATCATACATTCGGGCCGCCTCTGCAATACGTAATGTGCCTTCCTCGATCTCTTTGACGACTTGCTGTTTAAAGGCTTCGCTGTAACGATACATCTTCATGGTTGACATCGCTTTCTCCTTCTTTGTGTCAACCTATTTCAGGACGGGGCAGTTTCTGTTTTTCATTCATTTTACTTTCAAGTATATAGTTGGAACACGAATCATTCGTATAAGATCATATTAAATGGCCCGGTCAATGTCAAGTGAATAATCAGCGCAGAATGCAGCGGGAATTTTCTCAGGGCGGACTCCCGGCACGGGTATCGGTTCCCTGATAAAACCCCTGGCAAGGACGACAGTATGCGCAACGACCTAAGACCGGAGCGACCCTGGATCGCTGTTTTTTTCTCTGCATATTGATAATAAATCCCTTGACAATGGAAAACGGATATCGTATCCTATAAATAATAATCGGAATGATTATTAATAAGGCAGCAAGATGAAGCAACAAAAAACATACCGGAAAAGCAGGCAGCGGGAGCGGATACTCGAGCTGCTGCGTTCCACGCACTCCCATCCGACGGCAACCTGGATCTATGACCGTCTGAAACCGGAATTTCCCTCTCTGAGCATGGGAACCGTCTATCGGAATCTGAGTATCCTGGAAGCACAGGAAAGGATCGTCAGGCTGAGCTCCGGGAGTACCTTCGACCGTTATGATGCAAGCACGCATCCGCATGCGCACTTTCGATGTGTGAAATGCGGCAATGTCTATGATGTGGAAAATACGGACCCTGAAGAGGTTCCTGGAATGGGGAGAGCAGAATATGGACCATCAGGTGGATGAAATGTTTATCGAGTTCCGCGGGCTTTGCAAGCATTGCCGGGAAAAAGAGGACCCATAAAAACAAGAGACAGCATACCGGGCTTTTTGCAGTGAGAAGAGGCAAGAGATGTAAGAATGAAAAGAAAGTATAAGTGAATATCAAAACGAAAGGGACTACCATGGAAGAATTAACAAAAGAAACGTATTCAATGCCGCTGATCGGCGATAAGGCTCCTGCCTTTGAAGCAGTGACAACCCAGGGAAATATCAGTTTTCCCGAAGACTATAAGGGGAAATGGGTCATTTTATTCAGCCACCCCGCAGATTTCACCCCGGTGTGCACAACGGAATTCATGACCTTTGCAAAGATGCAGGAAGAATTCAAGGCGCTGAATACCGAGCTGATCGGCCTGTCCATCGACAGCCTTTACGCCCACATCGCCTGGCTGCGTACCATCAATGAAAAGATCGAATACAAGGGCATGAAGAATGTCGAGGTAAACTTTCCGGTCATCGAGGACCTGAGAATGGACGTTGCCAAAAAATATGGGATGATGCAGCCGAATGCCTCCAACACCCAGGCGGTGCGAGCCGTGTTTATTATTGACCCGGACGCAAAGGTCCGCGCCGTGATCTATTATCCGCTGTCGAACGGCCGCAATATGGATGAGATCAAACGCCTGATCCTGGCAATGCAGAAATCCGACAAGGACGGCGTGGCTACGCCCGCGAACTGGCAGCCGGGTGATGACGTGATCATCCCGACCCGGGGTCCTGCGGAGCCGCCAAAGAGCGCGTCGCCAAGAAAGAAGAAGGCAAATACTGCCTCGACTGGTTCCTCTGTCTGAAAAAAGACAAATAGAGGCTGTTTTACTCACTTTAGAAAAGGCTGCTCCGGCAGCCTTTTTTATTTGCGGTGCATAGATGCGCATTTTCAGGTATTCCCGAAAAATCTATCAGAGCAAAAAATATTTTCATTGATCATTATTTTGCAGTATAATGTACGTGCAGTATACATAAAGGAAGGTCGCGATGAAAATGTTGAGTGAATATCTGAAAATTTCACCGGAGGTCATTGAAAAACTTATCGTGAGCCTCACGGTCTTAGTGATCCTGACCATTATCCGTTTCCTGGGGAACTATGCCGTCAGAAAACGTATTCAGGACGATATGAAGGCGTATCACTGGCGCCGGGCAGTGCTTTATATTTACACTGTCCTGATCATCATATTCATCGGCTCGATCTGGGTCAAGGGACTGCGTTCCCTGACGACCATCCTGGGTCTGGCGAGTGCGGGAATTGCGATCGCGATGCACGATACCATCGCCAACCTGGCGGGATGGGCGTTTATTGTGTCCCGGAAACCCTTCAAGGCGGGGGACCGCATCGAGGTGCAGAATATCATCGGTGACGTGATCGATATCCGCATCCTGCAGTTCAGCATTGTGGAGTGTGGCAACTGGGTGGACGCGGATCAGAGTACCGGAAGGATCATCCATATTCCCAACAGCAAGGCCCTCCGCGAACCTCTGGCCAATTATCAGATAGGATTTGAGTATATCTGGAATGAGATCCCCATCCTGATCACCTTTGAGAGCAACTGGAGAAAGGCCAAGCAGATTCTGGAGGAGATCGCCAACAAGAACGTGATGCATCTCTCGGAGGGCGCCCAGCAGCAGATCCGAAAAGCGGCGCAAAAATATTTTATTCAGTATAATAAACTTACTCCCATCGTCTATACCGCCGTCAAGGAAAGCGGGGTCATGCTGACGATCCGCTTTCTGGTCAATCCCCGTCAGCGGCGCTCCAGCGAGCACCAGATATGGGAGGCAATGCTCGATGCATTCAGCCGGGAAAAAAATATCGAGCTGGCATATCCGACCCGCCGCTACTATGTCCGCGGAAGGTTACGGGACCCGGAAGACAGGGATCTGAGATCATAACGAAGTAAAATGGTCTGAAAACCTGCCGGATCGGAGGGATTCCTGGGGAGTAAGTATTTTTTGATACATCTTTTCAAACCATAAAAAATTTTGTACATTTTTCGCTTGTGATTATGCGGAAGGAGAGGGAGTTCATTCGCTTAATCAATATCGGATCGAAGAACATGGCCCTGTGCCGCAATGCAGAATTGTGACAGAAAGGAATGTACCGTATGCAAAAAACCATGAAGACCGCAATAATGACCGCCGTATGTGTTCAGATACTGCTCGCGAACAGTGCGCTGCAGTTTGACGGGATCGATGATTATGTACAGCTCTCAGAGATACTGACGATAGGTAGCAGCAGTAATACGGTGGAAATGTGGGTAAAGGTCCCCGAAGTCGGAAGCGCCGATCTCGTAGCAGACGAACGGGTGGGCATCATCCTGGAAATTACAATTCGGAACAGAATGCCGGCTGGGAAGTGCATAACGACGGACAGATACGCATGTGGTGGAACGGAGAGCCGGATGTGTACGGGAGCAAAGACCTGCGGGACAATAGCTGGCATCACGTGGCCTTTGTGCGGGACGAAACGAACAATTACCTGCGCGGCTATGTGGACGGGGTGCTTGAATTCGAGAACCCGGGCTGCGGGCCGGACCTCAGCTTCACCGCAACGCACCGCATCGGCCGTGACAACCGCAGTTCCGGGAGTCCGCATTTTCACGGCGGGATCGATGAACTGCGGGTGTGGAGTACGGCCCGCACACAGAGTCAGATCCGTGAATTCATGTGTGAGGATGTAAGCAGCGAAAGCGGACTTGTGGCATATTACCGGATGACGGAAAGCAGCGGAACATCACTCAGCGATAATGCGGGAACGAATACGGGAACGCTAAACAATATGGACAACAGCGACTGGGTGAGGGACAATCAGATGCCGGAAGGGAACGGGAGTACAATACCTTACCGCATCAACGGCCTGAATCAGCTGCATTGGGTTTCCGCCAACAGCAGCAGCTGGAGCAGTGATGTTGAACAGATCACCGATATCGACGCTGCGGCGACAGCCGCCTGGGACGGCGGCGCGGGTTTTTCGCCGGCCGGGACGAATGCCAATAACTTTCTGGGTGCCTACGACGGGGGAGGCTATACGATCACCGGATTGACCGTTAACCGGCCTTCTGAAAATTATACGGGTTTTATCGGCCAGCTGGATGGCGGCCCGGTCTCGGACCTGGGAATGATCGATGTCAGCATCACCGGAGCTCACAGCACTGGTGGGCTGGTCGGATATGTTGAATCGGGTAATGTCAGTAACTGTTACGTAACCGGCTCGGTCAGCGGCACGGATTTTGTGGGTGGACTGGTCGGTCAGACCGCCAACGGTACGATCAGTCAAAGCTATTCCACCGCATCGGTCGCAGGCCGCGGTGATCATGCCGGCGGATTGAACGGAAGTCTGGGTTCATCCATACAAAATTGTTATGCCCGGGGGAGTGTGGACGGTAGTGCGAACGTAGGCGGTCTGGTGGGCAGTGCGCTCGGAGGAAGTACGATCGATGACAGTTATTCAACAGGTGCCGTAGCCGGCAGCAGTAATGTGGGGGACTGGTAGGAGATGCAGCCGAAGAAGAGCCAATGCCAGCTGCCACGGTCACGGCGTCGTTCTGGGATACGGAAAGCTCGGGGCAGTCCGGAAGTGCTGCGGGTACCGGGAAAACGACGTCCGAAATGAAAAGCGCACCGACCTTTAGCGCCGCGGGCTGGGACCTTGCGGGGGAAAGTACGAACGGCAGCGAGGATTACTGGGATCTCGATACGGGAGGAGAGATCAACGCCGGGTATCCCTTTCTGGACTGGGAGAACGGCACGGATACGGCGCTTCCCGTAGAGCTCGCATATTTTACGGCCGAACAGGAAGGGGGAAAGGTCATTCTTACCTGGCGCACAGAGACCGAGACCGAGAATACGGCGTTCAGGATACGTCGAAACGGAGAGATGATCGCAAGGATCGAAGGCGCGGGCACGACCAGCGAACCGCAGGAGTACCGCCATACCGATCACTATGTGATCCCGGGAAGATCATATACATATTTGCTGGCGGATGTGAATTACCAGGGTAAAGAAACGAAACATCCTGAGGCCTGAGGTCGAGGTTCAGGCCTGAGGTTGGGGTGTGACTCCGGATTGCAATATCGGTTCCGCATATCCGAATCCCTTCAATCCCGTCACGATCGTGCCGCTGAACCTGGCAAAGGATGCCGTGGTCTCCGCAACACTCTACGACATCGCCGGACATCCTGTCCGGGAACTGCATAAGGGTATTATAACTGCCGGTTCCCACGATCTGAAGATCAAAGGAGCAAACCTCAGCACAGGAATTTATTTCGTGCATATCATTGTGAATGATGCCGTGAATGTAAAGAAGATTGTGTTGATGAAGTAAGCGGATAAGCCAGGATGCGAAGATGCCGGGAAGCCTTGTTTCGCTTCTGCCGGAGCTGCGACGGGCAGGCCCCACGCCCCACGCCCCATGCCACACGCCCCGCGCCCCATGCCCCACGCCCCATGCCACACGCCCCAACAACGCAACGCTTTTACTGCATTTACAGCCATTTTTTGCGTTTGAAAAAGCGCAGCATGACCAGGGCTACTGTGATCAGTACGCCCCAGAAGACCGGATACGCATACGGCCAGTTCAGTTCGGGCATATAAACAAAATTCGCTCCGTAAACACCTGCAATAAACGTCAGGGGAATAAAGATCGCCGAGAAGATGGTGAGCACCTTCATGATCTCGTTCAGGCGATTGCTGACATTGCTTTTGTAGATCTCAAGGTGATCGGTCAGCATCGTCCGGTATGTGTCCACCGCCTCCAGCGCCTGGGTGGCGATATCAAGCAGATCTTTCAGGAAAGGGCGGGTTTTCGTTTGGATAAGATCTGAATCCAGGCGGCTGAGGTGCAGAATGAACTCCTTTGCGGGCCGGATGGACTTTCGCAGGTAATTCATTTCATGCTTGAAGTCGTTGATCGCGCCCAGTGTGTTCTTGTCGGGGTTGCCGAGAAGGACCTCCTCAAGATCCTCGATCTGTTCTCCGAGATGTTCCATGAGGAAAAGATAGTTGTCGATCACGGTATCCATCAGGACATAGGCGAGATAATCCGCACCGCATTCACGGATGCGCCCCCTCTTTCTGCGGATCCGCTCCCGCACCGTTTCAAAAACGTCGCCGGGACGTTCCTGGAAGGTGATCAGGAAATTGTTCCCAAGGACCATGCTCAGCTGTTCCGCATGAATGCGCTTTAATTCCTTATCATAACTGATCATTTTTGCAACAAAGAAGAGGTGGTCATCGTATTCCTCCATTTTTGGCCGCTGGTCCGTATTAACGATATCTTCCGTGATCAGCACATGCACGCCGAAACCCTCTGCGATTGTCCTGATACGTTCCGTATCATGCACCCCGTTAATATTGATCCAGGTCACCGAATCCGTTTTACGGTATTTGAAGAGGGCGTCAATATTGTCCGGCCGGGCCTCCCCGACATGCTCCGCATCATAGTCGATGACATGCATCTCCGTCACATCGGTCCTTTTTTCCCCGATAAAAACCGGTTCTCCGGGAATATTGCCCGCGGGGACATGCTTCTTTTTTAAAAACCGTGCCATTTTACACCTCATGTCCGCTTTGTGTTGAAAAATCATTGTTGCCAGATAATATGCACCGCAATCCTTCACCTGCTTTATAATGGATCTGCACGAATATAAGAATATTTCCGGTCTTTTATAAGAAAAATCACGGGATGCGGACCGCCTGTGTTGTTTCCGAAAAAAGCATCCGGTATTTCCGCGTTGACACTTTGAACGGGAATGCATATTTTTATGCTTGATAAAGGTTCGGATTTAATGTAGGATAAAGGGAACGCGAATGTATAGGTGCTTCAACGACAAGATCAAACCGTTATTATTTACTAAAACGAACAGGTATCTATGACAGATAATATGAATTACGGGATCATCGGGAACTGTAAGACCGCGGCGCTGGTCTCGGATACCGGATCCCTGGAATGGCTGTGCTTCCCCGATTTCAGTTCCTCATCGGTATTTGCGTCCCTGCTGGACAAAGAGCGCGGCGGAGCATTCCGCATCGACGCCGGCGAAAAAGCGGAAATTTCGCAGGATTACATATACCACACCTGTATCCTGCGGACGCATTTCAAAACCCCGGAGGGGAATTCGAAGTGCTTGACTTTATGCCGCGTTACAAGAACGACCGTCTCAATTACGTATGTCCCTCCGATGTGATCCGCTATATCCGCCTTATCAGGGGAAAGCCGGTACTCCATTTTGATTACGAGCCGGCACTTGCCTATGCAAAGCATCCGACCGAGACCAAACCGCACCGTGACTATATTAAAAGCTGGTCGACGAACGGTAAATATGAATCCGTTTATCTTTACGGCAATGTTCCGCAGAAATATATTCTGGAAAAAAAGCAATATACGCTGACCGGGAATTGTTATTTCATCATCAGCTACAATCAGAAATTACTCAGGCAGAACCTTGAGACGATCAACCTGGAACTCCAGCGCACCAAGGTATACTGGTTGGACTGGGTACAGCGCACGGTGCGTTTCACCCATTACCACGAGGCCATCATACGAAGTGCGCTGACCCTGAAACTGCTGAGTTTTCAGAAGACCGGCGCCATTCTTGCGGCGGTGACGACCTCGCTCCCGGAAAGCATCGGTCACCAGAGGAACTGGGATTACCGCTTTTGCTGGATCCGGGATGCCTCCATGGTGATCACCGTGCTAACCAGCACCGGGCATTTCAATGTTGCGGAGCGTTTTCTGCGCTTTATTATCGATGTGATTCCCTACAAGGACGAGAAGATCCAGATCATGTACGGCATACGGGGAGAAAAGCGCCTTACCGAGCGTGAACTTCCCTGGCTGGAGGGATACGAAGGCTCAAAACCCGTGCGGATCGGCAATGCCGCCTATCATCAGAAGCAGAACGACATATACGGAGTGCTGCTGGAGGTGATCTACAAGGCATTCAAACTTTTCAGCAATGACGTGGAACGTGCCGAGGAATTATGGACGGTCGCACGCACCCTTGTGCGCTCGGTGGAGAAGAACTGGGAGAAAAAGGACCGCGGCATCTGGGAGTTCCGCAGCCTGAACCGGCATTTCGTGTTTTCGAAAGTCCTTTCCTGGGTGGGAATGGACAGCGGTGTGAAACTGGCAAAAATGCTGGGTTGCAGATCCTACGAAAAAAAGTGGAGTAAAACACGCGACGCCATCCGCAAGGATATCATGGAAAAGGGGTGGAACCCCCGGATCGGCGCTTTTACCCAGACCTACGGAGGTACCAGCATGGATGCGGCAAATCTTTTGTTGGCCAGTTACGGCTTTATCGATGCCAAAGATCCGAAATTTGTCTCCACCGTGGAAAGGATCCGGGAAGAACTCGGCCGCGACGGTCTGATGTACCGCTATAAAGATGAAGATGATTTCGGGGAACCCCGGTCGGCGTTTACGGTCTGCAGTTTCTGGATGGTGAAAGCGCTGTCCCAGATCGGCCGGCAGAAGGAGGCCGGGGAACTTCTTGATGAGCTGCTTTCCTATTCCAATCACCTGGGACTTTTCAGCGAGGACATGGATTTTGAGACAAAACGTCTGCTGGGGAATTTCCCGCAGGGCTATTCGCATCTTTCACTTATCGATGCGGCCATCACCTTTACGGAGACCGGGGTGGACAAGAACGAGAAGATCTTAAAGAACATTGAACATATACACAATGTAAATCAAGTTGGGAAGCCTCATGAGTAAAACGATTTTCGTATCAAACCGCCTTCCCGTCACGATCAGCCGCAGCGGCGGACGGCTCAAATACGCACCCAGTATCGGCGGACTGGCCACGGGCCTGAAAAGCGTGCACGAAGAAGGTGAAAGCCTGTGGGTGGGCTGGTGCGGACTTCCGGAAGAGACGCTCACCGGCAGGGAAAAAGAAAAAATTGAACGGGAATTGCGCGACAAGTACCACAACATACCGGTTTTCTCTCTCCAGAAGGACATCGACGACTATTATTACGGCTTCTGCAACCGCACGATCTGGCCGATGTTCCATTATTTCACGGACGAGATCGTATACCTTCATCCCCTCTGGCAGGCTTACCGGAAGGTGAACCGGGAATTCTTCGAGCGGCTCGGGGACATTATCGAGGACGGTGACACCATCTGGGTGCACGATTACCAGCTGATGCTTTTGCCGCAAATGATACGTGAAAAATTTCCGGATACCAGCATCGGTTTCTTTTTACACATTCCTTTCCCTTCCTATGAACTTTTCCGGCTTTTGCCCTGGCGGGAGGAGATCCTGCACGGATTGCTGGGCGCGGATCTCATCGGATTTCACACCTATGATTATGTGCGCCACTTTTTAAGCAGTGTGCGCCGTATCCTGGGTTTTGAACATAACCTGGGATATCTCCATGTCGGCAACCGGATGGTAAAAGCGGATGTTTTTCCCATGGGTATCGATTATGACCGCTATCATGCGGCGCACGGGAAACAATCCGTACAAAAGGAAAAGCAGGAGGTCCTGAAAAAGGCGCAGGGTTCGAAACTGGTCCTGTCGGTCGACCGGCTGGATTACACCAAAGGCATTCCGGCAAGAATACGGGCATTTTCGGAACTGCTGCGCAGTAATCCTCAGTACCGTGAAAAAGTGACCATGATCCTGATCGTGGCACCTTCCCGGACGGAGGTGGAGACCTACAGCGAGCTTCTGCGTGAGATCGAGGAACTGGTCGGCAATACGAACGGAGAGCACGGCACCATCGGCTGGATGCCGGTCTGGTTCTTCTACCGTTCCTTCGGATTTGAAAGCCTTGTCGCGTTCTATTCTGCGGCCGATGTCCTGCTGGTCACGCCTCTCCGTGACGGTATGAACCTGGTCGCGAAGGAATACGTTGCCGCCAGGGCCGACGAAGGCGGAATGCTGGTCCTGAGTGAGACCGCCGGCGCGGCCAGTGAGCTGGGCGAAGCGGTGATCGTGAACGCGAACAATATCCCCGAAGTGGCCAGCGGCCTGAAAACCGCCCTGGAAATGCCGGAGAACGAGAAGGTCTCCCGCAATAAGGTCATGCACAAGCGTCTCCGTCATTACAATGTGGAATTCTGGGCCGGGGATTTTCTGAAAAAGCTGAACGAGGTAAAGGAAAAGCAGGATTATAGTTCGCTGATCAAGGTGAACCGCAGGACCCTTGAAAAGATCGTCCGTGCAAAGCAGGCAGCGGGGAAACGGCTTTTCCTTCTGGATTACGACGGCACGATGACGGGCTTTAAAGGAAAGCCCGAAGAGGCGAAACCCGATAAAACGGTCACCGGACTGCTGGAAAAATTTATCGCCGATGACAAGAACACCCTCGTCATCATCAGCGGCCGCGACAGGGATACCCTTCAGGAATGGTTCGGATCGCTCCCCATCAATCTTATCGCCGGGCACGGGATGTGGATCCGTGAAACAAAGGGGGAATGGAAACGCCTGGAGCTGTTGAGCAACGAGTGGAAAGAGACCATCCGGCCCATACTGGAAATGCATACGGCGAGGACCCCGGGATCTTTTATTGAAGAGAAGAGCTATTCGCTGGCATGGCATTACCGCCGCTGTGAGCCGGAGCTGGCCGCCGTACGGGTGAATGAACTGAAGGATGCGCTCGAAGATATGACCAGCAACCTCAATATCGGCCTGCTTCTGGGAAACAAGGTGATAGAGATCAAGGACACCACGGTCAACAAAAGCCGTGCGGCATCCATATGGCTGAATGCGGAGGAATGGGATTTTATCTTTGCAGCGGGGGATGACTGGACCGATGAGGACATGTTCAATGTTCTGCCTGAAGATGCCTGGTCGGTGAAGGTCGGCAGCGGGATCTCAGAGGCCCGTTTTCGCGTTGATTCCCCGGATGACATCAGAACAATACTGAAAGCACTCGCCGAAAGGCCGTAGGTCCGGCTAAAGATAAATCGTATCAGAAACATGCAAGATTGCGAAGTATATAATGAGATATAAAAAGTCAATTGACAGGAAGAGAATATCCGGAACATGCTTATGGCATTGACGAAAACCAGCAATTCCTGGAATGAATTTATGTGTCAAGGAAGGTAAATATGTTATTCATGAAAAGATTCCGCTTGATATACACGGTGGTCTGTACATTATTGATTGTTGGTCTTACCGGAACGTTTACCGCTTGTGACCTGAGTTTCTTTCCTCCCGGAGATGATGATCAGGAAGAGGAAGATGCATCCGGGGACGGACAAGATGATGGAGAAGAAACAGAAGGAGAGATCGAGCAGTATATCCATAACCTGGGAGTTGAATTCGCTCCCTACGATTCGGTCTCCGGCAGGGCCGGCGCGTTTGTTTTCAGTGACAGGATAGAAAAACCCATCCTCGAATTCGGAGAGAATACGATCGAAAAAGCAGGTGTTGTTTCAGCAAAGAACAATCCCACCTTTGAGTATCACCTCCATCCCGAGGCAGAAATATTTGCCCTTACCGGCGGAGTAGTAGACCGTCTGCAGCTTCAGGAAGAAACGGGAGATTATGCGTTGCGGACCCGTTTGCCGGGTTCCGACCTGGAAGTTATCTACGATCATATCACGAATCCGCGATTTGCATTGGATGATACGGTTAGGACCGGTGATATCATCGGGAATCCCGGTCACTGGGAACCCGGTCGTGTGGGCCGTACCGAGATCCAGGTGAGTACCGGTGATGACGACGAAAATGATTTCCTTTCCCATTGTCCTTTTGACGTATTTGATCCTGATTCACTGGAAGTCTATACTGCCAGGGTCTCCCGGCTGATCGAAGACTGGGAATGTTTTAAAAATGATACGACTGTCTATGATGAAGAGAGTTTTGTCTATCCCTGCTGCGTGAACCTGAGCATTGTACCCTGAAGGGTTTCCATAGCGAATGCCCCGTGTGACCTTTCCTGTTTCACAAGCGCATGTAAGATCATGTGTAAAAGCAAGTGAACGTTCGGCAGAGAAAAACCTGAGCGAAATGAAATAAATCGAACACCGGCGATAAAAGCCGTGTTCGTAAAGGGTATGGGGATTTAAATTATATTGAGTATGCCCGTGCTTTGTGCTTCTTGCGTCAAATGACGCAGGGCATACACCGCCCTTTGGGCGGAATGTGGAGGCGCCGGGAATCGAACCCGGGTCCAAAGCAGAGACCATCCTGTTTTCTACGTGCGTAGGTGATTGAAGGTCTTTTCCGTTCCGGTTCAAAAACCAAAAGCCGGAACGGAGCAGGTCATGGTTTTTTAACAGCGCTCACATGACCGGTGAACACTGCGAGCCTGTGACACGGCGCTCATCCCGGACCCACAGACAAAGTCCGGGTGAACGGCTGCGGGTTTAATTACGCAGCGTATGCAAAGTTATCTGCATTTAAATGGAATCTCAGGTTGATTTACGTGGATTCCTGAACACCACGGCACGCTTGCACGACGACCTTTCCGCCTTGTCGAAACCTTTACGCCCCCAATATCAAAGAACCTTCCAATTTACTCTTATACATGTCAGATGTCAATGAGTTGCACACTTTTTTCAAAAAGAAAAAGGCGGTCCAGAGGACCGCCCTGTATTGATGGAGTGGCCTTGTTATCAGCCCTTACTTAGTTGCTTTACGCATATCTCAGCGGCCTTGATAAGCGGATAGGCGGCCGGTGAGGCGGTAAGCATCGGCTGGGTGCCGATCTGGGCAACAAGCAGGTCGTTCAGCGTTATACCTGCCTGAATGGCAAAGCCAATGACGTTGATCAGTTCGCCGGCACTCTTGCCGCCGTAGACCTCTCCGCCGAGCACGGCTCCGCTTTTTCTCTGTACAATGAGCTTGACGATCTGTTTGGACGCGTCTTTCAGGCAGCCGGGATGACGGTCCACACCGGCAAAGGTACCGGTGACCACATCGAAATTGTCATCGCGGGCCATGGACTCGGTCAAGCCGGCAACGGCATAGGCGGTATCGCCGATCGCCGTTGAATAGATGCCGATCGTTCCGCGGAAGGTGTTGACCGTTGAAAGCCCGTAGAGATTCAGTGCCGCAACACGGGCTTCGGCGCAGGCCGTGGAGGCCAGCATGATCTTGCTCAGCTTTCCCGTGGAAAAATCCCGTTTTTCCGCACAGTCACCTGCAGCGAACACATCCTCATAACTGGTGCGCATATAGCGGTCCACATGAATAAAACCGTATTCGTTCAGCTTCAGTCCGAATTTTCCGGCAAGTTCCGTGTTGGGCTTATATCCGCAGGACATGATCACCGCATCGGCGTCAAGTTTGGTGCCGTTGTCCAGAACAACGCCGCTGACGGCTTTGTCACCGCTGATCTCTTTCACGGCGGTGCCCGTCAGGACCTTGACCCCCCGTTCATGCAGTTTCTCTTCGGCAAAAGCGGAAAATTCCGGATCGAATGCGGTACCCATGATATGGGGAAGTACTTCAACAAGCGTAACATCCTTTCCGCTCTTTTTGAATTCATCGGAGATCTCCACACCGATGAATCCCGCGCCGATCACGATGACCTTTTTAAGGTCGTTCAGCTTTTTGTGCAGCGCGTCAAGGTAGACCTTGTCTTTCAGTACGGTAAAGACATTCTCCTTATCATGACCCCTGATGGATTTCAGGACCAAGGGCAGGGAACCGGTGGCGAATATCAGTTTGTCATAGCTGATCGTTCCTCCTCCTTTTAGCTGACAGCTTTTTGCTTTCCGTTCAAGGGAGACCACTTCGCCGACCATGATATTGACGCCAAGCTTTTCCAGTCCCGCATCGGGAAGGACATTCTTGTCGCTGCTGCCGATTGTTCCGAAAATGTAGGGGATACCGCAAGGTATCATGACCTTTTCCTCGCGCCGGATGACAGTGACGTCTTTGTCCGGATAATTGCTCTTTGCGGTCATGGCCGCAACGAGCCCGGCGGCAAAACCCCCGATAATAAGAATATCTGTTTTCATGCGAACCTCCGATCATTTAAAATTCAGGTAAAAAAGAACTTAAATATTATAAAAATATGCGGACAATCCCAAAAGAATTTATTAAAAAAATAATTTATTGGAAAATGATCGCGGAAAATGATTATATTACCGCTTCGTAGTCGTTGAACACTGTATGACAAAAAGGAGTAATATGAAACGCAGCATTCTTTTCATTCTGTCGATGGTATTTGCGTTCCAGACGGCACCTGCCGGCGAAGTGCCTCCGGATGCAAAACGTATCCCCACCCGCAGTGAGATCGAAGAGCAGTATCGCTGGGATCTCGGGGACATATACGAAGATACCGATGCCTGGGAAAAAGACTTCAGCTATGTCGAGAAAAATATCGGGAACCTGAAGGAGTACAAGGGCAGAACTCGGACGTTTCGGCCGGAAATATCGAGGAATGTCTCCGCGAATCCGAAAAACTGGAACGGATACTTGATAAACTGTATGTATCGGCGCATCTGCTGAAAGACCAGGATACGAAGAATTCCACGAGTCAGGCACTGGCAAGCCGTATTGCGGCACTGAACCAGCGTTTTTACCAGGAACGGGCTTTCCTCTGGCCGGAGATCCAGGAGATCCCGGAAAGGAGGCTGAACCGCTTTGTGAATTCCTCCGAATACCTTCGGGATTACCGTCACATCTTTGATGACATGCTGCGTCAGAAGGAACATATCCTCTCGGAGCGTGAAGAGGAATTGCTGGCAATGGCCTCGAACATGGGAAGTGAGTTCAGCAACATCCGGGAGGCGCTGACCCAGGCGGATATCGAATTCCCCGAAGGTAAAGGATGACGACGGAGACCTGATCGAGCTTTCCTATGCCCGTTATTCTTCTTTGCTGCGCTCGCGGGATCCCGAAGTGCGCCGCGCCGCCTTCAAGGGCATGTACGGCACCTTTGATGATTTCAAGAACACCAGCGCTGCCACCTACCGGGGTTCTGTCAAAAAGGATATCTTTTTTGCAAAGGCCCGCGGCTACGACAGCTGCATAGAAATGTCCCTCGATGCGGACAATGTGCCCGGTTGAGGTCTATGACAATCTTATTGCGACGGCGCATGAATATATCGGACCCCTGGAACGTTACATGGAATTGCGGAAAAAGATCATGGGCGTGGACGAACTTCATCTCTATGATACCAGTGTCCCCCGACCGAATCCGATAAGAAATACAGTTATGAAGAAGCAAAAGACCTGATCATTGATGCGCTGGAGGTCATGGGACCCCAGTTCCAGGCGGATGCGAAAATGGCGCTGCATTCACGCTGGGTGGATGTCTACGAGACCCGCAACAAGCGTTCAGGCGCTTATTCCTGGGAAACCTATGATACGCATCCCTACATGCTGATGAACTTTAACGGTACCCGCAACCATGTTTTCACGCTGATGCATGAACTCGGTCATTCGCTGCATTCCTACTACACCAACCAGGAGCAGCCCTATGCAACGGCGAATTATGCGCTTTTTGTCGCCGAGGTCGCTTCCACCTTCCTGGAGAATATCCTGATGGACCATATGCTGGAAACGCTCGAAGACAAGAACGAAAAGCTTTCCCTGCTGGACCAGTGGGCGGACAATATTCTCGGAACGCTTTACACCCAGGTGCTTTTTGCGGAATTTGAACGCGAAGCCCATCACCTGGCCGAACAGGGCGTTCCGCTCACTGTGGAAACGCTAAGTGAGACCTATTTCGAGATCCTGGAGTCTTTTCGATGGCAACGTTCTGGTGCTCGATCCGGAATATGCACTGTACCTGGAGCCGGATCCCGCACTTTTTCCGCCAGTTCTACGTCTACAAATATGCGACCAGCATCAGCGCATCCACCGCGCTGAGCCGCAGGGTCATCGACGGTAAACCGGGTGCCATGGAACAGTATATGGAGTTCCTGCGCAGCGGCGCCAGCGATTATCCCATCGCGTTGCTGAAAAAAGCCGGTGTGGACATGTCCACTCCCGCTCCGGTCGCTGAAACGCTGGAACTTTTTAATGATATCGTTTCACAGATGGAAGCACTGGTGGAAGATTAATATCGCAGTCAGCGAAAAATTGTCCGGGTGAAATAAAAAAATCCCGTGGTTTTTTTCACAGGGATTTTCTATTTTACAGAAAATTGGAAAAAATATTTATGAAAAAAGTCTTATTGTTGATCGTATCCCTCTTGTTCTCGGCATTGCTTGTTGCTCAGGACGATGCGGAGGCCGGATGGAAAAAGGGCGGACAGGGAGCCTTCAATTTTTCACAGACCGCCCTCAGTAACTGGTCGGGCGGGGGTGAGAGCGCGCTTTCGCTGAACACCTTTTTGAGCATGTTCGCGAATTATCAGAAGGAAAAGCTGAGCTGGGACAATGACCTGGACCTGGCTTACGGTCTGTTGAGACAGGAAAAGGAGACCCGGAAAACCGACGACAGGATCGAGCTTTCCTCGAAATTCGGTTACCGTCTCGCGGAACACTGGAGTTATTCCTCCGTACTGGGGTTTAAAACACAAATGATGCCCGGCTACGACTCGGTCCTTGTCTCTTCCTTTGCGGCGCCGGCGTACCTGCAGATTTCCACCGGTGCGGAATACAAGGCCGGCGATCATTTCAGTCTGCTGCTTGCCCCCCTGAGCGGGAAAATGACCCTTGTGGCGGACACCGCGCTGTCGGGGAATTACGGCCTTGATCCGGGAAAAAGCTGCGGGCGGAGTTCGGCGGTTTTGTCAGGATCGCTTTCCGTCAGGAGCTGGTGGAGAACGTGTCCCTGCAGACCAAGTGCGAACTGTTCTCCAATTATATCGATTCTCCTCATTTTATTGATGTCAGCTGGGATGTGCTGATCTCCATGAAGATCAACGAATACCTCAATGCAAGTGTCAGCACCCAGCTGCTGTATGACCATGATTACAGCTCGCGGATCCAGTTCAAGGAGACCGTCGGGCTCGGACTTTCATTCACGTTTTAAAAAAAGGTGTCCGATGATCATAAGATCCCTGAAGAAAGTGCCCCGGGAAAGGCTTCACGGGGAGGAAATGCGGGGCGTATCCCGTCAGATCCCTGTCGGGAAAGCGGAAAAAAGTCCGAATTTCTCTTTCAGGGTCTTTACCCTGGAACCGGGCGGTCATTCCCCTTTTCATTCCCATGCGTCGGAACATGTAAATTACATTATTTCAGGGGAGGGCGCTTTGAAGGACGAAAAAGGTGAATTGCATCCGCTTTCCGCGGGCGATTTTTGCCTGGTGAACGCTTATGAAAAACATCAGTACCGCAATCTTTCGGAGACGGAAGCACTGGTCTTCATTTGTGCGGTGATGAAACAATATGAATAGGAGCTGACATGAAACGTATTGGTATGATACTACTGACCCTGCTTTTTTTTGTGTCCTGCAGCGGTACTTCGGAGGCGGTGAAAAAGACCGGCCCTTCCGCCTTTAATGATATGATGAAAGCCGTTGATGCACTGGTCCGTGACGAGGCTTTCGCGCATGCCCACTGGGGGGTGCTGATCAAATCGCTTGACAACGGTGAGATCTGGTATGCGCAAAATGCAGAGCGCCTTTTCATGCCCGCTTCCAACAATAAGATCCCGGGAGCGGCGGCGGCGCTTATCGCCCTGGGCCCGGATTTTCGTTACGAAACACATCTGCTTACGAAAGGAAAGATCGAAGGGAATACCCTCTACGGCGATCTTGTTGTCTGGAGCAACGGGGACCCCACCCTGTACGAGCGATATCAGGGAGGTGACTCCCGTGCCGTTTTCCACGCCTGGGCGGACAGCCTGAAGGCACAGGGGATCACCCGTATTGAAGGCGGCATCATCGGGGATGACGACGCTTATGACGATGTGCATCTCGGCGAGGGCTGGGCCTGGGATTATCTTCAGACCTGGTATGCCGCGCAGTTCGGTGCTCTGCAGTTCAATGAGAATTATGTGGATGTGAAGATCGTTGCTCCGGATGTACCCGGGGGAAAGGTCCTCCTGATCCCGAACTGTCCCAGCGACTATTACACCCTGCATGACCAAATCGAGGTCGTCGATGAAGGAAGGACGCGCATCCGCCTTGACCGCGCGCCCAATACGAACGATATCGTTTTCAGCGGCCGGCTGAGAGCGGGAGCGGACACACTCGAGCTATCGCCGACCATTCACAATCCCACAGGTTTTTATGTGCAGGTCCTGAAAGAGACCCTTGAGAAATGCGGGATCCGTATCACGGGCGAAGCGGCGGATTGCGACGATCTGGGAAGTTGGGAGCATGCCTCCGGAGATGAAGACTACCGGGAGCTGGCACATTACTATTCCGTTCCGCTTTCGGAGATCCTGACACGTATGATGAAACGGAGTCAGAACATGTACGCGGAGACCATGCCTCGCACCCTCGCATGGAAGGACACGGGGTTGGGGAATATGGAGGACGGCAGGAAGATCATGGATTCGCTGTTCACGGATCTTGGCATTGAACCGGGCAGCTGGGTGTATGCGGACGGTTCCGGCCTGACACGCTATAATTATATCAGCCCGCAGATCCTGGTGAATATCCTTGAAGGCATGTACCATAGTGAAACGAAGGAAATCTGGCGGGAGACCTTTCCCGTCGCCGGGATGGACGGGACGCTGCGCAACCGCATGAAAGGCACGGCGGCGGAAGGCAGAGTATTGGGAAAGACCGGCACGATCTCCAATACACGGGGACTCAGCGGATATGCCAGAACGGCAGCGGGTGAGAACGTCGTCTATTCCTTCCTGGTGAACGGACATATTCTCAGTTCGAAAGAGACCGAACGCATCACGGATTCGATCCTGGAGCTGATCTGCGCCTACGAGTAAAGCAAAATACCAGCCCCGAATAAATAATATACAGAAGAACAGGGATGTTTATTTTTCAGCCGGCGGCAGCAGAACGGTGAAGGTACTGCCTTTCCCGTATTCACTTTCGACAAGGACCCTGCCGTGGTAATTGTCGAGGATCTTTTTCAGGATCGTCATCCCGAGTCCCGTGCCGCTGATCTTTCGCGTATGGGGGTTCTTCGCCCGGTAAAATTCCTCGAAGAGATGCGCCTTTTCCTTTTCCTTCATCCCGATCCCCGTATCTTTTACCGTAAATTTCGCATGCTCGCCGGGCCGTTCTGCCGTAATGTGAATGCTACCCCCTTCTTTGTTGTACTTGATGGCGTTTGAAAGCAGATTGGTGAACACACGCCGGATCTCTTCTTTGTCGGCGTGAATATATATTTTTCCGGCAATGTCCATACTGAGGGTAATATGTTTTTCCCGCAGTTCTCCCCGGAAAAACTCCGCCGTTTCACGGATCAACGCTCCACCGTCAAGGCGTTCGATCTCCCGGTGTACGGTGCGGGCATCCATCCGGAAAATATTCAGAAGGTCCTGAAGGAGAGAGAGCATGGCGTTGCTGCGCTCCAGGCTCCGTTCAAGATACTGCTGATACCGCGCTTCGTCATCGCCGAGCGCCCTGTCAATGACCATTTCAAGATAGCCTTTGATCGCGCCGAGCGGGGCTTTCAATTCATGCGCCACCATATTGATGAATTCCGACTTGGACAGTTCAAGCGCCTTGATCTCGGAGATGTCGCGCAGAACGGATACCGCGCCCAGCAGATAGCCGTTGTCGTCAAGGATGGGGGTCGTGTTGGCCATCACCACCAGCCGGGCGGGGGGTTCTATCACGATCTCTTCCTTCACGGAACAGCTTGAACTCCTGTTGCCCAGGACATTCGTGATCTGTTCCTGTAACTTGCGGGGGAGGATGTCAAATATTTTCTCCCCGACGGGGATCTCGCGCCGGACGCCGATAAGATTCAGGAAGCGCGGATTGTTGAAGATGATCTCCTTGCGCTGATTGGTAATGATCAGGCCGTCGTCAATGGAATTGATCACCGAGCGGAGGCGTGACTGCTCTTCGGAGATCGCGATCAGGTTTTTGTTCTTTTCAGCTTTTAACCTGCGTGCCTCCCGGATGTACCAGCGGCGTTCGGAGGCACGGAGAATGACACGTTCCAGTTTTTCATGCCGGACCGGTGTCTTCAGAAAGTCATACCCGCCCATGTGAGCGATCTTCATGATCGCGTCAATGTCCGGATCATGGTCCATCATCACGCAGATGGCTTCCGGGAACCTTGCCAAAATCCCGGAAAGGACATCGACGCCGGACATATCCGGAAGCCTGTACGCGATAAGATAGAGATCGTATTCCTTTGAAATGGCTTTCTTGACGGCGTCGGGGCCGCGGGTCTCAATATCGAGAGCGTAACGGTCTCCGATGATCTGTCTGATACTGTCGATCACCCGCTTGTCATTTTCAATAAGAAGGATATTTGCACTCGTCAGGAACATGGCTAATAATATCGATAATTCTATGTAAAACACAGCTTTTTTCCATATTCCTGAAACAATTTGCATGCGTGAAGACGTTCTTGATCCATTCTCCGGTTTAACCGGGAAATACAAATCTGATAACAGCCTTCTTTTTTCATGCAAAAGACCTTATATTAAAAGATTTAATACCGACAGGAATACACGATATTCACATGCACCGCAGCAATCCAAAAATTCAGATGATCATTTCCGCCCTGGTGTGCTTTCTTTTCACCGCAATTTTTGCCGAAGAACCGATCGAATTGCTGAATGCCGGCACGATGCAGAAAGTGACGGAGGATCCCTCCGAGACCGAAAGCCGTGAAAAAAGTAATTACCTCGTCTTTGACAAGGATGTGCATTTGAAGCAGGGAGCCGTGCACCTTTATGCGGACAGGGCCTTCCAGTATCCCGAACAGGATCTCCTGCGCCTGCAGGGGAACGTGCGTATTTTCGACGACAGCGTTACCGTCTGGTTTGACGAGGGGGAATACAATACTGAAAGCAAGGGGGTCGATATCAGCACGCCTGTGCGCATCCACTATGATTCCCGGCGTTTTACGGCCGGTTCCCTGAAAGGCAATTTTGACGACGATACCTATTTTGCCTACGGGCAGGTTAGGATCGCGGACAGCATTTCCTTTGCCCGTGCCGATTCCATGTATTTTGACCGGAATAAGGAGCGGGCCTTCCTGTACGGGAACGCCCTGATGGAGGACACGGTAAATCATATCAGCATGCGGGGCAGCGAGCTGGAATACCGGCTTGACACGGACCGTTTCTACGGTCACAGGGATGCTTCCGTTTACGAGACCCTTGATGACGGCACCCGGCGTTTTGAGGTCTTTGCGGAAAGCCTTGAGGGAGACATGGATGACGGCTGGCTGATCGCCAGGGACAGTGTATATGTGAAGCAGGATTCCGCCGCCGCCTGGTGCGATTCCCTTTTCTACCTTGATTCGACGCAGACGGTACATTTTTACGGGAATGCACATCTTCAGTATAAGCGGATCGACATGTATTCGCGGGAGATACAGCTCGGTTTCCGGCGGGAGCATCTGGGGTCCCTGGAATCAAGTGTGCAGCCCCGGGTGACCCTGCATGAGCAGGGATATCTCCGGGAAAAAGGCGGGGAGACGGTGGAAAAGACCAGTGAAATGCACGGAAAATATCTTTATATGCAATTTGACCACGAGGACGCTCCGGAATTCATGGACATGGCGGGAATGGTGAGCTCGGATTACCATGTTTTCAGGGATTCGGTGTACAAGGGGCTGAACCACATGTCCTCCGATACGGTGCGGGTGTTCTTTGATAACGGAAAAGTAAGCGATATTTTTGCCGTCTTTGAGGTGCAGGGAAATTTCCGTCCGGACACTTCCTATGAAGAAATGGATACTACCGTAAGCTATCAGGGCGATGAAACCCATTACGAGCTGAAGAGTGACAGGATGTCCATCTATCCTGGATCCCGGATGGTTTACGGGGACATCAAGCTGCGTGCGGATACCATGAGGATCAACTGGGAAACGAATATTCTCTGCGCGATGCCCGGTGCAAGCGGGCAGCTGCCGGAGTTTATCCAGGGCGACGACGCACCGGTATACGGAAGGCTTTTTGAATACAATCTTGATACGGACCGCGGAAAGATCACCCGGGGGAAAACGCAGATCAAGGAAGGGTACTACCAGGGAAGGACGGTCATGAAAACGGAAACGGAGCCGCTGTATGTGAAACACGGGATCTTTTCGACCTGCGAACGGGATGAGCCCCATTTCTGTCTGGAGGCGGAGCGTATGAAGGTCATCCCCGGGGACCGCGTTTTTGCCCAGGATATCGTGTTCAAGATCCTTGACGTTCCGCTGCTGTACATTCCCAGCATTTTTGTGCCGATAGAGGAGGGCGAGCGCCGCAGCGGCTGGATCCTGCCGCACTTCGGCCGTTATGCGAACAAGGGTTGGGCGCTTGAAGGCACGGGATATTACTGGGCGCCCAACGATCACTACGATGCACGCCTGACAGTCGATTTTTACGACAATTACGGTATCAATACCGAACTTCGGCAGCGCTATGCCTGGCGCCACCATATCAGCAACGGCCATGTGACCCTGAAGTACTGGAATTATTTTCTTTCCGCGGACCCCTCCCAGGGATATAAGATATCGGTGAACCACCCCCAGAAGATAGGACAGAAGTCCAGCCTGCATATATCAGGAAGCTATACCAATGACGCAAAGCATTTTACGGAGGAACTGGACAAGGATGAGCGCCTGGAGCAGCAAATGGTCTCCCGTGCTTCTTTCCGTACCTCGCTTGGGCCCTTCGGCATTAATCTGAATGCCTCCCGCACCGAAGACCTCCTGACCGGGAACAGCACCACGTACCTGCCGCAGTTCTCACTCTCAAAGTCCTCCGCCAAGCTCTTTAAACGAAAAAACCTTGAGCGATCCCGCGAAATGGTACCATAATTTTTCCTATTCGCTGAATTCCACCCTGAGCAACCGCATGACGCACACCCTCGACCGGGCGGATTCCCTGTTCAGCGACGAGGTGAAGAACAAATTCCAGACCAACGTCGGGATCCGTTACAATGACAAGCTTTTCGGATTCCTGACAGTCTCTCCGTATCTGAATTATTCTGAGGACTGGACAACGCTGTATCAAAAGCCCGTCATGAATGCCGCAGGAGATTCCGCGCTTGTGGACAGCAGTGGGAACCTGATCCTGGACGAGGTCAGCGGTTTCAAACGCCGCGGGCGCTTCGATCTCGGAACGCGGGCGAGCACAACGCTCTACGGGGTCTTCAATATCAATATCTGGCGTTTGAAAGCCCTCCGCCATACGGTGAACATGAGCCTGAACTACATTTACCGCCCGGACCAGTCGAATAACCCCGATTACGTGTTCAGTGGCATCGGCACGGACGGAAAAACGCATACCTATGATTATTTTGAAAGCACGCTTCTGGGGAGGACCCCTGCTTCGGAAAATCAGACCTTCGACATGAATTTCAATCATCATTTTGAGGTCAAGACCACGCAGAGCAACGGGGATGAAAAAAAGACCCATATACTCAACCTGCAGCACAGCATCGATTTTCTGGCGGATTCCCTGCACAGCAGCCTGATCAAGGCCAGCTCGACCATCAGGGACCTGCCGGGCGGGATGTCCCTGAAAATGGATGCCCGCTTTGATCCCTACGCCTATACCGTCAAGGAAGATGGCAGCGGCGTAAACCGCATTAACAAGCTCACCCTGCCGCGGATAACGTCTTTCAAGGTCGGGGACGGACCTGCTGCTGAAACCCCGGGAGGATCCCCGCAAAGGAAGGGGTGCGGTCCCGGCGGATTCATCGGAGGGCAGCGGAGATCGTTTTTCCGGCGTTTCCCCGGCTCCCGCGGAAGGGGCCGATGCAGGGTTCTCGGACTGGCGGGTCACCGCCGGACTCTGGTTCACCTCTTCGGCCAGCAATCCCCTCGATGTCAGGAACCGGCTTCTGGTAAATACCAGCCTGAAGGCAAATCTGACCCCCAAATGGTCCGGAAGCTATCAGATAAATTTCGACGTGCTGGAACAGAAGATCACCGACCAGCGTATCCGGTTGACAAGGGACCTGCATTGCTGGACCCTGTCGCTTGACTGGAATCCCGGCTACAGCTTTTTTATCCGCCTGAATGCAAAATCCAGTCTCCTGAAGGACATTAAACTTGAAAAACGGACCGGAAGATATTATTGATGCCATGAAAACGGGGTATATTAAAATTTACCTTCCCGGTGAACCCGCCGTTGCGGAAAGGATCGGACACCCTTATGGAAGCCGGCCTTATCGAAATATCGGAGGAGCACAGGGGCTCTGTTATCATTCTTGAAAAATGGGAAAACCGCGAAAAGCTCCGGGAGACGCTCCGCAAGGTTTTCGGCGACATTGAAAGCAGGGAGGAGTATCTGGAGGACCGGGACTGGAACAAGGCCTGGACCGAAGGATTCCGGCCGCTGAAGATCGCCGACGGGATCTGGGTTACGGCACCGTGGCACGCGGACCGCATACCGGAGGAAGACGAGAAGATCATGATTCATCCCGGCAATGCGTTCGGCACGGGCACCCACGAATCCACACGGCTGGCGCTGCAGCAGATGATCAGGGTCATGCGGCCCGGGTTCCGCGTGCTTGACCTCGGTTGCGGGTCCGGGATCCTTTCCATTGCCGCCAGGATGCGTGGAGCGGACACAGTGCTTGCCCTTGACAATGATCCTCCAGGTCCCGGGATAATTTTCTTGAGAACGTCGGGAACAACCGGCTTGACGGTATACGGCTGACGATCGGCGATGTGCTGGAGATGGAGGACTATGGCTGCGACCTTGCGCTGATCAACATCCAGAAACACGTCATTTTACCGCTTTTAAAACGTTTTACGGTTGCAAAAGGGGTGCCGGAACGTGTAATTCTAGCAGGTTTGCTAGAAGAGCATGAAAAAGAGGTTTTGCCGGCCCTGGAAGAATCCGGGTATAGACCGGTCGATACCGGACATATGAACGCATGGTTCGCCGTGACAGCAGTACGACGGGGTGTCAATGAAAATAAAAATTAATGGAATGATCTTGCTGTCCGCCCTGCTTCTGGCAGGGGGCTGCGGACCCACGTATCCGGAAGACGAGGAGGATCAGGGCTATCCCGTTCCGGAGCTCAGCCGCCCGGCCCTGAGCTATCATCCCGGCCGCGGGGAACTGCATTGCGGGATCCGTGTGCTTTACGACCACGATATCCGTGAAGTGCAGGCGGACATTAGCCTTCAGGGATTTGAGAACGAAGGGCTTTCGGTCGCACTGAACGATTCCGGCGCGCTGGGGGATGCGCTCCCTTATGACAATATCTTTTCCCAAAATATTGCCCTGGAACACATCGATTCTCTTGACGGCCGCGTGATCGTGGAATATATTGCGGACAAGGCCGGCTCCCCGGTACAGACCCTTTACGACACGCTCCTGATCGAAGCAAACCTGCCTCCGTTCATCACGGAAGTCGAAATGCCGGATACCCTGATACGGCCGCGCACCGGGACCAAAGCGCTTTATATTTATGTCCATGTCGACGACCCCAACGGCATCCACGACGTCACCCATGCCTTTTTCCAGGTCCTGAAGAATGAGAGCGGCTCCTGGGGTGCGGATTACAGCCTGTATGATAACGGTGAGGGCGGGGACCGACGGGCCGGCGACGGCATCTTTTCCGCCGGACTGCAGATATCCGCGGAGAACCAGGCAGTGACCAATTATTTCCGTTTCCGGGCCAAAGACGCAGCGTCGAACTTTTCAGACTGGAGCGTCGACTCCGTGGTGGTGAGGTGAGCATGGTAAAACGAATGACGATATTTCTGATCTTTTCCGGCGCCCTTGCGTTCGCGCTTCCCCTTGCAGAAAATTACGAGCCGGACACCACGCTCGTCTATGAGGGGCTGGGAAGCAATGCCGTAACTGACATTGTGCAGGTGAACGATTCCACGTTCCTCTTTGCCACCGGGAACGGGCTTTCGTTCTCCAGAGACAACGGGGAGAACATTTACACCTACTATCCCGGGGGAGATGCCATTGCCTACGGCGCGGTGACCGGCATCGCGATGCTGGGGGAGCACATATGGGTGGCAACGGCTTATGATACCAGCGTGATCGAGGGCAGTCAATATAACGATTATCCGAAGGGAAACGGAGTAAGCTATTCTTCCGACGGGGGACAGAGCTGGCGGCATTTCCCGCAGTCCGTGGACGGGAATAACGATACCCTGGTGATCCTTTACGGGGAAAGCATCTCCGCGCTACCCATTACTTCCCGGATCAACAATCTTACCTACGACCTGGCCGTCCAGGTCACTTCCGCTGGGGATACGGTGCTCTGGTCGGCAAATTTTGCCGGCGGCTGCCGCCGAAGCTATGACAAGGGCGGTACCTGGGAGCGCGTCGTCCTTCCGCCGGACCGTTATGACGAGCTGAACGAGGACACGCCGCGGGATTTTGACCTGAGCCCCACCGCCGGCGCGCTGGGTTACGATAGCAATCTGAATCACCGGGCGTTTTCATTGTTTGCCAGCGGGGACACCGTTCTTGCCGGCACGGCGAACGGCATCAATATCTCTTATGACGCCGGGTATACCTGGGAAAAACACACGGCTCAGAATTCCGGGATCAGCGGGAATTTCATTGTTGACCTTGCAAAGGGGGACGACGGCACGTTTTACGGCGTTGCCCTGGCCACACAGGCCTCCGAGTCGCAGGGCCTCGTGGTCTCCCAGCGGAACGTCAACGGAATGCTCTACTGGAATACATATCTGAGCGGCAAGCGTCTTTATGATATCGAAGCGGGAAAGGACCGGCGCGCCTACGCTTCAAGCGAGGAAGGCCTGTGGTTCTCGGCCGACGGCTGGAACTGGCAGAACATGGGGAGCATCCGGGACGAGAACGGCCAGTACCTGCTGACGGAAGATATTTACTGCGCACTCGAAGATGAAGAAGGGACCCTGTGGGCAGGGACTTCCGACGGGGTCGCAGTGACAGAGGATCTCGGAATGCACTGGAAGATCCTGCGCCGCGTGAACCGCGACTACCGGCAGGCGCCCGACCTGTCCGCCTATCCGAACCCCTTTTCCCCTTCACCGGATGAACCAGCTCGGCGATGAAGGCTATGTCCGGATACACTGCCATTTGCCGGATCCGGGCACCGTGAATATTGAAATTTTCGATTACAGCATGACCCGGGTGAAAGTGCTTGTTGAGGACCTGTACACGGACAGGGAAAATATTGAATTTACCTGGAACGGAAGGAACGGCCTGAATGCCCTTGTCGCCAACGGGGTTTATTTTATACGGCTCGAATATGAAGAACAGGAAAAGCAACACATTGCATGGACAAAACTAATCGTCCTGGATTGATGAGGAAGCATGAAGCACTTTTTGAAAATATCACTGCTGCTTTTTACCATGGCCCTTGCGTTTGCCGGGGATGAGGCCGGAGGCGTTGCGGGGGCATATCTTCGCATGCCGCCGGATGCACGTTCGGCCGCCCTGGGGAATGCGGCCACTACGGTTTCCGGCGATGTGAATATGGTGAACGGGAATCCCGCCGTGCTTTCCTCGATCGAAAGCAAACAGTTTTCCAGTTCCTTTCAGTTCCTTACCCTGGACCGTTCCTACCAGTCCCTTGCATTTGCCGCCGGACTTCCGCCCCGCGCCGGAATGACCGCTGCCTGGATACATGCCGGCGTGGACAATATTGAAGGCAGGAATTATTCCAATGACTATACCTACGATTACAGCTGGTCGCAGAATGCCTTTGTGATCGGTTTCGGGATACAGATACTCGACTGGCTTTCGCTGGGCGTTTCCGGCAAGATCCTCTCCGACCAGCTTATCAACTCCAATGCTTCCGGGTTCAGTGCGGATATCGGGGCGCTGATCACGCCGGTCAAAAACCTGTACCTGGGATTTGTCTATAAGGACCTTTCCGGGAAAGTGACCTGGGATACCTCCGCCGAGCCCTTTGCGGAATTTCAGACGCGGAGGGTGGACCGCTATCCCGCAGGATATCATTTCGGCATAAGCTACCTGCTGAGTGACCGCTATCTGTTCACGGGGACCTACAAGTATTCCACGAAGATAGAGCCCACCTGGCATCTGGGTGCTGAAGCCAGGGTCGGAGAAGGGATTTACCTGCGGGCCGGCGCGGACAATGCCTCGCCGACCGCCGGTCTCGGGACGCAGTTCGTCATCTGGGACCATATTGTTTCCCGTATGGATTATGCGTTCATTGCCGGAAGGGTCAATGAGGGCATCAGCCACCTCTTCACCTGGTTCTTTTATTTTTAGGAGATCTTCCCCCATGAAAAGGATCCTTATCATTTCGCTTTTGTTCACGTACATGATCGCCGGAGAAGGGTTCCCGGCACTGACCTTTCCCGAACTGGCCCAGGACGGATACTTCCCCTCCGTACCGGCAAAGGCAGAGGACCGGATCGATTTTTCCTATGCCAGCTGGTTCTATGACACGGATTATTCCGTGCTGAGCGCACATTACGGGAATTATTATTTCGGTTTCAAGGGACTGATATCCGGAAATATCGAGATCCGCGGGGATCAGCCCTCGCCGGAGCCGGTCGGGACTACGGCATATTACAACACCGTTCTCTATGCCGGAAGGTCCTGGGAATTTAACGGCCGCTGGACGGCAAACACAAAGATCAAACTCCTGAATGAACGTCTGTTCTATGCGAGCGCCTGGGGCGCCGCTGCGGATGCGGAGGCGGTGTTTTCCTTCAATGCGCGTTACCGGGCACTGGCGGGCGTGGAAAATATCGGGTACATGTCCGCCCTGAATGAAGTGCCGACCAGGATCCCCGCCCGTTATTATGTGGGCGGAGAAGTCACTTTTAACGTTTTCATTCTCTCCCTGGAAGCCGGGCTGAACCGGGACCTGGACACGTATTACCGTTTCGGGGCCCGTTACGTTCATCCCGTGTTCGACATAAGCTACTCCTATGACAAGATCCAGATGACGCATCATATCGGTGCGGATGTCAAATGGAGCAAATACCGGGTGGGGTACGGACAGTTCTTTCACCGTGAAGGACTGGGGAACCCGCTGATGTTCACGTTCGGGATGCAGTTTTGACGGAATGCGGTAAGCACGAATGGACTTTATGAGAATTTTTAAACCGATATTTTTCCTTACGGGGTTTTTCTTCCTGCTGTGGTCCTGTGAGGGATTCATGCGGGATCCTGAGGCGCCCCAGCGTCCTTCGGAAGATCACTTTATTCCGCCCACGGACCCCGGCATCGTTTTCACGAATCTCAGGAACGCTTTTGCCTATCGCGAACATGACGTGTACAGCCGCTGTTTTTCGGATTCCACTTCCTCCGGCATTGCGTATACTTATGAGGCCGCACCGGTCAAAGCGGGTGTCTTTCCTGCTGAGTGGGATGCGCAGAATGAACTTATCTATTTTCAGGAACTGCTTTCCGCCTGCCCGGAAGATTCACTGCTGCTGCTCGAGATCAGCAATGACGAGGTTCCGGTAAACGACGAAGGCGACTCGGTGAGATACCAGATCAATTATCACATTGTTGCGCAGCATACCCGCCGGGGTTATGACAGCGTTTTTAACGGAAATAGCGTGATCAAACTGTTACGGAACAACCGGAATTACTGGGTGATCTACTTCTGGCAGGATATCCCGGTCAGTTCGGACGCCACATGGTCGGACCTGAAAGCATATTTTTATTGATAATAATTTTTAGGAAGGGAAGGAAATGAAGAAAGTGATTCTGCTTTTGATACTTGCTATTGGATTCGGCGGCTGCTCCGCTCCGGATTTCCGTGCGGCTGACGAAACCATTCAGGATGCTATTGAAGACCGCATTTTTCCGGGAGCCGTACTCCTTGTGGGAGATTCGGAAAAGATTCTCTATGAGAAGGCTTACGGAAAATACACCTATGCTGCGGATGCGAAAAAAGTCACCCCCGCCTCGCTCTTTGACCTGGCATCGCTGACCAAGGTCTTCGCCACTTCCATGTCCGTCATGAAATGCATTGACAGCGGGCTCGTCGATCCGGAAGCGTATGTCGTTGAATATCTGCCTGAATTTGACAATAACGGAAAAGACCATATCAGAGTAAAGCATCTTCTTTTGCATAACAGCGGCCTTCCGGCCTATGAGACCCCGGCGGACACGCCCGAAAAAACGCTCGAGAGGATCATGCAGGTTCCCATGACACAGGAACTGGGAGAATACAAATACAGCTGCCTGAATTTTATCACACTGATGCGTGTGGTAGAAGCGGCAAGCGGCAAGAAAATGCGGGATTTCTACAGGGAACATTTTACCGAACCCATGGAACTGAAAAACACGTTTTTTGCCCCGCCGCCCCCGCTTCGGGAAAAATGCCTGCCGACGGCGGGGGACAGCAGCGGAACGGAAATATTGTTGCAGGGTGTTGTCCACGATCCGCTGGCGCGTTCGCTTGAAGGATATTCCGGGAATGCGGGATTGTTTTCGACCGCTTCGGAACTTTCCGCTTTTTGCCGGCTGATCATGAATGACGGCATGTACGAGGGGTGCCGTTATGTCCGGGAAGCGACCGTGCAGCCCTTTGTCACGCTGCAGGCCAACGGCCGCTGTTACGGCTGGAGCGTGAACGGCAAGGGGAGTGCGGCCGGCAGCAGGATGTCCGCAACCGCCATCGGCCACACGGGATATACCGGGACTTGCGCCTGGATCGACAGGGAAAACGACGTTTTTGTCATCCTGCTGACGAACCGCGTGTATCCGCTTGACCAGAAAGCCGTCAATCCCGTAAGGCGCGCCGTCAACGATGCGGTCATGAAAGCTTTGTCCGGTGCATGATAACGCCGGATATTTCCGGGTCCGTGCGGCATGAATAAGTATTTAAGGAGAATAAAAATGAAGTCAAAAAATGCATTTGTCATCCGCTGCCTGGTGCTGATCGCGGTCCTGCTTTCCGTCCTGGCGGCGAAAGCACCTTTTCAGGAAGTCGTGGACCATGTGGACCTGGAGAAGTTCAGCGGGGACTGGTATGTCGTTGCCCTGCTGCCTTCCATCATTGAAAAGAACGCCGTGAACGGCATAGAGACCTATACCTTCGAAGGGGATGACAGGGTACACGTCCGCTATGTTTTTCACAAAAGATCGCCGGAAGGCAGGCGGAAAGTCACCACCCAGAGGGGCTGGATCACCAATAAGGAGAACAATGCCGAATGGAAAGTGCAGCCCATATGGCCTCTGCGCCTGCCCTATCTCATCATCGACCTGGCAGAGGACTACCGCTACACCGTGATCGGAACGAACAACTACAAGTACGTATGGATCATGGCGAGAGAACCCTATCTTTCCGATGCGGATTACCGGGGGATCATCGCCCGCCTGGATGCGCGCGGCTACGATACGGATGAGATCCAGATCATGCCGCAGGAATGGTGATGAGTGCATGGGGCCTGTGGTATGCGGCATGGGGTGTGCGGCTTATACCTTGTCCCGGCGTTGCACGCCGGGCTAATCAATTTCAACCCTTCGATCACCTCAGGGTTGTAAGGTATTGGATGACATGACGCAGTCCTAAACGGGATTCAGTCGTCATATATGCGGGATCCTGAATCCAGTTCAGGGTGACGGTGAATATTTCTCTTCGTCCCTGAGTTCCCTTGTCTCAACAACGCAACTTTCTTCCAGTCCGCAGAGAGATGTACGGTTTTATTCTCTCATGGTGACGACGGCAAAAGTGAGGGGCCCCGCGTGCAGGCCGATGATGGGAGATATGGGCTTTTTGAACAGGGGCTTTTCGCCGGTTAAATGTTCCAGCTCTTTTTCAAAGATGTCCACTTCCTCATGCGGCATGCCGTAGACGATCGCGTAATATTTCAGCTTCCCCTTTTCCATTTCCCCTCTGACCATTTCCAGTATCTTGTTGCGGGTGCGGCGGCCGGAAAGGCTCTTCTCCGGGATGACCGATTCGCCGTCCTTGCCGAGGGAGACGACCGGTTTCAGATTGATGATCCTTGCAATAAACCCCTGGAGAGGGCTGACCCTCCCGCCGCGGACCATGTATTTGAGTGTGGGGACTTTGACCAGTATCCTTGATTTGCGGCGGTATGCTTCAATGTTCCGGACCACTTCATCATGGCTTTTTCCTGCGGCGATATCTTCTGCGGCCCGCAGGACCACCAGCCCCTGCGCTCCGGAATTCTGCAGGGAATCAATGACCGTAATTTTCCTGTCGCTGATCTTTCCGCCTCCGTCCTGCTCAGGTCGAAGGTATTGGATAATTTTGACGATACGTGAACGGCGATGATCGAATCATAATATGTCGAGAGGTAGGAATACATCATCTGAAAAGCTTTCGGCGAAGGCTGAGAGGATTTGGGAAAATCCCTGATGCTGTCGATATGCTTGAAAAATATAGTCGCTTTTTATGGTGATCCCGTCCAGATACTGGTTGCCGTCGAAATTGATGTTCATGGGAATGACATGGATCTGGTACCTGTCAAAGATCTCCTGAGGAAGGTCGCAGACGGAATCGGTAAGCAGCGCGATGGGATATTTCCTTTCCTGCGTGACCTGATATTCCCGGACCATGTCGTCCACTTTCTGTTCCATGATATTGCTGTGCCCGCTCAGGATGCGGAAGATCTCCGCAGGCTGATCGGTATGGATATGTACGCGGGCCTTTTCCCCTTTCCCGGCGACGATCAGGCTGTCCCCGAACGCGGCAAGTGACTCCCTGACCTCCTCAATGCTTTCGCTGCTGTTGTTGATGTATGCTTCCGTACAGTAACGGTATTTCGGGAATTCCACGTAGTGCGTATGTTCCGGGGTGGCGATCTCCAGGGTGTCTTCGGGCTCAACGACCTCTTTACGGCCCGAGGTAAAATAGTGTGTAAATCCCTTCACAAAGAGAAAAAATCCTTCGGCGCCGGCATCAACGACATTTGAGTCCTTCAAAATCTTAAGCTGGTTGGGCGTGTTCTCCAGAGAGGTTTTTGCCACCTTCAGGGTCTCGGGGAGAATGGTTGTGAAATCCTTTTTCGACTTGTGCTTTTCGATCGCGCGGGACCAGTCACTGAGCACGGTCAGTATCGTTCCCTCCACCGGTTCACTGATGGCGCTGTAGGCGCGGCGGACGGCGTTCTTGAGTCCTTCCGCAAGATCATTGGCGCTGATCTTCTCGAGTTTCTGAAGGTATTCCCCCAGGCCGCCGATAAATTCCGCAAAGATAATGCCGGAATTTCCGCGGGCTCCGGAAAGCACAGCATCCGCCATGGCCTCCAGGGTTTCGCCCGCCGTTCTTTTCATATTGCTGTTTTTCACGGCGCTGAGGGTCAGTACGAGATTGGTTCCCGTGTCTCCGTCGGCCACAGGAAAGACATTGATCCGGTCAAGCACATTTTTATTCTTTACGATCTCATTGTTCCCGGAAAGAAAAGCGTTGAACAAACAATGTGCGTCAATTTCATAGCAATCCGGATGTTGTGTCATGATCTTCACCTGTTGTTTTATTTGTCATAAAAATATATGAACACCGCACAGTAAAAAAAATAATTTTTTTACGGTTAAATAAGTGTTATTATTCCTAACCATGAAAAAGCGGGACCGATGATATATATTTTTGACATAGACAATACCCTTTACAAAGGATCAACGGTAAGGACCTTCCTGCCTGCGGCATTCCGGGAAGGGATCATTCCCCGGAGCATTGTGTTTGTGTTTCCGTATTATTTTTTTCTTTTCAGGGCCGGGAATGTGAAAGCGTCCATTACCCGGAAGCGTATCAGAGCGCTGCGGGGGCTCTCCGAAGCGGCCATGGCCGGACTGGCCGGCCGGCTTTTCCGGGAAAAGATCAAAAAGGGGCTCAACGACCATGTCCTGAAGGAAATACGGAAAGCGAAGGAAAAGGGCGCCGAGGTGATCCTGGCGACATCTTCCTTCAGGATCCTGGTGGAGCCCATCGCCGAATATGTCGGCGCGGATGCCATTATCGCAAGCGAGATCGGGTTCAGCGGCGGGATCAGCACCGGGTATTTACAGTCCCTTCCCCCGTACCGGGAGGGGAAAAAGGCACGCGTCATGGATCATCTCTCCGCAACGGGACGGGAACCCGGAGACATCGTCTTCTATACGGATCACCATGACGACCTGCCCCTGCTTTTTGCAGCGGGAAGGTCCGTGGCGGTGAATCCGACGAGAAAATTGCGGCGCATCGCCAGAAAGCGACACTGGGACCTGCTGGAAGGTCCGGATTAACTGAAAGGGGTTGAACATGATCGATCTTATTATTATCGTCGTTGCCTGTTACCTGATAGGCTCTTTTCCCACCGGCGTGATCGTGGGAAAAATATTCAGGCATATCGATATCCGCAAGCACGGGAGCGGGAACACCGGGGCGACGAACACCTTTCGGGTGCTCGGAGCGAAGGCCGGCTTTCCCGTGGCCGTCATTGACTTTCTGAAAGGGCTCGCGGCAACGCTTTTTATTGCCAGGCTTCAGCTGTTTTCCGAACCGCTCCTTTCCGTGTCCTGGATGTACGTGATCGTGACGCTGGCGGTCGTCCTGGGACATGTCAAACCCGTATTTGCCGGGTTCAAAGGCGGAAAAGGCTTCGGCACCGCAGCGGGCGCGGTCACCGGCATGGTCCCCCTTATAGCTCCTTTTTGTTTGCTGTGCTTTCTGATATTCCTGGTCCTTTCCGGCAATGTCGCTTTTTCCGCCGTGTTCACCGCCCTCTTCCTGCCCCTTTGCTATTTCCTGTTGTCCGTGTGGGCGGAGATATCTTTAGATCCGGTGATCTTCGGATTTTTCATATTCACCTTTATGCTGACCTTTGTGATGATAAGAAAGAAATTTTTCCAGTATTTACGCGGCGAATCGGAAAACTTTACGAAAATAATGCTCTTTAAGCGCAAGAAAGGAAAAGAATGAACTGCAGGCTGACAATGATCCTCAAGACCATGGTGTTACTGATGGTATCCCTGATGCTGCTGAATGCGCAGGAACGGTTCGAAGCGGAGGTCTACTGGCAGGGAAGCGATAGGGGAAGCCCCGTATTCATCTACAAGAACGATGCGGATACCACCGAAGCCGGGATAATGCTCGGTCAATATTACTATGAACCGAACGGAACGCTGTTCGCGAGCGAGGAACTGTTCCTGAACGCGGAGAACGAATGGGAGAAGCATGTGATCGATTTCCTTGTCCTGGAGGAACGTTCCGAATTGTTCCGCAAAGGCGACAAAGTAGATCTGGTCTTTACTAAAAAAGAGAAGCGGAAGGAACGGACGCGGGACCTGGAGATCCCGCTGCTGTTCGGTCCCCTGCAGCAATCCTTTATCAGGGAAAACCTTGATCTCCTGAGATCCGGCGAGCCCGTCTATTTTTACGTACCCGCGGCGGAATTCAGCCGCCTGATCCAGTTCAAGATCGAGAGGACGGACAATACCCCCTACCGAGGAGAAGACACCTTTGTGATCGTCATGAACACCCGCAGCATCATTTTGAGCTGGTTTCTGGGAGATTCCTATTTTGTTATCGACAAGGACGACGGCACGATCCGTGAGATCCACGGTTCCTCCGTTCTGAAACAGGAAGTCAACGGCAAGTGGGAATATATTGACGTCGATATATATTTTGAGTATCTGTAAAGCGTTTAAAAAATAAATCAGCGTAAGGTATAAAGTCCGGATCAGGGATAAAGCATGGGAACAGGATCCGCCGTGCCGGTGCCGAAGCTGCCTCCGTATATCCCGGCAACCCTGCGGCTTTTCCGTTTCAGCCGGTCAGGGCCGGTTATATTTTTTTATTCAGGTCGAATTTCCGGAGTCGCACCGAAAGGGGGGTGACCTCCACCACTTCGTCCTCCGCAATGAACTCAATGGCCTGATCCAGCGTCAGGATACGCGGCGGATGCAGGGTGACCGTGGATTCCGAGGTTGATGCGCGCATGTTGGTCAGCTTCTTTTCACGGGTGATATTCACCATCAGGTCATGGGGAAGATTCCGCTCTTCCACGATCATGCCCCGGTAGACCTTGTCGCCGACGGAAACGATCAGCTCACCGCGGTCCTCCATCGCCAGGCTTGCATACGCAGTCACGTTTCCCGGGCGGTCCGAAATAATGGCCCCGGTGTTCCGCTGGGGGATGGGGCCGAACCAGGGTTCGTAGCCGTGGAATACGCTGTTCAGGACACCCCGTCCCCGGGTGGCGGTCAGGAACTGACTGCGGTATCCGATCATGCCGCGGGAAGGAATGCGGAATTCAAGATGCACGTAGCCGAAGCCGTGATTCACCATCGTCTGAAGGCGGCCTTTCCGCAAGGACAAGATTTTCGGTGACAACACCGATAAATGTTTCCGGGATCTCAATATAAAGATGTTCAACCGGTTCATGACATATCCCGTTGATCTCCGGGTAATGACCCGGGGTTTGGAGATCATCATCTCATAGCCTTCACGGCGCATGGTCTCGATGAGTACGGCCATCTGCAGTTCACCGCGCCCATGCACTTCAAAGGCATCCGCGCGTTCGGTCGTGCTGACCTGAAGGGAAACATTGCTCAGGGCCTCCCGTTCGAGGCGTTCCCTGAGCTTCCGTGAAGTCAGGTACTGGCCTTCCTTTCCGGAGAAGGGGCCGTTATTAACGTAGAACAGCATGGAGATCGTGGGTTCATCCACATGGATACGCGGAAGCGGTACGGGGTCTTCGTTTTCCGAGACGGAGTCGCCGATCCGTACCCCGTCCAGGCCCGCCAGGGCGATAATATCCCCGGCCTCGACCTCATCGACGGGAATGCGTTTCAGGCCCTGAAAGGTATAGATGGCGGAAAATTTTACATTTCTGACGATCGTGTTCTCCTTACAGTGGGCATAAAGCATGTTCATTCCGATCCGGCCGTTTAATAGGCGGCCGATGGCGACCTGCCCCACATAATTGTCGTAAGCGATGTTCGTTGCAATGAATGAGACTGCGGCACGGTCGTCGGCTTCGGGGCCGGGGATGGCGCTGAGGATCGTTTCAAACAGCGGGGTCAGGTTCTCCGAGCCGTCACTGGGCTGCCGATGGGCAATGCCGGCCTTTGCATTGGTATAGATCACGGAAAAATCCAGCTGGCGGTCATTGGCCCCGAGATCGATAAAGAGGTCGTAAATGTCCGAGAGCACGGTGTCGATGCGCCGGTCCTTCCGGTCGATCTTGTTCAGGATCACAATGACGGGCAGGTCCCTTTCCAGGGTCTTTTTCAGAACAAAACGGGTTTGGGGCAGAGGGCCTTCCGAGGCGTCCACCAGGAGCAGGACCCCGTCGATCATGTTCAGGCTGCGTTCGACCTCCCCGCCGAAATCCGCGTGTCCGGGGGTGTCCACGATGTTGATCTTGACATCATGGTATTTGATCGCCGTGTTTTTTGCCGTGATGGTGATACCGCGTTCACGTTCAAGGTCCATGGAGTCCATCACCCGTGTCTCCACTTCCTGATTGCTTCTGAAAGTCCCGCTCTGCTGAAGCATGCCGTCGATCAGCGTGGTTTTCCCGTGATCGACATGCGCAATGATCGCGATATTCCGTATGGATGTTTTTCGCATATTGTCGTTCTCCGTTCAGACGCGGAATATAGGTGCATTTTTCTGAAAGTGTTAATGAAATATCAGAAAACTGCAGATCATTTTTGGCCAGCCTTTATGATGGGTATCCGAAAGCGGGAGGAAAGCGATGAAGATCCTGAGGATTCGGGGAGGGAAGAAGGAGAGCGGGTGAAGGGAATCGAACCCTCGTATTTAGCTTGGGAAGCTAATGTTCTGCCATTGAACTACACCCGCTGATCGTTTCATCAGCAACGGGGATGCTGATGTAGATGAAAAGCGTTAATGATAACGGCGCCTGACGAAAGCGCGGATCTTATCATAGGCTTTTTCCAGCAATGCTTCATCGGGCAGGAAGACGATACGGAGATGCTTCGTGCCTTCTTTCTGTCCGAACCCGCTGCCGTGGACGGCGACCACACCGGTTTCCCGGATCAGGTCCTTGACGAAATTCTCGTCGCTTTCCGGGATATGCAGGCGCGGGAAGGCGTAAAAGGCGCCTTTGGGAACCCTGCATTCGATCTCTTCGATCTCATTCAGCATTTTGACGGTCATGTCCCGGCGAAGCGTCAGTTCCTTCAGCATTGCATTGATATGGTCCTGGGGGCCGTCGAGGGCCGCCGGGACCGCGTATTGCATGGGATGGCTCGCGCTGAGCCGGGCCCTGGCCATCCTGTTCACGCCGCCGATATAATCGCCGAGCAGTTCGGAGGGCCCGCTGAACAGGGTCCAGCCGATGCGGAATCCCGGGAACGACATAGGACTTCGACAGTCCGTTGAAGGTCATGACCGGCACGTCGTCGCAAAGGCTTCCGATAGAGGTGTATTGTTCTTCGTCGTAAAGCAGCTTGTCGTAGATCTCGTCGCTGAAAATGACCAGGTCGTATTTCCGTGCCAGCTCGATGATCTGCAGAAGGGTCTCCCGGGGATAGACGGCTCCGGTGGGATTGTTGGGATTGATCACGACGATTGCCCGGGTCCGGTCGTTAATGCGCCGCTCAATGTCCTCTGCGTCCAGGTTCCAGTTGTCCTCTTCATTCAGGTAGTAGGGGTTGATCCCGGCATTCAGCTTGGCAAGGATGGAGGAATAGAGGGGATATCCCGGCTGCGGCAGAAGAACATTGTCCCCGTCTTCCAGAAGGCCGGTGAGGCAAAGTTCGATCCCCTCGCTGGCGCCGTGGGTGATGATAATGTCCTGCAGGGCCTTAATGCCGCTGCGTTCCGCCTGGCGCCGGACGGCATCCCTGGCCTCTTCAATGCCCGGAGAAGGCGAATACCCGTTCCTGTTATCCAGCATTGCCCCGTACACCGCATCGACCATGTGCCGCGGAGGCCGGAAGCCGAAAATATTGGGGTCGCCGATGTTCAGGAAAACCATTTCTTTCCCGCTGGCTTTCACCTCGTTGGCGAGGCCCACCACTTCACGGATGGCGTAACGGATGTTCTTGACCCGGGAGGCCGGAATGATCTTTTGCATAGTCAACCTCAAATTAAACATAAAATTTAAGGAAACATTTGATATTAAGTCAAGGTAAATAGGCCTGTATCAATGAAAAATGCAGGAGCAGACATTCAAAATTCAGGCCGCAAGAAAAAAACCCCGCCGTTCAGCGGGGCAGTTGAGCGAGAGACGAGATTTGAACTCGCGACAGCCACGTTGGCAACGTGGGGCTCTACCACTGAGCTACTCTCGCAGATCAAAAAGCCAAAAATAATAAAGCGAAAAATTCGAAGATGCAATAAAAAAATATGTTAAATCCTGGTTTATTTGGTTAATTTACTCCGAAAAAATGAAAGGGCGTGCATGAAACGCGTGATCACGGTTTTGCTGATGAGCGGATTGCTCCTGGCGGCGGAAGCACCTATCGTACGATTTTCTGTACCGGAAAAAACACTGGAAATGACGGCGGGGGGATCCCGGGAATGCGTCGCGGAGATCAACATCCGTGAAGGATGGCACATCAACAGTGCGGAAACGCCGGACGAGTACTCGGTGCCGACGGAGATCACCCTGGAAGAGGGCAGCGGGTTTGAGATCCGCAATATTGATTATCCCGAGGGAAAGACCCTGTCCACGGCGTGGGGCGGCAAGATGTCCCTCTATGAGGGCGATATCCGCATCCCCGTCACCCTGCAGGCCGGCAGCGGCGTCCAGAGCGGAGAGCATGCACTCCGTCTGACATTGTCCTACCAGGGCTGCAACGATGCAAGCTGCCTGGCGCCGGAGACCCTCGGGATCCGGCTTCCGGTCATGGTGAAAGATGCGGAGGCGGCCGGCGTTCCTCCGGATGAAAAGGCCGTGCAGAACGGGGCGGAAAACAAATATCCGCAGGAAGCAATGCCTGAGCGAAGTGCCGCTGAACAACACGAAGCGGCAGACAGCGGCGGCCCCTTTCAGGACAAAAGCATGTTCCTGGTCCTGCTGATCGTATTTGTTATGGGGCTCGCCTTAAATCTCACTCCCTGCGTGTATCCGCTGATCCCCGTCACCATGGGCTTTTTTATCGCGCAGAAAGATGCGCGCTCCCCCGTGCTGCTTGCCCTCATGTACGTGGCCGGGCTTGCCGTCACCTATTCCGTGATCGGGACCCTGGCGGCATTCGGCGGCAGCATGATGGGCTCCCTGCTGGCGCATCCCGCGACCCTGATCTTCTTTTCCCTGCTGATGCTCGCCCTTTCCCTGAGCATGTTCGGCCTGTATGAGTTCAAGCTCCCGGACAGCCTTACCCGCGCCAGCGGCGGAAGCCGCAGCGGCGCCGCGGGCGCACTGATCATGGGTCTGACGATGGGTGTTGTCGCCGCACCCTGTGTAGGCCCCTTTATTGTCAGCCTGCTGAGCTTCGTCGCCCGGGAAGGGAATCCCGTCACCGGATTTTTCACCTTCTTCGTGCTGGCGCTCGGCCTGGGACTTCCGTACATTTTCCTCGGGATCTTTTCCACAAAGATCTCCGCTCTGCCCCGCTCCGGCGAGTGGCTGAACGGGATACGCAAATTCTTCGGCCTCGCCCTTATCGGCATGGCGATCTACTTTGTCCTGCCGCTGATCCCCGGGCGCTTCGGCGAATTTCTCCTGCCGCTCTACATGATCCTGGCCGCGGTATATTATGCCGTCATTGACCGCTCAGGACTCTCGGTCGCCTGGTTCACCCGTCTGAAGATCCTCCTTTCCATGATCGTACTGGCCGCCGGCATCCTTATGCTGAAGCCCGCACCGCAGGAAGGTGCGGAACTGTCCTGGGAGCGTTTTTCCCGGGAGGGCTACCGGGAGGCGCTTTCGGAGGCAACACCGCTGGTGATCGATTTTTATGCGGACTGGTGCAATCCCTGCAGGGAGCTGGAGCACATCACCTTTGCGGATCCCCGGGTCCGGGAAATGCTGGAGGATTACAACCGTATCAAAGTGGACCTGACCGTCGCCAGCGCAAGCACGGACAGCCTGAAAGAGGCCTTTGGTATCATCGGTGTACCCACCATCGTCTTTTACGACAGTGCGGGCAGGGAACAGCGTAAGCTCCGGCTCTACGGGTTTGAGAAACCCGCCGCTTTCCTCCGGCGCCTGGAACAGCTGGAGCCCTGACCGTCGGGCGCAGAAGCGTCTGTGTTCTCCGGCGATTAAACCTTTGATTCTTTTCTTTTTTATCAATACATTTAAAGATTATGGTAAGAAAAAAGCACAGTCCGGAAAAACGCCGGTGGATCTTCCAGCGCCTGAGCGGCATCCCGCTGATGTTCTTTGCCGCCACGCACATATGGCTCTTTTTTTTCAAATTGGAAAAACCTCTCCGTTCCGGGCAGGTGAACCAGCTTTTCTCAAGACCGGAGTGGCTGCTGTTCTATTCCCTGTTCGCTGTGCTGGCAATATATCATGGATTCTCGGGCTTATGGACGGTGATGACCGATCATAATCCCTCGTTAACGTTCAAAAAGAACCTGAAGATCATTCTGCTCATCTCCGGTTCCGTGCTGGCGGTATTCGGCATATGGACCTTTATCATGCTGGGGCGATCATGAAATACACAAAGATATTCAGCCATTACCGCATGAATTTTCAGCCGGGCATGTTCTCTTTCATCATGCACCGTGTGACCGGGCTGATGCTCGTGTTTGTTACCCTGGTCTTCCTCGTTTCCCTGGGGATGGTCCATTTCGGTCCCCTCGCTTTTGATAAAATGATGATCCTTTACCAGCTGCCGGTTTCCCGCATCATCGCCTCCGTTTTTTTGATGGCGCTGATCTGGCACGTGCTGAACGGAATACGCCTGCTTGTCATCGATATTTTTCAGGCGGTCCGTATCCAGAAACTGTTAAGCGTCGCCGTGAACCTGCTTTTCGCCGCGGCGGCCGTATTATACTATATTTACCTTTTTCCCCGTCAGGGCTGAAACATGAAAGCATTTGATATTGTCATTGTGGGGGCCGGCATGGCCGGCATGCGCGCAGCGATAGGGGCGGTCCGGCGCGATCTGCGCGTCGCGGTCATCAGCAAGGTGCATCCACTGCGTTCGCCGGGCCTTTCTGCCGAGGAGGGGCTGAACGCCGTGCTTCATGAAGGAAGGGAGGAGGCCGTCCCTGCGCTGATGGATCTGCACATTAAAGACGCCCGTGACTGCGGATATCAGTTTTCCGATGATGCACCGCTCGAGACCATGGTCCGGTGTGCGCCCGGCGTGATCCGTGAACTGGAACGCTGGGGCTGTCCCTTTTCCCTTGAAAAGGACGGCCGGTACGCTTTGCGCAGAATGGGGGCGGTCAGCCGGCCGCGGAACCTTCACGTTTCGGACAAAACGGGGCATGCCATCCTGTACACGCTTTACGAACAGTGTGTGCGCCTAAGGCAGAACAAGCCCGACAAGCTGCGTTTTTTTGAGGAGTGGCTCGTGCTGAAGCTCCTGGTATCCGGCAATGCGGCGGCCGGCGTCATCGCCATGCAGATGGACAGCGGAAAGACGGAGATTTTTCATGCAAAAAGCATTATCTGGGCAAGCGGGGGCAGCGGACGCGTGTACGGGAGCACCTCGAACGCACTGACGAGCACCGGCCTGGGACTGGCGGTGCCCGTTTCGGCGGGCGTCACGCTGCAGGATATGGAATTTGTGCAATTCGGCCCCACGCAGCTGCCCGGCTCCCATATCCAGATCACGGAGGCTGCCCTGGCGGAAGGAGCCCTGTTGTTGAACCGCAAAGGTGAACGCTTTTTAGCTTCCTACAATGACTCCCGGGAAGAGATGGAACTGTCCCCCCAGGATGTGATCTGCAGGAACATTTACCGCGAGATCCTTGCCGGAAGGGGTATCGATGCCTCCTGTGTACACCTGGACATGCGCACCCTGGGAAGGCGGAAGATCCGTGCCATATTGCCCGTGACGCGTGAATTGTGCAGAAAACATGCCGGAGCGGATCCCGCCTCGCAGCTGATCCCCGTACGTCCGGGGCAGAACTACATGATCGGGGGGATACATACGGACGAAAAGGCGGGAAGCGATATCAACGGTCTTTTCGCCGCAGGGGAATGTGCGAATCCGGGCGTGCACGGTGCGAACGCCTGCGAGGGTGATCCGCTGACGGGAGCGCTTGTCTTTGCGGAGATCGCCGCCGACAGCGCCTCAAAGTACGCCGTACAGCACCGCAACCGGAAGCACGGCAGCTGAGGCGCTTTTCCAAAACGCGCTGGAGGAGGAGGAAAACAAATTGACACACATGCTGACCGCAAAGGGGAAGGTGCGCACGGCCGAGCTGCGGAACAAGATGCAGGAACTCATGGACCGTCATGCAGGCGTGTTCCGCGACGGCATGGGACTGGTCGAAGCCGCCAAGGGCATCCGGGAACTGAAGAAGATCCTTGCGGAAGACCTGCATACTGACGGAAAGGAACGGAGGGCGAATCCGGGACTTACGGAGGCGCTTGAACTGAAGGGAAGCCTGGAGATCGCCGATATTATCATCCAGGCGGCATTGAGCCGGAACGAAAGCATCGGGGTGCATTTCCGCAATGATTTTCCCGCCCCGAAGGGACGCCGCCGGCATTCGCTGATAAAGGTCAGGAAGACCAAGATCAGGATCCGCTATACCGGAGTGAAAAGCAGGCACAAGTGGCTGAAAGAGCTCGCCCCCGGAAAACTTGCGGAAAAATTATGAAAGAAAAGACCTGGAAAATCTCGGTATTTCGCTTTGATCCGCTGAAAGACACGGAGCACCGCTTTGTCAAATATGCAATTCCCCGCTCAAGGGTCAGGACGGTGCTCGACGCATTAATATACATTCGCGATCATGAGGATGATACGCTTGCCTTCCGCTCTTCCTGCCGTCAGGGAAGGTGCGGCTCCTGCGCCGTGCATTGCAACGGGCGCTACGGCCTGGCCTGCGAAATGCCCCTGAAGTCCGGGAAGAATACGATACGCCCGCTGGCGCAGCTGCCGGTGATCAAAGACCTGGTCGTCGATATGGAGCCATTCTGGGAAAGGTACGAGAGCATCAAACCCTACCTGGTGCGCAGCTCAAAGACGGCGGGCCGCAATTACCGGAACCGGCGCGAGCTGGAAAAGAAGATCGACTGCATACTGTGCGGAGCGTGTTTTTCGGCATGCCTGATGACCGGGAAAAACCCGGCGTTTCACGGACCCGCCGCCTATGTGGCGTTAAACCGTTTTCTGCATGACGACAGTGATGCCATCACCGGACAACGGCTGGCCATGGTGAAGGGGGAGAACGGCGTGTTCCGTTGTCACAACATGTTTAACTGCAATGAAGCGTGCCCGAAAAATGTCGAACCGGCGGAAAATATATTGGAAATTAAAAAAAATATCGATTAAATTCATGTTCACATAAATCATCAGAAGGGAGTTCTTTATGAGCAAAAGCATCAGCCGCCGCATCGCGGAATTTGCAGTGAACCTTCGGTATGAGGACCTGCCGGAAGCAGTGATCTTCCAGGTAAAACGCTTTTTATATGATTCCTTCGGATGCGCCCTGGGAAGCATGCATACCCGCGACGTAAATATCATTAAGGATATTTACCGGGAAACGGGCGGCAAAGAAGAAGCCACGGTGATCGGGTTCGACATGAAGCTCCCCGCTGTCAACGCAAGCTTCCTGAACGCCCTGATGATACGCTCCCTGGATTATAATGACATCTACTGGAAGGAGGATCCCTCCCATCCCTCCGATATTATCCCCGCGGCGCTTGCCATGGCCGAGCGCTGCGGTGCGGACATGAAGGAGGTGATCGTTGCAATTGTCCTGGCCTACGAATTCGAGCAGAGGATGTGTGAATTCGCCAAACCCGGTGTACGCGAACGCAAGTGGCATCATGCGACCCTCACGCAGTTCGTTTCCCCCGTCGTGGCGGGAAGGGTGCTCGGGCTCAGTGCCGATCAGATGGTCAACGCCATCGGTATCAGCGCCTGTCACAATCACACCATCGGCTGCCCGACGGCCGGCCGCCTGACCATGATGAAGAACACCGTCGATCCCATGTCGACCCAGGCGGGCGTGCTGGCGGCCCTGATGGCGGAGAAAGGCTATACCGGCACCGAAGAAGTGTTCGAGGGGAAAGAGGGGTTTATGGATGTTTTCGGGCCGGACTGGGATACGGACGCCCTTTTCGGCGGGCTGGGAGAAAAGTACAGGATCATGGATTGTTCCATGAAAGCCTTCCCCACGGAAGCCCTGACGCACACCCATATTTCCGCGACGATAAAGCTCATCAGGGAGCACAGCATTGATTACCGGGAGATTGAATCCGTGACGGTCACCACCATTGCCCGCGCCTGCGATATTCTTTTTGACCCCCACAAATACCGCCCCGATTCCCGGGAGACCGCCGATCACAGCCTGCCTTACTGCATTGCCTGCGCCCTGGTGGACGGGCAGGTGACCACGCAGAGCTTTGATGATGCAAAGCTCCGGGATCCGCGCATCTGGGAGGTCATCGACAGGATCCGTGGCAAAGCTTCCGAAGCCTTTGAAAAAATGTTTCCCGCTAAACAGCCCTCCCGCGTCCGGATACGCTTGAAGGACGGGAAGGAGCATGAGGTCTATCTGGAGTATCCCAAGGGCGATCCGCGGGAACCGATGACGCAGGAAGACCTGGACACCAAGGTCTCGGCCCTTTGCGGCAGCGGATACGATACGGAAACAATGAAACAAACGATCTTCCACTGTGAAACGCTCAGCGCACGGAAGTTTATGCAGGTATTTAAAGCGGTATAAATAAATTGACATGTTCATTTACATTTGTTAGCTTTCAATATCCTGTCGGACCGGAAATGGCAGTAAGAATCTTGAGGAGATGATAATGCGGTTTAAAATATTATGTACAGTGGCATTTCTCATGCTGTTTACATGCATATTTGCCCAGGAAAGTAAATCCCGCGAAGCGTTCTTCAGGGAATTCTACGGAACGTTCATCAATTCATCGGACATTGAGATCAGTACGAAAGAGGAAGCGGAAGTCACGCCGGACCTGACGGAGACCATCAAACAGCTTAGAGGAGCGGTACGATATTGACATCCCCGAGTCCGAGAAGAAAAATTTCAAGACCGCCGAGGACGTTGCGGAATATGTGAACCGCATCCTTCAGCAGCGCTCCAGAACGGAAAAAAGGGCCGCCACGGAGGAGGCCGCTGCAAAAAAGAAGAAACATTCCTGGAAAATGAAACTGTACGGTGCTTTCGGTGCGCCGGAGCCGGCGGGGCTGCCGGGCGGTACGGTGGACAGTTCCGGCTTCAACGGGAACCTGGTCAACCCGCTTTTAAAGGAATTCAATGAAATGTATACCTGGGAGGCCGGTATCGCCTTCCATCCCTACGGCTGGAACGGCAGGGAAAGGGGAAGCCACCGGTCCTGGGGGTTTGCTTTTGACTATGCACGTTTTGACCACAGCAGTGACAACGACAGCACTTTCGCCTCACGCCTGGGCATCAGCATGAACTTTCAGCAGGATCTCACCGGAAGGAACAAGGCGAGGCCGAAGGTCGGCCTGTATCTGATGGAAAGCCTCCGTTTCGGCGTACACAGTTTTGAGAACATCGATGCCGTCTTAAAGCACAACAACCATCTTTCCTACGGTGTCGGGCTGGCGCAGGGCATCTATTTCTACATCTTCGACCTGAAGTTCTATCAGCATGCGGCCTACGGCCCGGACCTGGTCAACAATGCCGTGGACTACCCTGTCACCTTTCTGGAATCGCTGTATTTCGAATTCGGCCTGAACCTCGGCATTGCGCTGAAATTTTAATTTTGTTTTGTTTGTTTAATACATTTATTTTTCTCTCTAAATTAAAATGCATTGACAATAAAAAAAATCAAGAGTATATTTGGGAAAACGGGAATAACGATAAAATATAAATGAAGGAGTTTAAGATGAAACGTATCGCTATTGTTCTATTAGCACTCAGCCTTGCAACCGCTGCTTTTGCGCAGGGTGGTTTCGGCATGAAAGCCTTTGTCGCCGGCGGTTTCGCTGAACCGGGTTTTCTCGGAACGTCCGCACTCGCTTACTATCATAATTCTACGGGACACGGATTCGATGTAAAACTGGGCGCCCGGAAACCCCTGGCAGACTTTTTCGAACTGCCGGAATACCTTCCCCTGATCGGGCAGGTGGCTTTGGGATATCAGCGTAACGGTGCAAAAAGTGCCTGGAGTGAAGATTTGAATGCCATCACTCTGAATATTGACGCGCTGTATAATCTCAACGAGGTCGTGGAGATTCCCTATGTCGGCGTACGGCCCTTTCTCGGCATCAAGTACGACGCGCAGATGTACAGCAGTACGCTGGAAAGCTATACGGCGCACCTTCTGGGACTCCAGCTCGGTGTCAACGCCTGCTATGATCTCAGCGACGTCGCGGTGGAAGGCCTCGGTGTGGAACTGGTACTGGGACAGACCTTCGACTTTGATGTCTCCGGCACCTATGTGGACGAGGGCGGAAATGTTGCCACCGGCCTGGCCTATATCAATCTCGGTGTCAGCTACGCTTTTGAATTCTAAAGGCGCTTAAAAAAAAACAAAAGAAGCCCTGCGTGCCAGGGCTTTTTTTATGGGAATAGAAAAGGGGTTTTTGTTTTACCGTGAACGTTGTATATTTCACGATGTAAAAGAAAAAGGAGAAATGATGAATCCGTTTATTTTTCGCGAGTACGACATACGGGGAGTTGTAGAAAAAGACTTCGGCGACGAGGTAGTGGTCAACCTCGGGAAAGGTTTCGGGACCTGGCTTCAGCGGCACTGACGCAAGGCGAATGATCCTGAGCGGGGATGTGCGTTCGACCACACCGGGGCTCAAAAAACATTTTGCCAGAGGGGTCATGTCCGCCGGGAATCGATGTCCTGGACATCGGGATCGTTCCCACGCCGCTGAACTACTACAGCCAGTTCGTCCGCGACGCCGATGCGGCCGTGCAGATCACCGGCAGTCACAATCCGCCGGAATTCAACGGGTTCAAATTGTCCTACGACCGGCAGGCCTTTTTCGGAAAGCAGATCCAGGAGGTCAGAACCCTGATCGAGAACGGGGATTTTGAGTCCGGGGAAGGAAATTTTGATGTCGACGAGAAGATCGCTGATGAATACATGAAGGAAGTGCTGTCGAAGATACGCGTTGAGCGGCCCGTGAAAGTGGTGGTGGATTCCGGGAATGCCGCGGGAGGCCTGGTGGCGCCACAGCTGTTCCGGGTCATGAAAAATGTCGAACTGACGGAACTGTACAGTGAGATCGACAGCACTTTCCCCAATCACCATCCCGACCCTACGGTGGAAAAAAACCTGGAAACGCTTATCGGGATGATGAAAACCGGGAAATACGATGCCGGCATCGCCTATGACGGCGATGCGGACCGTGTGGGGGTCGTGGACGACAAGGGCCGCATCATCTGGGCGGACCAGCTGATGGCGCTTTTCCTTCCGGAAGTCATCAAGGCGCCGGGCACGCCCATCGTCTTTGATGTGAAATGCAGTCAGGTCCTCGAAGATGCCGTTGTCAGGAACGGTGGGAAACCCGTCATGTGGAAAACGGGACACAGCCTCCTGAAACAGAAAATGCGCGAGCTTGGCGGACCCTTCGGGGGCGAGATGAGCGGCCATATTTTCTTTGCCGATGACTATTACGGCTATGATGACGCGATCTACGTTTCCGCCCGGCTTCTGCAGATGCTCTCGCGTTCGGACAAGGCTCTGAGCGCCTACCTGGACGAACTTCCCTCCTTTGTGTCCACTCCGGAGATCCGGCTGATGGCGGAATCGGATTAGGAAAAATTCAAGATCGCAGAGAAGGCATTCAACTATTTCTCGGAACATTACGACTGCATTACGGTCGACGGCGTGCGGATCCGTTTCGACGACGGCTGGGGGCTTGTCAGGGCTTCCAATACCCAGCCTGTCATCGTCACGCGTTTCGAAGCGAATGACGCCCGTGCCCTGGAACGCATCAAATCCCTGGTGATGGACAAACTTTCCGGTTTCGGAAGTCTGAGAGAAGAGTAAATCCTGTGGATTTTGAACGCTACTACCGGGATTTCGTCCCCCGGTTCAGCAAAGGACTTCAGGGAAGGGTCCGGACTTCCGCTCCGGAGTCCCTGTATACTCCGCTGCGGTATGTCCTGCGGCATACCGGAAAACAGCTGCGCCCCGCTGTGCTTTCCGCAACCGCGGCCGCTTTCGGCGGCATTTCCCGGGAAAGGTCCTTTCCCGCCGCATGCTGTATCGAAATGATCCATAATTTCACCCTTGTCCATGACGACATTATGGATGCGGACCACCTGCGCCACGGCGAAGCGACCGTTCATGCCAGATGGGACACCGATAAGGCCATTCTGGCCGGGGATGGGCTTTTTGTGATCGCGCTTTCCGAATTGAACGCCTATCGGCGGGAGCCGGAACTGTATTCCCGCCTGCTGCCGCTGATTCTGGAGGCCGTTCTGCGGGTCTGCGAAGGTCAGGCCGAGGACATGGAATTCGAAGACCGTCAGGATGTGTCCCTGGACGAGTATCTGAACATGGTCACCAAAAAGACGGCCTGGCTTCTTGCGGTTGCCGGCCGCACCGGCGCCCGCATCGGGGACGCTTCGGAAGAGGAAGAGAAGACCGTGGGGAAACTTTCATTGGAACTGGGCATCGTGTTCCAGATTCAGGACGACTTGCTGGAGCTGACCTCGGATCCCGTGAAGATGGGCAAGACGCTCGGCAGCGACCTGGTCAAAGGGAAAAAGACCTATCCCTATCTTTTTGCCAGGCAGGAACTGTCCCCGGAGCGCTGGCGGGAATTCCTTGTGCATACCGAAGAGGCGAATATTGCCAGGTACGGCACGGAGCCGGCAAGAAGATTGCTTGAAGAAAATTTAATATTTGATAAGATCTTCAAGATCATTAAATTATATAATGAAAACATTCAGGAAATGATACTGGACCTTCCCCCGCGGACGCAGGAGATGTTCCGGAGTATGGTTTCCTTTATTATGGACAGGGACAACTAATGACAAGCGAACAGATCACGATCCGGAATAAACAGGGCCTTCATGCCCGTCCCGCCACGGCACTGGTAAATACCGCCGCAAAATTTAAATCCGAGATCTTCATTGCCCGCGACGATAAGAAAGTGAACGGGAAGTCCATCCTGGGACTGCTGGTCCTGGCTGCCGAGCACGGCGCCGAACTCACCGTGGAAGCGGAAGGTTCGGACGAGAAAGAAGCCGTAAAGGCGATCCGGGAACTGGCGGAGGATCATTTCGGAATGGGAAGGACAGCTGAACCATGGTAAAGCATGAAAAAGCAGCCGTGCTTCCCGGCATATCCGCTTCACCGGGGATTGTGATAGGAAAAGCCTATGTGCGACGGGAAGACAGCAAGAGCTTTGTCCCGCGGACCCTGATCAGTCCCTCGCAGATCAACAGCGAACTGCAGCGCCTGAGGACGGCGCAGGACATGGTGGCCGAGGAACTCGAGAACCTCCGGGAAAAGATCATCCACCACCTGGGATCCTCCTACAGCGATATCATTTCCGCACAGCTGGCCGTCCTGAAGGACGATGAGGTCCGGAAGGAAGTGGAAAGCTACATGAAGGAACATCACGTCAATGTGGCCTTTGCCTACCGCTTTGTCATCAATCAGTATATCGAATTTCTGGAAGAGCACGAATCGGAATATTTCCGGGAGCGTGTTGCCGATATCCGGGATATCAAACAGCGGGTGTTGCGTGCGCTGATCTCGAAACATACCGTGCATTCATCGCTGAAAATGGACGAACCCACCATTTTTGTCGCCCAGGAGCTGAACCCGACGGACATCGTGATGCTGGTATCGGAAAATGTCGTCGGGTTCGTGACGGAATTCGGCGGCAAGACCTCGCATGCGGCGATCATGGCAAGGGCCATGAAGGTCCCTATGCTTATCGGCATCAAGGATGCCGGATACCGCATTGAGACCGGTCAGCCCCTTGTCCTCTGACGCCGATCACCGGAAACTGATCGTCCAGCCGGGTGAAGAGGTCCTGAATGAGATCAAACAGGAAATACAGGCGCTCCAAGACAGGACCGTATCTTTCAGGAAGCACATGATCAAAAGTCGGTCACGGAGGACGGTTACCGGCTTAGGCTTTCCGGGAATATCAGCCTGCCGCTGGAAGTAAAGGATGTCAGAAAGTACGGCGGCGAGGGCATCGGCCTCTACCGCACCGAATACCTCTACCTGATGAAACAGCATTTACCCGGGGAAGAGGAACTGTTCCGGGAATACCGGCATGTTGTGGAATCCATGAACGGCCAGCAGGTGATCATTCGCACCATCGATCTCGGAGGCGACAAGTTGTCCGTTCTGTGGGATCAGGATATCCGCTGTGAAGCGAATCCTTTCATGGGATACCGGGCTATCCGCATCTGCCTGAACAACCCCCCGGTGTTCATTACCCAGCTGAGGGCCATTCTTCGGAGTTCCGCATTCGGCAAGGTCTCCATTATGCTGCCGATGATCACGCATATTGAACAGCTGACGGAAAGCCTGGAACACATCGAAGACGTCAAAGCGGCTCTGAGGGAGGAGAACATCCCCTTTGACGAATCCGTCCGGACCGGGATGATGGTGGAAACGCCGTCCGCGGTCATGAACATTGGGGCATTTGCGGAGAAGGTCGACTATTTTTCGATCGGGACCAACGACCTGACCCAGTACACCCTTGCGGTTGACCGCGGCAATGAACGGGTGCTCAATGTATATGACCATTACGACCCGGCGGTGCTGAAAATGATAAAAATAATCGTGGACGCCGGGCGGAAATACCGATCCCGGTATTCGTCTGCGGTGAAATGGCTTCGGAGATCCCCGCCCTTTTCCTTTTCCTGGCCATGAAGATCGACGGCGTCAGCGTTTCCCCGCGCTATATCGGCTCCGTTCGCCGCTTTATCAAAGCAAGCAGGCAGAAAGAAACCGAAAAACACCTGGAGAAGATCCTTTCCATGAGGACCCGCAGGGAAATTTCCACCTATCTGAATACGTTGATCGATGAGTCCCCGGGATCTTAGGCCGGGATCCGCATACTGAACGCTGTGCTCAACACTGCGCTTCCGCAACACCTTTCCTGAAACACCCCTTTCATTCACTTCCGAGTCGAGCAGAGTGATCAGGGCCTGCCGGGCGGCCTGCTGGCTCGCCGCCTTTTTGGTGCCGCTGCCTTTTCCCAGCGTTTCTTTTCCGACCAGGACGGATATTTCAAAATATTTTCCGCAGCGGGGACCTTCTTCACGGGTCGTGATGAATTTCGGGATATTCATATTGTGCTGCTGGCAGTATTCAAGCAGTTTCCCTTTGTAATTTTGGATCTCCGCTGCCGGAAGGAGTCGTTTATGCTTGGATAAAAGTGTCTGATGGACAGCATGGATAGGCCGTCCGGTATCCGCCGTCGAGATATAGCGCGCCGACAAAGGACTCGTAGATGTCACATAATATGGAGCTTGAATTGCGCAGGTTGTCATGTTCCCCGCTCTTTCCGAGCATCAGGAACTGGCCGAAGCGGAGGCCGCGGGCGACGGAAGCCAAAGTGGTGCGGTTCACGAGCTTTGCACGCATCTGGGTAAGTTCCCCTTCAGGAGCTTCCGGGAATTGTTCGAAGAGGAAGCGCGTTACGATCATTTCAATGACCGCATCCCCCAGGAACTCCAGGCGTTCGTAGGAATCGTCCTTATTCTGCGTTTCGTAATCGATCGCGGACGTATGGGTAAAAGCCTGCTTCAGCACATCGTCGTCGATGAAAGAATAGGGATAGACATTGTAAACTTTCTTTGAGAGGCGCTGGCGGCTTGCTGGGAAAAAAAGCGTGATAGAAGGACTTCAGCTTGTTAAAAATATTTACCATAATAATAGGGCAATAAATAAAAAGATAAGCACAAGCCCGCAGTCCTTATCTTTTTACTTTTGCAGTCGGTTAACTTTCTTTGGCAGCGACCACCGGGCGGTTCTTGTAATAACCGCAATGCGGGCAAACATGATGGGGCATTTTGGGCTGGCCGCAATGTTCACAGGTTGAAACTGCAGCTTCTTTGAATTTATAATGCGTTCTTCGTTTTGCACCGCGGCTGTGTGAGTGCCTGCGTTTTGGATTGGCCATTATTCCTCCGCATTTCAAGCGTTTTTTTCAATTCTTTCAACGTATCCCATCTCGGGTCGTGCATTTCGTTCTTACAGGAGCAGGTCTCCCTGTTCAGGTTCGTGCCGCATATCGGGCACAGTCCCTTGCAGCCGGGCGAGCACAATTGTTTCACCGGGATCGTCAGCACCAGTGTCTCGCGGATATACGGCCGCAGATCGATCTTGTCGTCGTAGGGGGACAGGGGTCTCAGGTGTTCGTCTTTTACCGCAAGTTCGTCAATGGAGTAGATCACATCAAAATCCTCGTCGATACCGAGCGTAAAAGCTTCGAGAGCAACGGTCGCAGGAGAGTCTCAGGCGGGTTTTTACGATCCCGGAAAACTTATAGTCGTTGCCGGAACGGTAAGCCGAGACATGTACATGAACATCATCATCAAGTTCGGGAATACCGAGCCTGTCTTTTCTGCCTGTAAAATCAAAGAACCTTTTCTCTTCGGAAATGTGAGATGTCAAAATTTTCATAGCCTGCAAAGATATAATCAAAAATGATCTTAGTCAAGATATTTAGTGAGAATGAGAGCAAGGGTAAAGATGTCGAGGTGTCGAGGTGTTGAGGTGTCGAGGTGTTGAGGTGTCGAGGGACCTGTCCGTAGCGCAGGAGGGCTTCAATATTTCAATGCTTTAACGCTTCAACATTTCAACAATTTCTATCGTATCCTGTCGATCCAGGGCTCCATGTCCGTGGTGTCCAGCATTTCCTGGCGGGCCTTTTTTGCGGCCCCGTAGGTGGAATAATATCCCACACGGATACGGTACCGTTTTATCCCTTCCACTTCAGCGGTCTGGATAAAGGCATCATAGCCCTGATCAAGGAGTTTGTTCCGGAATGCTTCAGCATATTTCCTGACCGTGGAACTGGATACCTGCAGGGTGTATCTGGCGTCCCCGGGAACGGTCTTTTCGGGGCCGGAAGAAGTTTCCGTACCGGCGCTTGCTTTTTTAGCGCTTTTTTCATCCCCGATGACCTCGGTCCTGGTCTTCGTAAAATAAGCCGGTCCCTGCTCGATATCTTCAGGGTCCTGTCCGGGTTTCGGAGCGGTCTTCCATTCATTGGGTGTCTTCGTGACCGTTTCCTTTTTGTGGACGACCTTCTCCACGACTTTCGGGACCTCCACGATCTTTGGGGGAGGGGGCGGCGCTTTTTCCACCTTTTTGTCCTTTACCGCTGCTTCTTTTTTTGCTTCTTCCTGCTGTTTTTCTATGTCCGCCAGATGATCCGGCCGGGCTTCCGCATCAAAGATAAAGTTCTTATGCGTTGCACTCCGTCGCGGGTGACCATGGTCAGCCGGACGGTGTAACGGCCCGGGACATCCGGGATAAAGGTAATGTTCGGGTGATAGTTTGACGGGATGAAATCACGCGGATCAAGGCGCGATGACGGCGGTTTCGTATCGAAGGCCCACTGGTACTGTACCACGTTGCCGGGCCGTTTGTAATCCTCGATATCGACGGTGTCTCCGACAAAAACGTCCTTTTTGGAAGAACAGCTTATTATCAGGAGAAATGCCGTACGCAGCAAAAGAAGCTTTTTGGACCTGTTCATCAGAACCTCCGGTTAACCGTTCATGGTAATTTCAGGTATTCAGAAGAAAAAGGCAATCTCTTTTTTCGCATTCTCGGGACTGTCGGAACCGTGAACGGCATTTCTGCGGGTGGTTTCACCGTATTCTTTACGCAAGGTTCCCGACGCCGCCTTCCCGGGGTCGGTCCTTCCCATGAGCCTGCGGTAGTCCTCTATTGCATTTTCCTTTTCCAGAAGCATCGCGATCACAGGACCTCCGGTCATGAATTCGACCAGCGGCCTGAAGAAATCCTTTTCCTTGTGCACGGCGTAAAAGCGTTCCGCTTCTGCCTTATCGAAATGCAGCATCTTCATCGCCTTTATCTCAAATCCCGCTTTCAGGATGTTGTCGATGATCTTTCCTTCATACCGTTTGGCGATGGCATCCGGCTTGATCAGCGCCAGGGTCTGTTCTTTCATATTGACCTATTTTTTGATCTTCGGCACGCGTGCTTCCAGGATTTCCCGGAGATCCGGTTTCCCGATCTCCTGAAGATCGTATGTGACGCGGACGCTGGGTTTCTTGATCTTGATCACGCGGCGCAGGTCGATCGGGGTTCCGATAATGACCGCGTCACATTCGGTATTGTCGATGGTCTTTTCAAGATCTTTCATCTGCTGTTCGCCGTACCCCAGTTGCCGGCAGCAGAATGCCGATATCCGGATATTTCTCAAAGGTTTTGGTGATGCTTCCCACCGTATAGGGGCGCGGGTCAACGATCTCCGAGGCTCCGAATTTTACGGCGGCAACGGTCCCGGCGCCGTATTCCATTTCGCCGTGGGTGAGGGTGGGGCCGTCTTCGATCACCAGGACCTTTTTGTTCACGATCACCGAGGGATCTTCCACGGAGATCGGAGAGGCGCGCTCACCGATACGGGCATCCGGATTCACTTCGAGGATGTTCCGGCGGACCTCCTCAATGTCCTCGCCGTCCGCCGTGTCGATCTTGTTGATGATGACGATGTCCGCCGCCCGCAGGTTCGTTTCACCGGGATAGTAGGTCAGTTCGTGGCCCGGGCGGTGCGGATCGGCAACGGTGATGATGATGTCCGCATCGTAAAAAGAAGTATCGTTGTTCCCGCCGTCCCAGAGGATCACGTCGGCCTCTTTTTCAGCATCGCGCAGAATGGCCTCATAGTCCACACCGGCATAGATCACGCTGCCCATGGCGATATGCGGTTCGTATTCTTCCATTTCCTCGATGGTGCACTTGTGCTTTTTAAGGTCTTCCAGGGAGGCGAAGCGCTGAACCGCCTGCTTTGCAAGATCTCCGTAGGGCATAGGATGCCGTATCGAGACGACTTTAAGTCCCATGTCCTTTAAAATGTTCACGACACGGCGCGTCGTCTGCGATTTTCCGCAGCCGGTGCGTACGGCATTGACGGCAATAAGGGGCTTTGTCGATCGTAGCATGGTGCGTTTTCCGCCCATCAGGATGAAATCAGCGCCGCAGGCATTCACCAATGCCGCTTTATGCATAACTACTTCGTGAGGAACGTCGCTATATGAAAACACAACCTGATCGACATCATGTTCGGCAATGAGTTCCGGAAGCTGTGATTCATCGTAAATCATGATCCCTTCGGGATACAGGTTCCCGGCAAGTTCGGCAGGATATTTCCGTCCGTCGATGTCCGGGATCTGCGTTGCGGTGAAAGCAACGACACGAAACGCTTCATTTCCTTGAGAAAGGCATTGAAGTTGTGAAAATCACGTCCGGCTGCGCCCATAATGATGACGTTCGTTTGTTTCATACTAACCTCCTAATAAGTAATGATGTAGAATTCTTGTTCATTTTTATGAAAGCACCTTTCCGACGATGTCCTCAAAATGTTCGGCAAAGATGAAATGGATGCCGCTTTTGACCATTTCGGGGACTTTTTCGAGATCGGGCTTGTTTGCTTTTGGCATAATCGCCGTGGTAATGTTCATGCGTTTTGCCGCGGTGATCTTTTCGCGGATCCCGCCGACGGGAAGAATGCGTCCGCGCAGGGAGATCTCGCCGGTCATGGCAATGCCGTGCCGTACTTTCCGTTTGCTGAAGCAGGAAAGCACCGCCGTGGTGACCGTAATGCCGGCGGAGGGCCGTCCTCGGGGATCGCCGCAGCGGGAAAGTGAATATGCACGTCATGATCGAAGAAATCGACGGCCTCGATATGGTATTTCCGGGCGGAGGCGCGCAGATAGCTGATGGCGGTCTCCACCGATTCTTTCATGACATCGCCCAGCTGGCCGGTGGTCTTTGCACGCCCTTTTCCCGGCATGAGCGTCACTTCCACCGGAAGCACATCGCCGCCGCTCTGGGTATAGGCGAGCCCGGTGGCAATGCCCAGTTCGTCCCGCTCCGGAGATTTGTCCTTGAAGATCTTTTTCGGGCCCAGGAAGGTGTGAAGGTTTTTCCCGCTGATATTGATCCTGTCATGGTCTGCGTCCCCGGCAAATATCCGGGCGGTCTTGCGACAGATCTTTGCGAGCTCCCGTTCCAGGGCGCGGACGCCCGCCTCCATGGTGTAATTTTCGATGATCGTTTCGACGGCTTTCGGATAAAAGCGCAACCGTTTTCTACTGTAGGCCGTTCTGTTCGATCTGCCGGGGGATCAGGAACTGCCGCGCGATCTGCACCTTTTCCGGCGTGATGTAGCCCGGCATGCGGATGATCTCCACACGGTCGATCAGGGCCGGGGGGATGGAATGCGTGCTGTCGGCCGTGGCGATAAAGAAGACCTTCGAAAGGTCAAAGGCCACTTCCAGGTAGTTGTCCCGGAAATCCTTGTTCTGCTCCGGGTCGAGGACCTCCAGGAGCGCGGAGGAGGGGTCCCCGCGGAAATCATTGCCGATCTTGTCCACCTCGTCCAGCATGATGACGGGATTCTGCGATCCGCATTTTTTCACATACTGAATGATCCGTCCCGGCATGGAGCCGATATAGGTCTTGCGGTGGCCGCGGATCTCGGCCTCGTCCCGCATGCCCCCGACGGAGAAACGGATGAATTTCCGCTGCATGGAGCGCGCAATACTTTTCCCCAGCGAGGTCTTTCCCCACGCCCGGCGGGCCCACCAGGCAGAGAGTGGGACTTTTCGTATCCTGCTTGAGCTTGAGGACGGAGAGGAATTCCAGAATGCGGTCCTTCACATCCTCGAGCCCGTAATGGTCTTCGTCAAGGATCGCCGCCGCCCGGCCGATGTCGAGGTTGTCCTCGGTGAACACGCCCCACGGAAGCTCCAGCATCCAGTCGATATAGGTTTTGCTGACGGTATATTCAGAGGAGAAGGGGGACATCATGGAAAGGCGTTCGATCTCCTTTTCCACGGCGTTCCGGGCTTCTTCGGTAAGCCGGACCTTTTTCAGTTTCTGATGAATGTCGTGGATCTCGGGATCGTCGTCCTCCGATTCCCCGAGTTCTTTTTTAATGGCCTCCAGCTGTTCGCGGAGGAGGAATTCACGCTGCTGACGGTTGACCTCCTGACTCACGTTGTCGTTGATCCTGGCATTGAGCTCAATGATCTTGTATTCTTTCTGCAGGGCCTTTACCAGATGCTCCAGACGCTTCAGGACATTCAGTTCCCGTGAGGAACTGGTATTTTTCCTGGATGCGGATATTCAAGGAAGAAGCGACCAGGTCGGAAAGCTTGGAGGGTTCTTCGATGGCGAAGATAACGTCCTGGATCTCTTCGGGAAAGACGGGCGATATGCTGATAATGCGCTGAAAAAGTTCTGAGATGGTACGGACGTAAGCCTCCGACTTGATCTTTGAACCCCGGACCTCCTTCAGCTTTGTGACGACGGCGGTCCGGTAGGGAAGATCGCTCTCCAGCTCACGGTCGATGGCGATGCGGTGGAGGCCGCGTAAAAGCACACGGGTGGAACCGTCCCCGGTCTGAATGACCTTCAGGATGGAACAGGCGGCACCGATCTCGTAGATCGCCTCATCGTCGGTACCGGGATCCTCGGACAATATGCGGGTAAAAACGCCCACAGTCTTGTCGTCTTTCATTGCATCCTGCACCAGCTGATGCAGTTTCTCTTCGCGAAGGTTGACGGGAAAGATCACATGCGGCAGGGGGATAATGCCGTCCACGGGTAAAATGCGCATCGCGGGAGCAGTTATTTCCATGATTTCCGTCTTCTTTTTTGTCATTCTCGAATCTCCAGGGTATCCTGTAATCTAATATAAAAAATGGCAAAAAGCTATGGCTTTCAACAGATGGAAAAGACGGACCGCGAATTACATGCCTGTCCCGGCGAATATCGGGAAATTACACGAATAAGGCTTTGATCAAAAGTCATGTTTTTATACAGTGCATTCAATGATAATCCGTGAAATTCATGGTTAGATGTCCCCATGAAAGAAATCTTCCGCCAGTTCGCGGATCCTGTCAATGTCCTTGGCGCGGTTGATCTCAAATCGCATTTTTGCGGCCCCGTCCATGCCGCGGATATAGGCGGCGGCGTGGGTCTTGAACAGATTCCCCGCAGTACATCAGGGAGTAGTGTGCTTTCTGCAGTTCGAGATGGCGGAAAAAGGTTTCCGCAAGTTCCTTTATATCTGTTGCCGGCAGCAGCTCCCCGTGCCGGAGGAAGTGATCGATCTCCCGGAACAGCCAGGGCCTGCCGATCGCCGCGCGACCGATCATAATGCCGTCGCAGGCGGTCGTGTCCAGCATGTTCTTTGCGTCCCGGGGCGTCCTGATGTCCCCGTTGCCGATGACCGGGATGGAGACCGCGTTTTTCACCTCGCGGATAAGAGACCAGTCCGCCTCGCCGGTGTAGCGCTGGCGGGTCGTGCGCGGATGCAGGGTGATCAGGCTGACGCCCGTCGCTTCCAGGCGTTTTGCCGCTTCCACCGCTACGATGTGTCCCCTGTCCCATCCCGAACGCATCTTGACCGTAACGGGCAGGGAGACGGCTTTGACGACATGCTCTGCGATCTTCTCCATGCGTTCGGGATCTTTCAGTATGGCCGAACCCGCCCCGCGCTTGACCACCTTGGGGACCGGACAGCCGAAATTCAGATCGATGATGTCAGGTTTCAGGTTTGCTTCGATGTACAGTGCCGAGGCCGCCAGTGTTTCGGGATCATGCCCGAAGATCTGCACGCCGACGGGGCGTTCACATTCGGAAAAGCGCATGTAGTACAGGGTCTTGTCGTTCTTTCGCAGGATCCCGTCCGCGGAGACGAATTCCGTAAAGACGGCCCCCGCACCGAAAGATTTGCATATCTTCCGGAACGGTCCGTCCGAAATGCCGGCCATGGGCGCAAGAAAAACCGGGGTCTGGATCTTCAGGCTGTTGAATTGTATCGGCTTCAGCATGCGCTTAATATACGCAAGAAAAGGGAGTTTGAAAGGAGGTTTTTAAGGGGTTGCCCTGATCCGCCTTTCCGGAGCGGTTTTTTTCTTTTTGATAAAAGCGCATAAATCTCTACATTCCCTTAACAAAGGAGTTAATCATGAAGCACAGCATCTTTCCGATTATATCCCTGTTGCTTTTATTTTCCTGCGGGGCCGAATCCGTCCGCCGGACCTATCATATGCAGAACGCCCCTTTCCCGCATCCGGCGCGTGAGGCGGGCTTTACCCGGAATGAGGAATTCTTCCCTGCGGAATTGCATTACCGCGACAACCGCGTGGCCGTGATCGTCCCGGAAGCGTACCAGAAGGAGACCCCGCTTGAACTGCTCATCCATTTCCACGGCTGGGGAAATAACGCGGACCGCTGCATCCGGCAGTTCTCGATGGCGCAGCAGGTGGAGGCTTCCGGACGGGATATTTTGCTGGTCGTTCCCGAGGGCCCGCGGGATGCGCCGGATTCGTTCTTCGGAAAGCTTTGCGATGAAGGCGGTTTTGCGCGTTTTGTCGACGAGTTGCTCGATTCCCTGATATCCGATGACCTCATTGACAGCCGGGATGTCGGCGGCATCCTGCTCTCCGGTCACAGCGGAGGGTATTATGCGATCGGGAATATCCTGCGTCACGGAGCTTGCACCGAAAAGATCCGCGATGTGTTCCTGTTCTGACGGGCTTTACGCCCTGGAGGAAGATTACCTGAACTGGCTGCAGGAGTACGAAGGCCGTTTTGTGCATGTCTATACCGACAGCGGGGGGACCTTTGACAACAGTCAGGATTTTATGAAGGCCTGCGATTCCCTGGAGCTGCCGTATGTCCGGGCAAATACCTCGGAGCTGAAGCAGATGCCCCCGGGACGCATCCTGATGCTGTACAGCGACCTCGGTCACAACGCCGTGATCTCCATACGGAGGAATCTGAAGAAATTGCTGGAGAAGGGTGAGACGGGGTTGTAAACATTTAGAAGCTTTCTAAACGCTTATCTTCCTTTTTCTTTTCTTTGTCCCGTGAGGATCCTTTCGGGAAAACAAACAAAATACAGCCCCCAAATCCCGGGGCTTTGATTTGAAGGAGCATCCCTTTGGGGTCCTCCTGACTTAGCAACGCGTCATTGTATATTGTCGCTTAGTATTGTTTCTTCGTCTCAACGATTCCACGACTCCAGGCTTTATTCCCCGGCATTCGCCGGGAATCGGTATCAGGAGTCCTGCAGCAGCCTTTCAATATCACCCGGATGCAGGTTGCCTTTGCCGGGGCTGGAGGATCTGACAAATATTTTGCCCTGGTGATACTCCTCGATGATGCGCCTCGTCAGGGACAGGCCCATACCCCAGCCGCGTTTTTGGCGCTGTAGCCGGGTTTGAAGATGTTTTTCCACGCTTTGTCCGGGATGCCCTTGCCGGTATCCTCCACATCGATACAGATACTATCCCCGTCCTGTCTGAAAGTCACGCTGATCCTGCCGGCTTTTCCCTCCAGGGCGTCCACACCATTCTTGATCAGGTTTTCCAGCGCCCATTCCAGCAGCTCCTGGTTGGCGTTGATGGTCCCTTTTACATCTATGGAAAAATCCAGTGTCACGGCCTTGTTCTTTTGCGGTATGCGCCGCTCAATATAAGCCTTGACATTTTCAAAAAGCTCGGAAGCGGCAAGGGGCCTGCGTTTTACTTTTGCGCCGATCTGCGCAAAGCGGTTGGAGACCTTTTCAAGCCGCCGCACGTCAATCTCCATTTCCTCCACGATCTCGGAGTCCTCTCCCAGCTTTTGTCTTGTCATTTCCAGCCATCCCATGAGCGAAGATATCGGGGTGCCGAGCTGATGTGCCGTTTCTTTTGCAAGTCCTACCCAGATAAATTTTTTCTCACTGCTGCGTATGTACTGGAATCCCAGGAAACCGACAAGAATGATCACGAAAGCGCCCAGGATCTCAATGTACGGAAGGCGCGTCAGCTGCCGGATCGTTTTACTGTCCCCGTAATGGATAATGCCCACGGTTCTGTCATCCACTTTCAGGGGGACCGGACTATGATTGTTGTCCATCTTTTCCGTCAGGTCCAGCAATTCCCGGCGGACGGCAGGAGTCATGGCGGCGGTATCGGGAATGCTTTCGATATTTTTCCAGGCGTTGATCTCATTGCTTTCCGGGACGGTAATGATGATCGGGAACGAGATGCGCGGGATGATCTCGTCGAAGAAAAAACCGTAATCGGTAAAGGCCGCGTCCCCGGCAAGGCGGGCATAGAGCTCCGTATAGAATATCAGCGATTTCTTCGACTCTTTCCGCAGCTCACTGACGATATCCTGGGAATAGAACAGCACGCCGCCGGCAAAGACCAGTGCAACGGCGACAAGAATGAATTTTATGCGGGAAGTGTTGAACATGCGATGATTCCTTGTTGTTTAAGGAAAATAAAAATATATTTGACCAGGAGCAACGCTTAAATATTCGGTACAGCGAAGATTGAAGAAGACACGAACACAGCATATGACGGCATTCCCGGAATTATCCGCAGGCAGAGCGCATGTATAACAACCTGCAAATCCCGGTGCTGGAACTTCCCCTGATCGGTCATAAACGGCAGCAGGCCCTGGCATCCGCAAACGTAAAGACCCTGGAGGACCTGCTGTACTACGTACCGCGGGATTACCTGGACCGCAGGTCGGTGAAACCGATAGGGCAGGTTATTACCGGTGAGGAATGCACCGTGATCGGCGTGGTCCAGCGCATCCGGCTGATCCCCGCACGGAAAAGGAAGATCCTCAAGATCGAGATATCGGATCATTCCGGCATGCTGACCCTGAACTGGTTCCGGGGCACGGAATGGATAAAGAACGCATTCAAACCCGGGGATACGGTGTCCGTGTACGGAAAGGTCGAGTTCTACCGCGGCAATACCATGACGCATCCGGACTTCGACTTTCTGGACGCCGGGAAAGAGACCCTGAACACCGGCGCCGTGATCCCGGTCTATCCCCTGACCCAGGAATTACGGAAATGCGGTTTCAGCAGCCGTTCCTTCCGCAAGCTGTTCGGGATCCTTCTTGAGAAACTGGACCCCCGGGATCCCGGACTGTATCCCGGAGGAGATCCGCCGGCGCCATCAGCTGATCCCCCTGCACCGGGCCTTCCGGGGCATACACTTTCCGGAATCTCCGGATATGCTGCAGGAAGCCCTCTACCGTTTCAAGTTTCAGGAATTTCTCATGCTTCAGGGCATGATGGCGATAAAAAGAAAAAAACTGCGGAAGACACCCAACACGGCACACTGCGTGATCGCCGGGGATATCCTTCACAAACTGTATCATCAGCTTCCCTTTGAACCCACCAATGCGCAGAAGCGGGTGCTGAAAGAGATCTATGCCGATTTCAGGGGGGAGGTTCCCATGAACCGGCTCCTTCAGGGGGATGTGGGCTGCGGGAAGACCCTGGTTGCGGCGATGGCGGCGGCGATCATGACGGCCAACGCTTATCAGACGGCCATTATGGCGCCGACGGAGATCCTGGCAACCCAGCATTACGAACACTTCAAGAAGAATTCGACCGGCTCGAAGGCGCCCTGCTGCCTCATGACCGGAAAGACCGCCAAAAAAGAGCGTGAGAAGATCCGGGAAGCCGTGGCGTCCGGGGAGATCCCCATTGTGATCGGCACGCACGCCCTGATACGGGAAGCGGTGCGGTTTTCAAGGCTCGGACTTGCCGTGATCGACGAACAGCACCGTTTCGGAGTGGACCAGCGGGGGGAACTTATCAGGAAAGGGCTGCACCCGCACGTGCTGGCAATGAGCGCCACGCCGATCCCGCGCACCCTGAGCATGACCCTGTACGGTGACATGGACGTTTCCCTCATCGATGAAATGCCCAAAAACCGCGTTCCTGTAAAGACAAAGGTGGTCACGCCTTCGCGTCTTCCAAGCGTTTATCACTTTCTTGAAAAGGAAATGCAGGCGGGGAAGCAGGTATATGTCGTGTATCCGCTGATCGCCGAATCCGAGAAAATGGATCTGCAGGCGCTGGAGAAAGGATTTGATGAACTCAGCAGGCATTTCAGAGGCTACCGCCTGGAAATGCTGCACGGGAAGGTCAAAAAGGAGGAAAAGAAACGGATCATGGCCGGGTTCCGGGAAAACTCCGTTCAGATGCTGGTCAGTACGACCGTCATTGAAGTGGGGGTCGACAATCCGAATGCCACGGTCATCCTGATCGAGAACGCGGAACGTTTCGGTCTCAGCCAGCTCCATCAGATGCGCGGCCGCGTGGGCCGGGGGACAAAGGCCTCCTGGTGTATCCTGGTACAGCGCAACCGCTCGGAGAGTACCGATGAGCGCCTGAAGATCATGGAAAAAAGCAATGACGGTTTCCGTATCGCGGAGGAGGACCTTCGCCAGCGGGGCCAGGGGGACCTTTTCGGCGCCCGCCAGCATGGGCTTCCGGAAGTGAAATTCATCGATATCTACCGGGACCGCCCGCTGATGGAAAAAGTGCGCAAAACGGCCTTCTGCCTTATCAGGGAAGATCCGCAACTGCTCGCCCCCGGGCACCGGGAATTCCGCAGGTATTTCCTTTCGCACTACGGGGACAAGCTTCATTACATGAGCATCGGGTAACGTTTCCATCGTCCGTAAGTAGTAAGAAGCCGGGCAGGAAGATCTTTCTTAGCTCTTGATCTCTAAACCCTGCTCTCTAAACCCTGCTCTCTAAACGCTAAACGAAATCGTCATATATTGGGGATCCCTTCGGGAAAACAAACAAAATACAGCCCCCCAGATCCCGGGCAATCTTCAACCCCTCCACAAGGTCGGGGTTGTGGGATATTCCTTGGATGTCATCACGCGGTCCCGGCGTTGCACGCCGGGCTAATCAATTTCAAACCCTTCGATCACCTCAGGGTTGCAAGGTACCTGTGCAATGTTTCTCTTCGTCCCTCCGAACAACGCAGCGTTTCAACGAAGGTTTTCATGCTTTCCGGCGTGTCAATGTTCCGGAGCGGGGAACACTTCCGCGGGACTGTGCATATATCATGATATCATATTTAAACCCGGTTTTTGATTGTTATACATCATAAATAAGATTAAATTAAAGTCTGAATTCATTTAGGGAGGAAATCATGTCAGAGAATATTCTCAAGCGGACAGTTATTCATGGGCCTGGTCTACAGCCTGACACAGTCAGCCTTTATCGGTCTGGGAAAACTTCCGGATCCCATGTCCGGAAAGATCGAAAAAAACCTGCCCCAGGCATCACAGACCATTGATCTTCTGGCCGCCTTAAAAGACAAAACGGCCGGAAATCTGGAGGAAGAGGAAGCGAAATTCCTCGAAAAGACTATCAGTGAGCTTCGGCTGAACTATGTGGACGAGGTCAACAAGCCGAAATCGGAAAAGAAACCGGAAAAAGAAGAAGACAGTAAAGAAGCCGGAAAAAATAAGGAAAAGGCAGAAACGGACAAGGAAGCTGCCGGCAAGGAAAAACCGGAGGAAAAGCCGGAAGATCAGAAGCCGGAGGGAAAGGCCGGAAAAAAATCCAGCTAACATCTAAAATTTAACAAAGGACCGTCATGTTAATCGAAAAACTTAAACGGGCGAACAGAATGAAGCTTGGCTTCGGGATCGCGTCGCTCCTTTTTTCATTTATCGTTTATTTTTTAACCATGGCTCCGACCCTCTCTTTCTGGGACTGCGGGGAGTTCATTGCCTGTGCGTACACCATGGCGGTCCCCCATCCGCCCGGCGCCCCGATGTTCCTGCTGATCGCGAAGATCTTTTCCATGATCCCTTTCAGCAGCGACATTGCCTACCGCACCAATCTGCTTTCCGTGCTTTCTTCCGCCGTCACCATTCTCTTTCTGTATTACACCATCGTTCTGCTGATCAAGCGTTTTTATGAGGATCCCGGAAACAAGGTCCGGCAGTTCATCATTTACTTTTCCGCATTTCTGGGCGCCATGGCCTTTGCTTTTTCCGACAGCCAGTGGTTCAATGCGGTGGAGACCGAGGTCTACGGATTAAGTACACTGCTGACCGCGCTTACCGTCTGGCTGATCCTGAAGTGGGATGACGCGTGACCGGCGCGGGAAACACGGTGAACGGTATCTTCTCTTTCTCCTTCTACATCATCGGCATCGGCCTCGGCGTCCATTTACTCAATATCCTCGCCATTCCCTTTATTGCGCTGGTCATCTATTTTCCGTTACTCAAAATTTCATATGAAAAGCTTTCTCGGCGTTACCGCGATCGCCTTCCTGGTCTACCTGGTCATTCACAAGGGGATCATCGACGGATCGCCGAAGATCGCGCATCTGATCAATATCAATCCCGCAGCCGTCTCCTTCCCGATCACAATCCTGCTTCTGCTGGGACTGTTCACCGGCTTGTTCTTTCTTTTCAGCTCCCTGCTGAAAGCGTACCCCCTGGCACTGAAGTGGAGCCGGATGGTCTGCATCGGCCTGATCTTCATTACCATCGGATATTCCAGTTATGAAATGATATTCATCCGCTCGCTCAAGGATCCGCGGATCGACGAGAACGATCCCGAGACTGTGGCGGCAGCCGTTTCCTACCTTCAGCGCGAGCAGTACGGGACGCATTCCTGGAACCGGGAAGATGCCATGCGGCAAAACAAGTCCAATGTCCGTTACCGCGGTCCCTTTGACTTTTTCTGGCGCTATCAGTTCAAGCAGATGTATGTCCGTTATTTCAACTGGCAGTACATGGGACGCGCCGAAGGAGGAGGTGTCGGATGGAACGGCGCCGGCGTGGACCTCAGGCAGCTCTGGGGCCTGCCTTTCCTGATCGGCATACTCGGCGCCTTTTATCATTTCAACAGGGACTGGAAACGCGCTTTCCCGGTGCTGGTGCTGTTTCTGATGACGGGACTGGCGATCGTGCTTTATGTGAACAACCCCGATCCGCAGCCGAGGGAGCGTGACTATTCCTATGTCGGGAGCTTTTATGCCTTTGCCATCTGGATCGGCCTCGGCGCGGCGGCGATCATGGATTTTGTGAACCGGTGGATCAAAAAGAAAAAACTTCGGCGGTCTGTGCTGGCGCTGACCTCCGTGGTCCTTCTGCTCGCCCTTCCGGTCAATATGCTGCACGCCAATTACCGCAGCCATGACCGCTGGGGCAATTATGTGGCTTCGGATTATGCCTACAATCTACTGAATTCCTGTGAGGAGGGAGCCATCCTTTTCACCAACGGCGACAACGACACCTTTCCCCTCTGGTATAAACAGGAAGTGGAAGAGTTCCGCAGGGATGTGAAGGTGGTGAACCTGAGCCTGCTGAACACCCCCTGGTATATCAAGCAGCTGAAGAATATCGAACCGGAGCTGCCGCTGCGCTGGAGTGAGGAGCAGATCGAGATGATACGCCCGGTTCCCTGGGAGGAACAGGAGATCACTATTGCGGGCCTGACGACCACGGTAAAACCCACTTACGGGGGCCGGTACCTGCGCGTCCAGGACCTGATGGTACTTGAGCTCATTAAGATCGCCGACTGGGAGATCTCGTCTGATTTTGCCGCTACCGTGTCCTCTTCGTCGCGGCTGGGGCTTGAAGACTATCTTTCCATGGAAGGCCAGGTGCTTCGCCTGTATCCCGAAAAAGTGGATAAGGTCGATGAAGAAAAGATCTATGAGAACTTCACGTCAAACTACCAGTTTCGGAACCTGAATAACGAAAGGGTCTACTTTAACCCCAATACCCAGCGGCTGATGCAGAACTACCGGACGGCGGCGCTGCAGGGGGCTATGAAATTTATCGACAACGGTAAACCTGAAAAAGCGGAATCGCTGCTGAATGCACTGGACAAGGCGATCCCCGAGGATATTATCCCGCAGTACCATCCTGAATTAAGCCTGCAGACCGGACGGCTGTATCATCAGCTGGGCGATACGGCGGAATATGTCGACCGTATCAGTGCCGTGATGGAACGGGGTCAGCTGGACGAAAGGACCATGATGATCATTGCCCAGGAACTGATATATACCCTGGAAGCATATGACAAGGCGGAAGAGATCCTGCTTCCCATGTACCAGGAGAATCCCAACAACAACTGGGTGGCCGGAAGTCTCGTCCGGGTCTACCGCGAACGGGAGGAATACAGTAAGGCGCTCAATATCCTGGACCGCTGGCTCCGTGTTGCACCCAATGATCAGCAGGCGCAGTCACTGAAAACGCAGATCGAACGATTGGCAAATGAATGATATATGCCTGCCGGGATAAACCGAAGATCCGCGTAAGGGAGAAGGTGGCTGTTGTCCTGCTCAGCTACAACAGCCGCAGTTACCTCGAACGTTTTCTTCCCTTTGTCCTGAAGACCGCCTGTCCCGGTCACCGGCTCGTGATCGTTGACAATGCCTCCACGGATGACACACTGCAATTTTTAGCAAAGCATTATCCGCAGATCGACGTCCTGCACATCGGGAAGAACCGGGGATTCACCAACGGATTTGTGGAATCGCTTCCCTGTATCGAGGCGGAATATTACGCCCTGCTCACCTCCGATGTCGAGGTGCCGCCGGACTGAGCTTGACCCGCTGGTCCGCGAGATGGAGCAGGACCCCTCTCCTGGGGGCCTGCCAGCCGAAGATCAGGGCGTATCACGACCGCAGTTCCTTTGAATATGCGGGCGCCTGCGGCGGTCTCATCGACCGCTTCGGATATCCGTTCTGCCGCGGCAGGATCTTTGACAAGGTGGAGGAGGACGAAGGACAGTACGATGATGTCCGGGATGTGTTCTGGGCCAGCGGCGCGGTGCTTTTTGCTGCGGGCGGAGGCCTATGACAAGGTCGGCGGTTTTGACAATGATTTTTTCGCCCATATGGAGGAGATCGACCTTTGCTGGAGGATGCAGAGCGCCGGGTACAGGATCCGGGCGGTCCCGCAGTCCGAAGTATACCATGTGGGCGGTAGCGTGATCCTCTACGGAAGCACGGAGAAGATCTACCACAATTACCGGAACAACCTCATCATGCTGACCAAGAACCTGCCCGCCGGACGGCTGTGCTGGATGCTTCCCTGGCGCATGCTGCTGGACCTGGTTTCGTGCCTGCAGCTTCTGCTCAGCGGGCACCCGAAGGATTGCAAGGCCGTCCTGAAGGCGCACCGGTATTTTCTGAGTACTTTCGGCAAACACCGGCGCAAGCGCAGGCATATTGTCAGGAAGGTGCCTTACCGCAAATTACAGGGTATCTATCGTAAAAGCATTGTATTTCAGTTCTTTGTCAGGGGCAGGAAAACATATTCGGAACTTCCCGGTATCGACTTACCGGGAAGAGAGAAGGAGCATTGATGAAAAGTCGTGATCTTTGCCGGCGGAAAAGGAAGCCGGATATCGGAAGAATCCGTTTTGCGTCCCAAGCCGATGATCGAGATCGGGGGAGGCCGCATTATGGCATATCATGAAACACTACGCCGCTTACGGGCACAAGGAGTTCGTGATCTGCCTGGGATACAAGGGAGAAATGATCAAGGAGTATTTTCTGAATTATTTTTCCTACAATTCCGATCTTACCATCGACCTGAAAGGGAACAAGGTAAAAGTCAGGGACAGCGCCTGCGAGGAATTCGCAGTGACGCTCGTGGACACCGGGCTGGAGACCATGACGGCGGGACGCCTGAAGCAGGTGCGGAAATATGTCGGCGATGCAACCTTTATGCTGACCTACGGGGACGGGGTCTCGGATATTGACATCAATGCGCTGGCCGGATTCCATGACAAGAAAAAGTGCCTGGCCACCATGACCGGCATTCAGCCGCAGAGCCGTTTCGGCATACTGGATATTGACGACAATGACATAGTCAGGAAATTCCAGGAAAAGCCGAAGCACGAGGATGTCTGGATCAACGGCGGTTTTTTTGCGCTTGAGCCCGGGGTTTTCGACCATCTGCACGGGGACGCCGACAGCGTTATGTGGGAGCGCCAGCCCCTGGAAGATATTTGCAAAGCGGGGGAGCTTGCCGTGTACCGGCACTACGGCTTCTGGAAATGTATGGATACCATGCGGGATAAGATCGAACTGAACACGTTATGGGAAAAGGATCCGAAATGGAAGAACTGGGAATAATGGAGGACCTGCGGGCTTTCTACCGCGGGAAACGGATCTTCCTTACCGGTCACACAGGATTCAAGGGCAGCTGGATGCTTCTGCTGCTGCGAGAACTCGGTGCGGAGGTGAGCGGATACGCTTTGGAGCCGGCGCGTCCGAACGATTTGTATAAGCTCATTGACGGTGACACGCTCTGTAATTCACGGATCGCGGATATCCGGGACAGCGGAACATTGCGGAAGGCCGTCGAAAAGGCGCAGCCGGACCTGATCTTCCATTTTGCCGCCCAGGCCCTCGTCCGGGAATCCTATCGTATTCCTCAGGAGACCTTCGACACCAATGTCATGGGCAGTGTTCATGTCCTTGAGGCGTTCCGCGAACTGAAAAAATCCTGTACGGCGGTCATGATCACCACCGACAAGGTCTATGAGAACATGGAATGGGAGTTCCATTACAAAGAAAGCGACCGTCTGGGCGGTTTTGATCCCTACAGTTCCAGCAAGGCGGGGGCGGAGATCGCCATCGCCTCGTATCAGAAGGCGTTCTTCGGTCCGGAGCGTTTTAATAAGCACCATAAGGCGCTGGCCGCTGCCCGCGGCGGGAACGTCATCGGCGGCGGGGACCGCGCGGAGGACCGCATCATTCCGGACCTTGTCCGCTCGATAGAGAAGAACGAAGCACTGAAGGTGCGCAATCCGGGCGCTATTCGTCCCTGGCAGCATGTGCTTGAGCTGCTGTACGGATATCTGCTTCTTGGCAAAAAGCTGCGGGAAGATCCCGGGACCTTTCAGGGCGCCTTCAATTTCGGCCCCGGGAGGGGCGACGAGATGACCGTGGAGGAACTGGTGAAGCACGCCATCCGTATCTACGGCAAAGGAAAGTACGCGCACCGGGAAGACCAAGAAAAGCTGCACGAGGCGGGAATCCTGCGGCTGAATATAGAAAAAGCGCAGCGGCTGCTCGGCTGGGAGCCGCGCTGGCGTTCCGAAGAAGCCGTCGAAAAGACCATCCGCTGGTACCGTGACGTGGCCCGGGGGAATCGGCCGCCGGGTGCTGCCGCCGGCAGATCTGCGAATATTTCAAGAACGGGGATGCAGGATGAAGATCGTAAAGTCTCTTTTACATGACGTGAAATGTATCGAAATGCCCCGCTTTGAGGACCGCCGGGGGTCGTTCACTAAAATTTTCGAGGCAAAGCATTATGCGGATCTCGGGGTTGCGCTCGATATCAGGGAAATGTACTATTCCGTTTCCGCCAGGCACGTGATCCGCGGCATGCATTTCCAGGTGCCTCCCGCCGAACATTCAAAGTATGTGTTCGTGCTGCGCGGCGCCGTCCGCGATGTGGTGCTGGATCTCCGGAAAGGAAGCCCGGTATACGGAAAAGCCGCGGATGTCGTGCTTTCCGCCGGCAACCGCCTGGCCCTCTTCATTCCTCCCGGATTCGCTCACGGCTTTCTGAGCCTGGAAGACCACACTGTGATGCAGTATGCGGTCAGCGGTGAATACGACCCTGCACATGACCGCGGCATCTTGTGGAACAGTTTCGGCTACGACTGGGGCGTTGACGAACCGGTGATCTCGGAACGCGACCGGGGCCTGCATACGTTTGACAAATTTGAGAGTCCTTTTCGCTAAAAACATGACGGGAGATATGCGAGTTTTTATTATCGGAGCTTCGGGACTGGTAGGCGGCAACTGCATGCGCCGCATGCAGAAGGAAGCGGAGATGGAGGTTATCGGATCCCATTTCACCTTTGCCACCAACGATACCGAATATTTCAATGTCTTTGAACCGGGGTCCGCGACCTTCGACCTGAAGGCCTTTGCGCCTCAGGTCATCATCCATACGGGCGCCCTCACCCATGTGGACCGCTGTGAAACGCATCCGGAGGAAAGCTATCGCCACACGGTAAGGTCGGCTGCCGCCGTGCTCACGCTGGCAAAGCAGTACCGGAGCAAGCTGGTCTATATCTCTTCAGACTATGTGTTTGACGGAAAAGCGGGCCCTTATTCCGAGGAAGATCGCGTGAACCCGCTGAATGTGTACGGCAAACACAAGCTGGAAGCAGAGCAAATGGTCCGGGAGGAATATCCCGACTCTCTGATCCTGCGGGTCACCAATGTCTACGGGGACGAGATCCGGGGCAAGAATTTTGTGGCCTTTCTGACCCGGACGGCGCAGAAGCATGAAGCAAAGACGCTCCGCCTGCCAAAAGACCAGTATGCAACGCCGGTTGACGCCTGGGATATCGCCCGCGCCGGGCTCCGCCTGATCCGGGATGACAGGCGGGGGCTTTACCATATTGCTCCGGATGAATATCTCAGCCGGGTCGAACTGGCGGAAAAAGTGCTGAAGTATTTCCCAAAAGCAAGGGTGAATATCGAGGCGTTGCCGACTTCCAGGCTGGGCACAGGAGGCCCCGCGGCCCCTCCGGGGAGGGTTGCGGAACGATAAATTCAAGGGGGAATATCCCGGATTTGCATTTTCGACGGTTGACAAGTATATGGAGGAACGCTATGGAATACAGGAATCTGACACCTGAACTGAAATCGGAATTGCAGCAGATCGCGAAAGCACGCACAGAACGGAAGATCATTCCCGGGAAGGACTATATCCCGGCATCCGGTAAGGTCATGTATGAAAAGGACCTTCTTGCCGGCGTAGATGCTGTGCTGGACGGCTGGCTGACGGGCGGGCGTTTCAACCGTGAATTCGAAGCAAGGCTCGCCGGCATGATGGGCAGCAAGCGGGCACTGACCGTCAATTCCGGCTCATCGGCCAATTTGCTGGCGGTAGCGACACTGGCGTCGCCGCGACTGGGCGTACGTGCCCTGAAACCCGGTGACGAGATCATTACTGTTTCCTCCGGTTTCCCCACGACGGTCAATCCTATTTTACAGTACCGCTGTGTTCCCGTTTTCGTGGATGTGCAGATCCCCAACTACAATATTGACACCGCGATGCTTGAGGAAGCGGTCTCTCCGAAGACAAAGGCCGTTATGCTGGCGCATACGCTGGGGAATCCCTTCGACCTTGACGCCGTCACGGCATTTGCCGAAAAGCACGACCTCTGGATCATCGAGGACAACTGCGACGCCCTCGGCGCGGAATTCGGCGGCAAAAAAACCGGCAGCATCGGGCATCTCGGCACCTGTTCTTTTTATCCCGCCCACCATATCACCATGGGGGAGGGCGGCGCTCTGCTGATCAACGATCCCGGACTGATCCGTGCGGCCGAAAGCCTGCGGGACTGGGGCAGGGACTGCTGGTGCGAGACCGGCCACGATAACACCTGCGGAAAGCGCTTCAGCGGACAGCACGGCAAACTTCCCTTCGGCTACGACCATAAATACGTTTATTCCGAGCGGGGATACAATTTCAAGATCACCGATATCCAGGCCGCCATCGGACTCAGCCAGCTGGACAGTTTGAACAACTTTATCGAAAAGCGCCGAAAAAATCATCAATATCTGACAAAGCGACTGAACGCCTTGCTGGGGGACAGCATTATCACGGACAGAGTCCATCCCGGGGCCGACCCAGCCTGGTTCGGCTGTACGGTCACTCTGGACAAGGAATATTCCGGCAAGCGCCATGAGCTCCTGCAATATATGGAGTGCAAAAAAGTGGGTTCACGGCTCCTCTTTGCGGGGAATATCCTCAAACAGCCGGGCTATCTCGACATCCCGCACCGCGTGGCCGGGAACCTCCGCAATACGGACCGGGTCATGAACGATACCTTCTGGGTCGGCATCTGGCCGGGTCTCGGCACAGAGCACCTTGACTATATTGCCGAAACGATGGCGGCGTTCTTTTCGGACCGGTAAACCGGGACCTTACGGCAACTTCTCCGCTGCCTGGCTTGCTTGTACATTTATTGTAAAAAATTACTTCAGAATGGCGTTTTCGATCGCATTCGCGACGGAGACGGCGTGCAGTCCCTGCTTGTCGTGAATAAGCGGCTTCCGTCCCGTTCTTACCGCCTGAACAAAGCCATGCAGTTCTTCGGCCATGGCGTCGTTGGGCTCAAAGTACTGAACGCTCTTGTCTCCCGGCACTTCAAGCCGGCGCTCCATGAAGTTCGCCGTATAAGTGCCGGAATCGCAGCGGCAGATGAGCTCCCGCCGGCGGGAATCCTCCGCACGGCTTGCAAAAAGCGTTGCGACGGAGCCGTTCCCGAATGAAAGGACAGCGCGGGCGCGGTCGATCTTGTCGCTATGGATCATCTCCCCTTCGGCCCGGACGGACTTCAGAGGGTAGGGATCAGCCGGGTCGCCAGCTCGATATCGTGGATCATCAGTTCCAGGATGATGGAAATATCAACGCCCACCCCCGCCAGGAAAGGCCCCTGCCGGTACGCTTCCAGCGTTTTTGGAACCTCGTGCATCTGTTCTCTGAGCGCCCGGAACACGGGATTGAAGTGCTCGATATGCCCGACCCCGATCAGGGTCTGTTTTGCTTCGGCCAGTCCGGCAAGTTCGCGGGCCTGATCTTCAAATTCGGTAAAAGGTTTCTCGATAAACACATGTTTGCCCGCCTGAAGCGCTGCCCGGGCGATATCGTAGTGTGAAGAGCCCGGCGTCACGATATCCAGTACGTCGATCCGTTCCAGCAAATCTTCAAGGGGCAGGTACGGGATATTCCATTCCGCCTGAATGCGTTCCTGCACCCGGAGGTCGGTGTCGTAAAATCCCACGACCTGCGCATCGTCAAAATGCATCCACTTGTCCAGATGCCGCGACCCGAAACGGCCGACACCCGCAATTCCCGCTTTCATACGATCGTTTTTCATAACCCCCAATTATACATAAAAAAAGATCAAGCAAAAAGCGATTTATGCGCGGCCGCCGTCCCCGCCGGCATTCTGATCACGTGCTTTTCCCGAAACAAAACCCGGTTGTGTTCATTCAATGAAATCACTTGTTTTTGGACAGGTGAGAAGATAAATTCGGTCAAAGTGAAAGAAAGGAATACCATGCATACCCATAAAGTGCTTTTGATGATCCTGGACGGCTACGGCCTGCGCGAGGAAAAGGAGAACAACGCGACCAAGCTGGCCAATACCCCTATATCGATAAGCTTTTCAGGGAAAATCCCAACACCGCGCTGGACTGCCACGGTCCCGCCGTCGGCCTGCCCGAAGACATCATGGGCAATTCCGAGGTCGGCCACCTGAACATCGGCGCCGGCCGGGTCGTGATGCAGGACCTGATGCGCATCAACAAAGCACTGAAGAACGATATCTATGAAGAAGCGCCGGTCTTTAAGGACCTGGTCGGCGAGGCGCTGAAAAACGACAGGCCCGTGCATTTGACCGGCCTGATGTCCGATGCCGGTGTGCATTCCGATTACCGGCACCTCATGAAACTTCTGGAAAAGCTGAAAGAAGCCGGGGTAAAACAGGCGTATGTGCATGCCATGATGGACGGCCGGGACACTTCCCCGCAAAGCGGGGCCGGCTACGTGGAGAAACTGCTGGATTTTATGAAAAAGCAGGATTACGGGAAAGTGGCGACCGTGGTCGGCCGTTATTACGGCATGGACCGCGACAAACGCTGGGACCGGATCGAAAAGGCCTGACCGGGCCATGGTGCGCGGAGAGGGGAAGCGCACGGATGATCCCGTCAGAGCCATCCGGGAGTACTACGGGCAGAAGGTCACCGACGAGTTCATGGAACCGATCGTGGTGGGGAAGGAAGGCCGCATCCGGAAGCATGACAGCATGCTGGCCTTTAATTTCCGTGCCGACCGCATGCGGGAGATCGCCGTTGCACTGAACGACGGGGATTTTGATGCATTCGAGACGGAAGACCTGGACCTGAATTATTACACCATGACCGAATATCAGGCCGATTTTCCCTATCCGGTGCTGTTCCCGCCCGAACAGCAGAAGCAGATTTTCGGCGAGGTTGTCAGCAAGGCCGGATTCACTCAGCTGCGCATCGCCGAGACCGAGAAATATGCGCACGTAACCTATTTCTTCAACGGCGGCGAAGAGAAACAGTACAAGGGCGAGGACCGCATCATGGTGCCTTCCCCGAAGGTGGCCACCTACGACCTGCAGCCGGAAATGAGTGCCCCGGAAGTCACGGAAAAACTGCTTGAAGCCATAGAAAGCGAAAAACACGACGCCATCATCCTGAATTATGCCAACGGCGACATGGTGGGGCATACCGGCGTCCTGGAAGCGGCCGTACAGGCGCTGGAATACCTTGACGGCGCCGTGGAGAAGGTCGTGAAGGCCTTCACCGAGAAAGGCGGCACCGTCTTTATTACCGCGGACCACGGCAATTGCGAGGAAATGTGGGACGCCGGCAATACACAGCCGCACACGCAGCACACGTTGAACAAGGTCCCCTTCATCGCTGCGGGACAGCGAAGGCCATATACGGGAACTCCGCGACGGCGGCAAGCTCGCCGACATTGCCCCGACACTGCTGGAAAACCTGGGCATTGAGATTCCCCGTGAAATGAACGGAAAAAGCCTTGTCCTGAAGAGAAAATAGGCAAAAGTTAAGAAAAGTTAACATTATTCCATAAAACGGCTCCCGGAAATACAAAACCGGGGCCGTTTTTTTCTTATCATCCTCTTTATTTCCGGAATATTCCTGGATGTTAAATTTATGTATAGCTCATATTTCCGCATGACAAAGGGGTATTACAGGATATTGTATGCAAAAGGTAAAAATATTTTACAATAGTTAAGGAATAGTTTATATTTTGTTAAAATTTACTTGCAATCTTCTTGTACCTGCCTTATATTGCCGCTGAGATTTGAGAAAAGATGAGAGAGAATACGAGAGAAGAGAGAGAGAAAATGCGGAAAACCAGCAATATGAAGAAAACCCTGATCACAATATTCATGCTTGTCTTCAGTGCAAGCATGCTTTTTGCCCAGACAACAATGCAGACGGATCTGAGGAACGCAACGTATGAAGGAAGTCAAACGGGTTTTGGCGTGCTTCCCGGCAACGGATCCTTATCTGGGAACGGTAACAGTACAAGGCTCCCTGCCCGCTAATATGGTGGACTGGGTGCTGGTGGAACTGCGGGAGTCCGCCAGCGGCGCGACCATCGCACAGGCGGTAGGATGCCTGCTGTCGGACGGGTCCGTGACCGATACCACCGGCACGAACGGCCTGAGCTTTGAGGGACTTGAATCCTCGACGCCGTATTATATCGTCGTCCGGCACCGTAATCACCTCTCGGTGATGAGTGCGTCCGCCGTACAGATCGACGGCACCAACGACGCCGATGAATTTGATTTTACGGCCGGGAATGCTTACGGTAATACGGGAGATCTTGCCATGAAGCCTGTGGGTTCTGAATATGCAATGTATGCAGGAGATGCCAACGAAAACGGACAAGTCCAGACAACAGATAAAAATTCTTATTGGAATAACGAAACAGGGAAAGCGGGATACTTACCTTCAGATTTTAACTTGAACGGACAATCTCAAACAACAGATATTAATAATTATTGGAGAATAAATGTTGGAAAAGGATCTCAAGTCCCAATTCAATAGATTTTGAAATATAATGCGTAATATGTTCTAGAGACAAAGTTATAAAAAAAAGCACCTTTTGGTGCTTTTACAAAATTAAAAATTGCACTTGTTAATGACTTGAAAACAAGTTACTATTTAAAATATGAGAGAGATAGAAGTTTAAAAATGAAAAAATTACTTTCAATGTTGATAATTATGACTGCTATAGCTATTGCAGCTGTACCTGGTACGGTACATCTTATTTATACAAATGGCATTGTAACAACTTCCGGTGATGATACTTTTTTTGAATTTGATATTCAAGCTTATATAGAAGGGACAAGTAACGATGACGATCTTTATTTAGGCGATGGAATGATTTATGTTGAATATGATGCTGAAATATTCGGTTCTCATATCGCCGGTACAGAAAACCTTGTTGTTCTGAGAAGGGGTGTTTTGGAAGACTCGAGAAACTATCAAATTACAAATTCTAACAATACAGCATCAAATATTTTTGGGTTTTCCTTTGTGGCTCCTTTTTCTTTAAATGAAAAACAATATTATACAAAGGTGTCATCTGATGCTTCGAATCCATCAGATTTATTACATATTAAAATAAAAGTAAAAGCTTCCGGATCATGTCAGGTATCGTTTCCTCATCATATACCAAAAGAAGATCTATATTGGAGTTTGGGTGACCAACCCTATGCTGGTGGATTAAATATTATAGAAGCTAATGAAGAAGCTTTCATAGAGGGTCCCGTTAGTGGTGATCCCTACACTTCCATCGAGCTGGAATCGCTTGAAGCTGCCTACAAGGGCGGCATGGTCCGCATGAAATGGAAAACTGCCAGTGAGACCGAAAACGCAGGTTTTATTGTGAAGCGCGCCGTGGCAGGCAGCGGGGGACATACCGGCATCTATGAAGAGAATCGACAGCTATATGGAGAACGAGAAGCTGAAAGGCGCCGGCACAACGGAATATAACACCACCTATGTGTATTTTGACAAGACCGTCAAACCCGGAACCAGGTATGCCTATGTGCTGCAGGATGTAGATTATGAGGGGCACATCCGCGAAAGCGAGCCAGTCATTGTGGCCATCCCGGAAAACAAGATCCTGGCCACGGATAAATTTGAATTCGCGGCCGGCTACCCGAATCCCTTCAATCCATACTTTGTCGTTCCCTTTGAGATCTTTGAAGCCACCGCGGTCGATATCCGGGTCTATGATATGCAGGGAAGTACTCGTAAAGGTATTGGCAGACCGTGAATATCGCGCCGGGTACCTACAACCTGTTGATGGACAGCGCAAATTTGAGCAGCGGCATGTACCTGCTGCGGACACGGGTGGAGAATTTTGTGGAAACACAAAAAATGATGCTGGTGAAATAAAACAGGAACTTATCATACTCTAGAGATATTTAACAACACTATGAAAAAAAACCTTCTGACATTGCTGCTACTGATTTCATCCTTTTCGCTGATGGGGGCAGTGGATATCAATTATAAACTTACAAATTCTATGGTTACTTATTCCGGAACGGGTGAAGACAGGCTAACATATTATGAGTTTGATCTAGTAGCTTGGGTCGGTAATACTGAACCCCTTATATTATATAATGGTATGCTTTATATTGAATATAATTCTGAAACATTTGGAGAGCGTATAGTATCAAATAATAAAATTGATATTCAAAAACAGGGTCCTTTGGCAGATGATGATAGAAATTATAGTATAATAAATACTGCAGATAACAAATTTAATGTCTTTGCTCTAACTTTTGCAGTACCAGATGGAACTGATAAAAGTGATTTAGATTCTTATTATCAAAATTCTTATATAACAAATAATTCGACACTTTCTGAGCCTATCTTCCATGTTAAAATGGAAGTATTGCCAACATTGGGACCAACAAATGTAAAATGGTCAAAAGATTATTCAACACATTATGATCCATCCGATCAAACTTATTTTACAATAACTGAAACTGAAGCTACTATGACAGAATTTGAAGGATTGATAACAAGTAATACAACATATGATGATGTTATATTCCTGGACGGCAGTGGCGATCCGGCCCTGCCGGTAGTGCTTGCCGATTTCCGGGCGGAGTATGAGGACGGCGCGGTGGACCTTGAATGGATCACGGAAAGCGAGACGCAGAATTCCGGCTTTGTCCTGAAACGTGCGGTTGTTGACGGCGACGATGCGCTGGAATATACGGTGATCAGCTCTTATCTGGACAATGCAGAGTTGCTTGGCGCGGGAACCACAACGGAGCAGCATATCTACGATTACCGGGACAGCGACGTGAAGCCGGGGGTTACCTATTCCTGATATCCTGGAGGATGTGGATCACAGCAGTAATATCACACGGCACGATCCGGTCACGGTGAACGTGCCGGAGAACGTGCTCTTTGCCAATGCGGATTTCCGTCTGGAACCGGCCTATCCGAATGCCCTTCAATCCGGCGTTCACGTTACCGCTGGAGCTCTCAAAGCCCATGGATGTAAACGTGGCGATGTACGACATTACGGGGAAGATGGTGCGGCGCATCAGCGAAGCACGCCTGGAAGCCGGGAATTACGATTTCCGGGTGGACGGCAGTGACCTCAGCACCGGCATTTACTTTGTGCGTTCTGTGATCGGCGGACAGGTGCTGACCCAGAAAATGCTTCTGGTAAAATAAATACCGCTTACGAAAATAAATAATTTGAGCCTCCGTTCAGCGACGGGGGCTTTTTTATGTCACATCCGTGTGATGCGTGCTTACCGGATCAGTTTCGAACGCTTCAGGTATTTCTCGTCGTCGGCATAGATAAAGAGGACGGAGCCCTCCCGGATCACCTCGAATGATATCCTGCGCAATGTCCGGGGAGTGCGGGCACAGCCCCAGCTTCTGCCGAGGCGGCCGTGTTCTTCGATGAAGTCCTCCGTGACATAATCCGCGGAATGGACCACGATGTAGCGCCGGCGGGCCAGGCCGTTGAAATCCCGTTCCAGCCCGTCCAGCTTCAGGGACCTCCCGTGCTTGCCTTCGTAGGTTTCGGCGGTGAGGTAAAACCCCAGGCTGCTCTGGCGGCTGCCTTCGAGGTTGGAAAAGGCGATCGCCCTGTCTTCGCCGGTATTTACACCGTGGGAAGTATAGGTGTAAAAGCGCAGTTCTTTGTTCTCAAGATCGATCACATAAAAGCGTTTTTCAGTCGAAGGCAGGGAGAAGTCGATAATGCTGATGATCTGGTCCTTCGGCGGCTGAATGCGCGAAAAGCCGCTCATGGCTTTCCGGAACACATCGCGGTCGAGTTTCCCCTGCAGGTCACACGCATCATAGAGTGCATCGATCTCGTCCGCCGGCATTGCTTTTTTAAACTGGTACATACCTGAACACCCAAAGAATAGTGTTAAGACGAATGTTAATGATATCAGACGTTTCATCCAAGTTTCCTTTATGCTTTTTTGATCTTGTTCAGTAATCCGCCTTCCACGACGAGCTGCTGTGCGGCCCGGCCGAGCGGGGCGAAGTGATAGTGCTTGTCTTCCACGCGGATCTCGGCCTGTTCAAAATCGACATTGACGGTTTTCCGGGTATTGACCGTTGTCCCCTGATTCTGAAAGGCCTTCTTCAGATCCCGGATGAGTCCGGGACATTCGATGACGATGAACCCGTTATTGATCGCATTGCGCTTGTAGGTCTCGCTGAAGGAGCCGGCGATAAGAAGGCGGATGCCCTTGTGCATCAAAGCGGTGGCGGCCTGTCGCGGGAACTCCCCGTGCCGAAATCTGAAGCCGCCGGCCAGGATATCGCCGTGTCCCACGATGTTGACGAAATCCGGGTCATAATTTTCCATGACCACCTCCGCCTGCTGCTTGCTGCTCATGCCGTCCATGTAGGTGTATTTTCCGGGATAAATACCGTCGGTGTTCAGGTTGTCGCGGGGCAAAAGATCAGTCTGCCGCTGAGCGCCGGGGGAAAGCCCGGCAGAAGCTGCGTTTTCGGTTCGCGTTCAGGTTCCGGGTTTTCGCTTATGCGGTAAACAGGCTCGAATTTCCCCGTTTCTTCCGCCGTGATGTAGCCATTCAGGGCGGAAAGCGCCACGGTGGCGGGAGATCCCAGGTATGCCTCGGATTCCTTCGCCCCCATGCGGCCTTTGAAATTCCGGTTCGTGGCGGAAATGGCCACCTCGCCGGCCTCCAGAATGCCCTTGCCCAGGCCGATACAGGGTCCGCATCCCGGAGGGAAGCTCAATGGCTCCGGCTTCCAGGAGTATCTGCCAGATACCCTCCTGTTCCAGGCGCGCCCTGATCTCTGCCGATGCGGTTCCGGCATAGAACTCAACCCCGTCGGCGATTTTCTTCCCACGCAGGATATCCGCCGCCGACACAAAATCTTCATAGCGGCCGTTCACGCAGGAGACCAGATAGACCTTGTTCACCGGGATCCGCTCCCGGTTGATTTTTACTGCCGGGAACATTTTCTTTACGCCGTGAGGGCCCGACACGATGGGCGCGACGCTTCCCACGTCCAGTTCAACGACCTTTGCGTAATAGGCATCGTCATCGGCGGCCGGAAGGGTGTTGCGCAGTTCCGCGACGGTGTTGTCGTTGATCCGGGGATGCATGCCTTTACCGTCCGCATCCGAAGCTACGCCCATGAGACCGCGGGCCTTGATCTGAGCATTGCGCCGTTCGTACCATTTCCGGGTTATGGCGTCGACGGGGAACAGTCCTGCCAGCGCGCCCCATTCCGTGGACATGTTCGCAATGGTAAGCCGCTGCTCAATATTGATATGTTCAACCGCTTCCCCGTAAAATTCCAGGGCACAGTTCAGCACTTCGTCCTTTGGAAAGATCCCGCACAAAGCGAGGGCGATGTCTTTCGCTTACCCCGGGTCCGGTCTGCCGTGCAGTATCACTTTCACTACCGGCGGGACTTGCCACCAGGTTTCGGCGCTTGCCCACAATCCGGCGGCATCCGTCGCGCACCACCGGCGTGCCGAGACATCCCAGGCCGCCGTACATATTGGCGTGGCTGTCCGAGGCCACTACCATGGTGCCGGGAAAAACGTAGCCCTCGTCGCACATGATCTGGTGACCGATGCCGGTCCCCGCGGGATAAAAATCGATCCCCTGAGCCTTTGCAAACGCTTCGATTGTTACGTATTTCTGCAGATTTTTCTCGCTTTGGTTCTGCACGTCGTGGTCCAGCGCAAAAACGGGCTGACGCGAATCGGCCACCTTTTCTTGCCGATCTTCTTCAACTTGGGGATCACGGCTCCGGTATTGTCATGAGTCAGGACATGCCGGGGCCGTATGCTGACATAATCGCCGCTGTGAACGGCATCCCCGCTGTCCGTAACATATCGCTGTACGATCTTTTCAACAAGGGTCTGCTTCATGCTTAGTCTCCGGTTTTACCTACCGCTAAATTACAACAATGCCAAAAAGATTACCATATAAAAAAAACCCTCCGGGAGCGAAGGGGATGATGTTGTGAGTGTGGAAGGATTCGAACCTTCGACCAACGGCTTAAAAGGCCGCTGCTCTACCGACTGAGCTACACACCCATGTGGATAAAGCTCAGGAGTATAAGTAAAAACGACCGCGAAAGCAAATAAAATGTTGAAAAACTCCCCCGCTGTTCCAGCACCTGCCGCGGTATGATCCTGCAGAAACGCAGGGCGATCGGTCCGTGTTCTTTACCCTTATTAGAACAGCAGCGTGGCCGGAGCAAAAATATGTACCCGGCGAAGCTACATCTTGTTGTTCGGGGATTTATTCTTTATCTTCTTTTTATGAAGGTCCAGGATGTCACATCCGTCAAATTCGTACTGGGGATCATATACCCGCCGGTTTTCGATATCTCAGGCTATAAAGGATATCTCGAGAGTGTGTTCGGGACCGCGGACTTGCAGAGCCGGGAATTTGATTTCGATGTCACGGATTACTATGAAGCGGAGATGGGGAAAGACCTGCTCCGGACCTTCGTTTCCTTTGAAAGGCTGCGCGGCCCGTCACAGCTTGCGGAGATCAAACGGCTGACGAACGTGCTGGAAAAACATGCCGGAGGGGAGAAGGGACGTGTTGTCAATCTGGATCCGGGATACCTGGACATGGACAAGTGCATCCTGGCCTCGGCGAAATATGCGCCCCAGAAGGTTTATCTTGACAAGGGATCTACGCCGATCCCGCGCTCTATTATTATCGGGGATCCTTTCATGCCTACGACTGGAGTTTCCCCGATTTCCGTTCAGGGGCCTATCATGACTTTTTTATGCAGGTGCGCGAACGCTATAAAAGGCAGCTGAGATCATGATCATCATACTTTCCATCCTGGGAGGCATTCTCCTTTTCTTTCTCCTTTTGCTGTTTGCGCTGCTTTTTATTCCGCTGAAGTCGCATATCAGCGGGGAATACCGGGAGAACAAAGTCCGTGCCCGCATGGAGATCTTCTGGATAAAATATGTTCTCGGCGCACGTTTCCGGATCGCGGACCTTGAACATCTGCATGTGCGCATCTGGTTCCTGGGGATCCCCGTTCCGTTGCGGCTGCCGCTGACGCATAAAAAGCAGGTGCCGGAAACCGGGGAAGCGGAAAAGCCCCCCGAACCGCGATTTGTCCGGGAAGAGGAGGCAAAAAAGGAGACTCCGCCGATACATAAAAAGTTAAATCGCCTGGAGCAAACGAAAGGACAACTCCTTGCACTGTGGCAGGAATACCAGGGCTATCTCCGGAAAATTTATGTGAGATACATCACATTTTCGTTCGGATCGCTGTCTGCCAGGATCGGCCTGAAAGAGCCGTCGGATACCGGAATGGCGGCGGCGGCATATTATAACCTGATGATTATAAGAAGGATATCGGAACTCAGCATTCAGTGGGACTTTGAAAGGCCGCGTCTGGACCTGGCACTGAGGGCAAAAATAACTTATGAAAATATACGGAATATTTTTTACATTATTACAAGTTTACATGAAATACAAAAAGGAAACGAAACCATGAAAGTCAACGACACACTTTCCACCTTGCTTGATAAAGTAAGGACAATAGCAAAGACGGAGACCGTGGTCGGCGATCCCATTGTGGTTCAGGATATTACCCTGATACCGATATCAAAGATCAGTGTGGGATTTGCCGCAGGCAGCGGTGAACAGGGGGCCGAAAACGCGAAGCACGGCGGAGAAGGCGCCGGCGGCGGCATCACGATCACACCGCTTGTGGTGGTAGTGGTCAAAAAAGGCCAGGAATCGCGCCTCCTTTGGCTGAAAAAAGAGGACCGTTCCCTGAACAAACTGCTGGACATGGTGCCCGGTATCCTCGACCGTGTGATCCCGGAAGAGAAGAAGGAAAAAAAATAACGTTGAGGGGGAAGAAACATGCAATACGAACTGGAGGAGATCCCGCTTTTTGACGGGTTGAAGTCCGCCGATCTGGAAATGATCGGTCAGCACATTTTTTCCAAGACCTATAAACAAAATGAACGTATTATCGTGGAAGGCGGTATAAACCGCCATTTTTGTGTTATCAAGAAGGGAAAGGTAAAGATCTGCTGTTCCGGCCCGAACGGGAAGGAAACGATCTTTTCCTTTCTGGAGGCGGGGCAGTATTTCGGTGAGATGTCACTGCTTGGCCGGGAACGCTGCTGTGCGACGGTCTATTGTCTGCAGGCCTGCGAGATATACTGCATCAGGGACATGTATTTCAGGAAACTGTTAACGAAGGTACCCGGCCTTGCCTGGCGTTTGCTCAATCAGATGTCCGGCCGGCTGCGTTCTTCCAATCACTGTATCGAGAATCTCAACTGCAGGGATTCCGTCCAGAAGGTGGGCAATGTGATCCCTGGACCTTGCGGAATATTCCGGCTACCGTTACAAACAGTCGGTCATCATTAAGCAAATGCCTTACCAGCATGATATTGCGGCATTGGCGGGCATCTCCAGGGAAACGGTCTCCCGGAGCTTCTCCCGCCTGGAGGACGGCAACTTTATCAGAAAAAGCGGAAGGCACCTGGTGATCACCGATTATCCGCGCTTTTACAGCACCTTTTCATCATGAGCCCTTTACCCTATGCCCGGCGGGGATTCAGGTATAACAACTACCGGTATTACCTTGAGGACCTTTTCGGGAAGCGCGTACAACGGGTTTCCGTCGAGGGCGGGTTCTCCTGCCCGAACCGTGACGGGACCCTGGGGACACAGGGCTGTATTTATTGCAATTCCCATTCCTTTTCACCTCCCTATGCGGACCGGAGCAGATCCGTCACGGAGCAGATGTCGGAAGGGATGCGTTTTTTGCGGAGGCGTTTTGGAGCGGAAAAGTTCATTGCTTATTTTCAGAGCCAGAGCAACACCTATGCACCGGCGAAAAGGCTTGAAAAGCTGTACCGGGAAGCACTGCAGCATCCGGAGGTCGTAGGCCTGGCGGTATCCACCCGTCCGGACTGCGTGGGAGACGGGGTGCTGGAACTGCTGAAAGCGATCTCCCGGGATCATGAAGTGAACCTTGAACTCGGCATCGAGTCGGTGTATGACGCATCGCTGGAATGGATGCACCGCTGTCACGATGCTTCGACCACGCTAAATGCGGTAAAAAGGGCGCATGCACACGGCCTGGACGTTACCGGACACCTTATTCTCGGCCTGCCCTGTGAACGCCGTGAAGCCACCCTGGACATGGTGAGCGTCCTGAACACCCTGCCGCTGAAATTCCTCAAGCTGCATCATCTGCAGGTGATCCGGGATACGCCGCTGGCGCTCCGCTACCGGGAAGCCCCCTTCCCGCTTTTCGGATACCGGGAGTATCTTGAATTCGTTGCGGAATTCATTGCCCGGCTGCGTCCGGATATGATCCTCCAGCGGGTGATCAGCAGCGCACCGGAGGATTACCTTATCGCCCCGAAGTGGGAGCCGACAACCACCGCCTTTATCATGGACCTGCAGAAGTATATGCGCGAAAAGGGGCTCTGGCAGGGAGATAAATACCGTCCCTGGCATTGATGATAACGGTTGCCGTTCCGGGGGAATACACAACGGAGTGCAGAAACGGAAAAACTTTCGGGTACATAAAAAGCCCCTGCTTGCACAGGGGCTTTTACGTTTATGTAGAATGGCTATTCGGCCATTTTCTTGTATGCTTCCCAGCGTTCCTTGACGTATTCCACAAAGGCTTTCTGGAAAGCTTCAACGTTCTCCGGGAAGGTGGTTTCAAGGGAACTGTAGCGTTTTTCGTTTTTCAGAAAATCGATCACATCGAGTTTCGGTTCCTTGGAATCCAGCGTCAGAGGATTCTTGCCTTTTTCCTTCAGTTCAGGATTGAAACGATACAGCAGCCAGTATCCGGATTCGACGGCTTTCTTTTCTTCCTTTCGACTATGGCCCATATCGATGCCGTGGTTGATGCAAGGCGAGTAGGCGATCACAATGGAGGGACCGTCATAGGCTTCCGCTTCCTGCATGGCTTTCACAAGCTGGTTCTTGTTGGCGCCCATGGCGACGGAAGCGACATAGATGTACCCGTAGACCATCAGCATGCGGCCGAGGTCTTTTTTAATGGTCTTCTTGCCGGATTCAGCGAATTTGGACACCGCTCCCAGCGGAGATGCCTTTGATGACTGACCGCCGGTATTCGAATACACCTCGGTATCCAGCACAAGGATATTGATGTTCTTGCCGGACGCCAGTACGTGGTCAACACCGCCGTAGCCGATATCGTAAGCCCATCCGTCTCCGCCGAAAGCCCATACGGACTTGTCGATGAAGTGGGTCTTCAGCTCCTTGACCTTGGTAAGGGCGGGATTGTTGGCATCTTCTTTATCAAGAAGGGATTTGATCGCGGCGGCATTTGCTTTCGCTTCATCGGAAACGTCTTCCCAGTGCCCCAGAGACCAGTTCAGTTTTTCTTTCAGCTCGTCGCTGATATCCTGTTTGAGCAGTTTTTCGATATTGTCACGAAGCTGCCTGCGATTGGCGTCCACGGCAAGCCGCATACCGAACCCGTATTCGGCATTGTCCTCAAAGAGGGAATTGGCCCATGTCGGGCCGTGGCCGTCCTTGTTCTTGCAGTAGGGGATGGTCGGGAAGGTCCCGCCGTAAATGGAGGAACAGCCCGTTGCATTGGCAACGACCATCCGGTCCCCAAAGAGCTGTGTCACCAGTTTGATATAAGGGGTTTCGCCACAGCCCGCGCAAGCTCCCGAGAACTCGAAGAGAGGCTGTTTGAACTGCGAGCCCTTGACACTGTAGAGGCGGCTGGAACCGATGACATCGTTGGGGAGTTCGTGGAAGAATTTTTCGTTCTCATTCTCGCCTGCATCGCGTTCTTTCTGGATCGGACTCAGTTCCAGGGCATTCACGGGGCATTCGTTCACGCATACTGCGCATCCCTGGCAGTCCTCGACATAGACCTGGATCTTGAATTTCTTGTCCGAATCCTTGCCCTTGACATCCAGGACGTTAAAGGTTTCCGGAGCGTCTTTCAGGTCTTTGGGATCGATGAGTTTTGCCCGGATGGCGGCGTGCGGACAGACAAAGGTACACTGGTTACACTGGATGCACTTGTCCTCGATCCAGTGCGGGATCGCCGGGGCCACGCCGCGCTTTTCCAGCTGGGTCGTGCCCGAGGGGACATATCCGTCGTAGGGCATGTCCGAGACGGGATCTCATCGCCCTTTTCCCGCATGATGCGTTCGATGACATTCTTCGTGAACTTGTCGGCATTATCCGGAACCAGCTTATGGAGTTCCGCGGCTTTTTCCGGGAGATCTGAAGGCACATCGATCTTCTGCAGGGCCTCTTCTGTGGCATCGACCGCCTTCCAGTTCATCTCGACCACTTTCTGACCTTTTTTCTTGTAGGTCTTTTCAATGGCATCCTTGATCAGTTTGATGGCCTCTTCTTTCGGAAGCACTCCGGAGATAATAAAGAAAGCCGCCTGCATGACGGTGTTGATGCGTCCGCCGAGGCCGACTTCCTCCGCGATCTTCAGGGCATTGATGTTGTAGACTTTCAGCTTTTTATCGATGATCGTTTTCTGCATGTCCCGGGTGAATCGGGAAGCACTTCATCGCTGTCCCAGTTGGAATTCAGCAGAAAGACGCCGTTTTCCTTGATGCCTTCGAGGATATCGTAACGGCCGATGAACGCCTGATTATGACAGGCGATAAAGTCCGCATTCGTGATAAGGTATTCGGACTGGATCGGGGATTTCCCGAAACGCAGGTGGGAGCGGGTGATCCCGCCGGATTTCTTCGAATCGTACTGGAAATACCCCTGCGCGTACATGTCGGTATTGTCGCCGATGATCTTGATGGAATTCTTGTTGGCGCCGACGGTTCCATCCGAGCCCAGGCCCCAGAATTTCGCGGTGAAGGTCCCTTCGGGAAGGGTGTTGATCTTTTCCTTGACCTCAAGGGAGGTTTTGGAGACGTCGTCGGTGATCCCGACGGTGAATCCGTGGGAAGCGTCTCCGTCCAGATGATCGTAGACGGCTTTTACCATCGAAGGGGTGAATTCCTTGGAAGACAGACCGTAACGGCCGCCGATAATATCGAGATCTTTCCGGTCTTTCAGGGCGGTCACGATATCAAGATACAGCGGTTCGCCCAGAGAGCCCGGTTCCTTGGTCCGGTCGAGCACCGCGATCTTTTTGACACTGTCCGGAAGTACTTTCACCAAAGCTTCGGCGGAGAAGGGACGGTAAAGGCGGACCTTGACAAGGCCGAGCTTTTCTCCCTTGTTATTGAGATAATTAATGGTCTCTTCGATCGTGTCGCATCCGCTGCCCATGGCAATGATGAGCTTCTCGGCATCCGGAGCGCCGAAATAATCAAAGAGGTGATATTGCCGGCCGAGGACCTTGGCGACCTTGTCCATGTATTCCTGCACGATTTCCGTGTTTTGTCATACATCGTATTGACCGTTTCACGGCCCTGGAAATAGACATCCGGATTCTGCGCGCCGACCTTGACCCGCGGATCCTCCGGGTCCATTGCCCGCTTCCGGAAGGATTCGACATATTTTTCTTCCAGCAGGTCTTTCATCGTGTCGTAGTCGATCATTTCACATTTCTGTATCTCGTTGGAATTGCGGAAGCCGTCAAAGAAATTCAGGAAGGGAACTTCCGATTTCAGGGTCGCAAGATGGGAGACGATGGAGAGGTCCATGATCTCCTGCACCGAGGAAGCCGCCATCAGGGCGAAGCCGGTGTTGCGTGCGGACATCACATCGGAATGGTCGCCGAAAATGGAGAGGGATTGCGCGGCCAGGGAGCGGGCCGAAACATGAAAAACCGTCGGCAGCATTTCACCGGCGATCTTGTGCATATTCGGCAGCATGAGCATGAGGCCCTGGGAGGCGGTGAAGGTCGTCGTGAACGCGCCGGCAGAGAGCGAACCATGTACGGCGCCCGCTGCGCCCGCTTCCGATTGCATCTCAACCACGTCAACGGTCTGGCCGGATATATTTTTTCTGCCGTTCGCCGCCCAAACATCCGCATTTTCTCCCATGGAGGAAGAAGGAGTGATCGGATAGATGGCAGCTACATCGCTGTAGGCATAGGCCACATGCGCGGCAGCGGTGTTTCCGTCGATCGTTTGTTTCTTGAATTTACTCATATTTAACTCCTGGTATTTGAAATTTTCCATTGTCTTCCTGCAACTTTAAAGATACGATTAAAAAGCTTTGATTTAAAGAAATATTCAAAAAATCTTAGCATACATATGAGAATACGGGGGCTTACGTTCCGCCATACCACGTCGTGCTAATCCTCTTTTGTTTGTTTCGTGGGATCCCTTTGGGAAAACAAAAGAAATACAGCCTCCTTTATCAGTAAGGGTTATTGCAATATGATAGCACAAGCCTGCAGGGTTAGCGCCATGAAAATGCTCAGGGCGGCATCCATATGATCACTGATGAAACCCCAGAACAGCCGGCCCGCAAAGTTCGCCAGTACATATTCCGAACAAAAAAGCAAGGCTGAAATGCAGAGCAGGATCCTTGCGGAGAGAACCCTGGCAAGCCTTGGAACGAATACCATACTTATCGAGAAAACACTAATGAGCGTCCCGAAAATGACCTGGGTCTGTGCGGCGGAAAAATGATATGTCTCCCTCAGTTCCGAAGTGAGGATGCTCCACGCGTACACGCCCCCCAGACAGAGCATGATCACAAAGGAAGCCGGGATAATAAGATATTTTTTTCATGCGAGACATAAACCCCATCATTTGCCAAACACAAATAAAATATATTTTTCTTTCAAGATATGACAGGATTCATTCGGAAATTTTAGTCAAAATACGGGTTAGTGATAGTTTTGTGGGACCATAAGCGGTGAATGAAGGAAGATAAAATAGAAGATTTTGTTTTTAAATAAAAATGATAAAAAATATAACAGCAGGTCGTTGATGATCATTTACTGAGTTCGAATAATGCTTTTTCAAGTACGGCATCCCGGTTCTGTACGATCAGATCCCAGTCATCTGCAACGAAAAAATCCGGTGCGATGCCGATCCCTTCAAGATAGTTTCCCTGTGCATCCTGCAGATATTCCCCGTCGAGTCCGTAAACCACCTGGGCGCCGAGACGGTAATTCCAGCCATTGGGTAAAATACGTTCCAGGACGGACGAGAACGCGCCGAAGGTCGTATCGCCCACGCAGATCACATCGGGTTGCGTTTTCATGGCTATGACAAAATGGTCCGAGGAACTGGCCGTATAGGCGTTGGTAAGTATGGCCATGGGTTTCGCCGGAAGCGAGGTGGTATGCGGCTTAATCCAATGTTCGGCTATCGGAGTAAAATCGCTCAGGTCCGTCCCGCTCCTGAAGCGGGATTCCATATACATTTTTTCCTCGGAGGCAAAACGGTTCTGCAGGCTCACAAATGCCTCTGTGGTTCCTCCTCCATTGAAACGCAGATCGATAATAACGGCATCAAGTTCACGGAATGCATCGACCGCCTGTTGTATGAAAGCATTCGGGAAATTATTTAAATTGAAGGTAGGGACGCATAAGTAGCCGATATCTTTTTCTTCGTGTTCGATCGTGCCGTAGAAGAACTGCCAGCCGGAATACGTGCCGCTTTCATTGTCGTTATTCAGATATGCCGTTCTGATCACATCCTGCAGTGTGAAAACGTCATCCATATCCCTGCCGTCACGATGTGTAAAATAAGGTTTGTCCCTGCGATTCCAGGAACGGAATAACCCGTGCTCCGGGGACTGGAGCGTGGCATGCCCGTCATTGAGGATGTCCAGCATTTCCGTAAGGACCGTATATAATTCCAAAGAGCTCATATCATTTGTCACAGCCTCGGAATAAACATAGGTCAGAGAATCCCAGTCGATCCCCTTTGCATCAAAAGCGCCGTAGAGATTTCGAAAATCGCTGCTGAAATGGTTGAAATTCTGGACCGGCGTGTTCTCGAACCTCTCCGGGATCAATATTTGCTCACAAGCACAGAAAAGAAGAAGGAGAATAAGAAAAAGAGCGGATGTTCGTTTATATTTATTCATGGTGTTTATCGCGTATAGATGATTGACAGGGAATATATTCCCGATGTTGATCTCAGTGTAAGAGGTTTGCTGTTTTGGAAATAGCGAAAATGATAATTTGCGTCAATACGGAAGGCATGATTCAAACGGAAGCCGTAAGAAATATCGGCATAGATACCCGGTGCCGAAAAACATGATTGGAGCATGCTGTTATCAAAGATAAAAGCAAATCTGCTGAATTCCTCGAAATTTTGCGGAGACGACATTCCATAATTATTGCGGACCGTCAATGCAAGTAAAGGAGTATGTATCTCTGTTCTGAACATGTGTCTTCCCGCATTTTTTCGTATCATCACTCCCGGGGCAATGCCGCTCTGTATCAGTTCCGGAAGTCCCGTGGCATTGCTTGTGATATTGACCGTGGTTAACCACAAGGCGCTGAAATAGAAACGAAGATCCTGTCCGGGATCATATATCAGGAAACGGAAGTAATCCATGGCTTCGAAAATGAAGCTTTGCTTTACAAGCAGGGAATGGTTCGGATCGTATGCGCTCGGGATACCGGTCATCGAAAGCGCATCCCGGTGAATATTGGAAAAAACCAGACGGGTCTCTTTGTTGCGGCCCGGACTTTCCGTCCCGAAATGCACTCCCAAAACAAGTGCTTTACCGCTGTAATTGAAGGGTGAGTACAAATTATCCAGGGACGACAAGTTGTAAATACCGGTGCGGATGCCGAGTATTTTATGCTTCTGTAATTTATCCGTACTTGCCCAAAGTGGTTCCCGGGCCAACAGGATACATAGAATGAGCAATGTATATTTTAAAGGTTTCATGTTTGTGATTCGTCTGATTATATTGCGGCCTTTAACGGAGAGTATTCCTGTTTCTTATATGTTTCATCGAACAACAGAAGAAGGTAAACAAAGCATAAGGGAAACACAAGGAAAATGCAATTCCGGGATCTGAGAGAGATCTATTCACAGTGCGTGCGCCCTCAGCATGAATAGATTGGAAATGTTAAGTTTTAATGGACACACCGAACAGTTGATATTAACTTCAACGAGGAGGTGTACCATGGTAAGGATGAAAAGGAGTCACAGTAAGGCATTTAAGCTTCGGATAGTGAATGCGTATCTTTACGGAGAGAAGTCACAGCGGGAATTGGGAGAGGAGTACGGTCTTCATCCGGCGATGATCTCACGCTGGGTACGTACATTTATACGGGATCAGGAGGAGAGTTTTCCGGGTAGCGGCCATCAGAAGCGCAGCAAGCAGGAAGAGCGTCATCAAGAGAAGAAGATCGCAGATTTAGAGTTGGAGAACGAGATCTTAAAAAAGTACTTGCCATCTTCTCCGATCAGCAGAAATGAAATATGCGTTTATGCAATCCTACTCAAGTAAATACCCGATCAGGAAGATGGCAGATGTATTTAAGGTGTCCATTTTTGCTTGACAATTAGTTTCTCTTCGTCTCAACAACTCAACATTTCAACATGCTTCCGCCAGGTGTTCATGTGCGCCGTATCAACATTCTTCAATTCATTTTTGTTTTGCCGTGAAAAAACACGTACATTTCCTCCTATGGCAAAGATCAGGGAACAGTACAAATGCAGCGTCTGTGAAGGGTTGTCCCCGAAGTGGCAGGGCCAGTGCCCCCACTGCGGAGCATGGAATACCCTGGAAGTATATACGGATCCGGAAACCCCGAAGCGCCGCAGCAAGGGGGTGCCGGCAACGTTCCACTCTCTCTCGGTCCCGGAGTATCCCCGGCGCTACCGCAGCGGGATAGAGGAATTCGACCGCGTTGTCGGTGGCGGCATCACCGAGGGCAGTATCCTTCTGCTTAGCGGTGACCCCGGGGTCGGGAAATCGACGATCGCCCTCCAGTTGTGCAAACAGTACCTTGAACAGGGGCTCGAAATGTGTTATTTCAGCGGGGAAGAGTCCGTCTCCCAGCTCGCCCTGCGTGCAAACAGGCTGGGATTCGCGGGGGCGAACCTGAAGATCAGCAATGAGACGGGGGTCGGCAACATCGTGGCGGGGCTGGAAAGGAAAAGCCGCAGATAGCGGTCGATAGATTCGGTACAGACCGCCTATTCGCCGGACCTTGACTCCCTGCCCGGTTCGGTGAACCAGATCCGGGAAAGCGCCACGGCACTGATGCAGTGCGGGAAACAGAACAATATCAGCATCATCCTCATCGGTCATATCACCAAGAGCGGCATGATCGCCGGACCCAAACTGCTGGAGCACATCGTGGACACCGTACTGTACCTGGAAGGGGACCGCCAGCATTATTTCCGGGTCCTGCGAAGCGTGAAAAACCGTTTCGGCTCCACGCAGGAGATCGGCATCTTTGAGATGAAAGAAGACGGCCTGAAGGCTCTGAGGATCCCGGGAAGGTATTCTCTGGAGAGCGCAAGGAAGGCGCAAGCGGCTCCGTGGTCACCTGTGGCATGGAGGGAAGCCGTCCCCTTCTGGTGGAGATCCAGGCCCTGGCGGCCCGTGCCGCGTACGGTACCCCCCAGCGCCACGCCAGCGGGATCGATGCAAAGCGGCTTCAGCTGCTGCTGGCCGTGATCGAGCGTCAGCTCGGTATTCCCGTGTCGCAATACGATATCTTTGTCAATGTGGTAGGCGGCCTGACACTCAGGGAACCCGCCACGGACCTGCCCGTCATTGCCGCGATCTACAGTTCCATTAAAAACATTCCCCTTCCCGTGAACACGGTGGTCATCGGGGAGGTCGGACTCACCGGAGAGACCCGGTCGGTGCTCAGGATCGCGCAGCGGGTGAAAGAAGCCCGCCGCATGGGATTTACCGGCATTATCCTGCCCGCTTCAGCAAAGAAAAATCTTGAAGGTTCCCGGGAAGGGCTTCTCTTTATCAAAGATATCTCCGCCCTCGCGGGAAAATGGTGAAGGTGAAACAGGCGACCGGACACCCCGCCGCGGGGCTTCCTGTCACGGATCATTCATAAAAGGCCCGATACCATTATTTTCACGGCTTCACGGGGGTTCACTGAAAAGCTGCGGGGCCGGATCTTCGTCCAGATTGCGGGAAAAACGGTCCGTTTCCCTCAATGACAATGAAAATGAGCGATTTATCGCTATTAAGCGGAAAAAATATTTGCATATCCGTCATTTATTTGTATATATTTGGTGCTTTTTTGTAGTCCCGGAAGACATATTCAAAAAAGACAAATGTCAAAAAGTGAAAAAGGAGTCAAAGTTGAGAACTTTCTCGGCGAAACCAACAGATATCCAACAGGACTGGTACATCGTAGATGCCGAAGACGTTGTTCTCGGACGTCTTGCGAGCCAGATCGCTCAGATCCTGCGCGGGAAGCATAAACCCATCTATACACCGCACATTGACACCGGCGATTTTGTGATTGTGATCAATGCGGAAAAGATCCGGATGACCGGTAAAAAAACGGAAGCGAAAACCTATTTCCATCACACGGGATATCCCGGAAGCTGGCGCAATACAAGTTACCGGGATATGCTGGAGAAGCATCCCGAACGTATTGTTGAAATGGCTGTAAAAGGCATGGTCCCTCACAACCGCCTCGGCCGGAAGATCATGAAAAAACTCAAAGTTTATGCCGGCACGGAGCATCCGCACAAAGCGCAGCAGCCGAAAACTTTGGAAATCAAGTAGGAGGAACAGTTCAATGGCAAGTACGAAAAACGAAACAATTACCGTAGGCCGCCGAAAATCCTCCGTAGCGAGAGTGATTGCACGTCCGGGAAGCGGGAAGATCATCATAAACAAACGCGACATGAATACATATTTTGGCCGTGAAACCTATGCCATGCTGGTCCGTCAGCCGCTGGAGGTCACCAAGATGGACGGCAGGTACGACTTCCACGTCAATGTGGCCGGCGGTGGACTGACCGGTCAGGCCGGAGCCGTTCGCCTGGCGATCAGCCGCATGCTGATCAACCTGAACCCGGAACTGCGCCCCGTATTGAAGGAGGCAGGTTTCCTGACAAGGGATTCACGGAAAGTTGAACGCAAGAAGTATGGGTTTACGCGGTGCGCGCCGTGCATTCCAGTTCTCGAAACGTTAATCAAATTATCGGAGTATCAGATATATGGAACAAGTTACCCTTGAAAATCTGATCAGTGCCGGAGCTCACTTCGGGCATCTGACCAGTAAATGGAATCCCAAAATGAAAAAATATGTATTCATGGAAAAGAACGGGATACATGTTATTGACCTCGAAATGACCTTGAAAGCGCTTGACAATGCCTGCAAATATGTCAGCGACGTGGTCCGGAAAGGCGGGGAAGTGCTTTTTGTAGGTACCAAAAAACAGGCGAAGAATGTGCTGGAGGATGAAGCGATCCGCTGCGGAGCGCATTACATCACTGAACGCTGGCTCGGCGGAGCGCTGACCAACTTTACCACCATCCGGCGGAGCATACGGCGGCTGGAACAGCTGCAGCGCGAAAGCGACAATGAAGAAGCCTGGAAGAACCTGACGAAGAAAGAGGTACTTTCGCTGATGCGCGAACGTGAAAAACTCGAATTGCATCACCGGGGGATACAGAAGATGCGCCGCCTGCCGGAGGTGATCTTTGTGGTGGATACCGTTGAAGAGAACATTGCGGTCAACGAAGCCCTGAAACTGGACATCCCCATGATCGGACTGGTTGACACCGAACGCCGATCCTTCCCTGATAGACTATCCCATCCCCGCGAATGACGATTCCATCCGCGCCATCCACCTGATCACGAAGACACTGGCCGATGCGATCATGGAAGCCAGGGCCGGGAGCAAAAAACCGGAAAAAGAAAAAGCAGGCGAAACAAAGAAAAAAGTAAGAGCGGAGAAATAACGAGGAGCCTCATGAAAATTACTGCAGCTATAGTCAAGGAACTGCGCGACAAGACCGGCGCCGGGATGATGGATTGCAAGAAAGCGCTCATTGATACTGACGGCGATCTGGATAAAGCCATCGACACCCTCCGGGCACGCGGTATCGCAAAAGCGGAAAAGAAAGCGGGCCGCAGTGCAAAAGAAGGAATTATCTACTCATACATACATCCCACGGACCATAAGACCGGCGTCCTGGTGGAAGTAAATTGCGAAACGGATTTCGTTGCGGCAACCGAAGATTTTGTACAGTTTGCAAAGGACATCTCCATGCAGATCGCTGCGATGAACCCCGTGGCCGTAAAGCGGGAAGACATTCCCGGTCCCGTGGTTGAACGCGAAAAAGAGGTCTATAAGGAACAGGTCATCAACGAAGGAAAACCGGAGCATATCGCGGAACGTATTATCACCGGGAAACTGGAAAAATTCTACAAAGAGAACGTCCTGCTGGAGCAGGAATTCTTCAAAGACAGCGATAAAACCGTTGAAACCCATTTAAAGGAAACGATCGGCAGTTCGGGAGAGAATATTTCGATCGCGCGTTTTACCCGCTACCGGGTGGGGGAGACGCTTGCAGACGATCCTGAAGCATGAAGATCAGGTTGCTGGTTGTGCTTACTGAATGAGTTATAAGCGTATCTTACTAAAATTAAGCGGTGAAGTTTTAGGCGGCGTCAAAGGACACGGCATAGATCCGGACGCCGCTTTGTATTTTTCCCGTGAAGTGAAGAAAATATACGACAAGGGTGTGCAGACCGCACTGGTGATCGGCGGCGGGAACATTTTCCGCGGCGCGAAACATATCGATTCGGTGGACCGGGTCACCGGCGACCAGATGGGCAATGCTTGCGACGGTCATCAACGCTCTGGCCCTGCGTGACAGCTTTGAAAAAGCCGGGATGAAAGCAGAGGTGATGAGCCCGCCGTCGATCTCGCAGTTAACCCTGCCTTTTGACCGCCACCGTGCTTTGGAACTTCTGGAACACGGTGTGATCGTCATCTTTGCAGGCGGAACGGGAAACCCTTATTTTACCACCGATACCGCCGCCGCCCTGCGGGCGTCCGACGATTAATGCGGAGGTCCTGCTGAAGGGCACGAAAGTCGACGGCGTCTACAGTGCGGATCCCGTCAGGGACTCTGACGCGAAGCGCTATGAAAGCATTTCTTACCGCGAAGTGCTGCAGCATAAACTGCAGGTCATGGATATGACGGCAATGGCGCTGTGTGAAGAGAACCGTATGCCCGTTTTGGTCTTTAATTTCACAAAGGCCGGGGAGCTCGGACGCGCGGTCGCGGGGGAAAGAACCGGCACGATCATTCATGTCTAATAAACAAGGAGTGAGACCATGATCAACGAAGTCTATGCTTACTGTGACGAACATATGCAAAAATCCCTGGAGCACCTTAAGCATGAATTGCAGGGATTGCGCACAGGCAGGGCCACCCCCACATTGCTGGACAATATCAAGGTGGATTATTACGGGGCGCTGACCCCGCTGAACCAGTGTTCCAGCATCAATGTACCGGAAGCACGGTTGCTGGTCGTACAGCCCTGGGACAAGTCCATCATCAACAAGATCGATAAAGCCATTCAGTCCGCCAATCTCGGCCTGAATCCCATTAACGACGGTGTCGTTATCCGCATCCCCATTCCGGCAATGACCGACGAACGTCGCGAAGAACTGGTCCGCATCGTGCACAAGATGGCGGAGGAAGGACGGATCGCGGTACGGAACATCCGGCGTGAGGCGAATGACCGTATTAAGAAATTGGAAAAGGAAAAGGAAATTTCCGAGGATGACGCCAAAGCGGCGTATGACGAGATCCAGAAAAAGACGGATGAATACATAGAAAAGATCAATGAAGCCCAGGACGAAAAAGAAAAAGAGATCACGGAAGAATAGGGAATGGACCCATAAATGAGCGGCGCCGTTATCCGTCGATGACGGCGTTTGTTTTTAGGGATAAAAAAAAACCGCAGGCATGCGGCTTTTTTTTAAAATAAAGGTAGTTATCGCTTTATTCAGAAAGTATACCGTACGGACATGGCTACATCGGCGAAAGTACCAGCCCATTTCCCGAAAATGTCGAAACCCGGTTTGTAGTCGAGAGAGACGGAGAGAGGGAACTCAATAAGGGGTTCAAGGTCATATTCAACGCCGGCAATGGCATCGACACCAAGGGCGAGGTCGGAACCGTAAACGGAACCGGAAACCCAGTAGCCGACATGCAGTCCGCCGCCGAAGAACCAACTGAGGTTCTCAATTTCGCCAAGGGACAGGGGCTTGTGCCACTGATACATGCCTGTCAGAATGAGACCGCTCCAGCCGCGGCTCGTCAAAAGGACTTCGGTGCAATTGCTTTCAGACAGGAAATAACGGCCCGTAACACCGGAACGCCATCCTCCGCGCAGACCCGCATCCATTTTTACTGCTTCATCCTGAGCAAAAACAAATGAAACCGCCAGCACTGTGATCAGCATAATGGTTAATGCTTTTTTCATACGTTGACTCCTTTCTTGTTTAGTTAAAAGCCTTATCCGTTTTTATTAGTCATTCATAAGAAATTCAGAATCCCTCCGAAAAACTTATCCTCAGTAAAAATATAAACGTATTTCATACATATCACAAAAAAAAAATAAGTTTTTATGTCCGCAAGGGGTATTTTATATTTCGTAAAGGAGTATTTATGAAAAGACCTGTCATCTTTGCTCTCTCATTCATTGTTTTGTCCGCAGCCGTGCCGGACGGCTATTATAACGATGCGGAGGGACTGAACGGGGAAACGCTGAAAAGCTCCCTGCACAATATTATCGATGGTCATACGGAAAAGTCCTACAGTTTCCTGTGGGAAGCTCTCATCTATACCGACGAGGACCCGCAGAACAGTTCCAATTTCCTGCTGATCTATACGGGGCGTTCCCTTCCTAAAACGGCAGAATATCCGCAATGGAACCGCGAACATACCTGGCCGAAATCCCACGGGGATTTTGATAAAGATCCGCCCGCCGGGACCGACATGCACCACCTGCGGCCTTCGGACGTGAGCGTCAATTCCGACCGGGGGAACAAGGATTTTGATAACGGAGGGACAGCCCACAGCGAAGCCACCGGCTGTTACTACGACAGTGATTCGTGGGAGCCCCGCGACGAGGTGAAGGGAGATGTCGCCCGCATGATGTTCTATATGGAGGTGCGATACGAAGGGGATGTCTACGGGGAGCCGGACCTTGAGCTTGTTGATGATACCGGTACGAGCGGAAGTACGCTGGGAAAACTTTCCACCCTCTTGTCCTGGCATAAAGAAGATCCCGTCAGCGATCTCGAACGGACCCGGAACGACCGTATCTATTCCTACCAGGACAACCGGAACCCCTTTATCGATCATCCGGAATATGTTGCGTATCTCTGGGAAGGTGCCATACCTGCGCCCGCGGCCGTTGATGCCACAGATATCGATTCTGTGTCTTTTACCGCAAACTGGAGTGAAGTGGGTGCAGCGGAAAGGTATAGACTTTACGTCTCCGGCAACGCGGATTTTACTTCATACCTCAGCGCTTACGGACCTGCGGAGGTATCCGTGAACTATGCTTCGGTGACAGGTCTGCAGCCGGATAAGGATTACTATTACGCGGTCAAAGCAACGGCCGGAAGTGAAAAAAGTGAATTTTCGGACACGGTTCATGTACATACCGAAACAGGGGAAGTCTCTGTCGCGGAGATCCCGGGTTTTTTTCGTATAGATCCTGCCTACCCTAATCCTTTTAACCCCCTTTGTGTCCTGCCTCTGACCCTTGACAAAAGTTCCGAGATGCGCATTACGCTTTATAATGTGAACGGTGAAAAGGTAACGAGCGTTTTTCAGGGCAGGATGGATTCCGGCAAACATCATCTCCGGATTGATGGGAACGGACTTTCCGCGGGCATCTATATATTGCGGGTAGATTCCGGAACACGGTCACAAGCGCAAAAGTTGTTGCTGATCCCTGAGCGTCGGCAGTCAGCAATGAACGAATCGGTCATCTGAAAAAAACTGTCTTGTCCTGAAAATAGTTGACAGATTAAGCTGCATAAAATACACTGTCGGGGGTATGGTAATTTAGTGCCATATGCAGACGTTTTTGATTGTAAATCCTAATGGAGTCACGTACTAATTTATGCGCTATTGTTTTAGAGCGCAAGGTTTGCCCAAGATAAAATTCATCTTTGAGTATACCGTTTACGCGCTCTGCCAGTGCATTCTCATAAACATGATCCTCTTCTGTCATGCTGATGCTTACACCGTGATTCCGAAGCATATCCGTATACGCTTTGCTACAGTATTGTATACCCCGGTCTGAGTGATGGATCAGCGTTTGCGGGTTCTTAACATGCTTAAGTGACATTTTTAATGCCTTGAGGCTTCCTTCCACACTCAGACTTTCGCTCAGGTTATATCCCACGATCTTGCGCGAGTAATGGTCCGTCACCAAGGATAAGTATATAAAACCCTCGAGAGTATGGATGTAGGTGATATCAGATACATATACCTGCGCCGAACGCCGTATTTCTAGGTCTTTGATCAAATTGGGATGATATCCGAAACCGTGCAGCGAGTTCGTTGTCTTATGATATGCACGGTGTCTTTCTACCAGCATCCTCTTGGCCCTTAGCATGTCAAACAAACGGTCACGGCCGATGTCTATTCCTTGGCTGCTCAGCATGTTCTTAAGCTTTCTGCTGCCAGCCCGAGGCTGTGTTCTACGAATGTTTTTCACAGCAGTAACGACCAGTTCTTCTTCTGTACGGCGAGCCCGCTCCAGCTGCCTGTGCCGATAGTAACCTTGACGGCTATAACCGAAATACCCGCATATTTGGCCTATGTTGAAGCGTATCTTCTCTTTGCTCATTCGTTTTCTGCCTTCTTCGATGCTTTCATACCAGAGTTTTTTTTAATGTCTATCCCGTATGCCTTCTCCGCTGCCTCAATCATCGACTCCAGGCAAAATACAGATAAATGCGACTTCGCTAATGCCGCCTCCAACTGCTTCTTCTCTAACTCTAATTTCTTGATCTTGTCCAGCTCATTGCGCTTTTTCACATAAACCACCTTCCCGATCAAATGATCTTTCCCAAGATTATGCAGCCACTTATATATACCGGCTACACTAATATCATATATTCGGGCCGCCTCTGCAATACGTAATGTGCCTTCCTCAATCTCTTTGACGACTTGCTGTTTAAAGGCTTCGCTGTAACGATACATCTTCATGGTTGACATCGCTTTCTCCTTCTTTGTGTCAACCTATTTCAGGACGGGGCAAACTCTAAACGCTAAACTCTAAACGCTAAACTCTAAACTCCTTCCAATCCCATAAATCACGACCGCCAGCCTTCCCATTTTCATTCGCACAAAGGGAAGTGCTGATATTTCAGTTGAATTCCCCGTCATTATACTGTAATTTTCACAATAAAATGAAAGGACAGAGAACGATGGCATCAGTAAAGATCACTTTTCCGGACGGAGCAAGCAAAGATTTTGAGAAAGGCGTATTACCTATCGATATCGCCCGGTCCATCTCTGAAGGACTGGCGCGCAATTGCGTGGTTGCCGAGGTCAACGACCGCCTTACCGATATGACCCGTCCCGTTGATGAAGATGCCAAAATCCGGTTCATTACCTGGAAGGACCCGGAAGCCCATGACGTGCTGCTACACAGCACCGCCCACGTGATGGCGCAGGCGGTCCGGCGGCTCTACCCGGAGGTGAAGGTGACCATAGGCCCCGCCATCGAGAACCGTTTTTATTACGATTTTGACACTTCGACACCCTTTACCGAAGAGGACCTGGAAGTGATCGAAGCGGAGATGAAAAAGATCATCAACGAAGATCAGCCGATCACCCGCCGTGAAATATCCCGCAACGATGCGATCCGTTTTTTTGAAGCGCTTGGCGAAAGCTACAAGGTGGAGGTTATCCGCGAGATCCCCGAGGATGAGACTCTGACCCTCTATTCCCAGGGCGATTTCACTGATCTCTGCCGGGGCCCCCACCTGAGCTCCACCGGCAAGATCCCGGCCTTCAAACTTTTGAGTGTGGCCGGCGCCTACTGGCGGGGCGATGAACGCAATAAAATGCTTTCCCGGATCTACGGGACGGCATTCCCTTCCAAAAAGGAACTCAGGCAATATCTGAACTTCCTGGAAGAGGCCAAAAAACGCGACCACCGCCGTCTGGGCAAGGAGCTGGACCTCTTTGAGATCTCGGACAAGGTGGGGCAGGGATTTTCGCTCTGGTATCCCGAAGGGAGCGGCCATGCGCAAGCTGATCGAGGACTACTGGCATGCCGAGCACCGCAAAAGGGGATACGACATCATTCAGACCCCGCATATCGGGAAGGCCGCACTCTGGGAAACCTCAGGGCACCTGGATTTTTACAAGGAGGCCATGTATCCGGCGATGGAGGTCGAAGGGCAGGATTATTATGTCAAGCCCATGAACTGTCCGTTTCACATCATGGTGTACAAACGCCGCCAGACCAGTTACCGGGACCTGCCCCTGCGCTATGCCGAGCTGGGGACAGTGTATCGCTACGAACTTTCGGGCGTTCTCCACGGATTGATGCGGGTACGGGGCTTTACCCAGGATGACGCCCACATTTTCTGCACGCCCGAACAGCTGAATGATGAAGTGGAAAAACTGCTTGTCTTCTCCTTCGACTTCCTGAAGGCTTTCGGCTTTACGGATACTGAAGGTGTATCTGTCCACCAAGCCCCCGGAAAAATTCGTCGGCGAACCCCGTCTCTGGAAAAAGGCCGAGGATTCGTTGCGGCGATCCATGGAAAAGCTGGGCATCGAATTCAAGTATGACCGGGGTGGCGGCGCGTTCTACGGCCCGAAGATCGACATCAAGATCAGGGATGCCATCGGACGCCTCTGGCAGTGCACCACGATCCAGTTTGACTTCAATGAGCCCGAACGTTTTGACATGGTGTATACCGGTTCCGACGGCGAACATCACCGCCCCCTGATGATCCACCGCGCGATCATGGGATCCCTGGAGCGTTTCATCGGCGTGCTTATTGAACATACCGCCGGCAAATTCCCGCTTTGGTACGCGCCGGTGACAGTTGAAGGTCATTCCCGTCTCCGAGAAATTCCATGACGCGGCAAAAAGCCTCGCGGACCGGGCCATTGCGGAAGGCCTGCGCGTGGAGGTGGACCAGCGCAATGAGCGCGTGGGCTATAAGATCCGTGAGGCAGAGACCCTGAAGGTCCCGTATATGATCGTGGTCGGCCAGAAGGAAGCGGAATCCGGTCTCGTGAAACTGCGGCAGCAGGGCGGCGGGGAAGAAGAGGCCATGAGCATCGATGCGATGATCGCTTTTCTGAAAGCAAGGAGATAGGGCATTGCGGGTCCGTTCATTGACGGACCGCGGCGTTCAAAGACGGGACAGGACCCATAAGGAAGGGATGAGCATGCACGGAACATCGAAGTTCGTAAAGAACAAGGTCATTATCCGCATCCGCGACCGGGTGTGTGAGACACCCGAAGAGCTGATGGAAAGCGAACTTTTTGCCGAGGTCGTGAAACGCTACATCTCACATTTACAACGCAGAAGCGCCCCTGCTCCTGGAGATCTTCTGGCAGGGAAAGTTCCGGGATCGGGCCCGCAGACGTAAAAAAACTGATCGAGGTCCTTCAGGTGCTGGAAAAACTGCCCCTTTCCGCCGTGCCGAAACTGGTGAAGGACGGTGGACGCTTCATTGAAGATCCTCCCTTATTGCTGGACCTTGTGGAAGGTTTGTACAATTACTGGCGTACCTTCGAGCGTTTTATCATCTGTGATTCCCGCTTCGGGTCCCTGGATAAACGTCCCTACCGGACGTTCGACGCAACGGTGGAATCGCTGATGCATCTGCTGCGGCAGACCTACCGGGATGTCGAGGAGCATATCACCGGCCGGCATCCCAGCATCTACCGTCAGATACATGCGGGCGCCGAATTGGCGGTGATCGCCCTCCGGAAGGAATTCCGTTTCCCGGAAAAAAGCTTTTCCCCGCTGTGTGACATCGCCGTGATCCGGCAGCTTCTGATGTACCCTCCCTTGCTCCTGAATCCCCCGATGAACAAACGCAGCGGAAGGTTCGAACGCATTTCCCGCAATCCCATGGAGCTGGCCGTGATCAATGCGGAGGAATGGCTCTGTTATCCGGCGAAAGTAGGTTCGCTCCTGATCCTGGTCTTATGTGCATGAAAAATTCTACGAACTTGGTTTTTCCCTTTGCAATTTATTTGAACTTGCCGATGACGATTTCCTGGACCGGGAACCGGACGCCGTCTATCTGTACGGGGTGCCGGGCACGGCGCTGAACGCGCTCGCTTCTCCACCGACGGTCTTTTACGACGATCCCGGCAGGCATATCCTGGTGGGCGCCTGTCCCAATGACGACGCCTACGGTTATTTCGGCTATCTCAAGAAAATGATCCTGACCCTGCATAATATCAGGATCATGCAGCAGGGAAAAATGCCCTTCCACGGCGCCATGGTAAAGATCACAAGCACGGCGGGAAAGATCCGTACCGTTCTGATCATCGGGGAAAGCGGGACGGGAAAATCCGAGACCCTGGAGGCGTTGCGGATCATCGGGGAGGAGAAGATCCGGCAGATGGATATTATTGCGGACGATATGGGCTCGCTCGAGACGGACGAGGACGGGAAACGTGATCGGATGCGGCACTGAGACGGGAGCCTTTGTCAGGCTGGACGACTTGCAGCCAGGCTATGCCTTCGGCCAACTTGACCGCTCCATCATTATGAGCCCCGGCAAGATCAATTCCCGTATTCTGCTTCCGGTTACCACCTAACGAGGAAGTCATGCGCGGGTATTCCGTGGACATGGTCCTCTATGCCAACAATTATGAGGGAACGGACGAAGACCATCCGGTCATTGAACGCTTTGATACGCCGGAGGAACGCTTTGCGAGTCTTCCGCGAGGGGACGGCCATGAGCAAGGGCACCACAACTTCCACGGGCCTGTATCACAGTTACTTTGCCAATATTTTCGGTCCCGTCCAGTACAGGGAATTGCATGAGGGGATCGCAAAGCGGTACTTTGAAACGCTTTTCGGGAAAAACGTCTACGTGGGACAGCTGCGCACGCGGCTCGGTATCCCGGGCTACGAGCGGAAAGGACCCGAAGCGGCCGCCCGCGCCCTGCTGGAGGAAATGTAAAAGACGTCGAGGTGTCGAGGGTGTCGAGGTGTCGAGGTGTCGAGAGAAAGAGACATAATGTACATCGTCATGCTGAACTTGCCTGTCCCGCGAACCTTCCGTGAAGCGGGAGGTTCAGCATCCCCCATATTTGACGAATGAGTGATCAATAATATAACGGATCAGGGATACCTTACAACCCTGAGGTCATCGAAGGGTTGAATGTTGATAACCCGGTACGAAGTGCCGGGATCAGGTGATGACAATTTATACCCCGCAATACCGTCCGCCGGCCGGCAAAATCGGTGCGGATTTTTTCCCTGAATTGAGAAAATGCTTGGTATTTCATGCGATTCTGTGAATATATTAGCGTCAAATTCCTTGGTAATGAGGAATTTAATTAATTATATTAGCGTGTATAATTTTAAAAGGAGTATCATTATTCCACGTATCATGAAGCAGGTGAAGAAACAAGAGGACAAAGTAAGAGTAAATGAGAACATACGTGCTAAGGAGCTGCGGCTCATTAGCAACGATGGTAAACTGATAGGGATCGTAGACATACGCGAGGCGCTGGACATAGCTGAGAAAAGCGGTATGGACCTGGTGGAAATATCACCGAAAGCCAACCCCCCGTATGTAAGATCATTGATTACGGAAAGTATAAGTACGAACAGCAAAAGCGCGAGAAGAAGAACAAGAAGAAGCAGCACGTAATTAACGTCAAGGAAGTTCGTTTCCGTCCGCATACTGATACGCACGATATCGAGACCAAGGTGCGGAAGATCCGTGAGTTCATCGAGAACGGCGACCGGGTAAAGATCTCCATCATGTTCCGGGGGCGCGAGATGGCCCACCAGGAGATGGGGATGGAAACGATGCAGCATGTCATATCCCTGATCGACGATATTGCGAAAATTGACAAAGCGCCCCGTCAGGAAGGGCGTTTTCTAACGGCCTATCTCGCCGCCAAAAAGTAAGGAGAAACACAGATGCCGAAAATGAAAACAAACCGAGGTGCGGCAAAGCGTTTCAGACAGAACGGTAACGGAAAACTGAAACGAAAAAAAGCCTATGCAAGTCATACTCTGACGAAAAAGAGCACAAAACGGAAACGTAATCTGCGCCAGCAGACCGGAATTGACTCGTCAGACAGGAAACGCGTAAAAAGAATGCTGGGAATATAGTTCCCCGGGCTTTAAAGGAGTAATATTATGCCAAGAGCAAACAGTCCTGTACCAAGACACCGCCGCCACCGCAAGATCATAAAACTGGCAAAAGGACAATACGGTGCACGCCGTAAACTTTATAAAACTGCCGCAGAAGCCGTGGAACGCGGCTGGCAATACGCATACCGGGACCGGAGGAACAAGAAACGCAGCTTCCGGAAGCTTTGGATCACGCGTATCAATGCCGCCGTCCGGCAGCACGGATTAAGCTATTCCCGTTTCATTCACTTACTGGATGAAAAGGGCGTGGAGATCAATCGTAAGCAACTCAGCGATATGGCTGTGCGTGAGCCGGAATCCTTTGCAAAACTGGTGGAATCGGTTAAAAAATAATCCTGCTTGTCCGATAAATAACCATGCCCTCTCCGGTAATGACCGGATCGTCGGCAATAAAACTGACAAAACGGCAATATGACGAAAGAAACGATCTTGGAGGTCCGGAAGCAATTTGAAGAAGCTCTGAACCGGGCAAAAGATCCCGCTTCCCTGGAGAAAGTGAAACACGAATTTCTGGGCCGCAAGGGGAAAGTGGCGGGGCTTTTTTCCATGATGGGAGATATTCCCCCGGAATCGCGCAAGGAAATGGGCAAGATGCTGAACAAGCTCAAGGGATGATCTCAGCGAAGCCGTTACGTTGCGCAGTGAAACGTTCGCTTCCGGAAAAGAAAGAACGAAACGGATAGATTATTCACTTCCCGGATACGCCGGTACACCGCGGATCACAGCATCCCCTGACCCGGGCTGTGGATGACATGCTGTCGATCTTCGAACGCCTGGGTTTCGATATCGCTTACGGCCCGGAAGTGGAAACGGACTGGTACAATTTCGAGTCCCTGAATTTTCCGCCCAATCATCCCGCGCGCGACATGCAGGACACCTTCTACACCGAAGGCGGGGGCGTGTTGCGCACCCACACCTCTCCCGTGCAGACGCGGTATATGTCCTCGCATGAGCCTCCCGTACGCATTGTCGCACCGGGCCGGGTGTACCGCAATGAGGCCATCAGCGCCCGCAGCTACTGCCTGTTCCACCAGATCGAAGGCCTGTACGTGGACGAGAATATTACCTTTGCGGACCTGAAAGGCACGATCGAGCTTTTCTGCCGTCTGTATTACGGAAAGGACGTGAAGATACGGTTCCGCGGCAGCTATTTCCCCTTTACGGAGCCCTCCGCGGAAATTGACGTGTCCTGTTTCCTCTGCGGCGGGAAGGGCTGTCCCGTCTGCAAGCAGACCGGCTGGCTTGAGATCATGGGCTGCGGCATGGTGGACCCGAACGTCCTGAAGGCGGTCGGTTACGACCATGAGAAATACAGCGGCTACGCTTTCGGGCTCGGGGTCGAACGCATGGTAATGATGCGGCTGGGGATCCATGATATCCGTATCCTTTTTGAGAATGACGTGGAATTTTTAAGACAGTTTTAGGAAGTTTGGAAAAAGCATATGATCGTCTCTACAGACTGGCTGAAAGAATATATAGATATCAATATGCCGCTGAACGAACTGGCGGACAAGCTTACCGTCGCGGGAATTGAGTGCGTCCTGAAAGAAACGGGCAAGCGCATTCCCGAGGGGGTGGTGGTCGGGCGCGTCCTGGAAAAGGCCGCGCATCCCAATGCGGACAAGCTTTCGGTATGCAAGGTGGACGATGGAAGCGGCGAAACGCTGAACATTGTCTGCGGCGCTCCAAATGTTGAAGCGGGCCAGCGGGTACCGCTGGCAAGGCCAGGCACCCGTCTCGCTCCGGACTTCGAACTGAAGAAGGTCAAGCTCCGCGGGGTGGAATCCGAGGGGATGATATGCGCCGAGGATGAGCTGGGTCTCGGAGAGGATCATACCGGTATTATCGTGCTTCCCGATGATTACGAGATCGGCAGGCCCTATAACGAGTATTTTTCTTCCAAGACGGTCCTTGATATTGATGTTACGGCCAACCGGCCCGACATCATGTCGCACTGGGGGGTGGCAAGGATGGTTTCCGCCGTCACGGGCGCTGCCTTCCGGAAGGCACCCATTGACCTGCATGAACAGGGTCCGGACATCCACGATATCGCTGAAGTCCATATTGAGAACACGGAGGCCTGTCCACGCTATTCGGCACGGGTGGTCAGGAACGTTCAGGTCGCTCCCTCACCGGAGTGGATGCAGGAACGCCTGGAAGCGGTGGGTCTGCGCCCCGTTAACAATGTCGTGGACGCGGCCAATTATGTCTTAATGGAAACAGGACATCCGCTGCATACCTTCGATCACGATAAATTGAAGGGAAATACGATCCGGGTCCGTTTTGCTGAAAAGGATGAAAAATTTGTGACCCTGGACCATAAGGAACGGGTGTTGAGTGAGGATGTGCTTCTGATATGCGATACACAGGACCCCGTTGCCCTGGCCGGCATTATGGGGGGCACGGAAACGGAGGTGGATGAGAACACCCGCAATGTGCTTATCGAGAGCGCTTATTTTGCCCCCGGCGTGATCCGCAGGGGATCCAAACAGCAACAGCTTTCCACGGATGCCTCCAAGCGTTTCGAACGCGGCGCCGATCCGAACGAAGCGCTGGAATATGCCCGGGACCGCCTGGCCGCACTGATCGCGGACCTGGGCGGCGGAGAGGTCGCAAAAGGAGCGATCGACGTCTATCCCAAACCCGTGGAACCGAAAAAGGTATCGCTGCGGCTGGATCATGTGAAACGCATTACCGGCATTGAGATCTCCCCGGGGACTGCAGGGAAACCCTCAGCCGTCTGGGCTTTACCATTCTGCACGAAGATGAGCGTTCCCTGCAGGTGGAGGTCCCCACCTTCCGCCCGGATGTCGAACGCGAGATCGATCTGGTGGAAGAAGTGGCGATGAACCACATCGAACGCATTCCCTCCATGTCGCGGATGACCATCTCCGTTCCCGAAGCGTACGACAGATTTCATCCCTATGTCACCGGGATACGGAATTTCTTTATCGGTCATGGTTTTCACGAGGCGGTCAATAATTCGCTGACCGGCGAAGAGGCCGCAGAGAAGGGCATCTGGGGGTATCCGCCCCTGAAGGTTATGAACCCGCTTTCAGTAGAGATGAATGTATTGCGAACCGACATGCTGCAGCCGCTTATCGGAAGCCTGCAGAGTAACGCCGCCAAAAAACGCAGCAGCATCCGCCTCTTTGAACTTGCGAACGTGATCGAAAAGAACGACTATTCGGAAACCCGTGCGGAAGAACATTACAATCTCGGCGTGCTGTGCTCCTCGTCCCTGTGGGGATTGAACTGGGCAGAAGAGGACAAAGCGGCCGGCATTTTTTATCTGAAGGGCATTCTGCATCACTTCCTGGATGACCTTGGCTTTCATTACAAACTGAATGAGAACCGGAACCGGGACGAATTTGAAATACTCTACGATATCGTTGTCCGCAAATCCGTTGTCGGAAAGATCGGGCAATATAATAAAGACCATTTTGAAAAGCTGCAGCTCAAATACCCCGTGGCGGTCATGGAACTGCAGACCGGTAAACTGTACAAATGGTACAGTCCCGAAAAGAAGTATACGCCGCCTTCACCCTATCCCTCGATCTTCCGGGACATGTCCCTGGTAATGGATAAAAAGGTAAAAGCAGCGGCGATCCTGAACGAGATAAATCAGCACGGAGGAAAATATCTCGTTGACTGTGTGCTTTATGATATGTACATTGACGATAAGAAACTTGGTGATGATAAAAAGGCATTGTCATTCCGCCTTGAATTCCGAAGCGATACGCAAACGCTTCAGGATAAGATGGTTGACAATGTGATGGAAAAGTTGTTTAAACAGATCAAGCATCAATATGGAGCTCAGCTTAGGTAATGGATATCAGCTCTTTTGAGATCTTAGAAAAAAAAATACACCAAACCCTCGATGTTCTGAAAGAGCAGAAGGGAGCGGCCGGTGACGGGAATCTGGTCCTGAGCAAAAGCCAGGTTGAACGCATCACCGGCAAGCTGGCGGAAATATCGGAGTGGATCGAACATGCAGAAGTATGAACCCGACCCCAATACGGTGGAACTTGAATTTCCTGAAGAAAAACCCGTGAAAGTCAATATTTACGGTCAGGAATTCCCTCTCAGAGGCAAAGATTCACAATTCATCCGGAAGGTTGCGGATTACGTGAATGAGAAAATGCTGGAGGTCGGTGCGAACATGCCCGGAACGACCGCTGTTGACAAGATCGCCATTATCGCCGCCCTGAACATTGCGGGAGAGTTGTTTCAAATGAAGCAGGATAACCAATCCGTTGAGGAATATATTCAGAGCCATTCTGAATCGTTGATCAAATGCATTGATGAACACCTCGAAAGCTGAGTACTCCGTGTAGAAAAGGAGTAAGAAATGTTAGTGAATATCGTTGTTGGTATTTTATCAGCAATCGGCGGTGCCTTTATTGTGCTGATAATTTACCGGATAAAACTCGGCGGCCTGAAAAACTATAAATTCGACCTTCTGGAGAGCGCCCGGAAAGAAGGCGAGAACCTGAAAAGGAGCTGGTGCTGGAGGCCAAGGACGAGGCCATCCGCATTAAACAGAAAAGCGAGGACGAATACAACGAGAAACTGCGGGACATCCGTGATCTCGAACGGGAACTCCAGAAAAAGGAAGGCAATCTGGAACGCAAAATCGAGACGGTGGATCAGCGTTATGACTCCCTGCACAAGTTCAGCAATGAGCTGAAGAATAAAGAGGAGAACCTGCAGCAGCGCGCCAAAGAGATCGACAGACTGGTCGACGAGCAGCAAAGCAGGCTGGAGAAGATCGCCGGTTTGTCGCGCGACGAGGCAAAACAGGCCCTGAAGGAGAGCCTGTACGAAAAGGCCCGGGTCGAGGCCCAGGTGAAAACGCGGGAGATCAAGGAGAACGCCATCCTGAACGCCAATAAAGAAGCAAAGAAAGTCATTATTGAAGCTATCCAGCGCTCGGCGGCCGATCACACTTCCGAGTCCACGGTGGCCGTGGTACCCCTGCCCAGCGATCAGATGAAGGGGCGGGTGATCGGGCGCGAAGGACGGAATATTCGTCACTTTGAGGCCCTGACCGGGATCGAGCTTATCGTTGACGATACCCCCGAGGCCGTGGTGCTTTCCGGCTTTGACCCCGTGAGAAGAGAAGTGGCCCGTATCGCCCTGGAAAAACTGATCCAGGACGGCCGCATTCATCCGGCGCGCATTGAAGAGATGATCAAAAAAGCGAGCAAGGAGGTGGAGGAATCCATTATCCAGGCCGCCGAGGATGCGACCATGGAACTGGGGCTCTCTCCTTTCAATGCGGAAATGATGCACCATATCGGAAGCCTGAAATACCGTACCAGCTACGGGCAGAACATCCTCAAGCATTCCATTGAAGTGGGCTGGCTTTCGGGGCTTATGGCGGCGGAGCTCGGAATGGACGGACAGCTGGCCAAGCGCGCGGGATTCCTGCACGACATCGGGAAGGCCATCGACCGGAACGTTGAGGGTACCCACGCCCTGATCGGGGGAGAGATCGCCCGGCGGAACAAGGAGAACAGGATCGTGGTCAATGCCATCGAATCCCATCATGAGGAAGTGGAAATGTCCCATCCCATCTCCGCGCTGGTCCAGGCAGCGGATTCGATAAGCGGTTCGCGCCGCGGCGCCCGCGGGCAGACGCTGGAAAACTATATCCACCGAATGGAAAAACTTGAAGAGATATCAAACGGGTTCAAGGGCGTGAACAAAACTTACGCCATTCAGGCGGGCCGCGAGGTCCGGGTGATCGTGGAAGAAAATCAGGTTGATGACAAGACCTCGGACCTGCTGGCGGAGGATATCGCCGAAAAGATCCAGAGTGAACTGACGTATCCCGGACAGATCAAGGTGACCGTTCTGCGGGAGCACCGTTCCATCGGGTACGCAAAATAGCGGAGAGATATGGAAACACTTATACTTTACGGAAAGCCCGTTGCCGAAAAGGTCAGGGACCGGCTGAAACAACGGATCCGGGAACTGGAGCAGAGGGGGGTACGCCCCGGTTTGGCGGTCGTCCTTGTGGGTGAGAACCCCGCCTCAAAGGTCTATGTGCGCAGTAAAGCCCGCAGTTGCGGGGAACTGGGCATCCTTTCGGAGACCTTCCGCCTTCCGGAACATACGGAGCAGAAGGACCTGAACGCGCTTGTTGAAAAGCTGAACGCCGATTCCCGCTTTCACGGAGTTCTGGTCCAGCTGCCCCTGCCGCAGCAGATCGATGAAAAACAGATCATTCACCGGATCCTGCCGCTAAAGGACGTGGACGGTTTCCATCCCGTGAATATCGGACGGCTGGTCCTGGGGGAGGAGACCTATCTGCCCTGCACCCCTGCGGGGATCATGGAGATGCTTTCCTATTACCGCATACCGGTAAGCGGGAAACATGTCGTGATCGTGGGGCGTTCGAACATTGTCGGCAAGCCGATGGCGAACCTGATGTATCAGAAATCCGAAGGCGCGAATGCGACGGTGACCATCTGCCATACCGGAACGGACAACATGAAACAGTACACCCGGCAGGCGGACATCCTTATCGTCGCCGCCGGCGTTCCGGAGATGATCACCGCGGATATGGTCAAAGAAGGCGCAACGGTGATCGATGTCGGCGTAAACCGCGTTCCCGATCCCGGAAGAAAAAGGGATACCGCCTTGCGGGCGACGTGGCCTTTGACACCGTGAAGGAAAAAACCGCGGCTATAACGCCGGTACCGGGCGGTGTGGGGCTTATGACCATCGCCATGTTGATGCAAAACACCGTGAAAGCCGCAGAAGATCATGTTTAGAACATGAAACCATTATGGCCGATAGAAAAAAAGCACATCGTCGTCACCTGCCGGTATTTTTCATTATCCTCTTTATCGGTCTTTCCGGTTTGTTTATCACGAAAACGGAATTCGGTTTCAATGTAGCCTATAAGGTCCTGAAAAATTACCTGAAAAGGGACCTCGGTTATACCCTTTCAATCAGCGACCTTGATAAAAGGCTCGACACCCGTTTGCGGGCAGATAAACTGGAGTTCACGAACGACGATTCTTCCCTGGTCTTCAGTATCGATACCACGAATATTCATTACAGCGGGATCTTTGAATTGCTGGGGAAACGCCGGGTGGACAGCCTCCGCCTGCAGAAACCGGAAATATACATCAGATCGAAGGGCCGCAGCGACAAGGCCCCGGAAATAACCGGCCTGAATTTTCCGGGGATCTCCATCGGCCACATTATCCTGAACAATGCAAAAGTAGAGATAGAGACGCCGGACACCCTTTTTAGTCAGACCGTCGATCATGCGGAATTCTCCTATTCGGGAGCCGGGGCCCGGGCCCGGTTCGATATCCATGACATGCGGATGGAGAACAAAGCGCTGGACCTCCGCCTGCATACCATGAGCAGTGAGGTCACCGTAAACAACAATATCGCAAAATTGCGCAATCTGTGCTTTCGCCTGAATGAAGCGGAATTCAATTCCTCCGGGAAGATCCGTTTTACGGATTCCCTCCGTTTTCAGTTCCTGTTCAGCATCCGGGATATCAGGCCGGCCCGCTACTATGAACACCGCCTGATAGATCCCGGTGACAAACTGTCCGTGAAACTGGAACTTATGGGCAGCCTTAAGGCGTTCTATGCCGCGCTGAACATCAGCGGTTCGATCAACCGGAAAACCATCCGCCAGGCCAATGTCAATATCGAATATAAGGACGATTACTTGCATATTCTTGAAGCGAGTTTTAAAAATGAAGACACCGATATTTCCATGTACGGCTCCTACGGCATCAAGGATAAATATCTTACAAGCACCTTTACCTCCTATGAGCTGCATCCTTCGGCCTGGTTCCCGGACCTGCCGGAATTTGCCTTTCAGGGAAGAATGCGTGCCAGCGGGTACATGAACAAACGCATGAGCGCGAATTACAACTTTCAGTGCCTGGACCTTTACGGTATCGACGAGAGCAGGATAGAGGGAAATGTTTTTGTGGATGAAATGCGGGACATTATTCTGGATTCAACCAATTACATCTATCTTCCCGACGGAGTGCTGAAAGCGCGCGGGAAGATCACGGGACTCGATTCTGCGGACCTGGATATTTACGGCGATATCGCCGATCTGGGCCCGCTGGGACCGGAAGCGGGCAAAGACCTGAAAATGAAGAATATCCTGCTGACCCTGAGGGTCCTTGGCGAGCTGAAAGATCCGGACGTTCAGCTGAATCTTAATGTGGATACGTTCGCATACGACAGGTACTCCGTGAATGACCTGAATCTTTCCCTCTACGGCAGCGGCATATTTTCCGAACCGGGGGGCGCCGTGCTGCTGTCTTTTGATGATGCGACGGTGGATTCTTTCCTTATCGGCAACGTGCAGACCTATGTCCGCATGGACGGGGATACCGTCAATGTGGATTATTTTGATATCAGCCATGAAAACTATTCGCTTTCCCTGTCGGGCAGTGCCAGGGATTTTACCACGTTCACGCTCAACAGCATGCAGGGACGCTATATGAATGAAGATGTCTATTTGCTGGACAGCGTCTCTTTTCCTTCAGTGACAACGGTATTTCCCTTTCGCGTTTTGATCTTCTTTACCGTGATGCCCTTCTGTACGGAGCGCTGGACACAAAGCGCGACTCCGTCTGGGGGAATGTGAATATTACCGGTGCGGAGCTGAACTCCCTGCCGCTTCTGTCAACCCTGGAGGACAGTATCGGGGGACGCCTGGAAGTCAATCTGAAGATCAGTGGACTCCTGGATGATCCCCGGATTAGCGCCGTACTGGACCTCCGCAATGCACACGCTTTCGGCCTGGACACCCGGCGCATTTCCGCAAGGTCCTTTTACCGGAACAAGCGCCTGCATATTGATGATCTCAATATCACGATCGCGGACGAACGTTCCATAGGCCTTTCCGCCGACCTTCCGGCAGAGGTTAATTTTACAAAAGAAAAGATCTTCAGGTTTTTACCCGAAGATTCCCTGCATGCGGAATTTGCGGTGGAAAAAGCACGGCTGTCGACATTCGCCCCCTTTATCAGTGAAGCTTTCACGATATCCGGCGAGGGGAATATCCGCGGGAGATTTTCCGGCACCCTGAATGAACCTCTGGCAAGCGGGGAACTGCTGCTGCTGGATCCGGTGATCGATAAGATACGGGCAGATACCCTCAGGTCGGGCTTTCGTTACAAGGACAGGCGCATTTATTTTAATGACGCTTATTTGACGGCAAATAACGGACATTACCGGGGGAACGGCCATGCTTATCTCGACCTGAGCTTCCGCCCGGAAGGCAAACGCTTTTCCCCGGACAGTACGCTGTACGCCTACATCCAGGGAACGGACGATGAGCTGATCTATCTTACCCCTTACATCAATAATGTGGAGTCCCTGACGGGGGACATCCATACCGAACTTGAGATAAAGGGATCGGTCAACGAGACGGTCAAGAACGGCCGGGTAAGCATCCGTGACGGCAATCTTGTCCTAAGCATGCTTTCCAATGAGATCATCAATCTCCGCGGTGAGACGGTAATGCACGACAATATCATGAAGGTTGACCTCAGGGGGAAATTGCCCTCGGTCTCCTATACGCTTGCGGACGTATTGGGCCTGAGCGAAGAACAAACACAGAGGGAGCATAATTTTGCGGTCGGCGGAAGCATGGATATGAAAAAGCTCTTTGAACCCGTGTTCGATCTGTCTTTGACGGGGGACGGGGTCTCCATCGTCACGCTGGACAATAATATCAACCTGACCACCGGGGAAGTGGACCTTGCCGTTACGGGGCAGGACACGCTACTGGTTTCCGGGGATCTCAATGTCCGCGAAGGAAACATGGAAATGGGCTTCAACCGTCCCGCGGAGATGCAGGAGCAAACTGAAAGGAGAAAACTGTATTCCGAATATTCCATCAACACCATTGTTGAAAAACTCTATTTCCGCACCCAGTTCATCGATGCCACCCTGCAGGGAGAAATGAACATACTGAAATATGCCAGCGAGAATAATCTGCGCCTGGGCGGGGAACTGAATATTACCCAGGGATTTTTTAATTACTGGGCTTCCGTTTTTGAGCTCGAAGAGGGGAGTATCCAGTTCGATCAGTTCGAAGGCAATCACGAGCTGAACTTTATTGCCTCGAAGACCATCCGGGGAGGGAACCGGATCATCGCTTCCATCACCGGTGAACTGAACAATCCGAAGATCAATTTCGTAGATGAGGAAAACCAGATGAGCTCGGCGGAGATCGTTCAGGAACTCACCATCGGTGAGATCCGGAATGCGTTCCCGAATGCGGATAATGCACAGTTCGCCGCCCGCACGACAACGGCACTGCTTGCCCTTGCGGAGCGTCCGCTTGAGCAGCAGGCGCAGAAGCTGGGAGGTGTCGGAGGCCTGGACCGCATTGATATCAAGGGGGAGAAGGCACGTATATCGACAGCACGACGGCCGTTGTCGTCGGAGGCCGCATCGGAAGGAATTTTTATCTGACCTACGAGGGATCGCGGGACAGCCCCCTGAACATTGAAGTGGAATACCGGATCAACAACCGCCTTTCCGTTGTCGGAAGTGCGGATGAAGAGAGCGTTTCCGGATCATTCCGCCTGAGAGTGCAGTATTGATGAAACGGTTCCTGCTTACATTGTTGCTGGTCCTGGCTGCGGTCACGCTTTTCGCACAGGACGAGGATATGCTCCTGAATTATAAACTGCGGAAAGTGATCTTTAAGGGGAACCGGCAATTCAGCGACCGCCAGCTGAAACGGGTAGTGGACATTAAGCCGGTCTGGACCCGGCGCGCCATGCGGCGGATCTCATACCGTTACATTAAGTCGCAGACCCAGAAACTGAAGAATTATTATGTCAGCGAAGGATTCCTGAACTGCGAAGTGAGGGATTCCCTGGTCATTCATGATGAGAAGAGCCTTCACCTGTACTTCAATATTACCGAGAACCGGCGCTTCCGGATCAAACAGATATCCATCGAAGGGAACACCCTGCTCAGCGACGGGGAGATCCTGGACCTGCTGGACCTGAGGATCGGTGATCCGTTCCGGCAGTATACCTATTATAACAACTTCAACAGGATCCTTTCACGTTACAGCCGGATGGGACATCCTTTTGCGAATATCCGGGAGGAATACGACTGGGGGCCGGAACTGGAGATCACCCTGTATATTGATGAAGACGAACACTATTCGGTGAGAAATGTCAATATCAAGGGGAACCGGAAGGTCAGGGCCTCCGCCGTCCGAAGGCAGATCAACATTGAACAAGGAGACCCCTACCGCCTGGAGAAAATCAGCCGCGTTCAGGACCGCATCTATGGAATGGGCGCCTTCAATTCCGTGAATATCGTTCCGGTAAACACGGATTCTTCCGAACAGCTCCTGGACCTGCGGGTGGACCTGATCGAAAGCAAGGCACGCCGTTTTGATTTTCAGTTCGGCGCCCGCCAGGGATATACGGGACGGATCGGCTATTCCTCCCTTTTCCTTGAGCCGGAATGGACGCATAAGAACGTTCTGCACCGGGCACACCGTTTACGCGTCGGGATGACATATGAAGCCCTGTTCCATAATATTGATATCGATCACGGGATCAATGCTGAAATTGCCTATACCGTTCCCTGGCTGATCCGTTTCCGGCTTCCCACCACCCTCAAGGTGTATTATAACCGGGATGTGTATTCGCCCTTCAGCCAGCGGAACACCCTCAGTGAAGACGATATCCTCACGGACTACGGTGTAAACCTGTCTTCGATCTGGAGATACAACCGGAACATTTATACCCGCGCTTCCCTTGCGCTGAAAAACGTCAAGAACGAACTTTCCGGGGAAGGTTTCGAACCCCTCACCGAGCTTACCGTGCAGTCCCGTTTCGACAACCGGAACAATTTTATCTACCCCTCAAAAGGATGGAACATTCTTGTTAATTCCGGGTATGTCTTAGGTACGCAAGCCGAGACGGAGACCGATTATTTCCGGCTTGAAGGTTCGGTCAACGGATATACGCGAATTTTACGCAACATGGTCCTTGCGGGCAGAGTGGAGGCGGGACGCTTCTTTGACAGAAAAACGATCAATCCCGTTTATCTTTATCAGATGGGCAGCGAGACCACCGTGCGCGGCTGGTTCAAGTCCATCGGCGACCCGTATCTGACGGCCGGGGGAGATACGATCTACGCAGGGGAATCCAAGGTTATGGGAAATGTCGAACTCCGCACCGACCTGATCTGGAATTTCGGCGTGAACGTTTTCCTGGATGCCGGCCGGCTGGATAGTGACTTCAGCGGGATCACGGAGTGGAACGGTTATTATGTCAATACCGGCGTGGGGATATACTACAAAACCCCCATCGGCCCGGTGCGCGTTGAGTTGCCCCTCATCATCAATGATCCCAACGCCGGCACGGTACGGGAACGGGAAGAAGGGTTTTTCCAACGCATAAACTTTGGTCTTTTATTTGCCTTTTAAGTCCGGTATCACATAAATTACAGGCATTGAAACGAAATACAAGGAGTCAAACAAATGAAGAAGAAGCTTGGAACCTTATTGCTTACCGCCTTGCTGATATTCTCGTGTTCCGACAACCGCACTGCGGAGGAAATGTTCGAAGATGCGGGTCAGCTCTATGAAGAACAAAAATTCGAACGGGCCGTCAAAACCTATGCCAAGCTTTCCGAGACCTATCCCGACGATCCCCTGGCCGTAAAGGCCAGTTACCGCATGGCGGAGATCTACGGGGGAGATCTGCAGGACTTTGAAAGCAGTATCGAGAGATACACGTTTATTGCGGAAAAGTATCCTTCCCACCGGGACGCACCCAAAGCGCGCTTCATGGCGGGTTATACACTGGCGAACATCGTCGGGGATCATGAACGGGCGAAGGAACAGTATGACAGATTTATCAGGGATTATCCCGAGCACGACCTCGCTGAATCGGTAAAATTCGAGCTGAGGAATCTCGGCAAATCACTGGACCAGATCGAAGAACTTGAAAATATCATGAAGAACACTCCGGACGAATAAAAGGTGAAATATGGACTTTGATCTTACCGCGCTCAACGAACAGATACGCAAGGAAAGTCAGTTCTCGGATTCCATCCAGAACGAGTTGAAAAAAGTCCTGGTCGGACAGGAAAAAATGGTGCAGAGGCTGATGATCGGCCTGCTCTCGGAAGGTCATATCCTCCTGGAAGGCGTTCCGGGGCTGGCGAAGACCCTTGCCGTGAAATCGCTGGCAAAGGCGATCGACACCACCTTCCACCGTATTCAGTTCACCCCCGACCTTCTGCCCTCCGACCTGATCGGAACCCTGATCTACAATCAGAAGGAGTCCGCGTTCAATGTGAAGAAGGGGCCTATATTTGCCAATATTATCCTGGCGGACGAGATCAACCGTTCGCCGGCAAAGGTGCAGGCGGCGCTTCTGGAGGCCATGCAGGAAAAACAGGTGAGCATCGGGGACACGACCTATCCCCTGGAAGAGCCCTTCCTGGTACTTGCCACCCAAAATCCCATTGAGCAGGAGGGAACCTATCCCCTCCCTGAAGCGCAGGTCGACCGTTTTATGCTGAAGGTTAAAGTGGATTATCCGAGCCAGGAGGAGGAGATGCGCATCCTCTCGCTGATGACCGCCAATACGCTTCCGGAGGATGTCTCCGCCGTGGTGAAGCCGGAACAGATTCTTGATGCGCGGAAGGTCGCCCGCAGCATTTATGTGGACGAGAAGATCTACAAATACGTCACGGATATTGTTTTCGCCACCCGTTATCCCGAAAATTTTAAGCTGAGGTCGATAAGCCATCTTATTGATGTCGGGGCATCTCCGAGGGCCTCCCTGAACCTGGTAAGGGCCGCGAAATCCCATGCTTTTTTACAGCACCGCGGATACGTGACCCCCGAGGATATCCGTGAGGTCGGCATGGATGTCATGCGCCACCGCGTTCTGCTTTCCTTTGAGGCGGAAGCGGAGGAGGTGACGGTGGAAAATATTATTGAAACGGTGTTTGAAACGATCCCGGTTCCCTGATCATGCTGCCCCGAGAGATACTTCAGAAAGTCAAACAGGTCGAGATCCAGACACGTCATATCGTTAATGAGGTGTTCTCCGGGGAATACCGTTCAGTTTTCAAGGGCAAGGGGATGTCTTTCTCCGAGGTGAGGGAATATCAGCCCGGTGACGATGTGCGGCTGATCGACTGGAATGTCACGGCCCGCCATCACAAGCCCTTTGTCAAGATCATGGAGGAAGAACGCGAGCTCACTGTGTACTTCCTCGTCGATGTGTCCGCCTCCGGACAGGTGGGGAGCACGGAACGTTTCAAAAGCGAGCTCATGGCGGAAATATGTTCCGTTTTGGCTTTTTCCGCCATCCGGAACGGCGACAAGGTGGGATTGATCAATTTCACCGACCATGTGGAAAAATACCTCGCCCCCCGCAAGGGCAAGGCCTATGCCATGCAGGTCATACGTGAAGTGCTTTTCGGGGTCTACGAAGGCAGGGGCACGCGTATTGACAACGCCCTGCAGTTCCTTTCGCGGGTCGCCCATAAACGCGGCATCGTCTTTCTGCTCAGCGACTTTTACGATACGGACTTTGAATATGCCCTGAAAGCCGTTGCCGGCAGGCATGACCTTATCCTGGTCAATGTTGTTGACCCTCTGGACAAGGCATTGCCAAACATCGGACTGTTCCCGTGCTATGACGCCGAAACCGGTGAGAAAATGATCATCGATACTTCTCTGAAGGCCGTCCGGGAGGCCTATGCGCAGGATTATCTAGACCGGACCCAAAAGCTGGAACAGATCTGCCGCAGGAACAAAACCGACCTGATACATATTGATACCAATGGATCGTACATAAAACCTCTGAACCGTTTTTTTAAGACACGGGGAAAGCACCAGTACCGATGAAACGCCTGTTACTGATGATCGGCATCGCGGGATCGCTCCTTGCGGAGGATATAGAGCTCAGCCTGGAAGTGGAGGAGCGCAATGTCTTTATCGGGGACAGGATCCGTATTTCCTTTCATGTCAGGGCTCCCGAAACCGTGAAGGTCCGGTTCCCGGATGCCGCGGCACGGATCCGGGATCTCGAGATCCTTGAACGGAAGGATCACTCCAGGACCGGCAGGGGCATGCAAACCCTGCGCATGGACCTCGAAGCAACAACTTTTGATACCGGTTTCGTACATATTCCGCCCCTTCCGCTGATCTGCGGACATTCCGCGGATCCCGGGAAAGGGGATACCCTTTATTTTCCTGAAAAATATATTTATATCCACTCCACGCTGGATACTTCCGCCGCCCCGGTGGCAATGAAAGCGCCGCTACGCCTGTCGCTGATGACCTGGTGGGAATATCTTGTCGCTGCCGCGCTGCTGCTTGGCGCGGCACTGATCCTGTTCCTCGGTTTGCGGAAACGTCAACACGGAAGCGGGGAGGCAAAAATGAACTGGACTTCTCCGGCGGAGCAAGCGAAGCGGGCGATCCTGGAACTGGAGGCAAAACGTTATCCCGAGCGGCGGGAATGGAAGCATTACTACCTGGAACTGAGTTATCTCCTGCGGGAATATTTTGAGAACATGTATTTTTTGCATCTGCAGGAGCTGAGCACTTCCGAAATGCTGCCGGTGCTGAAACCCCGCGTCCTGCCGGAACACTATGAGGATCTGTGCGCGTTTTTCCGCTTTGCGGACCGGGTGAAATTTGCAAGATCACCGGCCGATGCCGGACGCTGCATGAAGGACCTTGATCTTGTCAAACGGATCATCGAAGAGGACCGCATTCAGAGGGACGGCAGCCCTGAAAACAACAGGAAGCACTGAAACAGCCCCCGCGGAGAAGGGGCAGGGTGATTTTATATTATGCATTGGAAATTTTATGATTCTGACGTATTTTTTCGGTGCCGCTGCGGAAAAGGAGTGATATGCTGACAATCGAAGACGTCACAAAATCTTTTACAGGGACCACAGCCGTAAAGAATATTTCGCTCGAGATCCGCAAGGGTGAGGTATTCGGCTTCCTGGGGCCCAACGGTGCGGGAAAGACCACCACGCTCCGTATGATCATGGATATTATCCAGCCTGACAAAGGCAGGATCCTCATCGACGGGGTCCCGAGCACCCGCTGCGATCACAGCCGTGTCGGCTACCTGCCCGAGGAACGCGGCATCTATCAGAAAGCAAAAGTCCGCGATGTCATCGAGTATCTGGCCAAGCTCAAAGGCGCGACTCCCCGGGAAGCGGAGGAACGGACGGAAAGATGGCTGTCCCGGCTTCACATGCCGGACATGGCGGAGAAGAAGATATTTGAACTCTCCAAGGGGAATCAGCAGAAGATACAGTTCATTATTTCCGTGATCAACGAACCGGAGCTGCTGATACTGGACGAGCCCTTTACCGGTCTGGATCCCGTAAACCAGAAGGTCCTCCAGAACATCATCAATGAATTCCGCTCCCGGGAGTGTACTGTCATTCTCAGTACCCATCAGATGGCAAAGGTGGAAGAGAACTGTGAAAAAATGTGCCTCATACACAAAGGGGAGATCATCAGCTACGGCGCAACCCGCGATGTCATGAACCAGCACGGCGGCCGCCTGGACGATGCCTTTATCGCCCTGGTGGGGGAGGGATATGAATAAGACGATGACCATCATCCAGTGGGAGCTGAAACGCGGCGTGAGGTCAAAGGCCTTCATTATCTCCATTCTAATGCCCTTTGTTGTGCTGGCCTTTTCGCTCGTGCCGGCGCTGTTCTCCCTCAACCAGAAGATCCAGGAAAAGGACATGGGCATCATCGACCGGGGCAACGGGATCTATGAAGAGGTGTCGGAATATATCGGAAAGAGCTTCCTCAACGATGAAGGCGAACCCGTCTACACCATTCAGGAGTATGTTTCAACGCCCGAGAATCAGGACACGCTGGTCGAGACACTGATACGCGACGGATATGCGGGCATCGTTATTATCCTCGAACCGGATTTCACGGACCGCGGCGATGTGCGGATCTATCACGGAAATGAGACGGGAATTCAGGAGATCTCGAGGCTTGAGAATGCCTTTGAGCAATACCTGATGGAAAAACGCATCCTGTCACTGGGGCTTACCCGGGAGGATATGGATCATGTGCTGGAAGCACCGGACATCCATTTTTATGAAGTCGGGAAAAGCGGGGACACTGCGCAGTCCAACCTGCTTGTCCGTTACGGTGTGCCGGGAGTGTTCCTCTGGCTGCTGGTGATGGGGGTGGTCATGAGCTCGTCCATGCTCATCAGCGGCGTGATCGAGGAGCGGTCGAACCGTATTATCGAGATCCTGATGTCCAGCATCAGGCCCGGCGAATTAATGACCGGGAAGATCGTCGGGATCGGCATGCTCGGCGTGATACAGATCAGCGTATATCTGGTCATCCTGCTGGCATTTTCACTCTTCGGAGGAGCGGTGCTGAACATCAATATCAGTCCCGCGGATGTTTTCACTACGAATATCATCTGGTATTTTATCTATTTTATCATGGGCTACTTCATGTATGCCTCCCTGTACGTGGGCCTCGGATCCCTCTATGACAATGAGCGCGACGCCCAGCAGTCCGTCGGTTTTCTCACCCTCTTTGCCGTACTGCCCATCATGCTGGTCCAGCCGATCATGATGAACCCGGATACGCCGCTTGCCACGATCCTCGCTTTTATTCCGCTCACGACCCCTTTCATGATGATCCTCAAGATCGGAATGCTTTCGGCACCTTTCTGGGAGATCGTCCTGATGATATTCTATCTTCTGCTGTGGATACTGGGCATCACCTGGGCGGGAAGCAGGATCTTCCGCACGACCATACTGATGTATGGCAAGCGCGTGACACTGAAAGAGATCATTCAATGGATACGGGGGTAGATTTTCATAACATATCCCGTAATTATTCACTATATTGCGTCGAAAAAAACATGGAGGACATATATGTCACAATTCACGATTGAAGTTACCGACCAGAACTTCGAAGAAAAGGTACTCAAGAACGCTCTACCGGTCATTGTGGACTTCTGGGCCCCCTGGTGCGGGCCCTGCCGGATGATCTCTCCCAAACTCCAGGAACTTGCCGAAGCCCACGAAGGAAAAGTTCTCGTTGCGAAAGTCAATGTCGATGAGTCGCCCATGGTCGCCGGCCAGCTGGGTATCCGTTCGATCCCTACGATCCTCTTCGTGAAAGAAGGGAAGGTCGTTGACCAGGTGATCGGGAACGTGCCCAAGAGCGATCTTGACGCCCGCATTAATAAAATGCTCTGAGCAGGATCAACACCAAAGGTCCCGGGGAAACCCGGGCCTTTTTTTTCATATGTCCTTTCAAACCCTGAAGATCACGATCAGCGGACGCGTCCAGATGGTCGGGTTCCGCTGGTACGCAAAACAGCACGCCGACATGCTCGGCATACGCGGACATGTCCGCAATACTTCCGGCGGCCGGGTCGAGATCCTGGCGGCGGGAGAAACGCAGGCCCTGGAAACCTTCATGGATCATCTGCGGGCGGGACCCTCCCGCGCCCGGGTCGATGACCTGAAGAAGGAAGAAAGCAACAAGAAGCCAGAACAGGAAGGCTTCACGATCACAATGTGAGGACCATGCAGCTGAAAATTGCCCTAGCCCAGATCAACGTCACCGTGGGTGCGATGCCGGAAAACGGCAAAAAGGTCATCAAGGCCATTGACAAGGCGCACCGGGACCGTGCGGACATCATTCTGTTCCCCGAACTGACGCTGTGCGCTTATCCCCTCAGGACCTGGTCTTTGAAAAAAACTTTATTTCCGAATGCGAACAGGCACTGGATGCCGTGAGGAGACAGACCGAAGATATCGTCGCCATCGTGGGTGTCATCCGTGAAGAACGGGGCAAACGTTATAACGCCCTTGCCATCATGCAGGACAGGAAGATCATCGATCATGTGTACAAGACCCATCTTCCGGCCTATGATGTTTTTGACGAATTCCGCTATTTTCATCCCGGCCCCGACCCCCGTCCAGTAGGCGTCAGCATCCGGGGAGAGGAATGCAGGCTCGGGATCGAGATCTGCGAAGACCTTTGGGATGAAGGCTACGATACCCGTGTCAGTGAGATCCTTGTCCGCCGCGGAGCCGATATCCTTCTGAACGCCAGCGCCTCTCCCTACCATACCGGAAAATACCGGGAACGCGTCTCGGCCGTCAGTGAAAAGGTCAGGGCGCTGAAACGGCCTTTTGTCTATGTAAACCTGTGCGGTGCACAGGATGAGCTGATCTTTGACGGAAGCAGTTTTGCCATGGATGCGGACGGAAGGTTCGCGGCCTGCCTGCCCCCCTCGGAGGAAGCGTTTGCCTGCTGCGAATTCCGTGACGGCCGTTCACCGCAGCCTGTTGAGAAAAGGCAGCCCGGCGGGATGGAGGAACTGCGGGCGGCCCTGCTTCTCGGCATCCGGGATTATTTCCATAAAAGCGGGTTCCAGGACGCCGTGATCGGGCTGAGCGGCGGCATCGATTCGGCACTTGTCGCGGCGCTGGCCGCCGAAGCGCTGGGTGCAGAACACGTTCACACCTATGCCATGCCTTCCCGGTTCAGCTCCCCGCACTCACTGGAAGATGCGGAGCAATGCGCAAAGAACCTGGGGGTACATTATAAGGTTATCTCCATCGGGGAGGTCTACGAGACGTTTCTGAAGGCGCTGGAAAAGCCTTTTTCCGGTACCGCTTTCGGAGTGGCGGAAGAGAACCTGCAGGCCCGCATCCGGGGAAGCATTCTGATGTCCGTGGCCAATAAAAAGCATGCCCTTGTGCTTACCACGGGGAATAAGACGGAGATCGCACTGGGTTACTGCACCCTGTACGGGGACATGTGCGGGGCGCTGGCGCCGGTAAGCGATCTGAACAAGCTTGATGTGTACCGGCTCGCCCGGCATCTGAACAACAGGGGTGATCACGAGCTGATCCCGGAACATACGATCCGGAAACGTCCCTCGGCAGAACTGGCGGAGGACCAGTACGATCCCTTTGATTACAACGTTGTCAGCCCGCTTGTTGATGAGCTCCTTTACCAGGAAAAGAGTATCGGGCAGCTTATCCGGGAAACAGGGGATCCGGAGCTTGTCCATGAGCTGTACGACCTGATACAAAAGAACGAATACAAACGCCGGCAGGCCGCGCCGGGTCTCCGCGTCACACGGAAGGCTTTCGGCCGGGGCCGTAAAATGCCCATGGTCAATCATTTCAGGATAAAATAACCCTTTACCAAAATATTTAAGGCTGTCGAAGAAACCGCGGGACTGACGGCAGGATCCGGTTCACGGCGTATTATCGTATTTCCCCGTGCTTTTTTCCTTCGTCCGGCCGCGCCGGGAGCTATGCGGCCGCAGTGATACTGTGATCATCCTCACAGCCGGTCACGGGAGCTTGATGAAGACTTCATAAAGTGGTATAATAGGGAAAAAGCGGGGGACATGGCTTCGGCAATTTCAACAGCTCCGGCGTTCCGTTACCTTCTCTTTTTCATCCCGGGGATCATGCTACAGCATGCGGCGGATCTTCCGCCCTGCATCCCGGCAGCGTTACTGTGCGCGGGCATGATCGCGGTTCTGATTTGCGGGGAGGGGAAGTTCAGCCGGTATGTATGCATTCTGTGTATTCTTGCCTCCGGCATGCTGCGCTGCGCCGTCGCCGTGCAGCATTACCGCCAGAAGCTCATCATTCCCCCGAAGGAAGCCTGTGCGGCGGATATTACGGTCCTGCAGCAAAAGACCACGCCGCGACATCTCCGGTATTATGTGGTTAAAACCCGACTCGATAGGATTCCCGTCCGTGCAACGCTTTACGCCGGATCCGATCTTCCGGTACTGCTCCCCGGGATTCATTATCATATGGATCCCGTTCGGATCGAAGCGATCGACGCGAATGTCAATCCCTATGCTTTTGATTACCGGGAGTATGCCAGAGGGAGGGGGATCAGTCACCGGATCAATGCGAAGCCCGGCACCGTTGTCGAAGCGGGTCCGGTAAAGGCCCCGCTGCGCTATCTTGCCTTCCGGGTGCGGAACAGCATCTCCGTACGCTTCCTGGCGGTTCTTGGTATTGAGAAAGGAAGTATGGTCAACGGCTTCCTCCTGGGCATGAGGTCCGAGATACCGGACTGCGTCGCCGAACGGTTCCGGGAGCTCGGTATCAGTCATTTGCTGGCGGTTTCCGGGCTGCATGTCGGCCTGCTGGTCCTGATCGTCTATCAGCTGCTGCTGGTCCTGTCATTGCACCGGGTCCTCCGTACGGTACTGATCTGCGTCTTTTTAGTTTTCTACTGCTGTCTGTGCGGAGCTTCGCCGTCGGTAATACGGGCTTCACTGATGACGGGCCTTTTGCTGACAGCCCCGGTATTTCACCGGCGCTATCATGCCGTGAACGCCGTTGCGGCAACGGCCGTCATCCTGCTGATGGTGAATCCTTTCTATCTGCGCGACGTGGGGTTTCAGTTCTCCTTTGCCGCCGTTTTCGGCATTTTAAGCGGATATTCGGTGCTGAAACAGAAGCTCCCTTTCCGGCCCGTGAATCCCGCACTGAGATACGCGTATGAAATGCTCCTGGTTTCCGCCAGCGCCGCTCTTTTTACCGCACCTGTCGCCCTTTTCTATTTCAATACCCTGCAGATCGCTTCGCTATTCCTGAATATCGTGGCCATTCCCCTGACCTTCTGCGTCATGATCACGGGGATGATCAGCATTCCCTGCCTGTATCTGCCGTCGTTCATCTCCGATCTCGTGCTTCATGCCCTCGACCTGGGCCTGACGTTTTTCCGCTTTTTGCTGCGGACCGCCTCCCGTTCCGGGATCTGGACCTGGGCGGTGTCTTCCTACTGGAAACCGCTCGTAACGGCGTTTGTGCTGCTGCCGGCCATAGGACTGGCCGTTCCGGGGAAACGGTACCGGCGCCTTTTATACATTGCAGTCATTCTCACTTCAGCAGCATGGTTTTACCTGAATTCACGACCGGAGCTCGTTCAGCTTGCGCTAAAGCGGGGACAATCCGTAGTGTTCCGCAGTGCCCGGAAGGCGCTGATCATCAATACGGGAGCGACCGCCTTCAGGCGCAACGATTATGACGATGCGATCCGTCCCATGCTTGAGCACTGGGGCGTTAAAGAGGTCACAGTGATCGTCACTGCCCGGGAAAAGGGTAAAACGGGAACGATCCGCCGTATCCGGCGGGATTTTCCGGACTGTCCCGTGTTCCTTCCGGGGAAAGGAGCTGCGCTTCAGACGGAATATCAAACAATATCTTCCGATACCGCCTGGACGATGGGAGGCAAAAGGATCGATGTCAGAACGGGGGAGGGCGAACTGTCCGTTCGCATTCCGCTTCCCGGCGGCGGTATCTCCATCGGCCATACGGATGCCGTATTGCACAGGGCGGAACATTATGTAATCTTTGGCAGGCGTATGATACGGAAAGAATAATGCTTCCAAGTCTACCGCCTTTTGCTTATATTTTTCAAGCATGACGAAGGAGTTGGAAAAATGAAGAAAGCATGCGTTTTATTCGTATCTGTTCTTTTACTGCTGAGCTGCAGCACGACCCGCTACACCCATTATGAATACGACCGGTATTTTCAGAATACCGAGCCCTATACCTACGTGGATGACCCGGAGGATGCAGCACGCTATATCGCAAGGAAAATTGCGCGTCAGTTCCACCGCTCGGAATACCGTACGATCGCGGTACTGAATTTTACGGATGAATACGGCGATCCCCTGAACCGGGGAATGTATTTTGCCGATGATGTGGCCTTTGCACTGTCAAGATACCGGAATCCCGTCGTGGTAAAGCGGGAGACCCTTTACGAGATGGTGCGTGAACGGCAATTGTTCCACCGGGACCTGATCAGGGAAAGGGGGTATATGGCATCGAGACTGGTGCATGCGGACTATGTGCTCACCGGACGCATCATACGCGGGGAATGGGATGAAATGGTCTCTGTCCGCTGTTTTCGAGACCGGTACGGGGCGCGTGGTCTATGCCGCCACCCTCCATGTCGAATATCCGGGCGTTCACATGATCCGGCATCCGGGGTCCCCCCGTCCGTACCATCCTTTTTACCGGGACCGGTGGGGCGAAAGGCCGTCAAGGCGTGACGATGACGACACGGAGGACGATGAGGATCAGGAATCCGTCAAAAAGCCTTCCAAAAAAGATGACGGAATAGAAAGCATCGGCAAAAAGGACCGGGAAAAGGAACCCGATCCGGACAAGGTCCGGTATAAGAAAAAGGCCAAAGATAAAAAAAGCAGCGGCGATAGCGACAACTCCGGCGATGACAGGAAGGTGAAGAAAAAGGCCAATGAAGCAGAACCGGAAACCTCATCTTCCCTGAAAAAGAAAGCAGGAAAAAAGGAAAAAGAGGAAGCGGAAAAGGGAACGGTTCTGAAAAAGTAAGCGATCATGGAACGTAAAACCTATTCCTTGTATGAGGCCGATCAGAGATACCGTGAACAATACGGGAAGATCATGGGGGTGGATGAAGCGGGTCGCGGCCCCCTTGCAGGCCCGGTAACCGCTGCAGCGGTCGTATTCCCTCCGGAGTGCCGTTCAGAGTTAATCCGCGACTCAAAAAGATTAAGCGAAAAACAGCGGGAGACCGCCTACGAATGGATCATTGAGAATGCGGAAAGCTGGGCGGTGTATTCCATGGGGGTGCAGGCGGTCAACAGGATGAACATTTTGCAGGCCTCCCTCAGCGCTATGCGGCATGCCGTGGAAAAGACCGGCATCGGAGATGCACATATTTTCATTGACGGAACTTATGTTCCCCCGGGGCTGGAGGCACGCGGGCATCCGCTGGTCGGCGGCGACGGCATCTCCTTTTCGGTGGCTTCGGCTTCGATCCTGGCAAAGGTCAGCCGAGACCGGATCATGCGGCGCTGGGCGGAGATCTATCCGGAATACGGCTTTGAAAAGCACAAGGGATACGGGACCGCGATGCATCTACGAGCCATTCAGAGCTGCCTTCCCACACCGCTCCACCGCTGCGGGTTCGCCCCCATGAAAACGATGGGGTTTCCCGAGCAGCCCGGGAAAAAGATCCTCGGACGCTGGGGCGAGAACTGGGCGATCTATTACCTGATCCTGAAGGGCTATTATTTTTGTTGCAGGAATTATTACGGATGGAAGTACGGTGAGATCGATATCGTCATGCGGGAAGGGGATCAGTTTATCATGGTCGAGGTGAAGACAAGCTGCGGGGAAAGCGAATATGCAACCGCCGAACGGGTCAGCGAAACGAAGATAGAAAAAATGATGAAGGCCGCTGAACACTATTTTTATAATTTGAATATTTCAGAATATAATGTTAGATTTGATGCGGTCACCGTATCCGGCAGGGATCTGTACAAACCGCATATAGAGCATTACAAGAACATCATATAAAAGGGCATGCATGACAGAGCAAGAGGTATCTCGGAACACGGAAGCGTCTCCGAAGCGTAAAAAAGGGAAACGCAAATTTGCCACCCGGAAAGAAAAGGTCGTTTATGAAGTGAAGTCGTGGACCGTCATTATCCTGGCCGTATGGGTGATCCGCACCATGATTTTCTGCAATTACATCATTCCCACGGGCTCCATGGAAAATACCATGATGACGGGGACCTTTGTGATCGGCAACCAGTTCTATTACGGTGCGCAGACACCCCACAAGGTGGCGATCCCGTTCACACAGATCGGTTTCATGCTGCCGCACACCAAGCTTCCCGCGATAAGAAAACCGCAGACGGGAGATATCGTGATTTTTGAATATCCCCAGGACCGGATGTTCGACTATGTGAAGCGCTGCATCGGCACGCCGGGTTCGACGGTCGAGATCAGGGACAAGGAAGTCTATGTGAACGGTGAACGTTTTGAGGACCCCCCGGAGGCGAACATTAATTACAATTATATCCGTTCACGGGATTATGTGTATCCCCATATCTGGCCGCCGGGTCACGGCAATCCGGACCAGTACCGCCCACTTTACGTGCCGAAGAAGGGAGACGTCATTGATCTCGACACCGCGATCCCGGAATATGCGTACAATATTCTGAGGCTGGAGGGGCGGGACGTCAGTTACCAGTTCGGCAACTGGTATATTGACGGCGAGCGCAGGCGGAGCTATAAAGTGCGGCAGGATTACTATTTTATGATGGGCGATAACCGCGATAACAGCCTCGACAGCCGTTTCTGGGGGTTTGTGCCCTACAAATATATCAAAGGCAAACCGACCGCCGTTCAGTTCCTGCTATGGGACAAGACCTGGAAAAAGGTCCTGGTGATCAGCGGCATGGTCCTTCTGCTCTTTTACGCCTTCTTCTGGGATTCGATCAGAGAGAAAAGAAAAAAGGCCTCTGAGGAAAAAGAAAGCGGATGATGGCCGGCCCGGAAGCCGGAACGGTTGTCCCGGAACAGCGCCGGAAGGATGATCCTTTGATACTGGGAGGTTTTGATGGATAAATATTGTGCACCGCCGTACCGTATTAAGATGGTGGAACCTATAAAACGGAGCACAAGGCAGGAGCGTGAAAAATATCTTTCCGATGCGCACAATAATCTTTTTCTGCTTACCTCCGACACCGTATATATCGATCTGCTCACGGACAGCGGGACCGGTGCCATGAGCCATTTCCAGTGGTCCGCCATGATGCAGGGCGATGAAGCATACGCCGGCAGCAGGAGCTTTTACCGTTTTGAAAAAAGCGTCAGGGATATCTGCGGCTATGCGTACGTGATCCCGGTGCACCAGGGCCGCGGAGCGGAGCAGGTGCTCCTGCCCGTTCTGGCGAAGCGAAAGGGGATGGTGTTTATCAGCAATATGCATTTCGACACCACCCGCGCGCATGTGGAACTTGCGGGAGCGCACGCTGTCGACTGTGTGACCGCAGCATGTTTTCACATCGACGAATACCATCCTTTCAAAGGGAATATGGACGTGGACCGGTGCCGGGAGCATATTAAAAAGTACGGTGCGTCCAATATTGCCGGTATCATTATGACGGTCACCAACAATTCGGCCGGCGGCCAGCCGGTGAGCATGGAAAATCTCCGGGCTGTCCGGGACCTGGCGAAAGCACATCATATCCCCCTGATCATTGACGGAGCGCGTTTCGCCGAGAATTCCGCGTTCATCAGGCAGCGCGAAAGTGCATACCGTCATAAAAGCATCCGGGAGATCGCCCGGGAAATGTTCGACTGTGCCGATATCTTTCTGATGAGCGCAAAAAAGGACGGATTGGTGAACATCGGCGGATTCATCGCGATCAGGGATAATGAAGAGCTTTTCCGGTCCTGCCAGGTCCGGACGGTGGCGTATGAGGGTTTCCCGACCTACGGGGGCCTTGCCGGCAGGGATCTGGAAGCCGTTGCGGTCGGGTTGCAGGAAGGGCTTGAGTCCGACTACCTGGAACACCGCCTCGATCAGGTCCGCTACCTGACGGAAAATCTCCGGGATGCGGGCATCCCGGTACAGTATCCCGCCGGCGGTCATGCGGTGTTCGTGGACTGCAAGCGCATCTGTCCGCATATTCCCTATGACAGGTTTCCCGCGCAGGCGGTATGCAACGCTCTGTATCTCGAAGCCGGCGTGCGGGGCGTTGAAGTAGGCTCCCTGCTGATCGGCCGCGACCCCGAAAGCGGGGAAAATATTGAAAGCCCCTTTGAATGGATGCGGCTGTCCCTCCCCCGGAGGACCTACACCTATGCCCACCTGGATGTTGTGGCCGATGCGGTCCGGACAGTGTATGAAAAACGGGAGACCCTCCGCGGACTCGTTTTTGAATACGAACCCCCCGTGTTACGGCATTTTACGGCAAGATTGAAGTATGCATGAACAAACAGGTCTATTTGTTAAGGTCAGAGGATACTTTACCGGGGTAACTTAAGAAAATATTCAAAATGCGGCACTTTTCTCAATAACCGCACACACTCGGCGGTGATTGTTAAACTCCTTTAAGCAATCGTTCAATATTCTCTTAACAAAGTTCTTAAAAGCCTGTACTTTAAAACTATCCGAATGCATAATATTAACATTGGATCAATTCATATCCCGTGCTATTGCAAGTGGCACAATAATTGATTATAATGCTATTGAGAGTTTGAGAGAGTTATTTCAAATGAGAGAGTCAACCTGCGGTGAGAGAGAGATTTTTTTCTGCACAGAAAAGGAGAGAGCAATGAAGAAGATTGCTATACTTTTCGTATTGAGTTTTTGTTCGTTTTCGCCCTGGCGGAAAACGGAACGGTGAATCTGGTGTTCAGCAACGGCAGCGTGTATGCCGAAAATGAAAAAACCTATTTTGCCTTCGATGTGCAGGCATGGATGAGCGACGGATCAGATGTCCTCAGTGACGGCATGGTCTATGTCGAATATCCGGTCGGTATTTTTAATGACGTGGTGGTGATGGACGGGAAAGTCAGCGTTGAAAAAAAGGGTGTTCTTTCGGGAACGGATCCGCTCGCGGGCGGCGGCCTCTATTATATTGTCAATATCACCGACACCCGGGCGGATGTATTTGCGGTTACCTTTGCGTCCAGTTATTCAAATACGGACATGAAGCAGTACTATGAAAGCGTATCCACCGATCCCGCCGAGCCTTCCGACCTTCTGCACGTGACCATGGAAGTTTCCGCCGAAGGGTCGGGAAGCGTCCGTTTTCCCGGAGATATCTCCGGCACGGACCAGTTATATTTCGATTATGAATATGAAATGTTCAGCGGCGGCCTGGACATCAGTGCGGCAAATGAGGCTGTCGAAGTAAGCTTCAGCAGTGATCCTCCGGAAGACCCCATTGATGATCCCGCACAGGAAGGTACCGTCGTGCTTGCCGATTTCAGCAGCAAGCTGAAGAAGTCCGTTGTGGAACTCAAGTGGACAAGCACTTCCGAGACCGATATCGCCGGCTACGTCATTGAGCGTTCGGATGCCGGGAGCGATTATCACCAGATCGCCGGTTATGAAGGTGATCCTTCGCTTGAAGGTGAGACCACCTCGACAAAACGCATCCGCTATGCCTATGACGACAAAGGCGTCGCGTTGGATGTAAACTATGATTACCGCCTTGCAGCGGTGGATATCTACGGGAATGTCCTTGTACTGGATCAGACCTCCGTTCAGTCAATAGAGGAAGCTGATGAAAGGATCGTCCATCCCGGAAAGGGCCGCAAAAAGGTTATGGAACTTGCCGGTTTCACGCTGGAGGCCAGCTATCCGAATCCCTTCAATCCGCAGTTCACGGTACCTTTCAGGCTGACGGACACGCAAAACATCTGATATCCGGCTCTATGACATGTCCGGCAAGCTGGTAAATACCGTGGCCGCCGGTGAATATCCGGCCGGAGAATACAATATCAAGGTCAGCTGCGACCACCTCGGCAGCGGCGTTTATCTCCTGATGACCAATACGGGCGGGCAACGCTCGGTACAGAAAATGCTCCTGGTCAAGTAGGAAAACTTCATTCGCAGATATCAAGCCCTCTGTAAAAAGAGGGCTTTTTTCATATCCGGGTTTTTTAGCGACCAGTCTGCAGGACAGGCGGGGGAGAAGATATTTTTATTTTCTCCGCAGTGTAGCAATGAAGAAACCGTCGCTGTCATAGTCCTGGGGAAGGATCGTCAGCATGTGGGCGGCAGGGGATGCCGGAATGTCGACAGCATGTTTTGCAAATGCATCGCGGAGGGGTGCGGGTGCAAACCCGGGATGCCGTCGCAGAAAACCGTCGATCTGCATTGCATTTTCATCCGGGAGAAGGGAACAGCTGGCATATATCAGGCGGCCGCGTTGCTTCAGAAGCCCTGCATATTCGTCAAGCAGCCTTTTCTGCGTGCTGATACGCAGATCCAGCATCTCATTCGTCAGCTCCCATTTTGCATCCGGATTCCGCCGGTATACGCCCGAACCACTGCAGGGAGCATCGATCAGAAGGATGTCCGCCCTGTCCCGGAAGTGCCTGAGGTCCCGGAGGGAGGTGACACGGATATTGCTTGCGCCCGCGCGCTTTGCCCGGGGTTTCAGGTCCCGGAGGCGCCCGGGATCACGGTCCGTCGCGATCAGGGTCCCTTTGTTTTGCATCAGCGCGGCCAGATGCAGCGTTTTCCCCCCTCCGCCGGCACAGAGGTCCACAACAAGGTCATTGCTCTGCGGATCACAGGCATAGGCGACAAGCTGACTGCTTTCGTCCTGGAATTCAAACATTCCCCGCCGGAAAAGCGGATGCCGGGTCAGGTTCGTGTGCTTGCTCAGTCGAAGGGCGACCGGAGAGATCTTTCCTTTGCTGACCGGCACGTCCCGCATCTCACGCAAAAGATCCGGGAGACGGGTTTTCAGGGTGTTCACACGGAGATGTACCTCCGGCCGCCGGAGCAGCGTTTCAAGGCAGCGGTTCAGCGTTTCCGGCGGACAGGAATTGTTTATTTTTTCCCACAATAATTCGGGAACGGACCAACGGACCGCAGGATGGTCCGGAAAGATGTTCGCCGGGGAATATTCCTGGAAATATCGGGAGATGCTGTCCTCCAGCTTGAAACGGACCGTCTTGCTTTCCTCCGGATAACGGCACTTATAAGCGTGCACGGTCAACAGTTCCGGAGGGATTTTCTCACTCTTTCATGTCCCGGGTATTCTGTATCTGCCACCGGTAGAGACGCAGGTTCCGGATCATGTCATAAAACAGGTACCCGATAAAGCGGCGGTCCGCGGCCCCCAGATAATGACGACTGCGGAAATAGCTTTTCATGATCCGGTCCGCAGGCGGCCGTCCGGCGTTCTGTCCGGACCAGAGGGAATATAATTCCGAGCAGTGATTGAGCATGAGCGGGATATTTTTCATAAGACCCTTATACCGTCAGAGGTTTTCGGTTGGCGATGCGGCAGCGCATCCCGTTTCAAATCTAAGCTTTTTCCCTGCCTTTTCAAAATGCTTAACAGCCGGCGCATCGGGGGTGGGGAATTACAGGATTTTTGCAATAAAGGAAACATTTTACAATAAAATTCCTTATACTTGGGCATGAGGAAGCGGATGAACATCGCGGGAACATGCCTGCTGCTGATACTGCTTTACGCCTGCGGCGCATCGCATCATAATGAGCTTGTGTACCGTTTTCACCGTGAAGACGGCTCCATCGGCCTGGATTCATTGAAATCCCTGATACTGTCGGAAAGCGGCACGGAAATGTTCGCTTCCTATCCCGACTCCGATGTTGTGATCATACAGTATGATCGCTACAGGACGCATCAGCAATGCATCGAAGATCATTTCCGGTTGAACGGATACCGGATCGAACTACTCCGAAAAACTCCCGTTGAAGAAAAAGCGAAACCATGGGAAAAAAGGGAAAGGCAATAGCATTATTATCGGGAGGGCTTGATTCGGTCCTTGCCGTTGCACTGATAAAACAACAGCATATCGACGTAAAGGGATTGCTGGTGCTAACGGGTTTTACCGACCATATGTCCGGAGATAACGGCAAGATCGAGAGGATCGCGGAAGGCCTGGATATCCCACTCCGCATTGAAAATATTCGTGATGCATACTGGGAAACGCTCCTCTGGCCGGAATACGGATACGGCAAGTTCATGAATCCCTGCCTGGACTGTCATTTGCATATGATCCGTGTCGCCGCGGCGGTGATGAAAGAGGAGGGCGCCGATTTTGTGATCACCGGGGAGGTCGTGGGACAGCGACCCAAAAGCCAGCTTGCCCATCAGATGAAGATCGCCCTCAGGGACAGCGGGATCGAAGGACGTTTGCTTCGTCCCCTGTCGGCAAAATGCCTGACGCCGACCCTGCCGGAGAAAGAGGGAATGGTGGACCGTTCTGCGCTCAAGGGTTTCCGCGGGCGCGGGCGCCGCCCTCAGCTTGAACTGGCAGCGGAACTGGGAGTGGACCACCTGCCCGTTGAAGCCGGAGGGAACTGCTTCCTGACCAACAAGGAATTCAGCGAACGCTTCAGAGACCTGCTGGACATGTACGGCAAAGCGTATTTCCCCCGCGAGGATGTTCCGCTGCTTCGTATCGGAAGGCATTTCCGCATTTCCGAAAAGGCGCGCCTCGTCATCAGCCGTGATGAATCCGAATACCACCTGCTGCAGCCGTACCGGTCGGGCCGCTATGCCTTTGAGCTGCTTGACGTGACCGGGGCGAGCGGGATCGGTACCGGGGAATTCCGCCGTGAAGATATGCTGCTGGCCGCCCGTTTGCTGGGACGTTATTCCAAGGCGGAAACAGGCCGGAAGATCAGGGTGAGCGTTCAGCATGACAGCGGCGAATACGAAGTGCAGGCCACCGCGCTCTCCCCGGAGGATCCCCTTATCGCTTCGCTCCGGATCTGACCATTTTTTTGTTTTCCGCGGGGGCGAAAAATGCTTAATTTTTATTTGATATCATACGATAAACGTATTAGTTTTTCATGGTTTGAGGGTTGCCGTTGCAACTCGTTTTTTTATGGGTCTTTTTGAGGAGACGATGCTCAAAGAAATCAGAAATAAAATGAATGAAGTTCTTGATGAACTAAGTTGGGAACACCCGGATTTTCAGGTGGAACGTCCGCGCGACCGTGCTTTCGGTCATGCAAGCAGCAATATCGCCATGACGCTTGCTAAAACATTGCGCCGCTCTCCCCGCGACATTGCCGCCAAACTTGCGGAAAAACTGAAAGACCGCATTTCCGGTGTCGAAACGATCGGAGTGGAAGGGCCGGGTTTTATCAATTTCTACTATTCCGCATCGTATTTTCAGGCTTTCATTCCCCGTATCCGCAGGGAAAAGCAGAGGTTCCAGTGCGAGTTCGGCGGAAAGGGAAAGACCGTGCAGGTGGAATTCGTTTCCGCTAATCCCACGGGCCCCCTGACCATCGGGCACGGACGGCAGGCGGTGCTGGGGGACAGCATTGCGCGCATCCTGGAATGGCACGGCTATGATGTCACACGCGAATACTATTTCAATGACGCGGGACGTCAGATGCGCATGCTGGGAGCGTCCGTATATGTGCGCTACCGCCGGATGTCCGGGGATGACATGTCCATTCCCGAGGGCGGTTACGAGGGGGAATACATCACGGACATCGCACGGCAATTTCACGAAGAGTACGGCGGGGACCGTACGGACGATGATCTGCAGGTCTTCATTGATTTTGCCGCCAAAGCAATATTCCACACGATCACCGCAAGCTTGCGGCGGCTGAATATCGTTCATGACGTCTATTATAACGAAAAGGACCTTTACAGGAACGGAAAGATCGATGCCGTTTTAAAGGAACTTGAGGCAAAAGACCACATATACCGCAAAGACGGGGCTGTCTGGTTCAAGGCGGAAGCGTTCGGAGCGGAAAAGGACCGGGTCCTGGTGAAAAGCAGCGGGGAACCCACTTACCGGCTCCCGGATATCGCCTATCACCGGGAAAAGCTTCTGCGCGGCTTCGACATGATCGTTGATGTTTTCGGTTCGGACCACCATGCGACTTATCCCGATGTCAGGGCGGCCCTGGAAGCGCTGGGACACGATACTTCCCGCATCTGTGTCCTGCTTCATCAGTTCGTCACCCTGACGCGCGCCGGCCGGAAGATAAAAATGTCCACACGGAAGGCCGAGTTTGTCACCCTGGATGAACTTATCGATCTCGCGGGTCCCGATGTGGTCCGGTATTTTTATATCATGCGCAGCATGGGATCCCATCTGAATTTCGATGTTGCGCTCGCTCAGAAGCAAAGCGATGAGAACCCGGTCTTTTATCTTCAGTACGCCCATGCGAGAATGCACAACATCCTGGTTCACAGCCGGGAAAAGGGGATAGCGTCTTATGAGGACGCCGATTTGAGCCTGCTGAAGGAAGACGAGATCATTGCGCTTCTGGAGCACATGATCGAATTCAAGGACGTCATGTATCTATGCCTCAGCAGTCTCGAGCCCATGCATCTGGCGAACTACCTGTACAGACTGGCAACGGCTTTTCATAAATGCTATACGGTCCACCGGGTCGTTACGGAAGACGTTGAACTCTCAAAGGCCCGTTTACAGCTTATTGACGCAGTGAAGATCATCCTGGCGAACGGCCTGCAGCTGCTCGGTATCCGGGCGCCGGAAAAAATGTAACGCAAAAAGAGGTATGAATGAAATATCACGAAATGGCCTTGCTCCTGATCCTGTCGATCCTGCTCAGCGGATGTATGTCCGCTTCCAGAGAAGCCCTTGACGTTTCCCCGCAGAATCCGGAACCGGAAAAAGCTCCTGTGACCGAGGTTGAGGAAGCAGTCAGTACGGACACCGGTGAAACGGTGGAAACGGCGGAAGAAAAAGCGGAAGTTACGGTGGAAGAAACGGCGGACATCAGAGAGCCTCTTGAATTCCTGACTCCCTTTGATCAGCACATCACCCAGGCGAAAGTGCATTACGTCGACGCTCTTATTGCCCGTGAGGAAGACGATTCCCTGGAAGTGGAATTTCAGCTGAGCATCATTTTCGACCTGCTTGCAAAGATCGAATCCTACAACCGGATGGATGAGATCCAGTATGAACAGTTCAAGGAATTCACCGACAAGATCGTCCGGGATTTTGAACAGTACGCTCCTCAGATGCGTGAACTTCATGAAAAATTCTCCCTTTCGGACCTTCAGGAAGCTATGGAACAGATGACCGACGAGCATTTCGGCGGGGAAAATGATTACGAGGTGCTGGAAGACCGGGACGGACATGTCCCCATTATCATCAATAACCGCGTGAAGGACGCGATCAGAATGTTCCAGACGAAACGCCGCGGGGATATGCAGAGCTGGATACGTGCAAAAGCGAAATACGACCGTTTATTCCGGAAAATACTGCGTGAGAACAAGGTCCCCGAGGAATTCATCTACCTGAGCATGCTGGAAAGCGAGATGAAAACGGATGCTACTTCCTATGTCGGTGCGGCGGGGCAATGGCAGTTCATGGACTATACGGCGAAGAGCTTCGGTTTGAAATATGACTACTGGGTGGACGAGCGGCGCGATCCGGTGAAATCGACGGAAGCGGCGGCGAAATACCTTTTGTACCTGTATGAGGAATTCAAGGACTGGTACCTGGTCATGGCGGCTTACAATGCCGGTGAGGGACGCGTGGCACGCTCGATCCGCTACGAACATACCCGGGACTACTGGAAAATGCGGACACTGCCGAGGGCAACGCGAAAATACGTACCCCACATCATGGCGGTTGCGGCCATCTGCATCGAACCGGAAAAATACGGTTTCCGGGATTACAAACCTCAGACCATCTGGAACGGGGATTTTGATACCCTGACCCTCAGGCAGAGCTATGAGCTCGAAAAGATCGCCCGCGTCTGCGGCATCACTTTTAACGATCTGCGGGAGATCAATCCGGAACTGCGGAAATTCAATACCCCGGCCTATGATTATACCATAAGGCTTCCCAAAGGGAAACGCGCTGTGCTGGTACGGGAAATCGGTGCCCTGGAAGCCTCGCCGACACATGTTGCCTATACGGTAAAATCCGGGGATACCCTCTCGGAGATTGCCCTCCGCTACGGGGTCAGTGTCGATAACATCGTCAGAGCGAACAAGTTGCGGAGCAAGTCAATGATCCGTGCCGGGCAAAAGCTCATCCTTCCCCAGACCGGCTCCGGGGATCTCCGCACCGTCAGTACCTACAGCGGCAGTTCCTCCAGCACGGGGAAACCCGACCTCTCGGCTTCTCACCGCAAGATCGTCTATGAAGTCAAACCGGGAGATACGCTCGGGGAGATCGCCGAAATATACGATACCCGCGCCTCGCGCATCCGCGTCTGGAACGGACTGGTTTACGGCGAACATATATATCCGAAGCAGAAATTGAACATATGGATACCCAAGGGAAGCTCCTACGAGACCACAAAACAATACTACACGGTCCGGCGCGGCGATTCCTTTGAACAGATTGCCCGGCGCTACGGGATCTCCACGGATGAGCTGAAAAAACTGAACCCCAGTATGAATTACTCCAAGATCTATCCCGGCGATAAGATCAGAATTCAATAAAATACTTGCATAGACTTTAAAAAAAAACTATCTTACACGGCTATGAGAAAAGCAGAAATTATAAAAGAAATATCGGCGGCAACAGGCCTGACCCAGGTTGAAACGGAAGCGGTGATCGAGGGGTTTATCTCTGTTGTCAGTGATGCCTTGATCGAGGGAGAACGTATCGATCTTCGCGGATTCGGAAATTTTATTTTGAAGACCCGCAAGGCGAAAGCGGCCCGCAACATTTCAACCGGTGAAACGGTGCATGTTCCTGAGCATTATCTGCCCTATTTTAAGGCCTCCGAATCATTAAAAGAACGTGTCAACAAGAATTTGAAATAAGTGCGTATAGGAGGTAGCTGAATGCCCTGCGGTAAAAAGAAAAAGAAAAGCAAGATCCGGAATCACAAACGGAAAAAGCGTTTGAGAAAGAATCGTCATAAGAAGAAGAAATAAGCCGATAAAAGAGACTGTCTGACAGTCTCTTTTTTTGGGGGACAAAAAAAGACTTTATACCTTTCAGACTTTTCAGTATTTTCCTACATCATGCTTCAGATACTGAGCGTTTCAGACATTACCACCCGCATCAAAAGCAAACTGGAAAATGATATTCCGGAAGCCCTTCTGCGTGCGGAAATATCCGAGTGCAAATACCATCACAGCGGACACATCTATCTCGTTCTCAAAGATCCCGGAGCGGTACTGCCGGCGGTGATATGGAGAAGCACTGCCGCCCGGCTCGGCACGCTTCCCCAGGTCGGAATGGACGTCATCGCCTACGGGCGCCTCAGTGTGTATCCCCCGCACGGCCGCTATCAGTTCATCATACAGACACTGCAGGATGCCGGGCGCGGAGAACTGTATGCGCAGTTTGAGGCCCTCAAGAAGCAGCTGATCGCAGAAGGGCTCTGCAGCTCCGAAAGAAAAAAGATAATCCCCGCTTACCCCATGGGGGTGGGCCTCGTGACCAGTGAGACCGGTGCGGCCCTTCAGGACATGTTGCATGTGTTCCGGCAGAACGCACCGCATGTGCGGCTTATGCTGGCGCCGGCGAGGGTGCAGGGGAAAGGGGCGGCAAAGACCGTCATTGCCGCTCTGGAAATGCTGAAACACGCTGCGCCGGACTGCGTGATATGCGCCCGTGGCGGAGGATCGATCGAGGACCTCTGGGAATTCAACGATGCATCGCTCGCACGCTATATCGCGGATTATCCCCTTCCGCTGGTGACCGGGATCGGCCACGAGACCGATAACAGCATCGCGGATTTCGTCTCGGACCACCGGGCGTCGACCCCCACCAATGCGGCGGAATTTGTCTGCAGGAACTGGCGCGAAGCGCGCAATACCCTTAATCAGCTTGACTATATCATGCATTCGCGGGTCGAGTCCTTGATGGATAAACACCACCGGCGGCTGGGCGATCTTCAGCGCTATCTTTCTTCACGCCGTATCATCGAATCCCTGCATTCCTGGAGATACCGCATCGAATCCATGCGGCAGCGGATGGCTTCGAATATCGAAAACCACCTGGAAAAAGAGCAGCAGCGTTTAATGAACCTCAGGAATTATCTTGCTTCACGCCGCCTTTCCGATTCGCTCGGAGCGGCTTCTGACAGGATCAATGCGTACCGTTCCGCCATGGAGAAGGGGATCAGGAACCATGTGAGATATAAGGGAATGCGCCTTCACGGCATACAGGGAAAATTGTCGGCCTATTCGCCGGAGGACCTTCTGAAAAAAGGATATGTCCTGATACGTGACGGGAAGAAGCGTCTCCTCCGCCGCGCAAAGGGATTGTCCGCGGAAGACGACGTTCAGATCGAATTCTATGACGGATATGCCGGCGCAACGATCAAGAACATTAAAGGGAAGGACAGGTCATGATAAAAGAAAAATCCTTTGAAGAGGCGATGCAGGAACTGGAATCCATCGTAAAACAGATCGAAAATGAGGATACCCCCCTTGAAAGCATTCTGAAGCTTTACGAACGGGGCACGGAACTGAGCGCGTACTGCCAGGACATATTGTCCAGAACGCAGGAAAAGCTCGAAAGCCTGCAGCCCGCAGCGGAGAAACCGGAGACGGAACAATGAAAAAGACACTGCTGTGTTTCCTTGCATTTGCGTTTATTTTTGTTTCCTGCGACAATTACAAGCCGCTGGCCGGCGGCAGCGATATTGCCATCCGTACGCTGGTCGATGAAGACCTCTGGGATCATATTGAAGAAGACCTTTCCCGGAAAGTCGAATTTGAGATCCGCACCCCGCAGGTCGAGAAACTATTCGACTTTACTCCCATCGGGCTTGATGCGTATAAAGAAGAATACCGCGACGACAAGCTGGTGCTCCTGATCGCCACGCTCGACGGTAATGATAAGGTTTCCCGCTTTATCCGCGGGCACATCAGTGAAAATGTCCGTCAGCGGGCCGAGAGCGGAGAAAAGTCTTTTTTCTATGAATACGATAAATACGCGGAACGTCAGACCTATATGTTGCTGCTTGCAAAAGATCGCGAAGCACTGCTGTCATTTATCCGGGAGCAAGGCAAGCAGGTGTACCAGGCCGTCAATAACGGTTTTTTGTCCTCACAGTTCAAGCAGCTGTATCATACGGCGGAAGAAAAGTCGCTGTCGGGATCGCTGTATGAACGGCTGGGCTTTTCATTTCGTCTTCCGCACGATTACGAGATCCTTTATCTGGACACCACGCGGAATATCCTTCAGCTCGGATGTCCGCGTCCCCAGCGCAACATCATTGTCTACTGGCGGGAGGGCGGTTTTAACCGGGTCCTGGATGAAAAGTGGGCACTGCGCACGAAATACTGGCTGATGCAGAACCTGATGGAAAAGATCTATATCGAGGAATCCTACGCCCGGTACCGGACCGTGGAGTGGAGCGGAGTGCCCGTGAACAATATCCGCGGCCTCTGGGGACATCCCACGAAGCTGATGGGCGGACCATACACTATGTTCTACTTCTTCGACGGGGTGACCAACCGGACCTTTCTGATCGACTGCATGCTCTTTGCTCCCGGGCAGAGCAAAGCGGTGTATTTGCGGCAGATGGAGATCGTGGCCAGTACCTTTTACACCTCGGAATAAGCAGACAGACGGGATCACAGGGTCACAGGATTTACAAGATATTGTTTTAGACAGGATCTCGGGGAGGCGAAGAAGCAGGAAGGAAGGTCTACCTTAGCTCCTGGAAATCTCCAAACGCTGCTCTCTAACCGCTAACCGCTAAACGCTAAACGCTAAACGCTAAACAGTATTCCGTCGTCAGATATTGGGGATGCTGAACCTCCCGCTTCACGGAAGGTTCGCGGGACAGACAAGTTCAGCATGACGATGTACATTTTGTCTCTTCCTCTCGACAACTCGACAAATCAACAAATCAACAAATCAACAAATCAACATTCCTCCCTCCCTCCATTATTTTGGTTGACATAAAAAAAGGCTGCCGGAGGGCAGCCTTTTTTGTTTTGCGTGAAAAGTTCGCTTATTTCAGGAAGGTCATCTTCTTGACATCGACGAACTTTCCTGCCTGGAGACGGTAGATGTACATACCAGTGGCAACGCCGTTGCCAAAGTCGTCACGGCCGTTCCAGACGATCCTCTTATAACCGGCATCGAAGTTATTGCCGTCCACAAGCGTACGTATCTTGCGTCCGGAAATATCATAAATGACCAGTTTGACATCCGAAGCCTCCGGAAGATCGAAGTTGATCGTGGTGGTCGGATTGAAGGGGTTCGGATAGTTCTGATGCAGTGCGAACTCATCCGGAATTCCGTCAATGGCGACTTCAAGGGTGTCGTCGTTATACCAGTAGGTATAGCTGCGGTCGTAATCGCGCACGTTGATCACACGGTTGTCTCCGCCACTGAGTTCGACGGTTTCATCATCCTCGGAACCGTTGATCCGGAATTTGAATTCATGACGTGAATAGGGGATAAGCGGAAGGGTAACGGAGTAGGTCGTATCATTGTCATAGTCATTCATGTAGGTTCCCGACCAGTCGTTGAAAGTTCCGGAAACATCAACAAAGTCTGCTCCTTTGTTGAAAACCCCGGTTTCCACGCGCTGTTTCATGATCACGTTCAGGGTGATGTTGACCGGTGTAAGGACCATGCGTTCCGTGAATCCGTCAATGAACATCGTGACATTCGTGTCCTCGGAGCAGCGCATGTGGATCGCTTCGATCAGGCCGTCGCCGGTGAATTCGCCGTCGCCGGTGATCCAGCCTTCAGCGTCGTCGTTGAGAAGATCGAAGCTGACGACCTGCCAGTCTGTCGAGTCGAGAGATACCGATTTCCACGGACCCTGTTCGTAGCCGGATTCATCCTTGACGGAGAGGCGCATTTCAACATTGGCGTTGGTGCCCTTGACCATCAGCATGATCTTGGAGTCGCCCTGGACTGAATGGCTCAGCTGATGATAGAGGCGTACATACCAGCCGCCTTCCCTCGCCGGATCGTCCAGAAGGGTCAGCATGCCGGATTGTGTGCCTTCGTAAGCCATGGAATCCGTAGCTTCAAGCGTTGAAGTTGTCAGGATACCGTAGGTTGAAGCCGGAGCCGGTCGGAGCCCAGAAGGTTCCGGTGCCATCCTCGAAGCCCTCGATAACTTTCTCCGCATCTTCAGGATGTGCATCGCTGAAGGGGATGAGGACATCGATGGTCTTGCTCTCTGCATCTACGGTCAGCGGTTCTCCCGCATCGTCACCTTCAGCAGCAACACCGCTGTATCTCAGGGCGACCTTATGATCTTCGGCAAGATCGCCGGAGAGCATGATCGCATTCGGAGCAATGCTGTCGATTGCGGTGGGATCGGAAACCGCTTCTCCGTCCGAATAATCGACGAACTTGTAATCGCCGAGTTCCTGTACGATCGGCATCGTGAATTCCGCGTAGAATTTCGGAACGCCGTCAACAAGGACAACATCGGCAAATGCAAGTTCGGGAGGAGCCTTGAAATCGAAGGTAACGCTTATGGTATCGGTACTTGTGACCGCATCCATCAGGTCGGTAGCGGTGACATGGATATCATGGGTACCGTTCATGTCCCAGGGCCTGTCCTGAGGAATAGGAAGATTGAATACCGTGTCGCTTGTGGTAAGCGCTTCTTCCGGGCCCTCGGGATTGATGAAGACCTCGTAAGTTACTTCATCGCCTTCATCCGGATCGATGGATTCCGTCCAGTTGAAGAAGAGGGTCTTGATGGTCTCCGTACCGATATTGATATCGGCAAAGGCGGAATCATCAAGCGAGGTAATGGTGTCTTCATGTACAGGATTCAGAAGGGTAAAGGGACCCGGTGCATAGTTCGTAATGAAGTCTTCCATATACCGCGGCAGGACCTGGGGTCCGTCAAAGAACTCCCCGACAACGCCGACAAGGATCAGAGGCCATTTTACAGGCGGCGCGGCGCCGTCCATTTCACCCTCTTTGTCGATGCGCAGTATTGAATTCGTTACTGTCCGCATCCATGACGGGAATGGTGGCATCGCTGCCTGCATCGGGCCAGGAGAATCTCCGGCTACCGTATCTACATCCTCGATCATGACCAGCATGCCCTGATAGTCGCGGCTCTCAAGGTCCGGGACGGTGATCAGGGTCGGTTCGATCTCATTTCCTTTACTGAGAACATGATATTTTTCATTGGTATAGGATATCTGTTTCATTCCGCCAAATGAATCCGCTTCTCCGATCACAAGGATCTCGTCGCCTTCTTCCACGATACAGATATCGTCGTCATTAAAGAAATCCCAGTCATAGAGGGAAATACCGGCGTTCTCATCCTGCATGAAGACGGGAGCACCGATCGTGTTCGCGGTGACGATGCCCTGGGTCGCGACCAATTCACCGTCCGGAACCTGTCTTGCTTCCGCGACCGTGGAGATCTTGTTCGCACCCGGAACAAAGTTGTTCTCAAAGGTATATTCGTCAACCCAGGCGGTATCCCTACCGCCGGCACCCTGCCCGAAAATGTCGAGGGAGCCTTCTTCGTTCTCGGCATAACCGATCACGGTGAAGGTCGTGAATTCATCTTCGGAAATACAGGAAACCTGATAGGGTTCCGCACTCAGGCCGTCAACGCCGAAGTACAGGAACTGCGAGGGGGACGTGTCAAAACTTCCCGTTTTGATGCGGGCCGTCGCCTTGTAGAACGAATTCGGCATGGCCTTAACCGTGCGGCGTGCGTCGAAGGTCCAGCCTGCATCAGTCAGCTCCAAAACCGTATCGGCATGCGTTCTGGAAGTCCATCCGCTGTTCTCGGAACGCCAGTTCACGACATCGGAATCATCTGCGAAGTCTTCATCGATATCGTAATCGGGATATTCAATGGCGTCGCTGCCTTCATCGGCACCTGCGAAAGCAAAGGAAGGATTGGGGCGTGCATCGCCGTCAATATCCGTATCTACGCCGGGGACCTTCGGATATACAAGATTCACATCCGCGTCTGAGGGAGCTGCAAGATGAAAGTCATTCGCAGCAGCGAAAGTGACATCCAGTGAATCCGATTTCAGGTCCTGGCCCGTGCCCTGCCAATCGGCGAGATTGACATAGGCCGAATCCTGATAGTATACGCAATTTTGATCGGAAACAAGGATGTTGTTGGCCGATGTCAGCTCGGATGAAGTATTCACCAGACTGATCGCTGAAGATTCCGTGTTTTCCGGTATGGTTGTTGATGATGATATTGTTTTTCAGGTCCAGGGTTATCGGGCCGGTGCTGGAGTTGCCGATACCGTGGCATGCATCCGTGCCGGCATTGTCATTCACAACAAAAGTGTTGTGATAAACGTTCCAGTTCCGCGCATTTCCGGATGACATCTGCAATAATCCATAGGTTGGGACAGTTTCGTCGGCGGCTCCCACATTGACCATATTGTTCACGACACTGTACTCCCCGCCGGCAGGGTTGCTGGCGCTGACAATGCCGCCGATCTTTGCCACGGAACCCGTGGTTTTTTCGATCGCCGCATTGATGACGTTGTTGTGGATCTCAGCGGACGGTCCCCAGGAGAGATAGATACCGTAGTTGTAGCTATACGTGGTCGCACTCGGGTAGAGGTTGACTTCATTATTGCTGAAAACGCAATCGCCATAGACATAGGTGGAAATACCGCGGGCGCCGGCGTGGATCTCATTGCCCACTACCACGGCGTCAACGCCACCGTACGTCCAGCCACCCCATACGGCGACACCATCACGCCAAGCCGGAAATTCGGGACTTCCGATCTGGCAGTTTACAACAGTGAAGCTTCCGCCTCCGACATCATTGGAGACAACACCGTATTTGAAGCTTCCGGCGCCATTGTCAAGATTCTTGATGATCAGGTTTTTAATGACAATGTCGTCTGCATATTGAGTGTTAAGTCCAAAAGGAACGTCGGTAGAGGTTTCGGTGGTAACGATCAGGTTCCGGCTGTCCGTACCATCATTGCTTCCGTCAAAGGTGACGTAACCTTTGTTGAAACCGATCATTTGCGGACCATTGCCTTGCGAGGCGCCGGGTTCCACGATCAGGACGACGTCACGGCCGGTTGCCGGCTTGACAACGACATTGCTGTCGGCATTCAGATCAGCATCGAAAGTCAGGGATGCTTCCCTGAGTGTGTCGGCATCCAGTAACAGATTGACCACACCGCCCGCACCGTGCATATTAATTGAATCCACCGCCGCTTCCAGCGATTCAAATCCCAGGGCATTGGTGCCTTGCGGGATATAGTAATCACCGGCAGCATACGGTGTGGCACTTGCCGCTTTTGCGACATGTGTAATGGTTGGTTTGTTAGCTGTCCTTTCTGCCCAGTCTTCGTCCGGGGTTGCATTTACATTTGGCATTGATGCAAATGCGAACGAAGAAAAGCAAAGCACAGCCAACAGAGTGACTAACACTTTTCTCATGTGTCTTCTCCTTTTGTTTGTTTTCGACTAATTCTATTTACTCCATTGCTTAAAATATAGGATATACAATTGAATGAAACAACAATTATTTTGTGTGTAAAAACACCTCCGGGTTTAGGGTCATTTCAGGATCCGGACATATGTCCGGGGCTCAGGAGTTTCCGTAATATTTTCGTGCATGAGAGCGGGGTAAAAGAAACATCACAGGGCGGCCGGCAGGTTTTTTGCTTTCAACGTGAATCCCTGGGAAGGGATGATATATCGTAATGTATTTTTCCGGCTGCAGCTCCCCGCGTCCGTTTGCGGAGGATTCAGGATCTTTCTTCCACGATCTGCTTCGCCGCTTTCAGATCCCCCTTCAGCAGGTCGTACATGTTCGTGTTGCGCAGGATGGCGGCGGGGTGGTAGGTGACACGCAGGTCCGTTTCATGGTAGCGGTAGGTACGGCCGCGCATGCTTTTCAGGGAATTGGATTCCCGCAGAAGGGTGTTGGCGGCAATGCGGCCCAGGGCAATAATGACCTTCGGCCGTATGAGCTCGATCTGGCGGTGCAGGTAGGGCTCGCAGACAGCGATCTCCTCTGGCAGGGGATCGCGGTTCTGCGGGGGGCGGCATTTCAGGACATTGGCGATAGAAATTATCTTCACGGAAGATCCCGATCTCGCCGAGGACCCGGTCAAGCAGCTTTCCCGCACGGCCCACAAAGGGGACGCCCTTCAGATCTTCCTGCTGCCCCGGTGCTTCGCCCACGAACAGGATGTCCGCGTCGGGATCGCCGGCGCCGAAGACCAGGTGTTGCCGGGTTTCTGCGAGTGCGCATTTCCGGCAGTTCCGGATCGCATCGTAAAAAATATGCAAAGGAGAACGGAGGTCGCCGGTATAGACCTTCTTCCCGTAAACATCTTTCATGTATTCAATAAAGGGGAGCGTTTTCTGCATTGTTCAGGCGTCCGTGTTGAAAAGGGTCTGCAGGATCTTTTCGGCGATTTCTCTTTTTGAAAGGAGGGGAAACTCGGTTTTCTCCCCTTCGCGCCGAGCACGGTGACCTTGTTGCTGTCCCCTCCGAAAGCGGCCGCGGTCTTTTCCGGATTGTTCACGACGATCCAGTCGAGATGCTTTTCTCTGAGCTTTGCCCTTGAACGTTCGATCTCGTCCTCATATTCCGCACTGAAGCCGGCATGGATCCGGCCCTCTTTTCTTTCCCCCAGGAGTTTTCAGAATATCTTCGGACCTTTCCAGCTCCAGCCGGTCCGGATCCCGCTTTTTTGATCTTGCCCTTTTGTGCCTTACGGGGCCGGATGTCTTCCACCGCGGCGGCCATGATCACGATATCCTGCGCTTCGTAGACCGAAAGCACCGCTTCCTTCATTTCCGCGGCACTGCCGACATGTACCGTCCTGCAGCCGACGGGGTCGGGAAGGGAGACGGGCCCGCTGACATAAATGACCTCGGCGCCCATGGCGGCGGCGCATTCCGCAAGGGCCGTTCCCATCTTCCCGGAAGAGGGGTTGGAGATAAAACGCAGCGCATCGACCGCTTCCCGGGTGGGGCCGCCGGTGATCAGGACGCGCTTGCCCGCCAGGGGACTTTCCTGTTGTGCATAGAGGGCTTTTTCGAGATGGTGCAAAAGCGTATGTTCGTCGGGAAGGCGTCCCACGCCTCGCCCTTCGACGGCGGTCGCCAGCTCGCCGGTGTCCGGTTCGACAATCCGGTACCGCATTTCACGGAGCCGGCGTAGATTCTCCTGAACGGCGGGATGATGATACATGTGCTTGTTCATCGCCGGTGCCGGAAGGGTCCTTTCCGGATCCGCCGCCATCAGCATGGTGCTGAGCGCATCGTCGGCAATGCCGGAACAGACCTTGCCGAGGCTATTGGCCGTTGCGGGGATCACCGCGAAAAGGTCGGCGCTGCGGACCAGGTCGATATGCCGCGTGCCGACGGTTTCGCGTTCGGCATGGAACATGTCGGTGATAACCTCTGTGCCGGAGAAGGTCTCGAAGATCAGGGGAGACATGAATTGCTGTGCCGACCGGGTCATGATGACCCTTACATTGCACTGGTAGTCCCGGACCAGGCGCCGCAGAAGGGAGGCGCTTTTATAGACAGCGATCCCTCCGCTGAGCCCGAGCAGGATCGATTTTCCGCGGAGCACGGACATGGTTTACATCCCGGTTTCCGGTTCGTCGATGATGTCTTCCTCTTCCTCATATTCGTATTCGATATTGCCTTTTTCGTACTCGCTCATGGCAATGGTGGCCGGTTTTTCAAAGGAATTGAAATCGACATCGGCAAATATATCTTCATCGCTCTCAGCGTCCACCATGTTTTGGATGGGATATTCCTCATTCCGTTTCTGATTGATCTGACGGGCATAGTTCGCCATGGCGGTAATGGCTTCAAATATATCGTCGGGACGCTTGCCTTTAAAACGAAAGTCTTTTTTCATGAGAGTTCCTCTGCTTTTCTTTATGATGATCTTTTCTATTGTCTCGACCGCAAGGTCTAATTTATCATTTATTATCACATGGTCAAACTTTTCTTTTTCTTTGCGCTCTTCCGGAATGCGGGACAGGCGTTTTTGTATGACGGCTTCTGCTTCCGTTCCCCGCTTCCGCAGGCGTTCTTCCAGCGCTTCCATGTCCGGGACGTCAATGAAGAAACTCACGCATTGTTCCGGGTATTCCTTCATAATGCGGAGCGCACCCTTCACGTCAATATCCAGCAGGAAGGTCTCTTTGTTCCGCAGCGCCGCCTCCAAAGGTTCGCGGGGAGTGCCGTACAGCTCGCCGTGCACCCTTTCGTATTCAATGAAAGCGTTCTTCCGGACCATGGCTTCAAACATGTCCCGGGAAATGAAATAATAGTGAACCCCCTCGGCCTCGTACGGCCTTTTTTTCCGCGTGGTGCAGGATACCGAAAAGCGCCAGCCGGGATGCCGTTCCCGCAGGATGCGGACGATCGTGGATTTCCCGCCGCCGCTGAACGATACGAAAATTAATAAAAGACCCTGTTTCATTGTATGTTCTGCACCTGTTCCCTGACGGTCTCGATCTCGTTCTTTATCTCCACAACGTGCTGTGAGATTTCCGAACTGGAGGCCTTGTTGCCCATGGTGGTCACTTCGCGATTCATCTCCTGCAGGAGAAAGTTCAGGCGTTTTCCCACGGATTCCCGAAGGTCGAGATAGGAGCGGAACTGGGTAATGTGAGACCGGAAACGGTCCACTTCTTCGCTGAGCATCCAGTTTGTCCGCCAGCTGGACGACCTCCTGACGGAAGGACAGTTCGCCGGGTTCATCCTCAAGCAGGGAACGCACCCGTTCCTTCATCTGCGCGATGTGGGCGGAAACGTTCGCTCTCTGCACCGTGACGACACGGTTCAGCCGGTCTTCCATGGAGCGCAGGCGTTCCGTAAAGAGCTTCCTGATGTATTTGCCCTCTATTTTTTCCATCTCCAGCAAGGCGCCGGCCGCACGCTCAAGGATCTCCCGGACCCTGTCGCTGAGGACTTCCGGGTCGATACTGCTCTCTTCCAGGCTCAGCAATTCCGGCTGACTGAGCAGGTCCTGCATACTGAGCCGGGGTTTTACGCCGGTTTCGTCCGCGATCTTATGCATAATCTCCACAAAGTTGTTGAGCAGGGGAAGGTTCACCGTGTAGCCGGCAAGCGTGTTGCTTCCGTTCCCGAGATTGACAAGGCAGTGGATATTGCCGCGCGAAATGCGCTCGCGGATGCTTTTTCTGCAGGTGTCTTCCAGAAAATTCAGGTATTTGGGAGCGGCAACATAGATCTCAAGATAACGGCTGTTTACGGAACGCAGTTCCACACTGATCTCCGTATTTCCGACCGTTCCTTCCGCTTTTCCGAACCCCGTCATGCTCAACAACATAGGCACTCCCTTTTATCACGCATAAAATACGATAATTCCCCTGAAATACAAGATAAAATGCAAGAAAATCAGCAAGTTGCGGGGAAATTTGTATAACCGTGAATTCCGCACCTGTCCCGGCGAATGCCGAAGATTAAAAAGTTGAGTCGTTGAGTTGAAAAGAGCATTTGTAACGCATCAACCCGTCAGCTCGCCGAATCGACAACTCGACCGATTGTAGTAATCCGCCGTCAGGCATTCATCCGGGGGGTTTTCTCCGCCGTCTTGTACATCCAGAACGCGACCGCGAGGAAGAGAACGATGCCCAGCCATCCGAAACCGCCGATCTGCGGCCACCAGTCCTTATTGGCCGTGATAAAGATCGGGATGGCGACCAGGATGCCCATCAATGCCTCGCCGGTGATCAGTCCTGAAGCAAAAAGCAGTCCGCCCTTGCTCTCGTTCTTTTTGCGTTCCTTGGTGAAATAGGAGATCAGTCCTCCGATAAAAACGGGCAGGGACAGGGTGATCGGAAGGTACAGGCCCACCGCGACGGCAAGGACCGGCATACGGAAATCCCGAGCCGCGTTTTTCCAGCATGACATCCGCGAGAATGATCGCAACACCCAAAACGGCGCCGATCGCGACCATGTTCCAGGGAAGGTCGCCGTCAAAAACCCCCTTTGCGACCGACATCATGAGCGTTGCCTGCGGAGCGGAGAGGGTATCGGACCCGATCACGTATGCGGTATGCAGGATATCCAGGGTGATCCCCAGGGCCAGCGCTGCAGGAGCCGTTCCGATGATCTGCATAACCTGCTGTTTCCAGGGGGTCGCGCCGAGAAGGTAACCGGCCTTCAGGTCCTGGAGGTTGTCCCCGGCGATCGAGGCCGCGCAGCAGACCGCACCGCTCCGATGATGATGGCGCCGGCGGCGCCTTCGGGGCTGCCTTTCCCGAGAAGGAGGACCAGGAGCAGGGAGGAAAAAAGGATGGTGGCGATGGTCACTCCGGAGATCGGATTGTTCGAGGAACCGACAAGCCCCCCATATATCCCGCCACCGCGGAGAAAAGAAACCGAAGACCAGCATCACCGGCGGTCATCAGCAGGGTGATCTCAACACTTTTCAGTACATCCAGATACAGCAGGAAGAGGGGAACGGAGGACGCGGCGATAATGCCGATGACCCATTTGATGGAGATGTCCTGTTCCGTGCTGGCCATTTCCACGCCGCGGTCCGTGTCACGGTGGGCGGCCAGGCTAGCCTTCACGCCGTTGACCAGCGGGCGGACAAGCTTGACAATGGACCAGAGGCCTCCAACGACCATGGCGCCGACACCCAGGTAACGGATCTGTGAACTCCACACGGCGGTCGCAGCCTCCATGCTGATGACCGTGCTCTGGCCGGTGACCGAGGTATAGATGGGAAGGACCACCATCCAGGATATCAGACCGCCGGCGATTATCAGCACCGAAATATTCAGGCCGATGATATATCCCACACCCAGCAGGGCGGGGGAGAGGTCGCCGCCGAAACCGAAGAGGGTCTTTCCGCCGCGGAGATTCCGGAACCCGAAGGCGGTTTCCGCCGCCTGGTTCCACATGTTGAACCCCTGCTGAAAGAGTTTCAGCAGGCCGCCGACCAGGCCGGCTTTCAGGATCAGGCCCACATGTTTGCTTTCTTCTTCCGTTTTGTCCGTCTTGTGCCCGGCGCGCAGGACCTCCGCCGTCGCAATGCCTTCCGGATAGGTCAGTTTTGCTTCAATGATCAGCGCACGGCGCAGGGGGATCGTGAACATCACGCCGATGATCCCGCCGACGGCGGCCATTTCCGCAATGGCGACATAATCGAACTCCGTCCAGTATCCCATCAGCACCAGTGCGGGGATGGTAAAGATGACGCCCGCCGCCAGGGATTCGCCGGCCGAAGCCGCCGTTTGCACAAGGTTGTTCTCGAGGATGCTTGAACGTCTGAATATCCGGAGCACACCCATGGAAATGACCGCCGCGGGAATGGATGCGCTGACGGTCATGCCGGCGAATAGCCCCAGGTAAGCGTTCGCGCCTGCCAGGACCACTGCCAGGATAATGCCCAGAATGATCGATTTTACACTAAATTCCAATACCGGTTTTTTCGTTTCCATAAAAAATCCCTTTGTTGATCCTAATGATTCGCCATATCCGTTGGGGTGAATATACATAAAGATTGAATTTCCGCACAGATATTTTTCATGCAGGATAAAAAAAGTATGCGGCTGAGATTTTTCACAGGACTGTTTCCTTTTTCACAAAAATCGCTTACATTATAAACATTTGGAAAGGATGGACTATGAGTCAGCAACACGAACAGGATAAACGATCCACGCTTGAGACGATCATCGAACAGCGGAAAGAGAAGGTCAGCAGGATCCGGGAAATGGGCGTTAACCCCTACCCCTACAAGTATGATGTCAGCCATAAAAGCCGGGACATCACCGACCATTACGAAGCGCTGGAAAACAAGACGGTCTCCGTCGCCGGCCGCCTGATGACCATCCGGCGCATGGGAAAGGCGAGCTTTGCCCATCTCCAGGACTCGGAGGGACGCATACAGCTTTATATTTCGAAGAACGACATCGGCGAGGACAGCTACGCCCTTTTCAAGCTGCTGGATATCGGCGACATCATCGGGGTCCGCGGCGCGGTGATGAAGACCCGTACCGGTGAGATCACGGTGAAAGCCGCCGAAATGGTGCTTCTGACCAAGAATATCCGGCCGCTGCCCATCGTCAAGGAAAAGGACGGGGTTGTCTACGACGCCTTTGCGGACAAGGAACAGCGCTACCGGAAACGCTACCTGGACCTGATCGTCAATCCCCGGGTTAAGGACGTTTTTGTCAAACGGGCGCTGATCACAAAGACCACCCGCGAATTTTTTGACAGCCGCGGCTATCTCGAGGTGGATACGCCGGTACTCCAGCCGCTGTATGGCGGCGCGAACGCCCGGCCCTTCATCACCCATCACAACAGCCTGGACACGGACCTCTATCTCCGCATTGCCGATGAACTGTACCTGAAGCGGCTGATCGTGGGCGGCTTCGACAAGGTGTACGAGTTTTCACGCGATTTCCGCAACGAGGGCATGGACCGCAGTCACAATCCGGAGTTTACGGCCGTCGAATTCTATGAGTCCTATGTCGACTATTACGACATGATGGACCTTATCGAAACCTATTTCCGCACCGTCGCGGAAGCGGCCGGCAGCATGACCCTGGAGTATGAGGGGGAAACGATCGATTTTTCCGCGCCCTTTGCACGCATCTCCATGGCGGACCTTTTCCGCGAGCACCTGGATATCGACATCTCGTCCTTTTCGGCTGAGGATTTTGCGGCCTGGAGCCGCGATCATGATCTTGATCACGACCCGAAATGGAACTACGGGCAGTTCCTGGACAAACTTTTTGACGAATACATCGAACCGAAACTGATCCGGCCCACCTTCGTGATCGATTTCCCCAAGGCGATCTCCCCGCTGGCAAAGGTCAAGCGCAACGGCGACGAGCGCTTTGTGGAACGTTTCGAACTGTTCATCTGCGGCTCGGAATACGTGAATGCTTTTTCGGAGCTGAACGATCCGCTGGACCAGCGCGAGCGCCTGGAGAACCAGGACCGCCTGCGGGTCTCGGGCGATGAGGAAGCGCAGACCTTCGACGAGGATTTCATCCAGGCCATCGAGACCGGGATGCCGCCGACGGGCGGCGTGGGCATCGGCTTCGACCGCGTGGTGATGCTCTTCACCGGCCAGACCAGCATTAAGGACGTGCTGCTCTTTCCCGCAATGCGCCCGGAAAAACAGTCGTAATGAGATTTTTATTCTACCTTTCGGAACGCACCCTGTTCCATCAACGTTCGGATCAGTTCGTCCCCTTTATCCGCATGCTGGCCGTTATCGGACTGATCATCGGCACGGTGGCGATGTCCGTCACCCTGGGCATCCTTCACGGTTTTGAGAACAATCTGGTGGAAAAGATCAGCGGCTTTGAGGCGCATATCCGTCTGGAAAGCTTCCGGGGGGACATCCGCTATGAGGAAGACTATGTGTCCGGCCTCCGGGAGTATCCCGAGATCACGGCGGTGTCGCCCTACGTGACCTTCGAAACAATGATCCGCAAGGGGAGGACACCGAAGGCGTGATCCTGGAGTGCCTCCGGGAAGCGGATTTCCGGAACATGCTCTACCGTTCCAAGAAAGACATCGAAGGCACACTGGATTTCCGGGAGGACAGGGAAGTCAAGGGGATCTATCTCGGTCTCGGGGCCGCCGAATACCTGAACGCTGCCGTCGGCGATACCGTCACGGCGCTTTTCATCGAGGGCATCCCAAGCCCCCTGAACCCCATCCGGAAGTACCCGCTTGTCGTGACGGGCATCTTCAGCACCGGCATGAAGGAATTTGATGCGAATTACGCCTATGCGCCGCTGAGCTTTGCCGCCGACGTGCAGGAAAGCGGGGAAACGATCAGCGGTTATCAGTTGCTGCTGACCGATCCGCTGCTTGCCGAAACGGTGTCGGAACGGATCGATGAGGACAGTCCCTACCACTATCTGCCTATTACCTGGAAGGAACGGAACCTGTTGCTCTTTAAATGGTTGCAGACCCAGAAGGCCCCGATCATACTGACCTTCGGGATCATTGCACTCGTTGCGATGGTAAATATCATCTCCACGCTGGTCATGATCGTGCTGGTGAAGGAACAGGACACGGCAATTCTCAAATCCATGGGAATGAAGCCGGAAGCCATCCGGAAAAAATTCATGTTCGACGGACTGACGATCACCGCCATGGGGCTCGGGGCCGGGATCCTGGTCGCGAAACTCCTGGAGTGGGGGCAGATGAAATATGCCTGGATAAGACTCTCCTCGGACGTGTATTTTATCGACCGCCTTCCCATCGACATCTCCTGGGGGGTGATCCTGATCATTGTGCTTGTGGGCTTTTTTCTTTCCCTGACCGCCACCTTTTTTCCCGCCAGGAACGCATCGCGCATCAAACCCGTAGAGGTGCTGCGCTATGAGTAAAAAACCCTACATCAACTATATCGCAAAGCGTTATTTCAGCTCGCGCAAAAAGGTGCGCATGATCTCCACCACGTCGGTGATCACCATCCTTGGGACCTTCCTGGGGACCTTCGCCATTATCACGGCAATGAGCGTGATGAACGGTTTCAGGGACATGGTCTTTCAGCGTACGCAGGACATGGCCCCCGGACTGACCTTCTACGTCAAGCACGCAAGCGGGGACGAACGGGACATGGTGTACCGGGAGGTCGGAGAAAGCGAGGAGATCGAAACGTATTCCCCCGTCATCGAACGCAAGATGCTCCTGCATGCGGGGGATTACCAGCAGCTGGCATTTGTGAAAGGGGTGTCCCCGGATAAGTACCTGGAGATCATGAACATCGGTCCCTACCTGCAGCAACAGCAGTTTCTGCACAATGACCTGAAGGACACAGAGTATCCGGAGATCGTCCTCGGCCTGTCCCTGGCGAACAAGCTGGGCGTGACGCAGGGCGATACGGTCACCATGGTCAGCCTGCTTGACATCCGGCGCTATAACGCTCCCAGCATGCAATGCATCGTCAGGGACATTTTCAACGTGACGGTCTTTGACTATGATTACCGCGCCTACATCCACCTGCTGGACATGCAGTACCTGCTGGACGAACCGGACTATCATCAGGTCGAGGTCGAACTGAAGGAGGGCGCGGATCCCGCGAACGCAAGCCGCTTCTGGAATGCGAGGCTTCCGGAAAGCGTGCGCGTTTCCACCTGGTGGGAAGAGCACCTGGAACTCTTTTCCGCCATGGAAGTCGAAAAATACGCCACCTTCCTTGCGCTCAACCTGATCGTCATCCTTGCCGGCTTCAACCTGATCAGCTCGATGGTCATGCTCCTGCTGGAGAAAAAGTGGGAGATCGGCATTTTGCAGAGCATGGGCTGCGGGCCCAAAGACGCCTCCCGGATCTATTTCCGGCTGGGCTGGTACACCGGCGGCCTCGGCATGGCCGCGGGCGCCGTGATTGCCGTCGCATTGCTGCTGGTTCAGCAGTATTTTCCCTTTTCGTGATGCCGGGCGGCAACGATGTCTACATTTTCAGATATGTCCCCGTTGTCGTCAAGTTCCGGGATGTGGGTTTTACCCTGCTGACGGTTTCGGCCCTGATCAGCATCTCCTCGCTGCTTCCCGCCCGCCGCGCCGGCCGCATCAAACCCCTGGACGCCATTAAAACAAAACAATAACGGATTAATTATGGAAACCATCATTGAAGTGAAAGACCTGTCGAAAAGCTACATGTCCGGAAGTCAGAAACTTCAGGTCCTGAAGGACATCGACCTTACCGTCCGCCGCGGCGAGTTCATCTCGCTGATGGGTCCGTCCGGTTCCGGGAAATCCACCTTCCTGAATATTATCGGGACCATGGATGCCCCCGATTCCGGCGGGATACGGATCGCGGGCCGGGAAGTCACGCACATGACGGAAAGCCGGCTTGCCGTTTTTCGCCTGAAACACATCGGTTTTGTCTTTCAGTTCCATTACCTGCTTCCCGAATTCACCATTGAGGAGAATGTCGCCATGCCGCTGATGATCGCGGGAGTGCGGAAAGCGGAAGCGCTGAAAAAGTCCCGTGAAATGCTGGATTACCTGGGCATCGCCGGACGCGCACACCATTATCCGGCGGAGATCTCCGGCGGGGAAAAACAGCGCACGGTGGTCGGACGGGCCCTGATCAATTCGCCCGATATCCTGCTGGCGGACGAGCCCACGGAGATCTCTGACAAAGCAACCAGCGCCCGCGTGCTGGAACTGTTCAAAACGATACAGAAGGACATGGACCAGACCTTTTTCCTGGTAACGCATGATGAACATATCGCCGGTATCGCGGAAATAAACTATTACCTGGACAACGGGAAACTGATAAAGAAAAAATGATTCCTGGTATTTTATGCAGAACGGTATTCCCGACGGGTTCCGGCCGCTTCCGGAAAGAGGCAAAAAAACAAGGAACATCGGGGGTGAAAAATGCTTATATTCAGGCCGGCATGAAACAAAAAACGATCATCAAATCACTGTTTGCCGTCGCTGCGGCCCTGCCGCTCTTTCTGCAGGCGGGCTATTTCAGTTACGGGAATGACCATCTGACCCTGCTGCAGGGCCCGGGGCGAGCCTGTACGGCACCGCTTATGGCCTGATGAGCAGCGGCAGTGAAAACACCCTTATCAATCCCGCGGGACTAAAGGGAAATTCCCCGAAACCGCTGTACCTGTATCATGCCTCCTGGTTCCGTAACGAGGTGACGGCAAGTTCCGCGGCCTATGCCTTCGATCTCCGGGGCCGGGTTCTCGGCCTGATGATATCCCGCATAGGGATCACGGATATCCCCGATTCACGGAACGCCCTTCTGGACTACGGGGAGGACGGCATCCCCGGCACGGGCGACCGCGGAGAAGGGAACGGGGTGCTGGATGAAAATGAGATCCTCGACTATGACAATATCCGCTATGCGGGGATCGCCAATTATGCGCTGCACCTGGGTGTCCCGCTTTTTGAGAAAGGGGCCTGGACCTCCGGGATCAGCTTCGGCCTTCTGTTCACCGACCTCATCGGCGCCCGGGGATACGGCCTTTCCTTTGACATGTACGCCCAGCACGAGGGAAAACATGTCCGCTCGCTGTATGCGGTCCGGAACCTGCCCTCCGCCATGACGGTGTTCAGCAACGGAAGCACGCAGTTCTATGCCCCGAAGGTGAAGGGCGCCTGGCTTATTCCCGTTGAGGCCGGGGATTTCCGCTTCCTGCCCGGTATCTCCGCCGGCATTTCCTTCCGGCAGGATCTCGACTATGCCCTTTTCCGCCTCGGCGAGTTCGCCGCCCTTGACATCATGCCGGTATTCCGGGTGCAGTACCGGGGCGCCTTTTCCGCCGGGATCGGCTACCGTCACAAGGAAGGCCTTCATGCGGGAGTGGAGATCGGGCTTCCCCTGCTGGATGTCAATTATGCCTTCCGGCCCTCCGTGAAAGGCGACCTCGGGAGCAGTCACCTCATATCACTCCGCCTGTCAACCGACATCTTTAAATAAATCCGGGAGATACGATGAAACATGCGAGCCTCATTCTGATCACATTGATTGTCCTCAGCGGCTGCGCCGGCCTGACCGGGGACAGGACCGAGGGATTCGACTATCAGAAGCGCCTCTCCTTCATCATGAAGCACCGGGACCGGGAAGATGCGGAGCTCTATGCGGCCTGCGAGGAGATCCTGCCGCTGACGGTGGAGAAGGAGCGGCCCGGCGATCACCGTGAGGTACTTGAGATATACCGGCAGTATGACAATATTTTTTCCAAGGCACTTACCCTGGGCTTTCTCTCGGAGATCGGACCGGAAGATCCGGTGCTCCGGGATTCCGTGTTCTCCGCCGCCGGACAGGCGCATGCATGGGCGCATTCCGAAGGCTTTACTGCTTCGGCCCGGCGTCATTACCGGGACCGCGATCTCGATGAGGCAGAGCTGTACGAACGGGTGAACGCCTACCGTGCGGCGATCAGCGACAACTATGCGCAGCTGCTGGCAGGGCGCAGCCGCCTTACCGATGCCTTCCGCGTCTATGAGTCGCTGATCAAGATACACAAGGATACCGACATCCTGCTGAATTATGCAGAAGTGCTGAAGCGCCTGAACCGTTACGAAGCCTCGCTGCTGGCAAGCATCGATGCGCTGCAGATGAACCCGGGAAGCGAACCTGCGAAAGAGCAGATCAACGATACCGCTTCGCTTCTGGGATATTCAAAGGCCGAGATCAGGACCATGATCGACAAGACCGTCTTTGTCGGCAGGAATATCATGCGTCAGGACCTCCTGGCGGACGAACTCAACCTGCCCATGCCGGAATTTGAACTGGAAGGCATTGATTCCGGCAGGGTCAGCAGTGAGGATCTCCGGGGCAAGATACTGATCGTCAGTTTTTTCGCGACCTGGTGCCCGCCCTGTAAAGAAGAACTGCCGCACCTGAACGACCTGTATATGAAATACCGCAATGACGGGGAGGTGGAGATCATCGCGGTCTCGACCGACAGGGACAGGTATCTTGTGCCTCCCTTTATCCGGGAGCACGGATATCAATTTCCCGTGTATTATGCCGACGGCCTGAACGACGCCTTCGGGGTCAAGGGCATTCCAACCCTCTTTGTGATCGATAAGCACGGGATCATACGCTACAAGAAGATCGGATACCGGAAGAATGAGGAGTTTGAGAAGATCATGACCTGGTACATTGATGAGATCAAAGCCGCAGAAGACGTTTAAGCCATGCGGGCCTGCATGTCATCCGCCAACGAAGAGATCAAAGATATTGCCGAGCATGCTGCTTTTCGCCCGGTAGAATTCCGTGTATTTGCACCGTTCGCAGACCAGGGCGGTGAATTTTTTATTCTGCACATCCAGAAGCTTGCTGAGGCCCCCGCCGGCGGTGCGGATCTCGTCGAGCTCGTACCGGTTGCTGCCGCATTTGGGACAGACAAATTTTAACGCTTTCATCTATACTCCTTATTATTTGCATGAACGGGGAGAATTTAATTTTAAATCGCAAAAAATGTTACTATTTTTTTTGAAAGGAGGAAGCATCATGGAAAGGAAAAGGATCAATATTCACAAACTGGTGATGAAGCCGGGGGATATCTGGGAAAACGAATGGTTCCTGCTGACGGCCGGCGACCTGGAGAAAAACGATTACAACGCCATGACGGTGGCCTGGGGGAGTCTCGGGACGATGTGGAGCACTCCCTTCGCCCAGGTGGTCGTACGGCCCTCCCGCCATACCTACGGATTCATGAACACCTATGACACCTTTACCCTCAGCCATTTTCCGAAAAAGTATCAAAAGGCCCTGTCCTACCTCGGCTCCGTATCGGGCAGGGACGTCCCCGACAAACTTGCCGTTGCGGGGCTTACCCCGCAGCCCGTCCTTGGCGTGCAGGCGCCGGCTTACCGGGAAGCCGACCTTGTCATCGCCTGCAAAAAGATCTACTGGCAGGATATGGATGAAACCCACTTCCTGCAGGACTGGATCCGGGAAAATACCCCCGGAAGGCGATCATCACCGCATCTATTTCGGGAAGATCGAACATTGTGAAATCGGCAGGGTGATCCTCGTGCCGGATAAAAGGAAAAGGCGGAACAATTATGTTCATCACCTTTGAGGGCATCGACGGTTCGGGAAAAAGCGTTCAGGCAAAACGCTGCGCGGATCTGCTTTCCCGGCATTCTCCCGTCCTGTATTGCTTTGATCCGGGACATACCGCCATCGGGAACGCGGTGCGCGGCATCCTGCTGAACACGGCGCATGCGGAGATGGACCCCCGCACGGAATTGCTACTTTACGCGGCGGCCCGGAGCCAGCTTGTCACGGAAGAGGTCCTGCCTTTCCTGAACAAGGGCGGTATTGTGATCAGCGACCGGTTTTACGATTCGACGACCGCCTATCAGGGTTACGGAAGGCAGCTGCCCCTGGACCTTATCCGCCGGCTCAATATGACCGGCGCCCATGACTTGGTCCCGGACCTGACCTTCATCATTGATACTGAACTGCATACGGCCTCGGGACGTGTCGGCCGGGCAGCGGACCCGGACCGCCTGGAAAGCGAATCGCAGGCGTTCAAACAGCGCGTACAGCAGGGATACCGGGCCATCGCGGAAAACGAGCCGCAACGCTGCATACTGATCGACGGGAACCGGCCGGTGGACGCCATCCACCGGGAGATATGTTCCTTCCTTGAAAAGAAGCTGAACATTGAAAAATGAAGGCTCCTTTTAAAAACAAAGAAACAATCATCGTTCTGCGGAATTCAAATTCCGGGATTTACAGGGTACAGTGAATGTTCGAAGCCCTAGCGTCACAATAAACACAACGATCACGTATGGTCGGCATCGAAGGGAGATATTGAACTGAAAAACGACCGCTACGGGAAATCCAAGAGCACCGTCGCACGGATCATGGTTGCCGCGATCCTTATTGCCGGGCCCGCACTGGCGCAGTTCGGCCAGAATAAGGTGCAGTACAACGTTTTTGACTGGAATTTTATCCAGAGCCAGCATTTTAACATATATTATAACGGCGACAATAAGACCATCTCGGGTTTCTGCGCCGAAAAGGCGGAAGAAGCCTACGCGTCGATCAGCACACTTCTGGACTGGGACCTGAAAAAGCGCTATGCCATCATCGTTTACGACAGTCATAACGATTTTCAGCAGACCAACACGGTGAACCAGTACATGCCGGAAGGTGTCGGGGGCTTTACCGAATTGTTCAAGAACCGTGTGGTAATCCCCTTTGAAGGGTCCTACAGGGATTTCCGGCATGTGATCCATCATGAGCTGATACATGCCTTCATGAACGACCTTTACTACGGAGGCAGCATCCAGTCCCTGATCTCCGGGGCGGTGCGCCTGAACATTCCCCTCTGGCTGGCGGAAGGTTCGGCCGAATATGAATCCTCCCGCTGGGATACGGAGGCGGACATGTTCATGCGGGACTTCACCTACCACAGCCAGTTCGAATCCTACCCGCTGGATGCCCTCACCGGCTATTACGCCTACAAGGGCGGCCAGAGCGTCTTCAAATTCATCCGGGAGGTGTACGGATATCAGAAGTTGACGGAATTCTACACCAAACTGAAGATCTACCACAGCGTCGACAAGGCCATCCAGTACACCTTCAATATGTCCAAAAAAGAATTCACCGAGGTATGGCACCATTACCTGAAAGAACTTTACTGGCCCGAAATCAGTCACAGCGAGGATATCCGGAAGCTGTCCGTCCGCCTGACCGATCACGAGGAAATGCGCAATACGCAGAATATCGCTCCCGCCATCTCTCCCGACGGTGCCAAGATCGCGTTTATGAGCGATAAAAAAGGCTATGCGGATATCTTTCTGATGGACGTCCAGGAAGGCAGCATCATCCGCCAGCTTGTCCGGGGACAGCGGAAAGCGTCTCTGGAGGAACTCAAATGGCTTGCGCCGGGCATTTCCTGGTCGCCGGACTCCAAAAGCATTGTTTTTGCCGCCAAAAGCGGGAGGCACGACGCACTGGTCATTGTAGACGTAGAAAGCGGGAAACAGCAGTTCTATCACATGGACGAGCTGGAAGGGGTTTTTTCCGCCGCCTTTCATCCCCGTAACGGCGATGTGATCGCCTTTTCGGGGCACAACGGTGAACAAAGCGACATATATATCTACCATGTCGGTACCGACAGTCTTGTCAACATTACGAAGGACACGCCGGCGGACGAAAATCCTACAGTGGACCCCGGACGGTGCCTCTATCGTCTATGTCCGTGAAAGCCTGAAAAGTGAAGCGGCCCGCACCCGCCGGCATCCCTATCAGCTTGATATCTGGAAGGTGGACGCCGCAAGCGGGGAAAAGACCGCCCTGACCCGGACGGATCATGACGAGAATTATCCCTACGCGGACCCGATGGGACGGGGGCTGATCTACACCTCGGACAGGAACGGAGTATTCAATATTTATATCGATACTCCGGAGGAAGATCCCTATCCGGTCACGAATGCCGTGGGTGGCGTTTTCCATCTGAACCTCGACCGTTCGGGCAAGATCCTGATCTTCTGCGCCTTCAAGGACAGGGGCTGGGATATCTTCAGGATGAATCACCCCTTGAGGCGGAGAAAAAGGAACTGAAGCCGACCCGTTTCCGTGAACTTGCCAACCTTTTTCCGGAAGATACCACCGAAGCAATGATTGCGGCCCGGCGGCGGGAAAAGCAGGACGAGCCCGCCTCTGAGAAAGAAGAGGTCCGTTTTATAAAAGGGGACAGGAGGTCGAGCGCCATTCGGAATATACCGGCTATGTTTTCGTGCCGGAATATTCCGGACCTATGAATACACCGATTCAGGAGATGTGGCCCTTGACAGCAGCCAGATCATTGACGAATCCGGGAATTATATCGACAAGCCGTACAAGACGAAATTTTCCCTGGACCTTGTGGACAGCCAGTTCGGTTATTCCACTTTTTACGGGGTGCAGGGGCAGGCGACCTTCATGTTCAGTGACGTAATGGGCGACCATCAGGTCTACATCGGGACGGACATGTATATCGACCTGAAGAACAGCGACTACGCGCTGGCCTATTATTACCGCCGGCTCCGGCCCAATTTCGGCCTGATCCTGATGAACGAATCGGACAACTATGCAACGCACATCCCCGGCGAAGTGTCCGACACCAACCCCTACGGGTTCTTTGTCACCCGGTACACGAAACGGAGCCTGTTCCTTATTGCAGATTATCCCCTGAACCGGCACTACCGTTTTGAATTCAATCACGGCTATTTTTATGTCAAGCGGGACCTGCTGGACGATCCGGAGATTGCGGAACAGTATGACGAGGACATCCACGAATACCAGGCGGAACTTGCCTTTGTCAAGGACAACACCGTTTTCAGCTATACCGCCCCCATGGACGGAAGCCGCTACCGGCTGAGCCTGACGCTTTCCCCGAAACTGACGCCGAAAACCCCTGCCTTCTATACGGCGAAGCTGGATTACCGCAATTACCTGAAGATTACCGAACAATATCACCTGGCCTTCCGTTTCCACGGAGGCGCATCTTTCGGCCCGAACCCCCAGACCTTTTTGCTGGGCGGTGTGAACAACTGGATAAACTACCACTATAATCCCGAGGCACCCATCCTTGGCGGTTCGGGAGAAAGCTTTTCCGAACAGCTCAGCCTGTATTACCTACAGTGAATACATCATGCCGGTGCGCGGCACGACCATGTTCCGGACCTGGGGTGACAAGTTCATGCTTTTCAATGCCGAATTGCGTTTCCCCTTTATCGAATACGCAAAATTTGGATTGCCGCCGGTCAGCTTTTTCCAGATTCGCGGCGTGCTGTTTGCGGATGCGGGAGCCGCCTGGAGCCAAGATCTGCAGCTGATCCGGAATGATCAGTGGTGGCCTTTCGGGAACCGCTGGGAGGATTTGATCGGATCTGTCGGCGGCGGCGTGCGGATCTATCTCGGATTCGCGCTCCTGCGCATCGACCTCGCCTGGGAATACAACGGCCGGGAATTCATGGGGCCCCGGTCGGCTCTGGTCGCTCGGCGGAGACCTGTAAAGATTGTTGAGTTGTCTAGTTGTCGAGTATGTTGAGAACAAGAGACTCAGGGACGAAGAGACGAAGAGACTGAGAGACTGAGAGACGAAGAGACGTGTGGAGTACGTTTGAGGATCAGCCGTTGTCTTTGGAATCATTCGCATCCATATGCTTTCTCCGCCGGTTCTCCCGGTGCACGATGTTCGCTTCGCTGTGGTCCTTTTCCACGGGATAGCGGTTGAAGAGAATCCCGGTAGAATGCCTAAGACGGTCTTCCATCAGCGCTTCCCGCGCCCGGCGGGTCAGTTCGAGGAAAAAATAGATGTTATGGATGCTGTTCAGCCGCATGCCGAGGATCTCATTCCGGCGGTAAAGGTGATGCATGTAGGCCCGGCTGTGGTTCTTGCAGGCGTAGCAGCCGCATGTGGGGTCCAGGGGGGTAAAATCCGTCCTGTACTGCCGGTTCTTGATATTGATCTTGCCGTCCCACGTGTAGACGGAACCGTTGCGCGCATTCCGTGTCGGCAGCACGCAGTCCATCATGTCCACGCCGCGTGCGACGGACTGCAGGATATCCTCGGGTTTTCCCACCCCATCAGGTAGCGCGGACGGTCTCCGGGAAGCCGGTCGCAGACCTTTGTGTCAGATCATACATGATCTCCTTGGGTTCGCCCACGGCCAGGCCGCCGATCGCATACCCGTCAAAGCCTTCGTCCGTCAGGCGTTTCACGCTCTCGTAGCGCAGGTCCTCGTAAACACTGCCCTGGACGATGGCGGAGAGCGCCTGCGAGTGGCCCCACCTTGCCTCCGTGCTTTGGAAACGGGCCTTCGACAGCTTCTCCCAACGGTGCGTGACCTTCAGAGAGTGTTCGGCCGTCCGGCGGTCACAGGGTAGGGGTCGTCGTCGAAGACCATCACGATGTCACTGCCGAGCGTGCGCTGGATATCAATGCTTACTTCGGGGAGAAGCGGTGCAGGCTTCCGTCGATGTGCGAACGGAAGATGGTGACGTTCCCTTCGGTCTTCCTCAGGTGGGCCAGGGGAAAGATCTGGAACCCGCCGGAATCGGTCAGGATGGGTTTTCCCCAGTTCATGAACTGATGCAGTCCCCGGCGGCTTCCATGACCTCCATGCCCGGCCGGAGGTACGAATGATAGGTATTGCCGAGGATGATCTGTGCCCCGGCGGACTCGAGCTCGTCATTGGAAAGCGCTTTCGCGGTGGCATGCGTGCCGCCGGCATGAACGCGGGGGTTCCGATACTGCCGTGATCCGTCCGGATCGTCCCCGCCCGGGCGGAAAAAACGGATGATCTTCTGTCAACGGTAAAGTACATGCGCAAATATAGTTTCAAACAGCCAGTGCTTGCAATAGAAAAAAAATGCGGATAAATTAGGAACATCGTTACCGGCATAATGTAAACGGTGTAAATATTAAGGAAACACATATTGAAAAAGCGAAACGCTGCTTTGGTCATCCTTTCCCTGGCAACGGTGTTCACCGCCGCAAAAGACCTTGACATCCGCTATCCCGACGACCGAACTTTGCTCATCGAGGCCGAACTGGGCGAGTTCCACGCGTATCAATGGTACGAGGGCGACCGGCGTTTCACCCGTTATTCCTTCGACCATACCAACAATATGGTCACGGACGGAGACGCCGTCTACGAGATCCTTCAGCTGCCTCTCGCCGTCGGAGGAAGGGTGCCGGACATCGACGTAAGCGTCCTGGAAAGCGAAGCAACGGAACATGCATTCCCCGGAACAGGAGCTGTTCAGCGTGAGCAGGGTCCTGCAGTACCGGGACCGGAAATTCGTTTACCTGACGATCAAGCCCTTCCTAAAGAACGGACGGGTGGCCACCCGTCTTCAGGTGCCGTGCGGATATGCACACTGCGTCCGGCCGGGCGGAGCCGGACATCAGCAACCGCTTTTTCGTGAACAAGGAATATGCCGACGGCCTGCGGAGCATCAGCACAACGCAGGCACCGTCTTTCGGGAAAGCCTCCGAATTCACCGGCAAGTGGCTTGACCTGACGGTCAGCGAGGAAGGTATCTATTCTATAAAGCGTTCCAGGCTGGAGGTGGCCGGCGTCAGTGCCTCCTTCAGTGACGATGACCTTCATCCTTTTGCCGGACGCACCTTCGGCGCCCCTCTGCGCGACAGCTTTCCCGACAGCTCCGTCTTTCACCTGAAAGAAGTTCCAATGCTTTTCCTGAGCGGTGCGGATTCCGCCGATGACCAGTGGGTCTTTTACGCGTCGCCGGCATCCGCCTGGGAACGCGGAAGCGACAACGCTGATATCCGCTCGCAGCGTTTTGTGCGCAACAGCTATGAAAGCGTCCAGCATTTCCGGCTTTTTGCGGGTTCTTCCGGACAAGCTCCGCGCCGCATGGACACGGATGTTCCGAACTTTCACGGCTCCGAGGTCCCACAGGACCATACCTATCAGCGACTGCATTACGAAAACGAACGGATCAACCCGGCCAAGGGAGGGGAACTTTGGCTGGGCGAACGCCTTTCCGCAAGCAATACCTTTCCTTTTTATCTGGACCGCATCTACCGGAATGAGGACGTTCCGGCGGCACTGCGCCTGGGTTTCGGGGTCACGAGTGCGGGCGCCCATGAATTCGAGGTCCGGCTTCCCGACTCCCTGCTTTACGAATTGTCCTTTTCAAATGCCAAAAGCGCCGAAAGCTACGGTTATGAGAGCGCCATCGCCAGGGAGGGCAGTTGTTCCTGGACAACGGGCTTCTGGAAAGGGAATTTGAGCTGGAGGTCGGTTACCGCGGGGAATTTGCGGCCAGCGAGGGTTTCCTGGACTATATCGATATTATTTATCCTTCGCGGACGGAAGCGATCGACGGTGCGCTTTCCCTTTGGTTTCCCCCGGGTGAAGTGCCGCTCAGGGTGCAGGTAAGCGGACTGACGGGATCGGTCTCCTATGTCTTTGACGTGGAGGACCCCTTCAACACGGATTATTATCCCGTCTCCGGCTCCACGGCCGCGATCCGCGTTCCCGCCTCGGGATCCGGCGCTTCCTACCACGTGCTGAACGAGGGGCGTTCGCTCTCCGGAAAGCCTCACGCTCCTGACAGGGTACTCCCCTGTGAACACGGAGGACCCGTGCCGAACAGAAGGACCTCATCATTATCACACCGGAAGCTTTTCTCACGGAGGCCCGGCGGCTGGCCGGACACAAGGAAAGCCGACTTACCCGCCCGCTGAGAACGCTTGTGAAGAGCTACAGGGAAATCGCAGGACAGTTCAACGCCGGGAACCGCGATCCCCATGCGATCCGGCATTTCCTAAGCAATGTTTATCGCCACGCCCCGGATCCCGGTCCGCGCTATGTGCTGCTTTTGGGCGACGGGCATTACGATTATCAGAACCGCATCTATTCCGATCCCGTTCACATCCCGTATTTGTACGAAACGGGAGTCACATGGCCCTGCGATGACATTTTTGTGATGGTCAGCAGTGCCGAAGATGTAACGAACGATATGGCGGTAGGAAGGATCCCGTCGAACAGTATCGAGGAAACCCGCGCAGTAGTGGATAAGATCATCGAATACGACAACCGTGAGAATCCCGGGGAATGGCAGCTGAACGCCATGCTGGTGGCGGACGACCCCACGGACCTTGCCCAGGGACCGAGCTTTGTCGGACAGACGGCATTTATCCGCGACTCCGAACGCCTGCATGACCAGTATCTTCCGAAGGTCATACAGAGCAAAAAGATCTACCTGACGGAATATCCCGAGCGTTTCGTCACCGAGCTGCAGACCATGGGACGGGACGGCGCCCGCGAGGATATCATGGAGACTTTCCTGAACGGTGCGGCCTTCGTGAAATTTTACGGGCACGGGGACGCCTCCGTCTGGACCCAGGAGAAAGTGTTCGTCAAGAACGACCTTCAGCGCCTGAACGTCAACCGGCGCTATCCGATTATCCTGGCCGCCACCTGCAGCTGGGGGCGCTCCGATACGCCGGACTTTCAGAGCGCGGCGGAAGCGATCGTCACCCTCGATGCGAACGGTGCGATCGCGACGATCGCCACCGTGCGCAGTGTTTTTCACGGCAGCAGTTCCTCGGCGGACGTGAAATTCGTGGAGGATCTCATGACCGGCCTTTTCACGGGGAATCCAGACTTTGCGTACACGCCGCTCCTGGGGGATGCCATGCTGTACGCCAAGAACGAATCCAACAATGTTTACGGGACCTCCAGGATCAACAACAATATGAAATTCATGCTGTTCGGCGATCCCCAGCCTGGTCCCGGCCTTCCCCCAGGATGCGGGGATGATCGACCATGTCGGCAGCGACACCCTGCGCGCCCTGGACCGCATAGCGGTCAGCGGGCACGCCCTGGACCGGGAGGGAACACGGATACAGGACCCGGACCTTGAGGGGCGGATCGTCGGTTACGATAACAACTACCGGGTAAGCAGGGATTATGTTTACAATTCTTTCGGGGATATTTCCCAGGTTTTCCTGTTACCTGCAGGGAAGCCGGCTGTTCAACGGGAATGTCTCGTTCGAAGCGGGCGCTTTTTCCAGCGAGGTCTTTATTCCCAAGGACATCCAGTATCATGGTAACCGCGGGAAGGTCCGCATGATGTACTGGAACTCCGATCACCGCCTGGAAGGGACGGCGGCGGTGGACACCCTTCACGTGGGCGGCATCAATCCCGACGCGGAGTCCGACGTCACCGGCCCGGAGATCGCATTGCATTCCAATGGCCTGCTGCTGAATCACGGCGCCGTCCTTTACGATACCAGCAGGATACGTATCGTGTTCAGCGACCAGAGCGGTATCAACATCACCGGGACGGCCGGCCATGTGCTGGAAATGCAGATTGACAACGGTGCCGCCACCGTTGATCTGAGCGAGCTGTTCTCCTATCACCGGGATGATTATACCCAGGGATACGTCGAATTCCCGGTCGGCAATTACCTTGACGAAGGCGAGCACCACCTTGAGATCAGCGCCTTCGACAACTACAATAATTTTTCCCGGGCGGAACTGTCCCTCACCGTCATCCACGATGACAGCGAACTCATCCGCCACCTGGTCAACTTCCCGAACCCCTTCAAGGACAATACGGATATTACGTTTTCCAGCGCGGTGGAAGGGAATGCCGTTGTGCGCGTTTACACGATATCCGGCAAACCGGTCTCAAGGCTTGAGGACCGGTGGGTAAGCAGGGGCTTCAATGCGATTCCCTGGCAGGCGAGCGATGACTACGGGAACCCCCTGGCCGCCGGCGTCTATTTTTATGTTCTTGAGATCGAGACGGACGACCGCGTTTTCACCCGCCAAAACAAGATGATGATCCTGCCATGATCCTCAGGAGCGACATCCCCGCTGATCCTCGCTTCGGCCTCTCCCCGGCGCAAAAAGATCCTGGAGGCAATGGATTGGAATTCACCTGCCTGCCGGCGCATCTTGCATGAGGACTTGCAAACCGGCGAAACCCCGGTCGGGCACGTCATGCGCCTGGCAGTCGAAAAGGGGGCACAGATCGCAGAACGCTATCCGGAGGCACTGGTCATCTCCGCAGATACGATCGTGCTGTACCGGGGTCAGATCCTCGGGAAACCCCGGGACCGGGAAGACGCCTTCCGGATCCTGAACACCCTGTCCGGAAGGACCCATGAGGTTATCACCGCGTTCGCGCTCACCAACCGCTCCCGTTCCCTGCGCACACCTGCGAATATGAAAGCACCGCCGTCACCTTCCGGGAACTGTCGCCGGAAGCAATATCCGCCTATATCGACAGCGAATCACCCATGGACAAGGCCGGGGCGTACGGGATACAGGACCTGCAGGCAAATTTTGTACGGAAGATCGACGGCTGCTTCTATAATGTCACCGGATTCCCCGCCGCCGCTTTTCTGGAAAGTGGGACAGGACTCTTTCCGCGCTTAAATAGAAATTTGAGTAAAAAAAAAACCTTTCCGGCAGGGCGGAGAACTTCCGTACCCTGCCGGGAGGTCTTAATGATCACCAGGACTTTTTAACGAAGGTCAGTCCTTCTTTTCTACCTTTACATACTCGGCAAGCGGGACCATGACGCCGACGACAACAGCGATCCTGAACATGTCACCCCAGAGGACGGCGGCCGTCCCGTGCAGGATCAGATTGATCAGGAAACTTACCAGTACGCCGACGGCAAAAGCAATAATGCCGACGATCAGACACAATTGAGGACGAAATTCCAAAATTTCATCATACACCTCCTGTTAAGGGTTATTTACTCAATATTACAGATCATTACTTTACGGCATGAAGGATGCTGGTGCCGGCGGGAAATCCGGCAGAATGCATGAAGCTTATTCCGGAGAAAAACCTCATCACAACGTAACGGCGGCATTTCATGAAGTGCAAACGGAAGGTAAAGTGCGCATTTCATTGTCCAGTGTCCTGCCATGCTTGTATATTCTCTACTCACCAAAATATGAAAAAATAACAAAAAAAACAATAATAATTATTCCGGCTTAAAAGTAAAAACCCCTGCCGCGAAGCAGGGGTTTCTTTTGCTGTGTCGATCAAAGGGGACCTTACTTCTTCTTCTCGTCGTCGTCTACCACTTCATAGTCAGCGTCTTCGACGTCTTCCGCCTTTTTCTGTTCTCCTCCGGTCCCGCTTTCTGCGCCGTCTTGCTGTTGTTGCTGCTGTTGCTGCTGCTGTTGTGCCTGTGCGTAGATCTTTTCAGAGATGCTGGTCATTGCCTGGTTGACGGCGTCGATCTTTTCCTTGATATCGTCAACGTTGTCGCTCTCTTTGACCTTTTCGAGTTCCTCAAGGGCGTTTTCAACCGGCTTTTCTCGGATTCGTCGACCTTGTCGCCGAAATCTTCGAGGGATTTCCGGGTCGAGAAAAGCACCTGTTCGGCCTGATTGCGGATTTCGACCTTTTTCCGGAATTTTTCATCTTCTTCGGCATGTTTGTCCGCTTCGTTCTTCATTTTCTCGATCTCCTCTTCCGTCAGGCCGCTGGAAGATTCAATGCGGATGTTCTGTTCCTTGCCGGTCGCCTTGTCCTTTGCGGAAACGTTCATAATGCCGTTCGCATCGATATCGAAGGTAACCTCGATCTGTGGAATGCCGCGCGGTGCGGGCGGAATGCCGTCAAGGATAAAGCGTCCGAGGGTCTTGTTATGCAACTGGCCTGCGAACGTTTCGCCCTGCAGTACGTGGATCTCCACCTGGGGCTGATTGTCGGCGGCCGTACTGAAGATCTCGGACTTTTTCACCGGGATCGTGGTATTGCGTTCGATCAGCTTGGTGAAAACACCGCCGAGGGTCTCTATCCCCAGTGACAGCGGGATCACGTCCAGGAGCAGCACGTCCTTCACATCACCCTGCAGGACCCCGCCCTGAATGGCGGCGCCGACGGAAACCACTTCGTCCGGGTTCACCGTCTTGTTGGCCTCTTTTCCGAAAATATCCTTGACGATCTTCTGTACGGCGGGGATCCGGGTGGAACCTCCCACCAGAATGATCTCGATCGATATCGGAAGCCTTAGGCCCGCGTCTTTCAGCGCACTGTCGCAGGGTTTCCGCACGCGGCCGACCAGATCCGCGGTGAGCTGATCGAACTTCGCACGGGTCAGGGACAGGTTCATATGTTTGGGACCCGAAGCATCTGCGGTCAGGTAGGGAAGGTTGATATCGGTCTGCATGGAGGAAGAAAGCTCCATCTTGGCTTTTTCGGCAGCCTCTTTCAGCCGCTGTACCGCCATGGCATCCTTGGAGATGTCAATGCCTTCCTGTTTCTTGAATTCGGCGATCAGATGGTCGATCAGCTTCTGATCGAAATCATCGCCGCCCAGGTGGGTGTCGCCGTTGGTGGATTTGACTTCGAACACCCCTTCGCCGATCTCAAGGATGGAGATATCGAAGGTACCTCCGCCGAGATCGAAAACAGCGACTTTCTCTTCTTTGCCTTTATCGAGGCCGTAGGCAAGCGCCGCGGCCGTCGGCTCATTGATGATGCGTTTCACGTTCAGGCCGGAGATCTTTCCGGCATCCTTGGTCGCCTGGCGCTGTGAATCATTAAAGTAGGCCGGAACCGTGATAACGGCGTCCGTCACCTTTTCACCGAGATAGTCTTCCGCGATCTGCTTCATCTTCTGCAAGACCATTGCGGAGACTTCCGGGGGAGAATAAGTCTTGTTGTCGATCCGGATGCGGACGTCCTTGTTCTTGCCTTTTTCAATGGTAAAGGGCACTTCACTGATCTCGTTGGCCACCTCATCGTACATGCGGCCCATAAAACGTTTTACGCTGGAAACGGTATGTTTCGGGTTCGTCACGGCCTGCCGCTTTGCAGCCGCTCCCACCAGGCGTTCACCGTCTTTTTTAAAACTCACCACAGAAGGGGTCGTGCGGTTTCCTTCCGCATTGACCAGTACTTTCGGTTCATTCCCCTCCATGATCGAGACACAAGAATTTGTCGTCCCTAAGTCAATTCCGATAATCTTACTCATAATATCACTCCTTTTATGTTTCCGGACAGCAGGCGTCGGTTTCCGCCGTGCTCCGGATTTGCGTTTTGCTTTTCAACACTTTACCGCATCAACGCCAAGGCGTTGCGGTAAAAGCATCAGTTATAATCTTGCAAATACCATGCCATAAAATATAATGCGCCAATATGACCGATTAGTATGACTTGAGAAAAATATTTCCCGGAATGTCTGACAGAAATGAAAAAAAGTGCGGCTGTTGCGCGCCGGACACCTGATAATACCCGGTCTTAGGTTCCGATTAGCCCGGCGATTCCCTCCGGACCGGCTTTTTGCGGAGATGCTAACGTCTTGTGATCTCCGGGCCGGTCCGCGACCTCAAAAAAAAATAATCATTGCACTGCATACGGTGACATTGCGTATATTTGGAAGAACGCGCAGGATATTCACACATAAGCAAAGCATGTATGTGCAGCCACCGTTTAAACGTACCCTTTACCGGGAATTCCGAGGTGCTTCGCTATCCGGCCGGGACCCTGGTCGCGGCAATGGATACACGGACTCTCTTCCGTGCCCGGTGGGAAATGAAAAAGGGCGGAGAGGACTATCTCGCCTTCCTGCTGGAGGATCTGAAGCTTGCCGAGAGTATCGGGGGCCGTGCGGTGTACGGGTATTTTCCCGTTACTTCCGATGCTTCCACGCTGACCGTCAGCGGAAAATACCGCTGGGAATTTCCCGGCATCAGCAAAACGGCACCGCGAACCGGTTTATTCTCCGGATCCGGCGGAGAGCATTTCCTGCCCCTGATAGCGGTAACGGCGGGAAAGAAGGTCGTGGAACGTTCGGCAGCATTGTACCGTGACGGACATTATGCCGAATACTTTATGCTTCACGGCCTGGCCGCCGAGCTGACCGAGACCCTCTGCCGCCTGCTGCACGAACGCATCAACCGGGAACTGGGCGTTGCCGGAAGCCGGAGGCGAAGCCCGGGCCATCCCGGCTGTCCGGACCTCCGGCACCAGCGGGATATTCTGGAGCTTCTCGACACTTTCCGCATCGGCCTCAGCGTGACGGAATCGGGGCAGCTCGTTCCGGAATTTTCATCCACGGCTTTTATTCTGCCCTCCGCGGAAACAGAGGCACGGAAGGAGATCCATGAGCGAAGTTAAGCGGGAACTCAATCTGTTCCAGATGGTGGCGGTCATCGTGGGGCTGGTGATCGGCAGCGGCGTGTTCATCAATATCGCGCCAGTGCAGCGGGCGACCGGGAGCCCCGGGCTTGCCGTGATCGCCTGGGCGGTGGGGGGGCTGCTGATGCTTCCGCAGATCTTCATTTATGCGGAACTGGGGACGGCCTACCCCGACCAGGGCTTCGGATACCTGTACCTGCAGAAAGCGGGGAGTCCCATGCTGGCCTTCCTGTACACCTGGACCGCTTTCTGGACCAGCGACATGCCCTCGATCACGATCCTGAGCATCGCCGCGGTCACGGCGCTGGATGTGTTCTTCCCGGCACTGATCGTGGAGGCTTTCGCGACCAAGGCCCTGGCGATCGTGATTATCGTGATCCTGACCTTCATTCACGTCCGGAGCGTAAAAAGGGCTCCTGGTTTCAGGTCATGCTCACGGTCTTGAAGATCATCCCGGCCGTCCTGGCAATCATCGGCCTGTTCTACCTGGATTCGCCGCAATCTTCCTCCGCCCCGCCGGCCCGGATCCCGAAGGGCATTCCGTGTTCTGGCTTATCATGATGGGCGCAGCCGGCACGGTATGGAGCTATGCGGGATTTCCCAATATCATGTACATGGCGGGCGAGGTGAAAAACCCGCAGCGGAACATTCCCGTCGCCCTGATCGGATGTGCGATCTTCGTGACCCTCATGTATGTGCTGATCTCTTTTGCCAGCGGCGCCATTATTCCGCACGAGGAGCTTATCGCCAAACAGGGGTTCCTGAACCCGTTCAAATATCTGCCGGTCTTTGCGGATTTTGCCGCCGCCTTTCTGGCGGTGGCCGCCTTTATCTCCTGCGTCGGCGCGACGAACGTCTGCGTCATGAGCCAGCCCCGGCTGCAGTACGCCATGGCCCGGGACGGTCTTTTCTTCAGCACCTTCGGCAGGATCCACCCCCGTTTCGGCACGCCGGTAAATTCCATCCTGCTTCAGTCGGGGTTTGCCATTATCCTCGTCTTCCTGAGCCGGGACACGCTGGATGCCCTTCTCGGCTATTTCACCTTTTCCTATCTTTTCCAGAATATCCTGGTGTACGGCAGCATCTTCTGGCTGCGGAAACGTGAGGATTACCGCCTGCTACCGTTCACCGACCTGGGTAGCTCATGGCCGTTCTGGCGATCGTTCTGCCGGTCCCGCTTATCCTCGCAAGTTTCAATACCTTTCCCCTTTCGGGAATGCTCTTCAGCGTGGGCTTCACGCTGGCCGGCATTCCGGTTTACTATCTTTTCAGGGCAAGAAAATGCAGGGCGCGCTGAGCAAGCAGGCTCCGCCCTTGTTACCGATGCAGCAGCGAGTCCAGTGCGGTCTCGATGATGGTGTCGTATCCGCGTTCCCGGTCGGAAACCTTCAGGGTGCAGAAAATGTCCGGGGGTATGCCGTTCTGGTCATCGATCCCGCCGGGAGTGAGGGTGCGCGTTACGGAAAAAGCGGTAGGTCCAGCCGTTGGGAAGTTGTCCGCCGTTGGGCATTCCCAGTCCTCCGCCGGTGGTGTCGCCGACAAGGAATAGATTGTCCAGGGCCAGGCCGGCAAGCGCGAACATGGAGGTGGCGCTGTAGGATCCGCGGTCCGTCAGGACGGCAATGGGCCGGGGAAAGGTGAGCACGCTGTCATAGGGGGTCAGGTACACCTCCTGCGTTTCCGTGAAATCCTCATGCCCCGGGCCGGATTTGATGCAGGTGGTATAGACCGGATCCTCCGATACGCTAAGATGCGAGAGCAGTCGGTACATATTCCCGATATAGCCCCCGCCGTTCTGACGCAGGTCAAGGATAAGGCCCTCCGTCCCGGCGTAGCGTTCCAGGACATACCGGATGTCGTCATCACTGAACTGATTCGAAAAGCTGCTGTAGCGCACATAGGCCGCCCTGCCCCGGCGATCAGGTCATGATGAAAGGGACCCGTGATGTAATAGTCTGTACCGAGATAGTGGTCCTTGATAAGCCTGTAGTCGATATTCGTCTTTCCCAGAAGGCTGATATCATAACGGGAGATGTTAAAATCCGAATAGAGATTGACATGACCGTCCTTCAGTTCGAGCAGCATCTTTCCCAAATAGTGGAACAAAGAATCATCGGAAAGTTCCTGATGGATCTTCGGGGCGTATTCCGCGTAAACCCCGTCCCAGTCCACCTCTTTCACATCAAAATAGGCATACTGCCGGTCCACCTTCTCCCAGAGATACTGAAAGTTCTCAACGGGATCCGGAGAGACAGGGCGTGAGAATACAAGGTATTCGCAGGAAGCCGACAGCAGCAGTGTCAGCAGTAACAGAACGGTCACATATGCGTTGCGTTTTTTCATCTCAGTCCAGTTTAAAGTAAAAGCTGCATTGTATTTGGTGGCTTGCGCTTTCAAAACGGTAGAGATCTTGCCGGCCGCTGGTGAACATATCCCAGATGTAGGAGATCTCGACGGCATTGCCGTTCTTCAGATATCGCGCCAGTCCCGCCTTGCTGCGAAGATGAAAGCCCCCGGGAAAGAAATGTCCGTCAAGGATACCGGTACGATCTGCGTTCCGTTGATCACGTAGGCGAACGGTGGACGCCGGTTGTACAGAAGCAGGGGAAGGTCTAGGCGCCAGAGGAATTTGTACCGGCGTTCCGGCAGGCGGAGATGCAAAAAGGCAAGCTTTTTCTCGCATGCGGAGCGTTGGAATGTGTGCGTGTAACGTCCGCTCAGATGCGGTCCGCTGAAAAGATTGACGTTGACCGACGCATTTTGGTAAGCCTCATTGTAGTTGAATCCCATTCTGAAAGCCAGCTTGCACCGGCCTGTATTTGGCGGTTCGTGCCGGTGAGCCGGGGGATCTTGCTCGCAGGGAAGTAGATGTCGAAACGCAAGTTGCCGTAGCTCTGCATGTAGCGGGAGGCGGCGAATCCGGCGGCAAGCGACATGTCGCCGCGTGCACCCCAGGTCGCATCTCTGTCTTCCGCGATGAATGCCATGGAGAAAAGCATCCCTGCGCCGTGATAGCGCAGCGGGGAGGCGCCGGCGTCCTTGATATGCGCGTACCCTGCCGACCCGGCGAAACGCAGATATTTTCCCTCATCACGGCGACCGCGGCCGCGCGGAAAGCGCCGACACCAGAACAGCACAGAGCAGAAAGGGGAATGCGCATGTATTTCTCATACCTAATTTTATGACCTGTCGCGATCTTATGCAAAGCATTTTCGCCGAGCTTTTCGCAAAGGCCTGTTCTCAGGGTCATGCCGGAGATACGGGAGAATGACCACGGAACCGGAACACGCGAATGCGTTTTTTCATAAGCTTGCTTGCAAATATAATTTTCAGGTGCTACATTAAAAAAAACATACACGTGAGTGGAATTGAAAGACAAAACGCCGGACAAACGTAAACACATCCTGGTGATTGACGGGCATCCGGATAAAGAAAGCTTCTGCACCTCCCTTGCGGGGTCCTATGTCAAAGGAGCCGGGCATTCCGGATACCGCTGTGCGTTCGTGCATCTCAGCGACCTTGATTTTGACCCGGTCCTTCACAAGGGCTATCATGTCATCCAGGAACTTGAACCGGATCTTCTCATGCTACAGGAAGAAATAAAGAAGGCCGACCACCTTGTGATGGTTTATCCCGTCTGGTGGGCGGCCTTTCCCGCATTGTTGAAAGGGATGATCGACCGGGTATTTTTACCCGGTGTGATGTTCAGTTTTCACAAAAACGATCTTTTATGGGGACAAGTATATGAAAGGGAAATCGGCACGGCTGATAGTGACGATGGACGGCCCTCCCCTTTTATTACAGGCTTTTTGTACGGAAACCCGGTGATAATGCCTTAAGAAGGGGGTGCTGAGATTTTCGGGATTCAGGCCGGTCAGGGTCACACATCTGGGTTCCGTGAAAGGTTCAGATCTGACCCGGCGACGCAAGTGGCTAAAAAAATGCGAGCGCATGGGAATGAAAATGAAATGATTTTGAAATTGGCATGCAATAGCCTTATACTACACACAAAAGTATTAACCACTAACAGGGATGTTTTATGATCACAAGCAGGAAATGGAAAGATGTGGAGCCCAAACCCAATCCGCATAAGGTGGACGCAAGGAATATTTACCATGATGAACACGCACTTGTCGTTCACATGGTCTTGCAGCCCGGGGATTCCCTGCTGACGCACAAGACTCCCGTGGACGTGGTATTCTATGTCCTCGAGGGCAAAGGAGACGGTGGAGATCGGGGATGAGAAAAGGAGGTCTCCGGGACGACCTGATCGAAAGCCCCAAAAACATTCCTCACAGCTGGCAAAATACGGGGAGAAGAAGCTCCGGGTCATGGTGATCAAAATACCGAGCCCCACGCGCCCCACAAAAATACTGTAAGCAGGAAATCATCCAGGAGGATCCCATGAAAGTGCTGAACGTTCTGCGAATGGTGACCTTTTTTGTGACACTGTTGACCAGTGTGCCCCTTTTCGTGAATCACATCAAGGACATTGCCCCGAAATACGCGCTTGTCACCGAGCTGCACGTGTGGTTCGGCCTGGCCTTCTTTATTGTCGCTATTATCAGCATGATACTGAATAAAAAACGGGAAGCCCGGCAGTAGACCGCCAAATGTCATTTGCTGCACTGCCGGCGGCCGCATTTGCCGCCACGGAAGCGCTTGACCATGCTATCTGCAGATTGTATCCCCGGTAGCGGCGTCGAGATTCAGTATTTCCCCGTAGAGTGTAAGCCCGGAAGCACCTTGCTCTCCAGGGTGGAAGGATTCACCTCTTTCAGATGAATGCCGCCGGAGGTGATGATAGCTTCCTCCCAGCCGCCGTGCCCTGTCACCGGGAAATGCAGGTTTTTCAAATGGTGCAGGAGCATATCGCGCTCCTGTGCGTTCACCTGGTTGCAGTATTTGTCGGGGTCAAGCCCGGCGACGGTGCAAAGCGGCAGGACCATTTGCAGGGGAACGAGCGATCTCATCATGGTTTTCAGCTTTGCGTTCCCGTGTTTGTCCAGTTCCCGCTGGATCCGTGCCCTCAGGGTGTTTTCATCCAGGGCGGGCTTGCCAGTCGATGCAGATCTCCGTCTTCAGGCCCCGGTGCAGCGCAAGCACGGCATCCCGGCTCAGTGCCAGGATGATCGGACCCGAAAGCCCCTGCTCTGTGAACAGCAATTCCCCGAACCTGCTTTTTTGCTTTTTTCCTTTGACGTACAGGGTGGCTTCCACATTTTTCAGCACCAGGTCCCGCATGGACCCGGCAACACCGCCTTCGGTGACAAGGGGGACGAGGGCCGGCATCGGCGGGATGACGCGGTGTCCCGCTTCGGAGGCCATCCGGTAGCCGTCTCCCGTACTCCCGGTAAGCGGATAGGAACGTCCGCCGGTGGCAAGGATGCAGCACTCGCAGGAAAAAACGCTTCCCGATTCCAGCATGACTCCGGTCAGCGCCCCGTTGCCGGCAAGCAGTTGTTTGACCCTGCGCCCGTATTTGATCGTGACGCCGCTGCCGGTGTTCCAGGAGACCAGGGCGTCCACAACATCCATGGCCCGTCCGGAACGCGGGAAAATGCGCCTGCCGCGTTCTTCGATGGTAGGCACGACGATATTCCGGAAGTGCCGGAGGGTATCCTTTACGAAGAAGCGGCTGAACATCGGCAGGCAGAATTTCGGCAGGGGATTGATGTTCTCCAGATAGAATTCAAGTGAAGTGTTGTTCGTCAGATTACAGCGTCCCTTGCCCGTGATCATTAATTTGCGCCCCGCTTTCGGATTTGCCTCCAGCAGCAGCACCGAGGCGCCCGCTTCCGCAGCCGTGCCGGCCGCCATCAGCCCCGCCGCTCCCGCACCGATCACAATGATGTCGTACTGCATTTTCGCCATGGTGAAATATAAGCGAAGCGCAGCACGAATGTTAGGGAAAACCGCATGCTGCCGTGCAAAGGACGTTCCGTCAATAAAAATACTGGCTTAGGCGGAGAATCGTTTTTACATTTGCCAAAAAGGACGGAATATGCGTAACCCCTTTTCTGAAGCGATACACAGCGGAAAGATCATGATCTCCGACGGGGCGTGGGGAACCTTTCTGCAGGCCGAAGGGCTGAAGCCGGGACAGTGTCCGGAATCGTGGAATTTCGATCGCCCGGAGCTCATAAGTTCCGTGGCCGCAGCCTATATTGAAGCGGGATCGGACATGATCGAGACCAACACTTTCGGCGGATGCCGACACATTCTGGAACGTTACGGGCTCGGGGAAAAAACGTATGCGCTGAACAGGCGGGGAGCGGAGCTGTCCCGCGAAGCGGCCGGCGACGAGCACTACGTGCTGGGTTCCGTGGGGCCTTCCGGTGCCATGCTGATGATGGGGGAGGTGAGCGAAGCAGCGCTGTATGAGGACTTTCGGGAGCAGATACGCGGGCTGGCCGACGGCGGCGCTGACGCCCTGTGCATCGAGACCTTTTCCGCCCTGGACGAAGCGGAGCTTGCGGTAAGGGCGGCCAAAACCACAGGACTCCCGGTGGCCTGCACCTTCACCTTTGAGAACGGCTTTACCATGATGGGCGTGACCCCGGAGCAGTGTGCGGAAAAAATGCTGGAGCTGGATGTCGATATCCTCGGGACCAATTGCGGCAACGGTGTTGAAGGAATGACCGGTGTGGTCAAAGCGATCCGGAAAATCGCCCCCCGGCACCCCCTTCTGGTCCACGCGAATGCGGGCCTGCCGGAAGTGCGGGGCGGCGAGACCGTTTTTCCGGAAACACCCGCCGGCATGGCCGCGTTCATGAAAAAGGTCATTGACGCCGGAGCCACCATTGTCGGCGGCTGCTGCGGAACGACCCCGGAGCATATCGCCGCGATAAAAAAGACGTTGAGTTGTTGAGACGAAGGCACTGCGCTTCAACAGGAAAAACAAGAAAACCGTCAATAAAACTTTAACGCAATCAGGAGGAACGTGATGAAAGACATTGCAGTCATCCTGTCCGGATGCGGAAGGGCGGACGGCAGCGAGATCAACGAGGCCGTCTGCACCCTGCTGGCATTGAGTGAAGCCGAAGTGCCGGTCCGGATTGCCCCGGACATGGAGCAAAAGCAGGTCGTAGATCATCTTACAGGAAAAGAACGGAGGGAAGGCGGAACGTGCTGAGCGAAGGGGCGCGCATCGCCCGTGGAAAAATCGCTCCGCTTTCGGAACTGAACACGGAGACGGTATCCGCCGTCATCCTTCCCGGGGAAAGGGGGCGGTCCTGAACCTTTGCACCTATGATCCCGACGGCATTGACTGCCGCGTACAGGAAGAGGTAAAACGTGTGCTTTCCGAGGCCATGAACCGGCAGCTTCCGCTCGGATTTCATCTTGCATCGCCCCGGGTACTGGGAGCCCGTGTCGCAAAAGACCTCGGCATCCGCCTCAGCCCTCACGATCGGCGATGACCCCGCAACGGCAAAAGACATTGAAGCGCTCGGATGTACGCACCGGATCTCCGGCGTCCGCGGCCTGCGTCGTGGACAAAGAGGCGCCGGGTGGCTCTCTCGCCGCCGCCTACATGTCCGCCGCGAACATTGCCGAAGCCTGTGCCGGCATCAGGAGCCTGGTCGAAGCAGTTCTCCGGCTTGTCAAACAGGGGTCGTAAATTATCTGACCGCGAATGACACCGCCTGCCCCGGCGAAGGTCGGGGAATACCTTGCAGTCCCGGACGGAAGAGGTTAAGTCGTTGAGCTGTTGATTCGTTTGAAGCTGTTCGAGTCGTTAAGACGGAGAGAAAGCATTCATCGTCATCCTGTACCCTCTCTCGCGTCATCCTGAACCCTCTCTCGCGTCATCCTGAACTTGTTTCAGGATCCCCAATATTGGACGACTTCATCCCCTTTCGCACGGACGACCTTTTTTTCATTTGCGACAGGATCACCGCACAGAGGATGAGCCCGGCCCCGAGGATCTGCCGGGGCGTCATGCCTTCATGGAGGATCAGCCAGCCGCCGATGGCGCCGAAAACGCTTTCCGTGCTGAGAATTAGGGACGCATAGGCCGGTTCGGCATCTTTGAGCGCCACCACGTGCAGAGTGTAGGCGATCCCCACTGCCCCGATCCCTCCGTAAAGGATGGCCGGAAGGGCGGAACGGACCGCGGGAAGATGAATGGGTTCCGCAAAGAGTGCGACGATCAGACTGAGCACGGCACAGACAAAGAACTGGAGGATCGAAAGCCGGATAGGACCGACACGTCGGGAATAATATGCGATGAAGAGAAAATGCACCGCCCACAAAACTGCGCAGAGGAGTTCAAAAAGATCGCCCCGGGCGATGGTGAACGATCTTGTGACGGACATGAAATAGACACCCGCCAGCGCGATCGCGACGCTTATCCCAGCAATCAGGCCTCTTCCGGGTTTTGGTGTCCCAGAAAGATCCCGAAGACCGGGACCAGGATCACGTATAACGCCGTGATAAAACTCGCCTTTGCCGCCGTGGCGGTCCGAGGCCGATCTGCTGGGCGCTGACGGCCAGGAAAAGAAAAAGTCCCACGATCAGGCCGGCGGTCAATACGGCCTTCAGCCTCACCTCGATCTTCGCTTCCTCCTTGCGGGTCAGATACAGTACCGGAAGCAGGCAGAACACCCCCAGGCCGAAACGGGCGGCGGAGTAAAGGAAGGGGCCGATATGGCTCATGCCGTCACGCTGGGCGACAAAACCCATTCCCCAGAGGATGGCGGCCGTGACGAGCATAATATTGGTTTTCATCATTTTACTTATCATGGCGAAAGATAGAGAAGCCGGGAGAAAAAACAAAAAAATTATGAGGAAAATCTTAAATGATCGTTGACATTGAGGCACGATTTGAGCTAACTTTGGATCTTGTTTGAATCGCGTGAAATTAACACAAAAATGCATTGATTCAAATGGTTGTAAAATATAACATTAGAGGGGATGAAACAGACAACGCTGTTACAGCGTTTTCGTATTTATACGGGAAAATTTTTTCTGACCTTATTATTTCCAATACATAACGCGTAAGGAGAACATGTTAAACAACAAGAATATCGTGATCGGGATCGCCGGGTCCGGTGGCGACGGTGTCATTTCTGCGGGTGAAATTCTTGTCAATGCGGCATCGAGCGAAGGGCTTTTCGTCTTTATGCTGAAAAGCTTCGGTGCTCAGATACGCGGCGGAGAAAGCTCGGGTACGGGTGCGCATGAGCGATTTGCCGGTGCAGTCCCAGGGCGACCGCATCGATATCATGGTCGTTCTGAGCTGGAGCAACTTTCATCGTTTCAAGAATGAGCTTTTGCTTGAGGAAAAGGTGATTATCATCAGCGATGCCGATGATCCCATGTCCGACAAGGACGTTCCCTTAAGCGGGGAGCAGCGGCAATACCCGGGCAGAAGATTCCCTTCAACAAATTGTCCGAGGAACAGACCGGCAGCCGACAGTCGAAGAACATCGTGATGTTGGGCGCGATCTCCGAGCTCTTCCTCGCTCTTCTGAACAGGCGCTCCGGGAAGTCCATTGAAAAAATATTCCGGAACAAGCCCCCCGAAGTGACGGAAAGCAATATCAAGGCGATGGAGGCCGGCACCGCCTATGTTCAGGAACATGTCGAAAAATTTGATCCGCTGACCTTTGAGTACGAAAGCCGTGAAGCCCGGCTGGTCATGCAGGGGAACGAAGCCATCGCGATGGGCGCCATCTATGCGGGGCTCGATCTCCACGCGGGATATCCGCATCACCCCCTCCACGGAGATCATGGAATGGATCTCCCGTTATCTGCCGCAGCGGGACGGCATCTCCACGCAGATGGAAGATGAGCTTGCGTCCATCAACGCCATCCTCGGCATCCTTTGCCGGGAAAGCGATGACGGCCACCTCCGGCCCGGGCATCTCCCTGATGAACGAAGGGATCGGCCTGGCATCCATGGCGGAACTTCCGGTCGTGATCGTTAACGTACAGCGCGGAGGCCCCTCAACGGGACTGCCGACCAAGACGGAGCAGGCGGATCTCATGCAGGCCATATGGGGCTCTCACGGAGATTCCCCCCGGGTCGTCATCGCGCCCTGTGATGTGGAAGACTGTTTCGACAGCACCGTGCTGGCGTTCTATATTTCCGAAAAATACCAAATGCCGGTCATTATCCTGTCCGACCAGTTCATCGGGCACCGAAAAGAATCCATCAATCCCAAGGCCATCCGCGGGAGGGAAGACCGGTTTCCGCAAGATATACCACCGCGACATACCGACGGATGCGGAGCTTCAGGATTACCATCGTTTCCGCAACACGGAGAACGGTGTCTCGCCGATGACCTATCCGGGCATTAAAGGCGGGGAATACCTCGGATCGGGGATTGAACATGATGAAAGAGAAACCGCGCAGCGATGCCGGCAATCATGCCAGGATGACCGAGAAACGCTGGCGGAAAATGGATTATATTAAAAAGGAATTCCGTTTTGAGCGGTTTTACGGCCCCAGTGACTCAAAACTCGGCATCATCGCCTGGGGTTCTACAAAAGGAGCGGTAAAAGAGGCCGTCAACAAGGCGAATGCGATGGGGATCCCGGTCTCGGCGCTCATTCCCCAGCTGATCTATCCCTTCCTCATCGAACCTTTCAAGGAATTCATCCAGAACAAGAACCGCGTCATTATCCCGGAATTGTCCTATGCGGGTCAGTTCCGGCGATATCTGAGAGGTTTTGTGCGCTTTGCGCAATACGGCGTAAGGGTGATCCCCCTGAGAAAAACGGGCGTAGCGCCGTTCGCGGTGGAGGAGATCCTGGAAAAGATCATTGAAGAATGGAAAGACATGGAGGCCAGACGATGAGCGAAACCACAGAAAAGACACTGAGCGCCCGTGATTATAAAAGCGACTTAAAACCGATCTGGTGTCCGGGATGCGGGAATTTCGGTTTTCTGAACGCCATGTATCAGACCTTTCAGGAGCTGCAGCTGCAGCCGGAGAATACGGCCGTGGTTTCCGGGATCGGCTGTTCAAGCCGTCTTCCGGGGTATATGAAAACCTATGCCTTCAACGGCGTGCACGGCCGGGTCCTGCCCTTTGCCTCCGGCGTGAAAATGAGCCGTCCGGAGACCACCGTCATTGCGGTCGGCGGCGATGGCGACGGCTTTTCCATCGGGGCGGGGCATATCGGCCATGCGGCAAGAAAAAATATCAACATCACCTATGTCGTGCTTGACAATAATATCTACGGGCTCACCAAGGGGCAGGCCCGACCACGCCGCTGGGCGTGAAAACGAAGACTACCTACTACGGCAACATGGGCATGCAGTTCAATCCCGTCCGGATGCTCATTGCCTACAAGGCATCCTTCGTTGCAAGGACCTTTTCCGGGGACCCGAAGCATGTCAAGAAGATCCTTGTCGAAGCCATCCGGCACAACGGCTTTTCCTTCGTGGAGGTATTGTCCCCCTGCGTGACCTTCCGCGGAAAGGATCAGTTCAAGATCATCCGCGACAAGGTCCGCTACCTGGACGAGCAGCATCATGCGGACAAGGAACTGGAAGCCTTCGATGTTGCCAACGACGAGACAAGAGCTTGCGCTGGGAGTGATCTACAAGAAACCGCGGCCAACCTATGACGAGATCATCAACGCCGATGTCACCACGAAGGCCAAGGCCGTTTCCCATGGCAAGCCGAAAGTCAACAAGCTGATGGACCAGTTTAAACCGTAGGGGATGCGTACGGATTTCAACGAAAAGGCATTTACCGAAAGGACCGTTGTGCTGATCCGGAAAAGTTCGTGTGAACTTCCGGACGATATCCGGGATGCCCTGCAGAAGGCGAAGAATGCCGAAGCAGGGCAAAGCACGGCCCGGTATATCCTGGACACCATCCTGGAAAATGTACAGGCGGCAAAAAGCACAGCAGTCCCCGGTCTGTCAGGATACGGGGCTGCCGGCGTTCCACGTGGATCATCCCGCGGATATTCCCACCCGAAGCCTTAAGAAATGTATACGAGCAGCTGTTGCATCTCGCCACGGAACAGGGCTATCTCCGGCCCAATGCCGTGGATGCCCTGAGCGGCGACAACAGCGGCAATAACCTGGGCGACAGGATCCCGGCTTTCTCCTTTAGCGAGTGGGACAAGGCAGAGGTCCGTGTGCGCTGCCTGCTGAAAGGCGGCGGGAGCGAGAATGTGTCCGCCCAGTACAGCCTTCCGCGTTCGGACTTTTCTGCCGGACGCGATCTTGACGGTGTTGCCGCCTGCGTCGTGGACGCCGTGATCAATGCGCAGGGGAATGGCTGCCCGCCGGGGATCATCGGCGTGGGGATCGGCGGGGACCGCGTGAGCGGAACGGAAACCGCCAAAGCGCAGAGCCGCCGCGCCCTCGACGATAAGAACGACAATGACGCACTGGAAAAGCTGGAACATTTGCTGCATCGCTCGCTGAACAAGCTGGGGATCGGGCCCATGGGGCTCGGCGGCAAAAGCACGGTACTGGGCGTGAAAGCCGGTGCCGCGCACCGGATACCGGCGTCTTTCTTCGTCTCCGTATCCTACATGTGCTGGGCCTGCCGAAGGGCCGAAATGCATTATGAACTCTAAAAAAACATATTGTGAAGCAACGAAGATGACCCTGCAGAAAACAAGCTTACACTGCCCGCCGGAAGTGCGGAAATACGGGAACTGCGTGCCGGCGATGAAGTCTTGTTGTCGGGCAGGATCGTCACGGGGAGAGACCGTGCGCACCGCTGGCTGGTCGAAGCACAGCCCGAAGCGCTCCGCCCCTTTCTGAAGGACGGCGCGATCTATCATTGCGGGCCGGTCATGACGTATCGGAACGGCGAATGGCAGTGCCGGGCGGCGGGACCGACCACATCCCTGCGGGAAGAACCCTACCTGGCGGATATCGTCCAGGAATATCAGCTGCGATGCATCATCGGGAAAGGGGGCCTGGGGGAACGAAGCGCCGAAGCCCTGCGGAATTCTCCGGCCGTTTACCTGAGCGCAGTCGGCGGGGCAGCCGTGTGTTATGCCAATACAGTCACTGCCGTCGAAAACGTATTCAAGCTCGAAGCCTTCGGGATGCCGGAGGCCATGTGGGTCCTGCAGGTCCGCGATTTCCCGCTGATCGTCAGCATGGATGCCTACGGCAATTCGCTGCACCGCGACGTAGAGACCCAAAGCAGGGAGTCGCTGGCTTCCGTCCTGGAAGCGATGGATAAATCATTCTGAAAAGACAATGTTAAAGGGCAAAGTTCCCGGGAACACGGTCCGGAGCGCGAGCCTTCCGGCCTTTCCGTTTTGCAACGGATCGGTGACGGCCGTTACCAAAGCGTCTTGCGCAGTGTTTTTTTGCCCGGGCTAAAAATTCCTTACGCTTTCTGTTTATTCTTTGTACTTTCGCACATGGCAACAAAAGCGCGCGTCATTGTCGGCATGAGCGGCGGAGTGGACAGCAGCGTGGCCGCCCGCCTTCTGCAGGAGCAGGGGTACGAGGTGCTGGGCCTTACGCTTCGCCTTGCGGATGCTTTTATTCGCGGGGGAAGCAAGCAGTCCCGCGTTGTCGAACGTGCCCGCGCGGTCTGTGAACGGCTGGGCATTGAACATTGTGTCGAGGATCGTACGGATGCCTTTGACACCTGTGTCGTAAGATATTTCGCCGATGCATATTTTGAAGGCAGGACCCCTAATCCTGTGTGCAGTGCAGATGCGCGGGTGAAATGGAGAGCACTGCTGGAAATCGCGGACGAAAGGGATGCCGGCTACGTGGCAACGGGGCATTATGCCCGCATCAGCAACGTGCACGGGCGGTTCAGGCTTCTGAAGGGACGGGACTCCCTGAAGGATCAGTCATATTTTTTATGGCGCCTTAACGCGAAACAGCTTTCCCGGACGCTTTTTCCGTTGGGCGACTTTACAAAGCCCGCGGTACGGAGTCTGGCAAAAAAATGGGACCTGCCTTCGGCCGGGCAGTCCGAAAGCCAGGACATCTGTTTTATTCATGACAATGACTACAAGGCATTCCTCGGGAAGTATTTTCCCGATCGTGTTGTAAGGACCGGTCCGGCGCGTCTATCTCAGATAAGGACGGAAAGGTTCTCGGCCGGCATCCGGGGTATCACCGTTTTACGATCGGACAGCGAAAGGGGCTCGGCATTGCGCTGGGCAAACCGGTTTACGTGCGCCAGATCGACGCAAAGAAGCACGCCGTGCTGCTCGCAGATGCCTCCGGGATGGAGGATACGGGATGCAGGGTCAAAGAGACAAACTGGATCGGAATGCAGAGGCCGTATCAAAGCATGGACGCCGAAGTGAAGATCCGCTACCGAAACAAAGCGGTTCCCTGCACCATTGAACCTTCGGGGGAGGACAACTATCTCGTCCGTTTCGCCCGGCCCCGGAAAGCGGTCACGCCCGGGCAGTCCGCCGTTTTCTACGACGGGGACCGGGTGCTCGGAGGCGGTATCATCCTGGAAGCGACAAGAGAGAAAGGGAAACATGAAGAAGAACATCAAAAGCCTGCAGAAAATGAAGGCAAAAGGGGAAAAAGATCACGGCATTGACCGCCTACGAGACCCTTTTTGCGGGATATCTTGACAGCAGCGGGATTGACTTTATCCTGGTCGGGGACAGCGCCGGCATGGTCTTTGCGGGACACGACACCACCATCCCGGTGACCATGGAGGAAATGATCTATCATTCCCGTTCGGTACGGCGTTCCCGTTTCCGAGGCCCTGCTGGTGGCGGACTTGCCCTTTATGAGCTATCAGGTGAGTGTGGAGGACGCTCTCCGCAATGCCGGAAGGCTGGTGGAGAGGAGGGCGGCGCGGAGGCCGTGAAGATCGAAGGGGGCGAGCGCGTCCTTCCCCAGGTAAAGGCATGTGTCGAGGCCGGGATCCCCGTCATGGGACATCTCGGCATGACGCCCCAGAGCGTCAATCAGTTCGGAGGTTTCCGGACCCGGGGAAAAAGATCGGAGGAGGCGGAGCAATTGAAAAAGGACGCTGTGGCGCTGCAGGAAGCGGGTGCTTTTTCCATCGTCCTGGAAAAGATCCCCGCAGAGCTTGCAGGGGAGGTCACGGAAATGCTGGACATCCCCACGATCGGCATCGGCGCCGGCAACAATACCGACGGCCAGATACTGGTGACGCAGGACATGCTGGGCATGTACGAGAAATTCAAGCCGCGCTTTGTCCGCCGTTATGCGGAGCTGGCCGCGGAGATCAAATCCGCTGTCAGAAGCTATGCCGATGATGTGAAGCACGGCCGTTTCCCGGATGAAAAAGAGAGTTACTGATGGAACGCATAGAACGTATTCCTGAAATGCAAATGCTTGCCGGCAAGCTGCGGAAGGACAACCGAAGGATTGCTTTCGTCCCCACGATGGGATCTCTGCACGAAGGCCATTTGTCCCTTATCGATGAAGCAAGGAAGGCCGGGAATGTGGTGGTGGTCTCGGTCTTTGTGAACCCCACTCAGTTCGGCCCCGGTGAAGATTTCGATGTCTATCCCCGGGACATCTCCGGCGACGAAACAAAAGCGGCCGGACGCGGCGCGGATATCCTGTTTCATCCGTCGGCCCGTGAGATGTATCCGGGCGAACCGCTTACCCGGGTGCATGTGCAAAAGATCACGGAGGTGCTTTGCGGCGCAAGGCGCAGGGGACATTTCAGCGGCGTCGCCACCGTGGTGACGAAGCTGTTCAATATTGTCAGGCCGCATGCGGCGGTGTTCGGGCAAAAAGACGCCCAGCAGGCGGCCGTGATCATGACAATGGTCCGGGACCTGAATATGGATGTGGAGATCCGCATCGTCCCTACCGTGCGTGAAAAGGGCGGGCTGGCCATGAGCTCGCGCAACGTGCTCCTGAGCCCGGAACAGCGCAAACACGCCGTAATGCTTTCGAAAGTACTTTTCGGGCTGAGGGACACGATAAGGCCGGACACCGAAGTGGAACCCCTGTTGAAGAAGGCTGAGGCGACCCTTTCCGGGCTGCCGGGTGCGGAACTTGAATATATTGAGATGCGCTCCTTCCCCGGGCTGGAGCCCGTGGAACGTTTTGACCGGGACGCTGTTATCGCGCTGGCGGTCCGTTTCGGAGAGGTGCGGCTCATTGATAATATTTTACTGAAAAACGATCTTGATTCTTGATAAAGGGGCTTTTATTTCCTATTATATTGTAATGAGCAGGATGCAGGAGCAATGAAAAAAAGATTATTACATGCGAAGATACACCGTGCGGTGGTCACGGAAGCGAACCTGAACTATTCCGGGAGCATTTCCATTCCCGTGGACCTGATGGAAGCCGCCGGCATTGCCGAGTTTGAGCAGGTGCAGGTCGTGAACATCAATAACGGCCTGCGTTTCGAGACCTATGTGATCAAAGGCAAATCCGGAAGCGGGAACATTTGCCTGAACGGTGCCGCCGCCCGGATGGGCGAACTGCAGGACCGCGTTATTATTATGGCCTATGCGGACCTGGATGCGGAAGAGATCGGATCGCATGCCCCGAGGATTATCGTTCTGGATGAAACGAATACTGTGATCAACAGAATAGGAGTATAAATGCCTTCTGAACTTTCCACGATCATTCTGGCCGCAGGAAAAGGGACCCGGATGAAGTCCGGCCTTCCTAAAGTCCTTCACAAAGTGCACGGAAAGACCATGATCTCCCGTGTTGTCGACAAAGCCCAAAAGGCGGGAAGCATGAGAACGATCGTTGTCGTCGGACACAAAAAGGAACTGGTCGAGGAAGAACTATCGGAGCGCGATGTGTCGTTTGCCGTGCAGAACAGGCAGCTCGGTACCGGGCATGCGGTCATGGTGACCCGCGATTTGCTTGAGGATTTTGAAGGCGATATCCTTGTCCTTGCCGGAGATATTCCCCTGATACAGGCGGAGACGCTGAAAAAACTGACGCGCACACACCGGGGATCGAAAGCGGATGTCACGGTGCTCAGCGCGATCTTCGAGGATCCCTCCGGTTACGGACGGATCGTGCGCACGGAAGACGGGAAATATTCCCACTCAGTGGAGGCAAAGGACGCCGATGAAAAGACCCGCAGGATCAAAGAGATCAATTCCGGCATTTACGTATTTAAAAAAGCACCGCTTTTCCATTATCTGCAATTTATCGGAACGGATAACGCCCAGGGGGAGTATTACTTAACGGACGTCCTTCCGCTAATGCGGAAAGACGGAAAAAAGATCGCGCTGCAGGTTGCGGACGATCCCGGCGAGATCCGGGGCGTGAACAACGTCGAGCAGCTCAAAGAAGCGGAAAAAATATTAAAGGCAAGATTATGAAGCGCAGGTACCTTGTTTCGCTGATCGCTTTGCTCGGCATCTCCTTGCTGAGCGCCCAGTTCTCCGGCGAAGTCCCGGAGTTTAAACGCGAAGGCGTGGGATACGATTTTTCCAACGCCAAAGAACAGGCGGCCTTTCTCGACTGGTCCCGGATACAGATGCGGCACGGCGTGAGCATGAGCATGGGCTCCTCCGCGCTGGGCTCCGAGTCCTACCTCACCTACCACAATCAGTTCTACATGCCGCTGAGCTCACGGCTTTCCTTTTACGGCAACCTTTACCTGGCAGCTCCAGGCCTATGCTTCCAATCCGGCCCTGGAACGCATAAACAGCCCTGCCGGCGACATCTACTTTGACGCCAATCTTGTCTATGAACTGGGAGAGAATTCCAGCCTGAGCATCGGCGTCGCCCGCTATCCCGCGTTCCGCAACTACCGTTACTCCTACATGCCGGGAACGTATTCACCTTACCGGTTCCTGACAAACAGAAGGGGAGGGATGACACCATAGAAGCAAAACAGCTGAACCGCATTCTGAATATCGTCATTGTTGTTTTTGCTGTGGTAATAGGCATTTTCGCTTATTCCGCCCTGGTGGACCGTCCCGCACGTATCCGTGAATTTACCGAGGCCGAGGTTCCGAAGAACGTGCCGGAACTGCGGATGTCCACGGAAAAGGCCGCCGATTCCGTGCATATCAAGGCCCGGGTCCTGAACGGCTGCGGCGTCAGCGGCGTTGCCTACAAGCTCCGCGAGTATCTGCTGAAAGAGGGGCTGGATGTCAGCGAGACCACGAATGCCGACCATTTCAATTATGAAAAGACCATCGTCTACCTGCACAAGAATGACTTCAAGATGGCGAAGATCATCTCCGACAAGCTGAACCTGCCCAATAACCCCATCCTGGATGACCGCACCCCCGATTATCCCTGTGACGTGACCATCCTGATCGGCAAAGATTACCAAAACCTCCCGCCTTTTGATGAAAAATAACCCCGCAATAACATAGAGGAATACATGGCTGAAAAAGCAGCATCGGACGCGAAAAGGGAAGCCCGTGAACTGGCACTGAAAATATCAGAACTGGCAATTGAGAAAAAAGCCGAGGATATCGTTGTGATGGATGTCGATAAAGTCGCAGGGTTCACCTCTTATTTCGTCATCGCCACCGGCAACAGCGAAGTCCATTTAAAAGCGCTTTCAGATCATATTGAAGACAGCCTTTCACAGTACCGCATCAAGTTATGGCACAAGGAAGGTTATAAGAACCTGCAATGGGTGCTGATGGATTATATCGACGTTGTGGTGCACCTTTTCAACCGTGAGACCCGGGAGTATTACGACCTGGAGTCCCTCTGGGCGGATGCGAAAATGCTCCGCGTCACAGATGAAGAAGCCGGAAGCGGCGAATAGATAAAGCCTGTGTTTTTCTTTCTTGAGGCCATCCTGAACTCTACCAACGCGTCATTCTGAATTTATTTCAGGATCCCCATGATTTGACGATTGAATATCTTACTTGCAGGATTAATAATAAGCAGTCTTCCGTCGTCCGATGTTGGGGATGCTGAACCCCCGCTTCACGGAAGGTTCGCGGGACACGCAAATTTAGCATGACGATGTACATTTTGTCTCTTCGTCTCGACACCTCGACACCTCGACAACTCAACGGCTTCTCGATTATATGCTTGAATATCAGGTAATAATTGTGTATTTTTAATAATCTTTGCGGGGTTTGGAAGGGGGAATTATTGATAACAAGGAGAAACGCACATGAACGAAGAAAAAAAGCAGCCGGAAGCTGAAGCAAAGCAGAAGCCGGAAGATCAGGAAAAACAGAAAACGGAACAGCAAAGACAACAAAAAGGCGTCTTCCGGGAAACCCGCAAAGGAAACGCAAAGTAAGGCGAAAGGCGATAAAAAGGGGGGCGGGAAAAACAGCACGTCTTCTGCCAAAAAAAAACCCTCATTAAGCCAGAAAGAGATCGACAGGCTTATCCTGGAACATGCGGACATGAAAGCGAAGTTCAGGGAATACCAGGATAATTACCTTCTGCTGGCCGCCGAATTCGAGAATTTCAAGAAACGGATCAACAAGGACCAGCAGCGCAGCCGCGAATTGTACAAGGAGCGCCTGCTGGGGGAACTGCTGCCTGTGGTGGATGATGTCGAACGCGCCGTCGCCCATCACAGGGACGACAAGTATGCCGAAGCATTCGCCATGATCTATTCAAAGCTGCTCAGCTACCTTGAGAAATACGAGGTAAAGCCCTTTGATTCCGAAGGCGAGGAATTCGACACCGCGAAACATGACGCCATGCTGACGCGTAATGAGGAAGACAAGAAGCACAATACGGTACTGGAAGAATTTCAAAAAGGCTACATGATGGGGGACAAGGTGCTCCGTCACGCAAAGGTAGTCGTAAACATAACGGATGAGTAAACATACATATGCCTAAAGACTATTATGATATTTTAGGGGTGAGCAAGTCGGCGACCCCGGAGGAGCTCAAGAAGGCCTACCGGAAGCTGGCGGTGAAGTATCACCCGGACAAGAACCCGGACAACAAGCAGGCCGAAGAGAAATTCAAGGAGGCCGCGGAAGCGTATTCCGTGCTTTCCGACCCGGAAAAGCGGAAACGCTACGACCAGTTCGGTCATGAGGGCCTGAAACAGAACGGCTTCGGCGGAGGCGGCGGCGGATTCAGCGCCCAGGGCATGTCCATGGACGATATCTTCTCGCAGTTCGGGAATATTTTCGGAGATGCCTTCGGCGGCGGATTCAGCAGCTTCTTCGGCGGGGGAGGCGGCCGCGCCCAGCAACGCCATGCCGTCAACCGCGGTGCGGATATCCGCGTCAATCTCCGTCTCACGCTTGAGGAGATCTACAGCGGCGCCAAAAAGAAGATCAAGCTGAAACGCTTCGAGGCCTGCCCCGACTGCAAAGGCGCCGGCGGCAGCGGACGCCGCACCTGCCCCGTATGCCACGGCAGCGGAGAGATCCGCGAACGTGTGAACTCCTTTTTCGGGCAGATGATCAGTGCGAAGCCCTGCTACAACTGCAGCGGCCGGGGAGAGATCGTCGACAATCCCTGCCCGCGCTGCAACGGCGAAGGACGCGTCAAACGGGACGCCACGGTCAATATCGATGTGCCGCCGGGCGTACAGGACGGCAATTACATGAGCATGCGCCGCGAGGGGCACAAAGGCCCCCGCAACGGGAATCCGGCGACCTTATCGTGATCTTCAAAGAGCAGAATCATGCCACTTTCACCCGTTCGGGGAACGATGTCATCATCACCTGCGAGATCACCTGGCCGCAGGCCGTCCTCGGTGACAGTATCGAGGTCCCGACCCTGAACGGGAAGGTCAGCTTCAAGATCAACCCGGGAACGGAAAACGGAAAGATATACCGTTTGCGCGGGAAAGGCCTGCCGATGCTGCACGGCCACCGCAACGGCGATCAACTGGTGCAGGTCCAGATCGAGACGCCCGCTGTGATCGACAAACAGGAAAAAAACCTGATAAAAGAATTATATCAATTGTATTCCAAGAAAAAAAACATTAAAATAAAGAAGTTTATACCCTGATACAGGGGAGCGTTATGTTCACTAAGAAAGAAAAAAATATCATTCTGGTCCTCGCGCTGATCCTCCTTGCCGGTGCGGCATGGTTCCTTGCGCGGATGGTGATCAGAAAGCAACGCCCCCTTCGTTCCTCGGATGTAAACACGCATGAAGCTTTCCGGCGTGAAGATGAGCAGCGGGAAGAAAGCAAGGTCCCTTCCGAACCGGTGAATATCAACAGCGCCGGCCTGATGGAACTGGAAGCGCTGCCCTATATCGGCATGGAAAGAGCAAAAGATATTATTGAATACAGGGAAAAGCACGGGCCGTTCAAGCGTATTGAAGCGTTGACAAAGATAAGCGGTATCGGAGAAAAGACCCTGGAAACACTCAAACCCTTAATCAGGCTATAGCTTATTAGGAGGTATTGTGCAAGAGGAGCAATATTACAACGAAAAATGGTCATTTGCCGTGAAATGGATCGCCGTTATCCTTATCGTGGTCCTGCTGCTTGTGATCTTCATCCCAAGCCAGATCTGGAAAGTCGAAGAGAACATGGAATCACGTTCCCGCTGGAAGATGAAACAGCTCTGGGATGCTCAGCGTATGTATAAAAAGCTCACCGGTCACTATGATGCCGATATGAAAGGCGTGCTGTGGTTTGTTTCCGCCGTCAGGGATTCCACCCTTGCCGACAGCGAATACGTAGGTCAGCAGTACATCAACTACAAAGGCGAGAGAGTGAAGATCGATGTTCCGAAATACTATTTCTCGGAATACGACACCACTTTTTCCGTCTCCTACCCTGCGAAGGACACCACGCTCTCAGAAGTTTACAAGGCGATCGAACTGAATCTGGAAACCAATGAGTGGGATACGGTCTTCCTGGCGGAGGACAAGGACCGTTACAAATACACGGATTCGCTCTGGGAAGGCGAGATACTTGACACCACGGTGGATACCATCATCGAGAACGTCACAAAGTACAGGAATTTCAACCTGGTCGATTCCCTGCTGTTCTGCCCCCTGACCAACGAGAAATACGATGTGACGGTAAAGGGCGGGAACGAAGACACCGTCATTATTGAAAGCCCTCTCGAGGACAGCGTGTACAAGGAACGCAAATACTTCTTTTTCACCTTCAAGGATACCAGCCACGGATCCATCATCAACGGAGAAGTTTCCTGGAAATAAGCAATTTATGTTAACGCTCGCGTTACATCACGATGAGTCGGTTTTTGTATATCTGAAAGAGGCGGGGAAGGGGAAGCACCAAATAGAGCAGCTCGGTCTGTTCCCTTCGGTTTTTTCCTTTGACCAGCAATTCCTGTATCAGAAAGACGCCGAGTTGTCGTTCAGGAAGATGCTGAAGGATATTCTCGAAGTCCTGTCGCTGAAAGACGAAGCGCTGTACCTCTCTTTTTCCGCACAGCTCTGCTACTTTTCCTTCTATGAGAATATCCCGAAGGACGATATCCGGGAGCTCGTCGACAAGGACATCTGGCTGACAAAGCTCAAATTCGGCGCGGATTTCGCTGAGCGGAACGAATGCCAGGTAAAAGCGCTCTACAAACCGGACAACCGCGTTTCCCTGATCTGCATCTATTACCCGAAGCTGATCCGTGAAATGATCAGCATGGCCTGCAGGGAGCTTTCCTGCCAGGCTGCCGGGCTGGGGATCCACATTTTCAATATCAGTGAGGTCGCCCGGCTTGCCGTTTCCGAGAAGGAATATGTCATCGCGTATTTTCACCGGGACATGTATGAAGTGATGCACATCGCGGACGACTATGTGCGGGGATATGCACGGTTTTCCTGATGTGAACGGCCATTTCATTTACTATGACAGGAACGGCCACGTTCCCGAGGCCTTCAACCGGGGGCTGGCGGAGCAAGACACGGAGATCCTGAAAGAACATGCCGTCTATTTATCCTGTAGCAGCGAGCAGATGGACCGGATAAACGCATTATCCGAAAAGGGCGGCAACATACATATCCTGAATCCGATGGAGATCGGTTCAGCGGCGTATTCAAAACCATCCGCAGCCTACGAAAACAGTATGACACCGTTTTTTCATCCGCTCTGGGTGCATTGATATAAGGAGAGTAACCATGAAGGTCAATCTATCGCGTGATGATCAGATGACGGGAGTTCCCCATCAGGATAAAGAAGAGAGATAAACTGCATTTCGACGACACCTTTTCGGGCGGGGGAAACGACGATTTTTATTTCCAGCAGCCGCCCCCTCTTCCGAGGAATACAAACGTCCCCGGAAATCCCGGTTCTGGCTCTTCGCCCTCCTGTTGCTGCTGTTCCTGTTCATCGGTGCCCTGATCTCAAATCCGCAGGGCACAAAGCGTTTTTTCGCGGGCATCGGCGACCGGGCCGCGGACCTGTGGAAGAAATGTGTTCAATACCGGCCGCACGAGCGAACAGATCATCGGCAGCGAAACACCGGTCTATGTTGAGAAAGAGGACAAGGAAGCAAAGGAAGAAGCCGTCAAAGAGAGACACCCGGGAAGCAGCCCCCGAACGGAAGATCATCGAGGTCGAAAAGATCATTGAAAAAGAGGTCGTGAAGGAAAGCACGGAAGAGGTGGTGCTGGAGAGTCCGCCGGTCTATGAAGAGATCCGCGATGCGCTGGCAGCCACGGCGAGGAATATCAAGACCGCCGGTTTCGTATGGTCTCAGGTTCCCGGCGGGATGACCGTCGACAAGCTGCACTTTTCCGGCAATGAAATGACCCTCTCCGTGAGCTCGCGGTATCCCATGCTGCTGGATTCCTACGGCGAGATCCTCGGTCAGTACACCCTGTTCGATACGCTCCGCGCCGGAGATCCCGAAAAAGCCGGGGAACTGACGGCCGTGCTTCTGAACGGCAGGCTCGAAAAAATTCAAATCCGAAGACCGTCCGGAACGGCTCTGGAACCTGGATGTGCAGTGGTTTGACGACTACCTCGACCAGGCCGCGGAGCGGACCGGCGTGAACATCACCCAAGAGATCACTGGGGACAGCACCCTTGAGGAAGGGATCCTCAGGCATGATATTCACCTGACCGTGAACGGGAACCGCAGTTCGATAGCGCTGTTCTTTCAGGAGCTAAGCGGGATCCCCGCAAGCTTTGCGGTCGGGGAGATCGCTTCGAACTACTACCCGGAAGACGAGACGAATCTTCTTGAAATTGCACTGAACTATTACGAACGGAAATAATGTCCAGGATCATCAGCGGACGTTACGGCGGCCTCTGATCTGCGGGATCCCCGCCATGCGATACGTCCGAGCATGGGAAAGATCAGGGAATACATCTTCAATGTCCTTCAGCCCTTTGAAGCGGAGCGCGTGAACGACCTGTTCGCTGGCACCGGCGCGCTGGGCATCGAAGCGCTTTCGCGGGGAGCGGAATATGTACATTTTGTTGACAACCATTCTTGCTCGTTACGGCTGATCCGGGAGAACCTGGACCGTATCGGGGTCCCGAAAGATTGCAGGCGCTGCACCAAGGCGAACGCCCTGCATTTTCTGGAGAGGACGGACGAGACCTTTGACCTTCTCCTGGCGGACCCTCCCTACGGCCTGGACCTTCCGGAGGCGTTCTTCCGTTCCTGCAGAGAACATCTGAACCCCGGCGGCATCTTTGTGCTGGAATATTCCGCCCGGAAGATCGACAGCGGAGACTGGGAGTCCTCCCGTTACAAAAAGTCGGGATCTTCCGCCGTCTGGATGTTCCGCCGCTGAACAGGGGAACAAAATATTTTGAAAAAAACATTGAATTCACTACATTTAGCGTAATTATTCAAGGAGAAGAAAAATGACGATGAAAAAATTCCTCTTATTCCCCCTGATCGGACTGCTGCCGCCGTTTACCGCCTGCGACAGCACCGACCTTTCGATCTCTTATGAGAAATATGAGCTGGAGAACGGGCTTGACGTGGTCCTGCATGTGGACAAGAGCGACCCCATCACGGCCGTTGCCATCCAGTACCACGTGGGATCCAACCGCGAAAAGCCGGGGAAGACCGGGTTCGCCCACCTCTTCGAGCACATGCTCTTCCAGGAATCGGAGAACGTTCCGCAGGACCAGTATTTCGCCAAGATCCAGAATGCCGGCGGTACGCTCAACGGCGGGACCTGGACGGACGGCACGATCTACTACGAAGTGGTGCCCAAGAATGCCCTGGAAATGGTGCTATGGATGGAATCCGACCGCATGGGCTATTTTGTGAATACCATCACCCCCGCCGCCTTCGCCAACCAGCAGAACGTGGTGACCAACGAAAAGCGCCAGCGGGTGGACAATAACGCCTACGGGCACAAAAACTGACGTGATCGGCAAGGCCCTCTATCCGGAAGGCCATCCCTACAACTGGCAGGTCATCGGCGTGGCTGAGGACATCCATAACGCGACGGTCGGCGACGTCAAGGGTTTCATATGAAGAGTATTACGGGCCTAACAACGCCACGCTGGTCGTTGCCGGCGATATCAATCCCGGGGAGGTCAAGCCGCTTATCGAACGGTACTTTGCCGAGATCGAGCCGCACGGGGGACCCCGAACCGATGGAGCCGATGCCCGCGGAGCTGGACAAAACGAAAAAACTCTATCACGAAGACAATTTTGCCAGGGCCTCCCATGCTGACGATGGTCTGGCCGACGGTCGAGGAAGGCCATGACGACGCCTACGCCCTGGAATACCTTGCCCATATGCTTTCGGTAGGAAAGAAGGCCCCGCTGTACAAGGTCCTGGTAAAAGAAAAGAACTATACCTCCAACGTAAGCGCGTACAATTACGCCAAGGAGCTGGCCGGTGAATTCTACGTCAACATCACCGCCAACCAGGGCGTCAGCCTGGACGACGTCGAGGAAGGCGTGTTCGAAGCGCTGGGGAGAAATTCGAGGAGGAAGGTGTCTCGGACCGCGATGTCGAGCGGGTCAAGGCAAAGCTCGAGACCCGCTTTTACAACGGGATCGCAAGCCTGATCGACAAAGCCTTCAACCTTGCCATGAGCAACACCTTCAACAACGACCCCGGCTATATCGGAACGGACACTCGCCAAGCTGACGGCGGTCTCGAAGGAAGATGTGATGCGTGTCTATGAAAAGTACCTCCAGGACAAGCATTACGTCGCCACCAGCTTTGTGCCGAAGGGCGAGTTGGACAAGATCGTGGAAGGTTCCGAAAAGGCGGATATCGTGGAAGAAGACCCGTCCGACGCCGCCCGCGTCGAGGTCCCGGAGGACGAGGACTACGAGATCAAGAAAACCCCCTCCAAGATCGACCGCAGCAAGGAGCCGGAAAAAGGCCCCATGCCGGAAGTGAAGGTCCCCGAGGTCTGGCAGTCTGATCTTGCCAACGGAATAAAGATCTACGGCGTGGAGCATGACGAGCTTCCGCTGGTGAATTACGAGCTGATCCTGCGCGGCGGCCATCTGGGTGACAGCTTCGAGAAGCCCGGCGTGGCCTACCTGACCGCCAGCCTGATGAACGAAGGCACAAAGCAAAGGACCCCGGAAGAGCTGGAGGAAGCCATCGATTTCCTGGGCGCCTCCATCCATATCCGTTCCGGGCGCGAGACGATCCTGGTCAAGGTCAATACCCTGGCAAGGAACTTCGAGAAGACCCTGGAGCTGGTCGAGGAAATGCTCCTCGAGCCGCGCTGGGACGAAGAACAGTTCGAGCTTGCGAAAACGCGGACGGTCAACAGCATTAAACGCAGCCGGGCCGATGCCAACACCGTGGCCTCCATCACCTTCAACAAACTGCTTTACGGCGATGACCATATCTTTTCGATCCCCAACGTCGGGACCGTGGAATCGGTCGAAAATATCACGATCGACGACCTGAAGGCATATTATAAGAAGTATTTCTCACCTTCCGTCGCCTCCTTCGAGATCGTGGGTGCGGTCAGGCCCCTCCGCGTACAGCGTGCGCTGCAGGGCCTTGCAGGCAACTGGGAGGCAAAGGAAGTCGAGCTTCCCGAATACGAGCTTCCCGAACCCCGCGATGAAGCCGGCGTCTATTTCGTTGACATGCCGGGCGCAAAGCAGTCCGCGCTCCGCGTCGGCTATCTCTGTATGGAACGCTGCGCCGAGGACTTCTACCCGGCAACGGTCATGAACTACAAGCTTGGCGGCGCCTTCGCCAGCAACATCAACATGATGCTGAGGGAAGAGAAGGGCTATACCTACGGCGCGCGCTCCGGGTTCAGCGGCACGAAGACCCCGGGCCCCTTCTACGCTTCCACCTCCGTGGTCACCGACGCCACCCTGGAATCCTTCGAGATCATCCGCGACCTCATGGAAGGAGTACCGCGACGGGATCAGCGAAGAGGAACTGGAATTCACGAAGAACGCCATCCTCAAGTCGAACACCCGGAAATACGAGACCATGGACAATCTCCTCAACATGCTCTGGATGATCGACTACTACGGAAAACCGGCGGATCATCCGGAACGGCAGGAAGCGATCGTCCGGAACATGACACTTGACACCCACCGTGAACTGGCACAGAAATACGTGCTTCCCGGCAAAATGATCTACCTGGCCGTCGGTGACGCCGAATCCCAGCTTCATCAGCTCGAGGACCTCGGCTACGGGAACCCCGTGCTCCTGGAGCTTGACGAATAGGCACGTGAACAAAACGATAAGCACAAAGGGCGGCCCGAAGGCTGCCCTTTTTTATATGCCGCCCACGAATGACACGGCCTGTCCCGACGAATGTCGGGGAATTAACACCGATTATTTATAATGTCATCCAAAACCCCACAACCCCGAATGAAAATGAGGGGTTGAAACCGTCGAGTCGTAAATCATCTGGCCTTCGAGTTGAAAAGGCGCGAATTCAACTGGACAGTTCGACAAATCGACACCTCGACAATACCCCATACCCCACGCCCCACGCCGCACGCCGCACGCCCCACGCCGCATGCCCCAAACCGCATGCCCCAAGCCCCACGCCACATGCCCCACGCCCACGAATACCCTTGACATTGACACAAAATTCTTTATAAGTTTATTACCAGTTAGGGGCGCTGCGGAAGGAGGAGTTCCGTCGGCTGAGAAGCACCCTGGAACCTGATCCGGATAATACCGGCGGAGGAAAACATGAAACATTTCATCGTATCCATCACGGCGCTTGCCGCCATGTGCGTCTTCGTGTCGGGACAGAACGTCCTGAGCGGAACCGTTGTCAACGCAAAAACACAGAAACCCCTGGCCGCCGCTTCGGTGCAGGAACTTGAAGGAAAGTCCGGCACCTATACCGGCAAAGACGGGTATTTTTCCCTGAAGGTCCCGCAATTGCCGGCGGAGATCAGGGTCTCGCATATCGGCTATGCCGAACAGACTCTCGTCAGCGACAGCACGGAGCTGCTTGTCGCCCTGAGGCCCATCGTCCTGCATGCCGACGAGGTCTTTGTCACCGCCCAGCGCGCGATCGACGGGAAAACCCCCGTCGCCTATTCCGAGCTGGAGCGGGAGGACATCGACGTCCTGTATCATCAGCAGGACGTGCCGCTGGTCCTGGATATGGAGCCGGGGGTCTACGCGCTGACTCAGACGCGGGGGACGGAAGCGGTTATTCCTACCTGAATATCCGCGGATTTTCCCAGGACCATATCGGTATCACCTACAACGGGGTCCCCCTGAACGACCCGTGAGGCGCATGCCGTCTACTGGGTGGACCACGGCGATATTCTCAGCGGCGCTTCGGACGTCCAGGTGCAGCGCGGCATCGGCAACTCCCTTTCCTCCACCGCTTTTGGCGGCGCCGTGAACGTGGAGAGCGATATCAACAAGCTGGACCCGGGCGTGAACATCCAGCTCGGCTACGGGAATTTTATCGACGGGAATGCCCTGGACGCCCCCTCGGGCAAACGCAGCATCTCCTATGCCGGGGACCTATTCCCGAACAAGGGAATCTCGGCTTCCTTCCGTTTCTCGGACCTCAGCAGCTCCGGCTACCGCATCGGCAGTGGGACGGAGCAGCAGTCCGCCCAGGTAAGCCTGCAGTGGTCGCAGCCCACCCACAGGACCCGTGCGGAATATCTCTGGGGACATGAAAAGACCCGTTTTTCCTGGGACGGGGTGAGCCCCCAGTACGGATACGACTTGGACGACATGGACGAGCGGCGCTACAACTTTTACGCCGACACTACCTATCAGGGCGGATATGCGGACGTGAACCAGGATGTGTTCACCCAGTCCATCGCCCTGATCAGCCATACCCATATCCTGAGCGAGCACCTGAAACTGGACGGGACACTCTATCATATCGGAGGAAAGGGATATTACCAGCAATTCAAGGGCCGCTCGGATCCCGTCGCGTACAACCTTACCCAGATCCTTGAGGACAGCAGCGTGGTGGACCTGATCCGCCGGAAATGGCTGGACAACCGCTACGGCGGCGGCGTGTTCCGCCTGAATTACCTTTTGCCGAAGCATATGATCACAGCCGGGGGCGACCTCCGCTTTTACGGTTCCGGCCATTACGGCGAAGTGACCTATGTGGAAGATTACGGCAGTATCCCCGCCGACCACCGTTTCTACAACAATGCCACGCGCAAATCCTCCTATTCCTTCTTTGTCCGGGACCTGGTCTCGCTGAGCGACCGGCTTTTCCTCCAGGGGGACGTCCGCTTCCTCACGCACCGCTTCCGGGTAAAGCAGGATACGATCGGCTTTGTCACCGAACCCTACCATTTCATCCTTTCCTATCCCTTCCTGGACGGGCACCTCGGACTGCGCTACAATGTGTCCGACCGGCTTTCGACCTTTATCAATGTCTCCACCTCTAAGCGCGAACCCTCCAGCAACGATATCTACGACGACGGCGACCCCACGGTGCCGGCCGCCGTGGAGGATCCCTACAGCGGCACGCTGACCGAGCCCCTCATCCGGCACGAATCCCTCATTGACACCGAATGGGGCGTCGATTACATGGGAGAGAACCTCCGCCTGGCCCTGAACCTCTACCGTATGGACTTCCGCAACGAGCTGATCCCGGTGTATTACCGCTACCGCGACACCGACCAGGTGCTGCGGGGGAACGCTCCCCGGACCCTGCATCAGGGCGCGGAGTTCGTCCTTGACCTCGAGGCCGGTGACCTGCGTTTCCGGGGGAACATGACCCTTTCGGACAACCACTTCGTTGAATTCACCGCGGACTCCCTCGGCTGGGGCGGCTACGGCGGGATCGCCGACTATGCTGGCAAGCAGATCCCCGCCTTCCCGCGTTCCAGGCCAAGGCGCGCCTCGCCTGGAAACACGAGTGCTTTCATCCCTGGCTGAACCTGAAATACGTGGGCAAACAGTACATCGACTTCATGAACACCGAATCCGCCGCCATCCCGGGACACTTCGTGGCCGATATCGGACTGCGCCTGCCCTTCGAACTGATGGGTATGCGGCACGTGCTGGATCTGCGCGTCAACAACCTTTTCAACAGGCTTTACGAGACCTTCGGCTACGTCTACTACAACTCGCCGGAGGAGCGTATCGACAACTACTGGCCCGCCGCCACCCGGAACTTTTACCTGAGCTGGAGCCTGTCCTTCGATCACCAGTGACCGGTGACCGGAGATCGTAAGCCGTATTGTTCTGTCTGAAAGAAAGAAATGCTTTGCGTTATTCCCGTGTTCCCGGCGACGTAGACGGTAAATTCGCCCTTTTGGGAGTGCGTTTCGAAAAAGGCGATCGCCTCGCTCACGGTGCCGCGGAAGAAGGTCTCGTGCATTTTGGTGAGCTCGCGGCCGGCGAGCAGCTCGCGGTCCCCGAAAAATTCCAGGATCTCGCCGAGGAATTTCATGATGCGGTGTGTTGATTCGTAGAAGCACACGCCGCAATCCAGCTGCGCCAGATACTTCAGACGCGTCTGACGGCCCTTCTTGTGCGGCAGGAAGCCCTCAAAGTAGAAATGCTGCGTGGGGATATGGGATACCGAAAGAAGGGCCGTAGCGGCCGCGGGGCCGGGAAGGGGAACTACCTCAAAACCCGCCTTCAGCACCTCGGAAACCAGGAAAAAGCCCGGATCGGAGATCCCCGGCGTGCCCGCATCCGAGACCAGCACCAGCGTTTTACCTTCTCCCAGGGCCTGCAGCACCGGTTCCACCGCCTTTTCCTCGCGGTGCTTGTAGTGCGTGATCAGCGGCTTGTGCGGGATCTCGTAGCGTTTCAACAGCCGCACCGTGATGCGCGTGTCTTCGCAGACCACGGCGTCGCAGTCCTGCAGTACCTGTACGGCGCGGTAGCTGATATCTTCCAGGTTGCCGATGGGTGTTGCAGCCACGTAAAGGGTGGAGGGAATTAATTTCATGGATTGTCCTTTTCCGCCATGGGGGAGGTTCCAGCGCGGGGGCAGGCCCGTCTATGAAAGGATCTCGTTCTGGACCATCTGCTCCATGGTCTGTTTCTTGCGGATGAGCTCGAAACTGCCGTCTTCGCGGATCAGCACTTCCTGCACCTGCGGGAAGGAATTGTAATTGGCTGCGTTCATGGAGACGCAGTAGGCCCCGGCGTCCTCAATGACCAGAAAGTCCCCGATTGTTGCTTTCGGCAGAGTTTCGGTATCCACGCCCTCGGAATCGCCCGGCACGGGAGTGAGAATGTCCCCGCTTTCACAGCAGTGCCCCACGATGACCACTTCCTCAAGCTCGCCGGGACGCGCGCCGGAGCGCGGAACGTAGTTGATCACATGCCGCGACCCGTAGAGCGTCGGCCGCAGGAAGTCGCTCATCCCGGTGTCGGTCTTGAGGAACACATAGCCGTCCTTTCCCGTGTCCGTCTTGTCGTTGACCGCCGTCACCAGCGCCCCGCCGGCCGCCACCAGATAATTGCCCGGCTCGATCTCCAGGCGTATCTTGCGCCCCGTGTCTTTATAAAATTGTTCAAAATCCTTTTTGACGCGGCTGCCGATCAGCTGCAGGTCGGTGGTTTCCTCCTCGGGAAGCCGCCCGATCTTGTATCCTCCGCCCATGTTCAGTGTGTGCACCTCCGGAAAGGACTTCACCACGTCGAGGTTCATGGCGGTCACCTTTTCCCAGACATCCGGGTCCGAGCCCGAGCCGATATGGGAGTGCAGCCGGTCGACGGTGAGGCCGTATTTCTTTGCCAGGACCTTGACCGTGTCCAGATGCTCGATCCACACACCGAAGCTGGAGGCGGGGCCGCCAACATTGACGCGGTTCGCGTGCCCGCTGCCGATGCCGGGATTGATGCGGACGCTCAGGGTCCCGCCGGGGAAAAGCTTCCCGTAGGCTGCCATCTGATGCAGGGAGCTGGCATTAAAGATCACGCCGATATTAACCAGGGCCTCCAGGTCGTCCGCCTCCGGGAGCTGCTGGGTGGTCAATTGTATATGCGAGGGAGCCACGCCGTTCATGAGCAGGCGGTGCACCTCATAGGAGGAACTTGCGTCGAAATGCAGGCCCATGCCGTCGAAGAGCGAGAGGATGCTCCCGTTGGGATTGGCCTTCATCGCATAGCGCGCTGTCAGGCCGTACGCGCGGGGAAGTTTAGGACCTGCCTTGCCGCCTCCCGCAATATCGTTTCGCTGTAGACGAACACGGGGGTCCCGTAATGCTCCGCGATGCTCCGGACCTGCTGTTCGGTAAGAAATTTCAGATATTTCATAGGCTCCTTTATCCGTTTGCTTTCATCCTTGAATATAAACAAAATCAGCGCTTTTCTTAAGGATTTTTTATCCGTGGTCCGTCGCTGCGGTTTCGCTGCCGAAACAATCACCGCTCCCGTGCGTTGCATTAAGGCTGCAGAAAATGCAGGGATGCAAAAACCAAGACAGAGGTATCATGATGTTACATTACTACGGAATGCAGGGATGGGGAATGGGCCTTGCCTGGGGTATCGGGATCCTGTTCCTGATCCTCGTTGTATTTCTGATCATCAGGAGTTTCGATCATCAGCGCCACGGCGGCGGGATCACCCGTGAAAGGACGCCCCTTGAGGTTCTTAAGGAACGCTATGCCAGGGGCGAGATCGACAAAGCGGAATTCGAGGAAAAGAAACGCGACCTCAAAGAATCATAAACCCCGGATAACGGGCAAGAACCCGAAAAGCAGGGAAAGCACTGATGACAAAGCTCTACGCGGTCGGAGACGTCCACGGATGTTCGGCAAGCTTCCGGCATTTGCTGATCCATGTACTGAAAATAAGTCCGGAAGACAGGGTGTACTGCCTGGGCGACTATATCGACCGGGGGCCCGACGCCCGGGGCGTGGTGGACCTTATCCTGGAGCTCCGGGAAAAGGATATCACATCTATACGATACGCGGCAATCACGAGCAGATGTTCATGGATGCCGGCCGGAGCGCAATGGAGCTGATGATGTGGATGCACAACGGCGGCCGTTCGACCCTGAAAGCTTCGGCATCGGATCTTTCGGGGAATTGCCGAAATCCTACCGGCGCTTTTTCAAAAGCACCCCGTATTATCTCAAGGAAGGCAACGTGATTTTCGTGCATGCCGGCCTGAACACGCAGATCGACAACCCCTTTGAAGACACACAGGCCATGCTGTGGAAACGCGGCCCCTCGGAGAACAGCCTCCCCGGCGGGAAAAGGATCGTTCACGGCCATACGCCCGTGGACCTGGAAACCATTCATAAACAGCTCAATACACAGACTGTCAATATTGACAACGGGCTGTGTTTACCGGCACATTCCGGGCCTGGGAAACCTGGCGGCGCTGGATGTGGAGGAGAACCGCCTGATCACGGTCAAAAACCGGGACTGGATCCCGCGGCGACGCCGCAGCAGGAACCCGTAAATATTCCGTGCAAACGCGGCAGGGGAGGCGAAGGGACCGTGTTGTGCTGAAAATTCTTGTTCGATCCCTCCGGCTCATGTATATTTTTGCCATGAATGTGAAAAGAACGACAATACTGCTGTTTGTAATTGTCAAGCAAAAATGGACACCTTAAATAGTTGATTTTTCGTAATACATTTTTTTGTATTCATAGGGCTGACCTTTTCCCATTTTCCATACACAACAGGTATTAACAGCCGACAGAAAGAGCGGCGTTATGTCCCGGGGATCTCTAAATACCGAACGGGATTCAACCCTTCGACAAGCTCAGGGTTGGAAGGTATGGGAACACTCAAGGACCCGGCATTTCATGCCGGGCTATTTATTTTCAACTCTCTCCGTCAGCCGACGGATCGGGGGTTGTAAGGTATTCATGTGTTTCGGTTCGACAACTCGATGACTCGACCTATTAAACTAATTCGTGGACGGCCTTTTATTTCATCAGTGTAATCTTGCGCACATTGACCACATTCTCCACGCACACACGCACAAAATAGATCCCCGTGCTCAGAGATTCCCCGTTGATCTTCAGGTCGTGTGAGCCGGGGTTCATGAGGCCCCGGTACAGATTTTGGGCCTTTTGCCCCTGAAAGTCATACAGCACCGCCTCCACAAGGGCGTGATACGCAAGGTTTAGGGGAATGACTGTCAGCGGGTTGAAAGGGTTCGGGTAGGCCATGCCCACGATGAAGTGTTTCTCGGTGAGCGTTTCCGGGATGCTGACGGTAACGGCGTGATCTTCATGTTTTCGCTCTTCGTTCTCATAACTGACATCGGCGATCACGTAGGTGTAGGTCTTTCCGGGGATCACATGCCGGTCGGTGTAGTGATAAGAGCGCGGGCCGCTCGTGGTTCCGGCGCCCCCGATCTCGTCGATCATTGCTTTGTTTCGATATATGCGGAAGGCCCGGTTCCCGGTCTCCGAAGCGGTCTCCCAGTGGAGATCGACCGCCCCGTCGCGGTATGTGCCCGTCACGGAAGACAGGGTGACCGGCAGGGAGAGTCGTCCCCGGCCACCGAAAAGCCTGGCCGTATATCCGACGCTGCCGTAATTATCGTCAAATACGCTTTGCTGCGGATCTTCGTCGGTGTCAATGACCTCGAACCATACCGTCAGGCTATGGCTCCCGGAGGCAAGGCCCGAAATGTCTACGGCACTGCCGGGTGATAATTGCCATGTATCATTCAATGCCTGAGAGGAGAACGGCAGTTCTATGGATCCGGCCGTACCTTCATCGATCCTGTAACGGATAAAGGCGATATCGCCGGACTGATCTGCCGATTGCACTTGGCCGCCCAGGCTCAGTTCCGTCAGTGTCCCGAGATCGGCGCTGCCGTAATATCCCGCCGCCGTCATCTGAGAGCACGATCCGCTGTACCAGTCCCCGTTCGCGAGGATGAGGCTTTCGCCGCACCATGTCAGCTGGGCAAACGCGGCCGTTACCCCCGTCAGTAGTAAAAGTATGGCAACTCCCTTTCTCATGCTTGTCCTCCTTTCCCTTTTGCTTCTCAAATATCTTTTGCAAACGCTTCCTCCGGCGATGCTTTTCCCGCAGGAAAAGCTTTGCATGTCCGGATCCTGCGATCCCTGCGCCGCCCCTCTTATAATTCACCGATGATGAAAAATATAAATTAAATAATTGTAAACGTCAAACACAAAACAGACATATCAATAAAAAGGCAAAACAAAGGAAGTATGATAATACAGTATAATATTTTTGTGATATATGTCACATTTTACCAATATACCGCTGCGGAAAACGTTTTAAGTACAGAACGGATATTGCTCCCGACGGGATGACAGAAAAAGCATTGCATATTCAAGGCAGGTGTTCTTAAATTAGGGCAAATGCTGCGGCGGGAAGCACAGGGCCTGCCGGAGCGGAGATAACGGGAGGGAATCAACATGCAGCAAGGAACGAAGACAGCATTTGTTTTTCCGGGCCAGGGTGCGCAGCACGCCGGAATGGGCAAAGATGTGTACAAAAAATATCCCGAAGCAAGGGAGGTCTTTGAAAAGGCCGACGAGGCCCTGGGATTTTCCATAAGCTCGCTGTGTTTCGAAGGGCCGGAAAAGGCGCTGAAACTCACGGAGAACACCCAGCCGGCGGTCCTGACGACCAGCATTGCGCTGTTAAGGGTCCTGCAGGCCCGCACGGAGCTGCGCCCGGATTTATCTTGCAGGCCACAGTCTGGGCGAATACAGCGCCCTGGTATGTTCCCGGGCCCTGAAATTCGAGGATGCGGTCCTGGCGGTGCATATGCGCGGAAAGTTCATGCAGGAAGCGGTTCCTGTCGGAACGGGGACGATGGAAGCCGTCATGAAGATCAGCGAAGCAAAAGTACAGGAGCTTTGTGAAAAGGTAAGCCGCGAGGGCCACATCGTTGTCAGCGCCAATATCAACTGCCCGGGCCAGTATGTGATTTCCGGGCATACGAAGGCCGTCCGCGAGGCGGCGGACCTGGCGAAGGCAGAGGGCGCCATTGCGATCCCCCTCGCCGTCAGCGCTCCCTTTCATTCCCCCCTGATGAAGAAGGCGGCGGATGCACTGGCAGACTGGCTGGACGGGATCAAATTCGGGGACCCGGAGGTCCCGCTGATCACCAATGCGGACGCCAGGATCATTCACAGGGGCGCCGAGGCAAAAACTTCGCTGGTGCGGCAGATGCAGGCCCCCGTCCGCTGGGAGGCGTCTGTGCGGAAATTGATCGGGTACGGCACCGGCACCTTTGTGGAGATCGGTCCCGGAAAGGTGCTGAGCGGACTGATGAAACGCATCGACCGTTCGGCGGACGCGGTAAATGTTTCGGATATCGGCTCGATAGAAAAATTCGCCGAAAGCAGGGAGTAAAAAAGAAAGGAGTGCTCCGGGGGCAAAAGAAGACCCGGGAAGCAGAAGATGCTGGAAACAGGAGTGGACATTGTCGAGGTAGGGCGTTTTGACCGGCTGGTGTCGAACGATGCCTTTCTGAAGAAATATCTTCATCCGGCGGAGATCGCCTATGTGCAAGGTTCCGCCCGGCCGGCGCAGCATCTTGCGGGTACGTTTTGCCGCCAAAGAGGCCGTCCGGAAAGTGCTGCTTTCCCGCGTGGACAAACTGAGCTGGAAGGAAAGCTGGATCCAGAACGGCCCGCACGGAAAGCCCCTTCTGCAACTGTCCGACAGAGTGACCAGGGAGGCCGGGATCCGCCACGCCTCCGTCAGCCTGAGCCATACCGCCGGGATGGCGATCGCCGTGGTGATCATTGAGATGGACGAACAGGAAACGGTTCCGGACCACAAAAATGATAATTTGTAAATTTAATAAATACAGGTGTTAACTTAAAATGAAGATCATGGGGAAAACAGATTAAAATCCAGAATAATTCAAAAAGTGATTGACAATCCATCCACAATGGTAGTAATCTTTCTTCTAGATTTTTGCTGTTCCATCACCGGAACAGCAGAAACCTTAAACACACAGACGGAGGGAAAACATGCAAGAACAACTCGTCACATTAATTGTGGATGAACTAAGCGTACCGAAAGAGAAGGTCACGTTGGACGCCGATCTCCAGGAAGATCTCGGTGCGGACTCACTGGATGCCATTCAGCTTATCATGAAGTATCGAGAATGCGTTTGACATCACCATTCCGGAAGAAGAGGCGGAGAACCTGAAGACCGTGCGCGCTCTGCTGCAGTATATTGAAAACCATCAGTAATACTTGCGGGAACGGTCAACGAGGCGGCGGATTTGCTTCCTACCGGAAAAGGGATGTCCCCCGTGGCGCGTGCCCTGGAAAAAACGGGGATCGTCCGGCGCAGGAAGCGGCATTCCCGGCGGGTCCGGAACCCGCAGACAGGGAAAGGTGATGAGATGCGAGCGCAGAAATACCTTCACAAACGGTAGCTGATCTCTTCCGGGGAACCGCATTCCGCATTATGCGCGGAAGGTTCCGGCGGAGGGCCGCAGGGAAAGATTTTTTCGAAAAAAAAGACATTTGCAGCGCCGCCGTTCGTTCACCGGGCACGCCGCCGCCTTCCCGGAGAAAAAAACGTAAATGCACAAGATGAGTATAAGGTCATCGGCACAGGAGGAAAATACAATGGGGTTAAATAAAGGATCTTTCAGGGTCGTGTCTTCCGGGCGCTATGCGCCCGAGCAGGTCCTGTCGAACCGGGACCTGGAGAAGATCGTCGATACGACGGATGCGTGGATCCGCTCCCGCACGGGGATCGGGGAACGGCGTATCGCGAACGGCAAGACCACCACGGACATGGCGGCGCTGGCCGCACAGAACGCCATCGACAAGGCGGACTACGACAAAGACAAAATCGACCTGATCATTGTCGCCACCTTTACTTCCGACATGAAAAGCCCGAGCGTGGCCTCGCGGGTGCAGGCAATGCTGGGGCTTGAAAAGGCGGGCATCATGGTCTTCGACCTCAATGCCGCGTGCACCGGCTTCATCTATGCCCTGAACGTGGCGGAAAGGATGCTGCACAGCGGCTCGCACCGGAGCGCGCTCGTCATCGGCGCGGAGGTACTGAGCAAGGTGACGGATTACAAGGACCGGAACACCTGCGTGCTTTTCGGGGACGGCGCGGGGGCCGTGATCGTGGAACGGGATGAGACGAAGGAAGCGATCTTCAATGTCTCATCGAAAAGCGACCGGGACCTGATCCTCTCCGTCAGGGACTACATCAGCATGGACGGTCCGAAGGTGTATCAGTTCGCCTCGAGGGTGATCGAATCGAGCGTGACGGATTTGCTGGAATACGGAGATATCCCGAAATCAAAGATCAAAAAGATCGTGCCCCACCAGGCGAATATTCGTATTATCAAAAGCGCGTCGAAGGCCCTGGGCATCCCGATGGAGTTCTTTTTCGTCAATATCCACAAATACGGCAACACTTCTGCCGCCAGCGTACCCCTCGCGCTTGACGAGATGCTGGAAGCGGAGCCTGTGGAGCCAGACGACAAGGTCATCCTGGTGGATTCGGGGCCGGCCTGACCTACGGCGCATGCATGCTATCTTTTTAAAGGGGAGATCATGAAGAACATCAGGGAACTGCTTGGCACGGAATTCCCGCTGATCCAGGGAGGAATGGCGAATATTTCAGACCATCGTTTCGCTGCCGCCGTCTCGAATGCGGGCGGGCTCGGGCTGATCGCCGCCGGCTCGGAGGATGCGGAAAGCGTCCGCGAAAAGATCAGGGCGTGCAAAAAGCTGACGGACCGTCCTTTCGGTGTCAATATCATGCTGATGAACCCGCATGCCGCCGGCATCGCCGTTGTGGCCGCCGAAGAAAGGGTCAAGGTGGTAACCACCGGCGCGGGCAATCCGGGAAAATACATTCCTGGCTGGAAGGAAGCCGGGATCGTGGTGATCCCGGTGGTGCCCAGCAGCGGGCTCGCCCGGCGCATGGAACGGGCGGGCGCGGACGCCGTGGTCGCGGAAGGGCAGGAAGCCGGAGGGCATATCGGGGAGCTCACCACGATGGCCCTGATACCGCAGGTGGCCGACAGCGTGACGATCCCGGTGATCGCCGCAGGCGGGATCGGGGATCACCGGGGCGTGCTGGCCGCGTTTGCTCTCGGTGCAAGCGGGGTGCAGGTCGGTACCGTCCTGCTTGCCTCGGAGGAATGTCCGGTGCACGATAACTATAAGCAGATGCTCTTGAAGGCCAGGGATATCAGCACGATGGTAACGGGAAGGCAGGCCGGGGTGCCGGTAAGGGTCCTGAAGAACCTGATGGCAAAGCAATACAATGCCATGGCGGAGCGGAAGATCCCGCTTGAGGAACTGGAGAAGATGACCCTGGGCTCACTGCGCCGGGCCGTGATCGACGGCGACATGGAAAAGGGTTCCTTCATGGCGGGACAGATCGCGGGAATGATCCGGGAGATCCGGCCACTCCGGGAGATCATCGAATCCCTGTTCCTGCCGGTGGAAGCTTACAAGGATGCGCTGAAGGTATTGTAGTGCACGGGAACGTGTACGGATAAACACAAACACAAAGATCAAAGAGGTATATCCATGGATGTCAAAGAGAAGGTCGCGCTGGTGACCGGTGGCTCGGGCGGAATAGGGGAGGCGATCGCCGTGCGGCTTGCCGAAAGCGGAGCGGCTGTCGTGATCAACTACCGCCGTTCGGAGGCAAAAGCCGCGGCGGTCTGCGAAAAACTCACGCGGAAAGGCATGGAATGCAGCGCCCTTCAGGGCGACGTTTCCTCCTTCGCGGCATCGCAGGCCATGGTCGATGCAGTGGTGAAGCAATACGGAAAGATCGATATCCTGGTCAACAATGCGGGTATTACCCGGGACCGGCTCCTGCTCCGAATGAAGGAAGCGGATTTCGACGAGGTGATATCGACCAACCTGAAAGGCACCTGGAACATGATCAAGGCGGTATCGCTGCCGATGAGCAGGGCCCGGTACGGGAAGATCGTCAACATCGCCTCCGTCAGCGGGGTGACCGGGAATGCGGGACAGGCGAACTATGCCGCATCCAAGGCGGGCGTGATCGGCCTGACGCGATCCGTCGCAAGGGAGTTCGCCGGAAGGAACATCACCTGTAACGCCGTGGCGCCGGGATTTATCGAGACGGAGATGACGGCCGGGCTTCCGGAGAAGGTAAGGGAAAGATACCTGCAGCAGATCCCCTTAGGACGCTACGGGCGCAGCGGGGAGGTCGCTTCCCTGGTCCTCTTTTTGGCCAGCGACGATTCAAACTATATTACGGGTCAGGTCGTTCACGTCGACGGCGGCCTGGTCATGCAATAGGAGGTTTTATGAAGCGAAGAGTCGTTATCACCGGCCTCGGGACCGTGAATCCCGTCGGCAATGACGTTGAGGCCACCTGGGAGGGCATCCGGGCCGGGAAGAACGGGATAGACAAGATCACGCTGTTCGACATCTCCGCTCAGAAACCGTATCTGGCGGCGGAGGTAAAGGACCTGCATCCCGAAACGCTCATCCCGCCGAAGAGTTACGGCGGATGGACCGCACCACCATGCTGGCGCTGGTCGCGGCGAAGGAAAGCTACGAGAGCAGCCGGCTCGAGGATGCCGCTATCGACCGGGACCGTTTCGGGGTCTTCGTCGGCAGCGGGATCGGCGGACTGGGCACCATCTATGAGGAAACGAAGAAAACCGTCGAAAAGGGGCCCGACCGGATCAGCCCCTTTTTCATTCCCAATTCGATCGTCAACCTGATCGGCGGCAATATCGCGATCCGGTATCAGGCGAAGGGGCCCGCACTCTCCGTGGTGACCGCCTGTTCCTCCGCGACGAATTCCATCGGCGAAGCGTTCCGCTACATCCGCGACGGGTATCTGGAACTGGCGTTCGCGGGCGGTGCGGAGGCTCCGATCAACGTGCTGGGTGTGGCCGGTTTTTCAAACATGAAGGCGATCTCCCCGAATCTCGACAAGGACCGCGCATCCATCCCCTTCGACAGGGAGCGTTCCGGGTTCGTCATCGGCGAGGGCGCGGGAATTGTGATCCTTGAGGAACTGGAGCATGCAAAACAACGGAATGCGAAGATCTATGCCGAGCTCGTCGGCTACAGCACGAATTGTGACGCCTATCACATCACCCAGCCCGATGAAAGCGCAAGAGGGATCATCAAATGCATGAAGAACGCCCTGGCAGACGGGAACATTGCGCCGGAGCGGATCGACTATATCAATCCGCACGGCACCTCGACCTACTATAACGACCGGATGGAAACGAAGGCGATCAAGGCGGTCTTCGGCGAACATGCCGCCGGGATCAGCATTGGCGCGACGAAATCCATGCACGGGCATTCCCTGGGCGCTGTCGGAGGGATCGAATCGGTCATTACGGCAAAGGCCCTGGAGGACGGCATTGTTCCGCCGACCATCAATTACCGCGAGAAGGACCCGGAATGCGATCTGGACTACACGCCGAACCGGAGCAGGGAACGCAGCCTCCGCTATGCCCTGAAGAACAGCCTGGGCTTCGGCGGTCACAATGCGAGCCTAATCTTTAAAAAGTGGGAAGCCTGAGATGTTGAACAAAGCACAGATACAGGAGATCATCCCTCACCGCGACCCCTTCCTTTTGGTGGACACGGTGAGGAAGCTGGAAGCGGGGAAGACGGCGGTCGGGGAAAAGACCGTGAATGCGGACGAATATTTCTTTCCGGGGCACTTTCCCGGCGAGCCGGTAATGCCGGGGGTCCTCATCATCGAGGCGCTGGCCCAGACAGGGGCGATCACCCTGCTGTCCCTGCCGGAGAACCGGGGGAAAAGCGTGTATTTCGGCGGGATCCGAAACGCAAAGTTCAAGAGGAAGGTCGTGCCCGGCGACGTACTCCGGCTGGAAGTGGAGCTGACCAGAGTGAAAGCGAGGTTCGGCGTCGGCACCGGAAAGGCTTATGTCGGCGATGCACTGGCCTGCGATGCCGAATTTTTATTTTCGTACATGTAAAGGGCCGCTTCTTTCGCCCCTTCCCGGAGGCGCAGGCTTTTCAGGGCCGAAACACTGCATTTGTCGGGGTTATTTTTTCTCCGCTTCGTAATGGGAGATAGATTCCCGCGTAATGCCGATCAGATCGTGCTCCACGGCCATCACCCCGACCTTGATGGCGTTCATAAACGCGTAGGGTGTTGACCGTCCGTGGGCCTTGATGACGGGCTTGTCATACCCGAAGGGGGGGCTCCCCCGTATTCCTCATAGCTGGCGAACTTCATGGCGTTTTTTATTTTGCCGGAAAGGCAGGAAAGCGCGAGCTTCGAGATGAGGCCTCCTTCCATGATCGGTTTCATCATGAATTGCTTGACCGCATCGGAGGTTCCCTCCATCGTTTTCATAGCGATATTGCCGGTGAGGCCCTCGCTAACCACGACATCCGCCTTGCCGCTCATCAGTTCGTTCCCCTCGATATTGCCGATGAAATTGAGGTCGGAGCGGGAGGCAAGGAGCCGGTAGGCCTCTTTCATCGTCTCGTTGCCCTTGTGCTTTTCCGCACCGATATTCAGCAGGCCGACGGCGGGATCGTCCGCCTGCAGGACCTTTTTCTTATAGCTTACGCCCATGTAGGCAAAATGGACCAGGTCGTCGGCGGTGTTGGCCACATTGGCGCCGATATCCAGCATCAGCGAATGCATGTTGCTGCGCTTCAGTGTACTGAGGGTGGGGTAGATAATGCCCAGGGCCGTCCTCCGCACACCGGGGATCCGCTTGATGTACATGGCGGTTGAAAGGATCACCGCGCCGGTGCTTCCGGCGGAGACCATGGCGTCGGCCTTTCCGTCGCGCAGGTATTTGGCGGCCAGGAGGACCGAGGCTTCCGGTTTTTCCCGGACGGCCGTTTTGGGGGAATCCTCCATGGTGATCACGTCGGGAGTATGGACGATCCTGATCCGGTCCCGATTGTACTTGTGGATTTCGAGTTCGCCATTGATCCAGCCCTCGTCCCCGATCAAAAGGATATTCACGGGCGATTCGAGCGTCATGCGGCAGGCGCCTTCCACGGTGATCCGGGGAGCATGATCTCCCCCCATGGCATCCACCGCGATCGTGATGTTCTTATTCGAGTTCATTTTCCCTCCGTTTCTGTGCAGCCCTAACTTACGGGATTTTTTCGCGGAGGTCTACATTTTTTTATGTGCGCGGTCCGGGGCAGGATGTGATCTGCGTCACAAAACGCGAAAAGACTGGAGTGCGGGCCGGGTTTTCGGGAGATCGGGCTTGCATGCTTTCCGCTTTTATTCGTTCACGCAACGTATTACATTTCCTTTATGATGACCACACCCGAACTTCTTGCCCCTGCGGGGAACCTGAATACCGCTGTGACGGCATTCGAACACGGTGCCGACGCCGTGTACGCGGGGCTCTCAAAGTTCAACGCCCGCGAACGCACGGAGAACTTCACCTTTGAGGATTACGGCCGGCTGATGGCCTATGCGCAGAAACACGGCAAGAAGGTGTACCTTACCTTCAACACCCTCATCAAGGAAAACGAAGTGCGCGAAGCGCTGACAATGCTTCACCGTATCTGCCGGCTCCTGCCGCACGCGGTGATCGTTCAGGACCTGGGCGTGCTTTCCATGATGCGGCACTTTTTTCCACACATTCCCGTGCACGCCTCCACACAGATGGGCATCCACAACAGCGCAGGGATGGCGTCGGCGGAACGCCTGGGAATAGAACGCGTGATCCTCGAAAGGCAAGTGAGCATGGAGGAACTCCGGCAGATCCGCGAACACAGCGGGATCGAACTGGAGGTCTTTATTCACGGGGCGCTCTGCTGCAGCCTCTCGGGGCTCTGCCTCTTTTCTTCCTGGATGGGCGGCCACAGCGGAAACCGCGGGAAATGTAAGCAGCCCTGCCGGCGCCGCTATTATGCTCCGGAGGGCAACGGGTTCTTCTTTTCGGCCAACGACCTGTACACGCTGAACGATATTCCTTTCCTGAAGGAAATGGGCATCCATTCCCTGAAGATCGAAGGCAGGCTTCGGAAATCCGATTATGCGGCCGCCGTGGTGGATGCCTACCGGCTGATGCTGGATGCAGAGACGGACGAAGTAAAACAGAGGCTTCCGGAGGCCAGGGAGATCCTCAGCCGGGCGCTGGGCCGGCGGTGGTCTTCGGGATTCTTTTACAAAGACGAATACGACCGGGTCATCGAAAGCGAACAGCTGGGCGGGTCCGGAAAGGCCTGCGGACGGGTGCTGGAGGTGAAAAATACGGGCTTTGCGATGCAAAGCTTTCAGCCCCTGCGGCTGAACGACAGGATCCGCATCCAGCCGAAAAGTGGCGACGAGGGTCCCTCGGTCGTTGTGACGAAGATCACAAAAAGCGGGAAACCCACGGATCACATCCGCGCCGGGGAAGCAGCCTTTATCCATTGCGACAAGGAGGTCCCCGGGGACGGGGTAGTCTTCAAGGTCGGAAGCGCACCGGAAGACCACAGCGCCCTGATACGGCAACTGCCGGCATGGGAGGACATGCTGCGCCTGCATCTGAAAATTCACGCCGGAGGGCTGGAGGCAAGTGTCACGGACCGTCCGGACCTGCCTTCATGGAAGATATCCGAGACGTTTCCCGCTGCCGAAAAACGGCCGGTCAGGGTGGAAGCCTTTGTCCGCGAATTTCTGAAGGCCGGCAGCGAACGCCGGGGGATCCGTGACGTCGAGGCCGAACTAGACGGCGAATTCTTTATCGCGCACCGTGAGATCCGCAAACTGCGGCAGCAGTTCGCTGAATGGCTGGCGGCCAATTACCGGCCGCCGGAACCGCCGCAGCCAGAGGAGCATTTACAGCGGGAAGAAGCCGCCGGAATCACCCGTACCGTGGCCCTGCAACGGCATGCGGATGCCAGGGAGACCGGGAGGTTTGACCGGATCGCCGTTGTTGAGGATCCACGGCCGGGAGATGCCTGCATTCTGCCGGCATTCTGCCCGGAGACGGAGCTTCCGGACCTGCGGGAACAGCTCCGGGAACAGATCCGCGGGGGCGTCCGCGTATTCCGCGTGACTTCGCTGTACCACTTTGAGCTGCTTTCCGGGATAGAAGGGCTCACCCTGCACACCGCCTTCCCGCTGCCGGTGACCAATCATTTTGCCATGGACCTTCTGAAAGCGATGGGGGCGGAAAAGGTCCAGCTCTGGGTGGAGCTGGAGAAGGAAGCTTTGCTGCCGTTAATAACGGCGTACCCCGCCTCGGCGGAGCTCTTCCGCTACGGACGCCTGCCCATTCTGCAGACGCGGGCGGAACTTCCCGCGGAAGGGCAGATCACCGATGCGAGGGGAGCGGGCTTCCGTATTGAAAATGGAGAGGTGTTGACCCATCTGTATCCCGAAGCGGTGTTCTTCCTTCCCGTGGACGACCTACCCCCGGTATCCGACTATACCGACCTGACCCGCGCCCGCCCGGAGGAGAGCACCGTCTCGCGCTTCAACTACGACCGGGAACTCGCTTAACAATTGAACGGCGGAAGAAAGTTGAGTCGTAGAGTTGTGAGACGAAGAGACATAATGTATATCGTCATGCTGAACGAGGTTCAGCATCCCCACTGTCTGACGACGGGATCCTGTTTAGCGTTTAGCGTTTAGCGTTTAGAGAGCATGAATACCTTGCAGCCCCGATCAGGTGGAGGGGCTGAATATAGTCAGCCCGGCATGGAATGCCGGGACTGCGAAATGACATCCAATACCCCACAACCCTGAGGTGATCGAAGGGTTGAACTTGAATAGCCCGGCATGGAATGCCGGGACTGCGAAATGACATCCAATACCCCACAACCCTGAGGTGATCGAAGGGTTGAACTTGAAGTAGCCCGGCATGGAATGCCGGGACTGCGTGATGACACCCAGTACCCCACAACCCTGAGGTGATCGAAGGGTTGGAATTGATTAGCCCGGCGCGAAACGCCGTGATTACGATATGACGACTCACGTTAGCATTTCACGAGGATTTTTAGCCCGGAATTTGGGGGTGGTATTTTTTTTGTTTTTTTATTTGTATCCCGAAGGGATCCTTGCGAAACAAAGAAAAGAAAAATAGAAAATGAGGGGGAATCACGTCACCGGTTTGGAGATCATTCGCAGGAATTCCTCCCGCGTTTCCGCATCGTCGTGGAATTCGCCGAGCACGGCGGAGGTGGTGGTCACGGAGCGGGATTTCTCCACACCGCGCATCTGCATGCACATGTGCTGTGCCTCCATTACCACGCCCACGCCCTTCGGCTGGAGCACCTCGTTCAGGGTGTCGGCCACCTGCTGGGTGAGGCGTTCCTGCAGCTGCAGACGCTGGGAAAACACATCGACGATCCGGGGAAGCTTGGAGATCCCCAGCAGTTTCTTATCCGGGATATAGCCGATATGCGCCACGCCGAAAAAAGGCAGGAGATGATGCTCGCACATGCTGTAGAATTCAATGTCCCGCACAATGACCATGCCGCGTGCGTTCTCCTCGAAGACCGCCCCGTTGACGACTTCCTGAAGGTCCTGATGATAGCCCCGGGCAATGTATTCCCAGGCCCTGGCAACACGTTCGGGCGTTTTCACCAATCCCTCGCGGCCGGGGTCTTCGCCCAGCTCAAGGAGCAGTTCATGTATGAGGGTTTGTATTTTTTTCCGGTCCATATAAATCCCTTTATTTCAGACGTAAATGTAAGTGGAATGCCGCGGTTTTACAAAGAAAAAGAAGCGCAGGAGCCGGAAAGCCGGTCCGGGAAGGTAGCAGGGGCGAATCCTGTGAGACAGGAAGCCTTCCCGGCATACTGCCGAGGATACCGGTGCGCCCGGGGACATTAAAACGGGATTTTTATTTCCTTTTCCTTTCCCGAATCCTTATATTTGCTAAAAATCACAACACAAAAATGTATACACACGCGGGGAGATGAACAGCATGAAACAATATCAGGACCTGTCCCTGAACGGGAAATTCATGGGCCGTACCGTTTCCGTGATCAACGATCTTTCACCGGATGAGCAATGGTATCTGTATACCAAGACCCGGAAGCTGAAAGACGCCGTGGAGCACAAAGAGGACCTGACGCCCTTCAAGATCGAGAATGCCAATGTGGGGGCCTATCTCGTCTTTGTCGAGCCCAGCACCCGCACCAAGGAATCCTTTCTCAACGCGGTGAAATTCCACAATATCAAGACCAACATCTTCGACGCGACGACCTCTTCGTTCAGTAAAAGGAAAGCTATTCCGACACCTTCCGGATGCTGACCACCTACAGCCCCTACTCGATCTACATTATCCGGACCAAGCTCGAAGGCGTGACGCGCTGGCTGGACTATGACCTGGGGCTTTTCGCCGAGCGGATGGGGATCCAGAGACCGGCGTTCATCAACGGCGGTGACGGCAAACACGAACATCCCACCCAGGAGATCCTGGATGAATACAGTTTTTTGGAGCAGAACAATTTTAAGCGTGAGAAGGTCCATATCGCCCTGGTGGGCGACCTTTTCCACGGGCGCACGGTGCATTCCAAGGCGGACGGGCTGAAGATCTTCCGCGATGTGAAGGTGGACCTGATCGCGCCGGAGGAGCTGGCCATGCCGGAGCATTACCGGCATGCCATGGAGGCGCACGGTTTCAGCCTCCGGGAATTCCCGTCCATCGAGGCCTATCTGGCGCAAAAGGAGACGGCCCCGATATGGTATTTTACCCGCCTGCAGCTGGAGCGCATGGGCGAGGACATCCTGAACCATGCGGACCGGCTTGCGAAGGCCGTGACCTTCCGGCGGGAATGGATGGAGAATCTTCCGGAAGGCACGAAATTCTACCATCCCCTGCCGCGCAACCGCGAATATCCCACCATTCCGTCCTTCCTGGACCGGACGCCGCTGAACAGCTGGGACCGGCAGGCGATGAACGGTTATTACACCCGAGCGGTGCTGATCGGTATGCTCGGGGGACGCCTGGGCGAGGATTTCCGGGGCGAACCGCGCAAAATCGTCAAGAAAAAGGTCCATTACATCGAAGAGATCAACGACTTTGTCAGCCATAAGAAGGAATACAAGATCGGCACCAAGCCGGTGGAGAACGGCATCGTCATCGACCACATTGGCAAAGGGGAGGATATCAACACCATCTGGGAGCATATCTACAAGGCGCGGAAGATCCTAGGGCTCAATATTGTAAGCTCCCACGGCGTTTACTGCTCCCACAAGGACAAGCTGTACAAGGGCGTGCTTTCCCTTCCGGACCTGGAGGAGTTCGATCTGATCAAGATGAAGAAGCTCTCCGCCATCGCGCCGGAATGTACCCTGAACATTATCCGCGACAGCATGGTGATCAAAAAATACCGCATCCATTTTCCGCCCAAGATCTATGATTTCGACGAGATCAGCTGCAAGAATCCGGACTGTATTTCCCATCCGGACCGTCATGAGAATGCGACGCCGTATTTCTACAAGACCGAAGAGAACACCTTCATCTGCAAATATTGCGACAAAGAGCACGATTACAAGGATATCTGGGACACTCTGTAACCCACGGGAGGATCATGCAGGACAAACGTACAGCGATCGCGCGGGCGGCGCTCGACATTCAGGCGGTCAAGCTTCAGCCGGACGTGCCCTTTACCTGGGCGTCAGGGTACCGCATGCCGGTTTACAATGACAATCGCCTTTTTCTTTTCTACCCGCAGTACCGGACATTGATCTGCGATGCGTTCGCGGAACGGATCGAAGCAGCTTCCATCCCCTGCGATGTGGTCGCGGGAACCCCGACGGCGGGCATTCCGCACGCGGCACTGCTTGCGGAGAAGCTGGGAAAGCCTTTTATCTATCCCCGGAAACAGCAGAAAGACCACGGCATGCAGAACCAGATCGAGGGGATACGCCATGCCGGCATGATAGCGGGGAAACAGGTGCTGATGATCGAGGACCTGATTTCAACGGGAAAAAGCTCCGTGGCGGCGCTGAAGACCATACGCGAGGCCGGGGCAGAGGTCGACACCTGCCTGTCGATCTTCACCTACGGTTTCGACAAGGCGGAAGAGGCCTTCCGGAACGCCGGCGCGGCTTACCGCTCCCTGATCGATCTCGACCTTCTGATCTCCGCGCCTGAGGAGAATATTATTTTACCGAGGGGCAGATCCGTCTGCTCCGCGAATGGCAGCGGTCCCCCTTTACCTGGGGAGAGCGCTTTAAGAAAGAGGACATGTGATGGTGTACTTGAAATTTATCCGTGAAACGGCAGAACGCAGCGGGAATGTGACCTGCATGGGCCTGGACCCGGTGATGGATCATATTCCCGCCCGGCTGGGACACAGTATCGACGAGATCATCCCGAACTTTTTCGAAAGGCTGTTCGACGTAATGAGCAACCGCTATCTGAAGCCGGCGGCCTTCAAGCCCAACCAGGGTTTTTTCATTAAGCACGATATCCCCCTGCAGGGCGATTTCAGCGGCTCGCTGGCGCTGTCCAAGACCATTAAGCTTTGCCGCGAATATTTTCCGCATACGCCCGTCATAATGGACTATAAGCGCGGCGACATTGCCGCCTCCTCCGAAAATTACGCGAAGGAAGGTTTTGAGCGCTGGGTGGCGGATGCCGTGACCGTTTCGCCCTACATGGGCAGCGACTCGGTCATCCCCTTTCTGGAATACAATGCCAAAGGGCTCGGTACCTATGTCCTGGCACGGACCTCGAACGGGGGAGGGGCGGATTTTCAGGACCTGACGCTCGGCGACGGGACGAAACTGTATGAAGCGGTCGCAAAAAAGATCATCGAATGGTCGAAAACCTATCCCGGGACCGGTGCCGTGGTCGGCGCGACCAACATGAAGGAACTGAAACAGCTTGCGGAAAATATTCGCCCCCCACGACATCCCTTTGCTCATTCCCGGCGTGGGAAGCCAGGGCGGTTCGGCGAAACAGGTCATGAGCACCCTGAAAAAAGCGAAATACGATATGGGGCTGGTACGGATCAATTCCTCCAGCGGCATTATCCATCCCTGGAGAAAAAGCGGGCACGTGCCGGAGCACTGGGGAACCGCCTGTGCCGACGCACTGGAACAACTGATCGATGCATGCCGCATTGGGGAGTAAAGAAAAGTTTAGACGTTGAGACGAAGCATTCACGGTAATCCTAAATTTATTTCAGGATCCCCAATCTATGACGACGGAGTTCCGTTTAGCGTTTAGAGAGCATGAATACCTTGCAGCCCTGACCGGGGTCATAGGAATACCGGATCACAGGACAATTTTCCCGGAAACCGTTATCCTGACTTAACGATGCACGATGTCCCTGCCGAAAGGCGTCAGGGAGATCACGGAAAGCTTGAAATGCTGGCGGGCGAAAGGGAGCCCGATGATAGTGACGGCCAGGACGATCCCGAAGGCGAGATGGGTGAGGAATATCCAGATGCCTCCCACGAGGATCCAGATGATGTTCATGATCAGCGTCAGGATGCTGTTGCTGGAGCGGTTGTCCTTTACCGAGGTGGTGAACGGCATGAGGGTGAACATTCCCAGTTTGAAGGTCTGTATCCCGAAGGGGATCCCCACGATCGTGACCATCAGCACGACACTTGCGACGAAGTATTCCAGGGCGGTCAGCAATCCTCCGAAAATAAGCCAGATAATGTTTCCCAGTACTTTCATCATTTTCCCCTTTCTCTTGTGCTTTATAAAAATATAAGACCTATATGGTACGGGATAAAGAAAAATAATCGGTCTGTTCGCTATTTCGTATTGTCAGCCGGAAGCGGAGCGCGGCAAAGGATATTCTTTATTAACTGATTTTTCCCTTATATTTCGGTCTGAAATATATTATCTTAAATGCTAATGATAAAAGTAAGGGAAAACCGCCCGGATTCCCGGGCAATACGTGAATATCTCCTCGACGGCAGTCTGAAGTTTGCCACGGTCTCGGGGGTGTGGACGACAAAGGCGGATATTATCCGTTATGTGGATGGAAAGGTTCCCGCCGTTGACATCATTACGACCAAAAGCTACCAAGTCAGGCCCAATCCCGGCAACCGCGAACCGATCATCGGGGAAGTGGAGGTCGGCTCCTATGTCAATGCCGTCGGGCTCCGGAATCCGGGATGGAGGAGGGGTACCGGGAGCTGAAAGCACTGCGGGACGAAAAGCCGCTCCGCACCCTGCTCATCATCTCCCTGTCCGGCAATTCCCCCGGGGAATTCATTACGTTGGTGAAAAAATTCGCCCCCCTTGCCGATATTCTCGAACTCAATTTTTCCTGTCCGCACGCAACACCGGGCTACGGCGCCTCGATCGGGGTCAATGCAGAGCTGGTCCGGGAATACATGGAGAAAATACGCCCGGAGACCGGGGCCCTGCTTTTTCCCAAGCTGACGCCGAATGTTGAAAATATCGGAGAGATCGCCCGTGCGGCGTTGAAGGGCGGGGCTGACGGGATTACCGCCATCAATACGGTGGGTCCCGAGCCCTTTCGTGAGCCGCAAAGCGGGGAACCGCTGCTTTACAATCCGGACGGCCACAAGGGCGGCTACAGCGGTGAACACATCTTTGACACCGCCCTCCGGAAGGTCCGGGAAATACGCAAGGCTGTCGGAGCCGGGATCCCCGTTATCGGGATGGGCGGAGTGAGCCGCGGACAGCAGGTCCGCGATCTGCGGGAGGCAGGCGCGAATGTCGTCGGCATCGGCTCCGCGATCGCCCGCATCCGCTTCGGCAAGTATCAGCAGTACTTTGAAGCGCTCCGCTCCGACACGGAGTATCACACCGATACCGCCGCTTCCTTTCTCTCCGTCAAGCACCTCGCAAATTACGCGCCCTATACGGTCACGGAGGCAAAGCACCTGACAGACAGCATGATGACGCTGACCCTGGAAGGGGAGAGAATCCTCTTCAAGACCAGCCAGTACGCTTTCATCTGGATCCCCGGCGTGGGGAGAAACCCTTCGGCATCGTCGCCTCCCCGCTGCTGCGTTTTCTGGTGCGAAAACAAAAATACGATCCCGCGACGACCGCGGGCGATTTCACGCACGCGCTGTTCGGGGTGAAAAAAGGCGATACGCTGTATGTGCGCGGCCCTTACGGAGCACAGGCGCCCGAGCCCGCCGTGACCAATATCATGATACTCAGCGGCGGCAGCGGCCTGGCGCTGGTCCCCCGGCTGGTTCAGCATTTTACCGTGCTCGGCCATATCGTAAAAGTATTCCACGGGGTGCGGAACAAGAAAGAGGCGGCGTACCGCGACCTGATCGAGGACTACGCCCCTATACGGTGGTCCCCGACGCCGGGAAGCCCGGCCGGGTACTGAATGCACTGAGGAAGCCCTTGAGAAGGTGGATGTGAGCAACTGCGCTTTGTATACCGTCGGTCCGGACAGGCTGATGGAGCATGCGCTGGAGCTTGCCGTGCGGAAAGGCTGCGATCCCCGGAACTGTTTCGCCTCCCTGGAGACGAATACCATGTGCGGGATCGGCGTCTGCGGTGAGTGCGAGTGCGGGGGCATCCTCAGCTGCAAAACGGGCACCTTCTACGATCACGCATTTTTAAAAGCACATTATTTTACCAACGATCACGGAGAAACACAGTAAGAAAGGTATGGTATGTTAAGAAAAAGCATTGCATTCGCAGGGATCATTCTGATGATCGTTTCCTGCGGAAAGGACAAGGAAGCACCCCGTGAGCCGGTGAGTATCGCGGAACCGGACACCGTTGCTGCGGAAGCAGCGCCGGAAGGCGAAAAGGCTCTCACCCCGGGGATTATGCGCAGTGGGAACGGCTCGCCAGCACCACCGTCGCCGGCAACGGGAAGTGGATCTACTATATTGCCGAACCGAACCGCGGGGACAACACCCTTTCGCTTTATGAGGTGGAAAGCGGCAGGCAGCACGGCTTTGAAAGGGTAAAAAGCGCTGCCTTTTCGCCGGCCCATGATTTCCTCGCCTTTATGCGCGTACCGGCCTTTGAAACGGAGCGCCAGGCAAAGCTGGACAAAGTAAAGAAGGACAAAATGCCGAAGGATACGCTCTGCGTCTATTGCTTTGACAGCGATACCCTGCTGACCGTTCCGCGGGTAAAATCCTACAAGATAAATAGCGAAGGCAGCCCCTGGATCGCGCTGCTGCACGAAAAGCCCCTTCCGGAAGAGGAAGACAGCAGTGCTGTTGAAGACTCCAGCATGCTGGCGGACACGACCGGCACCGACACCTCCAAAAAGAAGGTGGAAGTGGCCGAAGAGGAGGACAAGGGAAAAAAAGAGAAAGTTCGGGAAAAGGGAACGCCCTTCTGGGTCTGGAATCCGCTCACGCAGGATACCGTGATCATGGACCATGTCAGTTCCTATACCATGAGCGAGAAAGGAGACCGCGTCCTGGCGCTGACCCAATTAAGGGGGGACCCCGACTCGGTCCGGCTTTCCGTCATTGATCCGGAGAAAAAAAGCATTCGGGTCATTCTCGAGACCGCCGGCCAGGCAAAATCCTTCCGCTTTGACAGCGAAGGCGAACAGCTGGCGTTCCTGTTCTCCGATGATTCCACGAAGAAAAAGATTTTGATGTCTATTACTGGAAGAAGGGCCGCGCGCGGGCGAAAAGCTATATTACGAAGGACGCCCGCGGCATTCCCGAAGGCTGGGGAGTGAGCAATATCCGTTTCCCCAGTTTTTCAAAGGACGGCAAGCGCCTCTTTTTCGGCACGGCACCGATCGCCGAAGAAGCACCGGAAGACACCCTGCTGAAAAACGAAAAGGTGCATCTCGATCTCTGGTCCTGGCATGATCCGCTTCTGCAGACCCAGCAGCTCAAACGGCTCCGGCGCGAGAAAAACCGGAATTATATCGCCCGCGTCGACGTCGGGAGGCAAAAGGTCATCCAGCTGGCGGATACCGTGATGCCCACGGTCAAGATCAGCTCCGATTACGACGAGGACCTGCTTCTCGGAGAAAGCAATCTGCCCTACCGCAAGTTCATCTCCTGGGAATCGCTGGATTATTATGATTTCTACCTGGTGGATGTGAAGACGGGCGAAAAAGAGATGATCCTCGAGAAGAAAAGCTATACGCCGCACCTGTCTCCCGGGGAAAAATATGTGCTTTGGTACGACCATGCGGACAGCAACTGGTACGCAATGGATATCAAAGAAAAACAGACCCGCTGTCTTACGGAAGACCTTGATGTCGCGTTCTATAACGAAGAGGACGACCGGCCCAGCCCCGCGGGACCCTACGGATTTGCGCAGTGGGGCTCGGGGACCGGTATGCCTTTATCTACGACCGTTACGATATCTGGAAATTCGATCTCAGCGGGGAAAAGGCGCCGCTGAATGTCACACGGGGTACCGGTCGGGACAGGAAGATCGTGTACCGTTATCACCACCTGGACCCGGAACTGGATTATGCCCCGATCAAGCCGGTGATCCTCTCCGCGTTCAATGAAAAGACCAAGGAGAACGGGTTTGCGGGCGTGCGTTTTTACGAGGGGTCCGTTCCGGAGCATCTGGTCTACTCGGACCACAAATACAACCACCTGGAGAAAGCGGAGGACGCCGATGTCCTGATCTGGCGGAAGGGAAGCTACCGTATCTTCCCCGATCTCTGGGTGAGCGACATGGATTTTGACACAAAAGTGAAGGTCTCGGCCCTGAACCCCCAGCAGTCCGAATACCGCTGGGCGGATGTGGAGCTTGTGGAATGGAAGAATTCCGACGGTGTTGAGCTCCAGGGTATGCTGTATATCCCCGACGGCCTGGATACGGACAAAAAGCATCCGATGATCATCTATTATTACGAGAAGTACTCGGATTACCTGCATCAGTACTTCATGCCGCAGCCCAGTTACTCGACCATCAACAAGACCATGTATCCCAGCAACGGATATATTGTCTTCATCCCCGATATTGTGTATGAAGTGGGGCATCCCGGAAAGTCCGGCTTGGACTGCGTGGAAACGGGGCTCGATATGCTCCTGAAGGAATATCCCTTTATCGATGAGGACAAGGTCGCCCTGCAGGGCCAGAGCTGGGGAGGCTACCAGACGGCGTACTTCATTACGCAGACCGACCGTTTCGCGGCGGGGATGGCGGGAGCGCCGGTCAGCAACATGACCAGCGCCTACGGAGGGATCCGCTGGTTCTCGGGCCTCAGTCGCATGATGCAGTATGAAGGCGGGCAAAGCCGCATCGGCGGGACGCTCTGGGATCGTTTTGACCTGTATGTCGAGAACTCCCCCGTCTTTTTCGCGGACCGGATCAATACGCCGCTGCTTATCATGCATAACGACAATGACGGCGCGGTTCCTTGGACGCAGGGCATAGAAATGTTCGTTGCCATGCGCCGCCTGCAGAAGCCGGCCTGGATGCTGGTATACAATAATGACAGCCACAATCTGAAGCGTGCAAGCTGGGGCAACCGGATGGACCTGACGGTCCGCATGAAGCAGTTCTTCGATCATTATCTCAGGGACGAGCCCATGCCGCTCTGGATGAAAGAGGGCATACCGGCGACCGAAAAAGGCCGTGAACTAAAATATAAACTGACAGAGTGAAACAATGCGATACCTTAGAAAGATCACCCTGGCTCAGCTCCCGACCCCCCTGCACGGGATGCCAAGCTTTCGCCGTGCCCTGGATTTCAGCGGAAGCATCTATATTAAGCGGGACGACCTGACGGGGCTGGCCGCCGGCGGGAATAAATCCCGCAAACTGGAATACCTGACGGGCGATGCTGTCGAAAAGGGCGCGGACACCCTGATCACCGCCGGGGGGCTGCAGTCCAACCACTGCCTTCAGACCGCTGCGGCGGCGCGGAAACTGGGATTTGACTGCCATCTTGTCCTGGGGGAAAAGAAGCCCGGGAAGATCAACGGGAACCTCTTTCTCGACCTGCTTGCCGGTGCCTCCGTGCATTATACGGACCGTGCCGGGCGGGAGAAAAAGATGCAGGAGCTGGCGGAGTCATTGCGCGCAGAAGGCAGGCATCCCTATGTGATCCCCGTGGGCGGGTCCAACGCGACCGGCACCGTGGGCTATGTGATGGCGATGGACGAACTGCAACGCCAGCTGGCGCTTACGGGCATCCCCTGCGACCGTATCATCGTGGCGAGCAGTTCCGGCGGGACCCTTGCCGGCATGACACTGGGGGCGAAGTATTGCGGGTTCAAGGGAAAGATCACCGGCATCAGCATTGACCGTGAGAAGACCGGAAAGCATGCCTTTCCGCCCGAACTGGCGGCACTCGCTAACCGCACGGCGGAACTGCTGGAACTGGATATCCGCCTGGCGCCCGGGGATTTCGACCTGGAATACGGCTACCTCGGCAAAGGATACGGCGTGGTCGGTGAGAATGAGCGCAAGGCCATCATGATGTTGCCACAGACCGAGGGGATCTTTGTGGGGCCCGTCTATACCGGAAGGGCACTCGGTGCGATGATCGACTGCATCCGCAAGGGAAAGTGGAGGGACGAGAACCTCCTTTTCTGGCACACCGGCGACACCGCGGCCCTGTTCGCCTACACCGGGGAACTGTAGCGGAAGAAAAGTTGAGTTGTTGAGTATTGGATGTCATCACGCAGTCCCGGCGTTTCGCGCCGGGCTAATTATATTCAGCCCTTCGACAAGCTCAGGGCTGCTCCTCAATATTATATGAGGTCCAGCAGGATGCTGTCCAGCATGAGCCATCCCGGGGGCGTGCAGGCGATGCGGTCGTTCCGTACGCTGAACCATGCGGGCCTTTCCCCGGCGTACTCCTTTAGCCGTTTCCAGGTTTTTTTACCGGCTTCCTCCCGGCTGACGCCTTCGGCCGTGCGCAGGCGGGTGATGAGCAGGTCCGCGTCGTTCACCTTTTCCGTATGATGAAAATCACAGGGTTCGTGCAGGAAGCGGTTGAGGTCCGGATCATAGGCGTGCCGGGTATCCGCAAGCTTCGAATGCGCCGAGGGGCCCAGGCCGAGATAATCCGCACCGCTCCAGTAGGCGGAATTGTGCCGGCTTTCCCTGCCGGGCCGGGCATAGCCGGAGATCTCGTAGTGCCGGTAGCCGTGCCGGCCGAGTGTTTCGTGAAGGTAGAGGAAAAAGCGGCGTTCACATGCTTCGTCCGCAAGCCGGATCTTCCCGCTTTCGACCATCTCCGACAGCGGCGTGCCGGGTTCGCAGCTCAGGTTATAGGCGGACAGATGCTCCGGCGCAAAAGCCAGCAGGGTGTCCAGGCTTTCCTCCAGGGCAGGGAGGCGCTGGCCGGGAAGGGCGAAGATCAGGTCCGCACTGAGATTCGGAAAGATATTCCTGGCCGCTTCCAGGCAGCGCAGAGCGGTATCCCGGTCGTGCAGGCGCCCCAGCATCCGCAGCTCGTCGTCGCGAAGGGACTGTACGCCGACGGAGAGGCGGTTGAAGCCGGTGTCGGCGAGCGGACGGATGCTGTCTTTGTCATGTGCGAATTCGGGGTTGATCTCGATCGTGATCTCGGCGTCCTCCGCGATGCGGAAGGAGCTTACGATACGGTCGAAAACCTTTTCAAGGCGGCCGGGCAAAAGCAGGTTCGGGGTCCCTCCGCCGAAGTAGATGCTGCGCAGCTCGTAACGGCCGGAGCACCTTTCCGCATGAAAGCTCACGGCGCGCTTCAGGGCGTCCAGATACCGGTCGGCAACGTCCTGTCCGGGAATGATACTGTAAAAATCACAATAATGACATTTTTTCCGGCAGAAAGGAATATGAATATAAAGATAAAGTGCCTTCATGGTATAAAAAAGATCCCCGCTCACAGGAACGGGGATGAAGTCCGTTATTGCATCAGTTGCTCATGACATGCCCGCCGCCCATGCGGAGAACCTTTTTTTCCGGGTCCTTCAGGTCTTTCGTGGCATTTCGGCTGTCGATGATCAGGTTTGCATGGTCGACGACGAACTGATAGTCCACATTCTTGTGTGCGGTGGCGATCACCACGGCATCCATCGTTTCCAGGAGTTCCTGTGTGAGCGGTACGGATTCCACATAGTCGCCGTTCCAGGCGAGCTTGGGGCAGTAGGCGTCGTGGTAGCAGACGTTCGCGCCGCGCTGCTCCAGCAGCTTAAAAATGTCAAAGGAGGGTGATTCCCGGAGGTCGTCGATATCGTTCTTGTAGGCCATGCCCATGATAAGGATGTTGGAGTGGTTCAGGGCCTTGTCGTGCATGTTCATGCCTTCCATGAGGGTGCGCACGACATATTCGGGCATGGAGGTGTTGATCTCGGCGGCCAGGTCGATGAATTTCGTCTTGAAGTTCAGTGTCTTCATTTTCCAGCTCAGGTAGTGCGGGTCGATGGGGATGCAGTGTCCGCCGAGGCCGGGTCCGGGATAGAATTTCATGAAGCCGAAGGGCTTTGTTCCGGCCGCGTCGATCACTTCCCAGACATCCACGCCCAGGCGGTCGCACATGACCGCAAGCTCATTGACCAGCCCGATGTTGATCATGCGGAAGGTGTTTTCCAGCAGTTTCGCCAGTTCCGCGGCTTCCGAGGAGCTGACCGCCACGATCTTGTCGAAGATCTGTTCGTAGACGGCGGCGGCGTATTCGGTGCATTTGGTAGTGATGCCCCCAGGACTTTCGGGGTGTTCTTGGTAAGGTACACCGGGTTGCCCGGGTCCACACGTTCCGGAGAGAAGGCCAGATAGAAATCCTTTCCGCATTTCAATCCCGAGGCTTCGAGCAGCGGCAGCATGTATTCGCGGGTGGTCCCCGGGTAGGTCGTGGATTCGAGGATCAGCACGAGGTCCTTGTGCATGTGCTGCACGATCTCCTCAAGCGCCGAAGTGATAAAGGACATGTCGGGATCTTTCAGCTTGTTCAGGGGCGTGGGAACGCAGATGCTGACCACATCCATATCGCTGATCACCGAAAAATCCATCGTGGCGTGAAGCAGTCCTTTTTCAACCGCTTCCTTCAGTTCGCCGGGATCCACATCACCTATATAGTTCTCACCGTTGTTGACCTTGGCGATCTTTTCGGGGTCGATCTCCACGCCGGTGACGGGAATGCCCACCTTTGCCACCTCCACGGCCAGCGGCAGGCCCACGTATCCCAGCCCGATCACACAGAATTTTACATCTTTCGTTTTCAACTTATCGAGAAAGTGCATTGCAGCTCCTTGTCTTTTTCACAGAAATAATGGCAATTATATAAAAACCCCGTATGTATTCCAATACTAAAATGCATATTCGGATAACACGTCCTTTAACAAAGGCAGCCTTTCATCCTTGGGGGAAAGCAGGGGGTGGCGGAAGTATTTTTCCAGCCCCAGCGTTTCGTCGTTCCAGCGGATCCCCGCCTGATACCCGGGGGCATAGGGCTTCGAGACCTTGTAGCTGATGCAGGAATATTCCGAGAGGACATAGTATCCGTGCGCAAAGCCCGCCGGGATGTAGAGCTGGTCGTTGTCGTCCGCGGAGAGTTCCAGGATCAGCGTTTGCAGGTAGCTGTCCGCGTTGTTCCGCAGATCGAGGACAACGTCGAGGATCTCCCCGCTGATCAGGGTGATCAGTTTGTCCTGCGCATAGGGCGGAAGCTGGAAATGCATTCCCCGGAATACGTTGCCGTTCGAGTGAACGAGATTATCCTGCACGAAGTTCGCCGTCACACCGGCCTTTTCATAACGTTCCCGTCGGTACGTTTCCATGAACCGGCCGCGGAGGTCCGGATAGGCTTCCGGGCGGAGGTGGATAATATCGGGGATGGAGGTACGCAGTATTTTCATGATCTTTTTACCCGTAACACTTTGTGCGTCCGGTGCAGACGAAGGTGAATCCCTTTTCCTTCATGTCGCGGGGATGGTAGATATTCCGGGTGTCGACGAAGACCGGCGACTTCATCAGGGATTTCATCCTTTTAAGGTCAAGGCTGCGGAATTCGTTCCATTCCGTCATCAGGACGACGGCGTCGGCGCCCTCAACGGCTTCGTAAACATTGTGTTTATAGTCGAGGTCCGGGAAATCGCGTCGGAAGTCATCGCTTGCGACCGGATCGAAGACCTGGACGTGCGCGCCTTCGGCCTCCAGCAGGGGAATGACCACCTTGGAGGCGGAAAAACGTGTGTCGTCGGTGTTCGGCTTGAAGGCGAGTCCCAGGACGGCGACGGTCTTTCCCTGGAGAATGGGCATCACGGACCGCAGCTTGTTGACCACACTCTGCTTCTGGTGTTCGTTGGCTGCGATGGTGGCCTCCACAAGACGGGTATGGATCCCGTTCGCTTTGAATATTTCCGCCAGCGCCATGGTGTCCTTGGGAAAGCAGCTTCCTCCGAATCCCGGCCCCGCATGCAGGAATTTCGGGCTGATCCTGCCGTCCATACCCATGGCCCGGGCGACCTCCTTCACGTCCCCTCCCACGATATCGCAGAGATTGGCGATCTCGTTGATGAAGGTGATCTTTGTCGCCAGAAAGGCGTTCGAGGCATATTTGATGATCTCCGCACTTTCGATGTTGGTCTCGACATAGGGTACCGTTCGCATAAGCAGCGCGTGATAGACGTCCTTCATGATCTCGCGGGCCCTGGGGCTCCGCGTTCCCACCACCACGCGGTCGGGGTTCAGGAAATCGCCCACGGCGGAACCTTCGCGCAGGAATTCGGGATTGGAGACAACGTCAAAATGCTGCTTCCCGCCGGATTCCTTCAGAATCAGCTCGTGCGTTTTTTTGCCCGTGCCGACCGGCACCGTGGACTTGTTGATAAAGACCTTGTAGCTGTCCAGATTCTTTGCAAAAGCGGTGGCGACGGTCCAGACGGCGCAGAGGTCCGCTTCGCCGCCGTCCCCCGGAGGGGTGCCCACGGCGGAGAAAATGACCCTGGATTTCCGGATCGCCGAATCAATGTCGGTGGTGAAATGCAGGCGGCCGGCTTTCACGTTGCGTTCGACGACCTCGCCAAGGCCGGGTTCGTAGATGGGGATGCCGCCCTTTTTCAGAATCTCGATCTTGGATTCGTCAATGTCGGCGCCGATAACGGAATTCCCGAAATCCGCCAGTCCCGCGGCGGTGACCAGGCCGACATATCCGGTGCCGACGACACATATTTTCTTCATTCTTCCTCCGTATTGCTGTTGTTTTCCGGGGCGATAATGTGCACGTACATCCCGGTGTCTGTCTTGTCATAAAGTTCGATCACATCGTCATTGCGCATGCGGATGCAGCCACTGGACTGGGGCGTGCCGATGAGGCCCTCTTCATTCGTCCCGTGAATGTAGATGAAACGCCAGTAGGAACTTCGGTTTCCCGGCTCAAGCCCCTTCAGCCAGAGGATGCGGCTGGTCACCGGGTCCGTGTCGGTGTCCGTGGTGTCCGTATGGATAACGGCGATCTCGCCGGTGGGTCTGCGGTCGTAAAAGCACATGCCGGGCGGTTGCCCTTCACCGAATTTTCCCGCGATCTCATGAACACCAGGGGGCGTCTGATTGCTTCCGCGGGCGGACCCGTACCCGTATTTCGAGGCAGAGATGTCCCAGGACGCAAGGATCTTCAGCCCTTCACGGGCCGGGGCGGTGAGAAAAAGCTTGTTGTCGTTTCCGTCAATAAGGATGGCGGTGTCTGCAGCGCTGCCCTCCGCGATCCGGAGGATCTCCTCGAACGCGGCTTCCAGGCGCTGCATGTCCGGCCGGTAGCTTGCTCCGGCCGCCTTCTCGGAAGTGCCGCCGCCTTTATTACAGGCGCTTAAAGGCAAAAATATCAGCAGAATGCCGATAATGAGGGTGAAGGATGTTCCGTTTTTTTTCCGCATAGGGTCTTCTTGAAAACACGGCATGACAGGTTCTGCCGGTTTTCCCTTTGTTCATTCATCATTTATCATGTCCCGGCTGCCGCGGTCCGCCGGTCTTCGGCCGGGATCCCCGTACAGCCGGGGAGACTCGAACTCCCACGCCCGGAGGCGCCAGATCCTAAGTCTGGTGCGTCTGCCAATTCCGCCACGGCTGCGAATCGCGGACGAATATAGAAAATACGGGAGGTAAATCCAATAGGAATCAGTGCCCCGTTTTCTTTGTGTCCCTGACGATCGCCACGCCGGAAGAGGCACCGAGACGCGTTGCACCTGCGTCGATCATCGCCATGGCGTCCTCATAACTACGGATCCCGCCGGAGGCCTTGACTTCCAGGGCGTCCCGGACGGTGTGCTTCATCAGTTTTACATCTTCGGCGCTTGCGCCTCCGCTGCTGAAACCGGTGGAGGTCTTGACAAAATGTGCACCGGCGATCTTCGCCAGTTCACAGGCCCTGATCTTTTCCTCCCTCTTCAGCAGGCAGGTCTCGATGATGACTTTGACGGTCCTGTTTTTCGCGGCCCTGACCACGGTTTTGATATCGTCCAGGACCCGTTCGTCGTCGCCGTCTTTCAGTGCTCCGATATTGATCACCATGTCGATCTCGTCCGCCCCGTCGACAATGGCGAGCATGGTCTCCAGCTCCTTGATGAGCGGGACGGAGGCGCCCAACGGGAATCCCACGACCGAGGCGAGCTTCACGCCGGAATTTTTCAGCTTCTGTGCACAGTAGGCGACATTGCAGGGGTTGACGCAGACGGCCGCAAACCCGTATTCCGCGGCCTCTTCGCAGAGTTTGTCAAGGTCCTTTTTCGTCGCCTGCGGTTTCAGCAGGGTATGATCTATATAGGAAGCTATGTCCATGGTCTCACTCCATCATTTTTTTGATCGCATCGATGTATTCGTCGCCCAGCGCCTCGGCCGCTTCGGAAGTGGGCGCTTCACTGTAAACCCGGAGAATGGGCTCGGTGTTCGACTTGCGGATGTGCACCCAACGGTCTTTCCGGATGATCTTCAGGCCGTCGGTCGCGTCGGTATCTTCCTTTGCGTATGCTGCTTTCAGTCCGGCGAGAATGGCGTCCGGATCGCTGCCGCCGATCTCGATCTTCTTTTTGCTCATTTTGTAGCGGGGAAGATCGGCATATTTTTTGCTCAGGGGGCGAGGATCCGAAGCGAGGAAGTTCAGGACCATGGCCGCCCCCACCAGCGAATCCCGTCCCAGGTGCGAGTCCGGGGAAATAATGCCGCCGTTGCCTTCGCCGCCGATCACGGCGGACACGGCTTTCATTTTTTTCGCCACATTGATCTCCCCGATGGCCGTGCGGATGATCTCGGCCCCGTATTTTTCCGCGATGTCAGTCACGGCCTGCGTGGTGGAAAGATTGGTCACCACTTTCGGGTGATTTATCTTGCATTGCGACAGCACCGTGTCCACGGCCATGACGAGGGTGTATTCTTCGCTGAGGTAATTGCCCTTTTCGTCGGCCACCGCAAGCCGGTCCGCGTCCGGATCGACCGCCATGCCGAGATCGGCCTTGTGTTCTTTGATCTTTTTCAGCATGTCGCCGAGATTTTCCGGGAGGGGCTCCGGCGTATGGGGGAAATAGCCGTCCGGCGTGCAGTTGATCTCGATCACTCTGCACCCCAGGGCCCTGAGCAGGACGGGTAGCGCCAGGGATCCGCCGCCGTTGACGGCGTCGATCACCACCTTGAAGCGCCGTGAGCGGATCTTTTCGATATCGATATAGGGGATTTCCAGAACATTTTTCACGTGTTCGACAATGGCGTTGTCCTCATCGCGGTAGCCGCCGAACTCGCCGGCGGGCTTAAAGGTCCATTGACGGTGCTTTTTGTTTTCCAGAACCTGCGCGACCTGCGCGGCATCGAGGAAAAGGCCGGTCTTGTCGATATACTTAATGCCGTTCCAGGGAAAGGGATTATGGCTTGCGGTAATGACGACGCCGCCCTGCGCCTGCATTTTTTCGGTGAGAAGCTGGACGGTGGGGGTGGGAACGATGCCGATGTCGATTACGTTCAGCCCCATCCACTGCAGGGTGCGCGCAAAGATGTCCGCGATCGCCCTTCCGGATACGCGTGAGTCCCGGCCGATCACGATATTTCCCTTTTTGACCCACTGTCCGAAAGCAGCGGCGTAATCCACGACCTCCACAGGCGTCAGACTGTCGCCGACTGTCCCGCGTATGCCCGATATGGATTCGATCAACATATTTTTACTCCGTAGTATAACCCAGGTAACATCAAAGATAAAAAAAGAAGGGGATTATGGAATAAAAAAAGGCATCCGGGACATAAAGAATTTTTTGCTTGCGGTCCCGGAGGATCGGTGAAACATGCTCCGCCTTTTCTGTTTTTTTCGCATGCTTTTGTATTCTCAATGCCTTTCCCGTTTTGTATATTATCCTATGGCAGAAAACCAACAGCCCAGCCTTATGTCCCGCATCATTGCAGCAAACCTGCGCCTTGCGGGGATCAAGCACCGGACGACGTTCCAGGCCTACATGAAGGAACAGAGCCGCAGTACGGATGTACGCCCTCCGGCTTTCATGTACAACAAATTTGAGATCCACTACAGGACCTTCAGGGGCAGGAAGGTCTGGACCCTCCGTGCAAAGGGAGCTTCCTGCAGGCAGCATATCTTCTATTTGCACGGCGGCGCCTATGTGGTGAATTTCACTCTGCCGCACTGGCGCTACATGGGAACGCTTGCTGAGCGCCTTCATGCCACCGTCATCGCCCCGGATTATCCCCTGGCCCCGGAACATCACGCCGAAGAGGTCTTTGACATGAATGTCCCCCTGTACCGGGAGGTCCTGAACGATGCCGGGAACTCCGCCCTCGCCCTGATGGGCGATTCCGCCGGCGGCGGCCTGGCGCTGGCGCTTGCGCAGGTCCTGAAGAAGCGGAAGATCCCGCAGCCGGCCCGGATCGTGCTGCTCTCTCCCTGGCTGGACATCAGCATGTCCAATCCGCAGATCGCGCAGGTGGACAAGGAAGACCCGATCCTGAACGTCGAAGGGCTGATCGCCTCCGGAAAGCAATATGCGGGCGGGCTGGACCCCCGGGATCACCGGGTCAGCCCGATCTATGGCCCCATGGAGGGTCTGGCGCCGATCACGGTCTTCATCGGTACCCACGACGTCCTGCTTCCGGACTGCCGGCGGCTGAAACTGCGGGCGGAATCCGCGGGGACCCCGGTATCCGTTCATGAATACAAGGGCATGCTGCATGACGGCATGCTGTATCCCATCCCGGAAGCCAGGGATATCCGCGACAGGATCGTGGAGATCCTCCGGTGCAGGGAAACGGGAACCCAAAGGTCATGAAGAGGGTAAAAAAACCGGTGAAGCACATTACAAGGAGCTGAGGACCATGCCTTATGCAAAACGTTCGGATCTTCCGGAAAACGTAAGATCCAGCCTGCCGGAGAAAGCGCAGGACATTTTCAAAGAGGCCTTCAACAATGCCTGGGAACGCTATAAAGACCCTTCCGGGCGCAGGGGAGATGCATCCCGGGAAGAGACCGCTATGAAGATCGCCTGGGCCGCGGTCAAAAAAAAATACACCAAAAAAGACGGGAATGGGTCACAAAATAGCACGCCCCTGTTCCGGGTCGGCTGTTTACGGGACCATAACCCTCACCTGACCGTGTTTTTCCGGTCTTGCACCCGGACGTTCGCCTTTTTTATTTCCGGATGAAAAAAATATCGTATCTTTGCGCGTTCAGCGCATGGCGGAAGGTCTGCGCCTGCTTTGATCACAAAATATTCCGGAGCGGATATGCGTCAGAAAAAGAAAATCACCGTCTATACCCCCGCGGAGGAAAGGCTGAACGTCATCAGCCACGGCGCCGGTCTCCTCTTCAGTGTCGCCGCCTTCGTCCTGCTGATGCTGCGCGCCTTTCATAACGGCGGCCCGCGCGAGCAGATCGCCTCGGCGGTGTTCGGTCTTTGCCTGATACTGCTATACAGCGCATCCACGATCTATCACGGAGCGGCGAAAGGCCCCCGGAAAGAGAACCTGCAGATCGTTGACCATGCGGCGATCTATTTTCTGATCGCCGGCACTTATACGCCTTACACGATAATCACACTGCAGGGAAGCACCGGATGGATCTTCTTTGCGGTGATATGGGCCCTGGCATTGTGCGGAGTGACCCTGAAGCTGTTTTTCACCGGGAAATACGAGATCATCCTGACCCTGATGTATATCCTGATGGGCTGGATCATCATCTTTGCGCTGGGCCCTCTGAGGGAGAACCTGGCCCCCGCGGGCGTGCTGCTGCTGTTCGCCGGTGGCATCGCCTACACTCTGGGGCGGTCGTCTACGGGATCAAAGCCGTCAAATACAATCATGCCGTATTCCACTTTTTCGTCCTTGCCGGGAGCCTGCTGCATTTCCTCTCCGTATACCTCTTCGTCCTGCCCGGGAGCTAGGGTCCGGGAAGGCCTCATGAGATCCGTTGAGAGAGGATCATGCATTGTCCGGCCTCACATAATTGCCTGTTGCGGGAAAGAATATTTTCATTTCACAAAATTCATAGTATATTCACTTGCAGTGAATGTAAGTTTCAGGCATAAACCAATCATTATGGAACGAAACCCTCCGACATGTCCGAGAAAAATAAAAACGTAAAAAACGCGAAAGAGCAGGACGGCAGCACCGGACCGGAACGGAAGACCTTTTCACTTCCCCGGAACTGCAACAGGAGATCCTGGACAATCTGCCCTTCGGCATTCAGATCTTCGACCGGAAGGGTACCTCACGGATGATCAACGAAAAGCAGAAGGAACTTCTGGGCTTGCCGGACCAGTACGAGGGGATCGGCTCCTTCAATGTGTTCACCGACCCCTTTTCTGTTGCGAACGGTGCGAACAAGATCTATGAAAAGGCCTACAGGGGAGAAAAATTTTCCCATGTTTTCAAATACGACTTCGGAAAAGCGGAAAATCATTGGAAAACCCGGAAAGATACCCGGGTGTTCAAAGAGACGATCTTCCCCGTGAAAGACGCCGGCAATGCGGTAAAATATGTTGTCGCTCTGCTCCAGGATATCACGGAAAAGACCGGGTATGAAAAAAAACTGAAGGAAAGCGAGGAACGCTACCGCCTGCTGTCGGGACTGACGAACGAAGGGATTTTGATCCATGAGAAGGGGCGCATGATCGATCTGAACCTTTCTTTTTCCAGAATGCTCGGCTACGCCCCGGATGAACTGACGGGCAAAGATCTTGTTGATACCCTTGTGTATCATGAAGACATTCCGATCGTCAACACGCATATCGAAAGGTCCATTCCGGATATTTACGAGATAAGGGTCGTCCGGAAGGACGGGAAGGTCCTGCCGGTGGAAATCCAGGTCAGGAACCTGATCCTTCACGGGAAAACACGCCGCGTAGCCGCTTTCCGGGATCTCACGGAGCGCAAACGCAGGGAAAAAGAGCTTCGTGAAAGCGAACAAAAATTCCGTCATATCTTTGAATCCTCAAGTGCGGGAAAGAGCATTATGCTGATCAGCGGCGAGATCTACCCCAACCGTGCGTTATGCGAAATGTTCGGCTACACGCGCTGAGGAACTGACCCGTAAGAAATGGCAGGAGATCACCCCGGAAAACGACATTCCCCGGACGCAGAAGGTCATCGATGCGCTCGTCAGCGGGAAAAAGGATACGGCAAGGTATACGAAGGTTTTCATTCACAAGCACGGGAGCCCTGTCTGGGTGGATGTCAGCATCGCGCTGATCCGGGACGAGAAAGGGGATCCGGACTATTTCATCACCACCGATATCGACATCAGCAAACGCATTGAAGCGATGCGGTCCCTGAGCGCTAGTGAGGAACGTTACCGCACCTTTATTAATGCTACTGAGGATATGACTTTCCTGAAGGACAAGGATTTTCGTTACCTGTTCATTAACGATGCGAATGCGGCTTTTTTCGGAGAAAGCCCGGAAGATATTCTCGGGAAAGACGATTTTTCACTGATGCCGGAGCAGGCGGCACAGGATTGCCGGAAGAGCGATCAAAAGGCGCTCCGCTACGGCAGGCTATATACGCAGGAAGAAAAGGTCCGCGACCGTATCTATGAGAGCAGGAAATTCCCCGTCCTCCTTCAGGACGGGACCACGGGCGTCGGCGGTATCGTGCGGGATATTACGGAAAAATACTATACCGAAGCACAGATCAAGGCACAGAATAAGGAACTGCTGGAGCTGAACCGGAAATTGAAAAGCAGCCTGAACCATGTGTATCAGACGACAAGGGAACTGAAACTGGCAAAGGAGAAAGCGGAAGAAAGCGACAGGCTCAAATCCGCCTTCCTGGCCAATATGAGTCATGAGATACGCACGCCGATGAACGGCATCCTCGGTTTCGTGGACCTGTTGCAGAAGGCCGGCCTGAACGAAAAACAGGAAAAACTGTATCTGGATATGGTGGAAAAGAGCGGCAAACGCCTTCTGAACACGATCAATGATATCATTGAGATCTCCAAGATCGAAGCGGATGAAGTGCGTTTGCAGTTCGCACCGGTGAATGTTGATGATATGATCCGTTATCTCTACGAGTTCTTCCGGCCTCAGGCGGAAGCAAAGGGCTTGTACCTCCGGGTGAAAAAGGACCCGGAAAAGCTGCCTTTCCACTTATTGTCGGACCGCTACAAGCTGGAAGCGGTGCTGATGAATTTCATCAGGAACGCCATCAAATTTACGGAAAAAGGGGGCCTTGCATTCGGATATGCGTTCAGTGGCGGTGAACTGGACCTATGGGTGAAGGACAGCGGGATCGGGATCTCCAGGGAACGCCTGGACGCCGTGTTCGAACGTTTTGTACAGGCGGACCTTACCAAATCTTCTCCTTACGAGGGTTCGGGGCTCGGGCTCTCCATCGCGAAAGCGTATGCAGATATGCTGGGAGGCAGGCTTCACGTGGGATCGGAACCGGGAAAGGGGAGTACCTTCGGCATCGTATTGACGGTCAACAACAAAAACACCATAAAGCAGAACGGTGATGACGATGAACAGGGAAACAACAAAACAAAGCCGTGAAAAACGGCGGATCCTGGTTGCCGAGGATGATCTCAGCAGCTATATGTTCTTCGAAGTCCTGCTGAAGGATGAGGACTTTGAGGTCCTCCGTGCGGAAAACGGCGCGGAAGCCGTCAGGTTATGCCGTGAAGATCCGGATATCGCCCTGGTACTGCTGGACATTAAGATGCCGGGAGTCGACGGGTATGAGGCGGTCCGGAAGATCCGTGAATTCAACAAAAAGATCCCGGTCATTGCGCAGACAGCCTATGCCTTCAAAAAAGACCGCGACAAAGCGATGCAGGCGGGATGTTCGGACTATATCACCAAGCCGGTGGAGAAGGAGCTTCTGATGGAAAAAATATACCGGTACCTTCCTTCGGGTCCCGGCCAATAGACCCACAGGCGTATCCGGGATAAAGCGGCCATTCCCTGCTAAAAGGGAGGCCAATCGCCCGGCTGCGCCGGTTTTACGCAATACAAAAGGAGCATTGATGCATTCCGGCAGGGATTCGCTTGTGATCGTTTGTTTTCGCCGGGACCTGCGTCTCAGCGACAATACCGCACTGAACGCGGCACTGGGAAGCGGTCTTCCCGTGCTTCCCGTCTATATTTTCGACGAAGCAACCCTCAGTACGCTTCCTCCGGATGACGGCCGTTTGAATTTTATCTATGCATTGCTGGCCGGCATGGACCGCGATCTTAAAAAGCAGGGCAGCTCCCTGCGGGTGTGCAGGGGCCGCAGCGAAGCGGTGTGGGAAAAGCTCCTCCGGGAATATCCCTGCAACGCGGTGTATATGAACCGGGATTACGATCCCGGTGCGGTGGACACCGAAGATGCGCTCGGACAGCGGCTGAGGAAACGCAACATTGCATTCCATACCTTCAGGGACCGGGTGATCTTTGAAGGGGAAGAGGTCGTGAAGCGCGACGGTATGCCCTATACGGTGTTTACGCCCTACAAAAGGGCCTGGCTGGAAAAATTCAGGGAGATGACCGCCCCGGACAACGGCGACGGCGCTCCGGGACGTTTCTATCCTTGTGAATTCGCCTTTCCCGGCCGGGAGGAGCTCGGCATTCGAGCCTCCGGTGCGAAGGTGAGGGACTATACCCTGGAACACCTGGACCGCTATGCCCGTGACCGCGATATCCCGGCCGCCGATGCGGGTTCATACCTGGGGCCGCATCTGCGTTTCGGCAGTGTCAGCATACGCCGCATCGTCCGCTCGCTGAACACAAAGCACGAGGTCTTCCTGAGTGAACTGATCTGGCGCGAGTTCTTCATGCAGATCCTCCTGCACTATCCGCGGGTGCTGCATGCGAATTTCAGGGAGAAATACAACGGCATTGCCTGGCGGAACAATGACAATGAGTTTAAACGGTGGTGCAAAGGTGAGACCGGCTATCCCCTCGTGGACGCCGGGATGCGTCAGCTGAACCGGACGGGGTATATGCATAACCGGGTCCGTATGGTGGCGGCATCTTTTCTCTGCAAGGACCTGCTGACCGACTGGCGCCGGGGGAGGAGTATTTTTCCCGGAAACTGCTGGACTATGAGCCCGCCTCCAACAACGGCAACTGGCAGTGGGCCGCCGGTACCGGATGCGACGCGGCCCCCTTTTTCCGCATTTTCAATCCGGTCACGCAGCAAAAACGGTTTGACAAAGCCCTCCGTTATGTCCGGACCTGGATCCCCGATTACGAAGAAGGACGTTACCTCAACCCCGTCGTTGAACATCGCGCTGCCCGGGAACGCACCCTTTCCACCTATAAGGCGGGAATGAAACATCTGTGATCCCGCCGCCTGCGGGAAACCGCCAAATAAATCCCTCCGGAGAAAATTCTTGTTTTTATCGGATAAGATTTATCCTTATACTATTAGAAAATTACATTCGGAGCGAAACCCTGTTAACAAAACGCATATTCATTGTATTTCTCCTGGTGACGGTGCTCTTTGCCCGGACCGGTTTTTCCCTGCGCGGCGTGGTCACGGATGCCGAAACGGGGGAGGACCTTATCGGCGCCGCCGTCAGTATTGAGGATCTGGCCACCGGGTCATTTACGAACGCCTACGGTTTCTATTCCGTGACGCTGCCGCCGGGAGAGCATACGGTCGTTTATTCCTTTATCGGGTATGAAGCGCAGGTAAAAAAGATTGATCTCCGGGAAAATACCCTGCTGAACGTGGAACTCTCCCCGGCCCCCATCAGCCTGGAGGAGGTCATGGTCAGCGCGGAGCGCAAAGACAAGAGCCTGACCTCGGCCAGGATGAGCATCGCCAACCTGAACATCAAGGACATAAGCATGATGCCGGTGCTTTTCGGGGAGGCGGACATTCTGGAAGACCATTCAGCTCCTCCCGGGGATCAGCACCCCCTCGGAGGGAAGTACCGGTTTCAATGTGCGCGGCGGAGCCAACGACGAAAATCTCATTCTCCTTGACGAAGCCACCGTATACAGCCCCTCCCACCTCCTGGGCTTTGTCTCGGTCTTCAATTCCAATGCGCTCAATGACGTGACGGTCTATAAGGGCGGCATTCCCGCCTACTACGGCGGCCGTACCTCCTCGGTGATCGATGTGCAGATGAACAACGGCAACAACAAGGAATTTGCCGGGAATGCCGGCATCGGGCTTATTTCATCCCGGTTGACGCTTGAGGGGCCGATTATCAGGGATAAAATGTCCTTTATCCTTTCCGGGCGCAGAAGTTACGCCGATATTATCCTGAAATCCCTGCCCCTGGACCTGGTCCCGGACAACACGCAGTTATATTTTTATGATCTGAACGCGAAGGTCAATTACAAGGTCAATGATAACAACCGCTTTTTTCTCTCGGGATATTTCGGCAGTGACGTGTTCGGTTTCAAGGATATTCTGGGGACCCGCTGGGGAAACCGTACCGGCACCTTCCGCTGGAACCATCTTTTCAGCGACCGGCTTTTTTCGAATTTGTCCCTGATCTACAGCAACTACGAATATGGGTTCCGCCTGGGCGAAGACGCCTACATGCGTTCGGGGATCGTGAACTATTCCCTGAAAGAGGACCTGAGCTATTTTCCGAACCCGGACAATACGGTACGCATCGGATTGCAGGCGGACCGGTACCGCTTTAATCCCGGCGAGCTGGTGACCGGGGCGGACTCCTCGGATTTCCGTATTATTCTGGAAGAGCGGTACGCTGCGGAGCTCGCCGCCTATATCAGCAACGAGCAGCGGATCACCCCTTTGCTGAGCGCTGAATACGGACTGCGGCTTTCCGCTTTTGCCCAGACCGGCCCCGGAAAGATCTATGATTACGACGAGGACAACCGGATCGTCGATTCGACAAGCTATGCCGGGGGAAAGGTCATTGAAAGCTATATCAATCCGGAACCCCGCCTGTCGCTGAATTACCGGCTGACCGACCGGATCTCCGTGAAGGCCTCCTACAACCGGATGGTCCAGAACCTGCATATCCTTTCCAACAGCACCTCCGGGCAGGTCACGGACGTCTGGCTTCCCAGCACGAAATATATCAGCCCCCTGATCGTGAATCAGGTCGCCCTGGGCTATTTCCAGAATTTCGACGACAACAATATTGAGGCTTCCTTCGAAGCCTATTACAAGGATATCGTCAATGTGGCGGATTTTGAGGACGGCACCAATATCATGCTGAATGAAAAGATCGAAGCGCAGGTCCTCACCGGCACCGGGCGTTCGTACGGCATGGAGTTCTATGTGAAGAAAAAATTCGGCGATCTCAGCGGGTGGATCTCCTATACGCTGTCCCGCACCGAACAGAGGATCGAGGGCATCAATGCGGGAGAGCCCTACCCGGCGAAGTACGACCGCAGCCATGATCTTTCCGTAGTGGTAAACTACCGTTTCAGCGAGCGCCTTTCGCTTTCCGCCACCTGGGTTTACTATACGGGGAATGCGGTGACCTTCCCCAGCGGACAATATCTGATCGACGAACAGGTGGTCCCCTATTATACGGAAAGGAACGGCTACCGCATGCCGGATTATCACCGGCTTGACCTGAACCTGCACCTTGACAACCGGAAGGGCGGCCGTTTTGCCTCTTCCTGGGATTTTTCCCTGTATAACGCCTACAACCGCTACAACGCCTATTCGATCTATTTCAGGGAAAGCGAGACGGATCCCGCCGCCCGGGAGGCGGTACAGGTGACCCTTTCGGGATTGTGCCGTCCATTACCTATAACATCAGTTTTTAAGGCTTTTGCATGAAAAAAATGTTCTGTTTATCCCTCTGTATCATCGTCTGCTTTACCGCCTGTGAACGGGTGGTGGACATCGACCTCAATGTGGCTTCTCCCGCCCTGGTCGTTGAAGGCCGGGTAATCAAGGATTCCCTTGCCCTTGTGGAGCTCCGTAAGACCAGCAGTTATTTCCGGCCGGACATCCAGCAATGTGTGTGCAATGCGATCGTGGTGATCGAGGAGGACGTCTTCGGACCGGATACGCTCGAACAAATTGCTCCCGGGAAATACCGAAGTGCGGCAATGCGCGGACGGGAAGGTTCAGACTATCATTTGAAGGTCTTTTATGATGATCAGGTATACGAATCCTATTCTCACCTTTCGTCCGAACCCCGGATCTATTCCCTGACCCCGCAGGCTTTTTCCTCTTTCGGGAATTTCGGGGATTCGTCGGACTTTAATCCCGGCGGCGGGGGAGAGACGTTCCTGGACAGTCTGCCTTTTTTCCTGTTCACCAACATTTATGAAGATCCGGACACCACGAATTACTACATGTTCCGGTATTGTGTGAATGGTGAGATGCAAACCGGAAGGTACAATGTGACAGCGGATGATAACGCGGAAAATGACACACTTAAATATTCTCCCGGACCGACCGCGCTCTTTTTCCCCGGCGATACGGTCTCGGTCCGTGCATATTCCATTGATGAAGGACTGTACAGCTATTTTGACATGCTCAACGACGCGCTCAGTTCCAACAGTTTCTTTGCTTCCACACCGTATAATCCCGTTTCAAACATCAGCGGCGGCGCGCTGGGGTATTTTGCCGCCATGAGTTTCGACTGCGACACCATCATCATCAGCCTTCCGCCGGATATCCCCGGGAATGACTGATCCGGAGGGGAAACCCCCGGGATGCTTGATGGATTTCTGGGAAAGACGCAGAATAAGGGAAAGAACAAAGCGGTCCGGAGGTGATCCTCCCGGATGCCCCTGCTTTATGAACGAACGCTTCAGCAATGAAGAGAAAAGGCCCTGTGCCGCCAAGCGACTGCACTGATCATGCCTTGTGCTTTTTGCGTCCGCCCTTTCTTGTTTTAAACACAACGCCGGGATAGGGGTCTTTCGCGTCCCCGGGGATGACCTCCAGCTTTTCCGGGTGCTGGAAAAGGTCGTTGAACACCTCAAAGCAGTTGTTGAAATAGACACCGTCCGCGATGCGCTCATCGAGGGTCACCCGCATGGGGGCAATGGTCTTGACCTCGATCTCATCGCTTTTCTGGTTGACGACCGCCTCCTTTACCAGGGTCCCGATACAAAAGAACAGCGAGGTGTCGCCCCAGTCGTAAAGATGGTGAAAGGGAGGGTTCTTTACGCCGAAACTGCCGAGATTGGCGATGTAGGCGGAACCGTGGAGGCTGTCCGAAGCGGCCAGGCTTTTAGGCATGAGGTTGGACTGGTCCAGGCGGTACATCAACGAGGCAAAGCCTTTCACGAACCAGCGGGGAAATTTCATCAGCAATTCCACCGTCTTTTCATCACTCGTATCCTCGGTGCCCGTTTTGGATTCTCTGATCTCCGCCCTTGCTTTTTTATGGACTTTAACGATATCGTCCCGCGGGCCGAGATTCAGTCCGATGGTGCGTTCCTCTGCGTCATCGTTGATCTCGCGTTTGGAAACAAAAAAGTACAGGTGCTCATTGCGCTGATAGTAGGTGCGTCCGATAATAAAGCGGTTGAGCCGCGGGCGCTCCAGGAACAGGCGGTGGATGGCCGCCAGGTAAAGGTCGAAGATCTTGATGCGGTCCGCATCCGGACGCTGCTCGTTGACCTTTTTTAAGTATGCAAGCGCGTTATCCATTTCGATCCGCACATCGGTAAAAGCCACAGAGTCCGGCCTTCTCGGCATGATATGCGGAAAAAAGCGGTTAATTGCCTTAATAGATCTGATCTGCGTTCCGTTGTAACGTTTTCTCATGGGTTCCCTCCTGAAACATCACCGTTCACAGCTTATAATAAAAAAAATCACCGTGAAATGGAAATAAAAATATGTTTATCTTCACGCCTGTACCTTCAGTTGCCATCCTTCCGGAGCCTTAAAACTCCATCCATCGTATCAGGCGCGCCTCGAAAGGGTTTTTCATAAAGGGGTGCACGGGACGCACGCGGATGCCGTATTTGTACTTTCCGCCTTTGGGGATCTGCAGCTTGCCGGAATAGTAATAGCGGTCGCCCGTGACGGACTTTTGTTTTTTCAGCTCGGTAATTGCCACCGGTTCCTTGTCCTCGAAGCCTTCGCGGATCAGCAGGGCTTCCACGACCACGTCATCGGGTTCCAGGCCGTCCAGATTGATATCGGTGTTCAGGGTGATCGTCAGTGTGTTGGTGAAGGCATCCACCGGGTTGACCTCCGTGATCCAGATCTTGTGCCAGGCCTTTCGCAGTTTGCTTTTCCATTCGGCCAGTTCGACCGCGCCACGGTTGTCATCCTCACGGATCTTTTTTGCATAGGCATCGGTGGGGATATAGAGTTTTTTTACATAGTCTTTCACCATGCGCGCCGTGCTGAAGGCCGGGATGACGGACTTCATGGATTCCTTCATGCGCTTGACCCAGGCCGGGGGATAATGTTCGTCCCCGTGCTCGAAAAATTCCGGTATGATGGAGTTCTCCAGCGTATAGTAAAGGCTGTTCGCATCTTCGCTGTCCTGGATGTCCTGATGCTCGTATTCCTTTTCCTCGCCAATCGGCCAGCCGTTCTTGCCGTTGTAGCCTTCCCGCCACCATCCGTCGAGCACGGAGAAGTTGATCCCGCCGTTGACCGGCACTTTCTGCCCGGAGGTGCCGCTGGCCTCCCGCGGCCTGCGGGGATTGTTCAGCCAGATGTCCACGCCGGACACCAGGTAACGGGCAAGGGACATATTGTAATTTTCCAGCAGGATGATCTTTCCGAGGAATTCGTCTTTCATGGACATTTCGTAGATCTGCCGGATCAGTTCCTGTCCGGGACGGTCCGCCGGGTGCGCTTTTCCTGCGAAGAAAAGCACCGCGGGCTTCTCTTTATCGTTCAGGATGTGTTTCAGCCTTTCTTCGTCGCGGAAGATCAGCGTTGCCCGTTTATAGGTGGCAAAGCGCCGCGCAAAACCGATAAAGAGTGCGTCGGGATTGATGTTGGAACAGATCTTGTCGCTGATGTGGGTGGGAATGCCGTGGCGTTCATTCCGTTTGCGGATGCGGTTCTTCACCACTTCGGCAAGGCGGGCCTTGCGGTTGAGGTGTGTTTCCCACAGGGCGCCGGAAGGGATATGGTCCACGCCTTCCCAGAACTCCGGGTCGTCGTTGTGTTCGCGCCAGTCGCCGTCAAGATACTGCTCGTAAAGATGACGGAATTCCTTTGCCATCCAGGTGCCGGTATGTACGCCGTTGGTGATATGGGTGATCGGGATCTCAAAATCCGGGATGTCCTTCCAGATCTCGCTCCAGAGACGGCGGCTGACCTCCCCGTGAAGCTTGCTGACCCCGTTGGAACTTTTCGAACAGTTCAGGGCCAGAACGGTCATGCTGAACAGTCCGGTGCTGTAGGTCCTTCCCCAGCTCGAAGAACTGCTGCCAGCTGACATCGTAGGACTCCAGCAGCGCGCCGAAATAATCATGCATCATGGATTCGCTGAACGCATCGTTCCCCGCGGGGACGGGCGTGTGGGTGGTGAAAATGCACTGGGAGGAAACCAGCTCCCTGGCGACTTCGGGCTTGTGTCCCCCGGCGATCGCTTCGCGGATCAGTTCCAGGGCGAGAAAGGCGGAGTGCCCTTCGTTCATGTGATAAATGGAAGGCTGTATGTCCAGTGCACGGAGCGCCCGGATCCCGCCGATGCCCAGCAGGATCTCCTGGGTGATACGCATGTTCTGGTCGCCGCCATAGAGCTGGGAGGTGACGATGCGGTCCTCCGGCAGGTTTTCCGGTATGTCCGTATCGAGCAGGTAGATGTTGCTTCTTCCCGCCTGCATGCTCCAGATTTGGGCATAGATGCTCCGGCCGGGGAAAACCACGGAGATCTTCACCGGGTTGTTGTCGCCGTCCAGAACGAGTTTTACGGGAATTTCCTCGAAATCATAGGTGGGAAAGACGTTCTCCTGGTTCCCCTCTGCGTCAATGCGCTGAATGAAGTAACCCTGCTTGTACATCATCCCCACGCCGACAAGCGGCACACCCAGGTCGCTTGCCGATTTGCAGTGGTCGCCGGCAAGTATTCCCAGCCCGCCGGAATAGACGGGCACGGATTCATGGACCCCGAATTCCGCACTGAAATACGCTACCCGAAAATCATTCCGGTCCTGATGCTGTGTATTGAACCAGGTATCCTTCCGGGTCATGTAATGGTTAAAATCTTTCATCACCTCATGAAAAAGCGAAAGAAAGGCCGGGTCGTTGCTTTTTTCGTTGAGTTCTTTCTGACTGATCTGCTTGAGAAGTTTCAGGGGATTGTGTTCCACTTCGTGCCAGAGGTCCACGGCCAGCTGGCGGAAGAGTTTCAGGGCTTTCGGTTGCCAGCCCCACCACAAATTATAACTGAAATCTTTGAGTTCTTTTAATTCTTCGGGTACTTCATTGCGTACCGTGATCTTACGGAAGTGCGACATATGTACTCCTCAATTGGTTAGGGTGAAAGTTATGCGTTTTTTATTTGATAAGGCAAGGAAAAATCTTATTTTTAACGCCTGAACGGCAGCGTATCAAAAGGAGGAATCTCTATGCCGAAATACATCCTGGCAAAATATATTCCGGAATATTCCGGCCGTGAAATCACTTTAAAAGGCTGGGTTTACAATATCCGCAAAAGCGGTAAGATCTGGTTCCTGATATTCCGCGACGGCACGGAATTCGTCCAGTGTGTGGTCCTGAAGAATGAGGTGTCCGAAGCGGTCTTTGAGATGAAATCCACCCTGACCCAAGAGTCCAGCATTGCCGTGACCGGTGTCGTGCAGGAAGCGCCGCGCCAGGAGACCGGCTACGAGATCCTTGTGAAAAATATCGAGGTCTATCATGTGGCGGAGGAATATCCTGTCGCCCTGAAAGAACACGGCATTGAATTCCTCATGGACAACCGCCATCTCTGGCTGCGTTCCCGCGGACCCTATGCCGTGATGAAGGTACGGGCGGAGCTGGAGCAGGCAAGCCGGGATTTTTTCAACGCACGGGATTTCACCCTGGTGGATTCCCCCATGTTCACCCCCAATGCCGCGGAGGGGAGCACCACCCTTTTCGAGACGAAGTATTTTGACCGGAAGGCCTATCTGACGCAGTCCGGGCAGCTGTACAGCGAAGCCGCCATCATGGCCCTGAACCGCACCTACTGCTTCGGCCCCTGTTTTCGTGCGGAGAAATCCAAAACACGCCGTCACCTGACCGAATTCTGGATGGTGGAACCGGAGATGGCCTTTTTCGATATCCATGATGACATGGACCTCGCCGAGGAATTCGTCGAGTCTCTTGTGAAACGTGTGCTGGAAAACTGCAAACGCGAGCTGAAGATGCTGGAGCGCGACACCGCAAAACTGGAAAGCATCACGCGGCCTTTTCCCCGGATCACCTATGACGAGGCCCTGGAAATATTGCACAAGAAGGGCTTTGAAATCGAATGGGGGAGGATTTCGGGGCGCCGCATGAGACCGCCATCTCGGAGGAATTCAACAAGCCGGTGATGATATGGCGCTGGCCGGCGGCCACGAAGGCATTCTACATGAAACGCGACCCGGAGGACGAACGCTATGTCCTGGGCGTGGACATGATCGCTCCCGAGGGGCACGGCGAAATTATCGGGGGTTCGCAGCGGGAAGAGGACATCGATGTCCTGCTCAAGCGCATTGAAACGGAAGCGCTTTCCCGGGAGGATTTTGAATGGTTTCTCGATATCCGCCGTTACGGGTCGGTCCCCCATGCCGGTTTCGGCCTCGGCCTCGAACGCACGACCGGATGGATGTGCGGCACCCGGCATATCCGCGAATGCATTCCCTGGCCGCGCACCATGGTGCGTCTAAAGCCGTGAGCGGTCCCGGCGTTGCACGCCGGGCTACTCATGTTCAACCCTTCGATCACCTCAGGGTTGTGAGGTATTGGATGTCATTACGCAGTCCCGGCGTTTCGCGCCGGGCTAATCGATTTCAGCCCTTCGACAAGCTCAGGGCTGCAAGGTATTCATGCTTTCTAAACTCAACGTTTTAAGGTCGCTTTCGGCAGTCCGGCCCAGGTGAACTTTTTGTACAGGTTGTTCCTCGAAAGCAGGGTGATGATCAGGATCAGGGAAAGGATGCGTGCGCCGAGGATCCACCAGAGATTTGCGCCGATCACGACGAAGATCACCGTGTCCTCGACCACCGCATGGAAGAGGCACAGGGACGCGGTGAGCAGGCAGTTGTCCTTGTGGGTGAGCAGATGCTTCCGGTTCATGTCGAAAAGGATGCCCGCTCCGTAGGCGATCCCGATAAAAGTGCCCACCAGCCAGGGGCCCAGCGCCGCGGAGGACATGCCGAAGAACCTTGTGAACACGGTGAGTTTTTCCTTGATCTTTCCGCTGTGCTTCCAGTAGAGGAAGAACTCGTAGACCAGCATGACCAGGAACATTACGATGACGATCTGCAGCGTAGTGACCGCAATGCCGGACAGGTGGGCAGTCCAGGAAAAATCCGCGGATGATCCCGCATAGGGATTCATGATGATCCCTTTGACCGTTTCCGGCATGATCAGGTTCAGCACCATCCCGGCGGCAAAGCCGAAGACAATGCGAGTCAAAGCGATCGCCGGCCGGGCCATTTTCAGTTTCACCAGGACTCCCGTCTCGACGATGAGGTTATGGGCAAAACCGGTGACGATCGCGATGATGGTGATCTGGCGGATGCTCAGGTCGATCACACTGGCCGCCGCGATCGCCGCAAAAAGATTATTGACCCATGCCGCCAGCAATACCAGCGCCGCCTCGCCGGGAAGCCCTATCAATTTCATCAGCGGTTCGAAGACCGGGGCGATAAGGTCCAGAAAACCAATCCGGTCCAGGACCGCGGTGATAATTGAGACGGGTATGTAGATCTTCAGCAGCATCCAGGAGACTTTCAGCCCCTGCCGGAAGGCCTTTGAGAAAATGTCCCGGACGCTTTGCGGCACGAACTGCCGCTGAAAATCCCGTTCCTTTCCTTCCTTTTTCCTCATGTACGGAATTTCATATAAAATTAGCGGAAATGCAAATCCTAAGGAAAAGTATACAGGGGACGGTTCCGGAAAAATGTACACGGCCGGAGCGCGGCATGATCCGTAAGATCTCCCCGGAAGAAAGGGCGGGGGAGCTGCCGCAATATCCATGACGTTTTTTCCGGCGGCAGGAGCAGGTAGCAAAAATCCGCAAAAGCATTTGCAAAGCAAAAATGTGTGCCGTAAATTCCGCATGTCGAATTTGATAATGGGGAAGCCCTGTGAAATTCAGGCGCAGTCGCGCTGCCGTGAATGGTGACGAACCGGCGTTAAACCACTGTCCGCTTGCCTTAGGGGACGGGAAGGTGCCGGAAGAGGATGATCCATGAGCCGGAATACCCATCTTGTTCTAAAAGCTTCGCGAAAAGGGCTGAACATGAACACCTGTTTTCCATTCCCACGTCATTAAAAAAACAGATCCGCTGTAGCCGGCGCTTGTTCGCGTAAACGGGAGTTATTACAATGAGAATTACTGGAGGTATTTTACTTGCCGGATTTTTTTGCCTGGCCTTTGCCCGCGCCGCACTGCTGTCGGGACATGTAGAGGATCATTCCACCGGTAAAAATGTGGTCTCGGCGAACGTGTACCTAAAGCATGCAAAGCACGGCACCACCAGCGATGTTGACGGGTATTTCGCACTCCGCACGCCGGAAAGCGGGGAGGACACGCTGGTTGTCAGCATGATCGGTTACCAAAAGCAGGAGATCCCCCTTCGTTTTCCCGAAACGCAAGTGTTGAACGTATTCCTGCGGCAAAAGGTGCTGAACTACGAAAAGGAAGTCGTGGTTACCGCCACCGCGCGCGAAGCGGCATTTGCGCGAAAGCAGCGTCTCGGCGGAGGTGATCGGCCGCCGAAGCGATCCGTTCGGCTTCTGCCGTGAATGTTTCCGATGTGCTTCAGCAGGTCGCTTCCCTGCAGGTCAGGGACTATGGCGGTATCGGGAATATGAAGACCCTTTCACTGCGGGGCGCCTCGGCCGGACAGGTGCTGGTGCTGCTTGACGGCCATCCGGTCAACGATCCCCAGAACGGGGAAGTGGACCTGAGCCTGATCCCCGCCGTCGGCATTGAGAAGATCGAGGTCATCCGCGGCGGCAGTTCCGCCATCTACGGGGCGAACGCGCTTGGCGGCATCGTGCATGTGATCAGCCGCCGTCCCGGCGCGGGAAAAAACCTTGAAATCACCCTGAAAAATACCGCCGGTTCCTTCAATACGCGGGTCCATGAAGGCAGTGTGAACGCGAAATTCCGTGATCTCTCCTTCTACGGGAACTACGAGTATCTGTGTTCGGACGGCGATTTTTCCTATGAAGCCCCTGACGGCAGTATTCTCACGCGGGTGAACAACGACGTGAAGCGGCATCATCTGCACAGCGGGCTGCGTTATGCTTTCGGAAGTCCGGCGCCGCGGACGGAGGTCAATCTCCGCTACCGGTACCTGAACAGCGAACGCGGAGCGCCGGGGACCATGGCACCCTTTTACCGCCATGCCCGGATGTATGACCGCCGGCATGACCTGAGCCTTGATCTCACGACGAAAAGCCGGGACCTGCGGCACCGCTTTCAGGGAGGGGTGTATTATCGGGATCACCGGAACCATTACAGGAACGAAGATCCGCAGGACACGCCGGTGCCGGTCAATGACCGTTACCGCACCGGATCGGCCGGAGCGGAATTCCAGGGAAATTCGCACCTTTCCCCGGCGGCCGTGCTCCGTTACGGCTTCAGCACCGTCAGGGAAACCTATGAGGACCTCAGCGGCGAACGGAGCTTTGACCGGCTGAGCTATGCCCTTTTTGTTCTGCATGAACAAACATTTACCTTTAAAAATGCCCTGCTGCGGTCACTGACCCTCACGCCCTCCCTGCGTTTCAACGGGAACCGCGATTTCAGCGATCAGTGGACGCCCAAGATCGGCATCCTGATGCACCCGGGGAATTCGGATAATCTGGACATTGCCGCCAATGCGGGGATCAGTTACCGCGTGCCGACCTTCAACGACCTGTACTGGCCGCAGGATGATTACACCGCGGGCAATCCGGACCTGGAACCGGAGTACGGGAAAGACCTGGACGCCGGGTTGCGCTATTACCGTGAACACGCATCCCTGAAAAGCACGTTCTTCGTGAACCGCATGAGCGATCTGATCATCTGGGCGCCGAACGGGGGGATCTGGCAGCCGCAGAATGTTTCAGAATCCCGCATATTCGGCATAGAGAACGCTTTTACCCTGCGTGTTCTCAAGGATCATGCGGAGATCTCGTGCAATTATACCTTTATGGATGCCCGCCGGCTGTCGGGGCATGAAAACGAGTTGATGAAACTGCTTCCCTACCGGCCGCAGCACAGCGCGAACGTTGCCCTCAGCGCCTTTTCCGGCGATCTTTCCCTGCGCTGGGATATGCGGGTGATCGGGAAACGCTATACAGACGCCGCCAATACGGAGATCCTGGCGCTTCCGCCCTATGTGGTCAACGACCTGTCCCTGAATTACGGGACGGGGTTTTCAATGCTGGACCTTCATCTGAATGCACAGGTAAAGAACATTTTCAATGCCGCCTACAGCATGATGCGGGACCTTCCCATGCCGGGCAGGGAATACCGCCTGAGTCTCAGTGTGTCCTACCGCAGCGCCCGGTAAGGTTCCGGGCCTGAGTGCCGTTTCTGCGGCATCCCTGCCGGTGTTTTTTTTATGGTAATCGTCACCGTTTCAGTATACATTTGGTTTTTGGGGTTTTTTATTCCTATATTTTGCCAAAATTTAAGGGAAGATTGAAATGGCTGAATATTGCATTATTGTAGAGTCTCCTTCAAAGGCAAAGACCATAAAAAAATACCTCGGTAATACATATCATATCCTGGCCACGGTCGGGCATATCCGCGATCTCCCCAAAAAAGAGCTCGGTATCGACACCGGCAATGACTTCGAACCGAACTATGTTCCGCTTCCGGGAAAAAGGGATGTCATCCAGACACTGAAGAAAGCAGTGAACAGCGCCGATAAGGTCTACATCGCCACGGATCCCGACCGCGAAGGCGAGGCGATCGCCTGGCATCTTCTGCATCTGCTGAAGCCAGATCCCGGTAAAGTCCACCGCATCACCTTCCACGAGATCACCAAAAAAGCCATCGGGGAAGCGCTGGCAAAACCCGAGGATATCGATATCAAGCTGGTGAACGCCCAGCAGGCGCGGCGGGTGCTGGACCGCCTGGTGGGTTTCGAGCTTTCACCGTTGCTCTGGAAAAAGATCAAGCCCTCCCTTTCCGCCGGCCGGGTGCAGTCTGTGGCCGTCCGCCTGATCGTGGATCGCGAAGAGGAGATCGAGAAATTCAAGGCGGAGTCCGCATTCAGGGTAAGCGCGGACCTGTTCAGTGAAAAGGATCCCGCGTCAGGTACCGTGAATGCCGAGCTGAATAAGCGCTTCAAGGATGAAAAAAAAGTCAGGGCCTTTCTTGAGAGCTGTATCGATGCGAATTTCCACATTGCCTCCATTGAAAAGAAAAAAGCGAAAAAACATGCTCCGCCGCCCTTTACCACCTCCACGCTTCAGCAGGAGGCGGGACGGAAGCTGCATTATTCGGTCTCGCAGACCATGATGCTGGCCCAGCGTTTATATGAGGCGGGATATATCACCTATATGCGCACCGACTCCCTGAACCTCTCTTCAACGGCGATCGGGATGATCAGGGAGGAGATCGTGAAAAGTTTCGGGGAGGAATATTCCCATCCGCGGAAATTCAAGACCCGCTCACGGGGGGCTCAGGAAGCCCACGAGGCCATACGCCCGACGAACATACAGGTAGAGGAGGCCGGCGAAAACAAAAATTTGCGTAGCCTTTACCGCCTGATCCGCAAACGCAGCCTGGCCTCGCAAATGGCGGCGGCGGACATTGAACGCACAAAGATGGTCATCGATAACGACAGGAACCAGGAGCATCTTGAAGCGAAAGGGGAGATGATCACCTTTCCGGGATTCCTGAAAGTGTATCAGTCGGATGACGACAAGGACAAGCTGTTGCCGCCGCTGCATCAGGGCGACGTCATGATCCTGAAGCAAATGGAGGCCGTCGAGCGTTTCACCCAGCCGCCTTCACGTTACTCGGAGCCCATGCTGGTGAAAAAAATGGAGGAACTGGGAATCGGAAGGCCCTCCACCTATGCCCCGACCATCTCGACGATACAGAAGCGGGGATATGTGGTCAAAAAGGACCTTCCCGGCATCCGCCGCGAATTTCGCCGGCTGCTGCTTGCCGACAGATCGGTCCGTCGGGAGACCGGGAGAGAGACCGCCTATTCCGCCAAGTCGCGCCTTTTCCCGACCGATACCGGCAGGGTGGTCAACCGTTTTCTCATACGGTATTTTAACGATATCGTCAATTACCATTTTACCGCGCATATCGAAGAGGATTTTGACGAGATCGCCCGCGGAAAGAAAGCGTGGCGGGAGATGATCGCGGAGTTTTACGGACCCTTCCATGAAAGGATCGAAGAAACCCGGAAAACGGCCGATACCTTCAAAGGCGAGCGCCTTCTGGGACAGGACCCGGAGAGCGGGAAGAACGTCTACGTCAAGATCGGCCGCTACGGACCCATGGTGCAGCTGGGCGATTCGAAGACCGATGAGAAGCCGCGTTTCGCAAGCCTGCGGGACGGTCAGAGCCTGGACGGCATTACCCTGGAAGAGGCACTGCAGCTTCTTGCCTTCCCGAAAAAGCTCGGCCGCTACGAGGAGGAGGACGTAATCCTGGCGATCGGCCGCTACGGACCCTATATAAAGCATAAGAACACCGATTATTCCCTGGACGGATCCCGGGAACCTCTCAGCGGTCGGCCGTGAAGAAGCCGTCGGGATCATTGAGGATGGACGGGAGAAAAAGCGGAAAAAGCTGATCCGTGATTTCCCGGAAGCGAACATAAAGGTGCTGCACGGCCGCTACGGGCCCTATATCGCCCACGGCGGCAGGAATTATAAGATCCCGAAGGATGAGGACCCCGAAACACTGACGCCTGCGGACTGTAAGGCGATCATTGCGGAGGTCAGGAAGAAGAAAAAGTCGGAAAAGAAGTAATCCTGCCGGCAGCGTCCCGCCGGGCCGGCAATGCCGCAGCAGGCACGTTGAAATAACAGATAACAAATATTTTGTTTCACGGTCAATGTAATAGAAGGAAGGAGACGAGGTATCCATGGCAAATAAACCGGTATCCTATCCCGTAATGGAAAAGCTGATAGCGCTCTCACGGCGCCGCGGTTTCTTATTCCAGAGCAGTGAGATATATGACGGTATCAATGCGGTCTACGACTACGGTCCGATGGGTGTCGAACTGAAACGCAATATCAAGAACCTGTGGTGGAGGGACATGATCACCTCCCGGGAAGATATCCTGGGCATGGACACTGCCATACTGATGCATCCCAGGGTATGGGAAGCCTCCGGACACGTCACCAATTTTCACGATCCGATGGTGGAATGCAAGAAATGCAAGCGCCGCTACCGCCAGGACAATCTTCCGGAAGGTCAGGAAACCTGTCCCGGATGCGGCGGAGCGCTCACCGAGCCCCGGCAGTTCGACCTGATGTTCCGTACGAAACTCGGTTCCACCGCTGAAGGCGCCCTGGACATTTATCTCCGTCCGGAAACCGCGCAGGGGATCTTCGTCAATTTCAGCAATGTCGTTTCCTCCAGCCGCGTGAAACTGCCTTTCGGTATCGGCCAGCTGGGCAAAGCCTTCCGCAATGAGATCACCACGGGCAATTTTATCTTCCGGACCCGGGAATTCGAACAAATGGAGATGGAATATTTCATCCGTCCGGGGGAGAATGCCGAATGGCTGAATTACTGGTCGAAGGAACGCCTCAAATGGTACCGGTCCCTGGGAATACGCGAAGAAAAACTTCGCCTGCGCCCGCATGCCGAGGATGAGCTGGCGCACTATTCCACGGCCTGCTACGATGTGGAATACGCATTCCCCTACGGGTATTCCGAGATCGAAGGGATCGCCGACCGCGGGACCTACGACCTGCAGCAGCATATCGATCACAGCAGGAAAAAACTACAGTATGTCGACCAGGAAAACCGCGGCGAGAAGATCGTCCCCGCCGTGATAGAAACCTCCGCCGGGGTGGACCGCACGGTGCTGGCCGTCATGACCGACGCTTTCTGGGAAGACGAGGCAAATGACCGCATCGTGATGCGGTTTTCGCCCCGGGTGGCGCCGTTCAAGGTTGCGGTATTTCCCCTGTTTAAGAAGCAGGGCATGCCGGAAGTCGCCCGCAAGCTGTATGAGGAACTCCGGCCGCATTTCGCCGCCTTTTACGATGACGGCGGTTCCATCGGCAAACGCTACCGGCGCCAGGACGAGATCGGGACGCCGTTCTGCCTGACGGTCGACCATCAGTCCCTCGAGGACGACACGGTGACGCTGCGCGACCGCGACAGCCTTGAACAGATCCGCCTCTCCCTTGACGAGGTGTTTCCGGTCCTGACGAGGAAGATCGGCTGAGGGAAGAAGAAATGTTGAGTTGTCGAGGTGTCGAGGTGTCGAGAGGAAGAGACAAAATGTACATCGTCATGCTGAACTTGCCTGTCCCGCGAACCTTCCGTGAAGCGGGAGGTTCAGCATCCCCCATATCTGACGACGGAATACTGTTTAGCGTTTAGCGTTTAGCGGTTAGAGAGCATGAATACCTTGCAGCCCCGACCCGGTGGAGGGGGTGAATATAAATAGCCCGGTACGAAGTGCCGGGACTGCCCCAGTCAGAAATCCACACCGCTGGACTCTTCCTTTACGTCGGGCCCGTGGATATCGCATTCTTCTTTCGGGGCATGGCGCACGTTGAAGAGCTCATATTCCGTGGGACAGTAAGGGGTGGGGATCTTTTTGCTGACCGAGCAGATCTTGAATTTCCGGCACCGTGCTGGGCTGGTCGAATTCGATCGCAGGCAGATTCTTTTGATCATAGGTATTCTTCATGAATTTCGCCCAGACCGGGAGGGCGGCGCGGGACCCCGACTGCATGTGCCCGAGCGGGATGCGCTGGTCATCGACACCGACCCATACGCCGGAGGCGAGAAGGGGGGTGAAGCCCACGAACCAGGCATCGGTGTAATCGTTTGTTGTTCCCGTCTTTCCGCCGCAGGGCACACGGAAACCGTAGATATTTCCCACATTCTTTCCGGTGCCGTACCTGATCACCGATCTCAGAAGGTCCACCATGAGGTAGGTCGTTTCCGAACTCAGTATCTCGCGCGTTTCGCGCGGCGAACGGTAGATCTCCCTTCCGTTGCGGTCGAGGATGCGTTCAATGGCATAGGGACGGTTCCACATGCCTTTATTGGCAAAAACGGCATAGGCGGAGACCATGTCGCTGAGAATGACCTCGCCGCTTCCCAGGGCAAGGGAGGGATACGCCGGCAGATCGGTGGTGATCCCCATTTTCCTGGCATAGTCGATCACGATCTCCGGGGTTGTCAGCTGAGTGATCGCATTCGCGGCGATCAGGTTGACGGAATTCTGCAGGCCTTCCCGGATAGTCATCAGTCCGCCGGTGCTGTTGTCGAAATTTTTGGGATCGACAGTTTCCCCGTCCGGCTGGGGAATGGCCGGTGGCTGGTTGAGGAGCTGGGTTGCGGGAGAATATCCGTTATCGATCACAGAGGTATATACAAAGGGCTTGAACGTTGAGCCCGGCTGGCGTCTTGCCTGCACCGACCGGTTGAACTTGCTTTCTTCGAAATCCCTTCCGCCGATCATGGTCCGGATAGCGCCGCTGGAGGGATCGAGAGTATATACGGCGGCCTGAACGGTCCGGGGTTTCAGGGGCAGCGCAGTGAGCAGGGAATCCATCGATCAGGCTGCTGGAGTCGACGACGATGGTATAGCGGACCCCGGATTCAAGACTGATGGAATCGCGCTGGAGGGAATCCGTAAGGAAAAACTGATACAGGGCGCTGTCCTGTGTCAGCGTGTCATAGACAAAGGGATTGTAGGTTTTTTTCGTCACCAGGGCGCGCTGGTCATCGGGCAGCAGGGAAGGCATGAAATAGAGGGAGTCGTGCGCGGTCGACGGGATCACGGTACGCAACTGGCTTTGCAGGGAGTAAGAGTTAGGGTGCTATCGCCGTAACGGGAGGAAGCCTCAGCGGCGACAGTGATGCTGTCCGCTGCGGGAGGGAAATACCGGTATACGCCCGGAGACCGTTCGGCTTCGTTCGCCCTGATGGAAATGATCGTATAATCGGAAAAGTATTCAAGGGGAATACGCTCATAGGGAAAGTATTCCCGGTAGATCTTCATCAGGAATTCGGGCCTGTTCTTCAGGCTTTCCTCAAGGATTGCCTGCTGTTCCTCGAGTTCCTCTTTCATGGCCCTCCATGCGATGTCCTGCATGCCCTGGTCGAGCGTGGTAAAGATCTTCGAGTCCGTCCCGGTAATACATCGATCCCCTGATTCCGGCAGAAGCGGGAAACCTCCTGGCGGACATATTCTGTGAAATACGGCGCAAGACTCTTGTTCTCGATATGGTCGATCGGAGTCGGCATGGACAAGCCGTCCACGAACTGCTGCTGGGTGATCTTGCCGTTTTTTACCATGTTGCGCAGGACCAGGTTCCGCCTGCGTATGGCGCGGTCGTGATAAAAGCGGGGGGAGAAACGGCTGGGAGCCGGCAATATCCCGATGAGCATGGCGGATTCGTCCAGGGTCAGGTCCCGCGCATCCTTGGAAAAATAATAGTCCGATGCCGCCTGGATACCGTAGCAGCCGTGACCCCAGAAACAGGAATTCAGGTACATCTCCAAGATCTCTGTCTTGGAGTAGGTGCGCTCGATGAGGATGGCGACGATCAGCTCCTGTATCTTCCGTTTGATCGTTTCCTGCCGGTTCAGGTGCAGGGTCCGCGCAAGCTGCTGGGTAAGCGTGGAGGCCCCCTGTGAGCCGAAACCCTGTGTGACGTTTACCCAGAGTGCTTTGGTAAAACGCAGCAGGTCCATTCCCCAGTGGGAATAGAATTTTTTGTCCTCGGTAGCCAGAATGGCGTTTTTGACATCGTCGGGGATGGAATCCAGGGGGACCAGGGTGCGGGTTCTTTATCCCGAATTCCGTAGCACCTTCCCGTCCGAAGAATAGACCGGTGGATACGATATCGGGCTCAAAACGTTCAAGTTCCTTGAGATTGGGAAGGTCCCGGGAAAAATAGTATATCACGCCGCCGGCAATAAGTCCGGTCAGCAAAAATATTGCAAGGATGATCCACAGGGATTTTTTTATTGCACGCCACATCAGTTTGAAATTTACCAAGATATTACGCCTTTTCAAAATGCTAAAAGATGAAAAGAACATTTTACTTTTTTTATTCTGAAGGTGGTGCGGACATACGGATCCCTTTCCGTTCAGCAGGGAAAGTATGCGGAGATTTATTCATTGTCCGGAAGAAAAAAATGATGTAAATTCACGGGTTTCTTTACAGGGAGGTATTGATCATGGAACGAACCGCTATCTATCCCGGAACCTTTGACCCGATCACCCTGGGTCATCGGGACATTATTGAGCGTGCGGTAAAGATATTTGACAGAGTGATCGTGGCGGCGGCGAAAAACGCCGGTAAATCCCCGCTCTTTACGATCGATGAGAGGGTGGAGATGATCCGTGAATCGGTCCGGGACATTCCGCGGGTAGAGGTGGATGCGTTCGATTCCCTGATCATCGATTATTGTCATAAAAGAAAGGCGATCGCACTGATCCGCGGCCTTCGTGCGATCTCGGATTTCGAATACGAGTTCCAGATGGCGCTGATCAATCGCAAGATCGGCGGGGACGTGGAGTCCGTGTTCCTCATGCCGAAAGAAGAATACACCTACCTGAGTTCATCCATGATCAAGGAGATCGCCGCATACGGGGGAGATGTAAGCTGTTTTGTGCCGGATCCGGTAAAAAGGAAACTGATCGGAAAAAATACTGAAACGAAGGAGACAGAATGACACCGCTGGAAAAAATACGTGAACGTGCAGTCAATGATACGAATGTAAATGTTGTCTTGCCCGAAGGCAAGGATGCACGAATCTGCAAAGCGGCCGCCGAGATCACAGAGCAAAAGATCGCCCGTGTCACGGTGTTGGGGAAAGAGGAGGAAATATTGAAGGCCGCAAGCGAGTCCGGTGTTTTTCTTGATGATGTCGAAGTTTTTGATCCGATGCATGATCCCGATTTCGAGAATTACGTATCGGACTATTATGAGCTGCGGATCAAAAAGGGTATGACCATGGAAAGGGCCCGGGAGATCATGGGGGACCCGACCTTTTTCAGTGCGATGATGCTGCGGAAGGACCGGGCGGATATCTGTATCAGCGGCGCTCTGAATCCCACGGCGCATGTGCTGCGTGCGGGACTCCAGATCGTCCGTACCGGCGCCGGGGACCTCCGTAATGTCAAGCGACATGCTGATGTTCTCGCCGGACGACCGCCCGCCGCTGTCCTTTGCCGACTGCGCCGTCAATCCGGATCCCAATGCCGAGCAGCTTGCGGAGATCGCCTATACGACGGCACAGACCCATCGGTCGATCTTTAATGAAGAGCCGCATGTCGCCCTGCTTTCCTTCTCGACGATGGGAAGCGCATGTCATAAGCTTGTTGACAAGGTGCGGGAAGCCTACGAGATCGCGAAAAAGGCGCATCCCGAACTTCTGATCGAGGGCGAACTGCAGGCGGACGCCGCCATCGTCGAACAGGTCGGGAAAAGAAAGCTCCCGACAGCAGGGTGGCGGGAAAAGCGAACGTGCTTATTTTCCCGGATCTCAACGCGGGAAACATTGGCTACAAGCTCGTGCAGCGTTTTGCCGGCTATCCAGGCCGTGGGCCCCATTCTTCAGGGACTGAGCAAGCCCATTCACGATCTGTCGCGCGGATGCTCCGCCGGGGACATTGTGAATCTGACCGCCGTGGCAGCCCTGCAGGTACAAAAATAGGATCATACGGATGCCGAATTACCAGTACAGATGCAAAGCCTGCGGCCGGGAATTCCTGCGCTTTCAGTCCATCAGCGACGAGCCCCTGACCGTTTGTCCGGAATGTGGCGGGGAACTGTTGCGCCTGCTTAGCGGCGGCGGGGGCGTGATCTACAAAGGCGCCGGATTCTATGTGAACGATTATAAAAAGCAGGCGGAAAAACCGGCGGCAAAGGATAAAAAGGAAACGAAGGACAAAACGTCCGAAGCTTCCTGATGCTCCGGGGGACATGATACCTATATGAAATTTGTTGATCTTGCGCAAATCGAGGTGGTTGCGGGAAAAGGCGGTGACGGCTGCGTCAGCTTTCACCGTGAAAAGTTCATTCCCAAAGGTGGACCCGACGGCGGTGACGGCGGCAACGGGGGCAGCGTGATATTCCAGGCGGATACCCAGCTGCACACCCTGCAGGATATCCGCTATCACCGGAAGTACAAGGCGGAGAGCGGCCGTCCGGGAGAAGGGAATAACCGTTCAGGAAAGAACGGCAGGGATATCCGCATCCGTGTGCCGGCGGGGACGTTGATCAAAGACGCCGGCGAGGGGAAGGTGTTGGCGGACATGGTGGAGGACGGAGAGACCTGGACCGCGGCGGAAGGCGGCAGCGGAGGATGGGGAAATCAGCATTTTGCCAATTCCGTCAACAGGACGCCGCGTTATGCCAAACCGGGGCTTCCCGGAGGATCCCGGAAACTTGAACTGGAGCTGAAGATCCTGGCGGACGTGGGGCTGGTGGGCTTCCCGAATGCCGGGAAAAGCACCCTGCTTTCCGTGCTGAGCGCCGCACGCCCCAAGATCGCGGACTATCCTTTCACCACGCTGGTGCCCAATCTCGGTATCGTGCGTTACGGGGAATATCATTCCTTCGTTATGGCCGATATCCCGGGGCTTATCGAAGGCGCCCACCGGGGGAAGGGACTGGGGGACCAGTTCCTGCGTCATATCGAGCGGACGAAGGTCCTGCTTTTCATGATCGACGTCAATGAAGAGGATATTGAGGGGACCTTTCACACCCTCCTGCATGAGCTGACCGAATTCGACCGGGAACTGGCGCATAAACCGCGCCTCGTCTGCATCAGCAAGATCGACAGCTATATCGGGGAAACGGCGGCCGGCGAGGGTGTTCTGCCGGATGAGAAGGTGATCGCCGTATCGGCGCACACCCATCATCAGCTGGATACACTGGTTTACCTTCTCGGGGAGTATGTGAACGGAAGAAGTTGAGGTGTTGAGGTGTCGAGGTGTCGAGGTGTTGAGTTGTCGAGGTGTTGAGGTGTTGAGACGGAAGAGAAACATTGCATAGATATCTTGCAGCCCCGATTGAATGGAGGGGTTGAACATTGATTAGCCCGGTACGAAACTGCCGGGACTGCGTTCGGGGGACGAAATGAAAGAGGCAATACTTGCACTGATGTGTGTCGGGCGTACTCGGCCCGCGGCTTTACCGGCGCCTGTGTGACAGCTTCGGAACGGCCGAAGCCGTACTGCGGCAGGACAGGAAAACGCTTGCGGGGATCCGCGGCATCGGGGCCGAAATGGCGGATTCCATCGTCAGAAAAAGCTACCGCAGAAAAATGGACCTGCAGCTGGAGTGGATGCAGAAGCACGGAGCGGATTATCTGACCCCGGAAGACGGCGGATACCCGGAGGTGCTGCGCCATATTTACGATGCCCCGCCGCTCCTGATGTATCAGGGAGCACTTGACTGCGTCGATGACACTGCCTTTGCCGTCGTGGGAACGCGGCATCCGGACGATTACGGCAAGACGATGAGCGGGCGCATTGCCGGCGGGATCGCGGAATACGGGATATGCATTGTCAGCGGTATGGCAAAAGGCGTTGATTCCATCGCGCACCGTGAGGCGCTAAAACGGGGTGTGCCGACGGTCGCCGTAACGGGAACACCGCTGGACTGCATCTATCCCGCAGAGAACCGGATGATCCATGCGCAGATCTGCGAACACGGCGCGGTCTGTTCGGAGCAACTGATCGGGGATAGGGTTATGCCCGGCAATTTTATCCGCCGCAACCGCATTATCAGCGGCCTGAGCCGGGGAGTGGTGGTGACCCAGGCCGGGACCCGGAGCAGGCGCCCTTGTCACGGCGCTGAACGCGAATGAACAGAACCGGGATGTCTTTGCGGTGCCGGGAAACTGCCTGAAAGGGTACCATACCGGCTGCCACCGGCTTATCCGCCTCGGGGCGAAGATCGTGGAAAAAGCCGAAGATGTGCTGAACGAGTATCCCTTTCTCAAAGCACGGCGGGACCCGCAGAGGAACCGGATCGCGGATATGCGCGGCCTGAACGCGGACGAAAAAGCGCTGCTGAAGTTGATCGGCAAAGCAACCCTGCATATCGACGGGCTTTTGTCACTGAGCGGCCTGCCGCAGGGAAAGCTGATGAGTGTCCTGCTGCAGCTTGAGATCAAGGGCTATGTCAGAGCGGAACCGGGGGATCGTTACCGCCGCATCCTCTGAACGCGTTGCGGCGTTTCAGCGGAAGATTTGGGGAAAAAGCCGTTTTACACTTTGACATTTCCGGATTATTGTAATAATATCGGTGTAACATGACACGTTAAACATATGACTGAACGAAGAAAAACCAAGAAGGTCCGGGTGAGGGACACATACATCGGCGGGGACGCTCCCGTTTCCATCCAGAGTATGATCAATACTCCGGGGGACGATGTTGAAAAATCCGTGGAGCAGATCCGCGAACTGGTAGCGGCCGGATGCGACATCGTGCGCATGGCGGTCCCCGACACCCCCGCACTGCGGAGCTTTGCGCAGATCAGGAAACAGATCGGCATCCCGCTGGTGGCGGACATCCATTTTGACCATAAGCTTGCCCTGGGCGCCCTGGACGCCGGCGCGGACAAGATACGCATCAATCCCGGCAATATCGGTCCGGAGGAACGCATTCGCACCGTGCTGTCTGCCTGCCGCGCCCGCAATGTTCCGATCCGCATCGGAGTCAACGGCGGCTCCCTGGAAAAGGACCTACTGAAAAAATACGGGCATCCGGTTCCCGAAGCCCTGGTGGAAAGCGCGGAACGCCATCTGCGTATCTGCCGGGAAGCGGATTTCGACCGGGTGATCGTCTCGATCAAATCTTCCCGCGTGCCGGACATGATACAGGCCAACCGGCTGTTCTCGGAACGTTATGAGCATCCCCTGCACCTGGGGGTCACGGAAGCCGGTACGGAACATTCCGGCAGTATCCGTTCCGCCATTGGTATCGGTACGCTTTTAGCCGCCGGGATCGGCGATACCCTTCGTGTATCGCTGTCCGCGGACCCCGTCAGGGAGATCGGTGTGGCGAAACAGATCCTGCAGGCGCTTGAGCTTCGCCGCGGCGGCGTAAGGGTTATCAGCTGTCCGACCTGCGGACGCTCTTTCTTTGACGTGAGCGCCGTGGCGGAAGCACTGGAGCGCCGTGTAAAGGACGTTGCCAGGGACATGACCGTTGCCGTCATGGGCTGCGTGGTGAACGGCCCCGGCGAGGCCAAAGAGGCCGATATCGGCATCGCAGGTGCGGGACCGGGGAAGGTTATGCTGTTCGAGAACGGAAACAAAACCGGCATTCTGCCGTTGCAGGGAATCGTTGACATCCTGACCGCCCGCATCCTGAAAAGGTAAGACTTGCATTTCTCGCAAAGAGTATGTAAAATTATTAAAAATTTGAGGATAATGATATGAAAACGAATGAATTCTTTCAGTCCCTGGGATTAACGAGAACAAATTTCTATATTTTCCTGGCAAGCCTGGCGGTGATCGTTCTCGGATATATCCTGATGGCGCTCGGCGACACCTATGATGTCCTCTCCCTGTATATCAGCCCGATCGTGCTGACGGTGGGCTATGTGATCATCCTCCCCGCTTCGATCCTTTATAAGAAGCACAAAAACAAATAAATATTTTTCCCCTTTGAGCGGAATTATTTATATTCCCGTATCAAATACGGGGATTTTTTATATGCTGGAAAAATACGGATTACTTCTTGATTTCGACGGGGTTGTGGTGGACAGTGAGCCGCTTTACGAAAAGGCCATGAATGTACAGTTCAGCAAGTACGGCATTTCCGTTCAGCCTGAAGACTGGCTTTTTTTCAAGGGGAAGGACGCAAAGGCCGTCTTTCCCTATATCCGCGATAAATACGACAGGGACCTGGACACGGAGCGCATGGAAAGGGATTACCGTTCCGACCTTCTCCGTGAATTCAGGGACCATATGGACTATGTGCCGGGCTTTCCGGGGTTTTTCCGTGAAACGCTCGACGATTTTACAAATGTGCTGGTGACCTCCACGTCGCGGGAGATCATGGAATGGACCTTTGCAAATGTGGCGGTGGAGAACGTCTTCTCGCATATGATCACTTCCACGGAGGTCCGCCGTACGAAACCGCATCCCGAGCCCTACCTGAAGGCAGCGGAGATGATCGGGATCCCCGTTGAAAAATGCGTGGTGATCGAGGATTCCGTGAACGGCATCCGCTCCGGCCTGGCGGCGGGAGCGAAGGTGGTTGCCATCACAAGTACCTTTCCCGGGGAGGTCCTGCAGGAAGCGGACCTGATCGTACAATCCTACGATGAGCTGTCCGCCGCCAGGCTTATCCGGCTTATACGGGAAGATCCATGAGGCTGAAAGCGATCCTCGACATGGACAGGCGCCTACTCCCGCTTATGGTGGGCTGGCTGATCAATTCCCTGGGCTTCGGCGCCGTCGTACCCTTCATGACGGTCTATTTTCACACCGAGCGCGGTATCTCCATGAGCTACATCTCCCTCTTTTTCCTCGCGGCAGCCGTCTGCCGTACGCTGACGCAGAGTGCGGGCGGGACCCTCTCGGACTACATCGGCCGGCGGGGGCTCATGATATGGAGCCAGCTTAGCCGCAGCGTGATCTTTCTGGCGGCGGGACTGGCCATACAGCTGGATTACGGCATCTGGGTGCTGGCGGGCATCCTGTTGAGCCAGTACCTGCTTTCCCTAGCTGTTCCAGCCCGTGGCTTCGGCCATGATCGCGGACATCCTCCCGCCAGCGGAGCGGTCAAGCGGCTACGCGCTGATGCGCATGGCGGGGAATATCGGCTGGGGCGCGGGTCCCGCCATCGGCGGCTTCCTTTTCGATGTTTCCTACGCCTCGCTTTTCTATTTCACCGCCGCCACCTTTCTCGTCTCGGGCATATTCGTCACCATTAGCGTCAAGGAAACCGCCGTCCGTTCCGCCACCGGATTTTTCGGCTACCTGAAGCGGCCTGCGGAGGTATCCGGGGAGGCAGGGACAGGAGCGGTTCCGAAGCCCCGGAGGCGGGAGCGGCAGGGATTTGCCGCGATGGCTGCCGCGTTCCGACGCGACAGGGCCTTCCTCTTTTTCTGCATCATTGCGCTGTTGCTTTTCATCACCTGGGGGCAGTTCGTCTCCACACTCTCCGTGTTCATGAAAAAATACGTGGGGCTCTCTTCCACCCGTATCGGCTGGATTTACACCTTCAATGCGCTGCTGGTCATTGTCTTTCAGGTGCTGGTCACCCACTGGTCGCGGAAGATGAACAACTATCTGCTGATGATCATCGGGACTTTCCTTTTCACAATCAGCTATGCGTTCATGGGCTGGATGTCAACGTTCACCATGATGATCGTCATCATGGTGTTCATCACCTTCGGGGAGATGTTCGCCGGGCCGAGCGGACATACCATTGCATCGAACATGGCCCGCCGGGGGCGCTTCGGGCGCTATCAGGGAATTTACAGTTCCATCAGCACGCTGGGATGGTCGCTGGGGCCCGCGATCGGAGGCTTTTTCATGGACCTTATCGGCAATATAAAGCTGTTCTGGCTTTCAATGTCCTCTTTCGGATTTATGGCCCTGATCGGTTTCACGGTCCTGTACTTCAAAATAAAGGAGAAACCGTCTTATGAAGATATGGAAAAGCAGCCTGAGGGTCCGTAGTTATGAGCTGGATTCTTTCGGGCACGTGAACAACGGCACCTTTGCGAAATACCTGGAAAAAGCCCGCGGGGATTATCTCCGCGAGGCCGGAATGCGTTTTGACGATTTCCACCGCTGGGGGAAATTCCCGGTGATCGCACACGTTTCCATCGACTACAAGGCCCCGGCATTCTTTGATGAGGCCCTGCATATCCTCGCAAAGGCCGGCCGCGTCGGGACAAGCTCCATTACCCTGAAATACAGGATCGAAAAAGATGACGGCACCCTCTGCGCGGAAGCCGAAACGGTCATGGTCTTTGTGGACCCCCGGGGCGAACCCGTCCCCATGCCGGAGCCGATGCGCACGGCATTTTCCGCAAAAAAGTAAGGATCAGGGGAACGTATTCCGGCCTTTTCTTCTTCAGAAAAAGCATGAATAAAAAAAGCCTCAGCATGAAAAGCTGAGGCGTGAAGCTTTACGTTGAATAAAAATTTACAGGGAGTTGATATGCCGGGCGAGGCGGGATTTTTTGTTTGCGGCGGCATTCTTGTGGATAATGCCTTTCTGCGCGATCTTGTCGATCACGGACATCGCCTGCGGTAGCTCCTTCAGGGCTTCTTCCTTTGTCTTGGCTTCCTCCACCCTGCGGATCCATGTTTTCAGCATGAATTTGTAATGGCGGTTTCGCTGGCGGTGCTTTCCCGCCTGCCGTATGCGTTTCTTTGTCGATAATGGATATGCCATGTATTCCTCTTCGTTTTCTCGTTTTTAAAAAAGCCAAAAAAGATACATGTTAAATTCCCGAATGTCAATATAAATTTCGCGCCGCACGCCTGCTATTTCACAATGCAGTATCCTTTGGGCTCAAGGCGCACGCGGCCTTCGCTAAGCACGCCGGAACTGCCGTCGGAGAAGACCGTGCTGCTGACATCGCACTGATAGATCTGTTCACGGTCGCTGTAATTCAGGAGCACGTACCAGGTCTCGTTGCGGTAACGCCGTGAAAAACCGCCGACCGAGCGCGTATCGGCGATGGGCTTGAGGTCTCCGCGGGTCAGGACCTGAGAATTTTTCCTGAACTTCGCCAGTTTGGAGATCAGATTGTAGGTGGGCCAGTGGATGCGGTACCAGTTCATGTCGGTCTTTTCATACAGGCTCATCTTCGGGGGATCGCTCAGTTCTTCGCCGCAGTATATCAGGGGAATGCCGGGAGCGGAAAATACGGTGACCAGCGCCAGATGATGGTCTTTGACCCCCAGCGCCTTGATCGCCCGGGGAGTGCCGTGATGTTCGGCGTAATGCAGGACCTTGCTTCCTTCCGGATATCTTCCGGCCTCCTCAAAAAGCGTTTTCCCGATAATGCTTGCATCGGCATCACCCTTTGCGAGGGCAACGAAGCTGTTGTACAGCGCGGGGTCATCGACCGCATTGATCCCACTGATCAGATGTTCGGGAGCATTCCCTCCGCCCAGCAGAAAGGGGTCTTCTCCCCGCTCGCTGAAATGATCCCGGGTGTTTTGCCAGAAATCCATGGGGACATCCCCGCTGCGGTGCAGGCGGAATCCGTCCACGCCCTGTTCAATCCAGAAATCCAGATAGGAGAGCATCCGTTCGCGCAGGTTCGCATTTTCATAGTTCAGCTCGAGGATATTGCCGTCCACGGCAGCGGGTGCCGCCAGAAGCCTGCCCGCACCGTCTTTCCGGTAGTAGTCCGGGTAATCGTCCACCCAGGGGTGGTCGGAAGCTGTCTGCGCGGTCACGGCATCGAGGATTAGCCTGATCTTGTTGCGGTGGAGCATGGAACGGAGGCTCCTGAGATCGGAGAGGGTCCCGTAGCGGGCGTTGGTGCTGAAATGATCGCGCACGGCGTAAGGGGATCCCAGGCTTCCCTGCCGGTCTGCTTTGCCCACGGGGTGTATCGGCATCAGCCACACCATGTTGACCCCCAGCTGGTTCAGCCGCATCACGGTGTTCCTGAAGCCGGTAAAGGTTCCCGGATCGGACATATTGCGGATGAACGCTTCATAGATGATCAGTTCGTCCATGTCGTCCGAAGGGAGGTGATACAGCGGCATGGCGTGATAATCGGTGCTTTTCCCCTCGATGACGGTGTCCGCGGGAGCCTTGAGGATGCGAAGCCGGTTGATTCCGAATAGATCGTCCCGGATCTCGTTGCGGAGCACGATCGTGTTGCTGGTGTCCTCCCTGAGGTAAGGGGTGATGTCCGTCACATAGCTGTCTGTCAGCGGTACGCGGTCCAGGAACTGTCCATTGACCCATATCAGCGAGATGCCGGCGACCGTGTTGCAGGACAAAAGATAGGATGCGTTGCGGTCAAGCGTTCCGACAGGAAATTTCTGCCGGTGCCAGCGGTAGCGAGCGTTCTTCATTTGCCAGTTTTCCCAGGTGCTTCCGCTGAAATTGCTGGAGGGGAAATGCAAATACCATTTTTCGCAATGCCCTCCGCATTTTTGTCGTAGGCCGTGGACCAGCGGTCATCCAGTTCCGGCGGATCCGGGACCGGCCTTTCTGAACAGGAAAATGCGATCAGCGCAAGGGTGACAAGGGTGAGTACGGAAAATAATTGTTTCATTGGCTTTCTCTTTTCATGGCGGTCTGATAAAAACGATTCATTGCTTGAAATAATAAAAAAAAAATACGAAATTCAAAAAGGATAAGATAATATAATATAATGACAGACAAGCGACAGAAATTCTTCATCATTGACGGCATGGCGATCGCCTACCGGGCGCATTTTGCGCTGATCCGCGATCCCCTTGTTACCAGTGACGGCCGGCATATCAGCGCTACTTTCGGTTTCCTCAACGCACTGTTCAAGATCCTCCGCGATGAAGATCCGGAATATCTGGCGGTTGCCTTCGATTCCCGGGAAAAGACCTTCCGGCACGAAAAATTTCCCGAATACAAGGCAACCCGGGAAAAATGCCGTTTGAAATGCGCCCGCAGATCCCCTGGATCAAGGATATCCTGAATGCCATGCGCATCCCCATCATCGAAGTTCCGGGATACGAGGCGGACGACATCATCGGAACAATGGCGCGGGAGGCGGAAAAAAAGCGTGTGGACGCTTTTATGGTCTCCGGAGACAAGGATTTCATGCAGCTTATCGGCGAACATGTCTTTCTTTACGCGCCTGCAAGCGGCAAACGCCCCCTGAAGGTGTACGACAGCGAAGCGGTGAGGGAAAAGTGGGGAGTGGACCCCGGGAACATCATCGATCTTCTGGGACTGATGGGGGACAGTTCCGACAACATTCCCGGCATCCGCGGCGTGGGGGAAAAACGGCGGTAAAGCTCCTCGAAAAGTACGGTTCGCTGGAAGCGGTGATCTCCCATGCCGACGAGATCAAAAACGCCCGGGTCCGCGAAAACCTGCAGGAACAGAAGGAGCTCGCCCTGCTGAGCCGGGACCTGGTCACGATCGATACGGAGGTCCCCCTCGACATCTCCTGGGATTCCATGCAGGTGAACCAAAATTACAATGAAGAAAAATTACTCGATACACTGCAGGAGCTGGAACTGCACAAATTTATCCGAAAGCTGAAACTGAAGGATGCAAAGGGGAATGATGAGCCGGACCCGGAGTATCAGCTTTATGAGGCGGAAAAGGATATCCGCGACCTGGTAAAACGGTTCCGGAAGGAAAAGGTCATTGCCGTGGATACGGAGACCGACGGCCTTGATCCCCTGACGGCCCCGCTGGTGGGGGTCTCGCTGGCCTGCAGGCCCTGGGAAGGCTGTTATATCCCTTATACCCCGGAGCGCCTGAAGCTTCTGAAACCGCTACTGGAGGACGCGAAGGTCACAAAGGCGGGTCAGCATATCAAATTCGATATCCTGGTGCTCCGCCGGCACGGCACGGAGCTTCAGGGGAAACTTTTCGATACGATGCTGGCGGCCTACCTGCTGAACCCGGATGTGAATTCCTATAAGCTGGAGCTTCTGGCGGAACGCTACTTGCATTACCAGATGATGCCCATCACGGAACTGATCGGCGAAAAGAAGCGCGATCAGATCCCGATGTCCGAGGTAAGCAAGGAGAAAGTGTGCCGCTATGCCGCCGAAGATGCGGATATCACCTTCCAACTTTATAAGGTCTTTCAAAAGAAGCTCGGAAAAGATTCACTGCTTGATGTTTTTGAAAAGATCGAAACGCCCCTTGTCAGGGTCCTGGCGGACATGCAGGAGGCCGGCGTATTTGTCGATATCCCGTTCCTGAAGCAAATGAGCGGGGAACTGGGCAAGGAAATGACCGCCATCATGGAGGGGATCTATGACCTCGCCGGCGGAAAGTTCAACATTAACAGCCCGAAGCAGCTGAGCCACATCCTTTTTGAAAAACTGGGGCTGCCGGCGGTAAAGAAGACCAAGACCGGGTATTCCACGGATGTGAACGTGCTTGAAAAGCTGAAGCACGAACATGACCTGCCCCAGAAGATCCTGGATTTCCGCATGATCGCCAAATTGCGCTCCACCTACGTCGACGCCCTGCCGGAGCTGGTGAATGCGAAGACCGGGCGTATCCACGGCTCCTTCAATCAGACCGTGGCGGCTACCGGGAGATTGTCAAGCTCGAACCCCAACTTCCAGAACATTCCCGTCCGCACCCCGGAGGGAAGGAAGATCCGCAAGGCCTTCCGGGCGCAGGAAAAGGGCTGGAAGATCATGGCGGCCGACTACAGCCAGGTTGAGCTTCGGATCATGGCGCATCTTTCGGAAGACGAAAACCTTGTCAGGGCCTTCCGCCAGGATGCGGACATCCATACCCGCACGGCGGCGACGGTCTTCAGTGTGAAGGACGCCGACGTCAGTGCCGACATGCGCCGCACGGCGAAGGTGATCAATTTCGGGATCATGTACGGCGCCGGTTCGCACCGGATCTCGCAGGAACTGAACATCCCGTACGGAGACGCGTCCGCGATCATCCAAGCCTACTTTGAGCGTTATACCGGTGTAAAAAAATATATTGAAAAAACCATCTCGCAGTGCAGCGAAAAGGGCTATGTGGAAACGCTGTACGGAAGGCTTCGGCACATTTCCGATATCAACAGCGAGAACCATAACCTGCGCGAGGCGGCCAAGCGCGCGGCCATCAACATGCCGGTGCAGGGCACCGCTGCCGATATTATCAAGATCGCGATGATCCGCATTCACGAGGAAATGCAAAAGGAAAAAATGCGGTCCCGGCTCATCCTGCAGGTCCACGATGAACTGGTCTTTGAGCTCGCCCCGGGGAAGGGAAGAAAATGCGGGCAATGGTCGCATCCCTTATGGAAGGCGCCGCCGATCTCCGCGTTCCGCTCAGGGCCGACATCGGCACCGGAAAGAGCTGGTACGAGGCGCATTAGGTGGGGCATGTGGCATTGTCGAGGTGTTGAGGTGTCGAGGTGTCGAGGTGAAAATACGGCGCCAATTCAACGGAACAGTTCGACAGTTCGACAAATCGACACCTCGACAAATCGACATCTCGACACCTTTATAGGATTTATATTCATATCTTTACTTCAAACAAAATTATACGTAAATTTTACCAATATGTTAGCAAAGCCGGACAACACCCATGAATAAGGTCGTATCGGATTATCTTGTGATCGGCAGCGGCATCGCCGGGCTGCGTTTCGCCCTGGAGGTCGCGGCGCACGGGCGCGTGCATGTGATCACGAAATCCACACTGGAGAACACCAATACCACCCTTGCGCAGGGCGGAGTGGCAGCGGTGATCACAAAAGAGGACGATTTTGACTCCCATGCAAAGGATACCTTTACAGCCGGCGACGGGCTCTGCCACCGTGATGCCGTGGAGACCATGGTCAGGGAGGCTCCGGACCGCATACGGGAGCTCATTGACTACGGGGTGAAATTCGATCTGAACGCAAGCGGGGATTTTGACCTGGCACGCGAGGGGGACGCAGCAAATACCGCATCCTGCATGTAGCGGATGAGACGGGAAGGATCATTCAGGAAAAGCTGGCGGAGCGGGCACTGAAGCACCCGAACATCCGCATCTATGAAAAACACATGGCCGTGGAACTGATCACCGACCACCATGTGCTCGACAATCTGCAGTCCGCTTTCAATATCTGTTTTGGCGCCTATGTGCTGGATGAGGCCACCGGTGAGGTACGGGCATTCAGCGCCGATCACACTCTGCTGGCCAGCGGGGGAGCCTCCCGGGTCTACCTTCACACTACCAATCCCCAGATCGCCACCGGCGACGGCGTGGCGATGGCCTACCGCGCCGGCGTGCGCATCGCCAATATGGAGTTTATTCAGTTCCATCCCACGGCCCTCTACCAGCCCGGAGCGGAGCCTTTCCTGATCTCCGAGGCCTGCCGCGGATTCGGAGGGATCCTGCGCAACGCCGCGGGCGAACGCTTTATGAAGAAATACGACGACAGGCTCGAACTGGCGCCCCGGGATGTGGTGGCGCGGGCCATCGATGCGGAATGCAAGTCGCGGGGGGATGCCTCCGCCTACCTGGACATGACGCATCTTCCCGCCGACAAGGTACGTTCGCATTTTCCCAATATCGCCGCTCACTGCAAAACGCACCTGCGTATCGACATCACCCGGGAGCGGATCCCCGTGGTGCCGGCCGCCCATTACGTCTGCGGCGGCGTGATGACCGATATGAACGGCCAGACCTCCATGCATAACCTCTTCGCGGCCGGGGAGACCGCCCACACCGGGGTCCACGGTGCGAACCGCCTGGCCAGCAACAGCCTTTTGGAAGCCCTGGTGTTCGCCCGGCGCGCCGCCGGAAGGGTGATCGAGAAACAACGCAATCTCTATAACAATGTGATGATTCCGGAATGGTACGACACCGATGTGACCAATATGCAGGAATGGCGGCTTATCCGGAACAACCGGAACGAACTGCAGTCCATCATGTGGGATTACGTGGGCATTGTCCGCTCGAAAGTCCATCTTTATCGCGCCCTGCGGCGCATGCAGACGCTCTACGATGAGATCGAGGACTACTACCGGCGCACCCGCGTCGGAAAGGACCTGCTGGAACTCCGCAATCTTTCGGCCATTGCATATCTGATCGTTCGTTCCGCCCTGCGGAGGAATGAGAGCCGGGGCCTCCACTACATGTCCGACTACCCCGAAAAGGACGACAAGTATCTGAAAGATACTATCATTTAAGGAGACAGGAATGAAAAAGTCCCCCATCACCGCATTTGTCATTGCGCTGCTTGTGATCGTCGCCTGCGCGCAGAAAGAAACGGTCAGGGAAAACGCCGGCGGGTCCTTTCCCGCTCAGGCCCCGGAAGAGGAATTTGTCAAAGACGACGCCGTGCAGGGCCTGAATGCGTTCACCTTCGAACTGTACCGCCTGATCGCGGAAGCAACGGAGGGGAATACCTTTTACTCGCCGCTGAGTATTTCCGCGGCCCTTGCCATCACCTATGCCGGTGCCGGAACGGAGACCGCCCGGGAAATGCGGAAAGTCATGCATTTCGGGCCGCAAAATGAAGCTTTTCATACAAAATACGGCGGGATGCTGGACGGTCTGCGGTCGGGGGACGATGCGGATTTTGAGATGAAGATCGCCAACGCGGCATGGGTGCAGAAGCAATACGCCTTACGGAACGCTTATCTTCACACGATCGGGAACGCCTACCGCAGTACGGCGCGCGAACTGGATTTCCGGGAAAAGCCGCAGGCATCTTCCGATACGATCAATCAGTGGGTGAGCGATCAGACGGCCGGACGCATCCGCGACCTCGTTCCCGCCTCCGCGATCACGGCGCGCACACGGTTAATCCTGACGAACGCGGTGTATTTCAATGCAAAATGGAGCAACCCCTTCAACGAGGACATGACAAAAAAGGCTCCTTTTTACCTTTCCAGACGGTTTGGAGACCGAAACGGAGCTGATGTATCAGCGGCATTACTACGCCTATTCGGAAACGGAGGATCATCAGGTGCTGGACCTCGAATACAAGGGCGGTGAATATGTGATGACGGTGATCCTGCCGCGGGAAACCGGAGGGATCGGGGAATTATCGGGAACACCCGGCGCGGAGCTGCTTGCAAGGCATGACACGCTCAAACAGCGGAAGGACGTGCTGGTATACCTCCCCAAATTCCGGATGGAGACAAAATATGAGCTGAGCCCCTTTCTCAGCGGCCTCGGCATAAAAACGGCGTTCACTCCCGCTGCGGACTTCAGCGGAATGACCGGGGGGAAAGACCTGATGATCTCTGCCGTCCTGCACAAGGCCTTTATTGAGGTTGACGAAAAAAAGACCGAAGCGGCCGCCGCCACCTCGGTGGTGATGAGACTCACGGCAATGCCGCCCGCTCCGGAGGCGCCGGTGGAATTCCGGGCAGACCACCCCTTTATGTTCGTGATCCGTCACCGGGATGACAAGGCCGTGCTGTTCATCGGACACCTTATCGAACCCGAAGCGTCATGAAGTATTGTTTAGCCGCATTACGTCTCGTTCTGCTGCTGGCTTACGCTGCCGCGCTTATCCCCGTGCTGTTCATCCTTTACTGGCTCTTCGGGATATTCAGCAAAGACATGTCCGTGCGCATCATTCATTTCCTGACCCCGGCCCTGGCCTTCCCCCTGCGGAAGATCCTGGGGATACGGGTGCGGATATTCAACCGCGAATACCTGCCGAAACAGCAGGGCTTTCTGATGGCCACCAATCACCTGGGGTACGTGGAACTGTTCTCACTGCTGAAGATCCGTCCCATGGCCTTCGTTGCCAAGGACGAGATCGAAAAATGGCCGGTCATCGGCTCCGTGGTGAAAGCGGTAGGGACGGTCTTCGTCGACCGCGAGACCGGCGGCCTTTCGGAGCTGTATATCAGGAAGATCTCGGAAACGGTGAAGAACCGGATCAATTTCTGGTTCGCCCCGAGAAGACCACCACGGACGGCACCTGGCTAAGGCCCTTTTCCTCGGCCCTTTTTGTGGTGGCAAACCAGCTGAAGTGCCCCCTGGTGCCGGCGGTGTTCGTGATCAAACGCCTCAAGCGGGAAGCCGATATCCCCGAAAAACGTTGTGAAGTGGCATGGGCAAATGACCGGGAAGGGAGAAGCACGCCCTTCCTCCGACGATTTCTTGAATTTTCTGGCCCACCGTTCGGTGGATATGGAAATGCACGTGCTGAAGCCGGTGATCCCTGATTACGACGACAGCGATATCGAAGCGCGCCGCGCCTTCTCCAACGCCATGTACGAGCGCATGGCGGAGGTGCTGGAAAAGCACGAGAAGGATTTTGACCAGGGACCGCAGAGCCTGAGCCATGCACGGCGGCCCGCCTGCTTCCGGGAACGGGGGATGAAGCGTTCATGAAAAAGGGACCGGGATGAAAGCGAAGAAGCAATATCAGATCGGAACGTCCGGATGGAACTATCCCCACTGGAGGAAGCGCTTCTATCCGGAGACGGTAAGCAGGAAGGACTGGTTCGGATACTACTGCGAACATTTCGGCACGGTGGAGATCAACAATACCTTTTACCGCTGGCCGACGAAAGCGGTCCTGGAAAAATGGCAGGCAGACGCACCAGGACTTTGCCTTCACCCTGAAGGCGCCGCGCATGATCACCCACATGAAAAAACTGAAGGACTGCGGTGAATACCTCCGCCGGTTTTACGGGCTGGCGGAGACTCTCGGACAAAAAAATGGGATGTTTCCTCTTCCAGCTGCCGCCGAATTATCGCTTTACGGAACATAATTTCAATAAACTGAAGAGCCTTTGCAGGCCAGCTTGACGGCCGGAAGCACAATGTGATCGAGTTCCGCGATCCGGCGTGGTGGAACAGGGGGGTCTACGCCTTGCTCGAAGAGGAACATGTCGGGTTCTGCACGGTCTCGGGGCTGGAGATGCCGCAGGAGATCGTCCGGACCTCGGACCTTGCCTATTTTCGCTTTCACGGGGAGCATTACTCCACGCGCTATCCGGAGGCGGAAATGAGGGAATACGCCCGCCGGATGCGGGAAATGACGGGGGGAAAAGTCTTTGCTTACTTTAACAACGACCATAACGCCTATGCGGTACAGAACGCGAAGGAGCTCCTCGGGGAACTGAACCGTTCCGGTCCCGGCGGGAAGGGAAGCGTGAAATGAAAAACCGTGAACTGGCCCGGGAGCTGAAGAAGATCGCGAATATCCTGGAGATACGGAAAGTCCGCGTGCACAATGGCTTTTTGAAAAAAAACCTGCTCGACACCCTGAGCCGGAAACGGTTCGGAGCATATTTATCGGAATAATGCCTTCCGGCGAAAAAACTATTTCAGGAGCTTCAGTATTTCCCGGACAATATCGTCCACAGAAAGGTGCACGTCCCGGAAAAGTTCCTCCCGCGTGCCGTGTGTAACAAAATCGTCGGGAAGCGAAAAGGAGTGGATGCGTGGTGCGGATCCCGCTCCCTGGAAATGCTCGAGCACCGTATCCCGGAGGCCGCCGCGGGGCGCCGCTTCCTCCAGTGTGACAAGCACGTCGTGGTCTTTTGCCAGATCTTCCAGCATCGTATGGTCGTAGGGCCTGATAAAACGGGCATTGACCAGCGTGGGGTTGATGTTCTCCCGACGCAGCGCTTCACATACCGAAGCGCTCCGGTCCACCATGGACCCCAGGGCGAGCAGGGCGAGGCGTTCCCCTTTCTGCAGGATCTCCCAGGAGCCGGGTTCCGGCAATTCCAGGGGCTTGTCCATGTCGAAGCGTTCCGTTTTGGCGCGAGGATAACGGATGAAGAAGGGTCTGTCGCTGATGCTGTAGGCAAGGTGCATCAGGTTGCGGAGCTCATCGCCGTCTTTGGGCGAACAGAGAATGACGCCCGGCAGCATGCCGATGAACGCGAGGTCATAGACCCCGTGATGGGTGGGACCGTCCTCACCGACGATCCCGGCGCGGTCCATGCAGAAGATCACGGGCAGTTCCTGCAGGGCGATGTCATGTATCACGCTGTCCACGGCGCGCTGCATAAAGGTGGAATAGACAGCCACCACCGGCCGGAGCCCTCCGATGGCCAGGCCGGAGGCAAAGGTCACGGCATGGGCTTCGGCGATCCCCACGTCATAGCAGCGGCCGGGAAATTGCTGAGAATAGGGTTTCAGCCCGGTCCCGTCGGTCATGGCCGCGGTGACGGCCACCACGTCCCTGTGCATCGTCGCAAGTTCGGTCATGCATTTGCCGAAGACATCGGAGTAGGAGACCGCGTTGCCGGAAACGTGCACGACACTTCCGTTGCCGTTCCCCTTGATGCCGTGATATTTGGTCGGATTTTCCTCCGCTTCCCGCAGTCCCTTGCCTTTTTTGGTCAGTACATGAAGTAAAATAGGCTGTTGAAGCTTTTTAATGCGTTTCAGGGCGCGGATGAGTTCGGGGATGTTGTGACCGCTGATGGGGCCGATATAGCGCAGGCCGAGTTCATCGAACATGACGTTCCGGGAGAACATGGCCTTCAGGGCTTCCTTGATGCTCCGGATGACGGAACGTAGCCATTTGCGGTTCCGGGTAAGGCCCCAGATATCCTCCTTGATCCGGTTGTAGAAGGGGGTGGTGACGATGCGATTCGGGTAGCGGGGGATGCTACCCACGTTCTTGGAGATGGACATCTCGTTGTCGTTCAGGATGACCAGAAGCTGTTTCTTCAGGTTCCCCGCATTGTTCAGTCCCTCCCAGGCCAGCCCGCCGGTGAATGCGCCGTCGCCGATCACGGCGATGATGTAATTGTGCAGCTGCCGCAGGGATTCCGCCACGGAAATGCCCAGGGCGGAGGAAATGGAGGTCGAGGCATGCCCGACGCCGACCACATCGTACTCGCTTTCGCTGCGTTTCGGGAAACCGCTGATGCCCCCGTACTGCCGGATGGTCTTCAGGGCATCCCTGCGGCCCGTCAGAACCTTGAAGGGGTATGCCTGATGCCCCACGTCCCAGATCAGCTTGTCTTCCGGCAGGTCGAAGACGTAGAGGAGCGCGATCGTCAGTTCCACCGTGCCCAGGGACGGCGCCAGATGTCCGCCCGTATCGGTCACTACGTCGATGATGTATTCCCGCAGTTCCGCGGCAAGGCGTGAGAGTTCGGGAACGCGCAGTTTTTTGATATCGGAGGGACTTTCTATGGTTGACAAAAGGGTCATTTCTCTAGGGTTTTTCATAAGACATAATTATAGCAAAGTTTGTTGAGAAATCAAAATTTTATCAGAACCGCCGTCAAAATAGTGCATAAAAAAATTGTCAAGATTTTTAAAAAATTATTTGAAAAATCCTGTGTTAGCATGTAAGTTCCCTCTTATTTAACTGGAACGGTTTTTTGACCGAATTTTAAAAAAAGGAAGCGAGGCGCGTATGCTGAGACGAGACAGCGCGGTAAAGATCGCCGTGGAAAAGCACGGCAAGGAGCGCAAGCATTTACTTCCTGTTCTGCAGGAGGTAAAGAGGGCCAAGAACTATTTATCACGCAGTGATATCTCCGATGTCGCCGCGGAGATGGGATTATCCTCGGCACATGTTTACGGAGTTGCATCTTTCTATCATTTCCTGGACCTTGAGGAAAGGGGCAAGAACATCATCTGGGTGTGCAAGACGATCAGCTGCTATATGAAAGGGTCCAATGATATTCTGCTGGCCCTGGAGGAAGCCCTGAAAATACGGCTGGGCGAGACCACCAGCGACGGAAAATTCACCCTGCTCCAGACGAACTGTATCGGCTGGTGCCACAAGGTCCCGCAATGCTGATCAACGACCAGCCCTATACGGATCTTACGCCGGAAAAAGTGGTGGAGATCATTCATGAGTACAATCAATAAGCAACGCTACACATAACGAATCAAAAAGGTAAGATATGGCCAGACGAAAATTAAAACGAGTTGACCTTATTTTCAGTAAGGACTGCAGCTGCAGGGATATTCTTGCAGATGCCTTGAAAAAGCCGCGTGAAGAGATCATACGGATGCTGATCGAATCCGGATTAAAGGGACGCGGCGGTGCAGGATTCCCGACTGGAGCCAAATGGAAGATGGCTGCCGAAGAGGAAAGCAACCGCAAATACGTCATCTGCAATGCCGATGAAGGGGAACCGGGGACCTTTAAGGACCGCGAGATCCTGGACCGCGTTTCACTGAAGGTGCTGGGCGGAATGGCGCTGTGCTCCTACGTAACCGGAGCCCGCGAGGGGTTTATCTATCTGCGTCACGAATACCGTTTTCTGATCCCCAAGCTTGAGAAAACGCTGGATGTCTTTCATAAATGGATGGATGAACTGGACCTGGATTTCCGGATCAGCCTTTTTATGGGCAGCGGCGCCTATGTCTGCGGAGAGGAAACCTCTCTCATCGAATCGATGGAAGGCAAACGCGGCGAGCCCAGGAACAAGCCGCCGTATCCACCAGTGACGGCTATCTCGGCAAACCCACGGTCGTCAACAATGTTGAAACGCTTGTCTATACCATGATGATCATGCGTATCGGCGCGGAAGAGTTCAGGGCCATGGGCGTGGAAGGCTCCAGCGGTTCAAAACTCTTCTCCGTATCCGGGGATACCCCGAAAGCCGGCATCTACGAGATCGAAATGGGCATGACCCTGGAGGATTTTGTCAAGGAATTCGGCGACGGAGATGCCAAGGCCGTCCAGGTCGGTGGCGCCTCCGGCTTCTGCGTCCCCCGCAAGCGCTTCAGTGAAACGCATATCGGATATCAGGGAGGGCTGAAAGGATTCTCGCTGCCGACCGGCGGTTCCATGATGATCTTCAACAGCTCGCGTTCCATGTACAATGTGCTGCACAACTACCTGGACTTTTTTGAAGAAGAATCCTGCGGGCAGTGCACCCCCTGCCGCGTCGGCTGTCAGCAGCTGCGGAAAGGCATCGAGGCGATCAAGCGCGGCGAGAAAAGCCACAAATACCTGAACGATCTGCTTCGCCTGTCCGAGACGATGAACTTGACCGCAAAATGCGGTCTGGGGCAGTCCGTCGCGAACTCCTTTTCTTCGATCGTCGAGAACTTCAGAGAAGAAATGATCTATTAATACGAGGTAAACCATGTCAGAAAAAATGATCAATTTAGTCATAGACGGTAATAAAACAAGCGTTCCGGAGGGTACGACCCTCCTGGAGGCAGCGAAAGCGGAAAATGTCAAGGTTCCCACGCTCTGCCATCACGACGATCTCTGTATCGCCGGCAACTGCCGCGTCTGTGTCGTCGAGGTCGACGGCTGGCGCGTGCTGCCGGCCGCCTGTGCGAGCCCCGCAATGGAGGGAATGGTCGTCTACACCAATTCCCCCAGGTACGCCGCGCCCGGAAGGACATCCTGGGCCTCCTGGTATCCGAGCATTCCAGCCAGTGCACCACCTGCTACCGCAGCACCAGCTGCGAACTTCAGGACCTGGCCTCGGAATATAATATCGACAACGAGATCTACATCAATCTGCTGAAGAACGAGGACTATGTCGTCGACCGTTCTTCCTGGGCCATTGAAAAGGACAACAGCAAATGCATCCGTTGCCAGCGCTGCGTGCGCACCTGTTCGGAACTGCAGAAGGTCAATGCCCTGGACGTGATCTATAAAGGCGCCGACATGAAGGTCACGACCTTTTTCGACAACCCGATGAGCGAAGTCGTCTGCACGACCTGCGGACAGTGCATCAACCGCTGCCCCACAGGCGCCCTGACGGAACGGCGCTATATCGATGAGATTTGGGAAGCGATCGGCGATCCGGAAAAACATGTGGTTGTCCAGACTGCGCCGGCCGTGCGTGTTGCGCTCGGCGAAATGCTGGGATACGAACCTGGCGTGCGCGTCACAGGCAAAATGGTTGCGGCCCTGAAGCACCTTGGCTTCGATTCGGTCCTGGATACCGATTTTGCCGCCGACCTGACCATCATGGAGGAAGCGCACGAACTGCTGGACCGTTTAAAACGGAAACTGGTAGACGGAGAAGACATCCCGATCCCGATGATGACCTCCTGTTCTCCCGGCTGGATCAAGTTCATTGAACATATGTACCCGGATCACCTCGGTCATGTCTCCAGCTGCAAATCCCCGCAGCAGATGTTCGGCGCCCTGGCGAAGACCTATTACGCCAAACGTATTGGCGTTGATCCGAAGAATATCGTCAGCGTTTCCGTCATGCCCTGCTCGGCAAAGAAATTCGAGGCCAACCGCCGGGAAATGAACGACAGCGGCTATCAGGATATCGACCTGGTCTGCACCACCCGCGAACTGGGCCACATGATACGCCAGGCCGGTATTGATTTTAAAAAGCTTAAGAACAGCAAATTCGATAAATTCATGGGCGATTCCACCGGCGCCGCTGTGATCTTCGGCGCCACCGGCGGCGTGATGGAAGCGGCCCTGCGCACCGCCTACGAGGTGGTGACCGGCAGGGAAGTGCCCTTCGACGGCCTGAACATTGCTCCGGTCCGCGGCATGGAAGGCGTCCGGGAAGCCGCCGTCAAACTGGAGAACGTGCTTCCGGAATGGAGTTTCCTGGAAGGCGTGGAACTGCGGGTAGCGGTGGCCCACGGCCTGACCAACGCCTCACAGGTGATGGAAGAGATCGTGATCGGGGATTCCCCGTACCACTTTATCGAGATCATGGCCTGCCCTTCCGGATGTATCGGAGGCGGCGGTCAGCCTATCCCGACCAATGCGGAGATCCGGCAGAAACGTGCGGAAGCCATCTATACCGAAGACGAGAAGATGAAGGTTCGGAAATCCCACGAGAATCCGGAAGTCATTGAGCTGTACAAGGATTTCCTCGGAAAACCGCTGGGCAAGGTCTCCCATCATCTTCTGCATACGAAATATACGCGGCGCGAACGCGTGTAAAGTCCCTCCTACACCCAAAAAAGGGCTAAGCGATCGGCCCTTTTTTTATGTGAACGGTTTTTGCGGATGACGAAGACAGAAAGTATCGCGGGCGGGACCGGGATCAGCGGATCAGCGCCATCGCGATGTCGTTGACATTGGTGCCGGTGTATCCGGTGCGGATCTGGCTTTCGCAGCGTTCGTGAAAGGTGCCGCTGTCATGCCGCCGCAGGAATGCCGTCAGCGAAAGCCCGGAATCCTTCGCTTTCGCCCGGGTGCGGTGATCAACAAGGGCGCCCGCGGCATCGCTGTTTCCGTCGATCCCGTCGGAGCCGGCGCAGAGCAGTGCGTAATCCTCCCGGCCGCCCAGCTCCCTTAGCGCCGAAAGGGCCGTTTCCTGCGATCTTCCGCCCTTTCCGGACTTTCCGGAAAGGGTTACCGTGGTCTCGCCGCCGAAGAGGATACAGGCGGGCCGCTCGCCGCGGTATTGAAGGATCATTTGGGCGATCATTTCTCCCGCTTCCCGCGCTTCACCGTACAGGCTGTCCGGGAAGCAGATCACCCGCATGCCCGCTTTTTCCAGCAGCCCTGCCGCCGTTCCCAGCAGGTCGGTATTCGTTCCCAGCAGGTGATGGGTCGCTGGGATTCCCGCGGCGGGAGGAGCGTTTTCCCGGAGTTTCCCCAGGATGTGTTCCGGCAGGCATTCGCCCAGGCGGTATGTCTCGATGAGAAGATCCGGATCAAAACTTCCTGCAGGAGGCGGGTAGAAGGGCCCCGAACCGATCACGGAAAGGGCGTTGCCCATCACGTCGGAAAGTACGAAAACATGGGTGTTGGCCCGGCATAACTCCGCCAGCCGCCCTCCCTTGACCCGTGAAAGGCGCGAGCGGAGGGCATTGATCTCATGGATCGACATCCCCCTTTCCAGGAACGCGGCGCCGGCGTTCCGGATATCCTCCATCGAGATCCCCTCAAGCGGATATTCTAGCAGGGAAGAGGAGCCGCCGCTTAGCATGTAGAACACCGTATCGCCGGGGGCTGTGTCCCGAAGAAGCTCTGTCATCGCTTTTCCGGCGTTCAGGCTCTTTTTTCCCGGGAGAGGATGTTCTCCCGGAAAAACCTGCAATCCTTCCGCCGCATCCGGGCGGGGGGATACCAGCAGCGTGCGCTCCGGGGTGACGGGGAGGCGGGGAAGCAGGGCCTTTGCCATCTGCACGGAGGCCTTTCCCGATCCGGCCAGGAGGATCCTTCCTGGCGGGAAAACGGGGAGCGGAGTATTCTGGAAATAAAGTGTATTCCCGGAGCTGTGGAGATGCTTTTCGAAAAGCACGGATGGCCGGACGGCGTTCAGGCTCTGAAGGTAGACATCCTTCAGGAATATTTTTTCTGAAGAGAACATAGCGATTTGGCAATTGTCAGGAGCACCGTTCCCAGGATAATGATCACGGGGCCGGTGGGAAGATTCATGAAATAGGCGGTAAAAAAGCCGCCGGTAAAGATCAGGAGGCAGACGATCACGGAAGCGAACATGATATGATGCAGGCGTTTGAAAAAAGGCATGGTGATCAGGGGCGGAATGGACAGCAGGGCCAGCACGAGGATGATCCCCACACTGCGGATCATCAGGACGATGGCGATGGAAATGAAAAGGTAGAAGAGATAGCGGTATACGCGGACATTGATGCCGTGCAGCTGCGCGAATTCCTTGTCGAAGAGGTATACCATGAGCGGTTTATAAAACAGGATCACCGTCAGCAGCAAAACCAGGTCGTAAACAAGGATATTGAGGAGATCGCCGGAGCTAACGGTAAGGACGTCCCCGAAAAGGTAGGTCAGGAGATTCGGGGCAGACCCCGGGGTGATCGTGAGGAAAATGATCCCCACGGACATTCCGAAGGCCCAGATGACCCCGATCAGCGCGTTGTGTGCGTGGAGTTTTTTATCGTCGCTGAGGCCGATCGTGCTGCCGGCGAGGAAGGCGACGGTGAATGCGCCGAGGATCGGGTTGAGCCCGAAATGGTAGAAGATCCCCAGTCCTCCGAAAGAGGCGTGGCTGATGCCGCCGACAAGAAAGATATCGCGTTTCACGACAATGAGGGTGCCGATGATCCCGGAGGAGATGCTTAGCAAAAATCCCGCCAGGAGGGCGTTCTGAACGAATTCGTACTGCAGGATGTTCATTTGTGCTCCTTCAGGACCCGGTGCGGCAGTCCGTGCCCGATCAGCTCGATGGGGCATCCGTACACCTTTTCCAGGGATCCCTCGAGGTGTTCGTCGCGGCCGTGGTAATAGAGCGTCCGGTTGACGCAGGCGATGTTCTTCACGTGATCGTCGATCGCGGAAGTGTCGTGCGTGATCATCACGATGGCGATCGTTTGGTTCAGTTCGCGGAGGATGGCGGAAAGGTTGCCCCTCGATTCTGAATCGATGAAGGTGGTGGGTTCGTCCAGAAAAAGGATGCGGGGGTTCTGGATCAGGGCCCGTGCCAGCAGGGCGCGCTGGAGTTGTCCTCCGGAGATCTCGCTGATCGCGGAGAATGCGATCCCGTCCAGGGAAAAACGTTCGATCTGCTTTTCAACACGTCCGGCCCTGCCGGGGATGCGGTTCTTTAGGGGATGGTATCGGTTGATTATGCCGGTCTCGATAAAATCATACACCCGGATGGGCATCTGGCGGTCAAAGGTCGTGAACTGCGGCACATATCCGAATTCATGCGAACTCACGCCGTAATAACGGACCTTTCCGCTGTCCGGCTTCAGCAGGCCAAGAATGCATTTCAGGAGGGTGGTCTTTCCGCCGCCGTTGGGCCCCATGATCACAAGGTAGTCCTTGTCGTAGACGGGAAGCGAGACATCATGCAGTATGGACTGCTTCCCGTTGTACGAGAAGCTGAGGTCTTCGGCCTTGATCAGCAGGGAGCCTGATTTCATGGCTACTCCGTCCGGTAAATAGATGTCCCGGCTGGTATCGCCGGACTATGCCGGCCGCGGGATGAAAAGCGTGGCGTTATTTTTTCTTTTTTTTCTGCTCTTCCTTTTCCCTGAATTTATCGGACCAGACCACAAGGAGCGGGGAAGCGACGAACATGGAGGAATAGGTTCCGACGATCACGCCGACCACCATGGCAATGGAAAAGCCGAACAGGACCTGTCCTCCGAAAATGGCGAGGATCAGCACCACGACGAAGGTCGTCAGGGAAGTAATGATGGTCCTTGAGAGCGACTGATTGATGCTCAGGTTGATCACTTCGGAGAGGTCCTTTCCTTTGTGTACCTTGATGTTCTCCCGGATACGGTCGTACACCACGATCGTATCGTTGAGGGAATATCCCACAATGGTGAGGAAAGCCGCCAGTACCGGCATGGAGATCTCCCACTGGAAGAGGGAGAAGATGCCGATGGTGACGAACACGTCGTGGAAAAGGGCGACGACCGCTCCCACGGCGAATTTGAATTCAAAACGCACGGTAATGTATATCAGGACCAGGATCAGGGCGATCCCGATGGCCTTGATCGAGTTACTGCGCATTTCATACCCGATCTTCGGACCGATCTTGTCAGTCTGAAGCAGGGTATGGTCGATGTCCGCCAGGGCTTCCGAAAGTATTGCATCGGATTTTTCGATATCGTCGGCATTGATCGTGATCATGTATTCACGGGGGCCGCTGCTTTTGATCTCCGGGTTTCCCAGGTCCTTATCCGTGAACAGGCTTCGCAGCGCTTCGGCGGAGATTGCTTCCTCGAATTTCACTTGTACCTTTGCGCCGCCGGCGAAATCCACGCCGTAATTCAGTCCCTGCACCACAAGGGAAATGATGCCCGCAAGGATGACGACCATGGAAATCATAAATGAGATCCGGCGTTTATTGACAATATCGTAATGAGGGTCTTTAAAGAATTGTAGCACGATAACCTCCTATATGCTGAGCTTTTTTAAAGGTTTTTTACCGTGTGAGAACGATATGAAGATAGTGCGCGAGATGAAATACCCGGATACAAAGTTAAAGATGATACCCCAGAACAGTACGACGGCAAAACCCCGGACCGGTCCCGAACCGTATTGCCAGAGGACAAGCGCCGTAATGAGGGTGGTAAGGTTTGCATCCAGAATGGTTACCAGTGCACGGGAATATCCGTTTTCCACAGCGGAACGTATCGGTTTGCCTTTCGCGTATTCCTCGCGGATGCGCTCAAAGATAAGCACATTGGCATTTATTGCCATTCCCATGGTAAGTACGAGTCCCGCAATACCGGGAAGGGTCAGTGTGGCGCGCAGGGCGGCAAGGATGGAAAGCACGAAGAGGATGTTCAGGATCAGGGTGGTAATGGCAATGCCTCCGGCGCCGCGGTAATAGAAAATAATGAAAATGGCGACCAGCGCGAGTCCGATCAGGACGCTGTTGACGCCCCGCTGTACGGAATCCGCGCCGAGGGATGCGCCCACCGTGCGTTCTTCGATGATATTGATGGGAGCGGGAAGCGCACCGGCCTTGAGCACGATCTCGATATCCTGGGCTTCCTGCAGGTTCGCGAATCCTTCGATCACCGTGCGTCCGTTCGGGATCTTGTTCTGGATCCTCGGAGCCATCTGGACCCGGTTGTCGAGAACGATGGCAAGCCGCTTATCCACATTGGCCCCGGTAAGGCGCGCCCATTTCTGGGTCCCTTCGGTATTCATGCGGACATTGACGATCGGCTGTCCCATCTGTTCGCTGGACACGCTTCCGAGTTCCGCCTTCGCCTCTTTGACGGCATCGCCGGTGAGGCCCGGTTCGCGGTTGACAAAATACAGCGTATAGAATTCGACCGTACGCCCGTCGTTGGTTTCAACCTTCCGCGTATCGCCGGAGAACAGGATACGCAGGTCGTTCGGAAGGATGCCCTTGATCTCGGGGTCGTCAAGGATCCGGTTCACGGCATAATAATTCTCTTTCGGAACACCGATATCCCAGCCCAGATTCCTCAGAAGCGCGCTGAACGGCTTTTCCGCGGCGATCTTTTCATCAACCAGGACCGACGAATCACTGGCCGCCGTATCGCTTTCTTCCAGCCCGAGCAATTCGCTGACGGATATTTCCTTGTCCGAACTTGTTTCCTGTGAGACCACGGCGGTGTCGGCCGGCGTGATCTCGTCGGGTTGATACGTTTTACGGCCGCGTCAATGCGGCCGATGATGTCCTGCGTATATTCCGCATCCTTCAGAAGCACGAATTCCAGCAGGGCTGTGTTATGAATAATATCCTTGGCACGCTGCGGATCATCGATGCCCGCCAGTTCGACAATGATACGCTGGTTGCCGACCAGCTGGATCACCGGCTCGGCAACGCCGAACTGGTCGACGCGGTTGCGGATGATCTCTTCGGCGCGGACGACCGCCTGCTCGCATTCATCCCGCAGGTTCTCAATGACGGCACGGTTGTCGGTACGGCCGCGTTCAGCGGGAAAATAACGGCTCAGGCGCAGACTGTCTTCTTCCGCTTTCTCCAGCATGATCTGAAGATAATCCTCTTCCGGATTCTCCTCGTACAGTGCATCCACCGCGCTGATGTAGTCATAATAGGCGGCGGACTGATGTTCGGCGATCTTTTTGATGAATTCCGGCACGTTGACCTCCAGGACAAGATGCATGCCGCCCTGCAGGTCCAGACCCCGCTTGATGATCTGTGACTCCAGTTCCAGCAGTTTCCCCTCTTCTTTCAGTTCCGTTTTTTCCGTTTCGTCCATAAGCTCATACTTCACTGTGGGCCAGAGGGAATAAATTGCCCATCCGAGCAATACAACGATGACTAGATAACGCCAAGTCAGTATTTTTGACATAGCTGGTTTAACCTCCATACTCTGTTTCAATATCATCCTGCGGCTTCAGGCAGAATAAAGATTTACCTTTTAAAATGCGCAAAGCTGTCAAATTTAACGGATGAAAGCAGAAAAACCAATAAATTAATTGAAAAACAGGGTGTTGGGAAGGGGGGAAGCGGGAAGCAGGGAGGCGAAGAAGCGAAGAGACGGGGATGCAAAGAAGCCCGGAAGTCCGGAAGCGTGGAACAAGGAGGGATTATCAGGAAAAAGATAGGGTAAACTCATGTTTGTTTTATCGATAATATTCATTAGATTTACCGTTACATTGAAACGGATTCTTGTCAATAATCAAAAAGGGAAACCTTACCGGCTGCAACGTGAATACCGACCGGGATATTGCAGTCCGGGCCATCATTCATCCGGTCAGATGTCAGGGAGGAAATGCCATGAACAAACAAGCGTTTTTGGAGAAAGTCGCTGCCAAGAACCCCAATCAGCCGGAGTTCCTGCAGGCAGTGAAGGAAGTGGTGGAATGTATCTGGGATGTCTATGAAAACAACCCCATCTTTCAGGATGCGAATATCCTTGAACGTTTGGTCGAACCTGAACGTGTCATCATGTTCCGGGTTCCCTGGGTCAGCGACAGCGGCGAAGTGAACGTGAACCGCGGGTACCGGGTGGAATTTAACAGCGCGATCGGCCCTATAAGGGCGGGCTGCGTTTCCATCCCAGCGTCAATCTTTCCATACTGAAATTTCTCGGCTTTGAACAGATATTCAAGAATGCCCTGACCACTCTGCCGATGGGCGGCGGAAAAGGAGGATCGGATTTTAATTTCCGCGGCCGTTCCGACGGCGAGATCATGCGTTTTTGCCAGAGCTTCATGACCGAGCTCCAGCGCCATATCGGTCACCGGACCGATATACCGGCGGGCGATATCGGTGTGGGCGCACGGGAGATCGGCTACCTGTTCGGCCAGTACAAACGGATCCGCAATGAGTTTACCGGTGTGCTCACCGGGAAAGGGCTTAACTGGGGCGGCAGTCTTGTCCGTCCGGAAGCCACGGGCTTCGGTGTGGTGTATTTTGCCGAAGAAATGCTGAAGGCAGCAGGAGACAACCTCGAAGGGAAAAAAGTGGCAATTTCCGGTTTCGGGAATGTTGCCTGGGGCGCCGCGACCAAGGTCAGTGAACTGGGCGGTAAGGTGGTCACGCTTTCAGGCCCTGACGGGTATATTTATGATCCCGACGGGGTGCAGGGAGACAAGATCGAATATATGCTCATGCTCCGCGCCAGCAATAACGATATCGTCGCCCCCTATGCAAAGGAATTTCCGAACGCGACCTTCCATCGCGGCAAAAGGCCCTGGGAACAGCCTGTGGACCTTGCCCTGCCCTGTGCAACGCAGAACGAACTGGATAAGAAGGATGCGGAGGCCCTTATTAAGAACGGATGCAAATGCGTGGTGGAAGGGGCGAACATGCCTTCTACCTGTGACGCTGTTGAAGTATTTCAGAAAGCGAAAATACTCTATGCTCCCGGCAAAGCGGCAAATGCCGGCGGTGTCACCACCTCCGGCCTGGAAATGAGCCAGAATTACCAGGGGGTCCCGTGGCAGCGTGAAAAGGTGGATGCGGAATTGCACAAGATCATGACACGGATCCACGACCAGTGCCTTGAATACGGCAGGATCGATGAAAACTACACCAATTATGTGATCGGTGCCAATGTGTCGGGATTCCTGAAAGTTGCACGTGCGATGGTCGAACAGGGGGTTGTCTGACCGCAGGATCCCCTGGAATGACATTGATGGAAAGCACAGTCTTCCTGAACGCTCAGCGTCCCCTGTGCGGTAAATTCTTCATAATGAATGGAAAAATATTGTTCGTCCGGATCACCGGTAATAGAGCTTTGTCCCGCCGTCTTCACGGATGTCGATGACAATGCGGGAGATCCCGGTGTCGCGGAGAGAGACCCCGTTGAACACGAAACGCGTATCTTCCATATTGTAAAAGATGATCCTTCCGGGATGGCGGACCGGGATGGAGACCGGAGTGTTTTCCGGAATGAGGTCCTCGCGGGGGATACCGTTTTCCGTAATATACCGGTAGGAGATGTTCTTTGCGGGAAAGCAGTCGATCTGCTCCGGGAAGCGTATCTGATATTCCGCCAGAAGCTGCATATTTCCGGTAATATCCTTTTTTTCGGGAAGTTTTTCAGATTGCGGGAGCACGGGTCTGAACAGCGTGGAGTCGTGCAGGTATGCGCTGTCATTTACCAGGGCCTGCGGCTGTTTCCGCGTCATTTCGAAGAGGTCCTCGCTGCCGCTGAAATTTTCGGCGACCCGGTTGAGCAAAAATATCAGCAGAAGGACAGCGGCGGTGACAAGGCTGTAAAGCAGTGTCTTGCTGATCTTTTTTTTTCTTCCCCGGTAGGAATGCGTTTTTTTAATATGGACCTTTTCGATGCCCGCCGCCCCCGCATCGGGGGTTTCGGCCTTCTGCAGGCTGCTGAGCGCAAGGAGCTCGTCGTAGTCGACATCCAGGTGCCGGGCGTATTCTTTGAGCTGCAGACGGGTGATAACCGGATCGGCGTCCGAAAAATCCCCGGCTTCAAGGAATGCGATCCTTTCCAAGGAAAGACGCATTTTCCGGCTCAGAGCTTCCCGGGAGATGCCCTTTTCCTTGCGGTACTTCCGTATTTCCTTCCAGCTTTCGAACATATTGTCTCCGTTTGCTCCGGGAATGTATAACAATTATCCTTTTTATAAAAATAAAAAATATCCCCGAAGCGCCTAACATGTATTGTCCGGGGATCCCGGGATTCCGGACGCGCAACGTGCCGTTCGCGGTGAAACCTGTATTATTCAGTCCGGGCGGACCTGTCGCAGCAGACCGTGAAATTGCTGTGAATATTAATTGATACTTTGAATACTTATAAGTATTATTGACGGTGTTACATTGACAAATGAAGGACAGAACATGTTAAGAAGGTGGAGCCAGTACGTTTTTACCGTGATCCTTGCAGTGTTTCTTTTCTCGGGATGCGGTGAAAAGGAGACCAAATACGTCTTTTTGCTGATCGGCGACGGGATGGGACCGGTGCAGATGAACGCCGCGGAGCGGTATCTTGCATCGATGGAAGACCGTTCCGGCATTGTTCCCCTCGCGATGAACCTTGCTCCGGTCAGCGGGTCTGCCACGACCTATTCAAAGAACCGGTATATCACGGACTCCGGGGCTTCCGTGACAGCGATGGCAACCGGGGTCAAGACCCTGAACGGCACGATCGGCATGGATGCGGAGCACCGCTACCCCCTGAGATCCATCACGGAGATCGCCAAGGAAGGCGGCATGAAGGTGGGCATTCTCAGTACGGTGAGTATCTGATCACGCAACGCCTGCGGGATTTTACGCTCATCAGCCGGACCGCGGCAACTACTTCGGGATCGCCCGGCAGCTGGCGAATTCGGACTTTGATCTTTTTGCCGGCGCCCGATTCCGGCAGCCCGAGGACCCGGCAGGGAAGGATAAGACGAACATCATCGACCTGGCGAAACGGAACGGTTTCGTCTATGCGGAGAATTCCACGGCCTTCCGCTATCTCGAACCCGGTGCGGGGAGAGTGATCTTTATCCATCCGGACACGAACGTCGAATTCGCGATGCCCTACAGCATCGACCGGGACGAGGGAAGCATCACCCTGAAACAAATGCTTGAAAAAGCGATCGCGTTGCTGGATAATCCGGACGGTTTTTTCATCATGGCGGAAGGCGGAAAGATTGACTGGGCCTGCCACGGGAATGACGCCGCCGCCTGCATTCAGGAAATACTTGCCTTTGACGAAGCGGTGAAGGTCGCCCTTGATTTTTACGAGGCACATAAAAAGAACACCCTTATCCTTGTCACCTCCGATCATGAGACCGGCGGCATGAGCATGGGCACCAGCTACGGGGACAATGATCTCGGCCTGAGCAAACTGCAGTGGCAGACGGGCTCCTTCACTGGAACTGACGCGGGAGTTCCGGAATATCCGGGACGTGATGATCGAAGCACACGGCCCCGATTCCGTCCGGCAGAATGCGGACTGGGCCTTTGAATTTGTTCGCAGGCAGACCGGCCTCGGCGATGCGGAGAAAGGGCTGCGGACTGAATGAATATGAAATGGCGGATCTGTTAACGGCGTATGAAAAATCCTTTTCGGTAAGGGACCGTGAAAACCCGCTGGAATACATCGCCTACGGCAGCTACGATCCCTTCATGGTCACGGTGAGCCGAACCCTCTCCCGGAAAGCAGGTATCGGATGGACGACCTATTCGCATACCGGGGTTCCCGTACCCGTGCGGGCTTTCGGCTGCGGAGCGGAGCGCTTTGACGGCTACTACGACAACACGGACATCTTTAAAAAACTGAATACACTGATCGGGAAGAACGGGGGATGGGCCCGGCGCTGAGGTCCCGTCATCAGTAAGCAGTAAATCAGCAGGTAGTAAGAAGCCGGACAGGAAGATCGATCTTAGCTCTTGGAAATCTCTAAACGCTACTCTCTAAACGCTCCTCTCTAAACGCTCCTCTCTAAACCCTGCTCTCTAAACCCTGCTCTCTAAACGCTAAACGAAATCGTCATATATTGGGGATGCTGAACCCCCGCTTCACGGAAGGTTCGCGGGACACGCAAGTTCAGCATGACGATGAATGCTTCGACTCACCAACGCAACATTTATTTGTTAATTCTCCAGGGGGATTTTGACGGACAATTCCTCTCCGTCGCGGTAGATCCGGGCGCTGATGGAGTCCCCGATCTTCAGATAGGAATTATTGATAATGTCAACGACGTCCCGGTTTCGCCGGACCTCCTGGTCGTTAATGGAAAGGATGATATCCCCGATCTTCAGGCCGGCTTTATCTCCCGCTTCTCCTTCCCGGACGTCAATGATGATAATGCCGTGGTCGGTGTCCAGCTGATAGTAATTCACGATGGAAGACGTCAGCGGCTGGCCGGAGATCCCGAGATCCCAGTTCCTTTCGATCTTTCCCTGTTCCTTCAGTTCCTCCACGATCCCGCGGACGCGGTTGATGGGAATGGCAAAGCCGATCCCGATGGAACCGCTGGCATTGTAGTCATTCCCGGTAAAGATAAAGGTGTTGATGCCGATCAGTTCCCCGTCCATATTCACCAGCGCGCCCCCGCTGTTTCCGCTGTTAATGCTGGCGTCGGTCTGGATCATGTCCTGATAGACATGTCCGTCGCGGGTTTCTCCGAAATTCATGTTCATACTGCTGATGATGCCGACGGTCGCGATGGGCTTGTTGCTTACGTTGAAAAGGCCGAAAGGATTTCCCAGCGCAACCACCCATTCGCCGATGATAATCTCGTCGCTGTTACCCATCTCGATATAGGGGAGGCCTTCGCGGTCGAGTTTCAGCAGGGCGATATCGGTCAGCGGGTCGGTGCCGATCAGTTCCGCCCGGCAGCGTTTGCCCCACTGGAGGGTCACATAGATCTCCACGGCATTGTCCCCCAGAACATGGGCGTTCGTAACGATATACCCGTCTTCCGAGATGATCACGCCGCTACCGAGGCTCTGGATGCGTTTTTTGTAGATGTTGCTTCGGAAAAAAGCGGCTGAAGAACGGATCGTTGAAAAAGGGATTGCTGCTGTATTCTTCGATCCGGGTGACATGAATGCCGATCACGGCGGGGGAGTATTTCTCGATCGCGTGCGTGACGGCGTTCTCACGGGTGTTGCCTGTCTGCGCGATCTGTCCCGTGGTGACGGCCGCGTCCCTGTCCGCCAGTTCCCGCATCAGCAGATGCCGGCGGGCATCGAGATAGAACTGCACGGAAAGCACAAGCAGGACAAGGCATATGACAAAGGCGATAATACTGAATAATCCTTTTCTCATGATCGCTCCTTTTCCCAGGGTATGGGTTGTTCATAGGCAACGTGCATCAGCGTAAGCCCCTGCGGGGGCGGTGACGGCGCCTGCGGAATGCGAGGCCTGCTGCAGAATGGAGGCAAAGTCCTCTGCCGTCAGGCGGCCGCGTCCCGCTTCCGCCATGGTCCCTACCAGGGAGCGCACCATCGAATGCAGGAAGCGGTTGCCCTCGATCTCATACATAAAGCGTTCTTCGTTGCGTTCCCAGCGGGAACGGTAGATCTCACAGCGTTTGTGCCTGACTTCCGCCTGCGAGGAACAGAAAGACGTGAAGTCGTGCTCGCCCGTCAGCATGTCCGCGCAGGCCTGCATGCGCGAAAGATCCAGGTCGCGGAACAGCTGCCAGACGCGCAGGCGGTCCAGCGCCGTTTCCCGCGTGGAGATCACATAGCGGTACGTACGTTTGCGGGCGGAAAAGCGTGCATGAAAGGCAGTGTCCGTCACGGCGGTGCCGGTCACGCGGATGTCCGCGGGCAGCAGCCCGTTCAGCGCGGCCCTGAGGTGCAGGTTTTTCAATTCCCGGGGCGGATCGAAATGCACGACCTGAAAGCGGGCGTGCACGCCTGCATCGGTGCGTCCGCTGGGATGGACGCGCACGGGCGTCCTGTAAAGCCGCTGCAATGCATTCTCCAGCTCCCCCTGGATGCTCGGCTGATCCGGCTGCAGCTGGAAGCCCGCATACCCGCTGCCGTCGTATTCGATCTGCAGAACAAAGCGTTTTTTCATCATGGTTCCTGATTGTATCCGCGGCTTGTCATGGCAATGGAGAGCTGTTCGGCCCTTTCAGGGAGGAAATGACCGTCGGCATGATCAGGGAGCAATAATAGCGGGTGCGCCGGAGCAGGTTTGCCGGCCGGTGGATCCCCATGATGCGGTGCACCTGCTGCAGGGAACGGAATTCATCTCCGATCAGGGAGGTGTAGCGTACGGCGAGGGCCAGCGGCTGGGTCAGTGAGGAGGGTCCCCGCTTCTCCAGGATACCGAGGAAGGCATTGTAGGAAAGGGCGGGACCGCCTTTGATCAGATAGCTCATAATGAAAAGGATTACGGCATTCCGGGTAGAAAAATACAGGGCTTTGTTCCAGAGGGCCGCTGTGCCGAACGCTTCCCAGTAGGCACTTTCGCCGAAACGGAAAAAAAGATGCACGAAGAGCGTGATCAGAATGAGCAGGAAAATTCCCGAAAAAGCGGAAGATCGCCTTTCGCCGTGGATGGCACAGTGCCAGCGCCGTAAAAAGGGCAAGGACGGCGAGCTGTCCCGCCAGGGTGGGGATGATGAACACCGAAATACATGCGATAACGGAGAAGATGATCTGCAGATGGCGCATCGTGAGGTGCATTTAAAAGCTCAGTCCCAGATACAGGTTCCCGCCGCCGCGTGTTGGGGAGGCGAAAGCGGAAAGCTGCATGTGTTTTTTTTCCAGGTATTTTACGTTGATGGCGCTGGCCACGCGGTTTACGATAAAGCCCGGCGATGAGGAAATCACCGCCGAGCAGGGTAAGTTCTTTTTTGCGGTACAGTTCCCGGTATTGCTGCGAGGCGGCGCCGCTGTCCCATTCCCAGGAATAGTCGCTGCTCCAGATCCGTTCCGGGGTCCGGTTCTCGAGCATCGTCTCCCGGTGATCGAGGTAGGAGTCGTAATTCCCAGGTCCGCCCAGTACTGCTTGTTCTCCGGGAAGGACTCCATTCCGGCATGCAGCCGGGTATAGGAGATCAGGTCGCGGTTCTGGGTGCCGGCGGAATAGCGAAGGGCTCCGAAACCCGCCCAGAGCGCGATCTCCGTACCCAGGAAAATATAGGCGCTTCCGGAGCCGTAGCTGTATTCACCCAGCCCGGAAGCACGATGCTTTTCAGCAGTGCGTGTCTGAAGAAGATCGTTCCGCCAGAGCGGGTACGGTGATCAGCAGGGCGAGGAAGAAGCGTGATAAAGCGTCTTTTCATAAGGTTCCTTTGTTAGCTTGTTCGCACGAAAAAGAATATCGAGGTAATCGCGTTTAAAATCAACAGGCAAATGGAAAAATTCCGCAGCGATCTTCTTACGTTCGCGGTCTCCGCAGGTTCCTTCATAAACGTATCGAGGATAAAGGCCACATCCTTTGTGTCCCGCAGCTCGATTTCACAGCGCAGGGAATCTTCCTCCCGGTAAAAGAACAGCTCCCCGCGGTATTCCGCGGAGCTTGAGTCCGTGCTGAGAACGTAGCGGTGTGCAACCAGGATCTCCGATATTTCCGGAAGATAGGGGGTTTCGGGGGAAAAATAAACGGTCCCGGGCTTTCGCTCCGAAGCAGGCAGGAGCAAAGAAAGCAGCACAAGGCACAGCACGGTTATTTTTTTCGGCGTAAGCATAATGAAAAGCATATTCCCATTGCACTGATAATGACGGCGATCCAGGAGAACAAGTTCCCCGTTTTCACGTAGGGGGAAACGTGTATTCCCGACGGAAGCTCCTGGTCGAGAATGCCGGAGGTGTAAAGCGGCAGGGACTTCAGCACGCGCCCCTTCGCGTCGATGAACATGGAGATCCCCGCGTTCGCGGAACGGACAAGGGGGCGCCGGGTCTCCACCGCCCGCAGGATCGCGATCGCGGCATGCTGATGCGGGCCCATGGACCTCCCGAACCATACGTCATTAGTGATCAGTATGTTATATTTACTTCCCTCAGCGGCCGCGCGGCGGACGGTATGGGGAAAGACCGAATCGTAACAGATCATCGGGGTGAAGGCGATACGGTCCGTACCCATGTGCATGACCCGGACCGTCTTCCGGGTGGCAAAGTCGCTCTGCCCGTATTCCATGTTGTTCAGCCAGGAAAGATATTTTTCCCCGGGGGTGAATTCCCCGAAAGGCACCAGGTGGATCTTGTCGTAGATCACCTCCTGGTAATCCTGCGCTCCGGGTTCGAACACAAAGACGCTGTTCGTGCTTGCATGCCGGGAGACCGTATCCGGGAAAAAGTAGTCGAGGGAGCCGGTGATCAGCGTGCTCTGCATGTCGCGGGCGCAGCGGATGATGATGTGCTTGTAATACCGGGAGGAGCGAAGATAGAAGGGGACCGCCGTTTCCGGCCAGACGATCACTTCGGGCGCCGTGCCGGTCTGCGCGCGGCTGAGGGAATCCATCTTCTGCATGATCGCTTCGCGGTTCGAGGGCTTCCATTTTTCCTTTGCCCCGATGTTCGGCTGAACGATGCGGAAATTCACGGTCCTGTCGCCCTGCATGTCGAGGTTCATCACCGTCAGCCCGTAGCAGTAGGGGATAAGCACCGCCAGGATAAGTGCGGTCAGACGCTGCCGGCTGTAGGTCCTGATCAGAAGATAGAGAAAAAGATTGGAGAGCAGGAGCATGAAGGAAAGGGTATAGACGCCGCCGATATCGGCCATCTGCACATACAGCGTATTGTAGGCCTGTGAATGTCCCAGCGCCGGCCAGGGGAAGCCCAGTATGCCGAAGGAACGCAGGAACTCGACCGCCGTCCAGAGAAAAGGAAAGATCAGAAAGGCCAGGGAAGGGTGCTTCCTCTGCACGGCCTTGAAAGGAAAGCGACCGCGGCGTAGTTCAGTGCCAGGAACACCGAAGCCAGCAGCATGGAAAAGGTCGCCAGCCACCAGTAGGTCCCGGTATTGAAGGCCAGCCAGTGAATGGAGAGCAGGGAGTAGAAAAAGCCCCAGATCAGGCCGGCGGAAAAAGCGTGCTTCGTTCTGTCCAGGACATGCAGGAAAGGAACGAGGGCGAAAAACGCCGTGTAGAACTGATTGAAGGGGGCGAAAGCCAGTTCGGCCAGGAGGGCCGACAGAAAAAGCAGCAGGATATCTTTCCCTCGTAATCTCATACGCTTGCCCCCCGGGAGTCCAGGTATTCCTGCAGGATGATCCGCGCCGCCATTTCGTCCACCTTGCCTTTCGGGTCGCGTGCACTGATTCCCTTGCTGCGCAGGATATCCTGTGCCTGGATACTGGTATAGCGTTCGTCCCATGTGACAACGGGAATGTCGATCACTGCTTTCAGTTCAACGATGACCCGGTCGACAAGGCGCGTCTGCTCCGTTTTGTTCCCGGAATTCCCGAGGGGATATCCCATCAGCAGCGTCCCGGCCCCGTATTCGCGGCACAGGGCGGCGATCCGGCGTACGCCCTCTGCGTCCGAGCGGATCTCGAGGGTGTCCAGGGGCGAGGCGATGATCCCGAGGGGGTCGGAAACGGCCACCCCGATGCGCCGGCTTCCGAAATCGACGGCAAGCACGCGAGGCATGTTCATGCCTGCGGGATACGGGCTTTTGAGAGATAGGCCTTCAGTTTCTTTCCGGGCCTGAAGTGCACCTTTTTCCGCGGAGGGACGTAGATGACCTCATTGGTCTTGGGATTTCTTGCCTGCGGCTTGGCCTTGGAATTTTTCACCTCGAAAACGCCGAAATTGCGGATCTCGATACGGACGCGGTCCGAAGGATCGTCCATAAGGAGGTCCAGCATGGCGGCAAAGATCTCGTCCATATACTTTTCGCTCTCGTAGATGCGGAGGCCGGATCGCTCCCGTATATGTTTAGCGACATCTTTCTTTGTGAAGGTCTTTTTTTCCATGGTATATCTCCCTGATATTATGTTCTGTCAATGGTCAGCACGCCGGGGACCTTTTTTAGCTTGCGGATGAGGCGCTCGGCGTGCCGCAGGCTTTCGACCATCACGGCCACCTGGCCGCGCGCCAACTTGCCCTCCACGGAAAAATTGATGCTGAGCATATTGGTGTGCTGGTCGTGAATGATCTGCGAAACGTCGTAGATCAGGTTGGAGCGGTCCTCCCCGATGATCTTGATGCGTGTGACAAAGGTCCGTCCCGCCTTTACGTGCCATTTCACATCGATGAAGCGGTCTTTTTCTTCTTCAAGATTGGGAATGTTCGGGCAGTCGTGGCGGTGGACGGTAATCCCCCTGCCGCGGGTGATGTATCCGATGATCTCGTCGCCGGGAATGGGATTGCAGCATTTGGCCAGCTGGACCATCATGTTCTCGTATCCGCTGACGCTGATGCCGTTGGTGGAGCGGTACTGCCTGACCTGCGGCTCCGGGACTTCCGGTTTTTTCGGTTCTTCCTTCCGGTAGAGCTTGCTAATGATGTAGCTGACCGTAAGCTCGCCTTTCCCGATGGCCTGATAGAAGAGGCTGACCGTATCGTAGCCGAAGTCGGCATAATGTTTTTTCACGTCCTTGATCTTCGAACTGAGCCTGGCTTTCCGCATCTCCTTTTCGAGCATCTCTTCGCCCAGTTTGATGCTTTGCTCGAATTCATGCCGCTGCAGCCATTTCCGAACCCGGTGTTTCGCACGATTGGTCGTCACGTAGCGGAGCCAGTTGTAACTGACGTTGTGATCGTTCGAGGTGATGATCTCGATACGGTCGCCGCTGGAGAGGCGGGAGTTCAGCGAAACGATCTTTCCGTTGACCTTGGCGCCGATGCAGCGGTATCCCACTTCGGTGTGCACGGCGAAGGCGAAATCGAGCGCCGTGGCGTTCACCGGCAGTTTGATCAGGTCGCCCTTGGGCGTGAACACGAAGATCTCTTCATTGAAAAGGTCGATCTTCAGCGTGTTGAGAAATTCCTCGTCGTCCCGGGTGTCGTTCTTCAGAATATCGATCAGGTCGCGCAGCCATTTGATGTGCTTGTCGAGATCGTCGTTCTTTCCCGTCTCCTTATACTTCCAGTGGGCGGCGATACCCACCTCGGCCGTCCGGTCCATCTGGTCCGTGCGGATCTGAATCTCGATCGGGATCCCCTTGGGCCCGATCACGGTAGCCTGCACCGACTGATAGCCGTTGGATTTCGGCGTTGCGATAAAATCCCGGAAACGCTCGGTGATGGGCGTGAACTTCTGATGCACGATACCCAGCACGGAATAGCAGTGCGTAATGGAATTGACAATGATGCGGATGGCCAGAATATCGAAGATCTCTTCGAGGGGGCGGTTCTGGCGCAGCATCTTGTTATAAATGGAATAATAGTTCTTGATCCGGCCGAAGACCCGCGCCTCGATATTCTCTTCCTAGGTGTTGATTGATCACCCGGATGAAATCGTCGATATCCTTCTGGGTGCGTTTCGCTGGGCGATGATCTTTTTGTTCAGCTCGGCGTAAGACCTCCGGCTCCAGATGCTTCAGGGCAAGGTCTTCCATTTCCATCTTCAGGCGGTACATTCCAAGCCGGTGGGCCAGGGGCGCGTCAGACGTCCCGGGTTTCCAGGGCGATGCGGCGGCGCTTCTTCCGGCAGGGCGTCGAGGGTGCGCATATTGTGGAGGCGGTCGGCGAATTTGATGATGATCACCCGGATGTCATCGGCAACGCTCAGGAGCATCTTGCGGAAATTCTGGGCCTGCTCCTGCTGTTCGCTCTGGAACTTGATGCCGCCGATCTTGGTGACGCCGTTGACGAAGCGGACGATCTGCGGGGAGAATTCATTGATGAGCAGTTCTTTGGAAATATTGGTGTCTCCAGGATATCGTGGAGGAGGCCCGCGCAGACGGTCGGTGTATCCATATTCAGCTCGGTGAGGGTCAGCGCGGTATGGTAGAGATGCTGGAAATACGGCTCGCCGGACTGCCGGTACTGGTCCTTGTGTGCTTCCCGGGAAAAGGTGTAGGCTTTCCACAGAAGCGGAGTGTCGGCGGCATAGTTGGCGTTGTAGCTTTTAATGTTATCGATAAGCTTCTGGAATTGCTCCGGGAATGTTTTGGGCAGGGATGTCGGCATAATGTTCTAAAAAGCCTCTTCTTCCGCTTCTTCGGCGTAGGTTTCAAAGGGAGCGTCAAAGAATCTCACAATGCTGTCCTTGAAGGTCAGGGGGATCAAGCCGGTGGGGCCGTTACGGTGTTTTGCGATGATAATCTCTCCCTTTCCCTCATACTTCCGGCTTCTGGGAATGATCGAAGGGGCGGTGGATGAACATCACAAGGTCCGCATCCTGTTCGATAGCGCCGGAATCGCGGAGGTCCGACAACTTCGGCCGGCTTTCCCGCCGCGCTGCTCCGGGCGCGGCTCAGCTGCGAAAGCGCGATGACCGGGATCTTCATTTCCTTGGCCAGGGCCTTGAGCTGCTGGCTGATGAGGGCGACTTCCTGCTGGCGGCTGTCGTTCCGGTTGATGGTGGCGTGCGCGATCTGCAGGTAATCGACAAAGATGACGTCGATCTTGCCCACACGGCTTTTCAGGCGCCGGGCGCGGCTCCGCATGTCAAGGACATTCAGGTTGGGGGTGAAGTCGAAATAAATATTCGCATCGTTGATCTTGGCGGCCGCCGAGATCAGGTTCTGCCAGAGGCTGGTGGGGATCCGCCCCCGGCGGAGCTTCTGGTGGTTATCCCGCTTTCCATGCTCAGAAGCCGCATGGCGATACCTTCCTGGGACATTTCGAGGGAAAAGAAACCGACATTGATCTCGTGGTCGATGGACATGTTCCTCAGCATAGACAGGGCCAGGGCGGTCTTACCCATGGAGGGACGGCCCGCGACGATGATCAGGTCGGAATTCTGGAAGCCGTTGGTGATAAAGTCGAATTTCTTGAACCCGGAAGGGGATGCCTACGACATCGCCGTGATGCTGGGAGAGTTTCTCGATATGGTCCACCGTCGGGTGCAGGATACTTTTTATGTCGATAAAATCCTGGGATGCGCTGTTCTCGCGCAGCTGGAAGATCTTCTGCTGGGCGTTGTCGAGGATGATATCCGTCTCTTCCTCCTCCGAGAAGGCCTTGTCGATCATACTGTCTGGAGGTCTTGATGATCGCTGCGAAGAATGTATTTTTCCTTGACGATATTGGCGTAATACTCAATATTGGCCGCCGTGGGAACGCGGTTGATCAGTTCCGCGATCTGCGCCGCACCTCCCGCATCCTCGAGATGCTTCGTGCGTGCAGCTGTTCCACCCACGGAAAGTTGGTCGATCGGTTTGTGATCGGAATACAGTTCTTTCATCGCCCGGAAGATAAGCCGTCGCATCCATGTGAGAGACAGTCTTCATTGAGCACCTCCAGCGCCCTGCTGGCAGCCATGTCGTCCTGCATCATGGAGCCCAGGACGGCCTTTTGGAGTCAATAGATTGCGGGGTATACGTGTAAGGTCTTGTTTGTCAGTCATGCCTTCCTCTAATTGATAATAACAAAGTTAACGGAAGCAAATTGTAAATGAAAGAAAAATAAGATTAACTTTTGTTTAATAACGATTTGCGGTTGTGAAAAAAGCCTTTACTACCTCCGTATTTCACGCCTGTGCCGGCGGAAACCGGGAAATGAATACGTTGAGTTGTTGAGTTGTCGAGACGTCGAGTTGTCGAGTTGTCGAGTTGTTGAGACGAAGAGACACAAAATGTACAGCGTCATGCTGGACTTGCCTGTCCCGCGAACTTTCGTGAAGCGGGAGGTTCAGTCATCCCCAACATCGGACGACGGAAGACTGCTTATTATTAATCCTGCAAGTAAGGCTAAGGTTCTTTATTCTTTCTTCCGGTATTTCCCGTCAGTTCCAGCAGCCGCACCTTTTCGTCTTCGCTCAGCTTTCGTAGCCGTCCCTGGCGATGCGGTCCATCAGCGCATCAGTTCGCGTTCCCGTCGCCGGGTTTTTTCTGATCCGGCTTTTTTGTCTCATGATCTTTCTCTTTCTTTCCGGAAGACCAGCGGAAATTGATGCGGAATTTCGTTCTGCGCCTGCCGCGCCGGTGGCGGTGCTGGTGCCAGAGGAGGTAGAGGTAACCGAAGGCCATGCCCGAAAGGTGCGTCAGGTGGGCCACGCCGGTTCGCATGCTGGCCCCGCCCATGGAGGCCATGAGTTCGATCGCTGCGAAGATCATCACGAAGTATTTGACCTTGATGGGGACAAGGAAATTCAGATAGACGATGCGGTTCGGATACATCGACTGCAAAACCGAGAAGGATCCCGTAAATGGCGCCGGATGCGCCGATGATGGGGATTGCGGAGGCGGGCTGGATCAGGGCGGAAAGGATGCCCGCGCCGATGCCGCTGACAAAATAGAATTTCATGAAAAAGGAGGTGCCCCAGTGCCTTTCCAGTTCGGTGCCGAACATCCACAGTGCGAACATGTTGAAGAAGATATGCATGAAGCCGCCGTGCAGGAACATGTAGGTAAGCGGCTGCCAGAGATAGAGTTTTTTCAGGAAAAGTTCCGGCACCAGTCCGCCCAGAACGATGAGATAGCGGTTCAGCTGCGGAAGCAGGAGCCCGATCACAAAGATGGCCGTATTGATGATGATCAGTATCCGGATCCCTGGTGTCAGTTGATGTCTGAAGCGGTAATAACTCATAGCATCCTTCTCAGTACGTTAACGGATTTTAAGGTCCTGCAGCTTTCAAAACGGGCCGCCAGCGTATTCCAGAGTATGCGGTTTATCCGTTCCTCGTCCGGTAGCGGCGCCGGGACTTCCGGCATGGTGTCCGCGCGGTTTCCCGACAGATCCTTAAGTATAGACAGAACAGGTGCCTGAAGTTCCCAGAGGGGTGCAAGTTCCGTACTGCAGGCACCACAGTACAGATGCCCCCGGAAGGGATGAAAATATGCCGGAGGGAAGGCCGTGTCGCAGAGATAGCAGCGTTCGGTGTTCAGGGGCCGGCCTTCGGCGATCAGGTACTGCACGATGAAATACCCGTGTGCGTACACCGCGGGATAATGCTCGTCCAGGGCGGTAAGGACCCTGCTCAGCAGCGCAAAAGACCTCCAGGTCCCTGCTGTTCTCCTGCACCTTGTAAATAAGCTCGAGCAGGACGGAGCCGTATAGAACCGCTTCCGTGCTCTGTTTGAGGTCTCGGAAGGACCGGATGTATTCCGCCCGGGAGAGGAACTGGTAGGGGCGTCCCGGTTTTTCGTTGAAATGGAGGTTCAGCAGGGAGAACGGTTCGAGGAGCCCCTTGAACGGGCTTTTTGCCGTCCGCGCTCCCTTTGCGAGGAGGATCAGCTTTCCAAAATCGCGGGAAAAGACATGCACCACCGAGGAAGACTCTCCCTTCGGATTGATCTTCAGGACAAATGCCGGAGTGTTCTTCACCATGATACAATGTCCGCCCTTAAACCCCTAAACCCTAAACTCTAAACCCCTAAACTCTTCTAAACTCTAAACTCTAAACTATCAATACGCTTTCGCCAGAATGACCTGCTGCCGGGTCTTTCTGCCGGTATAAAGACGTGTGCCCTTCCTTATCCGCTTGTTCAAAGGGAATGCAGCGAATCGTCGCCTTGCATGCTTCCTGAATGGCCTTCTCGTCCTCGCTGCTGCCGTCCCAGTATGCCCGTGCGAAACCGCCGGCATCGACCCGGGCCTTCAGTGCTTCGTAGCTGGAAATATCCTCGGTGTTGTTTTCCCGGAAGGCCTTCCGTGCTTTCAGCATGTCGTTCTGGATCGTGTCAAGCTGTGCGGTGACCGAGGCGGTAAAGGCGTCCCGGGAGACGGTCTCCTTTTCGCCCTTGTCACGGCGGAAAACGACAAGCTTTTCATTTTTCACGTCACGGGGCCCGATCTCCAGGCGCAGGGGCACGCCCTTCATCTCCCAGTCGTTGAACTTAAAGCCCGGGGAAAGCGTTTCGCGCATATCGACATGACAGCGCACACCGCTGTCGTCAAGCTGTTTTTTGATGGGTTCGATGTAGCGCGTGACCTCCGACTTGCTTTCCTCATCGCGGTAGATGGGAACGATGACGACCTGATAGGGCGCGATCTTCGGGGGAAGAATAAGCCCCTTGTCATCGCCGTGGGTCATGATCAGCGCGCCGACCAGCCGCGTGCTGACGCCCCAGCTGGAAGCAAAAACGTATTCCTGCTCATTGTTCTCGTTCTGGAAGGTAACGTCGAAGGCCTTTGCGAAATTCTGGCCGAGATAATGGCTGGTCCCCGACTGCAGGGCGCGCTTGTCGCCCATCATGGCCTCGATGGTGTAGGTCTCCACGGCGCCGGCGAACTTCTCGTTCTCCGTCTTTTTGCCCACGAGCACCGGCATCGCCATGTAGTGTTCCGCAAAATCGCGGTACACCCCGATCATCCGGTAGGCTTCTTCAAAGGCTTCACCGGCAGTGGCGTGCGCCGTATGGCCTTCCTGCCAGAGGAATTCGGTGGTGCGCAGGAAAAGCCGCGTGCGCATCTCCCAGCGCACGACATTGGCCCACTGGTTGATGAGCAGGGGAAGGTCCCGGTAGGAATTGATCCATTTCTTGTACATGGACCAGATAATGGTCTCGGAAGTCGGCCGCGATGACCAGGGGCTCGTCCAGTTTCTTCCCGCCGCCGTGGGTGACCACCGCGAGCTCGGGCGCAAAGCCCTCGACATGGTCCGCTTCCTTTTTTAAGAAACTTTCGGGGATGAGCATCGGGAAATACGCCGTTCACGTGTCCGGTGTCCTTGAACATCCGGTCCAGTTCGGATTTAATGTTCTCCCAGAGGGCATACCCGTAAGGGCGGATGACGCATACAGCCCTTGACCGGGGAATAATCCGCCAGCTCCGCTTTCTGCACGACATCCGTGTACCATTTTGCATAGTCCTTTGATTGAGGGGTGACGCCTTTACTCATGTGTATCCTTTCGTTGTTCGGTCCGGGGCATTTTTGATAACCCGTGAATTTATAGGGAAAAAGATAAAATTGCAATAATAACCACGGATTACACGAAGAGACTGAAGAACTTGAGTCGCAGAGTCGCTGAGACGGAGGGACGAAGAGAAATATACCTTACAGCCCTGAGCTTGTCGAAGGGCTGAATATAAGTAGCCCGGCGTGCAACGCCGGGACTGCGTGATGACATCCAACACCTTACAACCCTGAGGTGATCGAAGGGTTGAACTGAATAGCCCGGCATGCAACGCCGGGACCGCTCATACCGAAAAAATAAAAAAATCATTGAATTACGGTGAATTTATGTGCAAATTAAAACGCTATGGAATTTTTACATGACTAATTAGTTCCGACAAAGATGTTAAACAAAAGGAGTGAACATGAGGTTTTTACGCCGCGAAGAGCAAGACGTAAAAAGTACCGATAAGCTGAAGGAATTGTTTCCTGATTTTCAGGAAAAGGAACGCTGGCTGTTCATCGGTCCCCACGATGACGACATCGTCCTGGGCGCCGGGATCACCATGCGCGCCGCCATTGAAGCGGGAATAGAGGTTTATGCCTTGGTCGCAACGGACGGGCGTATGGGCTACTGCTACAAGGACCAGGAAGACACGATCGGCAAGATACGCCGTAAGGAGACCGTGGATTCCTTCAAGATCATCGGCCTGAAAGAGGATAATATCTTTTTTGCCGACATGCCGGACTGCGACACGGCCACCTATATCGGCCGAAGGAAAGCCAAACCGGGCGACCCGGAGATCGGCGGCTACACCGGTTTCCAGAACAGTTTCACCTATTACGTCCGGAAAGTAAAACCGACCCGCGTCTTCCTGCCCACGGGCGAGGACCTGCATCCCGACCATAAGGTGGTCTATCAGGAGATGCTGATCTCCATGTTCCATGCAGGCGGGAATATCTGGCCGGAACTCGGCGAACCCGTTGATCCGCCGGCCGCATACAATTTGCCGTCTATTGCGATTTCCCCGCAGCTCCGAACCTGAAGATCGAGGCGGACCAGGAAGTGTTCCGGAAAAAACTGGATGCCATTATGGCTTACAAATCGCAGGAACAGATCGCCGATCTTGTCGAAGGCGTCAAGGAAGGCGGTCCCCTCGAATATATCCGGGAGATCAATTTCAAGATGTATTCGGTGAACAACTACAAGGACCTTCTTCTAACATCGCATCATAAAAGGACGCAGGAACCTGCGTCCTTTTTTTATACGGGAGTGATCTTGGAGACTGCCATGCTTCGCCGCTATGAACGGAAGGGCGGCAAAAGGATATTATTTTGCGGAGATGATGATATTGACCAGGCGGCCATCTATCTGGCTTCGGTCATTCATGCGGAGGGATACGACCTGCAATACCTGCCCTCGGAACTTGCCTTCCTGCCTGAGATCGACGTGGAAAGCCACGACCTTGTCATTTTCAGCGATTATCCCGTTCCCGGATCTCCGGGGAACAGATGCACCGCATCCGCAACTATGTTCTGGACGGCGGCAATTTCCTGATGATCGGCGGCTGGGAATCTTTTCACGGCCTGAACGGAGAATACAATGACACCCCCGTTGCGGACGTACTGCCGGTCATCCTCGGGGAAAAGGACGACCGCGTCAATTACGGCGGAGGCGTACTGGTCTTTCCCGGCAGGGACCGGGGCCCAGTGCCGGATGACCTTGACTGGGAGTACCCGCCGCTGATCGGCGGATATAATGCGTTTACGCCGAAACGCGGAACAAGACAGCATCTTTACGGTAAAAAGATCCGGATCAGCGGTAAACCAGGCAAGACGGACCTTCAGCTTTGCGGCGGGGATATCCCGCTGTTCGTGAGCGGAAGGCAGGGAAAAGGCAGGTCGGCGGCGCTGGCTTTCGATCTTGCGCCGCACTGGATCGGTCCCATGGTGGACTGGGGCAGCGAACGGAAACATGTCGATCTGGAAGCGGGCTTTATTGAAGTGGGGGATATGTACTACCGCTTCGTGAGCAGGCTGCTGAAGATGATGACAACAAATAGCGAAGGTATCAACAAAAGGAGTGAACGTCTATGAAAGGGAATGCCCTTGTCACGCAGACCGGCGGTCCGACTGCCGTGATCAACGCAAGCCTGGCGGGAATTATCGCACAATCTTTAAAAGAAAACGCTATTGAGGGGATCTGGGGCTGTCATTTTGGGGTTAAAGGTCTTCTTGAAGAGGATTTTCTGGACCTTTCCGGCGCCGATCTTGACATGCTTGAGCAGACACCGGGCTCCGCGCTGGGTTCATCACGCATCAAGCTGACGGAAGCAAACATGCCGCGCGTGCTGGAGATCTTCAAGAAATACAATATCCGTTATTTTTTCGGCATTGGCGGGGACGACACGCAGCTGAACGTATATCAGGTGGAAAAATATTGCCGGGAACACGGTTATGAAGCATGCGGGATGGGCTGTCCCAAGACCGTGGACAACGATCTTCCGCTAACGGACCACACGCCCGGATTCCCGTCTGCGGCGCGCTATACGGCGCTTTCGGTCTATCAGGGTGGGCGTTTGACGCGGGACATGCAGAAAGTGGACCAGTTCGTCATCTATCAGACCATCGGGCGCAGCGCCGGATGGCTGGCGGCGTCCCCTTATGCCTTTAAGGAAAAGGAATCCGATCCGCCGCATATCATTCTGCTTCCGGAAATCCCCTTTGAGGTGGAGAAATTCGTGGAATATTTTAAAGAATGTTATGACAAATACGGATTTGTGTCCATCATCTGCGGCGAAGGAGTCACAGACAAGAAAGGGAATCCCATTTCCGCGACGCAGACGGAGGATGATTTCGGCAATAAGGAATTCGGTGCCATGGGCGGAGCCTCGGCGGCCATGGAACTGCATAAGATCATCAGTCTGCATTTCCCAAATTTTCGCGGTGAATTTCAGATCACGGAATCTTTGCCCATGTGCGCGGACGACCGGCGCGTCAAGGTCGACGTGGAGGAAGCCTATATGCTCGGAGCAGAGGCCGCCCGTCACGCGGCGGCCGGAAATACGGGGCAAATGACGGTCCTGGTACGGGAAAAGGGGCCGGAATACAAGGTCCGGGTATCGACCGTCCCCCTTCAGGATGTCGGCGGCAAACAGAAACCGATACCGCGGGAATACATCGCGGAGAACGGCATGGACATGACCCCGGCATTCAGGGAATACATCGTGCCCCTGCTCGGCCCCCGGCCGGAATACGTTGACCTTGAAACACTTGACAGAGTGAAAAAACCCTAAACGTTGAGGAGACCATGCGATTAGATGACCCGAAATATTCAAAATACGCGCTTTGCAGAGAGATGCTGGAAACCGTGGACGTGATCCGGGATTTCAGCACCAAGGATCTCAGCAAGGCGGTGAATGCGTTAAAGAAAACGGAAAAACTGTTCATGACGGGAGAAGGTTCTTCGCGGATCTTTCCGGCCAAGCATACTATCAACATCGTGCAGAAGAATAATTTCCCCCTGACGGCGTATACGGAAGGAAGCCGGCAGGCGGCGGAACTGGAGCTGGAAGATTTTACGCTTTTCGGCGCTTCGAATTCCGGAAAGACCAAAGAGCTGATCACCCTTTTCAGGGACAGGGACGCGGCGGGGAAATTTGCCCTGACGGCCTTTCCCGATACGCCGCTGGGAAAGCTGAGTGACGACGAATATATTTTATATTGCGGAAAGGAAGAGGCCGTCGCCGCCACCAAGAGCGTGATCGAGCAGGCCCTTTTCTACCATCATCTCATGAAAGCGTACCTCGGCACGGACTGTGACAAGTCCATGAACGACCTTGCCGACAAGGCGCGGGAAGTTCTGAAGATGGATATCGATCCCGGCCTGATCCAGGATATCATCAAAGCGGACATGATCTATTTTGCCGGCCGCAATGTGGGCGTGGCGGAAGAAGCGACGCTGAAGACCAATGAGATCACCCGCAAAAAATCCGCCTATCTCGAGGGCACCTATGCGGTGCACGGCATTGAAGAGGTCATGACGAAGCATGAGGTCGTGATCGTGATCGATCCCTACAAGGAAGAGGAAGCAAAATTCAAGGAAGTGCTCGTGGACGGCGTCGGCATGAAGGTCATTGCCGTAGCGTCCAGGGACACAAGTTCCCCGACGATCCGGATACCCGAATTGTCCTGCTATGATGCCTATCTGCAGCTGCTGGCATGCTGGAATATCCTGGTGGAGGTCGGTATCGGTTCCGGCGTGGATCTCGACCATCCCGCCCGGGCGCGGAAAGTCGGCAACGAGTTTAACGGTTAACAAAAACAGGAAGGAATTGTATGAATTACTATGTTGGAATTGATTTCGGCGGTACCGGGATCAAGGTCGGTATCATTAACGAGGACGGTGAGATCCAGATCAAGGATTCGTTCGTCACCGATCCGCAGAAAAGCGGCGAAGAGATCGTCAAGTATATCGCCGAATGCACGCAGAAGGTCATTAAAGACTCCAAACTTCCGGAGGCGAATATCCTGGGCGTCGGAATAGGGTCTCCCGGGCTGCTGAACCCCGAGACCGGCCAGCTGAAAGTGGTCGTCAATGTTCCCAATATGAACGGCATCTATATTACCAAACAGCTTCGGAGATCCTCGGGAAGCCTGTGTTCCTGGACAACGATGTCAACACCATGTCCCTCGGGGAATTTTACTACGGTGCGGGAAAAACGTATCAGCATATCATTGCCATGACTTTGGGAACCGGGGTCGGCGGCGGGATCATCCTGAACGGCGAGCTGTACCGCGGTGCCTCCTTTACGGCCGGCGAGCTGGGCCACATGTCCATTTCCCGGGACGGCAAGTACTGTCCCTGCGGTAATTACGGCTGCCTGGAACGCTACGTGGGCCGCGACGGGATCGTCGAACGCTTTATGAACCCGAAGAACAAGGGCTTTGAGACCCGTATCGACAAGTATCTCGAGGACGGCGAGGTCACGCCCAAGGCCATCTCCCTGGCCGCAGCCGACGGCGACAAGCTGTCGATACAGGTACTGCGGGAAACGGGAGAGATCCTCGGTTTCGCGCTTGCCACCCTGGTCAATGCACTGAACCCGGAGGCCATTATTATCGGCGGAGGTATTTCCAACGCCGGGGACCTGATCCTGGGACCGGCGAACGAAACCATGCACCGCTTTGCCTATGCCATCCCGGCCAAGGATGTGGAGATCCACAAGGCCGAACTTGGCAATGACGCCGGACTGGTGGGAGCCGCCTCCCTGGTCGTCGCAAACCTGAAATAAATGTGACCTTTGTCAACAAAAGAAAAGGATGTCATGCGGCATCCTTTTTTTTATTTTAATTGCAGGATATTTTGTGTAACATTGAGCAAAACATAAATCGCTGAAAGGATCAGATATGACAAAAGATGACCGTATTAAAGCACTGGAAGTGGCAATTGCACAGATCGACCGTCAGTTCGGAAAAGGCTCGGTCATGTACATGGGGATGATTCCCGGCCGATAAAGATCCCCGCGATTTCCACCGGTTCCCTCAGCCTGGACGCCGCCCTCGGTATCGGCGGTATTCCGAGGGGAAGGATCACGGAAATCTACGGACCCGAATCGTCCGGAAAGACCACGCTTGCCCTGCACTGCATCGCCGAAGCCCAGAAAGCCGGCGGGAACGCCGCATTTATCGATGCGGAGCATGCGCTGGACCTTACCTATGCAAAGAATCTCGGCATCGACACCAACCGTCTTCTGGTCTCACAGCCCGATTTCGGCGAGCAGGCCCTGGAGATCACGGAAACGCTGGTGCGGAGCAATGCCCTGGACATTATCGTGATCGATTCCGTGGCCGCCCTGGTGCCGCGTGCGGAGATCGAGGGGGAGATGGGGGACAGCCATATGGGGCTTTCAGGCCCGCCTGATGAGCCAGGCCCTGCGGAAACTGACCGCCCTGGTAAGCAAATCCCACGTGTCGGTCGTATTCATCAATCAGATCCGCGAAAAGATCGGGGTGATCTTCGGGAATCCGGGAGACCACCACCGGCGGGCGCGCGCTGAAATTCTATACCGACGGTGCGGATGGAGGTCCGGCGCTCCACCGCGATCAAGGACGGAAACGACCAGACGGGGAACCGCACGACCGTGAAAGTGGTAAAGAACAAGGTCGCCCCTCCCTTCAAGAAGACCAGTTCGACATTATGTACGGTAAGGGCATTTCCTACACCGGGGATGTCCTGGACCTTGCGGTCGCATACAATATTATTGAAAAATCCGGTTCCTGGTACAGCTACAACAAAGAGAAGATCGGCCAGGGACGTGAGAACAGCAAGGCCTTTTTCGAGGACAATCCCGACGTACTGAAAGCGGTCGCACAAGAAGTGAAGGAAGCTCTCGGCATCGCCGAAAAACCTGCGGAACCCGAAGCGAAAGCATAAACCCATGCCTTCGGTCCTGCGCATCACCCAGCAGAAAAGGCATCCGAACCGTTATAATCTTTTTCTGGACAACGACGAACGGATCAGCGTGACGGATGACCTGGTCATCAAATATCATCTCAGTTCCGGAATTTCGCTCAGCGATGAGCAGCTCCGGGATATACAGCATGCCGCCGATATCGTCTTTACCCGGGAAAAGGCGATCGAACTGCTGTCAATGCGCGATCACGGCAGCGGGGAACTGAAGGTGAAGCTGCTGCAGAAGGGATACGACAAGGCGGTGATCGAGAACGTGATCGAAAGCCTGCGCACCAAGGATTACCTCAACGACCGCCGTTTTGCCGGTACCTATGCCGCCGAATTGATCCGCCTGAAACGTCTCGGCCCCCGGAAGGTGAAGGAAAAGCTCTTCCGCCGCGGGTGGGAGCGGATATTATTCACCGGGTGCTTCTGGACTATGACCCCGAACAGGAGGTTGAGAACTGCCGCTACCATTTTGTGAAGAAAGACCGGCAGCTGACGGAAGAGGACCCCGTGAAACGGAAGCAGAAACTCATCCGTTTCCTGCAGGGCAAGGGCTTCGGCTGGAACAGCATCTCAAAAGTCCTTTAAGAGCGTTGAACGGAGATGTTGAGTTGTCGAGTTGTCGAGGTGTCGAGTTGTCGAGGTGTCGAGGTGTCGAGGTGAAGAGACAAAATGTACATCGTCATGCTGAACTTGCCTGTCCCGCGAACCTTCAGTGAAGCGGGAGGTTCAGCATTCCCAACATCTGACGACGGAATATCGTTTAGAGTTTAGCGTTTAGAGTTTAGCGTTTATCGGTTAGAGAGCAAGAATACCTTGCAGCCCTGAGCTTGTCGAAGGGTTGAATGTGATTAGCCCGGCGTGCAACGCCGGGGACATAACGATCAACGCCCTTTCCTAAAAAACTTCCACAAAGACAAAAGCCGGCTTTCGCCGGCCTGTCGGGATGAGAGGATTTGAACCTCCGGCCTCTTCGTCCCGAACGAAGCGCGCTAACCGGGCTGCGCTACATCCCGAAATTGAAATAAATTTCAAAAGCGAGGAAATATAAGAAAGATAGGGGGGGAGATACAAGATGAATTTTGCTTTTATTGACGGGATCACACCTGTGTAGACGGGATCACAGGATTAATTGGATTGTTTTAGACGGGATCACCCCGCTACGCCAGCTTCGCGGGACACGGCAGGATGAACCGGACAATTATTCAGACAAGCATCACAGAAAAGTGCATAAGCGAAGATTATAACCCTGCTTCGTTCCTTGAGGTGCACAGGGCAAGTGAGAAGCAAATAAGGGTGGCCGGGCCGGAAAATGCAGTATCAGCGCGTGGTGCTGAATTTCTCGGCGACGCGGAGGTAGGCGTCGGCCTTGTCGGGATGATACTTCTTGTAGGCGCGGTAGGCAAGATAATAGCCCTGGGAAATGCGGGCGGAATCGACCTTGGTCAGGGAATACGGTCTTCCTTCCAGTTCCGGGATGAGCAGTTCGCGGCCGATGATCAGGAGGTCCGGGTGCACATCTCTTCGATGTTCTTCCGGTAGATGTTCGGCCATAATGCGGTCCGCTGATGAAAGTGTCCGCCAGGCCCCAGAGGGTGTTGCCGGTTTCAACGATGTGGATGAAGGCCCTTTCGTTTCGGGTAACCTTCGAAGGATCGCTCTCCGCCTTCTTCGGCCGGTTTTCCGTGACCGCTTCCGCTGCTTCCGGTTCGGGGCTTTCCGCAGATCCCCTTTCTCCGGGTTTCGGGGCTTTCCTGAAAATATCACCGGGGAGTTCGCCGGCATCGGTGCTTTCTCCGGTGGCCGCTTTGTGGCCGTTGTTCCGGAGGAAACGCATTTTTTCGAAGGAGTCGAATTTTGCGGGGACAACGAACAGGACGATAAAGATCAGGATAATGAGCACGAGGGGAAGGATCCAGCGCCAGGGGGATTTTTTCTTTTCCTCGATAATGAAGGTTGGCATTTTTTTCTTTTCATCCGGTGGCGCAGGCGGGAAAGGGGGGCTTTTTTCCGCATCTTTCTTTTTATCCCTATCCACCGTATCGCCGAAGACCATGGCCTTCTTATTTCCGGGGGCTTTGCCTCAGGCTTTTTTATCGTCTGCGGGCTTTGTCCCGGGCTTAGCCCCGGATCTTTTCTCGTCCTTTGTGTCGGGCTTAGCCTCGGGTTTTGTTTCCTTCCCGGAGGACTGTTTGGCTTCCGGAGTGCTTTCAAGGGGCTTCGGCTTCAAGTCTGCATAGCGGGCATTGACCTTTTCCCGCAGGTCCTTCTCCGGCTTGAAGACGATCTTGTGGTGCGCGGGAATGCGGTTCGTGATGCCGGTCCGGGGATTCAGGGTCTTTCTTCGGGAACTTCCTGCAGCTTAAAGATGCCCAGTCCTTTTATGTTGACGTGTTCATCCTTGCGCAGTCCCTCCTCGATGCTTGCGAATATGTCCCGGGATGAATTTCCTCGAAAATACTTTCGTTTTCCCCGTGGCATTTGAAAACTCATCAACAAGCTCCTGGAATGTGATCTTTGATGCCATCGTCTTATCCTTATTTAAGATCTTCTTTTAATTGACTGACGGGCGTAAAGCTTAAGGCCAGCTTTTTGGGAAGCACGACATGTTCTTTGGTAGCGGGATTAAAGGATTTCCGGCTGGGCTTCTCCTTTACCTGGAAACTTCCGAATTTCGGAATAAAGAGCGCGGTCTCTTTCATGAAATGTTCCTGCATGATGCCGGTGAGCGCTTCATAGAGCTCTTTGCTTTCTGTTTTGGAAATTTCGGATTTTTCAAGATATACTGAACCAGGTCTGAAGTATTCATAATAACTCCTGTTAAGCTTAACCTTAAAAAATATTCGGATTCATGGACAAAAAGCAAGAAAAAGGATGCATAATGCAGGATATGTGATCATCTCCGTATATCGGCCTCACGTTTTTTCATTTGTTTGCTGGCATAACGTGTCCGGAGAAGAAGGTGTACAAGTAAAGGTCAGGGATTCTGCCAGGACGGGATCTCCTGAAAAATGCTTCACGGGCTGTGCGGTCCGTGAAAGTGCTTTATTTCCTTGATTGTCAGGAATTTTCTTTCAAGATTAGGGCATGAAAAAAAGTCTCAAAGATCTGAGTTACGATGAAGAAATCCAGGACATGGGCCACCGCAAAAGGCCTGAAAAGCTTGCGTCAGGACGCCAGATATTCAGATGGATGTTTTCGACAAAAAGGTAGGCTGCCGCCTGCGAAATGCGGAATGTCGGCGAGGCCCGGTGCGGGACCTGGTTGACAAAAGCGGCGACATCAAGCTCCTGGAAACCCAAAAGCACTGAAAAAAGCCCTGAACGACAGCACGGAGAAATTTCTTTTCCGATGCCGGGACGGGAAAGCCGTGGAAACGGTGCTGATCCGGAGTCCCCGGCGCAACACCCTCTGCATCAGTTCTCAGGTCGGCTGCGCCCTGGGCTGCGTGTTTTGCCGCACCGCCGACATGGGCTTTACCTCCGCAACCTTTCCTCCGGCGCAACTGGCGGAACTGGTTCATTCAGGCCAGCCGGATCAGCGGGGAGCGCATCACGAATGTCGTCTCTCATGGGAACGGGCGAACCCTTTCGCGAATTACGATGTGGCAGTGCTGGGTACCGGGCCGCCGTGGTGCTTGAACCACGAACAGGGGCCCGATATCGCGGCGCGAAGGGTGACCTTTTTCCACTTCGGGGATCAAGTACCCCGCATTCGGCGAATTCGCGCAGCTTCCCTATCGGTTCGAGCTGGCGGGTCTGCCGCTCAATCGCAGGGCTATAACAGTTCCCGAAACGCGACCTGCTGGTGCCAGGTGAACCACCCGCTATCCGCATTCCCGATTCTGCCTGCAGGCGGCACAGCACGTACACGGACGCTGGCGACCGGGACGCTAGCTTCGAAATACGCGTCGATCCGGGACCTGAATGACGGGCCGGAAGATGCGGAAGCACTGAAGAACAGACTGACGAGCATTCCCTGCAAACTGAACGTGATCCCCTTCAATGAAACGGGCGGCGGCCTGGAGCGTCCTTCGGACAGCGACGTGAAGCGCTTTCTTTCCTATCTTGAGACGTGAAGCTTGCCGGTCACCCTGCGCGGGTTCGGCGGGGGACGGGGGATATAATGCCGCCTGCGGACAGCCGCATCATGGGGAAGAACGCCGTGATCCTCGACGATGAGGACAGCAGCGCCCTGGAAAGCACACTTGCGGCCCTGAGGTCCGGAGAGCTCTTCGTATATCCCACGGATACGCTCTACGGTTTCGGCGGCGATGCGCGTTCCGGGGAATGCATTGCGGAACTCTACGACATAAAAAGGCGTCCGCAAAGCATGCCGGTGAGCATGCTTGTCCACAGCGGGGAGATGATCACGGAATATGCCCGGGTCACGCAGGCCGCCGGTATGCTGATACGGCATTTCCTTCCCGGCGCCCTGACCCTGGTGCTTCCGGCAGCGCGCCGCAGCCGGGAACTGCCGGAAAAACTCCTCCAGCGAGCAGGACGGCTGCCTCGGCTTTCGCATCGCCGATCACCCAGTTCCCGCAAAAGGGTCACGGAGGCTTTTCCGTATCCGGTGATCAGCACCAGCGTCAATATCAGCGGAATGAAGGCAATGCACCGCATCGCGGAGATCGAAGAATGCTTCGGGAAAAACTTTCGCTGTTCATTCGTGACGGGGCACTGGAAAAAGGCCTAATGGGGCCGGCAGCACGGTGGTGAAAGTGGACAGGGAGGACCGCCTGCATTTACTGCGGGAAGGCGCGATCCCCTTTGCTTCGGTCAAAGCCCTTATTCATCATAGGTCATAGCGACGTCATCAAAGAAATCTTCATATTCCGGGGCCAGCTGCCGGTACAGCGGAAGCAGGCCCGTGTCCTGATACACCTTTGTGAAATATTCGCTGTCCTTGTAATGCTTTTCGATATAAAAACTCAGGAATTTGTTCTGCGGGTCCAGGCGCCGGGATTCGATCAGAAAGTTCAGGGCTTCTTCAAGATAGTACCAGCCGTCCGTCCCCTCGCCGTCGTCGATCGCCCAGAAGGCCTGATTGTAATAATAGCGGGCCTTGCGAGTATTGACATCCCTCGTCAGCTTGTCCAGGTCCTCTTTGCGTTCATTCCATCCCCTTGACCATCGGGAGCTGCTGCCCCGCGAATAGATCTCGTAAGCGAGGTCGAACAGGGAATTGCCGCCGAGATCCTCTATCCCGTCCATTTCCGTTGCCATGATGATATATCCGTAGTAATCGATGATATCCCGCAGGGGATGATACATCATTTCCCGGTAGAGGGCTTCGCCTTCAGTGAAATCGAATTCCCAGGAATTGTCGATGTAGCGCTGGTCGTAGCCGTTGGAGAAAAACCCGTTCGCGCTGATCGTCCGTTTCGCTCCGCTCATGTTGATCTGCGTGACGAAGATCGTGATCCGGAAGGGAACCTCCAGGTCGTACAGTTCATTGCTGAAGGTGTTGGATTCGATATACTGCTCGATGGCGTCCGATAAATCACTGATGATCCGCCTTTCCTGCGGGTCCAGATTCTGCCCCTCGATGCTGATGTTCGGCACGAAGCTTTGCGCCCACAGCAGGCCGCCCGCAAAAAGTAAGATCAGGAACCGTTTCATAATGTCCTTCGGAGATATCTTGCATGAATGTATCGATAATATAGCGGGAATTCAAGCAATTATATCATGCCTTTGCGGGATAAAAGATCCCGGATAAGGCAAAAGTGCGTGCAGATATGCGTTTTTTTTGTTGTGTTGCGTCTCCGCTTCCCGGATTGCCCGCATTTCCGCCTGTCCGCGTCATTCCGCCCTTTGCATAAAAAGTATTACGCGCAACATTTCCTTTACATTCATCATTTCCCGTCTTATTTTCCATTGTTTTATTTTTCACATTACGGAGAAGGCGTGAAAAACGATTTCCCGCCAGTACTCTTAACTGCTTGCCGGTATCATCTTTGCGGCAAAAGATATCACTCCCTATGAGGACGGATATATTTACACCGATGCAATGCGCTCAACACTCTATTTTTACAACGGCGAGCTGCAGACGCTGGTAAGCGCTCCCGGCGCAGGATACTATTACACGCTGTCCGCGGAGCAGCACCTGCTGGGATTTAAATGGCGCGAGGTGCCGGGCGGCCCGGAAGCTCCGGCCCTGCTGGACCTGAAAAGCGGTGAGATCACTCTCTTGCATGCGCCCGTAGACCGTGCCGGGCAGGTCTCCTTTACGAACCGGGGAGATCATGCATTCACGATCGGGGACAGCCTGTTTGTCGGGAAAGCGGGGGAATACATGAGCTATGACCTGGGTACCTACGCGAATCTCACCCCGGTCGCCCCGGACGGGAAGCGCGTGGTGTACAACGACCGCAGCGACCGCCTTTGGATCCTCGGTCTGGAGGACGGAGAACGCTGTGCGATCAGCGAAGGCGGCTACGGCAGCGTCCTTCCTTCCTGGTCGCCGGACAGCGGCTATGTCGCCTACCACGTTCTGAACGGCGATCGCAAGATCTATGATACCTTTGAGGATAAGACCTTTCATGCGGGCAAGGCGCAGATCTGCGCTGGTCCGGGGTGTCCGGCGAGTTCGCCCATACCCGGATCACGCTGGATGAAACGGCGGGATCGCCAATACGGATGTCGTGGTAAGGGATGTCAACGGGAACACCCTGTTCAGCACAGAAAGCCCCGATGCGATGGAACAAATCCCGCATTTTCCGCCGACGGGTCCCCGCTCTACATGCGGAACGGGAAAGCAGTGAAAAGCAGCGTTGACAAACGTGTGAAAAAAGATTCCGGGGAGGCCGGAGGTCCCGGCGGACTGCCCGTGGATCCCGTGTATTTTGAACAGAAGTCCCCGCGGCAGACAGCTATCTCGACATCCCCTATGTCCACCAGGTCTACGACACGCCGGGGCCGAGAGGCTACAGCAGCTGTGCGCCCGCGACGGCGGCAATGGTCATGGCCTATTACGATATGCTGCCCGCCTGGCCTTTCCGTTCCGGGTTCGGGAACTGGAACGACTACGGCGCCTATGTTCACGAACGCTATGATTACAACGCCTACTCCTTTGACCTGGATTACCGGGACTGCAACACGGCCGGGACGAGCTGCTACACCTGCTACGGCGGATGGGATACATGTGGACGGGCGGGAGCCGAGCTCGAAGGATGCGCGGCTATTACGAGAAACACGGCATGAGCGCCTCCCAGAGCTGGAATACCAGCTGGAGCACGGTCGTCGCCGAGATCGACAAAAAGGTCCCGTTCTCGATCTGCAATTACCTTTCGGGCAGCGGTGCACCTGCATCGCGGCCGCGGGACGGGTGGAGAACGGACAGCGGACGGTGATCGTCAACGATCCCTACGGGGACAAAAACACGGCGAACTGGCCGAGCTACGACGGGAAGGCAGTGTATCTACGACTGGCCGGGATACAATCACGCGGCACGTCAGCCTCAATGACGCCAACAGTTCCTATACCAGCATGCCGTGGTGTATTGCCACGGACTTTCGTTCAACGGCGCGGGCTGATTCCCTGGTGGACGACCGGGAATTCGCGCAGGGGTTCTACATGCACCTGGACGGAAATGACGTGCCCATGCGGTATTACCACAGCAGGAATAGCGGCTACGGAGGGCATCACTGGTGGACCTAACACGGAAGCGGACGCCGCCGATATCTGTCATGTGACCTGGACACCGCAACTGGATTCCAGCGCGTATTACGAGATCAGCGCCTATATTCCCGGAGATGCGGAGGCGGTTTCGGCGTATTACCGCGTTCAGCACGCGGCGGGGATCAGCGTGGTCGCGATCGATCAGAGTGCGGCCCCAGATGCATGGGTCTCATTGGGAAAATTTCTATTTCTGGATGTGGAACGGAATCACGTGTCCCTGGGGGACAGCAGTGCCACCGCCGGCGAGGTCCTCGTTTTTGACGCTGTCAAATGGGAGGCCGCCGATCCGCAGGAGCTGGATCTTGCCGTCGATCAGACCGTGGGCATGCCGGATTTTCCCATCCGCTTTTCCGTCGTATCCTCCCTGCCGCAGGGGGATTATGAGTATATCTGGGATTTCGGGGACGGCAGCACCGGGTACGGCGAAACGACAAGCCACCGCTACGATGCGGAAGGGATCTATTCCATCCGGCTGACCGCCCGGGCCGGTGATGCGGAGATCTCCGTATTGAAGGAAAACCACATCATGGTCATCCGCAATCTCGACGGAGACTTCGACCTGATCAGCCCCGACAGCATGGAGGTCGTGAACACCCGGACCCCGCTGCTGTTCTGGGAAACGGTGGAGAATACAGAAAAGTATTTGCTGTATATCGGGGAAAAACTTGATATTTCCGCCAGCGCGGGCAATGCGAGAGCCGATACCTGCCTGTCAAGACCGTTACGACCCTTTGTGCGAAGATAAAACGGTGTACTGGCATGTCAAGGCCGTCAGAAAAGCGCGACGACGGTACACCTTCGCACTCCACTTTTCCGGGCTTTCCGGGTCTACAGCCGGAACACGGCGCCCTATGCGCTTCCGCCTTGAAACCCCGCCGCAGGAAAGCATCCTGGACACGCTCCGGCCGCACTTTGCCTGGGAAGCTTGCGCTGCGATACCGGACCCCTCCGGACAGCCTGTGCTGGCTATCTGTATCTGGGGACGGCACACGGACAGTATGGAATGTGTCTACCGCGGTGGCAGGAATGCCTATACTGCCGGGGAAACCCTGAAGGAGAACGGCCGCTACCGCTGGTACGTCACGGCCGTCGACCGGGCGGGAGCGGCAACTTTTTCAAAGGATGTCCGGAAATTCGCCGTCAACACCGTCAACGAGATGCCCCCGGCGCCGGTCCCGCTCTCGCCGCGTCACAACAGTTATCAGACCACGCGCTCCCGCACTTTTCCTGGACGCCCGTCGAAGATCCCGATCCGGGCGACGCGGTAGGCTACCGGATCAACTACTGGCACAAGGGCACCACAAGGTACTATACGATCTTTACCGACCTTCCTTATCATGATGAACGGGTTCTGCGTGATCAGAGCGAATACTGTTGGACCGTGGCCGCCTGTGACCCCCATGGTCTCGTCAATTTCAGCGACACACTGACGGTCTATATCGACAGTGAACTGGACGTTCTTGACCTTCCGGAGGCGTTCCGCCTGGAGAACAATTATCCCAATCCCTTCAATCCGCTGACGGAGATCCGCTATGCCCTGCCGCAAGCGGAAACCGTGCGTATTTCGGTCTATGACCTTTCCGGAAGGCACATTGCGCAGCTTGTCGAGGCAAAGCAGAAAGCCGGCTACTACCGCGTACTGTTCGATGCCTCGGGACTTTCAAGCGGCGTGTATCTCTGTGTCATGGACGCCGGGGACTTCCGTCATACGCAGAAGATGCTGTTGATGAAATAAAGGTGGAAGTGTCGAGTTGTCTAGTTGTCTAGGTGTCTAGGTGTCTAGTTGTCGAATTGAAAATACGAGCGGTTCCAACTAGACAATTCGACGACTCAACAACTTTCAAAACACAAATGTCAGCGCCGCATTCGGTTCCGGCTCGGGATCGAAGCGCAGTTCACTATTTTATTGTTCCGGATCCGGAATAATTTTGATGTGCACCTTCCGGGTGCGGGGTCCGTCAAATTCGGCAAAATACACCGCCTGCCAGGTGCCCAGGATACAGCGCCGGTTCTCAAAGATCAAGGTCAGGGAAGGGGAGAAGAGGGAGGATTTCATGTGGCTGTCACTGTTGCCTTCCGCATGCGCATATTCCGGATCGCCTTTCGGTATCAGATCGTTGATCTTGTATGCCAGGTCCCGCGGCACGTCCGGATCCGCGTTCTCGTTGATGGTGATCCCCGCCGTGGTGTGCGGCACGAAGACCGTGACAATGCCGCCGGGAGAAGGAGCCTTTTCCACGACCTCTTGCACCTTTGCGGTGATATCGACAAAATCCGTCCGTGAACGGGTCCTGACCTCGAGCGTTGTCATCTTCATATGTCTCACCTCCGCTTTGATATTCGTGTTTCGATAAAAGTAAAGAATAATGGGAGAAGAAAAAAGCATTATCCGTGGGTAAAGAGAACACCGGAAATGCGGGGCGCTATGTTTATCTTTCAGCTGGTTTTCAGCTGCATGTTAGCTGTCGGATCAGGCTTCCTCGGCTTCCTTCTTGTTCTTTCGGGTGGTGAAGATAAGCACCACGACCATGATCACAAGGAGGATCGGGGTGGCGAAGCCGTACTGCTTTCCGGAGTAAGCGATCAAGTCATTGAAACGCCCGATCAGCAGGGAGATACGTCCCATGACGGCGAATCCGAAGGAAGCGCCGAAATAGATCATCAGAAAGTAGATCCCGATGCGCGACACCACCTTGAGCGCGCCTTTATGTTCGACGGAAAAGAAGAAATAGAACAGTCCGGTAAGCACACCGACGATCAGGATGATGTTATTGAAGCTTTCTCCAAGGTTCCCCGTCCACAGCGGAAGCATGGTCGCATGGATCTGCCCGATCACATCCGAGCTCATGTATCCGTAGAGGCGGAGCCCCGCGGCCATTCCGATCACGTAGGCCAGGGACCAGCGGCTGATCCATCCGATCCTGGGGATGAGGCGGCAAAGCATGAACAGACCCAGGATAAAGGCGAAAATGTAGGTCAGGTTCTGGGGCTGATCGCCGATACCGCGGTAGATCACGCCGTTGACGGTATCTTCCGGGAACACCTTGCTGAACATCACATGCAGACCGTGGTAGATCTTGTACCAGAACTTATTGAAGCCCTCCAGGGCCGCGACCTCCGCCCTCGGCCAAAGCCTGCCAAAGAGGTTCGGCTGCACCTGGTTCCAGAAGGCAATGGTGGCCCAGTGCGCGGCGGACACGCCGACAAAGATATGTTCTGCGAGTTTGTAGAAGACGTTATCCTCGTAGAGATAACTCAGGATCGAAAGTGTTAAGAAGACGGCGATCCATGCGCCTAAGATTCCTATATACATCCGGTTACCTCCTTAATATTTTCGTTGATTTTTGCGTTTAACATAGAACGAGACATTACCGATGATGATAAAGAGAACGATCACCAGATGTGCAATGGACTGTGCGTCCATAAATTTCGTGGCATTTCTTCTCTCCATAAAATTCGGCAGGAGAGTCATCGCTTTCTCGGTGAGAAGCCCCTCCTCGTTCTGTATCTTCTCGATGACCAGCGTCTCATATTCGGCGGCGCCCGGCATTCCGGCGACGATGCCCCGCATCTGCCCCGATTTCACATAGGGCAGCAGCTGGTTGACCTGAATGGAAGTGTTTCCGCTGGAGACGGGCACCTGAAGGGGGTCGCCCGCATAGAGCACCCATTCGATGGCTCCCGGATATCCGCGGACAGGCTGAAAATAAAGTCCACGTCCTTGGCGGTCTGCACATCGTTCATGATGGGGATGGCCGTGATCGGAGCGCCTTTGGAATCCACGGAAAAGTTCGCTTCGAAACTCTTCGTGATCCCTTTGATCACCGCTTCGTTGCCCGGCCGGTAGCCGAGGTTCACGTAATCGACGCCGTATTCCAGGTCGAATTCGTTCCGCGCCACCAGTTCCAGCGCTTCCTGTGCCATAAAGAGTCCGTCCGGCCACAGGCACATGACAATGACCTTGTTGCCTTTGGCAAAGAGGTGTCGAAGGACGCTAATGGCCATGGGATGGATCTCCGGTTTGGTGGAGGGCCCGTACTCGAAGGACAGCAGGACCTTGGCATTTTCGGGCAGGTCATCGATCGCGTAGAACGCATCTTCGGTCAGCTGTGTCGTCTCGACGGGGAGACCCAGGGGAACCAGCAGGGGAATGAATACCACGATCGCGATGATCAGGAAGATAATCCTGCGGTCGAGACTATCCAGTTTCTCAAGAAAATTCGTAAATTTTGTCATATTAGTCTCCTCCCATGAATGATTTTTCAATACCGAGGATCACGCGCAGGGACGTGCCCACGATCCCAAGGCCGATACCGATCATAATGGCACGCGCGCCGGCGGCGTTGGGGTACTGATAGATCCATTCCTGTATCACCGGAAGGTGCAGCCAGGAGAGCCAGGAGATATTCTGGGTCCATGCGGTCAGATACGCGCCCAGCGGCACCCGGCCCAGCATGATCAGGATCCCCGCGAGCAGAAGCACGGTGGCCTCCATGTTGCGGATCTTGAAGGCCCGGTAGGAGGCCGAGGCCACGAAAAATGCCAGCAGGGCGAACATGGTCGCGGACAGGGGCGTAAAGAACGAATCGGAACACCCAGCGGTAGTCAGGTGTTCTGTCCCTGCACGTGCGAGCCCCATTTGAGCTCACCCAGGTGTACGGTGGCACCCAGGTCCTCCAGTTCGTTCACGACCTTCTGGGCGTAGCGTTTGGAGATTACCGCTTTCTTCATGACGATCTTTTCGCCGATATCGGTGGGGTTCCCGTACAGGATCTTTGCTTCTTTATAGGGAAGTCCCGTCACCTCCGTGATCTTGGCGTACACGGCTTCCTCATTGTCCCCGATGGAGATCAAATTGGGATAGTAGCCGCCCTTCACGAAGAACCCGAAGGTCAGTGTCATGAAGAACGCCAGCACGGCGGCCAGGCTGTAGGGCCAGCCCTTTTTCCGTTTGACCACTTTCCTGCCCTGAAGCTTCAGAAGGTTGAGCGCTCCGAGGATCATGGCGAAACTGGCGATGATATCATACCATTGCGTCGCATGGATCTCCAGTTTATCAAAGGGCGCGTGCGGGATGAACCATGACACGAGCATGATCACACCCACGGCGGCAACAATGATCGAAGGAATTGTTCGTTTCCAAAACATATGTCATTACCTCTTGTTTTATGATCCCAAGAACAGTGTCTTAAAGAATTGAAGGTTGAAGGTTTCCAGCAGCACGCCGATCCCCAGGAATGCCATCAGTATCGCCTTGACGATATCCTGTCCCTTGATGGAGCCCAGAAGCCGGGGGTCTTTGCCCAGATAGGCGCTGGCGGCGAAGAACTCCTCGCCGATCAGGGTGTAATCGCAGGCCGTGACGAAGAAGGGGATCTGCGAGGGCGAGCCCGTGCCGGCGATCTGGATGGCCCCGATGGAATTCCCGGTCTCGGCCATGATCAGGGATTCGGCGTAGAATTTGCCCTGAAGAAAGACGGCGGCCGGCTTGTCGCGCAGCATCACACCGTCCACGGCGGCGGCAAAGGCGAACTGGTCATCGGTATAGTAATGGACCATGTCCTCGGTAAAAAGATCCGGGCGGCCTTCACTGATATAGGATGCCCGCACCGTCTGCGCCCCGATTCCATCACCAGGGAACGTGAGACCGGTACATTGAGATCGGTCTCGTAGCGGGCGGTCATTTTCGCCACATGCCCCAGGATAATGAGCCCCGAGATCGTCTCCACCTGATCAAGGTCCATGATGCCGGGGACGTAGAGCACGGAGCGGCCCATCTCGGTGGCGCGGCCGACGGCCTCTTCAAAAGCCTGCAGGCCTGCAACGGGACGGAGGTAGATCTCCTTGTTCTTTCTCGCCCGGGCGATATAGAAAAGAATAATGCCCGAGATCATAAGCAGCGCGACAAAGCGGTTCGTACGGTTGATATTGAACCACCTTGCCCGGGTGATCACCGTTCCCGATTCCGCGATACCGATGATCCTGCGGTCCTTGTCCAGCGCGGTGACCCGGAATTTTGTCGGAATATCGCTTTCGATATTGGTGTTGAGATTCAGCTTGACAGTTTCCGTCACGGGCACCCACTCACCGGTTTCAAGGCTTTTGTGAATAAGGTATATGCTTGCCCCCTCTGCCGGGGTGATGGTAATATTGACAATATTACCGTCCACGTCCGCGGGTTCCGCCTGTGCAACGATGCCGAGTTCGGCAAAGGCAGGACCGGACAGGCCGATCAGCAGGACAAGCACCAATACAGTTCTTTTCACGATCATGTGATCCTCCACTTAGCGTGTATGATGATTGGTTTTATCGTTCCCTTTTTTCAATTCCCTTTTCCTTTTCCCCCGCTTTTTCCGTGGCGGTTCCGGTCGCTCGTCCTCAAGTTCCTCAAATGCGCCGCAAAATGCGTTCCACGTTCTGGCGATCTTCCAGCATTTCCGTAAAGTCGTAGTAGCGGTTCTCTTTTTTGAGGAAGGACTCGATGATGGGGCCGAAAAAATTCAGGGTCTGCGCACCAAAGAAATTGAGCGGTTTCATCACCTCCATAAAAAGCACCGCCGGGACCGATAAGCGCCGGTTGACGATCTTCCGGGCGATCTTATCGATTATTTCTTCTTCATATACCTTATCTGCCAAACCTCTTTACCCCTTTGATGTGTACCGTAAGATATTCTCCGAGTAAAAAATACCTTACGATATGAGACTATCTATATCACGATAACGGAAAAATATAATATAAAAAGGCAAAAAGTCCAATTAAACTTTAGCTGCTTTTCATAAAATCCCGCTTCCGGCTTGAAGCCCTCAGGGCTCGGAAGCCTTTGCGGCCGCTTCGATCCGGTCTTTGACGATCCTTAGCACTTCATCAATATTTTTGTTGCAGATCAGCAGGAAGGCGCGGTAGTTGTCAAGGCGGGAGGGTTTTTCCATGGTGAATAATTTGACGGAACGCTTGTCGGCACGGAAGCGGCGGAATTCCTCCCAGCGGCGGGCTCGTGTGGAAAACAACATTTTTTTGATGACCTCCTCCTCCGTCAGGATAAATGTCGTTGGCAGGTAGTAGGGGAGGACCATGATCATGAGGACCGCCGCCCCGATTACGGTAAGCAGAAGATCCCCGGTGGTGAAGAAGACGAAATATGCACAGATCAGAATGAGGACGGCCACCGAGACGGCGCGGGCGGGATTTTTTTTTGCCAGCCAGACCTTCCAGCTCAGCAGCACTCCGGATGATGGGTTGTCACTCATGTTATTCCCGTCCTTTATTGTCGCGGAACCCGGTGAGCACCACCCCGTTTCCCGGAACGTCCGGATAGTGCACCACGCCGCGTTCGATCGTCACGCCTTCGGCGATGTCCTTCGCCAGCAGGAGCGGACCGTCCATATCGACGTAGTCCAGCAGGGGCAGCAGCTGCGCGATCCCGGAGATGCCGACGGTGGATTCCGTCATGCATCCGACCATTACCTTCATCTTCAGTTCGCGGGCACGGGCGATCATCCGGCGTGCCGGCGTGAGGCCGCCGCATTTGACCACCTTGATGTTCACGCCGTGGAAAAAGCCGTGGCAGCGGTCCACGTCTTCCTCGGAGATACAGCTTTCGTCGGCGATCAGCGGCAGGGCAGAGTGTGTGAACGCCTTCTTCATTTCCGCTTCGGGAGCGTCCGCCTTCATCGGCTGTTCGATGAATTCCACGCCGAGCTCCTTCAGGACATGCGAATACTCGATGGTTTGCTCCGCGCTCCAGGCGCAGTTGGCGTCAATGCGCAGTACGGCGTCCGTATGTCTTCGCAGCTCGTGCATGATCTCCATGTCGTGCTCCGTCCCCAGCTTGATCTTGAAGACCGGCCAGTCTCCGAACTCCTCCATTTTGTTGACCATGACATCGATCTCGTCGATCCCGATGGTGTAATCCGTGACAATATTGTTGCGGATGTCCAGCCCCCAGAGCTCCCAGGTGGCGCGGCCCTGCTTTTTTCCCCAGAGATCCACAGGGCCATGTCCAGGGCGCACTGCGCAAAAGGATCGCGGCCCAGCTGCGGGTCCAGTTGTTGCCAGATCCGCTCCGGCGGGGTCCCGAGGATATCGAGGTCTTTCAGTTTCTCCGCGGCCGCGGCAATATCCTCACGGATCATATCGATGGTGAATTTATAGTATTTGTGATTTGCGACGCATTCGCCGTAGCCGGCATGTCCGCCGTCCCGCACCTCGACAATGGCCGTTTTCTGCACGGTGCGCGTTTCCCGGGAGATCCCGAACTTGTATTTCAGCGGAAGGTCGAATTCATGGACGTTGAGGTTCATCATACTCCTCGTGCTTTAGGGTTGCGGAAGGCGGCCGGCGTTCCGGATCCGCTTGCGGGGAATTTACGGCATTGACCGCGCTTGCACAACAATAAATCATACCGCGGCACATCATACCGCGGCACCCGGGTTTGGATCCTGATCCCTGTCTTCCGGTCCGGCACCTCGTTCAGTAAGATCCGGGATCCCCTGTGTTGTATGGAACCGGCTTTTGTGGATTTCCTCCCTGATCCCGTATTCACTGCCGGTGCGCAGCAAAATCTTCCCGGAGGATCCGGGCAGGCGAAAATACCCGTCCGGATACCCTCCCGGGCAAAAATTGTAAAAAAATATTACATTCCTTTGAAATCTCCTCTATATTATCAAACGTCATTACAGATAAGGAGTGCAGTGCCATGAAGAAAATATGTTTGATCCTGTTGTTAAGTATATTGCTGGTTTCCGTGCCGCGGGTGAGCTATGCGCAGGATAACGGCGATGGAGGGGACACCGGGCTTGCCTCTATGTTCGAAGCCGGGATCGGTGTGGGCGCCGTGACCCTGAACGGGGAGTTGTACAATCAGATCGCGTTCCGCCCCAGCTTCAATCTCGGCAAGATCGGCATCGGGCTGGACCTGGCGATCTATATCAACGCCGAGGGAGAGATCAGCAAGCACAACTGGGATGAATTCAGTGATTACCTGAACATTATCTATTACATGAGCTGGGCGACCAAATACGATCCCTTCTACGTCCGTATCGGCGGTCTGGACCAGGTAACCTTCGTCAACGGGATCTCCATCGACCGGTATACCAATATGCTGGAATATGCCGGCGAAGAAGCGCTTCGGCACCGAATTCGGGATCAGCAACCGGCAGAAGGAAGACCGCCGCGGTCTTGCAATGGGATTTTACGGATTTGTGGCGGACTGGGCGGAGCTGAACGGCTTCCGTTCCATGCCGGGACTTCTGGGGGGACGTTACTCTGTGGGAAGTTTTGTGGAGCTCGGCCTTTCCACCGTGGCGGACCTCAATCCCTTTAATGCGTTCCTGGATGATTCGGACCGGGACGGCTATTCCGACCTGATGGACATGTTCCCCAACAATGAACGTTTTCATGTCGATACCGACGGTGACGGTATCCCCGATACCGAGGACATGGACGATGACGGCAACAACTACTGGGAATATACCCCCACGGAGGGACTGACACAGGGGATCCTGGACACGATCATTTCCCCGATGTTTCCCGGCTATACGGGCTATGAACGGGCAGATACCGTGCAAACCATTTACATTCCCACGATCGACACCCTGATGCTAAACCACCCCAGCGTGTTTTCCACCAGCCTTGACATCACCATTCCCATTGTCCGCCGCAGCGGATTCTCCCTGGAGATCTATTCGGTGGGCGCCATCCTGGGATACCTGGACGGGAACACCCAGCTGAGCCAGCTGACAAAGGACGACGTTGCGATCGGTACCTCTCCGCTGGGCGTCGGCGTAACCGTCGGCGATTATCTGAGCGCCAGGGTCGAATATCGACGGGCGCAGGAGAATTTCGAGTACGGGTTCTTTGACAAGAATTACGACCTGAATCGCGTCTATTTCGTTCAGGATGAGAACAAGCGTTTCGTCGCCAAAACGAAGTATGACCGCCTCATGCAGATGAACCTTCCGAAGTCTCAGGGCTTTTTCGGTTTCGTGGGCATCAATATCGCAGAATTTTTCACGCTGGAATGCCGCTACATGAACATGATCTCCGGTTCCGGGAATGTCCTCCAGACCTTTCAGATTGAGGGCGCGGTGCCCCAGGAAACCATTCCGCTGGTCTCTGAACTGAGCGGGTACTATCACCGCAACAACGATCCGAATCCCTTTGCGTTCCGCTCTCCCTCCGAACGCACGGTCATGGGCGCCACCATCGGCATGGACCTCGGCGCCGGCGTGAGCATCGTGTACAATTATATGCTCACCTACCGGGACAAGAACGGCGACTCGGTGATCGATCCAAAGGAAGAAGGCGTCACGGTCATGAACGTCGAGAACCGCGTTTAACTTTTAGGTTTTAAACCTGACGCTTTTATTGTATATTCGCCCTTCCCGCTCATGCCGGGAGGGGTTTTTTATTAAGGAAGTATGAAAGGAGTCAGCATGCACTGGGTGGATATTGTGATCATCGCATTATTTATGGCCGGCATCTTTATCACCGGTTCTCTGATGGGGCGGAAGGTCAAGAACATGAAAGATTATTTCAGCGCCAGCAACAATCTCCCCTGGTGGGCCGTGATGGTCTCCATCGTGGCGGCGGAAACCTCCGTGCTGACCTTCCTTTCCATCCCCGGCGTGGCCTATCTCGGGGATTTTCTTTTCTGCAGGTCTGCATCGGCTATATCGTCGGCCGTATCCTCGTCGCGCTGATCTTCATCCCGATGTATGCCAAGGGCAAGTATATCTCCGTCTATGAGGCCATTCGGGAAAAGGGCGGGGTGACGATGCAGCGCATCATGTCCATCACCTTCATGCTTACGCGCCTGCTGGCCGACGGCGTCCGGCTCTTCGCCGTCGCCATCCCCCTGTCCATGATCACCGGCATGCCGTATTTCCATTCCCTGCTCATCCTCGGCTTTGTGACCGTCGCCTACACCCTGATGGGCGGCATCCGCGGGGTGGTCTGGATGGAGCTTCGCCAGTGGATCATCTACATGGGCGCCGCGGCCTGCGCGCTGATCATCGGCCTGAACATGATCCCGGATACCGCGGTTTCCTTTGACCTGATGGCCTCGCTCGGCAAACTTGACGTCTTCCATTTCAAGGGCAGGGGATACACCCTCTGGGGCGGCATTATCGGCGGTGCCATGCTCTCGCTGGCCAGCCACGGCACGGACCAGCTGATCGTACAGCGCATCCTGAGCTGCAAGAGCACAAAGGACTCCAAAAAGGCCATGATCGGTAGCGGTGTGGTGGTATTGTTCCAGTTCATTCTCTTCCTGTTCATCGGCGCCATGCTCTACATGGTCTGGAACGGTGCAGGGTTTGCCGAACTGGGGATCACCAAGCCGGACGAACTGTTCACAAAATTCATTATCGACCATCTGCCGCCGGTGGTGAAAGGCATCACGGTGGCCGGTATTTTTGCGGCCTCCATGACCACGCTCAGCGGTTCGCTCAGCTCCATGTCGAGTTCCATCACCGTGGATATCTTCAAGCCCATTTTCAAACATATCGACGATGAAAGCAAATGGCTGCGCATCAGCCGGGTGACCACCCTGGCCTGGGGCATTATCATGGTTTTCGGCGCCATGGTCTTCACCAACCAGAACAGCCCGCTGGTGGAAGTCGGCCTTTCCATTGCCTCCTTTACTTACGGAGGGACCCTCGGCATGTTCGTGACCGTGCGCTTTTTCAGGAAATGCAACCTCTGGCAGTATGTGGTGCCCTTCTTTTTCTCCATTACGGTGATGACCTTCGTGATCCTTGCCGGATGGACGGAACTGTTCCACATCAACTGGACCTGGTATACGCTGATCGGCGTAACCTCCTCGGTACTCATGAACCGCCTGCTGGTATGGCTGGGCACACCGAAGACCGTTTCATAAATAATTGTCGAGGTGTCGAGGTGTCGAGCTGTCGAGTCATCGAGGTGTCGAGCTGATTTGTACCTGTTCACCTAGACGCCTAGACGCCTAGACAACTCGACACATCAACGATTCAGTGGTCCGGCATTTTTGTTTGATATCAAAAGATAAAATATCTATATTTACTCTTACATTCATTCAGTGAAAGGACAGTATTAATGAAAAAAGTTGCACTGGTCGGCTGCGGACGCATATCAAAACGGCATATCGAAGCGATCTCGGATACGGAGGGCGTGGAACTGGCCCTGGTCTGCGATATTGAAAAAGAGCGTGCCAAGGCCGTGGCCGGAGTCCTGGACATTCCCTATGAGACCGATTACCGGAAGATCAAAAATGTCGACGTGATCTCGGTGCTGACCCCTTCCGGCGACCATCCCCGGCATGTGGCAGACATCGCCGAACATACCGAGGCTCCCTATATCGTCTGCGAAAAGCCTGTCAGCCTCACCGTCCGCGAAGCCCATCAGATGTTCAATCGCATCGACAGGACCGGAAAGACCTTCCTCCCCGTCTACCAGAACCGCTACAATCCCCTGATCGTTCTGGTCAAAAACCTTATCGAAGAAAATAAACTCGGGACGATATATCAGTTCATCTGCAATGTGCTCTGGAACCGCAACGACGCCTACTTTGACATCGACTGGCACGGGACGCGCGCCCTTGACGGCGGAGTGCTCTACACCCAGGCCAGCCACTATGTGGACATGGTGCACTATTTTTTCGGCGAACTCGTCAGCGGAAAGGGACAGGGCGGTTTTCTCCGCAACCTGGAGGTCTTTGACACCGTTTCCGCCGTTATGCGCTTCCAGTCCGGCGTGGTCGGTTCCCTCAACGCCACCGTCTCCGCCTACCGGCAGAACTATGAGACCGAGTTCACGCTGATCGCCGAGAAGGGCGTTGTCCGGCTTGCGGGCACCAATCTCAACACCATCCGCTACTGGGACGTGCACGGGATGGAGAAACCGGACATGGATTTCAAGCTTGACCATATCTACGGGAAAGGGCACGATGCGATGTACGACTACATCGCCCGCGAGAAATGGGAGATGTTCCCCTCCCGCGATGATGTGATCTCCGGCATTCACCTGATGGAAAAACTCAGTTACTAAGGGGGCAGTATGGAATTTTGCGATCTGCACCGACAATACCTTGAATACAAGGACGAGATCGATGCCGCAATGGCGTCGGTGATCCGGGAGACGGCGTTCATCAACGGGCCCGCGATCGCGGCGCTGGAATCGGAGCTGGCGGAATGGTGCGGGGCGCCCTTCGTGAATGCCTGCAGTTCGGGGTCCGACGCGATCTGGCTTGCTCTGAAGGCCCTGGATGTCCGCGAAGGCGATGAGATCATCTGTCCCGCTTTCACCTTCATTTCCACGGCGTCCATGGTACGCCTGACCGGGGCCGTACCCGTCTTTGCCGATGTGGAAACGCGAAGCTTCAACCTGGATCCCGAAAAGATCGAGGCGAAGCTCACGCCGCGGACCCGCGGCATTATTGCGGTCTCGCTTTACGGCCAGTGTGCGGATATGGATGCCATTAACAAGATCGCCAAAAAGCACGGGCTCTGGGTGCTGGAAGACGCGGCCCAATCTTTCGGTGCAACGTATAAGGGAAAATATTCCTGCAACCTCAGCGATGTCGCCACCACCAGTTTTTTTCCGGCGAAACCTCTCGGCGCCTACGGGGACGGCGGAGCGATCTTCACTGCCGATCCCAAGATCGCGGAAACGGTCCGCATGCTGCGCAACCACGGGCAGGAAAAACGCTACTATCACAAAATGATCGGCATGAACGGGCGCATGGACACGCTCCAGGCGGCCATTCTCCGGGTGAAACTCCGGCATTTCCGCGAGGAGATCAAGCAGCGACAGCGCGCTGCCGAACACTATTCATCCCTGCTGAAGAACGTTGCCGATATCCCGAAGGCCTGCGAGGGACGCAGCAGCGTCTGGGCCCAGTACACTCTCCGCGTTCCGCAGCGCGACACGTTGCGGGAAGCACTGAAAGCGGCGGGGATCCCCACGGCGGTGCATTATCCCATGCCCCTGCCTGCGCAGGAGGCTTTTGCGGACCTGGAGCAGGACGGCAAATTTCCCGTCTCGGACCGCCTGGCCGAAACCGTGATCTCCCTGCCCATGCATCCTTTCCTGACAAGCGAAGAAATACATTTCATTGCCGATAACCTAAGGGAAGCGCTGAATGAATAACTATTTTGTGCACGAAACCGCCCGCGTGGACGAAGGGGCGAAGATCGGCAAGGGGACCAAGATATGGCACTTCAGCCATATCATGTCCGGCGCCGAAGTGGGGGAGCGCTGCTCCGTCGGCCAGAACGTAAATATCGGCGCGAAAGCCGTGGTCGGCAGCGGCGTCAAGATCCAGAACAATGTCTCCGTCTATGATGACGTCATTCTTGAGGACGACGTGTTCTGCGGCCCGAGCTGCGTGTTCACCAACGTCGTCAATCCCCGCGCCTTTGTGGAGCGCAAGGACGAATTTAAAGAAACCCGCGTGAAGAAGGGCGCAAGCGTCGGCGCCAACGCCACCGTCGTCTGCGGCGTCACCCTCGGCGAGTACTGCTTTATCGCCGCCGGTGCCGTGGTGACAAAGGATGTTCCTGCCTACGCTCTCGTGGTGGGAATTCCCGCCCGGCAAAAAGGCTGGGTCAGCCGCGCCGGAGAGATCCTCGGCGACGACCTCACCTGTCCCCGTACCGGGGAGAAATATGCGCTTGTGGACGGACAACTGCACCCGATCGACGAAGCAGAGTGATGAGTTGTTGAGACGAAGAGACTCAGGGACGAAGAAAAACATTGCACAGGTACCTTGCAGCCCTGAGCTTATCGAAGGGCTGAATATCATTAGCCCGGCGTGCAACACCGGGACTGCGTGGTGACATCCAATACCTTACAACCCTGAGGTGATCGAAGGGTTGAACTTGAATAGCCCGGTATGAAATGCCGGGACCGCTTCAAAAAAACGCCCCCAAACGTCATAACACCCTTTTGGGGGTGGGTGTTATGACGAAGGATAAGGAGGGAAGTCTTGTTGTGTGTACCGTGTGAATGAGTGACCCGCAAAATAGTTCCCGAAAAGTGAATAATTTTCAGATCAGGAATGGAATATTGAAAAGTAGGGGTGTCCGCGGTATCAGGTGTGCACAGATGATAAAATTATGGTTGTAAAATTCAGGAAGAATCACGATATTTATGACTGTAAAAAAAACAGAGTCAAAAACAGCAAAAAGGAGAATAGACATGAAGATCAAACCTCTTGATGAACGCGTACTGGTCAAGCCCCAGCCGGAAGAAGACAAAACTGCCGCAGGCATCATTATTCCCGACACGGCAAAGGAAAAGAAATACCAGGGAGATGTCATTGCTGTTGGTACGGACAAGGAACTCAAGGAACTTGTCAGCGTCGGGGATGTCGTGCTGTACGGGCGCTATTCCGGCGACGAGATCACCGTGGACGGTGAAGACTATATTCTGTTGAACCGCAAGGATATACTGGCCATTGTCAAGTGATCCGGCAACCATAAACAAAAAGGGGCAAACCGCCCCTTTTTTTATTGTTTGTCCGGGAAATAAATAATATTATTCGTTAAAGAATCAACAAGATATTGACAGGGTGGTACATTATGAGTCCGACAAAGCAATATAAGCAGAAAGCCTATCATTCACTCACCGACCTGACCGCGGATTTTGTGGATATTCCCTCGACGAGATCGAGTTTGACGAGGACCTCATCCGGAAATTCAGCCCGGGCAAGGATTTCAAGGACGTCCGTGATTTTTTGGAGGATATCCGGCAGATCCGGGACGGCAAGGATCACCAAGGCAGCTTATCTTTGTTTTGCAAAGCGCAACCATCTCTTCTCGAATGCCGTGATCAAGATCGCGCGTTTTGACGGGAATTCGGTGACAAAATTCCTCGACAAAAAGAACATCGACACCAATCTGATCCGTGCCGTCGACGAGGTGCTGGAATTCGTGAAAAAGCATATCGATCAGGCCACGATCCGCCACCGCAACGGGAACAAGGAGCTCAAATGGGATTATCCCCTGGACGCCCTGCGTGAGGCGATCGTCAATGCCGTCCTGCACCGCGACTACACCGATACCGGCAATATTCAGGTCCGCATCTTCGAGGACTGGCTGGAGATCTGGAGCCCGGGAAGCCTGCCTGAAGAACTCGACCTTTCCCGCATTCTTTTCGAGGACCGGGCGATCCTGAAGAACAGCAATCTTGCAATGATCTTCCAGAGCCTGGGGCTGGTGGACAACTGGGGGACCGGTTTCAAGCGGATGAATGACGCCTGTGTCAACAACGGGAATCCCGAGCCGCTGTACTCCCAGAAAGCCGGAGCCTTTGTGGTGACCATCCACAAAAGTATTATCACGGCAAGCATTGAAAAACATCCGCATTAATATACAGCATCTGTTTTTTGTGACGTTCTCTGAAGAACCGGATTTTCAGTTCACGGAAAGAAACATATACCTATGGATATAAAATTAAACTGGTATGCATTGCGTGTACGGCCGCGTCATGAAAAAGCGGCCGCCGCACGATTGTCCGAAAAATACGAGATATACCTTCCCCTGGTCCGCGAATACCGGAAGTGGTCAGACCGGGTAAAACGCGTGGAGATACCCCTCTTTTCGGGGTATCTTTTTATCCGTACAGAGGTGAGGATGAAGTATTACATTCTGGAAGACCGTGCTGTCAGCAGTTTTGTGCAGTTCGGCAACAAACCGGCCGTGATTCGCGATCGGGAGATCGAAGCGGTCAAAATAATGCTCATGGAGCCCGAGACCCTGAAGGTCGAGGAAGGCTACCGTTTCACCAAAGGGGAAAAAGTGCGGGTGGCCCGCGGCGCCTTTGCCGGCATCGAAGGAAGGGTCCTCGATATCAAGAACAAAAAGCGCCTGTTCGTCGCCATCGAACCCCTGGGGAAGCTGATATCCATTGAGATAGATGAAAATGCCCTGGAAAAGCAGCGGAAGTAATATTTTCCCGGTGATATTTATCACGATAAATGATTTTATTTTTCATTGAAGAAGAGTATATTTACGCGACGTAAATAACAGCGATAAGGATACCCGGAATCATTACTGAAGATCCTTTTCTTGTAACGGAAAATACTGCCTCCCATGGGACTGACAGGGGCGGAGCCTTTCCTGCGAAAAATATTGTTTGCGCGATTATGCATCATCGCGTGAATGGATCTTCAACGCGGGAAGAGAAGATGAAAACTGTCGAGGTGTCGAGGTGTCTAGTTGTCGAGAAAGAAAGATGTCGAGATGTCGAGGAAAAGAAAGATGTCGGGGTGTCTAGTTGTCTAGTTGTCGAGGAATACGAGGGGAATAATATCAATAAAATAGAATAAAGAAAAAAAGGGGACGAAAATGGATGCAAAAAAGCATTTGTATGGGTTTGAAAAACTGGAGATCTGGAAAAACAGCAGGAAATTTGTGAATATGATCTATGAGATAAGCAAAGACTTTCCTTATCACGAATCGCGCGGTCTGGCAAGTCAGATACGAAGATCGGCCGTGTCGGTCATGGCAAATATTGCTGAAGGTACTTCTCGCTTTTCAAAAAAAGACTTTGCACATTATCTGCAGATATCCTATTCCAGCTTGATGGAAGTATTAAGCCATTCCTATATCGCTCATGACCGGCATTATATCGACGAAGAAAAACTAGAAAAAATTAAAATGAATGTCTACATGATATCAAATAAGATCAACGCCTTACACAAATCATTGGTGAAGAGATAAATGAAATCAAATAACACTACATCAACTCGACAAATGAACACATCGACATCCGCCTCGACGCCTCGACGACTCAACGACTCAACGGCTCGACACCTCGATGCCTCAAGCGCCTCGACGACTCAACGACTCAACGACTCAACACCTAAGCGCCTCGACACCTCAACGCCTAGACAATTCAACCCTCCTGATAACCGGCGGCAGCGGCTTTATCGGGACGAATTTCATCCGTTATGTATTTGGAAAGACCAATTTTAACGGGAAGATCGTCAACGCGGATAAGCTGACCTACGCGGGGAATCCAGAAGAATCTGACGGATATCGAAGATAGGTTCGGAGACAAGCGCTATGTCTTTGAAAAGGCGGATATCTGTAATCTTGACGCCGTAAAGGATCTGTTTGAACGCCACGATATCGATGCGGTGGTGCATTTTGCCGCGGAATCGCACGTGGACCGCTCGATCACGGGGCCTGCTGCCTTTATCAACACTAATATCATGGGCACCTTTAATCTCCTGGAGCTCGCCAGGGAAAAATGGGGAAAGCGGAAGGACGTGCTTTTCCATCATATCTCCACCGACGAGGTCTACGGATCCCTGCCGGAGGATAAGCCGGAGCTGAAGTTCCTCGAGACCACGGCCTACGATCCCCGCAGCCCGTACTCGGCCTCCAAGGCGTCTTCCGACCACCTGGTCAAGGCCTATTTCCACACCTACGGCATCCCGGTCACGATCTCCAACTGCTCCAATAACTACGGCCCCTACCAGTTCCCCGAAAAACTGCTTCCCCTCATGATCAGCAACATGCTGGAGGGAAAGGAACTCCCCGTGTACGGCGACGGCAAGAACATTCGTGACTGGCTCTACGTGGAGGACCATTGCAGCGGCATCTGGCGGATCCTGGAGGAGGGGGAATACGGCGAGACCTACAATATCGGCGGGGAGAACGAATGGACCAATATCGACCTCCTGCAGGTACTCTGCGAGATCACGGCGGCGGAAACCGGGAAGGACAGGGACCATTACAAGAAGCTGATCACCTATGTCAAGGACCGTGCCGGTCACGACCGCCGCTACGCCATCAATTGCGACAAGATCAAGCGCAGCCTCGGCTGGAAGCAGTCCGTCACCTTCAAAGAAGGCCTTCGCAAAACGGTGAAATGGTACCTCAGCAATCCCGACTGGGTCGAGAGCGTAAAAACGGGGGAATACCGCAAGTGGATAGAGAAAAACTACGAGAGGAGAGGTTAGAGAGCAAAGTTTAGAGAGCAAAGTTTAGAGAGCAAAGTTTAGAGAGGAGAGTTTAGAGAAGGAAAATCAGGGGGATGAAAATGCATACGTATTCTTTTGAGAAATTGAATATCTGGAGGGAAATACGGAGGCTGATAAAAGAGATCTATGATCTGAGTAACAGCTTTCCCGCTATTGAAAGGTTCGGATTGGCAAGTCAAATGCAGAGGGCTGTGATATCAGTGGCTTCGAACATCGCTGAAGGAAGTTCAAGGACCAGTTATAAGGATCAGGCACATTTTTCACAAATAGCTTACAGTAGTTTAATGGAAGTCTTAAGTCAGATAATTATCGCGCATGATCTGCGTTATATCACTGAGGAAAAATACAAAAACAGCAGATCGATGATCGATAATTTAGCGGCTCAGATCAGTTCTTTGCGAAAAACGCAGCTAACTAAACTCTAAACTTTCAACCCTAAACTCCATTATTTTAACGTCCATATTCACAAAGAGGCACATAAGATGAAAGGCATCATACTAGCGGGAGGAGCCGGGACAAGATTACACCCGATCACCAAGGGAGCTTCAAAGCAACTCCTTCCGGTGTACGACAAGCCGATGATCTATTATCCGCTTACCACGCTGATGCTGGCGGGGATCAGGGATATCCTGATCATCACAACGCCGGAGGACCAGGCGGCCTTCAAGCGGCTGCTGGGGCACGGAGCGCAGTGGGGGCTTTCGCTGTCCTATGTGGTGCAGCCTACGCCGGACGGTCTGGCGCAGGCGTTCATCCTGGGAGAACAATTCATCGGGGACGAGGATGTCTGCCTGATCCTGGGCGACAATATCTTTTACGGAGAGGGGCTCCCGGAACTGCTCGGAGAGGCCGTCGCATTGACCCGTAAAGAACAGCTGGCGAATATTTTCGGGTACTACGTCCGCGATCCCGAACGCTACGGGGTGGCGGAACACGACGGGAAAGGCAATGTCATCTCTCTGGAGGAAAAACCCGCGACCCCGAAAAGCAATTACGCGGTGGTAGGGCTGTATTTTTATCCGAACTCCGTGATCAGGGTCGCAAAGGGCGTCAAGCCCTCCGGGCGCGGCGAACTGGAGATCACCTCGGTCAACCGGCATTACCTGCATGAAAACAAGCTGAAGATGCATATCATGGGACGCGGCTATGCCTGGCTGGACACGGGCACGCACGAGGCGCTGGCCGATGCCACGATGTATGTGCAGGCCATCGAGAAACGACAGGGCCTCAAGATCGCCTGCCCCGAAGAGATCGCCTGGCGCAAGGGGTTCATCAGCAAGGCGTGGATGCATGAGGCCGGGAAGGCCATGGGGAAGAATGATTACGGGCAGTACCTTCTGTCACTCTAAAAAAATAACCACGAATGACACGGGTTAACACGAATTCTTTTTATTACCGCGGTGCAGGGTTTGGTTAAATAATATTTGCCCGGAGTGAATTTCCTGCATGAATGAACTATATAACATTTTAAATCAAAGTTTTATTCGTGTAATTCGTGGGTAGATTATTTGTGTAATTGGTGGAAGGATATAGGAATATGAAAAAGGATGATGTGAAGAAAGCGATATATGTGACGGAGCCGGCGCTGCCCGAGCTTGAGGAGTTTATTCCCTACCTTGAGGATATCTGGGAAAGCAAACAGCTTACCAACAAGGGAAAGTTCCACCGCCGCCTGGAAGAGGAGATGGCGGAATTTCTGGGTGTGAAATACGTGGCCCTGGTTGCCAACGGCACCTTGGCGCTGCTCACGGCCCTGCAGGCGCAGGGGGTCAGCGGCGAGGTGATCACCACACCTTACAGCTTTGTCGCGACCTCCCACAGTCTCTGGTGGAACAATATCAAGCCGGTCTTTGTGGATATCGAGCCGGAATACTGCAACATCGACCCGGAGAAGATCGAGAAAGCCATCACACCGATGACCACGGCGATCCTGGGGGTGCACGTGTACGGCAATCCCTGCAATGTCAAGCGCATCCGGGAAATCGCCCGCAAGCACGGACTGAAGGTGATCTACGACGCCGCACACGCCTTCGGGAACAACTATAAGGGGAAATCCCTGCTCAACCGGGGCGATCTTTCCACCCTGAGCTTTCATGCCACCAAACCCTACAACACCATGGAAGGCGGTGCCATCGTCTGCAGCAGCAAGGTGATGAAGCAGTCCATCGATTATCTGAGGAATTTTGGTTTCGACGGCGAGACCCGGGTGGTCGCACCGGGCATTAATTCGAAAATGAACGAGATGCAGGCGGCGCTGGGGCTGCTGCAGCTGAAGCACCACCGCCGCAATATCGCAAAACGGCAGCAGGTCGCGCAATGGTACAAAGAAGCGCTCGCGGACTGTCCGGGCATTTCCCTGCTTCCGCATCCGCCGGAACTGGAGAACAACAATTACGCCTACTTCCCGGTATTCGTTGACGAACACGCTTACGGCAAAAGCCGCGACCGGCTCTATTTTTATTTACGCGAGAACGGCATTTACGGAAGGAGGTATTTCTACCCGCTGATCAGCCATTTCCCGGTGTACCGGGACCTTCCTTCGGCCCGGCCGGAGAACCTGCCCGGGGCGGAGTAAAAAAGCGCCCGGGTGATCTGCCTGCCGATATACCCCGCCCTTGACAACACCGCCGTCAGCACGATCAGCGGACTGATCAGGGATTACGCAAAGTAGCCTATGGCACAGGAATTAAAAGAAAGGGCCGTCAAGGGCGTCACCTGGAACCTGATGGAGCGCTTCGGGGTGCAGGGGATGACCTTTATCCTGGGCATTATCCTTGCCCGCCTGCTCACGCCGAAGGATTACGGCCTGATCGGTATGATCACGGTCTTCTTCGCCATTGCGGACGTCTTCATCAAGAGCGGATTCGGCCAGGCCTACGTGCAGAAGAAAGAGGCCGACCACCTGGATGCGACCACCATCTTCTATACCAACCTGGCGATCAGTGTCCTGCTGTACATCCTGCTGTGGTTTACCGCGCCGGCCATCAGCCGTTTCTACGAACAGCCCGCCCTGGTGGAGCTTACGCGGGTGATGGGCGTGATCATTATTTTCCACGCCTTTAACGTTGTCCAGCAGGCCTTTATTCTCCGGGAACTCGATTTTAAGCGGAAGACCAAGGTCACCGTCCTTGCCACCGTCCTGTCCGGCGTCGCCGGGATCAGCGCCGCGTTCGGCGGCCTCGGCGTCTGGAGCCTGGTGATCAAGCACCTTGCCAACGCCCTGATCCTGACCACGGGGCTCTGGATCACCTCAAGCTGGAAACCCACCCTGCAGTTTTCCGTAAGATCCTTCCGGCAGATGTTCTCCTTCGGTGCGTGGATACTGGGCTCGAATATCTTCAAAAAGGTCTCTGATAATATTTACAAGCTGATGATCGGAAAGTTCTTTCCTGTCGCGCAACTGGGTTTCTATAGCCGGGCGAAAGACTTTCAGATCATTACTTCGCAGAATATGACCATGGCGGTTTCCTCCGTGGCGTTCCCGGTCTTTTCGCAGATGCAGGACAATGCGCCGCGTATGCAGCAGGCTATGCGGCGTTTCCTGACCCATACCCTCATCATCATCATGCCGCTGATGATCACCCTCGCAGTGCTTGCCGAGCCTTTTGTGATCCTGCTTCTGACCGAAAAATGGGCGCCGATGATCCCGTATCTGCAGCTACTCTGTATTGTGGGAGCGCTTTATCCCATCCTGTCGGTCAACATCCAGATGCTTTATGCAAAGGGCAAAAGCAGGCTGAATTTCAATCTTTCGCTCGTAAAGAATGCCCTCCGCATTCTGAACATTGCCCTGATATACCGCCATGGCGTCATCTACATTATTTACGGCGAAGTGGTCATTTCCTTTGTTTCGCTGTTCATGCACACCTTTTTTTCAAAACGATTGATCGATTACGGATTGCTGAAACAGTTCCGCGATATCGGGATCATTGCCGGCGGCGCCCTGGCGGCCGGTCTCCTGGCCTTCGGTGTGATAATGCTGACGGACAATTATTGGCTGATGCTGTTTGGCGGCGGGCTGATGTCGGCCGGTGCTTACGCGGGGATCCAGTACCTCTTCAACCGCCGGCTGTTCCTGGACGTTCTTTCACTAAAGGATTATTTTCTGAAAAATGGTCACGGAGGACACCTGGATACATAAATGAAGGTTGACTTTATCATTCTCGGAGCGGCAAAATGCGGTACCACCACCCTGTACAGGATCCTGAAAGACCATCCCGACATCAATTTCTGCAGGGAAAAAGAGCCGGACTTTTTCAGCAAAACGGAGGACTGGAAAACGCATCTCGCCGACTATCACAAACTGTTCAGGGAAGAGGAGGGGAAGATATACGGGGAGGCGTCCCACTCCTATACGGCGTATCCGCGCTTCAACCTGAATATCTGGGAAGACATCCACGCCTACAACCCCGGGATGAAATTCATTTATATTGTCCGCGATCCCGTTGACCGCTTTATTTCCTCCTACATGCAGGACTACCAGCGGGGAGGATCAGCTTTTCCGTCAGTGAGGCGGTCCATCAGGGACGGTCGCTTATGCGCTCCCGGTATTACACCCAGATCAAGCCCTTTATCGATACCTTCGGGCGGGAAAAGGTCATGATCATCGAATTCGAGGACCTCGCCGACCGTCAGGAAAAAGTGCTGGAAGCCCTGTCCGGTTTTCTGGGGATCAATGCCGGGAAGTTCAGGTTCTCCGGCCCCCTGCATGCGAATGTTTCCTTGAAAGGGGAAAAACTTCCGGCGAAATATGACGGGGTGCTCAAGCTCGGAGCTCCGGTCCTGCGGTTGCTTCCGGAATCCTGGAAAGCACGGCTGCGCAACTACCTCACCCCGCGTCACCGGACTTTCGACAAAAAGCCGGAACTCACCACCGCAGAGAAAGAAGCTATTATAAACTTCACAAGACTGGACATCCTTGCACTGAGCGAGCTGACCGGAAAAGATCTTTCGAAGTGGCTGGAGATCAAATAACCTGAAAGGCTCTATGACGGCAACACAGCGCAACGTCCCTCCAAAGCTGAAGAAAGTTCTTAAGCCCGCATACTTTACGCTGCTGAGCGGATATACTACCCTCCGGGCATTGGGGAAACGGAAGATCTTCTGCATCGGGATGAATAAAACGGGAACCACCTCCCTGAAGGAGGAAATGCTGCTTCAGGGGTACACAGTGGGGAACCAGAGGAGGGCCGAGCGTCTCATCGACGACTGGGCAAAGCGGGATTTCCGCAGGATCGTCCGCCACTGCCGTACCGCCCAGTTCTTCCAGGATGTGCCGTTCAGCTATCCCTACACCTACATCGTAATGGACCATGTCTTCCCGGGAAGCAAGTTTATCCTTACCGTAAGGGACAGTGCCGAAGAGTGGTATAACTCCGTGGTCCGCTTTCACGGGAAGAAGTGGGGGAGGGGCAATGTCCCGCCCACGGCGGAAGACCTGAAACACGCTACCTATCTCTATAAGGGCAGGCCCTATCACGCCCGGAAACTTGTTTACGACGTGAGCGATGACAACTTATACAATAAGGAGATCATGCAGGACCGTTACCATACCCACATCAGGAACGTGAAGGATTATTTCCGGCACCGCCCCGGCGATCTGCTGGTCATCAACCTCAAAGACAGGGACAGCTACCCCCGCTTTTGCGAATTCCTGGGTATCAAACAGGAAAAGGACGCCTTCCCCTGGGTGAACAGGACCTGATGGCAGTGTAAAATTCAGATGTATCTATGAATTCCCGGATCCGAAAAAATCGCTTGAATTTTGACACGAAATAGAATATTATAGAAAATGACACACTTATGTGTTACAATTAGGTAAATTAAGCATATGCGACCATCTGTATTAGGACATTACTTTGAAGAGTTTGAAGTGGGAGAGGTTATCAATCACTCTCTTTCCAAAACCATTTTTGAGAGTGATAATAATTTATTTTCCCTTTTGACCATGAATCACCATCCGGTACACACCAATATTGATTATGCAAGCAGTAATCAGCATGGAAAGATCCTGGTTGTCGGAACATTGGTGTTCTCGATCGTTGTTGGAATGACCGTGCCTGATATCAGCGGGAAAGCGATCGCGAATTTTGGTTATGAAGACATTGTTCATCTGGCCCCTGTCTTCATTGGCGATACGCTGTATGCCAAAACTACCGTGCTGTCCAAAAAAGGATCGAGGTCAAAAAAAGACCGCGGTATCGTATATGTTGAAACCATTGCACGCAATCAGGATCATATTGACGTATTAAAATTCAGAAGAAAGGTTCTCATTAAAAAACAAGAAATATGAAAAAATCCTCAAATTTCTTAATGCGCAGTTTAATGTTCGTACCTGCGCACAACGAACGCCTCATGAACAGCGCCTCAAGAAGCCATGCGGATGTGTTGCTGCTGGATATCGAGGACTCTGTACACTCTCTTAAAAATAAAGCCATAGCCCGTCAGAACATCATCCAGTATGTTCAGGACGGAAAATTTGAAGATCATCTGATATTCCCGAGAATTAACGACAGGGAAAGCGGCCAATTACTGAAAGATCTGACAGAATTGACAATACCCGGTATTACGGGATTCATGTATCCAAAATCCTATACCGGCCAGGATGTTTATTTTATTGATAAATTATTGGACGCGATCGAGTACGAAAAAGGGTTAGCTCCGGGTACCTTCAAATTGATCCCCCTCATCGAGACTTCTGCTGCAGTTCTCAATGCGCAGGAGATTTGTCAGGCATCGGAAAGGGTGGTCGCGATTGCGTTCGGATGTGAAGATTTTATCACGGACCTGGAAGGCGTTCACGATCATGGGGGAAAAAGTATTTTCACACCAAGAGCACTGATTGCGATGGCAGCAAGAGCTAACAATGTTATTCCAATAGATACTGTACATATAAATGTTCACGATCTTGAAGATCTGGAAAAAAATTTAACGATCGCCAAGAACCTTGGTTTTGAAGGTATGTTGGTGTTAAATCCCAAAGAACTGCCATTGGTCCACCGGTATTTTTCACCCAGCGAAAAGGAAGTTGAAGAAGCGAGGGAAATGCTCAGATTATCAAAAAAAGCTGAAAAAGATGGGAAAGGCGTGGCGGTGATCAATGGTAAATTCATTGGCCCGCCGATGGTCCTGACAGCCAAAAATATTTTAGTCAAAAACCAGTTAATTGAAAAAAAATGAAAACTAAAAAGGTTTTGATCGCCGGAGGCTACGGTGCCGCCATGGTCATCGGCCAATCAATTGCAGATGCAAATCTGCGCGGATACAACGAATATGAATTTTGTGGATTTATAAATGACAGGGCTGAAGAAAAATTTATCGGCGAATATCCGGTAAAAGGAGGTTTTTCCGATATACCCCGATTAAAGAAAGAAGGATATTGTTTTATCTCTGCAATTCATAAGATCGGCGGTCAAAAATTAAGATCAAAATTGTTCGACCCCTATTCACTGGATGATAAGGACTTTGCAACTTTTATTCATCCTCTTGCATATGTTTCCCCGGATGTCGAAATACACAGCGGTACGGTTGTTCTAGCGAACGCAAGTATTTCATCAGGGGCGACGATTGGTAAAATGACATTAATTATGAGCAATGTAAGTATCGGACATAACAACAAAATCGGAGACCATTGTTTTTTTACGGCAAATTCATGTGCGGGCTCATATTTAAATATTGGGAAAGGTGTGTGGATCGGACTTAATTCTACAATTTTGGGCAAATTACATATTGGCGATTATTCGGCGATCGGTGCCGGGGCGGTCATTACTAAAAATATCGGGGAAGACGAGTTGTGGATAGGGAATCCAGGTAGATTTCATAAAAATGTTTCAGATAAAATAAATATGTAATGATATATTATCCTACCCCTTTTGACCCTTTAAACCATATTTCCAAATTCATATCCATTAATGTCTTTGCGAAAAGGGACGATTTATATCCGGTAGTTGGCGGAGGCAATAAAGCCAGGAAGCTCAACTACATTTTAAATGAAGAAGTTCGGAGAGATCACAACGCAATCGTCACTGCCGGAAGCGGTCAATCAAACCATATACGTTCCACAGCGCTCTATGCCGCGGCATTGGGTTGGAAGTTGATTTGTATTGTTCATGACAATAAGCCGGAAAGGTATGAAGGGAACCTAAAAATTGCAAAAATCACCGGCGCAGAACTGAGGTTCGTTCAGAAGGACGACGTGAAAGAAGCGATGGACAAGGCAATGGCTGATCTAAGCAGTGAGGGCTACAAGCCGTATTATATTTGGGGCGGAGGCCACTGTGTCCGGGGTTCATTGGCTTATTACGAGGCCGTTAAAGAATTAAAAGACCAATTAAAGGACCTCAGGCCCGATTATCTTTTTGTTGCAAGCGGAACGGGAACGACCCAGGCAGGGATTGAAATTGGCACCCGTCATTTATTGCCCGGATGCAAGGTTATTGGCATTTCAGTGGCACGGGAAGCAAAACGGGGGAAGGAAGCGGTACTGGATAGCATGAATGAACTGAATACCTACCTGGGGAACCCGGTAAAGATGCCGGAAGATATTGTATTTGACGATAACTGGGTGGGCAACGGCTATGAAGCAACGTATCCCGAGTTGTCAGACACTATTGAATGGGCAGCCGGAACCGAAGGATTAATATTGGACCCGACCTATACGGGAAAGGCATTCCATGCGTTAAAAACTTATGCCCGGGAAGGACGGCTCGAGTCCCATTCGAATGTAATATTTTGGCACACCGGCGGCCTTTTAAATCTAATGGCATCAAGAGAGATCTAGGACATGGATATTCTACTTACCTCGGTAGGCCGCAGGACCTATATGGTCGAATATTTCAAAGAAGCCTTAAATCATACGGGATTAGTTCATGCGGCGAACAGCGTTGAGACCTATGCGATGAAGGTGGCCGACAGATCGGTCGTTACACCACTGATCTATAATAGCAGCTACATAGGTTTTTTACTCGATTACTGCCTTACAAATAAAGTTGAAGCCATTATTCCCCTCTTTGATATCGACCTGCCGATCCTGTCCCGGAATAAGGATGAATTTGCGGCCAACGGCATTACAATAGTTGTTGCAGATCCCGATTTTATAAAGATATGTAATGACAAGTGGTTTACTTTCAATTTTTTTAAAAGCAACCGTTTCAGGGTGCCTGAAACCTATTTATCCCTCAGCAGTGCCTTAGAAGCCGTTTCTGATAATATCATACAGTACCCGTTAATTATCAAACCTCGTTGGGGAATGGGATCCATAGGAATATTTCAGGCGGATAACCGGGAAGAACTGAAGATGTTTTACAGGAAAACACTGAATAGCATAAACGGAAGTTATCTTAAATATGAATCGCAGAAAGCGCCCGAAGACAGTGTTATTATCCAGGAAAAATTATGTGGCGGCGAGTACGGTATCGACATATTCAACGATCTTGACGGTCGATTACTTACCTGCGTGCCAAAGAAAAAGCTGGCCATGAGGGCGGGCGAAACTGACAGTGCGGAGATCCTTGAAAACAGGAAATTATTTGAAATCGGGAAAACGATCAGCAGCCTTGCAAAACATATCGGGAATCTGGATATCGATTGCTTTTTCATCGAGAATGAATTCTATGTCCTTGAGATGAACTGTCGCTTCGGCGGTCAGTATCCGTTCTCACACATGGCGGGTGTGAATTTTCCGAAAGCACTTATTCACATGCTTCTTGGAAAAAAAGTGGAGTCGGGCTTCCTGAAACCCTCCAAGGGCGTGATTGGGATCAAAGACATCGTCCCGAGAAGATTCAAATAATTTCAGAGTTCAAATAAGCCGTTATGCAATGACCTCTCAGCAATTTCTAAAAGCCGCTCTCAGCATTACTGATCATCAATGGGGAGCTGATGCCATTCCTTTCGTCAGCATCCAGTGCATTACTTACAACCATGAAAAATTCATTCGTGACGCTATCGAAGGATTTTTAATGCAAAAAACCAGCTTTCCCGTTGAGATCCTGATCCATGATGATGCGTCCACTGACAGCACCGCCGATATCATCCGGGAATATGAACGGAAATATCCACATTTGATCAAACCTGTTTATCAGCTTGAAAATCAATATTCGAAGAAAAGAGGGCTTATAACGAAAATTCAGAATGAGAGGACGCAAGGTAAGTACGTAGCAAAATGCGAGGGCGACGACTACTGGACCGATCCGGGGAAACTGCAGAAGCAGGTGGATTTTTTGGAGAGCCATCCCGATCATGTGCTGTGCTGCAGCGGATATGAAACTTTGGTACAGGAGACGGGGGAGCGGACGACCGAGATAGAGACGCGTTTCATGAAGGACCCGGACGGTTTTAGCTTTACCCTGCTGGAGATGTCCATCAGCTGGTTCACCAAGCCGTTGACCAGTATGTTCCGCTCGGAGATCATAAGGAAAGATCCGGCGATGCTGACCTCCTACCGCTACTGCCGGGATGTGCACCTTTTTTACCATCTTATGAAGGAAGGCAGGGGATATTATTTCAATGAGGTGTACGGCGTTTACCGCATCCATCCGGGCGGCATAAAGAGCCTGGCGGGAGCCCGCTTCAACAAGAATATTGCCTATGAGCGCAGCAAGGAACTGTATGAAAGGAACCGGGACACCTACACCCGGGTCCTGCATCTGCGCTCGGTCTCCAGTCTGCTCAAATACGATCTCCGGCACGGCTACCCGGATAACACCTTAAAACGGAGATGTCTGTTGCTGCTGAAATTGCTGAAATACGGCCTTTCGCCCTCCCTGATCGTCAATTTTGTCAAAGTTGGTCTCAAGATGCGTAAGCGGGGACGGAGCGCTGGGCACCGGGCAATGAGCGCTGAGTGACAAAGAGGCTAAGAGACGATCCTCCTCGCAGTCATCCTGAACCCTCTCCACGCTGTCATCCTGAACTCGTTTCAGGATCCCAACTGTCGAACGAATGACTATACGTTTCAATAATAATCTGTCGACCATAAACCCCATATTATCAATAAACCCAAAAATCAAAAAAACCACAGAGGTTATTATGAATAATAATGTTATCAGCCGTCCCGCAGTACGTATCACTGTCGCCGATATTATCGCCCTCGCACTGATCTACGCCATCCCGGCCCTGTCGCATGCAATGGCCTTTCCGTTGTATATGTTCGAGCCCATGCGTATCGTACTTTTCGCTGCGTATCTGTTCTCGCGCAACCATACCAACGCCGTGATTTTGGCGCTGACACTGCCATTGTTCTCTCTGCTGACCAGCGGTCACCCGGTATTGCCTAAGGCCCTTCTGATGTCCGCCGAACTCGCGGTAAACGTCCTGCTCTTCGTCTATCTGCTGAAAAACGTGAAATGGGGTATTTTTCTCTCCCTTATCTCCGCCACGCTCGTCAGCAAACTTCTCTACTACGGCGTAAAATTCATTCTTATCCGCACCGCCGTCATCGATCAGGGCCTCATCACAACGAATATCATCACACAGATCCTTATTATGCTCCTGATCGCCGGCATTTTTCATTGGGCCTTTCGAACGCAGGAAGAATAACAGAAGATAAGAAGTCGAGTCGTTGAGTTAAAAATATCCTGCATCAACGCAAGCTCTCGACACCTCGACACCTCGACCTCTCAACGAACCTGGCGGCGCTATAAAGGGTTTTGCAAGTATACAAAACATAGGATCATAAAATGAAAGTAGGGATCAGCTCTTGTCTCTTAGGCAACGAAGTGCGCTACGACGGTCAGCATAAGCTGGATCGTTTTTTGCGTGATGAACTGGGAAAATACGTGGAATGGTATCCCGTATGTCCCGAGGTGGAGTGCGGACTCTCCATACCCCGCGAGGCCATGCGACTGGTGGGGGACGACCCCGAACGGCCACGGCTTCTGACGGTCAACACCAAAGTCGATCTGACGGAAAAGATGGAAACCTTTGTGCAAAAAAGGCTGGATCAGCTGGAGAAAGAGGATCTCCGGGGATTTGTGTTCAAAGTGAAATCTCCGACCTCCGGAATGCGGGGCGTCAAGATCTATACGGAGCAGGGGATGCCCTCGCGCCGCGGATCCGGTATCTTTGCCCGGGAATTCATGAAACGCTTCCCGCATATCCCCGTGGAGGACGAGGGACGCCTGCATGACGCGGGTCTCCGGGAGAATTTCATCGAACGGCTCTTCGTGTACGACCGCTGGCGGAATTTTCTCAACGGGGAGAAGAATGTAAAGGGACTGGTAAAATTCCACACGGAACAGAAATATCAGCTGATGGCGCACGCACCGGATATGCTCCGGCAGATGGGCAAGCTCGTCGCAACGGTAAAAAAGGAAACCCTGGACGATGACCTGCAGCGCTATCAGGAACTGTTGCTGACCGCCATGAAGCGCAAAGCCACGGTCAAAAAGAACGTCAATGTCCTCCACCACATTATGGGCTACTTCAAGCAGCGACTCACGCCGGACGAAAAGCAGGAACTCCTTGAAGTCATCGGAAAATATGCCGAAGAATACGTTCCCCTCATCGTTCCCGTTATCCTGCTCCAGCACTACGTCCGCAAATACGACGAACCCTACCTCAAAAGACAATACTACCTCCAGCCCCATCCGGATGAGCTGAGATTGCGGAATCATGCTTAGAAGACGTCTAGGCGTCGAGTTGTCTAGTTGTCGAGGCGGAAGAAAGAAGATAAGAGGATGAGGAGATAGGAAGATTGGTAATATAATTAAAGGCTTAATAGTAATTTCTGAGGCTATTTTGTAAAAAATTTTCACGTGCCGCATCGCGACGACGCGTGAAGAAAATCCGATGCGTGAGCGTAAAAAAATGCAGCGGTTGAGCAGAGCGAGACCTTTCTGCATTTTAGCGAACGCAGAGGATTTTTAGCCAAAGGAGAGAAGCGGCGGTCTTTCTTTTGTTTACTTTTCGTTGGACAAGCAAAGAAAAAAAAGATTTATTTCGTTCGTAAGCTATTTTTATTTGCGACGGATACAGTGTGAACACTGCTGTCCTAAATAATTTTTACAATAGCTAAAAGACATGTATTAAAGGGAGCAAATAATTATTTTGGAATATGATTAAGAACAATCCCTTCAAATTAAAGGAAAAAAGTACAATATCTTCCCATTACAAGATATTTAAGGGCGCATCCGGTGCGACGCGTATAGAAAATCCGATGCGTGAGCGTAAAAAAATGCAGCGGTTGAGCAGAGCGAGGCCTTTCTGCATTTTAGCGAACGCAGAGGATTTTTAGCCAAAGCACCGAAGCGCTTGATTTTCTTTTGTTTCTTTTCTTTGATAAAGCAAAGAAAAGAAAGGGACTTTTCCGTGCGAAAAGAATCACAAGCCTAATTGAATAATAACCACGGATTACACGGATTGTAATACAATGATGAATGATGAGTTTGATTTTTGCTGAGATAAATCAAATGAAGAGCAAAGGGCCACGCCCCACGCCACATTTAAAAATAACTCAAGATACCGTTTTTATTTATTCAATAACATTATTAACTTTTACCTTGGTGAAATAATTATAAATTCAATTTTTGAACGCAGAAAAATATCGTACATTAGTTACCGGCTCCAAACCTTCCAATGGGACAGTTTGGGGCGGAGCCATTCATGCGGATAATATTGATAGTGCGATAATGCATCATCCTGAGCCCCTAACGCAGTCATCCTGAACCCCAACGTTGTCATCCTGAGCCCTCTCCACGCTGTCATCCTGAACTCGTTTCAGGATCCCAATGATTAAACGACAGAGTAAAGAAGACACTGAGAGGCTGAGACGAAGGGACGACTCGACGTCTCGACAATTCATTAATGGATCATAAAGAACTCGAACTCACCATCCTCCGCAAAGCGGACACCATGGAAAGTCAGAAAACGCTGGCCAATGAACTGGGCTATAGTGTTGGAAAGATCAACTACGTCCTGAATGCACTCATCGATAAAGGATTCATTAAAGCCGAGAATTTCGCAACGGCGGAGAATAAGAAGAAGTACAAATATCTCTTGACCGCCAAAGGCATGAAGGAGAAGATACAGCTGACGGAGAAATTTATTGCGAGGAAGAAGCGGGAGTATAATCAGTTGCAGAGGGAATTGCGGGATTTGGTTGAGAGTAAGTAGCAGGAAGCAATAAGACTAAGAGACGAAGAGACGAAGTGACGGAGCGCTGGGCACTGGGCAATGAGCGCTGAGTGACGAAGAGACGAGAGGACAACCCCAACGCAGTCATCCTGAACTTGATTCAGGATCCCATTTATCATACGAATGACCATAATAGTGTTTTGATTCACTTGGAAATGGAAAAACAGTATATCAATACCGAGAAGCACAGGGAACTCACCGATCTGCTGATTGAAATACACAGAAAAATGCACTTGAAAACAAAGAGCGCCAAAATATAAAGCCTAAAACCCCAAAAAGGAATTACGAATGAAAATCTCTATCATCGGTACCACTTACGACTGGTTGGACACTCACACGGATAAAGCAATGAGCGAAACAACGGAGTTTGTGAATGCGGTATATAAACAGACGGGGCTCAAAATAGCGCGTCCGGAAGAGATTTCATATAAGATGAAATACATTGACAGCAAACAATTAAATAGCCTTATACTACAATAAGGTAAAGATACATGCGCACAATATATTTAAGAAAGATAAGTTAGGTAGTTAAGTTGGATATATTATCTATTATAGGTCGTTCAAATTCATTGATAACCGATATTAAAAAATACGAGAAAAAACTTTCCGATACGGTTTCAAAGTCAAAATTTCTAGTGATCGGTGGTGCAGGTTCTATTGGTCAGGCCGTTGTAAAGGAAATATTTAAACGCAAGCCTTTGAAATTACATGTTGTGGATATTTCAGAAAATAATCTAGTTGAACTTGTGCGTGATATCAGAAGCTCTTTCGGATATATTGATGGAGATTTCCAGACCTTTGCTTTGGACGCAGGTAGTATGGAATTTGAAGTGTTTTTCCGCAATGAAGGCCCTTTTGAATATGTATTAAATCTATCTGCTTTAAAGCATGTACGTAGTGAAAAAGATCCATATACATTGATGCGTATGATAGATGTCAATATATTAAATACCATAAAAACCATTGAGATGTCAATAGAAGCAGGTGTTAAGAAATATTTCTGTGTGTCCACAGACAAAGCGGCTAATCCTGCCAATATGATGGGTGCATCAAAAAGAATTATGGAGATGTTTCTTTATAAATATTCGGAACAAATTCCAATTTCTACAGCCCGTTTCGCTAATGTGGCTTTTTCTGATGGTAGTTTGCTTCATGGGTTTAGACAGCGATTACTTAAAGATCAACCAATTGCTGCACCTAATGATGTACGGCGCTATTTTGTGACTCCTACAGGAATCGGGAGAACTTTGTCTAATATCAACGATATTGGGACATTCCGGCGATATATTTTTCCCAAAATTAAGTGAAGAACTGAATATGATCATCTTTTCAGATATTGCTGTTCGTTTTCTAAAAGCAAACAGGTTTGAACCATATAAATGTCATTCTGAAGAGGAAGCACGAGCATTTGGTTCGGGAATTAAAACCTAAAGATCAGTGGCCATGTTTCTTTTCCGCCAGTGATACCACCGGCGAAAAGGAATATGAAGAATTCTATGTTGAAAATGAAAAAGTTGACTTGAATCGCTTTGAATCGTTGGGTGTGGTAAAAAACAGCGTTTCAGTCGAAGATGCCAAATTAGACTTTTTCCTCTCTGAAATAAAGACAATGAAACAATCTATGAATTGGACCCGCACCGAATTGATCCACCTTTTTAAGGAGCTTCTGCCAAGTTTCACTCATTATGAAAAAGATAAATTCCTTGATGGTAAGATGTAGGAAAAACCGATGACTCTACATAAAGACGAACTGCTCCAATTCATCAAAGCCCTCTATCCCGGCATCAATCCGATCCCACTTCATGTACCCGTATTTATGGGCAATGAAAAAAAATATATACTTGACTGCATAGACAGCACTTTCGTGTCTTATGTTGGCAAATATGTCACTCAATTTGAAGAAATGACTGCAAAATTTACCGGTGCTAAATACGCAGTGGCGGTGGTAAACGGCACAGCTGCTTTACAGGTTGCTTTGCAACTTGCCGGCGTGAAATCCGGTGATGAAGTCATTACCCAAGCTTTGACTTTTGTGGCAACAGCCAATGGAATTGCACATACCGGTGCAGAACCGGTTTTTGTAGATGTGGATAAGAATACTATGGGTATGTCCCCAAAAGCTTTAGAAGCTTGGCTTGAGAAAAATGTAAAGTTACATGAGGTCAAGGGATTTCTTCAACCTTTCAACCTCTCAACTTCTAAACGTATTGCAGCCATCGTTCCTATGCATACTTTTGGTCATCCCTGTCGCATTGATGAGATTAAATCCATTGCCGATGAATATCATATTTCCCTCATTGAAAGATTCTGCTGAATCGTTGGGTTCATATTTCAAAGGACAGCATACGGGAACCTTTGGACTCGCCGGCATTCTCAGCTATAACGGGAATAAAACAATCACCACCGGAGGCGGCGGTATGATCATTACCAATGATGAAGTTTTTGCCAAACGAGCCAAGCATATTACCACCACAGCCAAAGTCCCTCATCCCTGGGAATATTATCACGATGAGATCGGCTATAATTATCGCCTGACCAACGTTAGTGCCGCCATTGGTGTGGCTCAGATGGAAAATATTACGGTTTACCTTGCCAATAAAAGAGAAATGGCTGAGAAATATTATGAATTTTGTCAGCAGAATGGAATTGAGTTTGTCAATGAACCTAATGGCTCTCGATCAAATTTTTGGCTCAACGCCATCGCATTAAAAGATCGTAGAGAAAGAAATGAATTTCTTGAGTACAGTAATAATAATGGTGTAATGACACGACCTATCTGGCGTTTAATGAATAAATTGGAGATGTTCAAAGATTGCCAAACTGATGAATTAAAAAATGCTCAATGGCTCGAAGACAGAATCGTAAATATTCCGAGTAGCGTGAGGTTATGAAAAAAAAGACTTATATCGGTGGTGAACTTTATTGGAAACCATCATTATTGTTCTCAAAAAAGAAATTCAACTTGCAAAACTATTTAACCACTAAATATCCAAACAAACACTATTGTCTTACGGGTGGTGGATATTATTCGATTTTTAAAATAATTGATGAAATTAACTTCACACCAAATGATGAAATCTTACTTCCTTCATATTTATGCCCTACAATTTTGTTACCTTTCAAGAAACGCAATATAAAATACAAATTTTTCAAAGTAGATAAAAACTTAGATATTGTTATCCAAGTCCTTCAAAGTAAAATTAACTTACATACTAAAGCAATATTTTTTATCAATTATTTCGGTTTTCCACCTAAAGATGAAGCAATTAAAGAATTAAAAAAATACAAAAATGACGGAATAATAATTATTGAGGATTGCGTTCAAAGTTTCTTTTCGGATATAGAAATTATTGGTAATTACGCTTTTAATAGTTTTAGAAAATTTTTACCAGTAGATGGAAGTGTAATATTATCTGACGAAGTAGTTAAATGCACCAAAAAAAAAATAAGGACAACAAAATATAATATTTACAAATTTATTGGTCAGATTTTGAGATATTTTACAGTTGAGCATCAGATTTTTGATTTATCTAACTTATTTTTAAAGATGTTCTCAAAAGCTAATGATGATTACTATAAACATGAATATGTGGGAATTAATTATATGAATAAATTATTATTATCAAAAATAGATATTAGACAGTTAATAGATGCAAGGAAGCAGAATTTTAAAGCATTAGCTGGGCATTTTAAAGATTTTGCACTATTTTGGGATATAAACAATAATATTGTTCCTCTTGGATTTCCAATTATATTGAAGAATCGTGATTTTTTGAGGGAAAAATTAATGAGTAAAAATATTTTTTGTCCAATACATTGGCATTTAGATACGGAATTGAATTTAAGTGATAATGAAGAAATTATTGATTTATCTAAACAAATATTAACAATACCTTTAGCAACTCCCATAGAAAAAGAATTGTTAGTTTATTTAAGCTCAGAAATAAGGAGGAACTGTGAGACAATTAGTTAGAAATGTAAAAATTATTGGTACAGGCTCTTTTGTACCAGAAAAAGTTTATACAAATGAATATTTGGAATCAATATTAGACACTAATGCAAATTGGATTGAAAAAACACTTGGTATCAAAGAAAGACATATTGCTGGGAAGAATCAAGCTACAAGTGACCTTGCTTTTAAAGCTGGTCTTAGAGCTATTAATAATGCTAATATAAAACCGGAAGATATCGATCTAATAATTGTAGCTACATCAACTCCTGATCGTTTAGCTCCATCAACTGCGTGCTTTGTACAGCATAAGTTGCAAAACTATAATGCTGTTGCATTTGATATTGCAGCTGTATGCTCCGGATTTCTATATGGTTTGTCAACAGGTAGCCAATTTATAGCTTCAGGAGTTTATGATAACGTCTTAGTAATTGGAGCTGACACTTTTTCAAAAATAACAGATTGGAAAAGAAGAGATGCAGTCTTTTTTGGAGATGGAGCAGGTGCAGCTGTTTTATCTCATAGTGATGAAGGTTGTGGATTTTTATCTTTTCAAACTTTATTCTGACGGGAGAGGAATTGAAAGTTTTACTATTCCCGGTGGTGGATCAGAGTTTCCTGCAAGTGAAGATACTTTAAAACGAAACCTCCATACTTTCAGAATGGATGGAAGAGCAGTTTATGATACAGCAACAAAAGTTTTACCCAAATCAATTGTTGAAGTTTTACGTGATTCAGATCTCACAATTAATGACATTAATCTAATGATTCCACATCAACCAAGCATTGGGATACTCAAAAAAACTGCAGAAATCATTGGATTACCTTTTGAGAAAGTTATGACAAATATGGATAAATATGCTAATACATCTGGGGGAACTATACCAATATTATTGGATGAAACTTATAGATCAGGTAAGATAAAAAAAGATGATATAATCCTTTTTGCTGCTGTAGGTGCCGGGTGGACATATGGTGCAGCAATCATCAAATGGGGGTAGAAAATGATACTTATTACTGGAGCTTCTCGAGGAATTGGTAAATATTTGCTTGAAAAATATCTTGATTTAGGAGAAGTTGTTTTTGGCACATATAATACAACAAAGCCAGATTCAAGTTACTTTAAACAATATAAGTCGGTTCAAATAGAAAATCTGGATACAGTCCAAAATTGGATCAACTCAATTCAAGGAAAAGAAAAATTGGTTTTAATAAATTGTGCTGGTATCAATTATAATTGTTTAAGCCATAAAGTAGATATGGCTAAATGGAAGAGAGTAATTGATATTAACTTAGTTGGTACTTTTAATGTAATTAATACAATATTGCCTTTAATGAGAAAAGAAGAATATGGACGGATAATAAATCTTTCGTCAGTAGTAGCACAGGTTGGTATACCGGGTACAAGTGCTTATGCTGCATCCAAAGCTGCCTTATGGGGAATGACGCGAAGTATTGCAAAAGAAAATGCTAACAAAGGCATAACAATAAATAATTTAAATCTTGGTTACTTCAACCTTGGAATAATCGATGAAGTGCCAGCAAAGCATCAGGCAAAAATTAAAGAGAGTATTCCGAACAATAAATTTGGTGAACCTATTGAAATCTTTAATACTATCCAGAATCTGATTATAACACCATATATAACAGGAACATCCATAGATATTAATGGTGGTTTATATTAAGTTAATAAATATTATAGGAGTAAATGATGAAAATATTCTTAAGAGCCCTTGAACCAGATGATTATCAGGTGACTTTTAAATGGAGATCTGATAAAAAAATAAGTAACATGATTGCAGGCAATAAATTTTTTATCTCAAAAGAAAGAGAGAAGCTTTGGGTTGAGGCAAAATCCATTAATGATAAAGATGGTATTTATTTGGCCATCTGTCTCAAAGAAAATCAGCAAATGATTGGTTATTGTAGTATAATTAATATTGATTTGAAAAATCTTAAAGCTGAGTTAGGGGGAACAATTATTGGAGAAAAAGAACAATGGGGAAAGGGTATGGAGCAGAAGCACAAAAGCTATTGCTTGAATACTGCTTTTTGGAAATGCCAATTAATAAAGTATATGGATATGCTTTAAAAACACATGAGGTTACAAAAAAATGTTGCTATCACTTGGGTTTAAAATTGATGGTGTATTAAGAGATGAAGTATATAAGAATGGAGATTTTCATCCAGTCAACGTTTTTTCAATATTAAGATCAGAATATACTAGTAAGCATTCATGTCTGAAAGAAACTACTCCACAAGATAGCAGATCAATATCTAAAAGTTAAAAATTTTAAAAGGTGAATTTATTTTATGATAATTAAAATTTTAGACTTTAACTCTTCAGGTGAATGGAATAAATATTTATCCCGATTACCGATAGATCAACAAGATATTTATTTTACTCCTGTGTATTATGAACTTTATGAAAAAAAGGGTGATGGCAAAGCACAGTGTTTTGTTTTTGAAAAGATGAAGATATTGCCTTGTATCCTTTTCTGATAAATTCTGTAAATGAATTGGGTTATGATTTGGATAAGGAATATTATGATATCCAAGGTGCTTATGGTTATAATGGTGTTATTGCATCTAATTACAGCAACTCTTTCAGAAAATCATTTTATGAAGAGTTTAGCAAATATTGTTTGGATAATAATATTATAGCAGAATTCACCAGGTTTAGCCCCATACTTGGTAATCACCAATTTTCAGAAAATTATATGGAAGTTATCTATGATAGAGATACCATGTTCTTAAATTTAGATCAACCTTATGATGTTATCTGGTCAACACAATATTCATCAAAAAACAGAAATATGATAAGAAAAGGAAGAAAGAAATTGTATTGTAATATATCGCAAGATAGAAGTTTAATAGGTAGTTTTAAACAAATCTATAATGAGACAATGCAAAAAATCGGTGCTGATGATTATTACTATTTTTCCGATGAATATTTTGATAATATTCTTTTTGGTAAGAATTACATTATCAATGTGTATGATTCTTCAAGTGAAGAATTACAAGCTGCTATGATTTTAATGATTCATGGAAATTATGCTCATTATCACTTATCAGGAAGAAGTAAAAATTGTAACAATAATGCAACGAGTAATCTTATGTTGGATGAGGCGATAAGATTTGCTCAAAAAAAAGAATGTAAATTTTTCCATTTTGGTGGAGGAAACTCTACTGAAAAGGATGATAGTTTATTGAAATTTAAACAAAGCTTTTCAAAAGATAATTGTCAATTTTTTATTGGCAAGAAAATTCACAATGAGAAGATATACAATAATGTTGTTAAGCAATGGGAAGAGAGAATAAAGAATGCTGACAATAGAAGATTACTTAGATATAGGGAAATTGATGAAAGATAAACACAATTTGATAATTTCAAAAAATACTGATATACAATCTGCTTTAAAGCAAATGGATAAAACCGGTGCACGTCTGCTTTTGGTTATGACAGAAGATAAGTTCATCAGTCTTCTCAGTATTGGCGATATCCAAAGAGCTATCATCAATAATCATTCTTTAGATGAGCCAATCTCCAATATTTTGCGCAGTATAGTAAATGTTGCATCTCCGCAGGATGATATGGATAAGATCAAAGCGCAAATGCTGCAAAATCGCACTGAGTTTATGCCGATTGTTGATAGCGAAAATAATCTGGTAGATGTAATTTTTTGGAAAGATATTTTCCAGGAAAAAGAACGCAATGAAGAAAAATTGGATCTACCGGTAATTATTATGGCAGGCGGCAAGGGTATTCGCATGCGTCCACTTACTCACATCATCCCAAAACCTTTAATACCTATTGATGAAAAGACGATTTCTGAGCATATTATAAGAAATTTTCGTAAAGTTGGTTGTCGCAAATTTTATCTTTCGGTAAACTATAAAGCAAAGATGATTAGAGATTATTTTCAGACAATAGATAAAGATTACGAAATTGATTTTTTCGAAGAGAATAAACCTTTAGGCACTGCCGGTAGTTTGCATCTATTAAATGGCAAAATTGATTCAACCTTCTTCATTTCCAATTGTGATATCTTGATTGAAGAAGATTATTATGAAATCTATAAATACCATAAAGAATACAATAACGAGTTAACCATAATTGGCTCATTTCGGCACTATCCAGTACCCTATGGAACTTTGGAAACTTGTGAGGAAGGTCGGCTGGTTGCATTAAAAGAAAAGCCTGAACTGAGCTTTTTAATCAATTCGGGCATGTACATTTTGGAACCGCATCTGATCGAGGAAATCCCCCAAAATGAGTTTTTTCATATCACAGATCTAATAGAGAAGATTATGGCAAGAAATGGTAGAATTGGAGTATTTCCCGTCAGTGAAAAATCCTGGATCGATATTGGTGAGTGGGATATGTATCTTAAAAAAATAAACCTTAAATTAGTATGATAAATACAATTTTAGAAAAAACAAAATCAATATTTCAACAAAAATTTGTGAAAGATACCTCCTGGACATTTATCGCAACTTTAATAGTTGGCTTTTCCGGTTTAATTTTGCAAACATTGGTAGCAAATAACCATGCTGCTACAGGTCTTGGGATATATTCACAAGTACTAGCTATTTATACATTATTCACATTATTAGCGGGTTTTGGTATTGAGCTTTCAACTATAAAGCACACAGCAGAATTTAAAGATGACCACCAAAACTTAATAGCGTCTTTTTCTACTTCGCAATTAATATTACTCTTTTTCTCAACTATAATCGCTACAAGTCTTTATCTTATTTCTACTAATTTTCCTAATGTATTCAGCTCAGAGGAGGTTGCACGTGGAATAAAGTATGTTTGCCCCGGAATAGTTTTTTTTATACTGAACAGAAACTCAAATTCTTTGCTAACAGGTTTAAGAAAAATGAATATCTATGCCATCTCTCGTTCGCTTCGATGGCTAATGATCCTGATATTTTCATTAATCATCATATTATTTATAGATGATAAAATAAATTATTTATTAATTGTTTATTCTTTATCTGAATTCCTATTATTTATAATTCTAGCAGTAATAAACAATAAATACTATAGAATACATATTTCAAAGAATTGGCTGAGGGTTCATCTACGCTATGGAAGTAAATCCATATTAGCAAGGCTTGCAAGTGATTTTAATCATAAATTAGGCATTCTTATTGTTGGTTATTTTATAGGAAACGCCGCTGCGGGAATATTCTCCTTTATGGTAATATTTGGACAAGCTATATTGATTTTTTCATCTTCAGTTCAAAAGAATTTTAATCCCTTTTTTGCTCATCATTTTGCGAAAAATAGAGTTGAACATATTAAAAGTTCTATCAATAAATTACTTAAATTTACCTTAGCAAGTGCTATTCCACTCTATATAATTAGTAATATAGGATATATAATATATGTAAAAACATTCTTATCATATGATTTTCATAATACCATATATATGTTTGGAATATTAACAATTGGTATAATAGTCTCATTCACAATGAGTTGGACGGCTACAATGCTATCAATGGCAGGTTTATTAAACCAAAACTTGATAAGAATAATAACAGGATCAATGTTTTATTTACTTATGTTATCTATACTAACAAAACTATTACAAACTCAGGGAGCGATTATAGCAACCAGTATTTCTCATATTTTTAATGTAGGGTTGTCTCTTTATTTTGTTAAAAGATTTCTAGCTATTGATGTTTTATCTTTAGCTTCAGGGATAATAAAAGGATGTAGTATTAAAAAATGAAAATAAGAAAATCATTTGAAAAATCAAATAGGCGTATGCTAAATGTTTTCATTATAGTGCTATTAATAAATACTGTAATCGATACAATCATTATGATGTATTCGGATAGGTCGTTAATAATTTCTCTCCAATATATCGTAAATATTGGATTTTTATTATATTTTTTCTTATCAAAAAGAAAATATGCAAAGTGCAGTATTAATAGAATATTGGCCATTATTATTGTATATTTTGTCTTCTTAGGTTTGTTCAGTTCCAATTATGTCATGACCTATAATTATTTAGCTAAATTCAGTATTCCTTTTCTATTTTTCATTGTAGGATATTCAATTATTAAGTCACCTGAAGAATTTAAAGACTTTACTAAAAAATCCCTTATTATTCTTATATATTTTGTTGGCTATATTATATATGCTAATGTTTTCTCCGTTGGAACTAGTTATTATGGTGGGGTGCTATCTTCTTTTAAAACTGGCTACATAGGTTTACAGGGCTTATATATTCCCACTTTTTTAATAATCCAAGCACTTTTTATACTCCCATTTTACAAAAAGAAGCTTTTTGTTATTTTGCTATCAAGTTTAGGGATAATAATTTTTGTTTTAATTCTTAAAAGAACAAATATTATTTTGCTGATTTTAGGTTTTGTTATGTGGTTATATTACGAGAAGAAAATTAACAAAAAATATGGAATTATATTTCTTATTATTTTGGGTACACTTTTCTACGTTGTATTTTCTTCAGAACTATTTATTGAAAGGGTCACTGCTAGAAGCTCAAGATTTTCAAGTGAATATTCCATTACGGAAGAAGGTAGATATAAAGAAAATTTATTTATTTGGAACCAGGTTAATGATTCACCCATATCTTTGCTTTTTGGGTCTGGTGAAGTGTTTAATGATAAAGAAACAATGACACGGGAAGCAGATTTTGTTAGTAGCAGTGGCAGGCAAACACATAACTCCTATGCAAGGTTATTGTGGAGTGGAGGATTATTAGGCGTTTATTTATTTCTGTTATTATATTATAGATTTTGGAAAAGAATTAAGAATTATTATACTATAGGAAAGATAATACCAATATATGAAACACTATATCATTTAGCTTTAACATTAATAATCATCAGGTTGATAAATGATCTTAGTTCGGGTATAACTTATTTAACTTTTAATGCATATTTTTATTTCACGATAGGTACTTTAATGCGTGTGGGATATAATAAATTTAGGCAAAAATCGATTGCTTATGAAAATTAAAAATTAGAAATATGTCTCTGTGAAAAAGTACAATGGTCCCTTTTTTACGCTAAATTAGCTTGAAAAAGGTTGTGGAAAACAAATGAGTAAAATTTTTATATTTCGCAATACAAGAAAAGATTTTATCTTTACAGCCGAGTATATTCAGGTAATTGTAGAAGAACTTGTTAAACGAGGTCATGAAGTTACTGCTTATGATCCCAAGAGAAGAAGAATAATGGATTTTTCCAGTCGGAAATGTAAAACAATTTTTTCCCTGCCCAAGAAATTAGAAGTTCCTTTTTTCTATATACCACTTAATATTTTAGCCTTGATAATTCTTGTTATCAAAAACAGAAGAAAATATGATTTTGCAACTTTTATGTATTGTCGTTTAGAATATATTGTTCTAGCTAAATTATTATTTAAGGTTGCGAAAATAAATTATGTGCTAATTTTCGGTAGTGATTTTAAATTGAATAAGAAAAATATGAAAAAAAAATTATATTTTTTGGAAAACATTAACCTTATACTGTTCCCATCTGAAGAGTTAAGAGAATATTTTTTGAAAAATTTTAATGATTTGACATATTTGGAACTGGAAAAAAAGACAAAACATTTTCCACTTCCTATAGTAACAATTGATAAATTAAAATGTATTAGTAAAAATGATATTAGAAAAGTATTTAAAAAATATAATATTTCAGAGGGAAGTAAAACTGTATTTCTTGGCACATGTGCTTCCAAAAATGAACAACACATAAGAATTATTGACAGCTTGGCTCAATTAGAAAATAAGGGAGTTATTAGATCTACTGATCTAACTTTAATATTCCCTCTTACTTACTCAGCTTCCAGATTTTATGAGAAGGATAAAATAAGTACCATTTCTTATGCTAAGAAAAAACTACAAGATTACAACTGTGTATTTTTAACTACCTATTTACCAGCTGAGGAGTATTTAGCTTTATTGAAAGGATCCGATATCTTCGTTAACATGAGAATCTCTGATCAATTTGCAGCATCAGTTATTGAAGCTCTATACTCTGGTACTATTGTAGTAAGCGGTAGCTGGCAACCTTATTCAAAATTCATCGCTAAGCATGAAATAGCATTATTAGAAATTGATGATGTATCTAAGGTTAACTATGAAATTGAAGTCATACTAAATGACTTTAAAAAGTACAAACAGATATTTAACGAAAATAAAGAAAAAATGAAGTTTGTTTTAAACAATGTTGACTCTATAAATCGCTATTGTGAAATTTTTCAACAGGAAGTAATTGAGCATTTTTTTAATCAATAGAATTCCTTGAGGCTTGCCTCGGAGTTGTTCATTAACAATTGTTTTTTTTGAGAAAGACCAAGATTCTAATTATGCACCTACTGGAATAAAATATAATATATAATAGGATAATATGAAAATACTAATTGATATAGGTCATCCGGCTCATGTTCATTACTTCAAAAACTTTATAAAAATTATGGAGAGAAGAGGTCATGAATTTTTAATTGTTGCTCGTGATAGAGAGGTGATACACAAGCTTTTAAGGGCAGAAAATATAGGTTTTAAAAATAGAGGAAAGGGAGCTAAGAGTATTATAGGAAAAATTTTTTATATGCTCAAAGCAGATCTTTTACTTTTTTATTACCACTTAAAATTTAGACCGGATATTTATTTAAGTCATGGGTCACATTATACTATGCATATTGCAAAAATTATGGGTAAACCATGTGTGTCGACCGGAGATTCAGATCATATAAAACTTAATGCAAAATTGTTGATGCCGTATCTTGATGCTTTACTACTCCTTCTGTATATAGATTAGAATATGGGAATAAACACATTAAATTTAATGGATATATGGAGTTACTATACTTACATCCTAATTATTTTAAACTTAAGACAGAAAAGGTAAGAGAAGCATTGGGTTTAGAAATGGAAGAAGAATTTTATATTTTACGATTTATCTCATGGGATTCTTTTCATGATACGAACCAAAGAGGATTTACAAAAAGCCAAAAATTAGCTCTAATTGAATTTCTTTCTAAACAGGGAAGAGTTTTTATATCATCAGAATGTCAACTATCGAAATCTCTTGAGCAGTATAAGTTAAATATTCCTCCAGAACTTTTACATGATGTGCTAGCTGAGGCAACATTATGTATAAGTGAAGGTGCTACTACAGCTTCGGAAGCATCAGTACTTGGTACTGCGACGATATATGTTAACTCATTGGATGTAAGTTACTGCAAAGAGCAAGATGAAGTTTATAACATTAATCATTGTTTTAAAAATGGAGATGGTGTAATAGAAAAAGTTTCGGAAATATTAAATCAGGAAAATCTAAAGGAAACTTATAAAAAAAGACAAAAAAATTTAATAAAAGATAAAATTAACCCCAGTTCCTTTCTTGTCTGGTTTATTGAAAATTATCCTGAAAGCCTTGAAACAATGAAAAAACACCCTGAATATCAAGATAGATTTAAAGCATGAAAATTGTATTCACGGGAGATCTATTTTTAGGAGGAGATCTTTTAAGCTTTGATGGTGAATCCATTAATGTTGATGAATTTAATTCCGCTGACTTAAGAGTATGCAATCTTGAGCAAGGTTCTGGTGATATGCCAAATATTAAAAATAAAAGTACTGTGGTTGCGCCTTTAAAAAGTCTGAATTATCTACTGGATAATAAAATAAACATAGTAAGTCTTGCTAACAATCATATTCAGGATAAAGGGGAATCCGGATTTAAAAAAAAAATAGAATTTCTAAATAAAAACAATATAGCTTATATAGGTGCTGGAATTAATGAAAAAGAAGCGTCAAAAGCAATTCATTTAGGAAATGAATATTACCTTTTATCCTTTTGTGCATTTGGTAAAAGTTATCTAAAAAAAGTACAATTAGCCCAATCTGTTGAGTATGGTGTCAATTCTTTAACGTATGAAAAAATAAAAGCATCTGTAAACAAACTTCCAGAAAATGCTAAAGCAATTTTAATATTTCACTGGGGCAGGGAAAATGTCTGGTTACCACCGGAATCAGATATCAAACTTGCAAAAAAATTACTGGAGTTGAATAAAGTGTACAGCATTATTGGGATGCATTCGCACAGGGTGCAGGGTGCTCTGAAACATAAAGGCAAATATGCATGGTTTAGCCTAGGTAATTTTCTATTCCCAAATTTTTTTATAAAACCTCGTACCCAAATGTTTTATCCTAAAAAAAAACCTAAACAATACCACATTACAAAAGAATATCATCCAGTGTTCAGTTTAACCTATAAAATATGGAAATGGATAAATCGGATAAGTATACTCTTAGTTTTTGATACAACCAAAAGTGTTTTTAAAAAGGTTTTTGTAAAACAGCATAAATACAAGCCATTTGTAAAAGAATTGAATAAATCAACAATCTTTTACCTTGAATTATGGTTTAGTTTTCTTTCTATTATTCTATACTGGCCACGTTTTTTATACATCCCTTTTGAATTTATTTGGAGAAAATGGTTGATCCTTATCCGATATTCCAACATGATAATTTTCTATTTATTTAAAGAGGGAAAAATGTTATCTGTTCTAAAACTGTTCAGAAAAAAATAAAATACTTATGAAAAATAAAAACCAATCAATTTATTATGCTTTTTTAGTTAGCGCTAATCACCTAAAACCCTCTATAGTTTTAAATGATTTGCTTATTGAAAAGTTTGTATCAATAGAAAGTACAATCATTCTTACAGATTCTAATAATGGTAGAATAATTGATTTTGCGGAGAAACATTCTATTAGTTTTTATGTTTGTTTATCGAATAACGATATAAAAAAATTCTTATACATTATTCAACCCAAATACCTTATAAGTTGTGGCTGGCATTCAATTTTGCCCGGTTCTATTATCAAAATTCCTCAAAAAGCATGCTTAAATTGTCATGGTTCGCTATTACCAGATTATAAAGGAGCAAGTCCATTTAAACATTATTGGTCAAATTGGGAAAAAAAAGGCGGTGCCAGTATACATTTAATAACAGATAAAATTGATGAAGGGCATGTTATTGTTAAAGATGAATTTGGGATTTCATTACCAACTAGCCCCAAAAAAATCCTGATAAAAACTTCGAAATTAACGGCAGAGTTGTTAAAAACAGCAATTAAACAGTTAGAAAATGAACACAAAGGTGAAATTCAAAAAGGTGGTCGTTACTTTTTTAAGATTTCCAATTTCAAACATTTTCTTTATTGGCTATATAATGGTATAGCTGTCATATTTAATTTTAAAAGAAAATATACTCCTTATAAACAAATTACTCGATGAGTTATAAATCACAAGAAAATATTAATCCTGTAATAGTTTATAATACTTCCTATAACGGCCTGAGTATAATTCAGGAATTAGGTTCGAGAGGTATTTCTTGTTTTGCGTTTGATAGTACCTATTCAGTGGGTGCATTCAGTAAATATGCCAAATTCAGGAAATGTCCTAATCCTGTTCGAAATGAAAAAGCATTTATTGGATTTTTATATGAATTTTGTGTCAAACTACCACTAAAACCGATATTGTTCCCAACTAATGATGAATGGGCGCTTGTTACTGCCAAGTATAAAGTAAAGCTGTCTGAAGTGGCAATCCCCTGTGTGGCTTCGTATAAAACAGTTAATACTTTGCTTTCAAAAGACCTGTTTTATAAAATCGGTCAACAAAAAGACTATTTAACTCCGCAAACCTGGGATTTTCATGATCTTGATAACATTAGTGAAAAACAATTTCCAATAGTTGCAAAACCTAAATATAAATCACCACCTGCGGAAGTTTACAGTCAACGGATAAGCAATAATCTTAAAAAAACCAGGTTAGTTTTATTAAATAATAAAGAACAGCTAAAACAATTTATTGAGAAAAATCAAGGATTGTTAAAACATATTGTTTTTCAGGAATATGTTCAAGGTTATTCAGATACAATGTACACTGTTGGAATATATGCAAATAGCAAACATGAAATAAAAGCTCTATTTGCTGGTCGTAAAGTCCGCGGTTATCCGGCTGATATTGGAGATAATGTTCTTGGTGAGAGTCATGTAGTTCCCGAATACTTAATCCAAAATACCAAAAAAGTGGTAAAAGAACTTAAATTTGAGGGTATCGCTGAATTCGAATATAAAAGAGATGAGATAACTGAAGAATTCAGATTGATTGAAGTTAATCCTCGTCCGTGGTCATGGATTGGAATAACGCCCTATTGTGGTGTAAATATTCCTTTAATCGCATATCAATCTTTATTAGGAAAAAATACAGAGTTAGTTCAGTCTGAGGTAAAAAATGGGGATGTCAAATACATAAAGATATTTCAGGATTTTTTTAACTGTATGATACGTTACAGGTTCAATTATAAGCCTTGGCACTGCTCCTATAAATTATGGAAAAAATCTATAAAAGCAAGAAAACTTGTGGTTGCGGAGCTGCATAAAAAGGATTGGGGAGTATTTTTTGCGTCCTTCCCTTATTTATTTGGGAAAATATTATTTCAAAAATGGAATTAATAATGGACTTCACACAAAAGATCTATAAAAAACTTCTCCCATCACTTTCGGCTAATCATTATTCTTTTAAAACCTTAAAAGAATATTTAGGATTTCCACAGGGAAAAGTCATTATTTTGCGCCATGATGTGGACGCCCGTCCTGAAAGAAATCTTGCAATGGCGCGTATTGAGTCGAATATCGGTATTGAGGGCACATATTATTTCCGTGCTGTTCCCCAAAGTTGGGATGAACAAGTTATAAAAGAAATTCATGAACTCGGTCATGAGATAGGATATCATTATGAAAACCTTTCAACCTGTAACGGTAATATGAAAGCCACCATAGATGATTTTCAACGCAATCTGGAGAAATTACGCAAGATAGTCCCTGTTTCCACCATTTGCATGCACGGCTCGCCACGTTCTTCCTGGGATTCACGGGATCTCTGGAAAAAATATGATTACAGGGATTACGGTATTATCGGCGAACCCTACTTTGATATAAATTTCGATGAGGTCTTTTATTTGACCGATACTGGCCGCCGCTGGGACGGTTGCAAGGTTAGTGTCCGTGATAAACTGCCACAACAGGAAAGGTGGACCAAAGAAGGTTTAGTATTTCATTCTACACATGACATTATTCGTGCCATTGAGGAAGACCGCTTTCCCAAAAAGGTCATGATGACCTTTCATCCCCAACGCTGGACCGACAAACCCTTACCATGGTTAAATGAATTAATCATGCAGAACGTCAAGAATGTTGCAAAAAGCATATTGATCAAATCTAAACTCCTAAACTCTTAAACTCTTAAACATGCCTATAAAAGCAAAAACCACCATCGCCTTTCTCGTCGACATCCTTTTACTGGCTGTAGTGGTGCTTTTACCGGGATATCTTCGTGAGGGAGAGATCCCGTTTAATGCTTATTATGCATTATTTTTCGTAGCATGGATATTTTTGTCCTTTATTTTCGGAAAATACCGTTTTGAACACCGGCGTGTGGGTCATGAGATAATTGCGATCCTGTTGAATGCATTTGTGGCATGGGGCTTGCTGAGCTTGTTCGTGATATCATTTGAGATGTACCACAAAAGTTATGATTCCCTTTTTCTGCAGATCTTGCTTGTCGTTGGTATAGAGATCATTTCCCGGATCATTTATTATCTGGCCAACCGGAAACGTTATAGAAAAGGTAAATTCAGCTATTTCCGGCATCTTCATTTGCGGAATAATCAATGGGGATTAATGTTCCTGAACCTTTTATGGGTGTTTTTGGCCTTTATGTTCCTGATATGGCTGAAGCCCGCAACCTTGCGGATCTATCTGCCGACGTTCTACCCTTATCTGATAGGACTTCTGATATGGGAATTTATCATCAATCTTTTTACCGGAAAACACCGGCTCGCAGAAAAAGAACGTTTTCGGGATTTTTTGGTACCCATCATACGGGCAAATATTTTCACCTTTTTTCTGCTTGCCATTCTAGTCTATCTCTTCCACTTCTTTGATTATTCACGACTTATTGTTTTCGGTACCGTCGTACTGTCAACGGTCATCGAATGCATTTTTGCATTATATATCAGTCTGCATAGCAAGGTTATCCGGAATATGGATGAGAGCGAAACTATCCTGGCTGTCACACCCTCGGATGCTAAAGAGGTTCGGGCAGACGATACCGGACCCGCAAGGTATCCGGACCTTCCTGCGAACGAGGCATCTGTGCTTCCGCTACTGGAAGGATTTCTCGCAGAAAGCTATCCCCGGCTTTTCACATTGCTGAAGAAACACATAAATGTAAGGGGAATACGTGACCGGGAATGCATGGTACTGGATACGCAAACGGTTTTTAATATCGAAAATATTCCTGCCGGGTCACAAAAACTTTTGATCAATTTACATAAGGTCAATGATTTTAAACGTATCAATGATTATTTTGAGCTCCTGAACGAAAAGATTGAGTCGGGAGGATATCTTGTCAGTTCCGGTGAAACGATCAAAGGAGTATATGCGCAATTCTTAAAACGATATCCACGCCCTTTTGGCCGTTTATTCTATTTTCTGCACTTTCTTTTCCGCCGCGTATTGCCCAAACTTCCCGTTACCCGGGAGATCAATTATTTTTTTGACCGGCGGGAGAAACCGGACCTTATCCAAAACGGAGATCCTGGGGCGTTTGGTTCATGCAGGGTTCAGGATCATTGAAACGGTTGAGATCCGCGGACTGATGTATTTTATCGCCACAAAGGTAAATGTGCCGTATGAGAATACCAATCCGAGTTATGGACCCTTTATTTCCCTGCAGCGCATCGGTAAAAATGGAAAGAGCATCCGGATCTATAAATTCCGCACCATGCATCCCTATGCGGAATATCTTCAGGAATACATATATGAACAGAACAGCCTGGCAAAAGGCGGGAAACTCAATAATGATTTCCGCATCAGTAATTGGGGGAAAATACTCCGCAGAACGTGGATCGATGAGCTTCCCCAGGTTATAAATTTCCTTCGGGGTGAGATCAAACTTGTGGGTGTCCGTGCCTTGAGTGAACATTATCTCACACTCTACCCGGAAGCATTCCGCGAGTACCGGAAACAATTAAAGCCCGGTATTCTGCCGCCTTTTTACGTCGACCTCCCCGAAACCATCGAAGAGATTGTCGCCTCCGAAATAAAATACATCGAATCCTATAAGAAATACACCATCCTCACAGACATCAAATACGGAGCGATCATTTTTTATAATATTATTGTAAGAGGGGAGAGAAGCGCGTGATTAATTATGTTTAGATTATCAATGCGATTGATATTCCTTTTTGTTTTTCCACTTTTACTGTTGGCTCAAATCCAAAATAATTTCCTCCTGGAACGTAATTTCCTAATCCAGAAATACAACTGGGAGAGAATGCATACCCGTAAAGTATCTGATATTTTGATTAAAGAGGCCTTCGAGGATACGAGTAATTTTATCCGTCCGGGAGTTCAGGCAGACATTTTTTGGCAGAATGCATCCATAGAGCCTTCCTGGAATTATAATGATAAGCTCAATTATACGGTTGTTCCGGTTATTTACGGTCGTGCATCGAAAGATCTGACATTCTATGTCAGTTTTATGGCGCAGAACGGGAAATACGACATCATCGACAGTCGCAAAAGCTACCTGGGGGAAACGCAGGCAGGCCACCGCGGAGATTTTGAGATCAGCAAGATCCAATACGAAACCGAGCATTTTTATCTCAAGTTCGGCCGCGATTATTTCCTGCCGGGCATGTATTTCCATGAAAGTATGCTCTTTTCCCGCTATCAGTATTCCTACGATCAGATCCATCTTGCCTACTGGAATAAATGGCTGGAAGTATCTTCCTACTATCTGCGCCTGAATGATATGCATTCGGGAGGTGACCGCTATTTGCGTAATCTCAACGGACACCGCGTGTCTGTCAATCTCTTCGATCATGGTTATATTGCCTTGAATGAATACATCCTCTATCAGGGCGTTCAGCGCCCCATGAATCTCGCGCTCTTTAATCCCTTTTTGATCTACTACCTCTATCAGCGCAATGAGAATATCGGCGGCACGAATTCCATGATGTCCCTGGACTTCTTTTATCATGTCGGACAATTTTTTCTTCACGGCGAATTCATCATGGACGACTTCATGACCGAAAAACATACCTATTCCGATCTGGAACCCAATAAATTCGGGTTTAATACGACAGTCGGAATAAAAAATATTGTCCCCGATTTGCATTGGAATGTGAATTATACACGCATCGCCAACCGCGTCTATGCCACGGGCAATTCTTCTGGTGGTGGTTTTATTGAATATCTGGTCCATGAAAATCTTCCGATAGGACACCATATGGGAAGTAATTTGTGGGAAATAAAAAGCAGCGTGAGCTATTTGCAAAAGAAATATCAAGGTGAATTACAATTTATCTACCGACAGTATGGAGATGATGTCGTCTACAGTCCCTATAATACCGATCATTATCAAGGTCATGAAAGTAACGATCCACTCGAACCCGGCGCCGAATGGAACGAAGCTTTTCCCTATGTCTCAGACGGCGGCGAACCTTCGGTTTTTTGGGGATTTAAAACGGACCATTATTATCAATTAATGGATTATTTCGGTTTGAATTTGAAAGCCAGCTATTGGATTGAAAAGGGATTGCTATCCAGTCATTTTAATATTGCTGGCGGTGTTTATTTTAATTTCTAAGGGATGTTTCAATATTACTTACTGAAAAGAAGATAAGAAAATAAGAAGATAAGAAGTTTAGTTGAATGAATACCTGTAACTAATCTTCTTAGGTTCTCAACTTCTAAAAAAAATAATAAGGAAAAAACAGCACATGACACCAGACAGTAACATCAAATGGTCTATCAACCCCGCCGGTGAAAAATTTTCGCTACCCGAAGAAAAAGATTACAAACCTGAATTTACACGTATAAAAGAAATGGCAGACCGTGCGCGGGAGAAAGGGCAGGAAGTGATCGTGGTCATGGGAGCAGGCTTTGTAGGAGCCGTTATGGCTGCGGTCGTTGCCCATACCCGCGATAAAGACGGGAAGTTCTCAAAATTTGTCATTGTTTGCCAACGTCCCAGCACGCGCAGCTACTGGAAAATTCCTATGTTAAACCGTGGAGTATCGCCGGTCAAATCGGAAGACCCGGAAGTGGACGTGCTTATTGATCAATGTGTCAATCGGGAAAAAACGCTGACAGCTACCTTTAACAACGACTGCTTAACACTGGCTGATTGTGCGGTAGTGGATGTGCAATGCGATTATGTGAAGCGGGATCTGGACAATATGATCAGCGGAAACACCGATATGGCAGCACTTGAGGCCACCATCCGCACGATCGGCGAAAAGGTGCAGCCGCATTGTCTGACACTGATAGAGACCACCGTGGCTCCCGGCACGACGGAATTCGTCGCCTGGCCCATCATGAAGAAAGTTTTTACTGACCGCGGTCTTCATTCGGAACCCTTGCTGGCGCACAGCTTTGAACGCGTAATGCCCGGCAAGGAATACGTAAGAAGTATCCGCGATTTCTGGAGGGTCTGTTCCGGTTGTAACAAAGAAGCCCGATCGCGGGTTGAAAAATTCCTGCATGAAGTCCTTAATACGAAGGAATACCCTCTCACCGTGATGGACCGCCCCATTGAATCCGAAACCACCAAGATCATCGAAAACTCCTACAGAGCCACGATACTGGCCTTTCTGCATGAATGGAGCATCTTTGCGGAACGCAACGGTGTTGACCTCATCAAAGTGGTCAATGCTATCAAAATGCGCCCGACGCACAGCAATATGATCTTTCCGGGACCGGGCATTGGCGGGTATTGTTTACCCAAAGACGGAGGTCTGGGTTACTGGGCCTATCGCCATATTCTGGGTTTTGATGACGGCGATGACCTTTTCCGCATGACACCTGCGGCCATTGATATAAACGATACCCGGGCACTTCATGCCGCAGAGCTGGTATGCGATGCCGTGAAAAATATGGACTGTAATATTGAAGGCGCAAAGGTGCTGCTTTGCGGAGCCAGCTATCGCCAGGATGTAGGCGATACGCGCTACAGCGGGTCCGAGGTAATGGTGCGTAAACTCACCCAGATGGGCATGTATGTGCGTGTACACGATCCCTATGTGGAGCATTGGTACGAATTCATATCGCAAGATAGCTACCCCGCACCGGGCCAGTCCAAGGCGCGCTTCTTTAGCAACCAGGAAGGCCTGAAAGAGCTGCAGGTGGAAAAGGACTTTTCTGCCACCTTACCCGGGACCGATGCGCTGATCCTGGCTGTTCCTCACAAAGAATACCTGCATCTTGATCCGGACAAGATCGTGGAATGGGCCGGAAAACCCCTGGCTATTGTCGATTGTTTTGGGATCCTGAAAGACGACACGATCCGCCGCTACTTCCGTCTGGGCTGTGAGGTCAAGGCATTGGGACGGGGGCATGTTCAGCGGCTGAAAGAGGAAGTCCACTCCATGGAAATGAACGCCAACAAATCTTACTACAAAAACTAACCCTCTTACACTCTTACCTTCTAAAAAGAGCGATAGTAATAAAAAAGGATCCTGCACAACGGATCCTTTTCTTTTATAGACTGTATTCTCAGAAAGCGGAGGATGAGGGACTCGAACCCCCAAGCCCAAAGGGCGGCGGTTTTCAAGACCGCTGACTTACCAATTAGCCTAATCCTCCAATAAGCGGGGTATTTTAATGCAAATGGGATTATAATGCAAGGAAATATCTCCTCTGCCACAAATTACACGGATCTTTTACCGTCCACATCCTGCTCCAATGTATATCGGGGAATTAACATGAATATTTTAAAGGCTTGATGCTCAATGCAGTGGAATTATTCATTTTTGTTAATGCCAACGCAGATCCTCCTTCGGAGCCCTTCGGGCTGAATAAATCTGCTGAAGCAGATTTTTCAGGATGACTGCGAGAAGGTGCACCTGCCTCGACAACTAGACGACTCGACGGCTCGACCTCTCTTAGTCTCTTAGTCTTCAGCGCTTTTTCTCTCGTCGTATGATTATAGGGATCCTGAAACGAGTTCAGGATGACTACAGGGAGGGTTCAGGATGACTGCGTTGGGGGTTCAGGATGACGCGTTGGGGTGCACTTAGCTCGACGACTAGACGACTCGACAACTCGACATTTTCTTTATCTGGAAATCCGTGGATAGATGATCCGCCGCTTTAATCGCTTGACGGCGGGGAGGGAAAAGCGTAAATTCGTCCATGAAAATGAAAAGCGAGCATAACAATAAACGGCGTTTGAATGGCCGGCAGCTGGAGGTGCTGGGACTGATCCTGATCATCCTTTCCGTGCTGTTTGCCATGAGCTTTGCCAGCTATTCCCCGCGCGACGAACTGATCATGAATCACTACAGTCTCATCGATAATACGATGGGCATCGCGGGTGTGTTCATTTCCTATTTTTTCATAAAGCTCGGTGTGGGCTGGTTCGCCTGGGGATTCGTTCCGCTGCTCTTTGCCTGGGGACTCTTTACGCTGTTCCGCTGGGATAAACGCATTCTTAAACGTTCTACCTGGTTCGGACTGGGATCGATCCTGCTGCTGAGCATACTTTTTTCCATCGGGCCGATCGCGCAGAACGGTTTGCATGCTGAAACCGGTTTTATCCCCGGTGGATTTGTGGGCGGGACCTTTGCGTACTTTTTGTCGGACTGGCTGGGACCGGTGCCGGCGATCATTGTGACCATCGCGGCGATCATTATCCTGATCAGCGGCTTTTTCCGTTTCAGTCTGACAACGCCCTTCAGATCCCTCAGCTTCAGGGAAAAAAACACGGAAAAACCTAAAAACCGCTTCTGGAGACTGAAAAAAAAGCAGAAAAAAGAAAAACCACAGGAAAATATCCGGAAAGAAGCGACGGAAGACTTTTTCCCGCCGAAAGATCCCGTACAAAATGAGGATGTCATTGCGCCTTCCCGTGAGAAAGCCCAACCCCGCCATACGGAGATCGCCGAAAAAGAGAAGATCCGTCCGCAAAAGAAAAAAGAACGGAAGATCGATGAACGTCCCTATCAGCTTCCTTTTGCGGATCTGCTGACCGAGGCGCCGGACAACGGCGGCTACAATGAGGACGAGCTGCGCCAAAAGGCGGACAAGCTGACCCGGACCCTCGCGGAATTCGGTGTCGAAGGACGGGTGACCAGGATCATCCCGGGTCCCGTGATCACGATGTACGAGGTGGAACCGGGTGTCGGTGTGCGCGTCAACAAGATCGTCAATCTCGAAGATGATATTGCACGCGTGATGGCCGCCAAACATGTGCGCATCGTGGCGCCCATTCCGGGGAAGACCGTTGTGGGCGTGGAGATCCCGAACCGTCATCCCGAACTGATCCATTACCGTTCCATTATCAATTCCCGGCCGTTCACGGAGGCGAAAGGTCTTCTGACCATTGCGGTGGGAAAGACCGCCGAGGGCATTCCCTTTACCTTTGATCTTGATAAAATGCCCCACCTGCTGGTCGCCGGGACCACCGGATCCGGAAAATCGGTCTGCCTCGAATGCCATTATCATGTCCATCCTTTTCCGCGCCACGCCCGATGAGGTGAAATTTATCCTGGTCGACCCCAAAAAGATCGAACTGTCCATCTATCAGGCACTGGAGCCGTATCATCTGATCACCTCGGAGGATGTCGATGAATATGTCATCACCAACGCACAGAACGCGATCTATGCGCTCCGTTCCGCCGTGGTCGAGATGGAGGAGCGCTATGATATCCTGCTGAAGAACAAGGTACGGGATATCTCGGAATACAATGCAAAGATCAAACACCGCGGCGAAGCGCTGATGCCCTATATCGTGGTGGTGATCGATGAGCTGGCGGACCTGATGGTGAATTCCGCGGGCAGGACGGAGATCGAACAGCCTATTCAGCGTCTGGCCCAGAAAGCCCGGGCCGTGGGCATCCATCTTGTGGTGGCGACCCAGCGACCTTCCGTGGATGTGATCACCGGCGTGATCCGTTCGAATTTTCCCGCACGTATCGCCTTTAATGTGGCGACCAAGACGGACAGCCGGACCATTCTGGATGTGAACGGTGCGGAAAAACTGCTGGGGCGGGGCGATATGCTCTATCTGCCGCCGGGACGCTCGGATCCCCTGCGTCTGCACAATGCCTATATTTCCCTGGAAGAGATCGAGAATGTGCTGGAGCATATTTGCCGCCAGCCGAAAAAAGAGGACGATTACGTACTGCCTACCGCCATTGAGGAGGAAGAGGAGGATGAGTTCGATCCTTTCAATAACGGGGACCGCGATTCGCTGTTCAATGAGGCGATGCAGCTGGTCATCGCGCATCAGCAGGGATCGGCATCGCTGCTTCAGCGCCGTCTGAAAGTGGGTTACAGCCGTGCGGGCCGCCTGATCGATCAGCTGGAGGAGGCCCGTATCGTGGGGCCGCCTATGGGGTCCAAGCCCCGCGAGGTGCTGGTGGGACCGGAATATTACGAGGACGAAGCAAGCGACCAGAATTAAATGACGAGGAGAGAGATGAAACACATTGAGAATATCGTATATCCCTATAATAATGCGGAGATCCTGGTCGACTACCGGCTCCCGGACACACCCTCGGACGTTACGCTGCTGCTGGGGCACGGCCGCTACAACGATATGAACCAGCCCCTGCTGAAATACCTCAGTGAGGCCCTGCCGAAAGAGAACGTCAATCTGGTGCGTTTCAACTATCCCTTCGCCCAGGAGAAACAACGTTTTGTTTCCCACTCCAAGTGCAGGAAAGCCTATCGCGCCGCCCTGGAGGATGTGCGGGAAGAACTCCCGGGGATGAAGTTCTTCTTTGCCGGAGGAAAATCCCTGAGCGCGATGATCGCCGCACAGGCGGTCCCGGAAGATGCGGCGGGCTACGTGCTTCTGACCTGGCCCCTGCATACGCCGCGGCTCAGGATCCCCTTTTCCCGGAAGGCGCTGTTTGCCCTGAAAAAGCCCATGATGTTCGTCAGCGGCACGCAGGATCCTTTCTGCGACCGCGGAAAGCTGGAGCTGTTGGTGGGCGCCCTGAATCCCCATGCCCGTATGATGCTGGTACCGGATGCGAACCATTCCCTGGAACTTCAGGACGAGACAAAGCGTACGCAGGAAGACGTGTATAAAGAGATCGCCGATATCCTCCTGTGGTTTATGAGCGATGTGATCGAAAAACGTACGAAAAGCAACTGAGCCCATGTTCCGATTCGCCTATCCGAACGCCTTTTTTCTGATTCTTCCCCTTGCCGCCGCCTTTGTCGCGGCCCTTTACCTGCAGCACCGCAAACGGCACGCCCTGCGCGTGGGGACGACGCAGCCGCTGAAAAGCGTGCAGCGGAACTACTATTACAAAGTCATTGTCCCGGAGGTCCTGCTGTTGTTTTCCGCGCTGTTGCTGGTTACCGCCCTGGCGCGTCCGCAGCGGGGGAACGTGAACCGCGAGATCCGCAAAAAGGGCATCGACATCATGCTGGCGCTGGACATCTCGGGCTCCATGCAGCTGAACGACTTCAAGCCCAACCGGCTGGAGGCCTCCAAGAAGGTAGCACAGAACTTTGTGGCCGGGCGGAACCACGACCGCATCGGTCTGGTGGTGTTCGCGGGGGAGTCCTTTCTGCAGTGTCCGCTGACCAGCGATTACGATATCGTCTCCGAACTGATCTCAAAGATGGAGATCGCGCCGCAATCCCTGGACGGGACGGCGATCGGCCTGGCGATCAGCAACTGCATCAACCGCCTGCGGGACACGGAGGCGAAAAGCAAGGTGGTCATCCTGCTGACGGACGGCGAGAACAATGCGGGGGACGTGGATCCTATGACCGCGGCGGGTTTTGCGGAGGATTTCGGGGTCCGGATCTATACGGTCGGCATGGCCGGAAGCGGGGGGATGGTGATGAGCGGCCTGTTCCCCCAGCGCATTCCGCCGCTGAACGAGCGGCTTCTCAAAGGGATCTCGGAGGAAACGGGAGGACGCTTCTACCGCGCGGATTCCGAGAAAGAACTGCAGGAGGTCTGGGCCGCGATCGATGCGCTGGAGAAGACCGAGATCGACGCACGGCAGTTCATGGACTGGCAGGAGCTGTATTTTCCGTACCTTTTGGCGGCCTTTATCATGGCGGTGCTTGCCTATCTGTTTAAATATCTACTCTGGAGGCCCGCGACATGCTAAGCTTTTCCCATCCCCAGGTATTATGGTTCCTGCTGCTGATCCCCGTGATCGCGGTGCTGGGTGATGTCAGCGCCCGGAACCGCCGGCGCAGGCTGCAGGAGCATATCCACCCCGAGACGCTCGGGCGGCTCTTCGCGGAGGATCACCGCTCGATTCGCGGGCTCAAGCACGTGCTGCTGCTTCTGGCCATCGGGATGATGATCCTGGCACTGAGCGGGCTCCGCTACGGCTCCGGGCTCAAGGAGCTCAAGCAGGAGGGGATGGACGTGGTCGTGGCGCTGGACCTTTCGTCCAGCATGAGCGCCACCGATATCACGCCCTCGCGGCTGGAACGCTCGAAGTACGAGGTCATGCGCCTTATCAGCCTGCTCAAGGGGGACCGCATTGGACTGGTGGGTTTCGCGGGCGTGGCGCATCTGCAGTGTCCCATCACCTCCGATTACCGGACGGCGGGGATGCTGCTGGAGATGATGGACACGGACCTGCTGCCGGTGCAGGGGACGGCCTTCGCGGAGGCGATCAACACGGCCTGTGAGGCTTTTCCGGACGAGCAACAGAAGTACAAGGCGGTCATCCTGATCAGCGACGGCGAGGACCATGAGCAGGATATCGGCAAGGCAGTGGAACGTGCCGGCAACGAAGGCGTGCAGATCTACACCCTGGGCGTCGGGACCCGGAAAGGCGCCCGCATTCCGGTATACGACCGCAGCGGCACGGTGGTGGATTACAAACGGGACTCCCGCGACCGGGTGATCACCACGGCGTTGCAGGAGAACACCCTCAAGGACATCGCTTCCTCCACGGGCGGGCGTTATTACCGCCTCGGGGCGGATAAGGACCCGGTGAATGCGATCTACGACCATATCCTGCATGGCGAGCGCCGGGAATACCAGACCCACGAATTTGCACGCTATCAGGAGCTTTACCTCATCTTTGCCGCCCTGGCGCTGATCTTCCTGATCTTTGCGGTTGTCCTGCCCGAGACCGTCAGAAAAAAGCGTTAATTACGGGTTAAATAAGAACTCTCCGCGTATTACAATTGTCGAGTTGTCTAGCTGTCTAGTTGTCGAGACGAAGAGAAATATTCACCGTCATCCTGAACTCCCAACGCGTCATCCTGAACCCTTCCCGCCGTCATCCTGAACCCCCAACGCGTCATCCTGAACTTGTTTCAGGATCCCTATAATCATACGACAGAGTAAAGAAGAGGCTAAGAAGCAATATACAATGACGATATATAGTTAAAGGCGGTGAGCATGGGTTGTCGTCATATTTTGGGGATCCTGAAACAAGTTCAGGATGACCATATATAGCTCAGGATGACGATATATAGTTTAAGGCGGTGATCATGGATTGTCGTCATATTTTGGGGATCCTGAAACAAGTTCAGGATGACCATATATAGTTCAGGATGACCATATATCGTTCAGGATGGCGTGGTCTCTCCGTCTCTCCGTCCCTGAGTCCCTCTTTCTTAAAAAATCACTGCTCTCTAAACTCTAAACGCTAAACGCTGAACGCTTCTCAGTTTTAGTTCAGCCAGATGGGATTGGTGAAGGTGAAGCGTTTCCAGCCGCTGAGGCGGTCGGTGAGCTCGGCGCGGATGTAGCCGGGATTTTCGGGGGTGAAATGCAGGGTCTTTTGGCGCTCGTAGCGCATCCTGTTCCCGTGCCAGAGCAGGATCTCTTTCTTTTTCTGCAGATCGCCGAAATAAACGCGGATATGCTTGAAGGGGCCGTATTCCGCATCGGAGCAGGCGTAAACCCGGATCCTGAAATCGTGTCCCGTGGCCCGGTCGCCGAGGAAGAAGCGGCATCCGGCTTCATTTTTCACTTCGCATTCCAGGCTGTAGGCATTGCTGACGATCATCCTGCCGTTGCGGAGCGCCGTTTCGGCGCTTTTCTGATCCCTGGCGTTCAGGAGTCCCGTGCGCTGCCTTCCGTAATAGATATGCTCATTCCCTGAGAGCAGGATGTTCGGGATCAGCACACGCTGAAGGCGGTTGAAATTGCCGTGCGTGTCGTTCCCCGCCATGATGAATTGTTTGCGTCCCTCCAGCAGGCTTTTGCTCCAGAGATGCATCGCCCGCCGCACATGGCGGTCGATCCTTCCGTTGAAGATCTGGAAACCGTGCACCTTGCGGGTCCTCAGGATATGCCAGTCGCCGCGGTGCAGGAACATCTTGTGCAGAAAAGGGGCCTTTTCGGCCGCATGCGCCGCGTACAGGGCCGCTTTCTCATGTTTGCGGCCAAAGATATCGCTGTAGACGAGTTTGGGGCGCTGACGGGCTTTCCCGCCGCTGTTGTCGTCATCGCCGTAGATATACCCGGGGTTAAAATAGACGAGCAGATGGACATTATGCGCTTTTTCGTTCCCGCAGGAAACCTCCTCGCCGGGTAGGAAGATAAAATCTTCGGTCTCGCGGATCTCCTTTGTCAGTGCCTTCCAGCGGGGGAGCTTCGGATCGGGCTCATGAAAGGCGCCCATGGCGTCATCCAGGTCAAAGGAATGGTCCGTGATCGCTGCCGCGTTCACGCCGTAGGCCCGGCTCATTCCGGCAATGGCGTCCGGCGGCGCACCGAATTCCATCTGGTTGTGGGTGTAGATGGAATGCGTATGCAGGTCTGCCCAGAGGTAACGGGGGCTTCCCGGAAGCCTGTTGGCGGCGATATAGACTTTCAGAGGTGTGCGCGACAGCTGCCGGTAGTTGTGGATGCGGACGGTCCTGACTTTCCCTTTGCTCGACGCGGACCTCGGGGATAAGGTGCAGCGGGAACCCCTTATAGGCCTCGAGCTTTTGCCGGGGGATACAGCAGAGGTGGTGGAAGATAAAGGTATTGACAGAAAAATTGCAGCTTTCGCTGTACAGGGTCTTCCCGCCCTGGGTTTTCACCTCGAAGGAGAGGATCTGCAGGGGATAGTGGTCGGCGTCCTTGATAATGCAGTAGACCGGCAGGTCCTGTCCGGGTTCCAAGCGTCGCGGCATGTCAAAGAGAATGTGGGGGGCCTTTTTCCCGAACAGCGAAGGGAATCCCGCGTAGCGGTAATGCGTCTCGACATAGTGCGGCAATAAGGCACGAAAATTATTTAGTTGTCTGAACATAGAGTAAATGTAGCATGAAATTTTGGTGATTTCATACCTTTTTTTGAAATAACGCCACGGATCCTTTACCTTTTCTTTTCTTTGTCCCGTAGGGATCCCTTCGGGACGCAGTAATATTCGAACCCCTCCACAAGGTCGGGGTTGTGGGATATTGGATGTCATTTCGCGATCCCGGCATTCCATGCCGGGCTAATCAAGTTCAACCCTTCGATCACCTCAGAGCTGCTCTCTAAACGCTAAACTCTAAACACTAAACTGCTAAACTCCAACGCAATTCATGGATGAAGAAGGGGAGAGATTTCCGTTGGAATTGTGCCCGCCGGTGGCTAATTTCAAAAGCAATAATATAAACAGAAAGAGGATGAGATGGCTAAATATAAGATATTGATCATCAGCATATTGTGTTGTTCGCTTACAGCGCTTGCGGGGGTGCCGGAACTCCATACCCTCCGCGTGCGGAAGGTGGGTCCGGGCGTGACCCAGAAGGTTCTCGAGGCGCCGGAAAAGCCCTGGGTGATCCATGTGCTGGAGGTCGACATCTCCGGTCCCTATATCGATGTGCAGGCGGTGGACGGAGGGGGCCTGGAGAAACCCAGTGTCATGGCCGCGGCGGAAGAAACGGAGAACAGACGCCTGGTGGGAACGGTGAACGGCGATTTTTACGATGCGGCGGCACAATCCACCAACGCCGGGATCGTTGACGGCCGGATCGTGAAGCTTGAGAGCTTCAGCTCCGATTCCCGGGTCTACTGGCCGGCACTGAGCATCAATACGGAGAACAAGCTCAATATCAGCTGCAACCGTTTTGAGGGGAACGCTTTTTGTCTCGGATGCTTCGGCGGGCATCGACGATGTCAATACGGTCAGGGGCAGCGGGAAAATGATATTCTACAACCATTACTATGGCAGTTCGACGGGCACCTCTGCGGGCGGTACGGAGATCCGCGTCCGGCCCGTCAGTGATCCCTTTGTCAACGATACGCTGTACGGCATCATGGAAGCAAAGAGCGCCGGGGGCGATATATCCCTGGATGCGGAGACCTGTGTGCTGTCGGGCAGCGGGAGCGCCGCGGACTTCTTGGAGGACCATTATCTGGAGGGGGATACGCTGAAGGTCCTGCTGGAAATGCAGGCTTTCGAGGATCTCAGCGCTACGGGGGTTTCTTTCCATGATCTGCCCAGCCTTTCCCGGATCGAAGGGATGATCGGCGGTTTCCCGACCATTGTGCGGAACGGCGGGAACTATGCCCTGGAGGGATATGTGAATCAAGGCGGGGGAGCCAGCTTTGCCACGGAACTGCATCCGCGCACGGCGATCGGGTTTAACGCGGACACCAGCATGATGTACATGGTGGTCGTGGATGGCCGGCAGTCCCACAGTGCCGGCATTGCCCTCCCGGACCTTGCGGACATTTTGGTGGACCTGGGCGCATGGCGCGCCATGAACTTTGACGGCGGGGGCTCTTCGGTCATGGTGGTGGGGCACGAAGTGCAGAATTCCCCGTCGGACGGCGTCGAGCGCTCGGTGCGGAACTGTTGCGGCGTTTACAGCACCGCCCCGGAAGGAACCCTCTCCCGCCTGCAGATCGAGCTCGACACCCTGAAGATCTATAAAAACGCCTCCCGGGAATTTTATGTCTCCGGATGGGATGAGCACTACAATCCCAAGCCGGTGCCGGACTGGTCCGCCGCCGATATTCGCTGTGCGAGCCGAACGGGATCGGTCAGCGGTCAGAACGGGACCTACACCTTTGCCGCTTCGGAGCACGGGGAAAACGCGTATGTTTACGCCGACCTCGACGGTATTTCCGGGGATTCCATGTATGTGCACATACGGCGACTAGACCCGGTCCTTCTCTCTCCGCAGGAGTCGCTTACCGACACGCTGCGGCCCGTCCGCTTCCGTGTCCGGGGCGTTGACGAGGACGGCGATACGCTCAGCGTGGACAACCGGATCTTCGCATTCAGCGTGGCGGACAGCAGTGTCGGCACCGTCAGCGCCGACGGCGAATTTACCGGAAGATCGCCGGGGAGCACGAAGATATACGTGCGTTACGGCGGGCAGTCGGATTCCGCACGGGTAACCGTGGTGGTCGGCGAGGGCGAGGAAGCGCTTGACCGGATGGAATCCCTCGAAGGATGGGAACTGCAGGGCGAGGCGCTGGACACGACGGAGACGGGGATCGGCACTTGCGGACCGCCCGGGCGGGATGAACGGCGCAAAGGCCATACGGATCGACTATAAGACGACCGGCAACGGGAAGCTGTATCTGAAGAAAGACATTGCGGTCCCGGGCATTCCGGAAACGCTGCTGCTGGATTTCCGCGGAGACGGCGGGAAGCACCGGCTTTATATTGTCTGCGAGGATGTGAACGGCGACGAATATACCCTCTACCGCTCGGGATATGTCGACAATGCCGAACAGTACGAGACCATGTATCTGGACGCATCCGCCATGGATGCCGCGTATCCCGTAACGGTCAGGGAGATCTATCTGCGGCTCGAAAGCGGGGAGCGGGAAGGGAGCCTGTTCGTGGACGACCTCCGCATGACCTATCCGGGAAATACCGGTCTCCCTGCATGAGGACGAAGATCTGTCCGTTCCGGAGACATTCCGGATCTGTCCAAACTATCCCAATCCCTTCAATCCCCGTACAACGCTGGAGTTTGCGCTTTCCGCGGCTTCCGAGATTGTCCTGGAGATCTACAATATCCGGGGCGAGCGTGTGGATGTGCTGCTTGACGAGCACCGGGAAGCGGGAAACCACCGCATCGGCTGGGAGCCGCAAGGACTTCCCAGCGGCTGTTACCTTTACATGTTCCGTGCGGGGAATGTCCGGAAGATGGGGAAGATGGTGTATCTGAAATGATCCCGGCATTCGCCGGGACGGGCGTGGAAGATAAAGGAGCTGTTTTTCTTTACTTATTCACGCGAATATGTTAATATTAGGCCATGAAAAAGTCTGATCCGAAGAAAATCATTTCCGTATTCGGCGGCCGGGAGGCCGATGAAGCACAGTTGACGGATGCCGAACGCATCGGGAAAGCCATCGCGGAACACGGATGGGTGTTGCTTTGCGGCGGCCGCGGCGGCATCATGGAAGCCGTCAGCAAAGGCTGCAGTGAAGCCGGCGGACTGAGCATCGGGATCCTTCCGGGAGACGACAGGAAGGACGCAAATCCCCATATACAGGTTCCGATCGCTACGGGCATCGGCCTGGCACGGAATGCGGTGATCGCCCGCGCCGGTGATGCGGCCGTTGCCATCGGCGGCAAATACGGGACCCTCTCGGAGATCGCCTATGCCCTGCAGTTCGGCAAGCCGGTCTTTGTCCTCGGGTCCTGGGATATTCCGGGAACGATCAAAGCGGATACCGCGGAGGAACTTCTCCTTCTGCTGAGCCGAAGTCTGAAAAACAGGGAATAAGATGAAGATCGGTATCATTGCCAATAGGAACTATTCCGAGCAGATCGATCCCTTCTTCAGGGAATTCCTGGAGTGGCTGAACCGGCATGAGGTGGATTTTTGCGTGGAGGCCGAATTTGCCGGGGTCGCGGGCTATCCCCGCGGCATGCCGCTGCCGGAAATGCTTGAAAAGGCGGAACTGCTGTTCGTGCTGGGCGGCGACGGCACCATCCTCCGGGCGGCGCGCCTCATGGGGAAGCATCAGATCCCCATGCTGGGCATCCGTTTCGGCCGGCTGGGCTTTCTCGCCGAGCTTTCGGGGAAGACCTGGGAGAAAGAACTGCAGGATATCCTGGCCGGAAAATACCATATTGATGAGCGCATGGTCCTGGAAGCCCATGTCAATACTTGCGATGAGACCTATTACGCCCTCAACGATATTGTGCTGCTCCGTTCACCTTCCTCCCGCCTGCTGACCACGGAGGTCTTCGTGGACGGTGAATACATGAACACCTTCCGCAGCGACGGCATCATCGTCGCATCGCCCACCGGGTCCACGGCCTATTCGCTTTCCAGCGGGGGGCCTATCGTTGCCCCGGGCATGAACGCCTTTATTATCAATCCGATCTGCCCGCACATGCTTTCCAACCGTCCTATGGTGATTTCGGGGGAATGCGGGATCAGCATCCGTTTCAGGGAGCACAGCGAAGGCTGCGTGCTCAGTTTCGACGGTCAGCAGGATACGCCCGTTGAGCCCGATACGCTTATCCGCGTGCGGCGTGCGGGCCACAAGGTCTCTCTGGTGCGCTCAGAGCACAGCAATTTTTTCTCGGTGGTAAGGAATAAGCTGAACTGGAACTGACGGGGGAGAGTTTGAGAGTTTAGAGTTTAGAGTTAAGAAGATGGAAGAATTGGAAGTTAAGAAGTTAAGAAGTTAAGAGGATAAGAAGTTAAGATAAATAATAATTAAATAAGAAGAAATATTAAATATTATAATGAAACACCTCAACACCTCGACACCTCAACGACTCGACATTTCGACACCTCGACACCTCAACGACTCGACATTTCGACACCTCGACACCTCAACGACTCGACATTTCGACACCTCGACAACTCGACAACTCGACACCTCGACACCTCAAGCAGGATAATTAAATGGATTACATACGTCTGAAGAACATGGTCTTTTACGGGTATCACGGGGTCGAGGAGAGTGAGAAGATCCTGGGGGCGCGTTTCGAGGTGGACCTGATCATCGGCTGCGACCTGAAGAAGGCGTCCGAAACGGACCATCTCGGTGACACCATCAATTACGAAGCGATCTATTATGATATCGAGCGGATCGTGACCACCGAAAAAAACATCTTATCGAAGCACTGGCCGGGGTCATCGCCCGGAAGATAAAGGAAAAGTACGACAACATCAGCGAGATCACGGTCGTGATCCGTAAGCCCAGCGTCCCCATCAAGGGAGTCCTGGATACGGTCGAAGTGCAGATACGCTATTAATCCGTTAACGTTAGGAAGCAATATGAAAAAAACCGCTGTCTTGTTATGCATTTCCTTGCTTATTGCCGCGTGCAAGCCGGGAACGCAGATCTCTCCGGCGCCCATCGGGAACATGTCGCACGCGCAGATCGATTCCATGCTGCAGGCGAACGTCCTGGCCGGTTACACGGTCACGGACCGGATCGAGATCTATTCGGAGATGTTTCTCGGCACGCCTTACAGCTGGACCGCCACCGGCGACGGTCCCTATGCCCTGAGGGAGCGGTATCCGCTGGTGAATTTCGACAGTACCAACTGCATGGTGTACTGCGAACATGTGCTGGCGCTCTCGATCTCCGATTCCTGGGACAATTTTTTCAACAATCTCCAGAAGATCCGCTACCGCGACGGGATTATCGGGATGAAGACCCGGAACCACTACACCATGGCGGACTGGCTGCCGGAAAACCGCTGGCTGCTGGACGACGTTTCCCGCGAGGTGGGCGGGGAATTTACAAAATCCCTGACCCGGACGATCTCCCATGAGGAATTTTTCCGCAAGAAGGGGATCACCGACATGCGCTATGTCAAGCTGGACCGGAGCATGACCGTGGATTATGTTCCCACGGAGCATCTCGGCCAGGTGAAGAAAAAGATCCGCAGCGGCGATATTGTGGCCCTGCTGCATGCGAAAAAGGACGATATTTTTTCCGCGCACATGCTGATGATCGTGGAAAAGCCGGACGGACTTTACTTCCGCGAGGCCTCCACCTCGAATAACTCGACCTTCGAGACGCCCTACGAGACCTGGCTGGAGCAGAAAAGCGGCAGCGAGCGGTATGCGGGTCTTGCCTTTATGCGGGTAAGGGACGATGTGAATACCGCCGGGGCCGTGATCCTTCCCTGGAAGATCATTGATCTGAAACAAAGAAGATGAGACTCCCCGGCCGGGAACGCCGGACGTGAGCGGGATCGGTCCCGAACGCAGGGGAAGGCACAATATTTAAATCTGTGTATTGATAATAATGCCGTGAAAATGTAACATAAAAGAATTACATTACGGAGAAAAAAAGGGAAACAATGAGATCCAAAAAGCTAATGACCGTATTACTTGTATCTATATTCCTTATTCCGATTATTGCCGCCGAGAAGGGGAAGGTGTACCTGGTACTCGGTTCGGACACCTCCATCTGGGACGGACTGAGCATCTCAAGGTATGATAACCGTTATTTCAATGCCGCGCTGTATGCGGATCCGGAGGAGAACGGCTATGCCGTCATGGACACCACGTTCCGCTATCAGCTGCGTGACAGTTACGGGACGCCGATGAAGATGACCTGGTGGATGATGGCCGGCAATGTCTTTCATCTTTCGAAGAACTGCAACATCCCCGTACGGAACAATATCACGCTCTATCTGATGAAAAAATATCATCGTGACGCTATTGAGCGTTACGACGACCGGCTGAGCCTGCATTACCACAACTATCACTGGTCAGACACCGACGGCGACGGGATCTATTACTATAACCAGGGGCTCGATTTCAACCTCAACAAGGACGATTACGAGGAATGCCTCTGCAAATTCCTGATCGAAGACGACGTTTTTCCGATCTCCTTCCGTACGGGATGGCACTATATGGACAACGCCTGGCAGGCCTATCAGGAGCGTTTCATTCCCTTTGACATGTCCAACGCCTATCCGGCGAAGGGCGGGGACTATAACGAGCCGACGAACAATATCATCGACTGGTCGGAATCGCCGGCGGATTTCGTGCCCTATCATCCCAACGCGGACAACTACCAGATCGAAGGGGATCTGAACCAGTGGCGGCTCCGGTCGGTCTGCTTTACCAGCCTCTATTCCACCAAAAAGAACCTGGAGATCATGTTCGAGGAAGCCGCTGCCGGTCGGGACCAGATGGGCTGTTACTGGTCGCACCTGCCGCAGGATGATTTCCTGACGGGCATGGATTCCCTGAACTCCCTGGCACACGAGCTTTCGGAGGAATACGGGGTGGATTTTAAGTACTGCAGGGATACGGAAGCCATGCGCCTGTGGATCAACCCGGAAGATACGGTCGCTCCGGTCATGACGGTGGATGAGATCCATGAGCCCGGCGGGATCCGTTTTGCCATTGCTACGGACGGTCCGGTGTTTCAGCGGGAGGAGCCTTTCATTACCGTAAAGACCGTCTATGAGACCTATGAACGCCTCTCCTGCAGGATCACGGGAGAGAACCGGTGGGAAACGGTCGATCCCGTGCCGGCGGAACAGATCGCAAAGGTGTCCGCGGCCGTCTGCGACAGTGTGGGGAACCAGGCCAAGGTGCATCTGGACTACGTTCCCGATGATATCTATATCGACGACCAGAGCCCGGCCTTCACGGAGGATGCCGGCACCTGGGAGGATTACACGGAAGGACAGCTCTGGGACCTGAACGCACGGCTGCTCCGCGGCGAAGGCTCCGTGACCGTGACCCCGGAAATCGAGGAAACGCGATCTTACAGCGTGTTTTTTCACGGCCCGGGAAGCTACACGGACTCGGCGCGGCTGGTCGTACAGAACACTGCGGTATACGACACCGTGTATTTCAATGAACGTCTGCTGGGCAGGGACAGATGGCAGCATGCCGGGTTCTTCGAACTTGAGGCCGGAAGCGGCAATACGCTGACCCTGGAGAACCTGGCCCCGGAAAAGGACCTCGGCCTGGATGTGATCCGCATTACGCCCCTGGTGGCGGACAAGCATTTCATCCCTGAACCGGAAATGCTGGTTTTCGGAGAGGTCAGCGTCACGGACAGCGCCGTTGCTTATATCACGCTTTTCAACCGCGGAAAGGAAACGGTGACCGTCAATTCCCTGACCTATTACGGCAACAAGATCAGCATCGAAGAGGAATTCCCGATGACACTGGAGCCCATGGAAGAACGTGAGATCCCGGTGTACTTTTATACGGAGGAATTTTGCGAGTACAACGATGTGATCGTCCTTGAAAGCGACGATCCCAAACGGGAGACGACCCTTATTCCCGTCTTTGCCAGTGCGCTGAGCTATTTCAAGCTGGTGGACAACGAGGATTCCCTTTACTATCAGGAATCCGGCGGATGGCAGACCAGCGTGACACAGGCATGGGGGAACAGCAGCCGCTATGCTTCCATCACCGGAAGGGGCAACTATGCGGATTTTACCCGGACCCTGGAATTCAGCGGTACCTATGACATTCAGTATATTGTTCCGAATACCGTCAACGCGCATAATCACGCGGATTACATCGTGATGATCGACGGAACGCCCGTAGATACGACGGTAATGGACCAGAACGAGGACAGCGGACAATTCGTTTCCATCGGGGAATACGACCTTCCCGCAGACCTTCCGGTGACCCTGCGCATCCAGGACAACGGCGGGAACACCAATTCGAACAGCGTGCTCCGCGCCGATGCGGTGAAATTCGTCCTGGTGGAGGAAAAATTCGTCAGCCGCATCAACGCGGCCGGTACACCGGAAAGTTTCGAGGTCTATCCCAATTATCCGAATCCCTTCAACCCGAGCACGCAGATCTATTTCGCCCTTCCTGAAGCAGGGGAGGTGACCGTCGATTTCTTCGACCTGCAGGGACGGAAGGTGGACCGGCAGATTCGAAAAAGCTTCGAGGCCGGGTATCACCGGATCACCTGGGCGCCGCAGCAGCTTGCATCGGGCGTATATCTCTACCGCGTGCAAAGTTCCTCCGGCACGAAGATCGAAAAATGCACCTTTGTGAAATAGGGAGTGCTATGTCCTTAGTCGTCGTCGGTTCTGTCGCACTGGATACGGTCATCACCCCGAAAGGACGCCGTGACAACGCGGTCGGGGGATCCGCCACTTTTTTCAGCCTTGCCGCGGCGCACCTTACCCGTGTGAAGCTTGTGGGCGTGGTGGGAAAGGATTTCCCGCAGAGCGCCCTGGACGATTTCCGGAAACGGGATATCGACCTGCAGGGGCTGGATATCCGGGAGGGGAAGACCTTCCGCTGGGGAGGCATCTACCGCACGACCATGAAGGAACGTGAGACCCTCTTTACGGAACTGAACGTGTTCGAGGATTTTTCGCCCGACCTGCCCCCGGATTACCGGAAAAGCGATTTTCTTTTCCTCGGGAATATCCATCCCGGGCTGCAGCTTCAGGTGCTTGACCAGATGGAGGGGGATCCGCTGGTTGGCCTGGATACCATGAACCTCTGGATCAGTACCCGCAGGGAGATGCTGATCCGGGCCATAAGCCGCTCGCACATCATTATCATCAACGACGAGGAGATCGTGCAGCTGACCGGGAAAACGGACATTCCCGAAGCCGTGAAGGCTGTCCAGGAGCTGGGTCCCACCACAGTGATCGTCAAGAAGGGGAAATTCGGCGCGGAACTGTTCTTTGGGGACCGGAGTCTCGGGTATCCCATCTGCCCCGAGAAAGAGCTGATCGATCCCACCGGTGCCGGCGACGCCTTTGCCGGGGGGTTCATGGGCTATCTGGCGAGCCGCGACATCCTTGCGCTGCGTTATGAGGATTACCGGGAGGCGATGATCTGCGGCACGGTGCTTGCCTCGTACCTTGTGGAGTCCTTTTCCACGGATACGCTTGCGGCCGTAAGCGGAGCCGAGATCAGTGCGCGGATTAAAAGCTTCCGCGGGATCTGCCTCAAGAGCCCCTGATTGAACCTGTCCTTCCACGAATTACAAAGCCTGCCCCGACGCAATGCCCCCGGATACCCCACCTGCCGTCCTGTTTTTCCATCTCCGCACCCAGGAAGGAAAGGAGCTTTCCCGTATGGTCCGACACCGGCGCAAGGCCGGCGGCATGATCGGTCTCCGTCTCGAGATAAAAAGCGACGGGAGAAGCGAATGCCTCGTTTCGCCGGTCGAACAGTATCGCCGCACTGCGTAACAATTTTTCCTTGACAAAGGGGAGCGAGGGCGTGGTTTCTCCCGCGCGGGCATACTGCGCGGTGCCCCGGAGCACCTCGTCGGCGGGGTTGGGGCTGTCAAAGCGGATTGTCTTGGCAAAATACAGCGGCGCCAGGATGCCGAAACAGAGGGCGGGCAGGGTCCGGACCGGCAGGGCGCAGACGGCGTCGCCCGGCCGGAAAAGCTTGAAGGCGATCCCTGCGGCCTGGGCGGCCACCAGAAGATTATATTGAGAAAAACGGTATCCGGCTTTCAGAAGCACGGCCGTTTTGTCAAGGCGTACGAAGGGAAGTTCCGGCAGGATATCCTTAGCGTCATCCAGGGGAACATCGCTGAGACATACATTCGTATCACTCTGAAAATCAATGTGTACCGGTATCCCGTTAAACAGGCATATGAGCAGCAGGGGAAGATCGTTCTCCAGGTCCTTCAGGGAAAGCGTGACCTCCTTTTCGGGCATCCGGGCGCGGAAGCACAGCGCTGCAAGATCTCCGTAGCGGTATTGTTCTGAGCGGAAGACCAGGGCCTTTTTCTCCGGGAATTCCCGCGCATGCTGCAGGATTACCGCCGCCGTATTGGGAAAGGGCACGATGTGTTCATCATAGGGGATGTCCAGGAAACGCCGTGAATGTTCCATACTGAAGATTAAAATAATTTGACGGAATAACCAACCACGAATTTCACGAATTACGTTGGAGCTTAGCGTTTAGCGTTTAGCGTTCAGAGAGCAGCGTTTTTTAAGAAGGAGAGACTCAGGGACGGTGAATATTTCTCTTCGTCTCAACACCTCGACACCTCGACACCTCGACATTTTACTCCCGGCATTCGCCGGGAAAGGGTGAAATTCGTGGAGGGGTTTTAAAAAAACACTTGATTTGTTCATGCGAAAGTCGGATATTAGCGCGATATTGATAATGTAAAGGAGATAAGATGGCTAAAGTATGTGACATATGCGGGAAGAAACCGGTATACGGCAACAAGGTAAGCCACTCAAATAATCGTATCCGCCGCCGCTGGGAACCCAATCTGCAGCGCGTGCGCATCCGGGTCGACGGCAGTCTGAAACGCGCAAAGGTTTGCACAAGCTGCCTGCGTTCCGGCCGTGTGCAAAAAGCGTAGGCTTTTACTGAATGCAGCAGGTAAAGACCTTCCGGAGCGGGAGGTTTTTTATTTTTATTCGGAAATAAAAGGGCTAAATTATTCCCGGAACCGGAGGAATCATGAAATTGCTCAGCTGGAACGTGAACGGCTTTCGCGCCGTGCTCAGAAAGGGATTTACGGAGATCGTGGAGGAATATCAGCCGGATATCCTCGGCATCCAGGAAACCAAGGTCAAACCGGAACAGCTGGAGCGGGTGCAGCATCATATCCCGGAATACGATGACTATTTCTTTTCCGCCGACCGTCCCGGTTACAGCGGCGTCGCGGTATATACCAAACCCAGGCCGCTGAAGGTGGTGCGCGGCTTCCCCTCCGGCTGGAAGGACGATGAGGGCAGGGTGCTGATGCTGGAATACGAGACATTCATTTTTTTCAATATCTATTTCCCCAACGGGCAGAAGGACGACAACCGCCTTCAGTACAAGCTGGATTTTTACGATTTCAGCCTGGAATATTTTGACAGGCTTCGCAAGGAGAGCGGCAAGGGGCTTGTCATTTGCGGGGATTACAATACCGCCCACCATCCCGTCGATCTTGCCCGGCCGAAGGAGAACGAGCGGACCTCCGGATTTTTGCCCGTGGAACGCACCTGGATGGACAAATTTGAAGCACACGGCTATATTGACACGTTCCGGCACTTCCATCCGGATGCAAAAGACCGGTATTCCTGGTGGTCCTACCGGACAAGGGCCCGGGACAAGAACGTCGGCTGGCGCATCGATTATTTTTACGTGAGCCCCGAACTGCTGCCGTATCTGCGGGATGCCGATATCCTCGATACGGTCATGGGCTCCGATCACTGCCCCGTGTCCCTGGAGTTGGAGATCCCGGAATGAAACGCGCAAAAACTACATTCGCCGTGATCGCGGTCCTCTTCGTCCTGAGCGGATGCATCTGGAAGTATTCGCCGCGGCCCGGCACGATTCCGCCGCATATCAAGAGCGTTGCGGTCGGAGAAACGGAGAACAACACCGCGGAATTCAACCTGGGGCAGGAGTTCACGGCCATGCTGACCGACAAGATGCAGACGGAGAACCTGCTCCCGCTCAGCAATCCCGCTTCCGCCCATTCCATGATCAGCACTTCCATTAAGAATATCTCCGATGCCGTGTATTCCTACGACGAAACGGAGATCGTCAAGGAATACCGCCTTAGCATGCAGATGGATTTCAGCTGGTACGACGAGGTCAATGACAAGGAGATCATGAGCAAGGTGCTTTCGGAATACGAGATCTATTACAGCGACCAGTACAACGGCACCCTGGCTCCGGGGGATCAGGTCACCCGCGATGAGGCCCTGGAGCGCCTGCTCGATAAAATGGCGGAAAACGTAACGGTGGAACTGACATCACAATGGTAAGAACCGGCAAGATCCTTTTTATCGTTCTTTCCCTGCTGCTCATCCTGATGCTTGCACTGGCGGGCATCCTGTCTCCGTCCTGGCTGTTTTCCCCTGTCTATATTGTGGTTTACCTGCTGTACGCCCTGTCCTCACTGCTTGCCGCCGTGCTTGCCCCGGGGTTCCTGAGAAAAACCCTGCACCTCCTGCTTGCGCTGCTGATCGCCGGTGTGGTCGCCGAAAAGTCTTTTAATGAGCGGCGGATGATCCCGATGGGAGAGGGGGACCCTACCGGATCCTTACCCCGGGGGACACGCTTGACGTTACCCTGCTGGATTTTACCATGACCCGCAGGGGTCCGGAAGGCGCGGTGGAGTATGAAAGCCGCCTCAGTGTGGATAGCGAAGACACCGTTTCGGTCCGCGTCAACCGGCCCTTCTCCCGCGGGCAGATGCGCCTTTACCAGTCGGAGCACCGTCTGCTGACGCCCTACCATATCTGCCTGGAGGGTGATACGCTGAAGCTTTTTGCGGGCCAGAACGGCACGCTGCGGGGTGCCTGCCTGTGTTTTCAGGGGTACGATCCCGGCCGGGAACGGGCGGAGATCCGCTATAACGAGGTGCCCTTCTATCTTCCGGTGGAAAAAAAGCAGCGTTTCATGGAGCAAGATCTCTATATCTATGCCGGTGAGCCGGAGATCGGCACGGTCCTGGAATATGTGGAAGTGCGGGGACACCGCATTCTGCTTATTATCGCGGCAATGATCCTTTTAACACTTGTGTACGCTGTGGTGAAACGGAAATAATATGGAATTCGTTCTTCTCATTCTGCTGTCGACCCTTTACGCCTTTGCTTTCCTGAGCGGGATCTTCGGGAAACGGAGGCCGGCTCTATACATGATTTATGTCGCCCTGGTCCTGCATGCGGGGCTGCTGATCTTCCGTAGCGTTTCCGCCGGACATCCGCCGGTTTCCGGGATCTATGAGGCCCTGATCCTGCTGTCCTGGCTGATGCTGCTGAAGTTTTGTTTTCTGCAGAAAGGCAGTTCCGCGCTTGCGGTACATGTTCAGCGCGCGGGCGTTCTGCTCGCCGTCCTGGCGGCGCTTTTGCTTCCGCAGGAATTCAGGACGGCGGCGCTCCCGGAACCCGCTTTGGGGAATTTCTGGATGTACGTGCATTTTCCCGCGTATCTTTTCGCCGCCGTGACGCTTTTCAGCGCACTGGTGCTCTCCGCAATAAGGCTTTTCCGCAAGGCGGAGAACTTCCCGCATGCGTCCCGGATGGAACGGGATGTGCGCCTTGCCGCGCTCTTTCTCTGGATCGCCGTGTTCACGGAAGCGGCCGGCGCCCGGCTGAGCGGCGGCAACTACGGATCCGGGGACCTTTCACAGCTCTGGTCCGTGATCACGCTGATGATCCTCTCCCTGTACTTCTTCACGCGTTCCCCGGGATGGCGCGCGCTCGTGCTGTTCCTCGGCTTTCTCAGCATGCTGTTCGCCGGCATCGGCGCTGAGCATTTCCTGGGCGTCTGAGTCTGTCTTTTTACACCCATTGCGGTAAAATCTGTGGTAAAAACGGTTCTTATTCCGGCGAAAGCGGTCCCTTTCCGGGAACCGGCGTCTCATCCCGCGCACCCTGAAGCGTGTTTTTACTTTCAACTCACCCCGCAGCGATGTAATTTACCGTATGTTCGGCATCAAACAAATCCACCGCTACGTCTTCCGCGAGCACATTTTCCCCTTTATCGGGGCGCTCTTCGTCTTTTCCTTCATTTTCCTGGTGCAGTACCTGATCTCACAGATCGACAAGCTGGTGGGGAAAGACCTCGGTGTCATGGTGATCTCGGAATTCATGATCCTGAGCCTGGCGCCGATCTTTGCCGAAGTGGTTCCGGTGGCGGTCTTTATCGCCGTTCTGATGGCGTTCGGGCGTTTCGGGGAGGATAACGAGATCACGGCCTGGCGCGCCTCCGGGATCAATTTCTCAAAGATCCTGTCGGCCGCGCTGGTTTTCGCCGCAATAATCACGGCCGCGATGCTGTTTTACAATAACAACATTCTGCCCGATGCCAACCACAAATACAAGTTGCTGCGGCAGGATATCGCCTACAAGCATCCGGACATCAATTTCGACGCGGGATATTTTCTGGACGATATCCCCGATTACCGCATTCTGATACGCCGGAAGCAGGATGACATGCTCTATGACATCCTCGTTTATCACGACACCCGGGACGTGCAGGAAACGATATGGGCGAAGCGCGGGAAACTGGAGATCATCGGCAACAAGGTGATCCTGGACCTGGAGGACGGCGAATACCACGAATTTCTGCAGGACGGATCCGAGGAATACCGGCGCTCGCGTTTTAAGAAATACCGCATCACCGTGTCGGTGAGGAACCTTGAGCTGCGGCGGCGCGACTCCAAGTACCGCAGCGACCGGGAAATGTCCATTATCGACATGGTCAAAAAGCTCGACGAGTACCGGGACCTGTACGCAAAATCCCATGGCAATATCCTGAAGAACATGGCCGGGGCGGGACTTGATACGGCCGGGGTCGATCCGCGGGCGGGACTGAGGATCTTTGACGAGTCCGTGCAGGCCCTGGAGGACTCCAGCGCTGCGGCATCCCTGTCGAACGAGGACAAAAGGGCTCTGCGCACCCGGCTGCAGGAACTGGAAAACGCCCGGCAGCGTGTCCGTTCCTTCCGCGATATGGCCCGCCGGTACCAACAGGCGGAAAGCAAGTATCTTGTGGAGATCCATAAGAAGGTCGCCATGCCCTTCGCGGCGATCATCTTCGTGCTGATCGGGGCGCCGCTGGGAATGATCGTGCGGCGGGGCGGACTCGGGACTTCCGGCGGGATCAGCCTGGTCTTCTTCCTGATCTACTGGGGGATACTGATGACCGGGGAACGGCTGGCGGACCGCCTTCTGATGGCGCCCTGGCTGGCGATGTGGGGCGCCAATATCATTTTCGGCCTGTTGGGACTGATCCTGGTGCATTTTGCGATCCGGGAGCGCATCAGCCTGCACATGCCGGAATGGGTTATGAACCTTGTGAATGCCTTCAAACGTGAAAAGTAAGAGAGGAGATCATGCTCGCCTATACACTGATCGAAAAGAAACAGGCCGGAAAGGCGCTGGACAAAGCAGAGATCCGCGATCTTGTCGACGCCTACATGAAAAAAAAGATCCCGGACTATCAGATGTCCGCCTTCCTGATGGCCGTCTATTTCCGGGGGATGAACGCCGATGAGATCAGCGCCTACATAGACGCCATTCTCAACAGCGGCCGCCGTATTACGTTTTCGGACAAGGACACCTATTACGCGGACAAGCACAGCACGGGCGGCGTGGGGGACAAGGTCTCGCTGATCCTCGCCCCGCTGGCGATGGCGAGCGGCAGAGTCAAGGTGCCGATGATCTCCGGCAGGGGGCTAGGGCATTCCGGCGGCACCCTGGATAAGCTGGAGAGCATTCCGGGTTTTCGCACCGACCTGAGCCTGAAAGCGTTCAAAAAACAGACGGATGAGATCGGCTGCGCGCTGATCGGGCAGACCGACGATCTTTGTCCGGCCGACAAGAAGCTCTACGCGCTGCGGGATGTGACCGCCACGGTCCGCTCCATCCCCCTGATCTGCGGTTCCATCCTCAGCAAGAAGATCGCGGAGGGGATCCACGGCCTGGTGCTTGACGTCAAGACAGGCAACGGCGCTTTTATTGATCAATACGAGGAATCCGTGGAGCTGGCCGATAAGCTGAAGTACTTCGGCGAGCATTACGGACTGTCCGTCCGCCCGGTCATCACGGACATGAGCCAGCCGCTGGGAAAGAAGATCGGCAACTGGCTGGAGGTCGAGGAATCCCTGGATGTCCTGCAGGGGAAGGGTCCCGAAGCGGTCAGGGAGGTAAGCCTGGTCCTGACGGCGCAGATGCTTTCCCTGGCGGATACGGACCGGTCTGAAAAGGAGATACGGAAGGAGCTTGAAGCGCTGCTGGACAACGGGAAGGCGTATGAGGCCTTCCTGACAATCGTGGAAAAACAGGGCGGCGATATCCGCTATCTGCAGAACCGGGAACGTTATACCCCCGCAAAGCATATCATCAATGTAAAGGCCCCGCAGGAAGGCACGGTCGCGGCGATCGACACCTATCAGCTGGGGCTGGATGCCATCACGCTGGGAGCAGGCAGGAGAGCGATGACAGACAAGATCAACCCGAGAGCGGGCATGGAGCTTCACCGGCACATCGGAGACAGGGTCGGCAGGGACGACGTGCTGATCACGCTGTATTCCGATGACAAGGATGCCGCGGAAAAACTCTCCGGAAGCGTCACACAGCGGTTTAGTTTTAGTGAAAAACAAATATCAAAACCCCCTTATATCTATGAAAAACGTTAGTATTGTTTTATTCGTCCTTTTCGCGGTCTTGCTTTTTGCGCAGGAAGAGCCCCTGGAATCCATGAGCATTGAATACGGAGGGCACGATCTTCTGCAGAAAGGGGAGGCCTATGAAAAACAGAGCTATGTCCCCTATGAGTACTACGAGTCGGTGATCGAGCCCGTACAGGGAGGACATCAGCTTGCCAGGATGGGAAGATATCCCGAAGCCCTCGAGCGTTTTTACCAGGCCCTCGGGGAAGATTCTTCCTATGTGTTCGCCCACAACGGCCTGGCGAACGTTTACATGAACCTGAAGGATTACGGCAAGGCCGAATTCCATTTCCGGAAAGCGATGCAGTTCGGGCCCGACTACGCCTTCCCCTACAACAATCTTGCCAACCTGTACATGTCCCGCGGGGACTACGACGAAGCGCGTCCCCTGCTTCAGAAAGCCCTGAAGCTGGACCCGAACAGTTCGTACATCTATTACAATCTCGGGAACCTCTACCTTGCGGAGGGGAATACAAATCTGGCGCAGTCACATTATCTGAAGGCCCTGAAACTCAGGAAAGACTTCTGCAATGCGCGTTACAACCTCGCCCTGACCTATGCGCGCCAGGGACAGGACGCCCGGGTGATCGAGGAGTATGAAAGGGTGGTGAAGGATTGTCCCGGACACGAGAAAGCCGTGCTGAATCTTGCCGCTTACTATGCTGAAAGCAATGAGATCGAGAAGGCACTGATCCTCTACCGTCAGGCGGTGGTGGTCAACCCGACGGCGAAACTCTACCTCGCGCTGGGCCATGTGTACCACAACGAGGCATACTTCAGCCGGGAGATCGAGGCCTATGAGAACGCCGTCCGCCTGGATACCAGCAACACGGAGGCCAAATACTACCTTGCCCTGGCGTATTACGAACAGGACATGACGTTTTCCGCCCGCCGCCTCACCCGCGATATCCTCGAGAAGGATCCGGATAACGAAGAAGCATGGGAACTGCTTGAAAAGCTCGGGGAATAACCCCCGGAAGAGCTTGGGCCGTTGATTTGTTGATTTGTTGATTTGTTGATTTGTTGATTTGTCGATTTGTCGAGTTGTCGAGACGAGGAGACAAAATGTACATCGTCATGCTGAACGAGGTTCAGCATCCCCACTGTCTGACGACGGGATCCTGTTTAGCGTTTAGAGTTTAGCGTTTAGAAAGTGCCCCGTCCTGAAATAGGTTGACACAAAGAAGGAGAAAGCGATGTCAACCATGAAGATGTATCGTTACAGCGAAGCCTTTAAACAGCAAGTCGTCAAAGAGATTGAGGAAGGCACATTACGTATTGCAGAGGCGGCCCGAATATATGATATTAGTGTAGCCGGTATATATAAGTGGCTGCATAATCTTGGGAAAGATCATTTGATCGGGAAGGTGGTTTATGTGAAAAAGCGCAATGAGCTGGACAAGATCAAGAAATTAGAGTTAGAGAAGAAGCAGTTGGAGGCGGCATTAGCGAAGTCGCATTTATCTGTATTTTGCCTGGAGTCGATGATTGAGGCAGCGGAGAAGGCATACGGGATAGACATTAAAAAAAACTCTGGTATGAAAGCATCGAAGAAGGCAGAAAACGAATGAGCAAAGAGAAGATACGCTTCAACATAGGCCAAATATGCGGGTATTTCGGTTATAGCCGTCAAGGTTACTATCGGCACAGGCAGCTGGAGCGGGCTCGCCGTACAGAAGAAGAACTGGTCGTTACTGCTGTGAAAAACATTCGTAGAACACAGCCTCGGGCTGGCAGCAGAAAGCTTAAGAACATGCTGAGCAGCCAAGGAATAGACATCGGCCGTGACCGTTTGTTTGACATGCTAAGGGCCAAGAGGATGCTGGTAGAAAGACACCGTGCATATCATAGACAACGAACTCGCTGCACGGTTTCGGATATCATCTCAATTTGATCAAAGACCTAGAAATACGGCGTTCGGCGCAGGTATATGTATCTGATATCACCTACATCCATACTCTCGAGGGTTTTATATACTTATCCTTGGTGACGGACCATTACTCGCGCAAGATCGTGGGATATAACCTGAGCGAAAGTCTGAGTGTGGAAGGAAGCCTCAAGGCATTAAAAATGTCACTTAAGCATGTTAAGAACCCGCAAACGCTGATCCATCACTCAGACCGGGGTATACAATACTGTAGCAAAGCGTATACGGATATGCTTCGGAATCACGGTGTAAGCATCAGCATGACAGAAGAGGATCATGTTTATGAGAATGCACTGGCAGAGCGCGTAAACGGTATACTCAAAGATGAATTTTATCTTGGGCAAACCTTGCGCTCTAAAACAATAGCGCATAAATTAGTACGTGACTCCATTAGGATTTACAATCAAAAACGTCTGCATATGGCACTAAATTACCATACCCCCGACAGTGTATTTTATGCAGCTTAATCTGTCAACTATTTTAGGACAAGACAAAGCATGAATACCTTACAACCCTGAGGTGATCGAAGGGTTGAATATTGAATAACCCGGCATGAAATGCCGGGTATTATGTTATGCTGATAAAAAAATAACCCCGCACGCCGGGCTAATCATGTTCAGTCCCTCCATCCGGTCGGGGCTTAATAAACAAGCAAAGAAAAGAAATGAATAGCAAAGAATAACATAGATGCTCCGGGATTCCTTAAATATTGCTTCCGATCATGGGGGAATTTCCTTAATTCTAGAAGATAAACTGCAGGAAACCTATGACCCGGAACAAGATCATTATTAACGGTGCCCGAGAGCACAATCTGAAGAATATCCATGTAGAGATACCGCGTGATAAGCTGGTGGTTATCACAGGGCTGAGCGGCAGCGGGAAGTCTTCGCTTGCCTTCGACACCCTCTATGCGGAAGGACAGCGGCGCTATGTGGAGTCGCTTTCCTCCTATGCAAGGCAGTTTCTCGGCATCATGCAGAAGCCGGATATCGACAAGATCGAAGGGCTGTCGCCCGCCATCTCCATCGAACAGAAGACCACGCACCGGAATCCGCGCTCCACGGTAGCCACGATCACGGAGATCCACGACTATATGCGCCTTCTCTTTGCGCGCATCGGCCATCCGCACTGTTTTATCTGCGGAAAGCCGATCAGCAAGATGACCGTTCAGGAGATCGTGGACCGTGTGCTCGAATTTCCGGCAGGGAACCCGCTTCCAGGTCCTGTCCCCAGCGGTGCGGGAGCGGAAGGGCGAGTTCCGGGATTTTTTCAATTTACTGCAAAAAGAGGGGTTTCTGCGCGTCCGCCTGGACGACGAGATCATGCTGCTCTCCGATGTGAAAACGCCGGAACGCAACAACAAGCACAATATCGATATCGTGATCGACCGCCTGGTCGTGTCGGACAATATGAAGCAGCGCCTGACCGAAAGCATCGAGCTGGCGCTGCACCACGGGCACGGGAATGTGGTGATCTACGAAGGTCCCGGCAAAGAGCAGCGCTACAGCGAGCGTTTCGTCTGTCCCGATCATCCCCAGGTGAACCTGGAAGAGCTCTCTCCCCGGATGTTTTCTTTTAACAGTCCCCTCGGCGCCTGTCCCGCCTGCAACGGCCTCGGCTATCAGATGGAATTCAGCCCGGACTTGGTGGTGCCGGACAAATCCAAAAGCCTGCTGGAGGGCGCGCTGAAACCCATCGGGGAACAGCCGCGCGCCGGCACCTATTACGGCAATCTGCTGAAGGGGATGGCGTCAAAATATCATTTCAGGTTCACCACACCCTGGTACAAGCTGAGCAAAGAGGTGCAGGACATCCTGTTATACGGCTCCGGACGCAGCGATCTGGTGATCGATTACCGTGGGCGGCACTGGAGCGGGAAATACACCGGCGGCTGGGAAGGAGTGATCCCGAACCTGCAGCGGCGCTACAAGCAGACCGGCAGCGGAAGAATACGGGACATGATCGAGAAATACATTTCCCAGCAGACCTGCAGGGTGTGCGGGGGAAGCCGGCTCAAGCGCATCTCCACTTCCGTCTATATTAACGGAAAGAGCATTGACGACCTGGAGCGCATGTCCATCCGGGAGGCGCTGGGATTCATCAGTCACCTGGAGCTGTCAAAGACCGAGACAAAGATCTCGGAGCAGATCATCAGGGAGATGCAGAAGCGGCTGGGCTTTCTGAACAACGTGGGACTGGAATACCTGACGCTCAATCGGAATGCGGGGACCCTTTCCGGTGGCGAGGCGCAGCGCATCCGCCTGGCCACGCAGATCGGCTCCCAGCTGATGGGGGTGATGTACATTCTTGATGAGCCCAGTATCGGCCTGCACCAGCGCGACAACGTCAAGCTTCTGGAGACCCTCAAGGGGCTGCGCGATCTCGGGAACACCATCATCGTGATCGAGCACGACCAGGAGACCATGGAGGAAGCGGACTGGATCATCGATATCGGTCCCGGCGCCGGCATTCACGGCGGGGAAGTGGTCTGCGCGGGCACAAGGCAGGACCTGATCGACTGCGGGGTGTCCCTGACGGGGCAGTACCTTTCGGGAAAAAAAGCATCCCGCTTCCCGGAACACGCCGAATGGGCAACGGAAAGGTCCTGAAGCTCTGCGGCGCGGAGGGGAACAACCTCAAGTCCGTTGATGTGGAGATCCCGCTCGGCATGATGAACCTGGTCACCGGCGTGAGCGGATCGGGGAAAAGCACCCTGATCAATGAGACGCTGGTCCAGATCCTGAACCGCGACCTGATGAATTCCCGTGGGAACCCCCTGAAATACGAGCATGTGGAGGGCAAGGAGCACCTCGACAAGATCATCAATATCACGCAGGCGCCCATCGGCCGGACGCCGCGGTCGAATCCGGCCACCTATTCGGGCGTCTTTACCTATATCCGTGAGCTTTTCGCCTCGCTGAACGAATCCAGGCAGCGCGGTTACCTGCCCGGGCGCTTCAGTTTCAATGTCAAGGGCGGACGCTGCGAAGCCTGCAACGGCGACGGGGTGAAGAAGATCGAGATGCATTTTTTGTCCGATGTCTATGTGACCTGCGAGGTGTGCAAGGGCAGGCGCTACAACCGGGAAACGCTGGAGGTGAAATACCGCGGAAAGAATATCGCCGACATTCTGGAGATGACGGTGGAGGAAGCGTTGGAATTCTTCAAAAATCATCCCAAGATACGGCGCAAGCTGCAGACCCTCTACGATGTGGGGCTGGGCTATATTCATCTGGGGCAGCAGGCTACCACGCTTTCCGGCGGGGAGGCCCAGCGGATCAAGCTGGCCACCGAACTGAGCCGTATCGGAACAGGGAAGACGCTCTATGTGCTGGACGAGCCCACCACGGGCCTGCATTTTGAGGACGTGAACATGCTGCTGGATGTCCTGAACAAGCTGGTCAGCCGGGGGAACACCGTGCTGGTCATCGAGCACAACCTGGACGTGATCAAGAATGCGGACTGGATCACCGATCTGGGTCCCGAAGGCGGAGAAGGAGGGGGACGGGTCGTTGTTGCCGGCACCCCGGAAGCCGTCGCAAAGCATTCCGGATCCTATACGGGAAAATATCTGAAACCGGTATTAAAAGCCTGAAAGGTGTTATGAAGTACGATACGGCGATCATCGGAGCGGGGATCAGCGGAGCGTCTGTCGCGAACGCCCTTTCCCGCTGCGATCTTTCCGTCTGCGTGCTGGAAAAAAGCAGCGATGTCTCCAGCGGCGCCAGTAAGGCTAACAGCGGGATTGTGCACGCCGGCTACGATGCGGAGTCCGGCACGATGATGGCGCGCTTTAACGTGGAGGGCAATGCGCTCTATCCGGCGTTGTGCCGGCGGCTGGACGTGCCTTTCTTGCGCTGCGGCTCCTATGTGCTGGCCTTTGACGATGCGGAGGTAAAGACCCTCGGAGCCCTGAAGCGCCGCGGCGAAACCAACGGTGTGCCGGGCCTTGAGATCCTGCCGGCGGAAGCGTTGCGACGCCGTGAAGCCCGTATCAGCCGGGATGCGGTGGCCGCCCTGTACGCGCCCGGCGCCGGTATCGTAAGTCCCTACGAGCTTGTGATCGCCCTGATGGAAAACGCCATGGATAACGGCACGGAGCTTTTCACGGAGTTCCCGGTCCGCCGGATCACCCGGGAGGACGGAAGCTATACGCTTCACGGCGACGGGGGAACGGTCCGGGCCCGGTCGGTGATCAACTGCGCGGGCGTCCATGCCGACTCCGTTCACAACTTGCTGCTGGAACCGGCCTTTGCGATCCGTCCGCGGCGCGGGGAATACTACCTGCTTGACAAGTACGCCGGCGATATCGTCCGGCATGTGATCTTCCAGTGTCCCACCCGTTCCGGCAAGGGCGTGCTGGTCGCGCCCACCGCCCACGGCAACATTCTTGTCGGTCCCAATGCGCAGTATGTCACGGACAAAGAGGCCGTCGAAACGACGGCGGAAGGCCTTTCGGAGGTCTGGAAATCCGCTTTAAGGGCGGTACCCGAATTACCTCGTGATCAGGTTATTACGACTTTCTCCGGTATCCGCGCCCAGCCTTCGGAACAAGACTTTATCATCAGGGATTATGAGAACATGCCGGGCTTTATCGATGTGGCTGGGATCAAGTCGCCGGGGCTCAGCGCCGCCCCCGCCTTCGCCCTCTATGTGCGAAAACTGCTGAAAAAATATTTCCCGGACCTGAAGGAAAAGGAACACTTCCGCGAGCGGCGGAAAAAGGTCATACGTTTTCATACGCTTTCCCATGCGGAGCGGGAAGCCCTCGTCAGGAAGGATCCCCGTTACGGACGCATTGTCTGCCGCTGCGAGAGCATTACCGAGGGGGAGATCGTGGATGCCATTCACCGGAATGCCGGAGCCGTGACCCTGGACGGGGTAAAACGGCGCGCACGCTGCGGCGGCGGCCGCTGCCAGGGCGGCTTCTGCGGCCCGCGGATTCTCGAGATCCTCTCGCGTGAAACGGGGGTTCCGGCGAACGCGGTGCGGAAGGACGAGCGGGGCTCGGAGATCGTCACGGGGATGACGAAGGGGGAGGACGTGCAATGAAATACTACGACGTCATCTGCATCGGGGGAGGCCCCGCCGGCCTGGCAGCCGCGCTTTCCGCGCGGGAGCACGGCGCGGAACGGGTCTGCATCCTGGAGCGGGACCACGAGACCGGCGGCATCCTGCAGCAGTGCATCCATAACGGTTTCGGGCTGCAGGTCTTCAAGAGGACCTGACGGGTCCCGCTTACGCGCAGCGCTTCATCGACCGCGTGGCGGACTCGGACATCGAGGTCAGAACGGACACCATGGTGCTGGAGATCACGCCAGGAAGGCAGCTGTACACCCTGAATGCAAAGGAAGGCTACCAGGTTCTGCAGGCGGGAGCGCTCATCCTGAGCATGGGCTGCCGCGAGCGCACGCGGGGAGCCCTGGCCATTCCGGGCACCCGTCCCGCGGGCGTCCTGACCGCCGGCACCGCGCAGCGCCTCGTCAATATCGAAGGATACTGTGTGGGAAAAGAGGTGTTGATCCTCGGCTCCGGCGATATCGGCCTTATCATGGCCCGGCGCATGACGCTGGAGGGCGCCCGGGTGAAGGCCGTGGCGGAGATCATGCCCTTTTCGGGAGGCCTGACCCGCAATATCGTCCAGTGCCTTGACGACTATGACATCCCCCTGCTTCTGCGGCATACGGTAAGCAATATTTATGGCCGGAGGCGCCTCGAGGCGGTGGATATCTGCGAGGTGGATGCGCATTTCTCGCCGGTACCCGGGACGGAGAAACGTTATTCCTGCGACACCCTTCTGCTTTCCGTGGGGCTGCTTCCCGAGATCGAACTGCCCTATGCGGCCGGGATACGCATCGACCCCCGGACCCGCGGGCCGCATGTCAACGAATCCATGGAGACCGGCCTGCCCGGGATCTTCGCCTGCGGGAACCTGGCGCACGTTCACGATCTCGTCGATTATGTCACGGAGGAAAGTGAAAAAGCGGGACGCTGCGCCGCCGCATACCTGCGGGGGGAACTGCAGGAGGCAAAAGGTATTCCCTGTATTCCCGGCAGGGGGATCAGTGCGATCGTTCCCCAGGAGATCCGGGCCGTGAATTGTCCGGAAACGATCACGCTGTATTTCCGCGTGAATGCTGTCTTCGAAGATGCAAACTGTATGCTCCGCCTGGATGACGTCCTCTTGAAAAAAACCAGGATCCGCTACGCGGTGCCCGGCGAAATGCAGTCGGTGCGCGTGAAACGCAGCGAATTAAGAGCGGATGCGCGGGAGATCCGGCTGGAGATGGGATCATGACGGGAGCCCGGAAAAAACAGGACCTCTACCTGGGCTTCGGTTCGAATACCGGCGATTCGGGGCACCTGGTCACGCGTGCTATCCGCGAAGTGGCGGACAATCCCCACATCGCCTTTATTGAACAGAGTTCCCTCTGGCGCAGCGAACCCCTGTACGACCGCGCACAGCCGGATTTCGTGAACGCCGTCGCCCGGTATTCCAGCGATCTGGATCCCCGGGAGGTGCTTGCCCATGTCCAGCATATCGAGGAGCGTTTTCTGCGCAGCCGGGACCCCGCACGGCCGAAGGGCCCCCGCACCCTTGATATCGACATCCTCTTTTACGGCGGCCATATCATCCGCAGCGAAAAACTGACCATTCCACATTTGCTTTTTCATGAAAGAAAGTTTATTCTTTTACCCATGGCGGAAATTAATGTAAATTATATCGTTCCCGGAACATCCATGACAGTGGCAGACTTCATTCAACGGTGTCCGGACAGATCAACACTGGAGAAAAATATGACGGGACCCGCATATTACATCGCGATCGAGGGCGTGATCGGCGTCGGGAAGACCAGTCTGGCAAGGATCCTTTCCCGGCAGCTGAACAGCCGGCTGATCCTGGAAAAATTCGAGGAAAACCCCTTTCTTTCCGATTTCTATCAGGACCGCCAGCGCTACGCCTTCCAGACGCAGCTGTTCTTCCTGCTGAGCCGCTACCGGCAGCAGATGGAACTGATGCAGACGGACATTTTCCACCGCAGCCTGATCACGGACTATACTTTCGCCAAAGACCGGCTTTTCGCCTACATCAACCTGGAAGAGAAGGAATTGCATCTCTACGATCAGCTCTATTCGATCCTGGCACGCGAGGTGACCAAGCCGGACCTCGTCATCTACCTGCAGGCGGATACCGACCGGCTGATGCAGAACATCGACCTGCGGGGGAGGGAATACGAACAGAACATGGACCGGGACTACATCGATTCGCTGAACCAGTTTTACAACCAGTACTTTTTTCATTACACTGAAACGCCGCTGCTGATCATCAACACCACGAACATTGACTTCGTGAATAAAAAGGAAGATCTTGAAGAGGTCATGAAATATATCCAACAGCCCCCGGCGGGCACGAAATACTATAAAGCGGGAAATCAATGATGGGGTTGCTTTTAAAGATCATTCTGATCGCCATATTCATTTACCTGATCTACAGCATCTTTTTCAAGAACCGCCATTCCCATGCGGGCAGCACGGGGAGCGGGAAGCATTCGCGTTACAAAAGCAAAAGCAACGATCCCGTGCAGAAACGCATTGAAGAGTCCAATATCGAAGACGCCGACTATAAAGAGGTCGAGTAGGGCCCGGAGGTTCCGATATGTTCCCTGAACATGTACTGGTCACAGGCGCTTCCTCCGGCATCGGACGGGCGCTTGCCGAACATCTGCACACAAAGGGCTACAAGGTCACCGGCACCTCCCGGGATCCGGAGACGATCGACAGTCCTGTCCCCGGGGTCCGCTATCTTCCGCTGGACCTGGCCGATCCCGAAAGCATTACCCGCCTGGCCGAAACGGCCGGCAAGGTCGACATCCTCATCAACAATGCGGGCCAGAGCCAGATCGGTCCCCTTGAGGAAGTGCCGATGGAGAGGGTCCGCTCGCTTTTCGAGATCAATCTTTTCGGCATTGTCCACCTGACGAAGGCCCTTTTGCCCGGCATGCGCGAACGGCAAAAGGGAACCATCATCAACCTCTCCTCGATGTCCGGGGTCTTCGGCGTGGGATTTACCTCCGTGTACTGCAGTACGAAATTCGCCCTGGAAGGGATCTCGCGTTCCCTGCGGCAGGAAGTGAGGGACTTCGGCATCCGGGTCGTGCTGGTGGAGCCCGGCTATATCGCCACCGGCCTGAAGCAGGAGGGGCATTACCGGGAGGGTTCCGAATACTATGCGGCGCTCCGGCGCTTCAAGGCTATCCGTGATGCCCATATCGAACACGGTGCCGATCCGAAGGAAGTGGCGGAAAAGATCTTTTCCGTCCTTCAGAAGAAACACCCCGAGCCCGCCTATCCGGTGGGCGGGGACGCTCCGATGCTGGCCTTTCTTTCCCGCCTGCTTCCGATGCGGCTGATCGAATATTTCCAGCGCAGGAGATTTACCCTTTGAATCTCCGCACGCTTCCGGGTATTATCAAACAAAAGAACCTATATATCATTAACTGAGGAATACGATGAAAACAATCATCATGACGCTCGCGGCGGCCTTTCTGGTATTCGCCGCCTGCAGCAGGGAAGAAAGCCGTCCGAACATTATCTTCATCATGTCGGACGACCATGCCGAAAAAGCGATCAGCGCCTACGACAGCACGCTGATCCGGACCCCGAATATTCGACCGCCTGGCCAGCGAGGGGATCCGTTTCAGCAACAGCTACGTGACCAATTCCATCTGCGCCCCCAGCCGGGCGGTGCTCCTGACCGGGAAATACGGGCACATTAGCGGCAAGCGGGACAACCGGGATGTCTTTAATCCTGATCAAATGACCTTCCCGAAGCTCCTGCAGGAAGCGGGATACCGGACCGGGATGATGGGAAAGTGGCACCTGAAATCCTCTCCCACCGGCTTTGATGAATGGCGCGTCCTGCAGGGGCAGGGCCGCTATTACAATCCGCTGTTCATTGAGAACGGCGATACGGTCCGCTATGAAGGCTATACCACGGATATCATCACCGACATGGCCATTGATTTCATTGAGAACAACGGGAAAGAAAAGCCTTTCTGCCTGCTGTACCATCACAAGGCGCCGCATCGTAACTGGATGCCCGCCGAACGGCATATCGGAATTTTCCGGGAACGGGAATTCCCGCTGCCCGAAACCTTTTACGACGATTACGCCACGCGGGAAAAGACGGCCGGCGCGCAGGACATGGAGATCAAAAACATGTATCAGGGTTACGACATGAAGATCCATTTCCTTCCCGGGGAACGCGAACCCTTCAGCGGCGGGGGCCGGAGCCTGAACTGGGACGGCACCGACAGCTGGAAGAATGTGTACAATGCCCTGACGCCCCCTGCAAAGGCCGCCTTTGACCGGTATTACGATGAGGTGAACAAGGACTACCGGAATCGCGATCTCAGCGGAAAAGCGCTGGAAGCGTGGAAATACCAGCGCTACATGGAGGACTACCTCGGCTGCATCCTTTCGGTGGACGAAAATATCGGAAGGCTGCTGGACTATCTGGACGAAACGGGGCTCGCGGAGAACACCATCGTGGTCTACACCTCGGACCAGGGATTCTACCTCGGCGAGCACGGCTGGTACGACAAACGCTTCATGTATGAGGAGTCGTTCACCATGCCCCTGCTGGTCCGGTATCCCGGAAAGATCCGGCCCGGCCGCGTCAGCGACGCCTTTGTCATGAACCTGGATTTTGCGCCCACCTTCCTGGACTATGCGGGCGTGGAGATACCCGGAGACGTGCAGGGAACTTCCATGCGCAAGCTCCTGGAGCGCGGGGAAAACACCCCCTGGCGAAAATCCGTCTACTATCACTACTATGCCTATCCCGCCTGGCACGACGTCCACAAGCACGACGGCGTCCGGAACCGGGATTACAAGCTTATCAACTTTTACGATATCGGGGTGTGGGAACTCTACGACCTGAACAAGGATCCGCACGAACTGCAGAACGTCTACGGCGATCCGGCGTACGAGGATGTGCGGAAAGAGATGAAAGCCGAGTATGAGAGATTGAGAAAAGCGTACAAGGTCGAAGAAGAGTAGGGGAAAGGCTCAGCAGACCTTTCCGGGATTCAGGATCCCCGTCGGGTCGAAGGTCTTCTTGATGCCGCGGAGCAGGTTCATGTAGGTCTCGCCGTTCATGCGGGCGAGGTATTCCCTTTTCGCATAGCCGATGCCGTGTTCGCCGGAAACGTGTCCGCCGAGCGCTTCGCCTTTGGCGTAAAGCATGTCGAAGGCTTTTTTGAGTTTTTTGGCGAAGACCTTATCCGGCATGTCGTCTTTCAGGATATAGACATGGAGGTTGCCGTCGCCGGCGTGTCCGAAACTGGCGATGCGGACCTCAAGTTCCTTTTCGATCTTTTTGGTGTAATTGATGAAATCCGCCACGTAATTGCGGGGGACGACCACGTCGCATTCGTCCATTTCCGAAGTGGACGCCTTGATGGCTTCCAGGAAGGCCCCGCGGGCGGACCAGATGGACTCGTTGCGCTCGTCCGTATCGGAGATGAAGACGTCCAGGGCGCCGGCGTCAAGGCAGACGTGCGCCACGCGTTCGTAGGTTTTTTCCACCTCTTCCGGGAATTCCCGTCGAAGGTCAGCAGAAGGTAGGCGTCCGAGGTATTGTCCGGGAATTTCTTGCCCAGGTAGTCCTCGGCGGAAAGGATCACATTCCGTTCCATATATTCGATGGCGGTCGGGATCTCTTTGGATTTGATGATCACCGGTACGGCACTGACGGCGGTCTCGATGTCGGGAAAGGGACCAGCAGGGAGATGGCCACCTTCGGAAGGGGAAGGAGCTTGAGAATCGCCTTGGTGATGACGGCCAGCGTGCCCTCGGAACCGATAAGGAGGTCCTTCAGGCTGTAGCCGGAACTGTCCTTGACGATCTTGCCGCCGACATGGATGATCTCGCCGCTGGGCAGCACTGCCTCCAGCGAACGGACAAAATCCCGGGTCACGCCGTACTTCACGGCCCGCATTCCGCCGGCATTGGTGCTGATGTTGCCGCCGATGGAGGCGCTCTTTCCCCGGGATCGGGAGGATAGAAGAAGTCGCGTTTCTCGACGTATTCCGAGATCTCCATCAGAAGCACGCCGGTTCCACCGTCAGCGTCAGGTTGGCGTCGTCCAGTTCCAGGATGCGGTTCATGCGCTCAGTGGAAAGCATGATACCCTTTCGATCGCGATGGCCGCTCCCACAAGCCCGGTGCCCTGGCCCCGGGGTGACGGCGATATGCTCCTGGTATGCGTATTTCATGACCTCGGCGACCTCTTCACGGTTTCCCGGAAGTACCACGGCGTCCGGATACTGCCGGATGCCGGCGAGCTCGTCGCGGCTGTAGTCTTCGTGGATCTTTTCCCCGGTCAGCACATTGTCTTTGCCGCAGATGGAGATGAGCCTGTCGATGTCTTTCTGGGTGATCGTTTTATATTTCATGATGTTCCCTGCTGATGATGATCTCGCTTTGATCCGGGCGATCAGATCCGGAAGGATCTCGTCAGATATCCCCGATAACGGCATAATGCGCAATGTCGAAGATCTGCGCCTTCGGATCACTGTTAATGGAAATGATATTTTCGGTGTTGTTCATGCCCGCCACGAACTGGATCGCGCCGGAAACGCCGCAGGTGATGATCAGCTTGGGCTTTACCGTCCGGCCGCTCAGCCCGATCTGCATCCTCGGATCGCTCCAGCCCGCTTCAATGAGGGGACGGGTCGTGGCCACCATTCCGCCGAGCAGATCGGCAAGTTCATGAGCCATGGAGAGGTCCTCCTCCTTTTTGAACGCCCGGCCGGCGACCACGATGATATCGGCGTCCTCGATGCTTTTGACCTTTTCTTTTGCGTACCTCGAGAACGCGGATCTTCGAATGCAGTTTGTCATCGTCGATCTTGCACGGCGTAAGTGTACCGCTTTTTGTGTTGCTGCGTTCGGGGGCGTCAAAGATCTTGTAGCGGACCGTGGCAAACTGGGGCCGGTGCCGCGGGGTATGGATATGCGCCATGATGTTTCCGCCGTAGGCGGGCCGGATCTGGTCGAGATCGGTGTTCTCCTGCACGTCGAGCACGGTGCAGTCCGCGGTCAGACCCGTGCGGAAACGCGCCGCGACCCGGGGAGCGAGCGAACGGCCCACGGTGGTCCCGCCTACCAGGACGATGGACGGCTGCACCTTTTTGATGAAATCCTCGAATACCGCTGTGTAGGGCTCGATACGGAAGTGATGCAGCTGGGGCTTGTCGTAGACAAAGACCTCGTCGGCGCCATAGTGAAGCACCTCTTCGGCCATGTTGCCGACATGGTCGCCCAGTGAGCAGGCAATCGACCGGATGGCCGATCTTCGCCGCCATTTTTTTCGCTTTTCCGATCAGTTCGAAACTGACCGGGTGGATATTCTCCTCGATATGATCGATATAGACAGCGATGCCGCGCCACTGGTCCTTGTCCACGGAGGGCGCTTCGTCCTTCACATATTCAAATATTTCCGGATAGCGTTTCACGCAGATCTTGCACATTTTGCAGGCCGCGTTGATGCTGAGTCCTTCTTCCGTGGATTCGATGGCATTGAAAGGGCAGGCACTGACAGCTTTCTGCGGGTCTTTGACGGCGTCCTGATGGATAATGATCTTTGCCATAATGAAAAAGTAACCTATATGAATTTGAGTTCGTGCAATTTTTCCGCGAGGCGTTTGCTGAGCGCTTCTCCGCTGCCTTCCCGGTGTTCGTTCGTTTTATTGGGTTCCGGCGGGAAGATCCGCAGCACCTGGGTGGGGGAGCCGTTCAGGCCGTAGTGCATTTCGTTCCGGTCCTTCAGGTCTTTGAAGGTGATCTTCTTTACGGGCCGGTCGGCGGTTTTGAGCTTTAATTTGAAGGAAGGGAGACGGGAGGATAGATGTCCTTTTCCACCGTGATCAGACAGGGAAGCTGCACTTCCTGGATCTCCACCGATTCGGCCATGTTCATTTCCACGACAATGGCCTTTTCATTGATCTCGTGGATGCGCCGGACATTGGCGACGTGCGGGATCTGGAGGTATTCGGCGATCTCCGGGCCCACCTGGGCGGTATCGCCGTCCGTGGTCATCTTTCCGCAGATGAGCAGGTCGGAATCGCCCATCGTCCGGATGCCCTGCGACAATGCGTAGGCCGTAGCCAGGACATCCGCCCCGGCGAACTTTTTGTCCGTCATCAGATAGCCCTTGTCCGCGCCCATCATATAGGCTTCCCGGATCACCGCCTCTGCCTGCGGGGGGCCCATGGTGAGCACGTTCACCTTCGCGCCCTGCTCCGCCTTGAGCCGGAGGGCGGTCTCAATGGCGTAAAGGTCGTAGGGATTCATTTTCGAATCGATGCCTTCGCGTTTCAGAACACCGGTCTTCTCGTCGATGTCCACTTCGGAAGTGCCCGGAACCTGTTTGATACAAACTGTGATTTGCATGTTGTTCCCTGCATTTATTCAGCATTAAGTATAATATAATTCCCATTTAATTACCATAAAAAAGCGGAAGACCTTGAGTTGTTGAGACGAAGAGACAAAATGTACATCGTCATGCTGAACGAGGTTCAGCATCCCAACATCTGACGACGGAATACTGTTTAGCGTTTAGCGTTTAGCGTTTAGAGTTTGCCCCGTCCTGAAATAGGTTGACACAAAGAAGGAGAAAGCGATGTCAACCATGAAGATGTATCGTTACAGCGAAGCCTTTAAACAGCAAGTCGTCAAAGAGATTGAGGAAGGCACATTACGTATTGCAGAGGCGGCCCGATATATATGATATTAGTGTAGCCGGTATATATAAGTGGCTGCATAATCTTGGGAAAGATCATTTGATCGGGAAGGTGGTTTATGTGAAAAAGCGCAATGAGCTGGACAAGATCAAGAAATTAGAGTTAGAGAAGAAGCAGTTGGAGGCGGCATTAGCGAAGTCGCATTTATCTGTATTTGCCTGGAGTCGATGATTGAGGCAGCGGAGAAGGCATACGGGATAGACATTAAAAAAAACTCTGGTATGAAAGCATCGAAGAAGGCAGAAAACGAATGAGCAAAGAGAAGATACGCTTCAACATAGGCCAAATATGCGGGTATTTCGGTTATAGCCGTCAAGGTTACTATCGGCACAGGCAGCTGGAGCGGGCTCGCCGTACAGAAGAAGAACTGGTCGTTACTGCTGTGAAAAACATTCGTAGAACACAGCCTCGGGCTGGCAGCAGAAAGCTTAAGAACATGCTGAGCAGCCAAGGAATAGACATCGGCCGTGACCGTTTGTTTGACATGCTAAGGGCCAAGAGGATGCTGGTAGAAAGACACCGTGCATATCATAAGACAACGAACTCGCTGCACGGTTTCGGATATCATCCCAATTTGATCAAAGACCTAGAAATACGGCGTTCGGCGCAGGTATATGTATCTGATATCACCTACATCCATACTCTCGAGGGTTTTATATACTTATCCTTGGTGACGGACCATTACTCGCGCAAGATCGTGGGATATAACCTGAGCGAAAGTCTGAGTGTGGAAGGAAGCCTCAAGGCATTAAAAATGTCACTTAAGCATGTTAAGAACCCGCAAACGCTGATCCATCACTCAGACCGGGGTATACAATACTGTAGCAAAGCGTATACGGATATGCTTCGGAATCACGGTGTAAGCATCAGCATGACAGAAGAGGATCATGTTTATGAGAATGCACTGGCAGAGCGCGTAAACGGTATACTCAAAGATGAATTTTATCTTGGGCAAACCTTGCGCTCTAAAACAATAGCGCATAAATTAGTACGTGACTCCATTAGGATTTACAATCAAAAACGTCTGCATATGGCACTAAATTACCATACCCCCGACAGTGTATTTTATGCAGCTTAATCTGTCAACTATTTTAGGACAAGACAGGGCATGAATACCTTGCAGCCCTGAGCTTGTCGAAAGGCTGAATATAAGTAGCCTGGCATGGAATGCCGGGACCGCGTGATGACATCAAATACCTTACAACCCTGAGGTGATCGAAGGGTTGAACTTGAATAGCCCGGCGTGCAACGCTGGGGCTGTATAGATATCTTAAATAATTTTTTAACGTTTCTTCCGGATCTCCCGTTTTCCCGCCACAAAACGCTTCCTCCCGAAAAAGAAAACGATGATGCTGTACAGCAGACCGGGGTAAAAGGGCTCGAGGTGCAGGGGATAGGTCCCGGAGATTGCTCCGATGAGGAACCAGGCGGCGGAGAGCAGGATAGCGCCGGTCATCAGGGTGATGACGTAATTCGGGGGAATGGGGCGTTTGAAGAGCACGGAGAGCACCGGAAGCAGCAGGGAGGGGATAACAAGGGTGCCGATGATATACCAGATCGAGACCACGGAAGGTATCAGGACAATGATCAGCATGGCAACGATCCCGGTGATCAGATAGCCGAGGCGGATGTAGTTCCGGATATTCCCCGGCCGGGATTTCTGTATGACATCATAGCCGATCGTTTGCGCGGAAATGAAGATGTAGGAGTCCAGCGTGGACATGACCGTTGCCAGCAGACCCGCGAAAAAGAGACCGAGCAGGCCCGTGGGGAGCACTTCCGCCGCCAGAAGGGGATACGAGTAAAGTGACTGAATATCAGGAAGTAATGCCCTTGCATATAAACCTGTGACAACGGTCAAAGCATCAAAGATGATCCAGAACACGATACTCAGCAAAATGCCGTTCCTCGCCGTTTCGGGCGTGCGGGCGGCGGCGCAGCGCTGATGGAATCCGGGATCCACCAGGGTCCAGAGCGCAATGAAGAACCAGGAAATAATATAGGTTGCGGAAAGGCCGCCGCTCAGGCTCAGGTGATCTTCCGGCAGATGCCGCGTACTCAGGAATTCGGCGGGCGGATAGTTGTGGACCAGGATGACACCCAGGATAATGAACCCGAGGAACATGCAGCCGAACTGAAGCATGTCGGACTGAATGACCATTTCAAAGCCTTTGCGGTAGAGGTAAACGGCGGAAATGATGAAGACCAGCAAAGCGCAGAGCAGGGGAGGCAGGCCGATGATCAAAGAGAGCAGGATACCGGCGATCAGAAGATAGGGTGCGGGGGACGTCATGAGAAACACAAAGAGGCCGCTGATGAAGGAGGGCGTTCTGCCGTATTGCCGTTCGATCATTTCCGGAATGGTCGCCGCCGTGTTCTTCCGTATCCTTCCCGCAATGAAAAGCGCATAGATCAATGCGAAAATACTAATGGGGAAAGCCCATGACAAACCAGTTCGAGAGTCCGTGCAGGTATGTGAATTCCCCGATCCCCAGGATCCCGCCGTACCAGGTGGATACCAGGGTCATGACAAAGAGCGGGAGGGTCAGGCGGCGTCCCGACAGCAAAAAATCCTCCGCCTTGCCGTCTTTTTTTCTGCGGATGAAGCCGATCAGGATCAGCATAAAAAAGTACAGCGAGATGATGACGATATCGAAAGATGTCAGGGAAATACGCATCATTTCAGTTCGGTCATATAAAGCAGAAGCCCTTCGCTGAAGCTTATTTCCAGCGCATTGCCGGAGAAGGCATTACTGAGCCCGCGCGATCCCATCTCAAGGTCGGCGTGGGAAAAGTAATAGGCGGCGCCCTGAAGGGAAAGGTCCTTTGCCGTGTTGAGAGAAAGCAGTGAAAAACGCTGCCCGGCCTTGCCCCCCATGCGGTAGGATCCCGGCCGAAGAAAGCGGAGGTATTCACCGCGGGTGATCATATCAATATCCATCTTTTGGGCTGAGCGTATCATCAGAGCGATGTTGATCAGGAAATGATCGACGCGTCCTCCCCGCTCCGAAAATACGGAGCTTGCGTATGCCGTTATCGCTGCAATATCCCAGGGCCTTTTCAAAATCGCTGTTATTGACATCCGTGGAACGGAGGATCCGGAAGGCGCTGCCGGAAGGAAGTTCTTTGAGAGAATCCATGTCGCCGATCAGAATATGGGGGCTGACGCCGTATGCTTCGAGGTAATCATGGGCGCCGTCAGTGCAAATCTTCAGGTATGCCGGCTCACAGTATCGCTCTATGTGGTCCCGGCCGGGCGGTTCCCCGTTCAAAAAGATACAGGCTTTATCAGATCTGACCATGTTCCCTCAGCTTCTTCCTTCAGCTTGCGCATATTGACGGTGATATTCATTTTCTTTCGGTGCCTGCGGACTTTTTTCCGGTAATTCCTTTTGTAAAAATACCGTTTGGCTTCTTGAGTGATGGGCGCGACCATGGTTGACGGCCGCCATTTGACCTTGCGGTGATTCAGTGCGTGCTGCAGCGCTCCGTATTCGTCTGCCCAGCTCAGCGTATAGTGGCTGTATTGCGGCAGCAACTGATATTTGACGATCTGGATGAAAGCCTCCGTTTTGGGATCGAGAAAATGGAAGGCCCTCGAGAAAAACAGTGCGGTGTGAAGATAGTTCGGAGAGTTGATCAGTCCGTGGGTGTTCGTTTTCTTCGCCAGCTGCAGGAGGATCTGCAGCATATGCAGTCCCACGCCGAGCCCCGGTGCTTTCTGACCCGGGAGCGGGGGCTTGTCCCTGCGGAATTTTTTATACGGATTCTGCATCATCAGCCATTCGATATGCAGGAATTCAAGATTGAGAAAGCGGTTATCCTCAAGGGGCAGTTTCAGATTCTTGCGCTGCATGACGAGTTCGATCAGCTTGTGCTTTTTTCCGCCGCTTTCGGAGGTCAGCATAAAGCGGTGAACATAGGGATCGTCCATATTGACGTGCCAGTTGACGCTGGGAATGCCTTTTTCCGCGAAATACTCCCGCACCTTGTATCTTTTGAACATGCTTTCGATGACCGAAGTCGGATAGCAGCCGAGAAAAAGGTGCATTTTATGGTCAAAGACCCCGTTCTTTACAATGTCGTTTTCCGACAGGGTAAAATCGTTGCCCGCGCGGAAAGGCTGCGTGTTCATGCGCCGGAAGGCAAGATCGTATTTTTTCTGATAACGCGGCATATTTTTATCCTTCGGGCCGTGAGAAAAGGGTCACACCCTGCGCATCCGTGATCCGGCGGCGGATAAGGTCCTTCGGCCGGTAGTCCTCACGCGGGAAGACCACGATCTTGTTGCAGGACGTGCGGCCTTTCATTTCGTCGGGGCTCTTTTTACTCTCGGATTCAACCAGGATCCCGACATCCCTTCCGATCATTTTCCGGTAACGGTACAGGGTATGTTTCTTCTGCAGGGCGATCAGTTCGGTCAGCCGGGCGGATTTTACGGCTTCGCTGACATCGTCCTTCATTGTTGCAGCCCGGGTATGCGGGCGGGGGGAATATTTGAACATATAGGCCGAATCGAATTTCACCTTGCGCATGACCTCCAGGGTCTCCCGGAAATTCGCCTCCGTTTCTCCGGGAAAGCCCACGATCATGTCCGTGGTGATCCCCATGTCGGGCACATGTTTCCGGATCATATCCACAAGCTGAAGATAGTGTTTCTGCGAATAGGTGCGGTTCATGCGTCTCAGCACCCTGTCCGATCCCGTTTGCAGGGGAAGATGGATGTGGCTGGCGATCTTGGGCCGGTAAGCGGCATGCACCCTTACAAGGTCTTCGATGATATCCTGCGGGTGCGGGGAAGTGTAGCGGATGCGCTTAATGCCTTCCACTTCCGTCAGCGCTTCCAGCAGATCGTGAAAACGGAAGGCACCGGAACGGTAGGAATTGACGTTCTGCCCCAGGAGCGTGATCTCCGCAAAGCCCTGCTCCGCTGAACGCTTTGCTTCATCAATGATACTCTGCGAGCTGCGGCTTCGCTCGCGGCCCCGGGTGTAGGGGACAATGCAGTAGGAGCAGAATTTGTTACAGCCCCGCATGATGGATATCCAGGCGTTCACGCCTTCCCTGCGCGAAGGGAAAAGCCCGTCGTAGACTTCATATTTTGAAAGGTCCGTATCAATGACCGGCGGATCGTCCGATCGCAGGTACTCCGGGACATGCCGGTAAGAATCGGGACCGAGAACCATGTCCACGTAGGGTTTATGCTTTACAATATCCGCCTTGAGGTTCTGGGCCATGCAGCCGACAAGGCCGATCCGGAGCCCGGGATTTTTCTTTTCAGCGCTTTCAGCTCCCCCAGGCGGGAATGCACCTTCTGTTCGGCATGGTCGCGCACACTGCAGGTGTTCAGGAGTATCAGGTCAGCGTCTTCCGGACCGCTGCCGGGAACGTATTCCTGCGAGGAAAGGATGCCGGCAAGTATTTCGCTGTCGTATTCATTCATCTGGCAGCCGTAGGTCTCGATATAAAAACGCCTTTTCATGTCATAAATATACGACGAAAAGCCAGAAGTCAAAAGTGTAAATTAGCGAATCAATACCGCCTTCCCCAGATGATACCAAAGGTTATTTCAACAAGGTGATCGTCCGCGCTTCACGGTATTTCCCGGAGCTGCAGGCCAGGATGTAACGCCCGGAAGGAAGGTCCCGGAGGTTCACGGGAATATCCAGCGATCCGTCCCTACAAGTGCCGCGGTAAAGGGTTCTGAGCTTCCTGCCTTTCAGATCGAGAACACTGAGCTCGATGCCGGCCGCCGAAAACAGGTCGATATGCACGCTGCTCCGGGGATTGAAAGGATTCGGGAACGGTGCTGCCATATGAAAGGGCCGCATGACTTCGCAGGCTCCCTCCGCCCGGACCAGCAGGCTGTCAAGCATGCGCAAAGCGCTGTCAAACGCCATAGACGCCAGTGCATACCTGTACGTGCGGCCCGGCCGGATATCCTTGTCTTTGTAAACATAGGTTTTGGGTGCCGTGCTCGTTCCGGCGGCTTCCACCGACGCGATACGCCTGCCGTCCCGGTAAAGCAGATAGCTTCTGTTCTCCGTTTCACTTTCGCTCTGCCATTTCAGCAGGATATATCCCCGGACTGCCTCCGCCCTGAAATACCCGAGCTCTACGGGGGTCATGACCTCGGAAAGATCCTGCCCGGGATTCCCGGATCCCGGCGTGGAGGCGGTTCCGTATCGCCATTCGCTGTCCGGCAGCCCGCTGAGATAGATACTGCCGTCCGGGGGCGTACTCCCGCTTTCGGCCACACCCACATCGGGGAAGAGCAGTCCCTCCGCGGGCGCCTGCGTTCCCGTAAAACTTCCTTCATACGCGATGATATCCACCAGGGTGTCGTGATAGACAAGGATCATCCCTTCGGTGTCGTTTCTGGATCCCCCGCTGGTACCAGGTGTAGTACTGAAAGGGACCCACGCGTTCACCGGGAATGAATTCGCTGATGCAGTCAAGGCAGTAGGGTTCCCCGTTCCGTCCGTTGTACATGTACAGCGTGAGATCGGGCAGGCTGAGTGCTTCGGGATCCGCGACGATGACTTCGACAAATTCGTTCTGGTCGAGCCCTTCATTGTCGTAATGGATCTCATTGATCCACGCGTTTGGCACGGCACGGAGCAGGGAAAAAACCGCACATAAAACAAGGGAAAAAAGTTCTCTTTTCATGATCCGTCCTCCTCTTTTGAGAAAGTATACAAAGAAAGAGAACGTTGTCAGCAATTGATTTGCGGCGGTGACTCTGCTCACATACGGGAGAGGGTCCGGATCAGCGTTTCCAGGCGGCGGTGGACGTTTTCCTTCCCGAGCATCTCGCAGATCGTGAAGATATCGGGGCTGACGGAAAACCCCGTGACGGCCAGGCGGAGGGGGTGGATGAGCGTGGCGGCGGAGATATTCCGCTGTTCCGCCGCGTTCCGCAGGCATGTTTCAGCGGTCTCCGCAGTGAAGGGATGCCACATTTCCGGAAAGCATCAAGCAGTTTATCCAGGTGTTCCGGCAGGTCCGGAGCCTGTGAATGCCTTTCAAGGGCTTCCGGCTCATAGGTTTCCGGATCCTGGAAAAGCCAGGCGCCGTAGTGTACGAAGTCCTTTAAAAGCCGCATACGTGATTTTAGCAGGGCAACGCGCCGGATCCCTTCCGCGTTAGGATAGTCTTTTCCGATCCAGCCCGCTTTTTCCAGAGCGGACGCACGTGCTTCCATATCATGGAAGCGTCGGTCTTTGAAAGGTGCTGGCCGTTGACCCATTCAAGTTTCCGGAGGTCGAAGACAGCCGCTTTCTTGTTCACGCGGTTGAGGGAAAATTTTTCGATCAGGGCTTCGCGTGAGAATACCGGTTTTGGCATATTGTCCCCCAGCCCAGCAACGCCAGGCCGTTGAGGAGCCCTTCCGGGAGAAAGCCCATTTCCCTGAATTCATCCACCGAGCTTGCTCCGTGGCGTTTCGAGAGCCGTTTGCCGTCCGCGGCCAGGATCAGGGGGAGGTGCGCAAAACGCGGCACCTTTTCGCCCAGGGCCAGGTAAAGCAGGATCTGTTTCGGCGTATTGGAAAGGTGGTCCTCTCCCCGTATCACGTGGGTGATCCCCATGCTGATGTCATCGACGACAACCGATAGCTGATAGACCGGGCTGCCATCGGAGCGAATAAGAATAAAATCGTCGATCTCCGCGTTGTTGACGCTGATATCCTTATACACCATGTCCTTGAAGCGCGTTATTCCCTCCGGGACCCGGAAGCGCAGGGTGTAGGGGAGTCCCGCCTCCCGTTTTTCGCGTATCTGTGCTTCGGAAAGGTTTCTGCAGCGTCCGCTGTAGCGGTACGGCTTGTGCGCCGCCTCCGCCGCCTTTTTTTCTGCATTCAGTGTTTCTTCGTGCAGAAACAGCGGTAGGCCTGGCCGTTATGCAGTAGTTTTTCCGCGGCAAGCAGATGGTTCTGCAGATGTTCGCTCTGGATAAAGGGCTTTTCGTTCGGTGAAAGTCCCAGCCAGGCGAGCGCATCCAGGATCTCCTGCATATTGGCCTTTGTGGAGCGCGCCTTGTCCGTATCTTCGATCCGCAGGCAGAAGCTCCCGTTCCGCTGGCGCGCATAAAGATAGTTGAAAAGGGCTGTCCGCACCCCGCCGATATGCAGGTGGCCGGTCGGGCTGGGTGCGAATCTTACGCGTATGTCTTTTGGATTTTCATTCATGGGCAGAATATATTCAAATTCATGCAGAAAAAAAATAAAAACAAAGTGCAAGTTTCTGCGTATAAGACAGGATATATGAAAATGCTGAGTGTAGAATGATAAAAAAGGCATGTTCTCAGGATCATGTCCAAAGGTGAAAATATGAAATATCTGATCATGATCATAAGTCTCATCTTCTTCTTTTCCTGCGGGACCCAGCAGGACCTGCTGGTAAGCACTTCCCGCGATTCCCTGGAGATGATCGGGGGAAAGAAGGCCCTGCTGGATGATATCGTCTATCCCGCAAGGGCTTTGCAGAAGGGATCGAAGGGGAAGTAAAGATACTGGCATACATTGATACCGCCGGAACGGTGCGCAGATGTGAGATCGTCGAGGGGAACAATTACCTCAACGACGCCGCCGTGGACGCGCTGAAAAAACAGCGATTTAACCCTTATACCATCGAGGGACAAAAGCGTCCTGTGCAGGTCATCATTCCCATCCTCTTCACGATCACACAGGACATTGACATCCGCGAGTACGAGCGCCGGAGCATTGTCCGCACCGCCGAAGCCTTGTTACGGAGAGAGCCCGACCCCATTACCCATTATCACAGCGACCGCTCGCCGGGAGGGCCGCAGGTCTATTACTCGGAAGGACGCTCCTGGTGGCCGCAGGAAGGCGATTCCGGCGCCGCTTACCTGTATCTTGACGGAAGATACAATCCCGACGCTTTCCGTGACCATGCGGATGCGTTGGCAGTGTTCGGAGAAACGGTCCCGGCGCTGACGGCGGCCTACCGCATCACCGGGAAGGAGAAGTATGCTGAAACGGCGCTGACACATGTACGGGCGTGGTTTATAAACGAAACTACCCGCATGGAACCCCATCTGCAGCATGCGCAGGCCATTCCGAACCGCACGCCCGGCCGGGATACCGGCATCTATGAGGGACTGCATCTTGTGGAGCTGGTCCGGAGTCTGCCTCTGCTCGAAACCTATCTCGACCATGAAGAAAAAGCGGCCTTAAGGAACTGGTTCCGTGAATATGCCGGCTTTCTGCTGCATCATGAACACGGGATATCCATCCGCGAACGCCTGGACGTTTACGGGAATGCCTGGCTGCTTCAGGTAAGCGTGCTGGCGGATTACCTCGGCGACAAAGAGATGGAAGCGATCGCCGGGACCTATTACCGGGAATTGCTCCTGCCGGCGCTTGCAGGAGCCTCATCCCCCTTGTACCGCAACGGGGTCAACCGCTCATTCAGCGACAACATTTTTCTGAATGCCGATCTTTTGGCAATGAATGCGCAGGTGCTGAGCAACGGACATAGCGATCTCTGGCAATGGAAATTCGGCGGGGGCCGCAGCCTGATCACCCTGATCAGCTATATGCATCAGGAGATCATCCGGGAGGAGCTGAAAACCGAAGATCATTACCGCGGACGTTTCCTTTCCCTGTTGTTTGCCGGTCTGGCATATGAGAATAATGAATATCTTGAACTCTGGAGGGCCCTCGAGGACCGGTTCAGAGAGAACACGGACCCGCCCCTGCGCCAGCCGGTGTTGTGGACAGACAGCGATGATGAACGGTAGGTAAGATATTGTAGGGATACCTTACAGCCCCGATCCGACAGTTGACAGAGGCTGAATATAAGTAGCCCGGCATGAAATGCCGGGAATAACGATGTACCCATACCAAAACAGCCCTGAGCTTGTGGGAGGATTGAACAGGGATCGCCCGGCGTGGAACGCCGGGGCTGCGAGATGCCATCCATTACCCTACAATCCCGAATGAAGATGAGGGGTTGAATGTTGATAGTCCGACGCCCAACGCCGGGAACGCCGAAGGATTGAGCAAATGGATATGCGGCGCATCATTTTGCAACATAATAAAAAATATGTTGAAAATAGGATCTGAATAAATTATCTTACTTAGCTTTTAAACAAGGGTGGTTAGCTCAGCTGGTTAGAGCGCCTGCTCGACACGCAGGAGGTCACAAGTTCAAATCTTGTACTACCCACAAATATCCGGAACCGAACATCAATGGGAGAGCACTGCAAAAGTTGATATTCAACTCCGGATCCGGCCCCTTAGCTCAGTTGGTTAGAGCAGCGGACTCATAATCCGTTTGTCCAAGGTTCAAGTCCTTGAGGGGCTACCCGCTTAAAGCCTGCATAACGCAGGCTTTTGCTTATCTATACGGTTTTTCAATCTCCCTCCTCATTTTTCAAAACCATGTCAAATAATGGCATTCCAAGCCAAAAAACAATGACAAAACAATGACAGTTTTCAGGATAGTATTTCAATGATCTTGTTCGACAGGTCGGAGTAATTCTTTTTCACCAGGTCCGCGTAGCTTTTCTCTGTCACGGTGACCGATGAATGCCTGAGAAACCTCGACACCTGGTAGATTGGAACGCCATTCTGCAAGAGCCATGCACCGGCAGATCGACGGAGGTCATGTGGTGAGCTTTTAATCCCGGCGGCTTTACATGCTTTCGCGTATCGCCACGCAACATAATCGTAAGAATAGGGCAGGGGGGACTTCTTAAGAGGCTTTTGCTCCTCCCGGATTCGCGTCAATATCTCAATGCAGCGGTCGTTAAGGTATAACGCCTCCATCCTTCGGCCTTTCACCAGCTTCGGGTTCAATGCGATTACCTTTTCATCGAACTTTATCTTTTCCCAGGGACAATTCAGCAGTTCGTTGATCCGCGCCCCGGTTGATATGCACAAGGTCATTATATCCTGGATCTCCGGCTGTGCCTTGTTGTAGATCTTCTCATATTCTTCCCGGGTGAGCCAACGGATCCCGTTCTCCTCAACCTTCAGCATGGAGATCTTCGGAACCCTTGCAATATACTCCATATCGTAGCACCACCTCAGGAATGCCTTCAGGTGCCGCAGGGCGAGGTTTGTGCCGGGTTTAGTGTGATCCTGAAGGTAGAACAGGGTAAAGGACTGGATCGCGCCACTATCGATGAATTTCAGGGGATAGGTCTCTCCAAAGTGCTTATAAAGATGGTCAAATATATTTCGGTATCTTATAATGGTTTTGTAAGCCTTATCGGTTGCTTTGGACTTAATAAAGCCAGTTGTAGCAAATTTAATTGTATAATCGGCCGGGTTCATACCGATCTCTTCCGGATGCATCTTCAGATAATTGTGATCTGCGTCAAATTTTCGCTTATAAGCCTTGGCCTGCTCAGCTGTGCAATGTAGTACCCTCTGGGTCCACTTACCCGTTTGCAGATCTGTGTACTGCAGCAGCCATGCAGGTTGTCTCTTGGATCTTGGATATGGTTTTAATGATGACATGAAAGAAGATAAAAAATCTATCTTTCAGTTTCCTGAGAATTTCAAGATAATTTTATGATGGTTATATAAAGAGTCAGGCTGATTGATTTATTAATCGAGAGCAGGGTTTGAGTGAGGACACTTCTAAACTGATTATTTATTATTATCTGATTTGTTATCAGAAGGATTTATCCATTGTTTGACAATAATCTGAGAAACAGCCACGAGACTAGTACCTCCCACAATACCTGCTGGCACTCCTTGCCCAATATAACCCAAATAAGCCGTTGTCCCCAATAATGCAAAAACAATAATTAAAGCAAATATTTGGGCACGCTTTATACCAGAATATCTTTCTTTGCTATTTACATCAGTATGATTATGGACAAAAGACTGCTCTTTTTCGGCCATTTGTAAAATACGTTCAGCTGCGCCGGGTATAATATTATTATATGCTTCGAGATCTTCAGGAGCTGGAAGCGGTCCTTGTCGAATAACCGTTTTTACTTCACGCTTTGCAGCTAATACGATTTCTTGTTTTAATTCTTCAGGAACCTCATCCGGAAATGAATTTTGTTTAACCTCGGTCTTTTTTGTCTTCGAGGGCTTTGACGAGTTTTGTGAGTTCTTTTTCTTTGCCATATTTAATCATAGCTCCATGTATATAGCTACCAACTTCTTGCCAATAACTTTCTATTGAACTCTCAGCACTTAAATGACGCTCTTTAGGTGCTAATATAAAAGGATCTATTAGTGAGTGTACTCCTAATCCAATTATACGCTTGTTGTTTGAAAACATGTTTCGCCTCCGTTTAATTTTTGCAATTTAAAGACGTTTAAATATAAACGCAACAAATAACTTTCAAGCAACTCTCAACCTTATATACTCGTAATTTAGGTAGTTGTTTCAACTCAAAGTATGAAAAAATGTTTAAAGTATGATTAATCTCTCCTACTTATTAATCATTTCAGCATTTACAATGCAACGTATAAATATAAACGGGGTTCCAAATTTGATCCACATCACACTTCCAATCCACTATGGAATTAAATCTACCCTAAAAGTGTCAATTCCACCAGGATTGTTAGATAACCAATTTTCTAGATTAAATATCCAAGACATGTGCATACCTCTTTTGATATTAATTAAACCTTCACTTTCGCCATTTAGGCAACTTATTTGAGGCTCAAAGGAAAGAATTTTATTGGTCTTGACTATTATTTTTATTGGAGACACAATTTTGTTGAATTCCTGACTGAAGGTATGATGTTTTCCGTGTATGACCTTTATATCTTCAATATATTTTAATGCACCACCATCATAAAGATAACTTTCATTGCTATCAAATATTATATAAGGGTTTATTCTTGAAGCGAGATTGTTTAAAAATTTGTCCTCATTTGCAATACGAACTACTTCGTCTGTTATGAATGCCTTAAAGGCTATTAAAGATCCTATAATTATGAGAACAGAAACAGCTAGTTTTAATATGCTATTAATTACGTCTTTAATAACATGTTTGCTAATTTTGTTCATAATGCTTTACCCCATTGAGTGTGACCTCCATCACACATTGAAATTAGCCCCTTTTATTCTCTTTCAAAGTCCTTATATTCCACTAGATTTCTTCCCCTCTAAAGCCGCCTGGTCTATTTCTTTCAGCCGGGCGGCTGTTTGGTTGCTTTTTTAACCGCCATTGTTTGTCGAGGGGCGGTGTTTTTTATTTGTTAAGTGCATAAATAAACAAGTCTTTCAAAATATCATAATACTCTAGTAATTCATCTGCTGAATGCACTGGTATCCAATCTTCTCCATATTTTGAAACGGGATGTACAAACATTGTTCTGTATCTGTAAATATCTTCAATAAATTCTACAGCACCTTCGGGACATTCGAATATTTCTTTTGCAACAAATTTAATTAGATTATGATCATAAGCATTTGAATAATTGCCGTGTTTTCTTTTAATTAGTTCAATACATCCCGCTGTTGCCAGTGCAACATTAATCATAGCATCATCCATATAAAATTGTTCATAACATTGCATTGAAGACTTTAATAAATAATTTGATGTCCTTAGTATAAGGTGATTATTTATTGAATATTTTTGGATAAGGTTTTTGTAAATATCAATTTTGTCTGAAAAGTCAAAATAATCATATTCACTTACATCAGGGAAAGACATACAATTCGATTTATAAATATCAAATATTGACTGCAACTGTTCATCAAAACTAATATTTTTTCTACTTTAAAAATTTGATTATCATAATTATTGTTGTCAAAATAGAAACTACGACATGCCTTAGCCCATTGAGAGAATAAAACAAGTGGCCGCTTTCAATTCATTTCTACCAATTATAGTAAATTCTGAGAATTTATTGAATTTGCTCTCAGCGTTTGGGTTATATTTTGTTAGCAGGGTAGGAACTCCTTGAAGTATCTCATAATGAATTCCTTTATATGAAATAGTATTGGTAGGATAAGTTCCTCTTGGAGATAAAATCCTAAATAGATACTGCGATTTGTTATTAGTTAATTTCATCTATAAATTTACTGTAATCCGCTCGTCCCCGGTGGGTACCCCCCTCCCGGGGAGGCGGTGTTTAAAAATATCTTAATGTTCATTTCAGGTCATTACTATTTATCATTATCTCATCTCCAGCAATATTTCTTATCTTCATTTTAAATTTATCAGTATCAAGAGTATAAGTTCCTTTTATCTTTTCCTTGATACCTGCTTTATCTTCTAATTGTGGATTGCTTTTCCATACCTTCCCAAGTTTAGTGTCAAATTGCACAGCCTCAATCAGTTCAAGTCCGTTACTGCTGATATTTACAGCCTTTGACAAATCCTGTTCAAGTGTTCCTTTTTTAGTCTTCTTTGCGTTATAATCGTCAATTTTGTTTTTCAAGTACGGACTGAAAAAATTCTTGATCTCTACCTTGTATTTGTTTCCTTGCTTTGAGACTGTTATATCTGCATTGTCAGGTGTAAATAATGCATCTCTTTTTTCACCGAGTAAATCATCAAGTGAAACCAGTTTTACTCTCAATTCGGTTTTAGCGGTTTTGTTAATCTGCTTGTTCAAGTATTCCTGGTCAATTTCAATGTCTTTATGAGCATAGATGATAATGATTTCATTTGCTTTATTTGTTGCATCTTCAAGTTTATAGATCTCCTCAAGATACACATCGAGAAGCTCTTTTGTGAGTTTATCATGAATACCTGAAAACTTGACAGGGGAATATGTGCCTTTTGGTTGAGCAATGCCGCCGTCCCAGAATTGATTCAAGTTTAAATCTGTTCGTGATTTAAACCCGTCAATGATGCTAAATATTTTTGCTGTTGTCTGTGCAGGATTACGAAAAAGACGTAAGCCATCTTGAATTTTCAAAACGTCAAAACTTGCTCCGGCTTTTACAAGGCGGTCTCGTGTTGTTTGAAGGGCATTAATACCGATGTCACATGCAATAAATTTTCTGTCTAAATCATTTGCTACTTTGGCGGTTGTTCCTGACCCGGAAAAGAAATCTGCAACTATCATTCCTTCCTCAGAAGATGCCTTTATAACTCTTTCAATAATTGCTTCGGGTTTCTGTGTTATATAAAATTGTCTTTCTAGAGCCATAACATTAATATCAGGGATTTCCCATACTGAAGTTAATGATACGCCTTTTGAATCACTAAGATACTGTTTTCTATTATCACCTTGTAGCCTATATTTACCTTTACCATCATTGTCGTCATGTACAAATCTTTCATTTATATAATCTTCAGTATATTGTTCATATTGTTTATTAAATGTTATGCCTTCTGGGTTAAGAATATAATAATAAATACTATCGTGAACATGTATCCAATTGTTCGCTCCTGCCTTGCCTCCTGAGGCGTTCATTCTATTCCATACAATTTCACGTCTTAAATTTTCTTCTCCAAAAACTTCATCCATTAGAATTTTTACATAATGTCCGATATGCCAATCAAGATGAACATAAATACTCCCTGTTTCACTCATGACATCCTTAATTGCAAGTAATCTCTCATACAGCCAATTAAGATAATCTTCTTTTTGCCATATATCACCATACATCACTTCTTCACCAATAGTAGTGTCGTCCGCTTCTATTTCAGATTTTTCGCCTTTTCGCAGATAAAGCTTCTTTGCATAGTTCGCACCGCTTGCAAAAGGCGGGTCAATATACACAAGATCAATCTTGATATTCTGCTGTTTCAGGTATGCACAAGCAGAAAGGCAATCACCTTGAATTAACAGATTTCTAAAATCTGAATTGAGGTCATTTTCTTTATCAGATAAAGATTGTTCTTTGGATTTTGTGTTTCTTACTTCTTCAATCAGTTCTGTTTCAAAGACATCAATCTTATCAGGAAACCGTCTTCCCTGAAAATTAAGAAGAGCCTGTCCTTTTGCTGGTGTAATATTATACTGTTTTAGTGTTTTCATAGTTAAAATTCCTTTAATATTTGCTTTAATGCATTAAGGTGTTTAGTAAAATCATTTTCTCCGTCATCGACAAAGCAGTGATAACTGAAATGATTATTATGTTTCAAAAACTCATCTTTAACAAACTTTTCCTTTGCTCTGAACTCATCGTTATAATAGGGCTTTCCCTTTGTTTCAATTATAATGGCTTTTTCAATCGGAATAGTTTGGCCTTTCCTGTATTTCTTGTTCTCTTTTCTTCTTAAAATCAAAAAGTCCGGTGTATATCGACCTCTTGGTGTTTGTATCCAAAAAGACTGCAACCGCTCATCTTTATAGCCGTTAAAATAAACCTCAAGGTCTTTTAGCTCGCTTAGTTTCAGCATTTCAGCAAGTGCGTTCTGTTCAAATCCACTGTCCATTTTATAAGGGATGTAGTTATAACTGATGTCCTGTGGATCACAGTTATTGTCTTCGCTGAAAAAATCATCTTCCATATATTCAGGGTGTTTTCCATAACCTCTATTACCTTGATAATCACGCTGTTTTATTTCCGGCATAAACTTATAGGTTACTCCTTTGGGAGATACAAAACTCATTTCGTTATGTGAGCCTTGCCATTCAAGCAGTTCAATTTCAGTTTTCTGTTCAATGACTTCTTTTGTATACTCAACTCTGTCCATAAATGAAGATGCTATCATTTTGTTTACATCACTTAGGGTAAGATTAGGATTTAAAACAAGCCATTCAATCTCTTTCTCGATTGCTTTATAGACAGATGTTAATTCCTGATAATATCCATTGAGCAAATCCGCTTCTGAAAATAATCCATAAGTATAGGAAGAAAGGTTGTAGATAAAGTCTTCAAGTGAAAAAAGTGCTGTGCTGCCTGCTTTAACATTTGCAATAGCAACTTCACCTGTTAGACCGCTTTTCCCAATACTCCCGGAAACAATACTTCTATCATAAGAATATTTATTTTTTATATTTGAAATATTGAAAGAGGATAGTTCCTTTTTTATTTCAGGAGAGGTTTTTTTTACAATCTTGTATTTTGTTTCAATCTGCTTGTATTTCAATTTACCAAGTTTCGGTTTTCTAACCTGCACTTCAATATTCTGCTCTTTCTTCTCCGATAGGTCGGTAATAGAAAGCTGATAATTTTCTTTCAATTCCTTATCAAGTGTTTCATAATTATCCGCAGAAAGGTAAATCAATGCGTTTTCTTTCGATGCATCAGTAACCTCTCTTAAACAACGACAGGTCGTTTGGAGTACAAAATTCTTTGTTGTTTTTTGTCGTGGAAGTACAACTGATGTAAGGCTTCTACAGTCCCAACCTTCTGTTCCTATGGCAACAAGCAAGATAACCCGCTTTTTGGAATATGGTTTATCAAGATTGTTAAAAATGGCGAGACCTTCCTTTGGAAGTTCGTACTGTTTGTTTTTCTTGTCTACATTTGAATAATATCGGAAAATCTCATCTTCTTTTCCTGCTCTATTTTTTTGATACCATTTCTGAATTATCGGCAGAATATCATCATTGAGTTTTTTGATTGATGGACAATAAAAAGCAACTTTGCTTTTCGTGCCATTATCATAGTCAATGTCATAATTTGAAAAGAAATCGGTGAGAGCTTGTTCAAGAAATACACTTTCTTTTACGCTTGCTTTTCTTATGTCAGGCTTTTTAAGAAATTTACCAATACCGATATTAAGAGGATAGTTGTAGACAATATCTTGTATCTGGTTCAGTGTAATGTTCTTACCTTCAATTTCAATTTTTGTTTTTACATACGGTGTTCCAGATAAACCAATTACAGAATTTACATTACTGTGCTGATTAAGGACGCCTACTGCTTGTCTCAGCTTTTTCTCGCCTTTGCCAGTTGAACTGTAAGAGTGGTGTACTTCATCAAGAATAACTGTTAAATTAAATATTTGTGATAATGCTTCTCTCAATTCATTTGTTTTCTTTAATTCAGATGCTTTTTTTACATCATAAAAAACACTTTCAGGGTCAATATATATTTCATCCTGAGCATCATATTTTTCAAGTACAACCTTTTCCGCATTGGTGATAAACACCATTCCGAAGTCTTTTGTCTGCTTAATTCGATTTACTTTTTCAAGGTTTGGATTGTTGCCATGCAGTTTATCTTTTCTTTTTGAACTCAGGCTATCCAGTATTTCAATGGTGATTATCTGTTTTAATTTATCCGCTTCTTCTCTTGGCAGTATCCACTCAGGATTAAAGTCCTTTATTGTTCTTAATGAAGGAAGAATAGCTGTCTTTGAAGCCTGGGGCGCAAAAACCACAAAATTATGAGCAAATCTTTTATCATTTTTAAAAAGGGTTGCAAAATACAAATCTAAATAAATAAAACAAGCCATGAGGAATGTTTTACCTGCCCCCATTGGGAGACTGAAAAGATAATTTGAGTAATCGAAATTATGTAACAGTTCATCAAGCAGGCTGTTCCAATCAATTGTGCTTCCCGTAGGGTCATTAACTAATTTCTTATGAACATTTTTAAGGTCATTATCCTGAAAAAATTGATTAAGAAATTGTGTTACATAATTTCCTTTGAATGTATAGTAGTTTTCATAATCTTGAGCGACTACATCATCATACAAAAGACCCTCGCGAACCATTTCTGAAAGCCTTTTGTTCTCGCTGGCAAATTTTATCCATAGGTAAGTTTCAATAGCTTCTCTTTGTGGAGGACGGAGCATTCCTGTTTTTTCGATATGCTCTAAGGTATTATTAATAAGAGATTGATTACTTTCTTTCTCTAATTTTATCCAAGTTTCCGTCTTACTTCTTATTAAACTGTAAATTGTGTTCATTTTCTTCCCAGTCACAATTAGTAGTACTATTCTATTTTCCCCAACTTCCAACAACCTTATGTGCAAATACAAGTTCTTCGGTTTTAATATTAATAGGTTCATAGGAGGGATTTGCGCTTATTAACTCAATGTGGTCATCTTTGAAACGAATTACTTTAAACAAAACTCTTCCATCACGAAGCTTTACTATTGTTTTGTCATTGTTTAGCACAGTCTGCATAGGGGAGGCGATTACGACATCCGTAGGCTTAAAATACGGCATCATGCTGTCGCCGTTAAGCATGTTGATTCGGAGGGCGTAGGCGTTGGGGTCCTTTATGCCTTCCGGTCTGGGGACAAACTCCTCGGCTTCCCGAATGCGCGGGATGTTGCTGTCGTCATAGTATCCGTCCGGTCCCGCAGCGGTTTCTCCCATGAGCGGAATAGATCCATATGTTTTAAAAGGCTCGGCCTCTTTTAGAGAATGGTCGGTAGACTTCATCGCCCCTTCACCGGTGAGAAGCCATGGAACACAATAACCCATTTGAATAAGCTTTGACATAAAACTTTGAGGCATTTCTCTAATGTTTTTTTCGTAATTATCAATCGTTCTATAATGAACAGAAAAAATATCACCAAAATTTTTCTGACTTAGATTTAAGTCTTTTCTTATCGCTTTTAAACGACTTCCAATACTCATGGGCACCTCAAGTAATAACATATATGATTAATATAATCACATATGTGTTGACAATAGCAACATATGTGTGTAATTTACGGCAACCCGACTCATAAACGGGTCCATTGACAGACGGATTGCAGATAAAGCATTCAGGTCATAAGGGAGTAAAAGACTTTACCTGCGACCAATTTGAAATAACAATATCCTCAATAAGCATAAGGATCAAAAAATGAACGTATTACCCAAACCGACTCCGGAATCACGCATTCTGACAGGCGACCACGAGGCGGATTCGCTCTATATGAAGGAGCTTCTTATCGTGGCAGGACTCAGTCAGGCGGAAGTGGGCCGTCACCTAGGCGTTTCAAAGACCATGGTCAACAAGTTCATAGCCAGAAGGGACAATTCTTCCAGAGTCCAGTCTTACTTCGAAAATCTCGCTGACCAGTTTGATGAGAAATTACAACGTTTACATGTTAACGGCAAGTATAAATACGAACAAACGTGTCAATAAAATATGCACAATTGTGCTACTTAGGATAATAAAAGGCAGGTAATATTATGATTAAAAATGACTTTCAAGGGATTCTGTACGAGAAGTTCATCGGAGTGAACAGCACATATGTAGTGAAACAGATCGCCCCTGAACTCGACCGCGCGGTCTCAACTTTTTATGCATACTGCAGGGGAGAGCAGGATTTCCCGATCGAACTGCTCGGCGAGCTTGTGAAGGTTACAAAGGATCCTCAGTTCATCGAAGTGTTCCTTCAAGATACGGATTATGTCCTGAACCGCATTCCCAAGGCGAAGGATATACGCGACCACACTTCCGCAATACTGATCAACATGAAGATGCTGGGCGATCTTGCGGCATTATATGAACAAAGCATGGCTGGCGGGCTCATCGACCAGCGCAACAAGAAGGAGCTCAAGACCAGGACCCGGGAACTAATCACTGAACTTTCAGGATTCATGGAGTCGATATGATAGGGATCAGATCACGCCACAACAAGCTTCCAAAGAGGGAGTTCGCCACAAGGATAGGGAAGTCCACACGTACAGTCAACCGTTGGATCTCCACCGGCATCATTCCGAACAATAAGGTGTTCCGGGACCCGACAGGCCACGTCTACATCCACGAGTCGGCCATAGAGCTGTTGTTTGTCAATTACCGTAACATGGGAGGCAGAGATGTTTCATTCCAATGATCAGATTCAGAAAAATACGACAACCCCGGCCGTATTGGCCGCTTGGAGCAAAAGGAATCACACGATGCGCGACCGCTGCATAAAAGTCATTGATTCCTGCAGCAGCATAGAGCAGTTGAAAGGGGCCATGGAATATGCAAGCCTGGCAAGGCCTTATTTGACAGAAGACGACATAGATGATATTCGATACCGGAGCTTTTGGAAAATGCTTTATTTGACAAAAACCGCATAAGCCACTTTTCTTATTCCCTTCGTTGGGGGCGGTTTTTGCAACCGTCCCCAAAAGAATAAAACAGCTCGTTGACAACATGGAACAGATTAGCATCTGTATATGGCGTAACTCGCGGGGCAGTTTGAGCTGATCTGCCCATATAGCGGGATGGACTGGAGAGGATCCAGCCCGGTCTCATAAGCCGGTCAACGGGGGTTCGAATCCCTCTCCCGCTACGATAACGATCATTGACACAACCCTCCCTCCTGTGACAGAGGGACAACGCTGAGAAGCCGAGTCCCTCTGCTTATAAACCAAAGAGGCAATGAATGAGCCAGAAACAGGCAAAGAGAGCAAGAAAAGAATTTCAGAGACTATTTAACGGCATGCTTGAGCAAACAAGCCGGGAGCCTTTCCGGCAGAGGCTGAAGCTTGCCTGGTCCATTATAGCCAAGAAGAATTACTTCATTAACAAGGTAAAAAGGAGAAACGCATGAATCAGAGAAAATTCCTCTACTTCGATGTGGAGACGACCGGATTAAACCCGGTGAAGCATGACATTACCCAGCTCAGCGGCCTGATCGAGATCGACGGGGAAGTTGTGGATGGCTTCAATTTTAACTTGAAACCGTATGACTTTACCGTAATCGATCCCCGGGCCCTGGAGATCACCGGAAAGGTTATCGAAGATCTCGAAGGCTATCCGGATGGCGGAGAGGTGTACTTCAAACTCCTCAAGGTTTTTGAAGCGCATGTAAACCGCTATGACCGCAAAGACAAGTTCACACCGGTGGCCTACAACGGGAAATTCGACCTTGAGTTTCTGGCTCGGCTGTTTGCGCGGAACGAGGATCAGTATTTCGGATCCTGGGTAAACGGGGACCTTATCGATCCGATGGTCGTCGCCCGGTTTTATTTCATCTTAAGCGGTATTGAGCTCGGTAATTTCAAACTGGAAACAGTTTGCAGATACTTCGGAATTCCCCTTAAGGCGCATGATTCAATGCATGATATCATTGCCACCCGGCGGGTGCTTTACAAACTCAGAGAGTTGACCGGTTTAGGCGGATCCGATGTAGTGTGCGGAGATGATGAATTAATTTACTCAGAAAAACCCGAAGCCGGGTTTAGTAAGAACCCGGCTTCTACGCTTTAAAATGCGACAAATCAAAGCGAGGTAAAAATTATGACAGATTCAAAAGAAAAACAAGTGGTAAAAAAGAGCGTCTGGGACGACAACATGGAGGCGATCCGCCAGACATTCGGCAAGGATCTCACGACTACCGAATTCACGATGTTCGTTGAGATGGGGAAATCACTTAAGCTGAACCCTTTTAACCGAGAGATCTGGTGCGTTAAATACGGCAATCAGCCTCCATCAATCTTTGTCGGCCGCGACGGCTACCGGAAGAACGCACAGGCGCAACCGGACTACAACGGCCACATCAAGGAAGCTATCTATGAAAACGATGAATTCGAGATCGAGAACGGCCGGGTCATACACAAGATCAACTTCAAAGATCGCGGCAGGCTGATCGGCGCATATTGCGAGGTATACCGCAAAGGTATCGATCACCCCTTCCGGGAATCGGTGAAGTTTTCAGAATACAATACCGGCTTTTCTAACTGGAAGAAGATGCCGGAGACCATGATCAAAAAGGTTGCGGAAGCTCAGGCGCTCCGCATGGCGTATCAGTCCGTGTTCGCCGGGACCTATGACGAGTCCGAGCGATGGGAAGCAAACGGCCAGTCAGTTCCACAGGAGCCGCAGAGGCCGCGAACTCAAAAGAAGCCTACACAGCCCACCATTGACCCAAGCAAAGCCGTAGACGGCGAGATTACAGGGCCTGAGCCCAAGGAAAAAATAAAGGAACAGCCGAATAAGCCAACGAACACGAAACCCGTTATGGATAAGAAGACAAAGGATTTTCTTTCGGCCATGCAGATAATCAAGTCCGAAATAAAGGAAGTGACCGGTTCTGCAGAGCTTTACTACAGCATTCTCGGCCTTAACGGTTATGAACACGCCAACCAGATCCATGATAAGAAAACCATGGAGGAGGTTTATAAAGAGCTGCGCCAGGCCTTGAGGGACCGGATGCCGAGAAATCACAATAACCCGGGAGGTGACGGCAATGCATAAGTACTCATTGAATCAAGTCGTATTGATCGGCCGCTTGGGAATGGCACCGGAGCAAAGGGAGACCACGTCCGGAACTGTCATTGCGAACATATCCCTGGCGACCACCACAACCCGGAAGGTGGAATTCGATCCGGAAAAATGGGAAGAGAACACCGAATGGCACAAATGCGTAGCGTTCGGCAGAATCGCACAGTTCATCTGCAACTACGGGGACAAAGGCCGCTTATGCAACGTCATCGGCCGGTTGCAGACACGTAAATGGACAGACCAGGGAGGTGTGGACCGTTACACGACCAGTATCGTTGTTGAGCAGTTCCAGTTCCTGGATAAGCGGGACCAGTCATATCAGCCTCAAGCGCGGAGGCAACCGACCTACCCTGATCATCAATCGATACCCGACAGAGATAATGACGACATGGATATACCGCAAGACACGGATGATCTTCCGTTTTAACACAGAAAACCTCGCATCCCCGGCGGTCCCTCCTTTTTACCGAGTGACTGCCGGGGATTTAAAAGGAGACGCTATGAATCAGAGAGAGACCGCAAAGAATAACGTACTCAATGCAATGGCCAGGGCAAGGCTGCAGGAATACCTTGTCATTGACGGTTACACAGTACCGTGTAAGGAAGGCTGGGTGCCGGGTCATATTCTTACCCATCCTTCGATCGGGGGAGAGGCGGGAAAACGCCGGAAAAGGGAGCTGGATGAAGAAGGCTGGATCATTGAAAAGCAGAAGATCCGCAACAGCACCGGCTATGAGTACCGCCTCATTTGCACCAAACACGAAGGACGGCGTATTATCATGAACAACTCTGTAAACATTATCCCTCAAATGATATACGGGCAAAAAGCCCATCAATTGGGAGTATTTGAATAAGGAATAATTATGCCAAGACCGCCAAAAGAAGGATTAGACTACTTTTCTTTTGATTGCAATTTCTACTCAGACCGGAAAGTACGCCGGGTCATGAGATCCTGTGGTCCCGCATCTGGGACTGTACTAACCTGCCTGCTGTGTAATATCTACCAAGAACAAGGGTATTACATCGTGTGGGACGAGGATTTGCCTTTTGACATTGCCGACATGATCGGGGTGTCTGAGGGACAGGTACAAGAAACAATTCACAAGGCACTCAAGGTAGGGTTTTTCAATCAGGGGAAATTCGATAAATACGGCATCCTCACATCTACAGGCATACAAAAGAGGTATCTTCAGGGTGTGGCCCGCAGGACCGGAGTCAACCCGAATCCGGACTACTGGCTTCTTGAAGAGGATGTGAACAATCCGAAAAACGATGTGGATAACTCATCCACCTGTAGAAAGGAGGAAAAAGAGCCTCAACGAGTTAATGCGAACAATAATAAAATAAATGTATGCAATAACTCAAATAATGAACGCAATAACCCGGTAAATGATGACAGAAGTACACAAAGCAAAGTAAAGTATAGTAAAGTAAAGCAAAGTAAACTAAATAACACTGATCAATCTAAGAACACTAATCAACAGAAAAGAGATATTAAACAGGCTGATAAAGCTGAAGTCAACTATTCAACAGTATTCAATAAGTTTATCAAGGAATTTGAAAACCGGTTCTCAGCCTCTTTCAGCAGGGATAATATCTCAGCCTTAAAAAACTCAGCCCTGAAGTACCGGAATCAGATCGAGAAAGATTACTACAACTACGAAATATTCCTGTGGACCATTCTCAAGCGAATGGAGGATATCCAACGAAAGAAGCCCCTTAAAAACCCTATCCGGTTCTTTTTTTCCGGTGCTTTCGGCCAATACAAATATCTCTGGCAGCTTACGGAGCCTGAGGAAGAAGCCGGGTCCGGATATCACAAGCCTTTTATCTATGCAAAAATGAAAGATACAGGTGATGGACCGTCGGCCGGGTTAAAAACCATGGAGTAAGGAAACGTTATGGGAAAGATAATTATCGACAACCGAAGTGATCTTACCGAATTACAGGCCCTGCAGTTAATTGGGGGCGTAGTCCGGGGAGGTCGGGTGAGCAATGAAGGTAAGCAGTATTGCTATTTGGTGACAGCTCAAATAAGTGGAAAAAAATATGCTGCCAGTTCTTTCTTAAACAAGAAATCGGATAGGTTTGTTATAACTGAACACCCTGAGCCGAATAAGGGAAGAGCAAGGACGCAAAAATGAAAATCATCAGCATTGATCCATCCATAGCGAACATAGGTTATGCAATTTACGAAACGGAAGATCATAAGCTGGTTCTGGGAACTATTCACACTAAAACCAATCACAGCATCGAAGAGCGAATCCGGTATATTTGCCAGGAGATATGCAAGCTGATATACGAACACCGCCCCCGACAAGCCGTGATTGAGAAGATTCCGGAATATTCACGAAAAAGATACAACGGTGTTTCAGTCAACCATGGATCGCTTATGCGCCTTCACCGGGCCGTAGGCGCGATACAGGCGATTTTTATCAACGCAGAGATACCAATCTATATGTCACCGGTTTTACGGTCTACAAAGCAAATACAAAGGCTTAATGCCATTGATATATGCAAAGATGCTGCTAAGGCATCAGAACATGCAAGAGCGGCACTAATACACCTTGAAAAATACCTAAAACAAAAAAGGATAAGTCATGGCGTTCATTAATGATATTACCGAAAAGGGAGGTATTCATCTGGTCAAAGACAATGATCTGCGAGATCTGGCGGTCCGGAATATGTGGAGGGGGATGATGCTGGCAGAGAAGCACACCAACACTAGGATTAAATATTGCGAAAAGATAAAGCTTGTTCAAAATGCTTGTTTAATTAATGGAGAATCTATAGGGGAGAAGATGATTGAGAGGATTGTGGTGGGTGTTAAATTATAAGTTTTTATTAATTTTCTTTATTAAATTCTCAGTTAACTTATAATAACCGGTTTTTGAAGATCCTTCAAATGAAACATAATTGAATTGTTTAAGTAACGCTAAATCTTTTTGTAATGTTGCTTTAGAAACATCTATTTCATCAATAAGATAATCAATATTAACAAACCTTTTACTTGCAAGTATTATTATTTCTTTAAGAAATCTTATTTTTACAGCTTCACTTATAGCCTCGCTTGCAGCCACACTTACAGCTTCACTTATAGCCTCGCTTGCAGCCACACTTACAGCTTCACTTATAGCCTCGCTTGCAACAAGTAAATGCTTTACATTGACAATTGTAGGCTCTTTTAAAGTCTCAATCGAGTTGAATATTTTCATAATATTTCTGTTAGCACACAAGACATTGTTACTTTTAATAGGAAATTGAAAATTATCATACTTTAATGGTAATTGTTTATTAATGATTTCTTTTTCTTTTGGCAATTTAGGACCATTAAATGTAAGAGTGATTTCAGAATTTGTTTGTTTCCATATAGGTATCTGTAGTCCAGCCTCGTTACAAAGATTTAAAATTCTCAGAGCACCTCTACCAAATTCATCGGAATAACCATTTAAAAACATCATATGTGCAATATCTGGATTAACAGGGTGGGGAATGTGTTCTCTTTTAAAATCTTTAATTTTTATACTATCAGGTAATTGGCCGGTGTTAGATATTATGAAGCGATTAGGAAAAATATTAATAGATATACCACCAGAAATACTAGTGTAATCTCTATGCATTAAAGCATTAATAATTCCTTCTTGAAGAGCATTTACCGGAAACTTAAAATTTTTCCTTTGCCATTTATCTTTACCTAAAACACTTCTTATACCGAGGTTATTAACATATTCTTCGAGCTGGTTTTTTATTTCAAACAAATTTCCTTCAATATAACGATTTATTGGAATGTAATCGTCAGTTTTATTATTGCTAAACTCAGTTAAACGTACCCTTGTTTGAGGGAAGTATTTTATTGGGTTTTTACCAAATAAAAGCATACATGCATTTGTAAACATAGAATTTGTATATAAACCATAATAAGAAAGAAAATCTAGAATATTATTCCCTCTATAGTTGGTTCTATTTCTTTTTTGTGCTTCTTTGATTGTTCTTAAAATTAATTTTGTATCAAAATTTTCTAGGTTAGTGTTGGGAAGTAATTTTCTTTCCCAGTGTTGTTCGGAAATATGTCTTTCATGAATCAATAAAGAAACTTCATTAGAACTTGCTTTAGTTGTTGAATTGTCCATCCGATAATAAATACTACCATCAAAAAGATATGGTTTTCTAGTGCCACCACACACCTTTATACAGATGATATTTAAACCATCAATTTCTTCAACTGAAATAGAGATTGGAGCTTCAGGTACTATATAAGAGATTAAATATCTACTAAGAATATGTATATGCTTACTAGGGTTATTAATTCCAATAATTTTGCCTTTTTTATCAACTCCTAATATAACTTTGCCTCCCGATGCGTTTAAAAAGCCACACAAATGTTTTGCAATATTGGTTTTGTGAACAGTAGCCGTAAATACCAATTGTTCATTCCCACCGTTATTTATAAAATTTTTCAATAGTTTATCAGTCATTTTTATATGATTCCAATTCTTTTCTTCTTAAGTCAATATCTTTAAATTGGTAGTCAAGAAAATTTAACAACTCATTTGGTTTAAAATATGAATGAACCCACCTTTCTTTTACATCATTAAACATATCCACCACTTTTAAACTATCTAAAACACAGGTGGGTTTTATATCAAAAGTGTTTCTACTTTTATGTTTATCAAACATAAATTGTTGCATTAATTTCCTTGTGTATTCAATATAGAAATGGGCAGAAAACCATCTTGGTTTATCTAATTTTACAGCTTTTAAAAATTCTTTATGTGTTATTCCTGAACCGTATCGGGCAAAAATAATACCAAAAAATAAATCACAATTTTTTATAGCTTCTAAACACGCTTGTTCATTTGTCATTCCTATAGGTACATATACGGTACCTTCCTTTGACATAATAACTTCATATCCAAAACCTTCAAGACAACCCTTTACTTGGTCTAGTATGATATCGCTACCATATCCATATACTGTTGATGAAATGAATATTTTTAATTTTCCGTCATTCATTTTACAAAATAATAATCCTCGCAAATTTTAGTTGATTTAAATACAGATTAACTTTTAAACATTAGTAAATTTAACGTAAAGTTAACGAATAGTCAAATTAAATTACTTTAAATGCATAAAACCAATATTACCCTAACCCAAATTAGGGTGAATCCTTTTATATCCCTCAATGTTTTGTTGTAGTAATGAATTGAGCAGCAATGTGGCAAAATGTAAATATGATCCAGAAACATTTCCGAAGCTTGCAGAAGGATATGCCCGGGACGGGCTGACTGAGCTGCAAATTGCTCATAATCTTGGTATTTCCAAGAGTACTTTTGAAACGTACAAGGTGAAATTCCCGGACTTTCTGGACGCCTTAAAAAGGGGGAAGGGACCGGTTGACTTTGAGGTTGAGAACGCTCTCTTGAAAAAGGCTCTTGGCCATACTTACGAGGAGACGCATACGGAAATACGGCAATATAAAGACGGATCGACAGCGAAAGTGAAGAAAGTCATTGAACATTACACGCCACCGGATGTGATTGCCTGCATCTTCTGGCTAAAGAACCGGCGTCCGGAACAGTGGAGAGAGAAGGTTGAGGACTACGGAACCCCGGAGAACATGGAAGAAAAGATGAAGGAATTCAGCGATCTGGTCAGGGAGGCAGATAGGAAGTGAAGCGATCAATAGAAGACATGGTGCCTGTCCGTTTGCATGATCTTACTCCTGCAAATCTTAGGTTCTACAATGATCTCCATCGCTTTACCGTTACAGCTGCCGGTCGCCGGTCCCGGAAAACTTTGATCGGAGACCGGAAGATGCTCACGGATCCCGGACGCGGTGCCTTTACAACACCCGGCTTCGCATATATCTTTGCTGCACCTACCCGGCGCCAGGCAAAGAGAGTATACTGGGAGAAGCTGAAGCGAGACACACGTCTATTCTGGGACCGAAAACCCTCTGAAACGGAGCTGATCATTTACCTGAAGAACGGATCCCAGCTCCAGGTAGACGGCCTTGAGGATCCGCAGAGAATCGAAGGCCAGACAAGCCCGCCGATCAAGGGGATCCATATTACCGAGATGGGGAACGTCAAGCCGGATATCTGGGACTACCATATACGGCCGCTTTTGGCCGACAACAACGGATTTGCCATCATAGATGGCACGCCAGAAGGCAAGAACCATTATTACCGGCTGTCGCTTTATGCTTGCGGCGGCGTTATTCCGGAGACAAAACCTTTAGACGGCGGATATGCAGAGAAACCCGAGGATGACGAGTGGTCCTTCCATACATGGTTTTCATCGGACGTTTTGCCCGCAAAGGAAATTGAATCGGCTCGGCGCCAAATGGACGAGAGATCCTTTGCCCAGGAATACGAAGGCACCTTCATTAGTTATGACGGAAGTCTGTATTATAACTACGATCTTGAAAGGAATACGGGGCCTCTGCGGGCCGATCTATGGGAGCCCCTGTATCTGACATGCGACTTCAACAAATCGCCGATGGTATGGGAAGTAGGCCAGCGGAAAGGTAGGAATCTCAACATTATTGCGGAGATATCAATGCCGCTGAACGCCAAGACACCGGCAACAGCGCAGAAGTTCATCAATCGTTTTTCGCATCACGTCAAGAAGGTGGTTTATCTCACCGGGGACCCGGCGAACAAATACGAATCTCACCGCGATCACAGCACCGATTATGTAATCATCAAAGAGGTCCTGGAAAAGGCCGGGTGGCATGTTGTGGTCCGGATGCTGCCGTATCATCCCTCGATCAACGGCCGGGTGAATATAACCTGTTCGATGTTAGAACATAACCGCCTGTCAATTGACAATTCTTGCACGTATTTAATCCGGGACTATGAAGAATGCGAAGGGGACGGCAAAGGCGGTAAAGACAAATCGGATCCGGAACGTACGCACGCCAGCGATGCGGCCGATTATCTCATCTGGTTATTATACTCAAAGGAATTTTATAAGGAGAACTCATGAATGTAATCTCAAAACAACTCAAAGACATTATTCCTTACCATGGCAACCCCAGGAATCATTCTGATGCATCGATCAATGCGGTGGCAAGCTCTATAAACGAGTTTGGATTCAAGGTGCCGATTGTTATCGATAAGCAGAATATCATTGTGGCTGGTCATGGCCGGTATTTTGCGGCCAAGAAACTCGGAATTCAGGAAGTGCCGGTAGTTGTTGCCGATGACTTGACACCGGTCCAGATCAAAGCATACCGGTTGGCCGACAATAAAGTGGCTGAGCAATCCACCTGGGATGACGAGTTGCTGGACATGGAACTGCAGATGCTCAACGAGATGGACTTTGACATGGAGTTGTTCGGCTTTGATGAGTTTGAAGTGGAAATTGAGAATGAAGGACATACGGATCCGGATGATGTTCCGGAAGAGCCTCCGTCGATATGCAAAAAAGGCGATATATGGAAACTGGGTGATCATCTATTGATCTGTGGCGACGCAACAGACCCGGCGACCTATAAAAGACTGTTTAAGAACAAGTCAATGGCATCGCTATTGCTTACGGATCCGCCGTACAATGTTGATTATACCGGAGGTAACGAAAAGGCTCTTAAAATACAGAACGATAAAATGGATGATGAGGAGTATTTGCAATTCTTGGTGGATTCACTAAGGCATTCAGTCGGTTTCTTGAGAAAAGGATCATCATTCTATCTCTTTCATGCTGACACAAAGGGTCTCACCTGCAGGGAAGCTGTAATAGAGGCAGGGTTAAGTCTTCGCCAATGCCTTATATGGTACAAACTGAATGGTTTTGTTATGGGGCGTCAAGACTATCAATGGCAGCACGAGCCATGTCTTTACGGATGGAAGCCAGGTGAAGCCCATAATTGGTATGGAGACCGAAGCCAGGCCACAGTTCTGGAATTCAACAAACCTGACAAGAGCCTTGATCATCCTACGATGAAACCGGTGGATCTGTTGTCATATCTGATACAGAACAGCAGCCAAAAAGAGAATATCGTTTTGGATCCGTTTCTGGGCAGCGGCAGTACACTCATTTCCTGTGAGCGGCATGGCCGGGTTTGCTATGGAGTTGAGCTGGATCCGAAATATTGTGATGTAATCATTCACCGGTGGGAATTATACACCGATGAAAAAGCCGAAAGGATAGAAGAACTATGAAATTTAACGATGAACATGCAAAAAATGTCGGCAAAGTGATCTATGAGACAATGGAGCAAAGAGCCGGAAAGGCCAACCTTCGCAGTGACTTCCTGGAAGAGGATAACGCTGTAATTACGGCTGTTCTCAAAAGAGACCTGCAAAAACACATGGCAACGGAAGATGTCGATAACTGTCTTCCGGTAACCTACGACAGTTTTGTGAACGCATTTCTCGAGAAAATCTGCAATGTTTACGACACGGCACCTGTTTTCAAATTCTCCAAGGAGGTAAAGGACGAGCAAAAAGAACGGTTTACCCGGCTCATGGAAGAGATAAAGATAAACCAGATCCTCCAGGGGAATAACCTCAAGGTTCGCTTGCACAACTGCATTCTCAATTTTGTACGGTATAACAGGGATCTGGACCGCATATTCATAGAAAACGATTACACTATTGGAACCAGCAAGGTATTTCCGTTCCCGACCTACCGTTACGAAGCAAGAGCGGTGGCCTACGAGACATATACGGCGAAAAATGACAAGTTATGGGTTATCTGGGATAGGATCACAAAAGAGCACTACTACAGCAAAGAGGAGCCGGAGATTGATCCGGATACAGGGAAATTAATCGCTGACCGTTTGCCGGTGGATAAAAACAAAGACACCACGTCTCCCGATTACTGGCCATGGGTTGTTTACCGTTATCGTGAACACAACGGCGATTTCTGGGGAAACGGAATGGACTGGCTTATAAATCTCTGCCGGGTGATCAATGTGATGCTTACGATCACCAACGATGATGCGTTTCAGCAGAACATCCGCCTTCTTATTATGAATTTTACACCGGAAGGAACGGAAACAGAGGATGAATATCCCGACGATACCGCGAATAAGAACAAGCGGTTCAAGGTCGGCATGAAGCATCCGATATTTCCAGAAGGAAGGTTCCGTTGTCGGGTCCAAAGAAGGCGAACATGCTAATGCAAAGGTCATCCAGGCTGAATTATTCCTGGATAATATTGTCAGTTTTGTTCAGAAGCTTTCTGAAATGGCCGGGTCTTTGCACGGAGTTGATTCCGCGCTGAAGCACGAGATTGAGAGTAGCCTGTCCGGTATCGCCCTGGCGATCCGGAACCAGCCGATCCTAAACCAGTGGTCCAAAGACATCGACATATTCCGCCCGTACGACCGCCAATTGATAAAGACCGTTATAGAGGTCAATAACTACCATAAAGGCGTACAGAACAAGGGAGAGATGGCTCAGCGTACGGATATGGAGATTGATCTGGCTATACTGGATGAATTGACCATTGAATATCAACGTCCTCACGTGATCACCGATGAAAAAGCGGAGTATGAACTGGAGAAAATGAAGTGGGAAGACGGTGTTTCTTCTCCGATCCAATACGTCATGAAGCGGAATCCGGATATGACTGAGGATGATGCGAAAAAGTTTGTTGAGAAAAATATTGATGACTGGAATGCTTTATCGGGCCGGTCAGTTGGTGTGATCAAGCCGGATAAAGAAGATGAAGAGGAGCCGGGAGAAGATGAAGATTGAGGATCTCATCAGCAGACAAGAGAAACAGACGGAACAAGCCCAGCTTTCATATCAGGCAATACTAAAGAAGCACCTGAAAAGAAACGGGCTGGACAGAAACAAAGACCCAGACTTGAAAAAAGACCTGGAAAAGCATGCGCGTAAAATAACCAATAAAGCCTTGGGATTGGGAATAGAATGGCTGGAAACCTAAGCAAATCTCAGCTGTCGAAGATGAAGTTCGATTTTACAGACTTCTTCAAGTACTGGAGCGTGCAAATAATTAAAAGCTACAGGAATCTCCTTACGCAAAAGAAAGGCGTGCAGTATGACAAGGCGCCGTCAAACGAACCAAGCGTCCAGGACCGCAAAGGCAAGGACCACTGGATGGTGGATACCAAGGAACTGTATGGCGAAGGATTTAAATCACACTTCACTAAAGACAAACTGAGAGTATACGCAAGCAAAGAACGCCACTCCGGCCGTTATACCTACATGGGTGTGCCGGGTGGCCACAAGGGTCAAAAGCCTTATGTTCGTCGCGCGCGCACCGAAAGGAGGATCAAGCAGAGAAGGGGAGAGCAACCAACCTATGAACAGCTTTTTATGTGGCATAACAAGAAAGGCTATTCCGGAATATTCGGCAGGCTGGCGAAGGACAGCAAGTTTGTAAAAGAGTTCTCAAGAGAAGCCAACAAGCAGATTAAAACACAGTTACCAAAAGAGATGAGAAAAAGGATAAACGTGAAGTTATGATTGGCGCAACAATTACCGGCAGCAAAATCAATTTGGATATTTCTTACGCTGTCAAACAATTTGAGTCCGAAGCAAATCACCTGTTCGACATGGCCGAACTGCAGGTCCGCCGATTGATGATGCAAGGCTATTCACGGAATGCCGCTATAGATGTTGTTATGGGTCAGATTCAACGGCATGAGGGTTTTGCCAAAGCCTACTGGAACCGGCAGAACCGTTTGATCCGGCAGCTGGAGAACGAGCTTATCGCACAACCTGTCAATGAATGGGCCAATCAAAATCCGAAAGAGAAATTGAAATGGGTTCTCGGAGAAGTAAAGACACACCATTGCAGCGATTGCCTGCGGCTATCGAAGATGGAGCCCCGGACCATTGATGAATGGCGTAAAATGAGGACCGGGCTGCCAAGGGAAGGAAAGACACATTGTTCATATGGTTGTAAATGCATGCTGGCACCGGTGGGCAATGCCAAGAACAAACCTAAAATCACCAATAATTAGTACTTTGGAACAATAAGGCTTTTTTTTTATTAAAAAGTTGACAGAACAAAAGTTTTATGCTATAGTAAATACTTCTTTGAAATTAGCTTAAATGTAATTACACTACAACAAAGAAATAGGAAATATGGGTCAAAACAAAAAAAGATAAGTTTTAAATTCAATAGGCAAAAAGCTATTGAAGCTATTTTATATTTGATTGATAAAAATGGCAGAAACAGCTATGATTTATATAAAATCGTCAAAATAATATATGAGGCTGATTTATATCATATTGAGAATCATATAAGGTCAGTTACAGGTGATTGTGTTTTCGCTATGGATAATGGATTAGTGCCCAGTAATACATATGATTTATTAAAAAATGAAGATGACAAAGATCCCTTTTATCGTAGAGACAACAACAAACGAAAAATAATTGCTAATAGAAAACCCAATCTATATTACCTTTCAAATTCAGATATAAAAGCTCTTGATCATGCTTATAAATTAATTAGTACCCAACCTTTTAGTGAAATACGTAAGAAGCATCATGAAAATCCAGCCTGGAAGAAACACTATCAAAAAAAATCTAGTGAAAGAGTGCCTTTTGAAGAACTCATTACTGATGAAGAAATTAAAGAAGAGGTAAAGGAATATTCCTGCGGAATTATGATTTAGGCTATCTCCATGGAAGTTGAGGTTGGTCAAGTATATTGTGTTTATATAGACAATCTTGGTAAAGATAAAATCAGTATATGTGTTGATCCGCCCAGGTTGGGTTTTTTTTATATCAATACAAAAAATAAAAAATATTGGGATTGTATTCCTATAAAAAAAGGAAATTACGGGTTTTTAAAATATGACAGTTACATTTCATGTCATAATATTTACAGAATAGAAAGACATAAGCTGACAGAACGTACATATAGAGGTGATCTAAAAGAAGAGGATATAAGTTATATATATAACCATATATTACGTTCTGACACCTTAACTCCTGCTCAAATAGATAATATTAAAAGAAGTATATCTAGCTGGAGAAGAAATATTCACCATTAAAAAATATTATTTATCTTAACATAATGTTTTACCCTAACGTAAATTAGGGTGATTTGCTATTGACAGCTCCATAATTTGGTGTCGCAATTGATTGATAACCAAATATGGAGCTTCTTTAATGGATATCCAAAAATTACTCGACCAGGTGCGGTCACAGATTGGCGACGAGGCAGTCGCAAAGGTGAACTCTGTTCTTAAGTCCATTGAGAGCGGAGTAACAGATCTCCAAGATGACATCAAGCGTGTCAATTCGGAATCCAAGGAACGGAAACTGAAGATCCGGGAATTGGAATCATCCGTGCAAGACAAAGATGTCGAACTCGAAGATCTGAAAAAGAAAGCGGACACTTCCGAGATTGAGAAGGAAGTGGATGGCCTGAGAGAGTTCAAGAGCCGAACTCTGAAGGCGCAGCGTGATTCATTCGCATCTAAGCTGGAGAACGTCTCCAAACACCCCAAATTCGAAGACATCAAAGACTTTCTGAATCTTCCGGAACCCGGGAAAGACGGAAAATACGACCTTTCCAAGATGGAAGACGAAGATCTGGAGAAGAGCATGGACGAACTCAATAAGTTCGACAAGGCGGGCCTGTTTGGCAAGGTTGAAAGGCCGGGTGTGGATGGAACACCGAGGAAAGAACAGCCTGACGGCAGCAAACCCCAGGAGCCGAAGAGCCCCGATGAAATGTTTGCGGCCATGGATGAGGCGTTCGAACAATATTGACAATAACTAACTGAAAGAGAGGAAAGAAATGACTTTAAGTGACCTCCAGTATATCCTGAATACCTTTAGCCCCAAAGGCTATCAGGAAGGCGTTCAACAACAAGGCTCCGTTTTTCGGACACCTTCGCATTAAACCCGGCAAAGGCAAGATCGGCGTAAATATCACCACTCCAAGAACACCAGCGGCGGTTCTTTTTCGGAAGGTGATGACCTTTCTACGGCTGGCAAGCAGCTGCGGCGTGAGCTGACCTTCCCATGGAAGCAGGTATACAAAACAATCAATGTATCCGGGCTGTCTGAAGCGGTTGCGCTCAATGGCGGTGTGAAAGACATCAAGGATATGGTCAAGCAGGAACTTATGGACGCAACCGAAGATCTGATCAAAGAGATCAATGACCAGCTTCTGGGCGACGGCACGGGCAATTCCGATGCTGACATACAAGGTCTTAAATATCATATTGAGGACAGCGGCAACTACGCTGAACAAGCTCTTGACCGTGCTACATACACTTGGCTGAAGAGCTACATCAACGACAACGGCGGTGTCAATCGTGATCTTACCAAGGTGTTGATCGATAACGTGCACAATACGCTTGTTGATACCCGTGGCGTGAACTACAACCAGGTATGGACCAGCAGCACCGTAGCAGGTGCGTACGAAGCCCTTCTGGGCGACAAGGTGCGTTACACCAAGATCAATATCGGCGATCTCTTCTTTGACGCTCTTCTGATCCACGGCCGACCGGTCATTCCGTTCCCAGGCTATCCTGCAAACCGCATGGACTTTGTCGAAGCGGACGGATTTGAGGTCCAGTATCTTCCGGTTGAATCTCGTGATTCCCTTGGCCGTGTGGCCAAGAACGGCATGTTCAAGGTTAAAGAACTGAGCACCGTGAAGGACGCTACAGTAGCAGCCGTTATTTCCTATATGAATCTGGTATGCAAGAATGTGTATCATGCCGGAAGTCTTCAGGACGTAGAATAACGATTTAACAATAATTAAAGGGTGATCCATAGCGATCACCCTTTCAATCAAAACAAAGGTATTACGATGATACGAGAAATTTTATCATTACCAGAGCCCGAGCGCACACAGCGCCTGGAGCAATTATCGGAATCGAAGGCGTTCAAGGTGTATTCACCAAAGTCTTTTCCGGTCAAGTTTTGCGGCGGTATCGACAAGGTGGAAAAAGGTGAGAATCTATGCTCAAAGAGCTTTGCCTTGTATCTGCTGGCCAAATATCCCGAGCTCTCGGAAGAACCCCTTGAGGGCCCGGCACCCGATCCGGAGTCTCTTCATTCGCCCTACTTTGACAAGCTGGTGGCGATAAAGGGAATCGGCGAGAAAGTGGCGGAGGATATTGAAAAGGAATATTCTACGCCAGAGGAATTAATTGAAGCCGTAAAAAGCGACAGGCTTCCGTCTACGCTCAGCCGGTTCAAGAATACCTTTCTGGAGGTGTTTAAATGAATTTGCGTAAACGTATAAATTCAGCGTGTCCTGTTCTGCGCGATATAATCCTGGGAGATTTTATCAAGTCAGTAAAAGACATTTTATCCGGTGAAACCACCGGATTGCTTTCTTCTGTTACATTGGCTCCTGGAACGACTGCTGCTACCGCCCTGAAAGTCGGTGCGAACGTATGTGCATTTGCCGGTGAGAACAAAAAGAAAGCAGAATCAGAGGTTTCCTTCACCGAGACTACACATGATGTGGCAGAGAGTAAATTTGCTGGCTTCAGGGTTAGCATTAACAGTTCCGGGACTATCAGCATTTCCAAAGGTGACGATCAGGACAGCGAAGCATTGGCCTTGGAAAATATACCGGCGGTTCCCGATGGTGAAGCAGATCTCGGCTATTTTGTTGTCTCCGGTTCTTTCACGGCCGGAACAGATGACTTGGCCGGTGACTTTTACCCGGCCGAGAGCGTGCTTTCAAAGTTTGCGGAGATTGATGACTAATGTCTACGAATGTCGGAAATATTGCGATTTCTACTAATGACCTGAAAAAAGTACGGCCTGACATAGAGGTCTATCTCTTCGAAGGGCAAACGGACTTCAGTGATCAGGTGGAATCGGCCAACCGGGAAGAATACAGGAACATCAGCAAACAGCTCCGGCTGGAATATCCGGAATACACAGAAACTGAGATAGGGGACCTGATCGCAAAGATCAAGGACCATAATGTGGAAAAGACACTGTACGATCGCCGGGTGTTCCTTACTCTTGCTCACATTTTTAATGTAAATATGCAGCTTCCTGAGTCTGATTATTACCGGCAGCGGGCTTACGAGATTCCTTTGCGTTATTACATCGATCAAAACGATGATGACGTACAGGCACCCGATGAGACAAGGGACCTTGAAACAAAAGAGATAACCTTCGGACGCTGATATGATTGACTTCAAGGCGATACACAAGACAATCAAGGACCACATTACCGGTAAAGGCTTCAAATACCTTACAGCGGCTAAATGGTTTAATTTTGAGCTTGGGTCGTTTCCCGCATCATCTCATAACAACGCTTATACTATACGCCCGGGTTCTGGTCAGAGGACTGGTGAGTATGAAGCCTTTGATTGGTGTGACTCGCCTTGGACGGTTGAGTTCTGTCTTGAGGGGATGCGGGACCACTATCTCACGAAAATGGGAGCCGCATACGATGCAATTCGCAGCCTTGAAGGTCTTACTGCTGCACATATTGCAGAGATTGAATTCGTAGACTGGAGCTGGCAGAATTACGAAGAACACGTCATTTTGACGTTTGAAATTAAAATAACCATCAACGAATAAGGAGCAAAAACATGTCTCTGGATAAAGCAAAAGTATTAAACGGGCCGTTTAACATTACAGCAACGGCCGATACAACGGAAGTTTTCGGCTACACCGGCCTAAAGAAAGATACTCTTTCCCTTTCCACCGAAGATCATGCGGAGGAACTGGAAGACCGTAAAACAGACTTGATCGGCCGGACTCTTACTGCTGAGCTTACAATAAGCGAGCTCGATACCGCTGATCTCGGATCTATCAACGATGAAATCGATAATATCGAGATCACCTTTCCGAACAAGTCCAAGAAGATCACGATTGCGACTCCGGATGAAGTGCGGCCTTCCATTGAGGGCGGCAAGACCAAGATCACCGTTAAGAAGTTCTCTGCTGGAGATACGTGGCCGTTCGTAGTTGAAGATGTCGTTTAAGGTGTCAGCTATGAATGATCCTTTAGCTTTGACACCGAACTTGATCTTTTGGCTGTTGACAACACTTATCGGTGTGATCATGGTTATTATCGGAGCGGTTTATGGTAATATGCAGAAGAAATTGGAGGCGGTCGAAGATGAGCTTAACAACTTCAAGAGCTGCACTGACACCAGAATCGAGACTATAATGCTTGATCTCACAAAGGTAAGCGAAAAAGTTATCAGCAAAAACGAATTGAAAACCGTCATAGAAGAGTCGGTGACTAAACAGTTTCTTAAATGGGAAAATCGGCTATTGAATGACGGCAGATTAAAACCAAATAAAAAAGGAGAATAAATGCAAGCAGTATTGCAGTTCATCCAGGACTACTGGATATTCATAATAGCATTTCTCGGTCTTGCCGTGGGAGGCTATTACGTGCCGGTGGTCCGAGGTGCCTTAGTCCGTATCTGGGCTGCCTTTATGAGCGAAAAGATCATCATTAAGGTGATAATGTATCTTCTGGGCCTGCTGGTCAAATCCACCAAAAATCAGCTCGATGACCAGTTGTATGAAGACTTGTCAGAAGCCCTTGGCGTACATCAGAAGAAAGACACGAAGGAAGCCGGAAAGTGAATTACTACGGGCACGAATCACCCCTTGAGGTGAAAAAGGTTATTAACCGGGTATGTTATGTCTTCAATAACCCGGCGTTAGGCTATAAGATGGTAGCGGAGTCAATAGCAGCCGAAACGCAGATGGGGACATACCCGGATGACACCTTGATGATCGGCATGGGGATTGCCCAGCATGAAAAAGTGTGTTTTGAGGACACGAAAAAGCACAGCATGAAGCACCGGGATATGATCTATGAGAAGCTGGGTGTAGACATCAGGCTTGTAAAATATGAACACTTAAGGTATAACGTTTTCTTGAGTGTCTTGTTTTGTCGGTTGGCCTACAAACGCATATCAGCGGCGATTCCGGACACGTTAGAGAGGAGAGCAAAATACTGGAAACAAAATTACAATACATATAAAGGGGCCGGGACGGTTCAACACTACATTGAATCAGCCCATAAATGGGCAAAAGTAATAGGAGAGTAATATGTCAGCAGTAAAAGTACATTTATATGATGACAGTTCGCTAAAACACTCAATAGATGTGTCCGGCGGATCTTGGTCGAAATCGGCGGTGTCGCTTGCCGCAGGTGAACACATCTTGAAAGCAAGGGCGGAAGATCAGGCCGGTAATATTTCTGGATATTCATCAGTTAAGAGAATTATAACAGGCACGAACGCGAAACCAACAGTTGACTTAATTGATGATACCGGGCAAAGCAGTACAGATAATGTAACAAATGATGATAGTTTTGGCCTTAAGGTGCATCTGAACATTCCAGTCCCGGCAGGAGCATCAGCTGTTTCATCAAACTCTGTAAGTGCTATCAAACTATATAAAAAGACAGGGACCAGCACGTATGATTTGGCAGCCACCCTGTCTGCAAGTTTGGCAGATCCAACCACCGGAGAATGGGAATCCGAAGTGTTTAATGAACAAGGTCCACCAGACGGTACCCATGAATATTGTGCAGCTTGGGTAGATGCGCAAGGGAATGAATCTGACAAAGGTTCCCTGCTCAGTGTTGTTCTTGACACCCAGGCTCCTGATCTTCCCAGCATCGATAATATCAGTGATGGTCAGGTTTTCGTAGGTACTGCTATTGACGTATCCGGATCTGCCACTTAATGATAGAGGTAGAGCATGGCTAAACAGGATATAAATCTTGGAACACAAGGAACGCAGTCCGGCGATACAGTCCGGACTGCGTTTTCTAAGTCAAAGAGCAATTTTGATGAGTTGTATGCTGATAATCTTGCAGTAAAACTTTATAGCGGTGATAATGGATCTAACTGGTATACAAACTCATCAACATCATATTGGGTATATACTAATACGTTTGGTGATACCTTGCCTGCAGGAACTTATCTTTTTACTATAAAAGGACATTTCACTCCAAATAATCTTCCATATCCTGGCGATCAGATTGCAAGAGTAAATGCTTATACTCACGATGATAACGGCTTAGTAGGCTGCTATAAACAATTAACATTAGAGGGGCTTCATACATTTAGTATTACTGATATGATAACTCTAACATCCAATAAGGGTGTGAAATTCGGTATTCTTAAGAAGTCCGGCGGTGGAGAAGTTAAGGCCGGATATTTCAGATGGTATGCAATTAAGGTGAAGTAATGGCACTGCAGTTTGATACATCGGTAGTTAAAGTATACAAGATGATCGGCGGCGTTCCGCACCCGGAGTACGACACTTATCTGGGGCAGGACACCACTATTGATGAAGTCGCCGGGGAAGGATATTGGGACCTTGATATATCGCTCTCCGAAGGACGGCACAATATTTACTCCGTTGCTTATGACCTGGCCGGGAACGAGAGCATCAAGGACCAGAAAAGCATAATTGTATTGCCATCGCCATTTAAAGTAAGCAGCGGGATCGATTGGCAGATAGGGGAGATTGGAGCTGTTACAATAGGAGAATGCAATTGAGAACGTATAAAGTTGAGTACTTCAGACAAATTGGAGTAAAGCCGGACCCGAATGTCGATACGAAGCTCTATGAAATTACCAGAAATGAGGACAATGCCGAGTTGGACCATACGGTGACAATTGCTCTTCCGTATGGCCAGTCGATCATATACAGCCGGGTGACAGATCACGCCGGGAACGTTATCCCGGATATCAAATGTGAGGAGCATAAACAGAAATGGCGAATGATTACAACATTACCGGCAATACCAGTAAGACTCTAACGGAAATATGGTGGCGGTGGGATTCCCCTTCTTCACAAGCACACTTCACAGACGGATGTGTCGAACTGCGTTTCCTGGTGAAAAATCCCTATGACAATCCCGGGAAGCTGTATTCCCTTGAGTTTAGCTTAGACGGTGGGACCACCAGGTATCCTGCTACTGTGCTCCCCGACAAGGGCGTGGGCGCAACTGCCTTTGATCTCAATGCGAAAATCAAGCAGATCTCCGTATGGTGGTTTGCCGGGTATGATCTGAGGCTCATGCGGAAATTTAACGGGGTCAAGGTGTATGCAAGGTTCTGCGAGGATCTTACCGGGGACCAGACAGAAGAAAGAAGCGCACAGCTTGATGTAGATCTCAGACCGACCGGCCACTTTTCGGTTATAACTCCAAGATCCAACGATCGGTATTTCAATCTGAAGTTTGTATCAAAGGAAACCGTTATTCCGGGAGTACTGCATTTTACAGTGGAAATTGACAAGGTGGGTACTTTTGACAGTCCGGATCTGCAGGTACTTTCAACAAGGGATACGCCCCTGGAGTGGCTCTGTGACGGCGGCGCGTTCCCTGAAGAGGGCGTGGAAAGCAGCAGCAACCACATTATAGAGTTCAACAGCAGTTTACTCGGATCCCTGACCGAAGACGAATATTATTATCGAATAACGGCAGATTTTGATCAGTTCTATCCGGTGATCACTTATCCAGCAGACGGACAGGTTTTCATAGGTGAGACTATTGACGTAACAGGGCACGTAATAATAATTGATAATTAGGAGATGTGATGAAGGAGAAAAAATATACGATCCAGGGAAAGAAGTTCACAATGGGGGAGATGACTCTCGGACAGGACAAGAAGCTCCTGCAACTGTTTAAAGGGAGAGAACTGAACTTTGAGGAACTGGACAGTTTCCGCAAAATAATCGATTATCTTTTTGAGGAAGAAATTGTTGATGATCTTCTTGGAGTGATTCTAAGAGGGGATATTGAATCCATTGATATTGAAGAAATTACAAACTCTCAATTAGAGGAGATTATCTCAGATTTTTTGTCATTAAACGGCGAATGGATCTCAAAGTTAAGCAGCTTGTTGACCAGTTTCCTGAACGGGAATCTGACGGACCATTCGCCGAACTTGAAAAGGAAGCAGAGCCGGGTCAAATCTATGACCGGCTGATTGTGGGACTATCGGACGGAGATATTATCAAGGGCCTTGAGATCATGGACAAAGTGACAATTACCCAGGCATTGACCTGGTTGTTAATGAGAATGGAAAATGAGTAACAGCAGAGTACTGTTCGAATTTCGCGGTGACGCCAGCAACATCAAGAAATCATTAAATGAACTTGATGAACGCCTTGTTCACACAAGCGAAAAAGCCGAGAATATCGGACAGTCGTTTAACCAGGCAGGTAAAATGTCAAAGCAATCCGGAAAAATGATGGCTGCCGGATCCGCACAAGCAACAACTGCAATTACTGGATTAAACTGGATAATCTCTGACACACCCTATTTCTTCCAAAATACCCGAATGGGTATTATGGCCGTGTCAAATAACATTACTCCATTAGTTAATAATATGGCCTACCTGCAGAAAGAAACAGGTAATATGAAAAATGCTTTTAAAGCATTAGGGAAACAGCTGGTGGGACCAATGGGGATAGTGTTTGCAATAACAACCGCAATTGCCGTTGTACAGGCCCTGTCATTTGTGATCGGCAAACACAAGCGCAAAACCGAAGGAGCGACAGAGTCGAATAAGGAATTCGCGAAATCTCTTGAAGAGATAAATAAATCAGTAAATATTGACGCCCTGGAATCTCAAATAGATAATAGCGTGAAATTAACCCAGGCAACAGAACAAGTTATTGCAGATAAGAAAGAGCTGTTAGAAATTGATCATCAAGAACTGGAAAGCTTGGAAGAGAAACAGGGCCTTATCGAAAGTAACGAAAAGAGACTCGCACAACTCAGAACCACAAAATTAAATGCGCAGACACCGGAAGCCGAAGCCAGCATACAACGTCAAATTGAAGGCTTGAGCACATATATCGCTGGGCTTAGAGATGAAAATGATAATCTGGACAAAAACATTAAGAAAAAGAAAGAAACTGTTAAAGCAACAGAAAAAGAGATAGAGCAAGCGGAAAGCTTGTTAGAGCAACAATCAGAACTCCAGAAAAATATAAATCAGAGACTTGAATTACTCAAAAAAGCTGGTATCGAATCTAGAAAAGAAGCCCGATATGAAGAAAAACTCTTTGAGCTAAAAACAGAACAACTTCCAGTAGAAGAACAAATTGCGGCTTGGAAAAAAAGAAAAGCGGAATACGCTAAAAATGCATCCGAGGAAGAAAAAGCAAGCGTCGATTACAAAGAGAAGATTCTTGACTATGATCAAAAGATACAAAAACTCTCCGAAGAGAAAATAAAAATAGAAACAGAGATAGCTAACCTGAAGAACGAGCAGCTCTCTAAAGATGAAAGAATTGCTGTATTAACAGAGAAACTCAATGAAATAGATCAAAGTAATTTGCAAGGATTAAAAGAAGCATTAGTTATTAAAGGCGAAATTTCAAAGATACAGGCCGAAAGTGACAAAGCCCGGGAAGCGGCAATAAAGAAATATAGGCAATTACAGTCCGGAGTTGATACGGAGAGCAGAAGATATTTAGCGAAGAAGATCGCTGTTATTCAACAGGAAATAGCTGCTACTGAAGAAGGGACCGAGAGAAAAAAGGAACTCGAAAAAGAGCTGTATGAATTCAAAGCGCAATTACTGGAAAAGGAACAGGAAGTAAAAGAAGATATGCTTCGAAAAGAGCAAATATATCAAAAGAGATTATCACAAACTGTAGCCAAGGGCGGCCTTGAGAGCGTCTATGAGGAAATGTTCAGCAATATAAAGCAGAAAGTCATTGAATATTGGCTCCAAAAGCTGGGGATCACCCGGGCCATGATGAATATGGAAAAAATGATCATCATGCTTGGAGAAGGAAACATTCAGAGCATCCGCGATATATTTCACCAGAGGGAGATGAGCCGGAAAGCAGTCGAGACAGGCGCATCGGCCACAGCAGCTGGAGTAAAGGCAACAGAATCAGCAGCAGCAATACCTTTTCCGGGTAATATAGCCGCGATCGCTATGGTCTTGGCTTCGGTGTTTTCGGCTATACGGAAGTCCAAAATAAACGGACAGAAGGTTGTAGCTGCCGCTGAAGGCGCGATCATTAATAAGCCCACCCTTTTATTGGCTGGTGAGGCTTTAAGCCGTTCAGGAACGGAAATTGTGATGCCGGAAAAGAACTTTAACCGATATATGGATGAAAAAGTGCTGCCGGGTATTATGGCGAAGGTAAACATCAACAGCAAAGGAACAGAGCAAAGACTGGACCGGGTAGAAAAGGCGATCTATACTATAGGCTATAGAATACCCGGCGAGACCGGAAAGGCCGTTAAACGGGCTCTGAGAGGCAAGTTTTGAGCCTAAGAATATACATCAACAATCAGCTTGTGAACTGGCGGATTCCGCGGGATTCCTTTCCGGATATTGCAATGGCATTTAAAGGGGAGGGGTATTTTGATTTTGAAGTAGAGCCTGTCAGTTTTCGTATTAATAAAAGCGGAATCGGTGTCAGTGTTGATGATCCCGTTATGATTACGGATGATTCCGGTGATATTTTGCTCAATGGGTATATCGATGACATTGACAACGAGCTTGCTAATCCTGTGGAAGTCACTGTTTACCCATATTCATTGAAGCTTAAGGACATAAGTGCAGGAAGCGAAGTTGTAATAAACGAGAATACTAAAAACGAAGAGAAAGCCATTGATTATGACACCGCCGGGTATAAGTCTGTACGCAATATTGTGAAAGACCTGGCCACACAAGCAAGCCGGGAGACCGTGGCGACTTTCAGAACAGATGCGACCGCCATCCCTGACCCCTTGCAAACAGACAAGAAAAGATATTTTGGTAATATCCTTTCTGACATCGTACGCGGTCGATTGCGCCTGATGGAAGATTCAATGCATTTCAGGGGTGAAAACGGTATCCTTTACCTGGTTAAGATAAATTCAGGGTTTGTCATAAAAACCTTGGCCGAAAAAGGCAAATGGGGATCGCTGAAGTTTCAGGTGCCTTTCAAAAATGTGAATATTGGGCTCACTACCATCAAGAGGGGCTCCTGGTTAAGCACAAACATCGATATTCCGCCATTTGATGTAAAAATACCCGGCCTTGGGGCTTATTATGATATCTATCGCTGCGAGTATGGCGGTATTACTCATCTTGAACGCATTACATGGTTCGGTGACAACAAAGACGAAATCATTCAACAATTGAACAATAAATATGGAGAAAGTCTCAATCAAATTCAATATGCAAATGTAAGCAATGGGTTATTAACCTCTCTGCTAAAGGAAATGGGATATAATCTTCACAAGGTTTATGGAATTGTTGATACTGACATGTTCAACTCCTATGCTCTTGTAAAGGCCTATAAAACCTATAACGACATTTTCGGAAGGGACATGCTGCTTAGCATTGAAACATCGGGGGATTTCTACTATAAGGCACATTACCGCAACCGCTCAATTATGGAGATACTGAAGGACCTGGCAGTAATCACTGACCGGTACTTGTATATCGATCCGGATAATACGATACATCTGCAATTCCGGAACGCACCATTTAAGACAGTCACAATAGACAGAAAGAAAGTGTTAAAACTCAGAAAGAGGACAACCAACCAGGAAGAGCTTTCAGTCTCGGTACAACGATATGTCGAAAACGAGGATAAGAATCCAAGCAGTTACGGAATTATGCTCCGTGACAACGAATGGTCCAATATCGAAAGGGAGTTTAAGGAAAAGTTCAAAGGCCGGAAAACCGTTTATGAGTGGAAGGTGCTGAACCCGCCGGGTTCTTTGAGACTTATGAGGAATGTTCTCATGGATGGAGCTGGGTACGGAACCGTTATTAAGACAAGCTTCAATCACGCTGAGAGCACAGCTGAGTTCACAACGGAGGTGCCTAATGTATAGAGGATCCGGAGTACCGGCCATAGTATATGAAAACGAAGTGATTAAACTTCCGCGGCCGATAATGGACGGCCGTGAGAACCCGTTTACGCCCATAACGGAGGCGTATGAGAATATTGACGGTGAACTTGTTATGAGTGACAAACGGCAATGGCGATATGAACCGAAATTTGAGTTTGCAAAAGTTGACAGCGATACCATTAACTGGCTTATGGAAATATACAATAAAACAGCAGTCGTAAAGTTCGTACCTCATATTGATGTCCCCCAGGTGGCGTTTATGGTCCTGCTGGAAGTTGTGGATCCTTCTGATGAGGTATATAAGGACGGCCTTATTCTGGAAATGCGTTCCGAGAAGCCTTTAGGGAAAATACCCACTATTGATAATATGCTCTCTTGCTTTCTATTTAACCGCGTAATATCTCACGGAGGATAATAATATGCGCAATTCAATATCAATTTTCGGCCAAACAAATAATGATCTTCTTCTTGGCGTAGCGGTCAAGATCAAAGATGCCTCAACCGATGTGTTTATTGCAAGCACTTCTCCGGAAGGCGATCAAATACAGATCCATGACAACAATGATGGAACGTATTACTTCGATGTGACAGAAAGCTTCAAAGGGACGGTCTACGTTGGGAGCAATCTCACAGCCCAGGATGAAATGACGAACATCATGTTCTACGGCGATGACGTGCTGGCCCATCTTTCTGAGGCCGGGGTACATCTTACTTCCACTGAAAAGTCAAAAGTAGGCAATCTGCCAGCAGATACAGTTGAAAACTTGACAGCGCTTGAGTCTGCCCTCCAAGACAAGGCGACAGTAGCAGCCTTAAACGCTCTTTCTTCCACCGTGGACGGTAAAGCGTCAGCGACACCGGGTACCGGTATGAAATCAGAGACCGGTAACAAGGTTGCTCCAAAACTTCATACTGATTTTCTTGAAGTCGATACAGAAGGGAAGCTTCGTATCAAACAGCAGTTTGCCGATGAGGCTATCCTTTCGAACAACAAGAGCCTTATTGAGAACCTTATGCTATTGCAGTCCGCTATTCAGAATATTGGCGGCATCGGTGAAGGTGGATCGGTATCTTTCCTTAATCTAACTGTGAGGGATTCACATATTACAAGCGTTCCCTTGGGCCAGGCGCAACTCTATTTCTATTACTCCGATCCGGAGGCGGCCTCAGGGACTTATGGACTGTACATTGCCTATAATGTAAGCGGCACGACAGTTCTCTATACAATCAAAGAAACAGAGTGGGGTGGAGGAACTACTTAGCTTGTGATGACATCAATCAAAAAAACTGATTATTACCTATCATATTTTTAAAATGAGAATATGATTTTAAAATGTTTACTATAAATCAGCAGCCTCAAATATTTCATCAAACTCATAATATTGCTTACTTAGCCAGCCATGTCCTTCTTGCAAATTACTTTTTTTTATAGAGGGGTTAAATAATTTTCTGGGTTTTTCTAGTAGCAGAAGTGTGAAAGCTTTTACTTTTTTATTATTATGATCTTCTATGATCATTTTAAATTTTTCTTCGATATCTCGGTTATAATTTCTGAGCTTTTGATTTTTAATATGTTTTTTGATGGCGAGTTCTAATTCTTTTTGCTCTGTTATCTGTATATGACTATAGATTTTAGCTATATAACTTAGACCCATGTCAACTCCAGGCGATATGTATGAAATTTTGGCTCCAAAATATGGGGCGAAGTATGAACATTTGTGTATATTCTCATTATAATTACATAAATAAACATGAGTCTTCAAGAAAAGTGATAAATAGGGCTCCTTGTTCACATCTCTAGCATATACTTGTTTCTCCCTCTTTGTTACAATACCAGAATTCTCTAAATGATTCATAAATTCCTCACTTAAAATTTTTTGTTTATTGTTTTTATATTTTGCATTTTTCAGCTGATTATACAATCCTTTCCATGATTTACTTGAAATCACTTTACTCTCAATAGATATAGTATTTTTTGTCAAAGAAATAAGATCAATTTTTCCACGATATTGTTTTTTGAATTCTTGATATTGTCTTTCTATCTGATCTTGGGTATTCTTATTATTGATTTTTGCTTCTATAATGATAAGTTTCCTAATTGATTTGACAATTATATCACATCTTTGGGTTTCAAGTTTTTTCTCAATAATAATATTTTGAATACTGTCAATATTAAAATATTCATTTATTTCTTTAATATCTAATGATATAAGATAAGCCAAAAAACTAGTTAAACGAGTTTCTTTTGCTTTACTTCCAAAACAAGAAAGTAAGTCATTAGATGACATATTGCTTCTTAAGACTATTGACTCTTTTGCCATTTTAAAATAATTTATAATAGAATAATAACAAAATCAATTACTATTATTCAAAAACCATATTTAAGGGTACTGAAATAGCAAATACAATGACCAGATAATGACAATTTTGCTATATAATTTATATACAATCACTTAAATAGGACTCATAATCCGTTTGTCCAAGGTTCAAGTCCTTGAGGGGCTACAAAAAAGCCACCGTTTGAGGTGGCTTTAGTCGTATTAGAGTAGGGAGACTTACTTCATAAACACCATCTTCTTCGTATCGACAAAATTATCTGCTCTCAGACAGTAAATATAAACACCGGTCGACACTTGCTGCCCGGACTGATTTGTTCCATCCCAGATCACTTTGTGCCAACCGGCTTGCTGATTACTAACGTGCCAACTCTTAATCCTACGGCCTGTGATATCAAAAATCATCAGATCTACATCTGATGCTTCGGGAAGCCCGTATTGCAGATTAGTTGTTGGGTTGAAGGGGTTGGGAAACTTTTGGGGTGTATTACCGGTGTTTGCTGACATTTTAAAATTGCCTTGTTTATGAGGAGAATGACAGATACTATTTTTTTATAATTTTATATTATTTATTAGAAAAAATTAAACCTGTTGGCACTGTTATCATGCCAACAGGTTTTTTCTATTATAAAACAGTATTAAATGACCTGCATCCGTTTCAGATATTTAAACGATAATTTCTTCAGTATCCGTCGGATATATCGTTCGGACCCTATTTATCGACCAGAACGAAAGTATAAGAACCATATCCAATGTGGTCACCTGCTCCATCAACTTGGTAACTACCACCCCATGTTCCGCTGAAGCGAAGATAATAAGTAGCTTCGGTATTCAGGTTATTTAAGTTAAGTGTGTAATTGGCGCCTACGGTGCTAGGACCAGCAGTTCCAATTAATTCAAAGTTTGATCTGTATAATGCAATTCCAATAATCAAATCGCTACTGACATTTGTCACCTGCAGCTGCATATTTTCTGCAGTCGGGGTAAAGGCGAAGTAGTCAGTCTCCCATTTGGAAACAAGTACCCCGTTGTATGTTTGATCTGTGATGATCGGATGGGCGTCGTTCAGACTATGGTTTCCGGCAAATTCGTCGTTTGCGTTGAGATTCATAATCTTAAATGAATAAGCTCCTTCGGAATTGTGGTCGCCTGCTCCATCAACTTGGTAACCACCACCCCATGTTCCGCTAAAACGAGCATAGTAAGTTTCGTCTGAATGTAAATTTCTTAGGACATAAGTGAGTGTGGCCCCCCCAGTGCTTGCAGAATTTTTTTCGATAAATTCGCCATCCGAATTATATATAGCCACACCAATCATCAGATCCAGACCGACATCAAATACACTGATCTCGACCTCATCAAAGGTTGTTGAGCCATGGGTTGTCGTAAAACTGAAGAAATCCGCATCGTTTTCAGCAATATGAGCATTATATATTGTATCTTGCTCAATTGCAAAGGCTTCAGATCGTTCATTATTTGGTTCATACTCATCAACAATAGGGACAATATCATCAATAGGGAGAATATCACATGATACCAAAACAAGTGATAACATCAATAATAAACTTGTTAAACCAATAAAAATACTGGTCATCCCGGAAAAAGCGTTCTTCTTAGATGTTCTCATTTTCTTACCCTTTCATTTTGACAATGTTTAAATGACTTAACTAAGGGAAATACATCGTGATAGAAATTATAAAAAATCTGTCCTATATTGTAATTAGTATTTTTGTAGTTGCCATCATTTAATAAACTCTTTTTAAAATTTAGTAAGCCAATATTTATTAAGCAAGAAAAAAATTATTTAAATAATTTTCAAGTATAAAACTTAATTATTAGATTTTACTGTCAAACTTTCTTCAGAGGATCTCTTGCGGAGATCCCACCCTACACCCAAAAAGGCAACTTCGGTCCAAGGATCATAAAACCGGTGACGATCCTTTACCTATGAGTGTTTTGAATCTGTCCTACGACTTTTCCTCAGAAGCCCGGAATATTCCTGATCCTGAAATTTTTTATATTTTGCAATCCATTATAGATTTCTTTTCAGGTTTACAGAAAAAAATACAACTTGACAAATAATTATTATTTTGCTAAAATTAAAAAAATATTAATTTAAAACTTAACAAAAGGAGATGAAAATGAAGAAGATCGTTGTTATAGCAATTTTTACGTTCTTTTTATTCCTCTTCGCCCAGGCGAATGTGGAAACTGTCGCAAAAGAGGTTCTCGAGGCGTACAAAACAAAAAATGTTGAAATGCTTAAAAAGAATGCTTCCGGTATGGTCGCGCATATTATCAATGAGAATTACTTCGAGGACAAGAGCATAAAAGAGGATATGAAATCCCTGGCAAACTGGAACGGCAAGATAAAAGGGATCCGATATGATTCGGAAAATTTCATGGGCAATTTTGTCATTATTGCCCATGCTTACTATTCAGATCATTCAGAAGATGAGATCAATGTCGTAACGCTATCGAACATGAACAGCACAAGGTGGGTTTTTTTGGGAACAGGCCTTGATCAGATGAAGAAAACCGATTTCGATCAATTAAGCACTACGGTTCCTCAAGATCCAAAAAATAAATCAAAGACCGATAAATCTGCAGAGCCAAAAATAAAAATGGATATTGAGCTTGCGGATGGGAGTACTTTCAATAATGTCAATGAAGCACAACTTTTAGAGAGCTTTAACTCTCTGGATGATGATAATTTTTACATTATACTATATCCCTCCGATGGGAATGATTTTATACAGGCTGCATTCTCTGAAGGGAATTATATCGTACAGTACAATGCAGACGATATACAGTACGAGGCCAATGACATTTTATCGAAAGAAACTACGCTCGACATATTTAAAAAATACCTTCTCGGTGAGCCTGAATGGCGAGAAGGGGCTGAATGGACTCAATGGGAATAATATTCGCTTTTATATATTTCTGCCTGAACCCGACATATCAATACCAGTTTTTTAAGCATTACGTGTAACTTTTTTTTAATAATACTTCTCCGAGAGCTTAAAGCTGCCTGCCTTTTCTGTCCGCTACATTATTTCCTTCCGATAAGCAAATCACCCTTCAATGTCAGGAGATTAAGACAGTTGTCTTTTCGTAACTCGCAATAAAACCATGGGCAGTTTTTGGTCAGTTGGTCTTAAAACTCCCTGATTACCAGTCATTAACAGTGTACTCACAACCCGTTTGTCCAAGGTTCAAGTCCTTGAGGGACCTGCATTCTAATAAAAAGTCATTCGGCAGATCATAGATATCAACGCTAGGTTGTTTTTCTTTTTCAACATGTAAGAAACGGCGTTTTTGGACATTCCTGGGCTCAATTTGGGCGCCGTATAACATCAAATACTCTGAATTCATCAAGGCCGGTAATGATCCCTTGAAATATCTATTGAATTGCGTATATTTCAGAACCATATACATACAGCAAAGCAAAATGGAAAGTGGTTATCATCAGCATTATCGGGGTTAGGGTCATATAAAGGACGTTGGTTGAAAGGAGAATAAAACAATGCATACACACCGAAACTTTGGGCCTTTTTATAGAAAGCATGTTGCATAATCAAACTGATTGATCTAAAATGGAAAAGAAATAATATGAATAAGAGGATAATCATGAATGAAAAACGAATAAAAAATATAGCATTAGGAAAAATAATTCTTTTCTTGATCGTAATTACCGGTAGCATTTTAATTTCGTGTTGTACGAATGCTAATGATACAACTCCAATTCCTGCATCGTGTCGTCAGATGGTTTTAGTTTTAACAGATTCAATAAATGATGCAGCTGGAACACTGCATTATTTTGAGCGGGAAAACACTAATTCCACATGGTCCTTATCCATGATATGATACCCGTTGTCATTGGAAGAAATGGACTCGGATGGGGAAGAGGATTACACGGTGAAAAGAATATATTTAATTTTCCTTTAAAGAAAGAAGGTGACGGGAGAAGTCCCGCTGGAGTTTTTAGCCTAAGTGCTGTATTTGGATACAAACATGCCGATCAAATGGTGAATCTAAAAATGCCCTATATTCATATCACTGAGATGACAGAATGTGTTGATGATGTTACTTCAAAATATTACAATCAAATCATTTCCAGAGATAAAATTGAAAAGACGGGACATATGGATTGGCAGTCTTCAGAAAAAATGAGGTTTTGTGGCATATATTATGAATTGGGTGTCGTTGTGAATCATAATTCTGATCCGATAAAGAAAGGAGCCGGATATTGTATTTTTTTGCACAATTGGTCAAATCAAAATGAAACAACGGCAGGTTGTACAGAAATGTCACCACTAAATATGAAAGAGATCGTATATTGGTTAGACAAAGAAAAACACCCCGTTTTGATTCAATTGACAAAGCAATCATATATCGATCTTGATCAAGCAATGGAATTTGCCCGATCTCAAAGGAAGGTTCTAACTCAGAGTTTAAGCAATATTATTTCCGTAAAAAGGACTAAGGGTTAGCATTTCAGATTCAGTTTCAAGGTTCATATATTTTCTCCCCGTCATCCAAACGTCATTTTTTTCTACTAACACGGCAACCATATAATACAGAACCTGGAAGTTAATCTCATTTTTATAGTACCTTATTTCATCAAAGGAACCTTTCCAAGCGGGAATCTTTTTTCTAAGACTACTTACAATGCTATTGGTTTTAAAATAATCTTCATCCATTACATTTGTTTGTGCAAATCCAGCATAAGATTTCAGAGTTTCCAAATCTTCATCGGCATATGCTTTTAATACAATTAGTGCATCTTTTTCTTTGAAAAACAAGAGATCATATCTAAAAACGAATATTCAATTAACTGAGAACTTGAGCCAAGTTCCTGTGCACGCCATCAACCCATCTGCACAACTATCAAATATAAAAATAAAATACATTATAAAATATCTTGTATGCGTGTATAATAATTTGTATAATGCAAGAAATTGTAACTAAATAATCCGGAGGTTGTCATGAAGAAGCTGTGTGTTTTGTTCCTGGGGGTAGCGCTGTGTGTGTCATTATTAGCGGAAAATGCCTTAGAAAGTATTCAAAAGAGCAGTGTGCGAATTAATGGTACGAATTATAACTGTTCATCGGATGGGTATACTTTAAATTTTAACGGAGATCTAGGCGATTTGGGCTCTTTAGTCTTAGGGGGGAAATGTGAAGTGAAGGAAAATAACCAAAGAGCTGTTGTGGGTGGAATAAATGTTTATATGTACTATAGTTTTGATAAGAGCGATTGGACAGAAATTTCTCTGTTATCAGAAGGAAATACACTTTCAGGTCCTACCTATGACAATACCTATTACTCTAAATATAATCAAACTGTTAGTCTATCCGAATATAGCAACAATGAAGTATGTACTTTATATGTTTATTTCAAAGCGACTCAGAATAGTACAAACGAAACCGATCCCGAAACAGATCCGGAGACAAGTCCTTATGAAGCATACTTTACAAGGGTTGCTGATATTACCTTCACAGACGGCAGCAGTTTCAGTCCCGACGTAACTCTTGGAAGCAACGATCAGGCGATCGGGCGTTTTGATTTGAATGCCGATGTGACGGGAGCAAGCCTGACGGCAGCTTCCGTGACGCTGAACGGCACAAGGACAGGGATCAGCAATATCAAGCTGTGGTCCTCTGCGGATGACGTGTTCGACGGTACCGATACGCAACTCGGAAGTACGGTAGAAATCGATCCCGTTGCAAGCCCCGCTGATTTTAGCGGTTTTATTTCATCCATCGCAACGGGCGGAACCTACTATTTTGTGACGGCCGATGTTGCGGAAGGTGCGACCAATTCTGTACGGGGAACCATTGAAGACAACAGTGACCTGACCGTCAGCAGCGGGGAAGTTTCGGAGACACTGAGCAGTGAAACACTGTCGTCCAGCGATCTTGCATTACCCATTACACTGACATATTTTACTGCCGAAGGCCTGAACGGTACCGTTGAGATCCGCTGGGAGACCGCAAGCGAAACGGAGAATTCCCATTTCCTGATCTATCGCGATGACGCCGTGATTGGACGGGTAGAGGGCGCAGGGACCGTGAGCGAGCCGCAGCATTATTGCTTTACGGACAACTTTGCTGCCTCCGGAAATGTCTATACCTACGAACTGGCCGATGTCTCTTTCGGGAACGTTGAGACAAAGCACGGAGAAGTCGAAGTTGAGCTTGTGGCCGGCGCAGAGAATGCAGACAATTTCATACTGAACGCCGCCTATCCGAATCCTTTCAATCCGCGGACGGTCATCAGTATGCGATGTGAAACAGGCAGTGACGCTGTCGTTACTGTTTATAACACGCAGGGCGTTCCGGTCAAAGAGCTGATCAACGGCTATGTGGAGCCCGGAACGTATGAGATCACCTGGGATGCGGTGGGAATGCCGAGCGGCGTATATATCGTGCGGATGACGGCGGGGAATGTTCTCCGCAGCCGCAAGATCGTGCTGATGAAATAATTCCGCACTTTCTTTCATTGTCCGGAACGGGCGCATGCGTCCGTTCTGTATCTGGATGCGTTATTTCCACCCTGTTTGGAAAAAGAAAAAATCCTGACGCCCGGTTTATTTTATTGTGAAATATTTTTAATCAAAAGAATTCCTCGAGGCTTGCCTCGGGGTTGTTCATTTGTTTACTGACTTTTTCATTTGAATTCTCTTAAACATAAGATATTTCACCTGGGGTCCTGACCTTCTCCCCAATAATCGGACAGTATGAAATATTAGTATAACATTTCCACTTCTCACACTATTTTACAAGTTTCTCAAAAGCCTACATTTAGAAAACGAATAAAACTCGTAATTAATCAGACCTTTTATAGCAAATAAAAAAGCCGCCCGGGAAGGCGGCTCTTTATATATGTTTAGTAGTTCCTGCTTATCATTTCATCAATGCGATCTTCTGCACATGCACTGCATCGTTCATGCGAACCTGCAGCAGATAGATCCCCGTACTCAGGTCCGAACCGTCGATCTTCAGATCATGCGATCCCGGCTGCAGGGAGGCATTGAATAGTTCCCTGATCATCCGGCCGCTTAGATCATAGAGAAAAGCACGGACATCCGCAGATGTTGCCAGGTTCAGCGGTACCATTGTGACAGGATTGAAGGGATTCGGATAGGCGCTCCCGATGGTATGATCGATATCCACGCCATCCTCAGCCTTAACCTCAACCTTAAGCTCAGGATGTTTTGTTTCTTTTCCCTGAAGGTCAACATCTGCCAAAACGTAGGTATAATTTCTGCCCGGGATCACATACTGATCGGTATATGTATAATTCTGCGGTTCCGTGGTGGTACCCGCACCGTCCAGTTCTGCGATCATCTCTCCGTCACGGTAGATCAGGAAAGCAAGGTTCTCTGTTTCGGATTCTGTGACCCAGCTCACATGCACAGCACCACATAAGGCTTCGGCAGTGAAGGAGGCCAGGGTGACGGGCAACGCCACATCTGCTCCATCCTGGCAGCTCAAAATAGGATAACCATTATTCACTGTGCCTTCCTGGTCCATGTCCCAATAATCATCATTGCCACTGTCATCATTGGGATTGGTTACAAAATCCCAGGCGGTGGTTAATCCTTCTGTATTTTCATCAGTATAGGTATTATAATCTTTCATCTCCGCGGTGGTTTTGCCGGTGGCTCCTGTGGCTGAGGTCTGATTTGAAGCTTCGTTGTCGAAGAAGTTGGAGGTGTAAACCGGGGTACTACCATCAGAATTGCTTTTTCCAACAAAGCCCTTGTCCGTTGGATTATCTGTACCGTCATAAACTACATTGCCTGTAGCGTAGCAGTAAGATATATCTCCGCCGACAGCTGAAACCCCAGTATCATCACCATTCAAGCCAATAAAACCTCCGAAATCCGTATCAGACCCACTATTACGTGTTACATTGCCAGTACTGTAACAATTATCAATCGATTCCACATTTTCTCCAATTAAACCACCGACATTATCAACATTGCCATCTACATTTCCTGTACTATAACAATTATCAATCGGTCCCGAATTCTCACCAATTAAACCACCGACAGCATCATCACCGCTCACGCTGCCCGTAATGTAGTAACTGTCACTCACAGCGTTTGTATTATCTCCCACTAAGCCCCCGACATCATTACTACCGGTCACAGCGCCTGTGCTGTATGACTGAGAAACATTCCCTTCGTTATAACCTAATAATCCGCCAACATTATCATCTCCATCTACATTTCCTGTACTATAACAATTATCAATCGTTCCTACGTTCTCTCCAATTAAACCGCCAATATTTAAAGTATCGCCAATTACATTTACTGTACTATAACAATTATCAATCGTTCCTTCGTTCTTTCCAATTAAACCGCCAACTTTATCATAGCCATCTACATTGCCAGTACTGTAGCTATTTGTTACATCTGACCCGTATAAATAACTTTCATAGCCTTTTAATGCTCCTACCCCAGTATATCCTGTAATGTCAACATCAATTAACCCCAGATTATCTATTGTGCATGAAGATGTTCTGCCAAATAACCCGATATAATTTGTTGATGGGCGATTAATAAATAGATTTGAAATCGTTTTCTCATTACCATCGTAACTCCCGGTAAATTTGGTTGAGCTATTCCCAATGGGAGAGAAACCTTGATAATTACATATTGCCCAGTAAGTTGGGCTTGTACTTAGGGAATTTCCCGTATTATTATCTTGCAATGAGATATAATTGTCTGTTCCATCATCTACGATATCTCCTTTATTATACGTTGTTCCTGAGTCCCATGTTTCTGAACTTGTTGTGGGATTCAAGGTAGACGTGGTAGACGCATCGATATTATCAGTTTGTTTAAAATATTTATCCCAATGATCCGAGGTGTTGGATAAATGAATTAAATCATTGGTTGTGGCGATTTGATAGGGATCGCCGGATGTTCCGGATCCACCATTATAATTAAATTCTTCAGTAGTGAAACCCCAAGTTGGTCCGTTTGTGGTTTCACCATTGTTATTGTGTACGATAACTTGCCATTCGTAATTTGTAGCGTAAGAACCTGAATAGGAGTAACTACCTGATGAACCTGAAACAGTTCCACCAGTTACTACCTGGCTCATACTGCCTGCTTCACCAAATAAAAGGTCATAGGTATCGGAATCTGCACCCCAATCCCAGGTTAAAGTTCCGGAAATTGCAACATCAACTGCATTATCAGCAGGGCTTGGGTTTGTAGGATCTCCCGGAGTAACCAGACCGCCGGTAATCTTAACATCATCAATAGCCCAGTCAGCTCCGCCGCTGGGGGCTTTATATTGAAAGGCAAGATAAACCGTTCCGGAATAGCCGGAAATATCGATAGTTCTCTGGTACCATCCCCCGTCAACAATTGAACTCCTTAAGGTTGTCCAGTTGGCCGATGTTGGATCACCACTTCCTGAATAATTGGTTGAGATCTTTACATTATGTTCACCAGCATATCCAATATCTCCGACATCTTCCCAATATACCAACTGCTGATTAGTATATGAGGAAATATCAATACCTGGTGTTATCAGCCATGAATGATCAGAATCAATATACTCAGTCTGCCAAGCAAAATAAGTCCCACTACGAGGACCGGGATTACTATAATCTTTCTTAGTCCAAAGATCGCCCCCATCTAGAGCGTAAGTAACCCAACCGCTTGGGGGAAAGCTATCTTCAAAGCTTTCTTCAGGCATAATATCATCACCAAGAAAAATACCAGTTGTTATCAGTATAAATCCGAGAATTAAAGTAACTTTTTTCATTTTATACTCCTTTTTATTTTTCAAAAAATATCAGTTGTCAGTAATGGTAGCCTCAATTGACCATATACCTGGTATTTTTAGGGTACAATTCAAATAGCTTGTCCATATTTGACAGCTCGCACTTTTAAATATTTAGTCATAATTCTTAGTAATATATAACATATTTTCTGTTATTGCAAAAAGTATTAATAATATTAATATATTGATGTAGTATTGTTAAATATAATTATGAACATAAGCGCTTTATATCCTTCTGTAAAATACAATAATACCACAGTGCCATATAGCAACTCCTAACCGCACATAAAACATCATCTTATAACTCGCAACAATACCCTGGGCAGTTTTTGGTCAGTTGATCTTATAACTTTCTGATAACTAGGCAAGTTCAGTGTACTCATAATCCGAAGGTCGATGGTTCAAGTCCATCAGGGGCTACACTTAAGCGTACTGTAAACAACAGTATACGGGGCTTGTTATTTTAGCATGGTTTAATGTGAAACAGAACAATTAAAGCAGGTATTATGGCGAGTCTGAATACAGTGGCCGGTTTTTGGTCTGTGCATAGGAACCACGATCATATATGATATAAAAAAGCCGCCCGGGGAGGCGGCTCTTTATATATGTTTAGTAGTTCCTGCTTATCATTTCATCAATGCGATCTTCTGCACATGCACTGCATCGTTCATGCGAACCTGCAGCAGATAGATCCCGGTACTCAGGTCCGAACCGTCAATCTTCAGATCGTGAGAGCCTGCGGATAGGGGAGCGTTGTATAATTTCCGTATCATTCGGCCGCTGATGTCATACAGAGCAGCCTGGACATCCGCATCTGTCGCCAGGTTCAGCGGTACGATGGTCTGCGGGTTGAAGGGATTCGGATAGGCATTTCCGATAGTATGACCGATATCCACGCCATCCTCAGCCTCAACCTTAACCTCAACCTCAGGATGTTTCGTTTCTTTTCCCTGCAGGTCCACATCCACCAGAACATAGGTATAAGTCCTGCCCGGGATCACATACTGATCGGTATAGCTATAATTCTGCGGTTCCGTGGTGGTGCCCGCACCGTCCAGTTCAGCGAGCATCTCTCCGTCCCGGTAGATGCGGAAAGCCAGATTCTCCGTCTCGGAAGCGGTCTGCCAACTGAGCTTGACCGCGCCGTTGACGTAAGCAGCATCAAAAGCGGCAAGGGAGATGGGGAGGGCTTGGTCGCTATCCAGTTCGCCGGGAGTACAATCGGCCACATCAGCTAATTCTATTGTCCATTCGGAAGCTGTCCACGTAGGATTGCCTTCGGTAACACCATAGCGGACCGCGCGACTGTCTTCATATTCCCAGTCTTCGCCGGTGCCGTCAATATCAATAACACCGTAGGCATCATATAAAGTCCCGGTAGTTTCATCACCGTCATAAAAAAGGAAATAACCGTCATCACCGTTGCCCGTCACGGAACCAAAATCCAGGTCGGTTGTACCGGCTCCATATACGGCATCAATATTGGAGGCATTTCCAATGACATAGGTACCGCCTGTAGTTAATGTGCCTGTCAATTGAATGGATGAATGATTACCCCCGTTTGCCTGACGATCAAAATACCAAGTTTGAGAAGAAAAATCAATTTCTGAACCGCTTGCGTTATAAAGTTCAACAAATCTACCACTATAATCATCTCTGGGATCTGCAACTTCAGAGATCATTAACGCCGGTATTATTGGTTCTGTTGTAGCATCCGCCGTGACACCCGCGGAATAATTATCGGAGGCATCAACAGACCATGCTTTGTAGTAATAAGTTGTATTGGCTGAAAGACTTGAATGATTATATAATGTACCGCTTCCATTATAGATGACGGTGCCACCACATGCAGAAGAGGATACTGAGTAAGAATCACCATTGGTCGGATTGGTGAAACTACCGTCTTCATCATAGACAACCATCACATCATCGGAACTTCCATTCAATGTCCAGGAAAGATCTATCTGATCCGTTTCGGTAGCTGTGGCGGTAAAATCCGAGGGGTTGTCAACGCCGGTTGGAGCGGTACCCGCTACCACAAAATTATCAAAGGCAATATCCTCACCGCCGGATTCAACTGCTACTGTGATACGAATATCTAATGTTGAACCGGTTTCTGCAATACTCTTTGAAAAGGTTGCAAAAGTAGAGCTTAATTGTGTGCCATCGCCCGTCCCGTCAAAATCGGTATCCTCAAGGAAATAGGTGTTGTGTGTTGTTCCATCATTTTTAAACCATAACAAGTTTGTCCAACTACCGGAGTCAATACGATATTGAACATGAACATAATCAATAGCATCAATTTTATCAATTGCTGCAGAAGCAAAATCACCACTGAAAGAAAGACTTGTATAACCGGAGATATCTATTGAGCTCCACGTTAACTCTGATGGAGATGCACTTCCGGTCCAGCCGCCGTCGTCAATATCCTGACCTGCAAAGAAATAACCGTCGGCACCTGTATACGAAGGTCCTATATCTGTACCGTCGGTTCTCATGAAATAGTCGGAAGTGCCGTCAGATCCTTCCCCACCCAGTGTAACTGTATAATTATCACCGGTGCTGAAATCTTCGGAAATTATGGTGTCCCCCTCGCCACTCCGCTCAGGGCGAATATCAGGATGGCGGTGCTGATAAAAAAATGTGTAACAAACCTCTTCATACAATTCCTTTCACGTTTTCAGGGATTCATGTTTTCAACGGTCTTGATTAGTAACATTATCAAGGAATAATTTATAATGTTAAGGAAAAAGAAACAAACAATTTTTATACTGTTTGTTTTATCATTTCAGGGCATGGTGGGGAATACATCCATGGATCTCCACGGAAGAAAGCGACCACGAATTTCACAAATTTTCACGAATTGGCACAAAGCATTTTTAAAGGAATAAAAAAATTTGGCACGATCAGTAATTCCGGGATCGATTGAGGAAATGAATAAAAGAGGGAAGAGAAGAATAAGAAGTTAAGAAGATAGGAAGTTTGGCCGAAATTCAGCAGCAGAAAACGGGCGGGAAAATATAATTAATGGTTGGTGCAGGGGGTTATACCACGACAATAGAAAAGCTCCCATCCGAAGACGAGAGCTCTTTTTATTTCGCTTATTAGCTTGTTTGCTTATTAGCTTCTTTGCCTATTTCATCAATGCGATCTTCTGTACATGCAGCTCATCGTTCATGCGAACCTGCAGCAGATAGATCCCCGTGCTCAAATCTGAACCGTCTATTTTGAGATCATGAGAACCTGCGGATAGGGGAGCGTTGTACAATTCCCTGATCATCCGGCCGCTGAGATCATAGAGAAAAGCACGGACATCCGCAGGTGTTGCCAGGTTTAGCGGTACTACTGGTCTGCGGATTGAAGGGATTCGGATAGGCGGAACCGATATTGTAATCCGGAGTCACGTCCTCAGCCTTAGCCTCAACCTCAACCTCAGGATGTTTTGTTTCTTTACTCTGCAGATCCACATCAGCCAGAACATAGGTATAAGTCCTGCCCGGGATTATATACTGATCGGTATATGTATAATTCTGCGGTTTCGCTTGTGGTACCCGCACCTTCTACTTCCGCGATCATCTCCTCGTCCCGGTAGATGCGAAAAGCCAGATTCTCGGTCTCGGAGGCGGTTTGCCAGTTTAGATTTATCGTACCGTTCACATAGCAAGCATCAAAATAAACAAGCGTAACGGGAAGGGGCGTATCGGCTTCGGGATGTTCCCAGCTGTGGAAAGGATAGCCGCTGTTATAGCCGCTGCCGATATTCCAGATATCATCCGTACCGTTAGTGCTCTCGCCGGCAAAATCCCAGCCGGCCGCAAGATAGATATTGTCAGCAGGCGTGTCGTCGGTCATTTTAGCAGTGGTTTTGCCGGTGGCGCCGGTAGCTGATGATTGATTGGAAGCCTCGCTGTCGAAGAAGTTGGCGGTGTAAGATGTTTGTTCGCTCACACCCACAAAGCCCTTATCCGTTGGATCTGTATCTCCCTCGTAATATACATTACCAGTAGAATAGCAGTTTTCTATGGTAGATTCATTACATCCACAAAATCCCCAATATCTGCTGTAGTACCTGTTGTTTTACGTGTGACATTACCTGTGCTGTAACTGTTGTTAATGGTGGCATAATTTTCTCCCACCAAGCCACCGACATCACTACTGCCGCTCACGTTACCCGTACTGTAACATTTGCTCACGGTGGAGGACCTAAAAGTAACCCCTACCAAGCCGCCGACGACATCGTCGCCGTTCACGCTGCCCGTACTGTAACAGTTGCTAATGGTGCCAGAATCAGTATGATACCCTACCAAGCCGCCGACGACATCGCCGCCGCTCATGCTACATGTACTGTAACAGTTACTCACGGTGGAATTTTCATTATACCCCACCAGGCCGCCGACGGCAGTGCTGCCGCTCACGCTGCCCGTAATGTAGCTGTTGCTCACATTGGAGGAATTAACAGTAAGCCCTACCAGGCCGCCGACATATGCAGAGCCCGTGATATTAACATTGGTCAAGCCGATGTCGGTGATCGTGGCGCCGTCAGTATAACCGAACAAGGCGAAATAGGTACCAGATGATGGATTGTTCATGTACAGATTATCGATCGTATATCCGTCGCCGTCATATTCGCCAGTGAATTTCGTAGAAGAATTTCCAATCGCCGAAAAGCCTTTTGCAGGTCCTGCATTGCCATCTCCATTCCAGTCCACTTGATTTTCATCGGGATTGAAAGTGATGTTGGCGGTTTGGATAAAATCTTTATCCCAATGAGTATAATAATTCGATAAAGCAATTAAATCATTGATTGAAGCTATTTGGTAGGGAGTATCAGAACTTCCATCGCCACCGGAGTAGGTTGGCATTTCTAGAAAATCATCCGCCCCATTCTGCCAGCTTAAAATAGGGTAATAATTATTGACCGTGCCTTCCTGGTCCATGTCCCAGTAATCATTATCTGCATTGTCATCATTGGGATTGGTCACAAAATCCCAGGCATTATCTAAACCGGTTGTATTAGTTTCATCCGTAAATGTTGCAACATCTTTCATCTTGGAGGTGGTTTTGCCGGTGCCGCCGTCGCTGCTGCTTTGCCCGGAGGTTTCCGTATCCCAGAAGGAGTCGTCAACGTCATCCCCTAGACCAGATCCAACCAACCCGCTTATGTCGTCCCCAGTTCCACTAACAGAACCTGCAGCATAACATTTTGAGATAGTACCGTAATCATTATTTCCTACCAAACCTCCGATGTCACTGTAACCGCTAACAGATGCAGTAGAGTACGAATTCAAAATCGTGCCCCCATTCACTCCCACTATACCACCTACATTATATCCCCCATAATCAGGATATTCAGCGTGAACAGAACCTGTAGTGTATGAATTCGAAACGGTGGCGTCATAGTTCCACCCTACAAGTCCACCTACGTCGCTCAGCGCAGTTATATCCACATTGGTCACGCCGATGTTGGAAATCGTAGCACCGCCGTCTGTCCCACCAAATAAACCTATATAATCATCATCTGGGCGGTTTATAAATAGATTTGAAATTGTTTTCTCATTACCATCGTAACTCCCGGTAAAATTATCGTCGAAACCGGCATCCCCAATCGGCGAAAAGCCGTAGGTGTCATCACCACTGGATCCATGCTCTAAAGTGCCATCTCCATCCCAGTCCACCAGGGTTTCATCGCTATCAAAAGCAATATCAGCAGTTTGGATGAAATAAGCTCCCCAATCACCGGGAGTATTGGATAATTCAATTAAATCGTCGGTGGTGGCGATTTGATAGGGAGTGGAAGATGATAATCCGTCTCCGCCGGAGTAGGTTCCTGCTGAAAGAGGCATTGATACCATCAGCATCACTGCCATAAACAGCCCCGTTAACAAATAATTATTCTTCATTATGTCCTCCGTTATTTATTTTTTTGACTCGAAGTGCTTCAATTGACCATATACCTGGTATTTTTCGGGTACAATTCAAATAGCTTGTCTTATTTGACAGTTTGCACTTTTAATCTCCAGTCATAACGTTAGGTAATATATAATATATTTTCTGTTATTGCAAAAAGTATTACTAATATTAATATATTAATGTAGTGTTGTTAAATATAATAATAAACATAAGCGCTTTATATCCTTCTGTAAAATACCATAATACCACAGTGCCATATAGCAACTCCTAACCCCACAGAAAACATCATCTTATAACTCGCAATAAAACCCTGGGCAGTTTTTGGTCAGTTGACCTTATAACTCACTAAATACCAGTCATGTTCAGTGTACTCATAATCCGAAGGTCGATGGTTCAAGTCCATCAGGCGCTACACTTAAGCGTACTGTAAACAACAGTTTACGGGGCTTGTTATTTTAGCATGATTTAATGTGAAATAGAGCGATTAAAGCAGGTATTATGGCGAGTCTGAATACAGTGGCCGGTTTTTGGTCTGTGCATAGGAACCACGATCATATATGATATAAAAAAGCCGCCAGTGAAAGGCGGCTCTTTGTTTTAAGATTTATAACAGGCTTTATTCAATCGTTAAAGAATAACCTTCAACTTCAATTTCTGACAAATTGATTACTGTCCCATCTTCATCATAGAAGAAAATCTGATCATCGACAAAGTCGATGAGTGTTGTACCACTTTGTTCTAAAGTAAAGTTTAATGTTATAATTGTGCCATTCGGCTTAAAGTCTACTCCTCCGGCTATTTCAGAAATTGAGATATAAATTGTGTTGTTAACATCTTCAAGAATGCCAATAGTACCGGTTGACCACATACTTCCTATCCAATCATTCTGAGTGTCGTCGAAGCTGACGAAATCCGGATCATATACAATTCTTAAGCTCATCCCGAATATCTTTTTATTCATTCCTTCAACATTGATTGCAATGGGAACAGTTTCTCCAACCGCGAAAGTTGAATCAAAGTTCGTCATATTGATGCTTGGTGTTCCTCCAGAGAAGATATTACAGCTTGTGAATAATAGTAGTGCTAAAAGTAATATTGCTTTAATTGATTTATTCATAATATAATTCCTTATTTAATGAGCATCATTTTTTGAGCATTAACAGATTCAGTTGTTTGCAGCACATAGATATACGTACCGCTGGGATATAAATCTCCGTTAAAAGTCACAGTATGATATCCCATATCAAGCTCTGAGCTATTGATCAATGTTTTAATAAATCGTCCGTTAATATCATAAACCTTAAGTGTAACTGACATCTCTTCCGGTAAACTAAACCTTATCTCTGTAGATGGATTAAAAGGATTGGGATAACAGGGCAACAGTGTGATTGTCTTTGGAATGATCTCCAATGTTGTTTCTAGTAACTGTCTAATGGCTTTTGCCGGTTCACTGTCAATACCATCAACAGAGTTATAGATTGTCTCAAATGCTTCTTTATGTTTGACCAGCATTTGCTTGTCATTAGGATTGATCATATGCTTCTGAATTGAAGTTGCTCTTGTGCTGCCCCAATTAATACCGACAGGAATGATGTCTTTTTCATCTACTACCCCGTCACCGTTACAATCGGCATAATTAGCCGGATAACCTGGCCAGGAGGTAACATCTTGTCCTTCCCATACACTGGAAGCATCAGTTCTTGATGGGCCCTCTTCAAGGAAATATACGCCTATAGGAAGCACATCAAATTCATCTACTGTACCGTCATTATTAGTATCACCTGGATAGACAGTTGATGTAGTTGGCATTTGAGCACCGGTACGTTGGTTGTTGCCCTGGAATGTTGGCCAGATTGGAGAAGGTGTAGATGATTGCTTCTCCATAGCTCCAGTTGTAAATTTATCTTCAACGGAAATAATGCTACCACCTATAGTACCAAAATAAATATGATTATTTGCATAAAGTATGGGGCATTGAATCGCTGATTTGGTCTTATATTGCCAAATATATTCTCCATCTTCCAAATAAATAGCGTAAAGGATCCCTGAATCATCTCCTACATAAAGCCGGTCTTTTTCAGTTCCAATCTCTGCAAGAGAAGCCGTGCTTTTAATCTTCCCGTTCAATGTTTGTTGCCATACAATATTTCCATCGGAAGTATTGACAGCATACAGAATATTATTTTCGCCTCCGATAATCAATGTGCCGTTGCTTGATATCACCGGTGATGCGGTATACTTTTGATCTGTGTTTATGTCCCAAATTGATTCTGCTGAAGAACCGTTGTCATGTAATTTTACAATTCTTCCGCCTTCGGTCGTTATGTAAAGATTCCCATCCAGATCAAGGGCAGGGGAGGAACTGACGGATTCACCAATTTCATATAACCAGTTGGGTGAAATTGAGGATGGATCCAGGGTGTTAAGATTAAAGGCATAAACTTTTCCATTTGCATTTACTACATAAAGAGTATTGTCAGCAGAAATAGCTGCAGAAGCATACACTGCAGCTCCAACATTAAAACTCCAGTTCATGTCGCCTGAAGAAGCAATGCATTGGAAGATCCCATTTTCTGTCCCTATATAGCAGTTCCCAGAGACATCTACTGCGACAGAAGCTGTTGCCTCCGAGCCCAGGGCTTTGGGCCATCCTGAGTTTGATACGCCGCTTGCGTTGAAGGAATAAAGATTATAATCTGTTGAGGCAATATAGACATTATGATCAGATGTGATCGTTGATGATGATTTAATATTACCATTTACATTTAAAGAATACATTACCGTACCAGTTGTGTCGTAACGATAAACTTTATCGCCCGAAGATGGTGCATAAAGTGTGTTATTATATAGCATTGTTATGCCAGCCTGAATTGCTCCAGAAGTTGTAAATTTTGTCTTTGTAGAAAAAAGATTAGGCGAAACGACGACCGTATTAGAAAAAGGACTTTCATGACCATAATTATTGACAAACTTTATTTTATAATAATATGTATTATAATTTTCAACTGTGGTATCAACGTATGTCTTAGGGAAAGGAGTTCCTGTAATAGAATCTATTAAAGTAGAAGAAGATAAAGTAGTATCTCGATAAATGTTGCATTGAATGACTGAACTATCTTTGCATTCATCCCAGAAAAGAAATGCTTTTCCATTACCACTTACAGAGGTTAAACTTTTTGGTTTTTCAACGGATTTATTTAGTATTAAAAACCATATATCACTATACCCTGATCCATATGAGCTTGTCCAACCTAATACAGCATATCCTCCTAAAATATTAATTATTGAAGAAGCGTATTCACTGCTAGAGCCACCAAATGTTTTTGACCATAAAAAATTGCCATTTTCATCAATTTTTATCAACCAGATATCCAAAGAGCCAACACCATATGAATTGGTATAACCTAGAATTACATATCCATCATCATTTGCTTGAACTAAAGATGCACAAACATCAAAACCCTCTCCACCAAAAAGCTCAGTCCACAAAATATCGCCATTTTTATTAGTTTTTAAAAACCATATATCATAACTACCTTCTCCATATGACCCTGTCTCGGCTAGAATTGCTAGTTCACCGTCAAGCGTTTGGATTATTGCATACGCAGCGTCAATATCTGTACCACCATATGTTTTGGTCCATAACGTATCAGCCATTTTCATCAGTTTTTATTAACCAAATATCTTTATTACCGGCACCATATGATTGTGTATATCCTACAATAATAAATCCACTATTGTCTGTCTGAATTATTGAATGCCCAATGTCACTATTTGTACCACCATAGGTTTTGGTCCATAACATATCACCATTTTCATCAGTTTTTATTAACCAAATATCTTCTTGTTCCAGCCCCAAAAGAATCTGTATAACTAAGAATTGCATATCCATTATCATTTGTTTGAATTAAAGATCTGGCAAATTCTGTTTTACTTCCGCCATAGGTTTTAGTCCATAACATATCACCATTTTCATTAGTTCTAATTAAACAAATATCTTGAGATTCAGTGCCTAAGATTGCATATCCATTATCATATGTTTGTACTAAACAAAAACGACGTGTTTCATTCATACCGCCATAGGTTTTGGTCCATAACGTATCACCATTTTCATCAGTTTTTATTAACCAAACACCTTGAGATATTTTACCTAAGATTGCATATCCATTATCGCTTGTCTGCAAAAGAGAAAAACCGTATTCAGAATTTACTCCTCCATATGTTTTTGATTTTAATACATCAATTTCTGATAATAGAAAATTTGTTGATAAAAACATTAATAAAATAATTATTAATTTTTTTAACATAGTATTATTCCTCATAATTGAAAATTACTAATAAATAAAGCATGTACTATTATTATTATCATGTAGATATTCGTTACTTCATAAACACCATCTTCTTCGTATCGACAAAGTCTCCTGCTCTCAGACAGTAAATATAAACACCGGTCGATACTTGCTGGCCGGACTGATTTGTTCCGTTCCAAATCACTTCATGCCATCCGGCTTGCTGGCTGCTTATTTGCCAGCTTTTTATCTTACGACCTGTTACATCAAAGATCATCAGATCTACATCCGATGCTTCGGGAATCCCGTATTGCAGTGTGGTCGTCGGGTTGAAGGGGTTGGGGTAGTTTTGGGATAAGGTAAACGTACCGGGAATATCAGGATTAACAGTGCCTACCGATTTTCTGAAAACTGCACTTGCGACATTACCGATAATCGGTTCTTCATTCCAACGCAAGCGGGTGAGCGCGATCTCAGTGCTATCGGCACTGAACGTTTCTTTTACGGTAAATTTTAAGGTAGCAAAGATTTCTTCTTCACCATCAGGAACCGTTCCCGCTCCGGCAAATTCCAACACACCTTCCTGATAATTCATCTCGATCGTGAAATCACTCATGCAGTCCGACCAGATAATTTCGTCATATCTTAGGTCTTCCGGGGAAAATTCGGCAGTTCCTTCAAAAGAAAGAATATTATCTCCATTTGTCAGTATGAGCGGAACTTCAATTTGCTGACCTGCCCCGATCTCACCGTCATTTATTGTTATATTGCCGGAAGCATCTAAGGTGCTCATGGCCGTGTCACAGGGAAGGGTGTCAATGAGTTCTGCGACATGTTGAAATATAAGGGACGCATCCAATGCAGATACCGTGGTATCCAGACTTACATTTGCATTCAGGAGCTGCTGCGGGTTCAGGTCTTCAAGGCCTACCAGATGTTTAAGGATCAAGGCCGCGTCATAGGCATGTACAGCTCCGTTCAGGCTTACGTCACCATAAAAGATATTAGGTTGAATGCTTATACCGCCATGGGTAACTTCTATCTCAATATCTGACTCATCAAAGAGAACATGTTCAATATTGATCGGAATAAATCCGGGACTGAGAGTATCGGGGATATAGAACTGAAGGCTGAATAATTTTCCGGAACCACTGATCGTATGGGCACCTCCGGAGGCCGTGATGAGTAAGCTGTCTGTATCATTGGCATAAATACTCCAGCCGGCCTCGCCAAGCAAACTTTGGGCCGTATCAACACCGATAAATTCCAGATGCTCCTGAAACCCTCTAAAAGTTATTTCCATAGAGCTAAATGAAACAATATCAAAGGATGCATTAATATCAATATTTACCGTGTCTCCCGGAGAAGCTGTGACAGAATCGGCCATAACGGTAAGCAGCAAATTACTTAATCTGTCATATTTTGCAAGGCCACTGCTCGTTCCAATCCATATCTGATAGTCATTTATGGCGAGGGATCTAATAACATTATCCAGCAATCCTGAATTGGACGTGGTATAAGTTGTCCAGTTTGTGCCGTCAAAGCTGGCGAGACCACCCAGTAATGTTCCGACCCACAGAAGATCGTTATCCATGGCGAGGGATATAATTCTATTGTCCAACAATACGGAATTGGAGGTATTATAGACCGTCCAGTCCGTGCCGTCAAAGGAGGCAAGGCCGCCCCAGTAAGTTCCTACCCACAGCAGATCGTTGTCAACAGCGAGTGACCGGACATCATTATCCGGCAGACCGGAATTGGATTCATTATAAACGGTCCATTCTGTGCCGTCAAAGCTGGTGAGGCCGCCCCATGTCCCGATCCATAGCAGATCGTTGTCCAAAGCGAGTGACGAAACACGATTATCCGGCAATCCAGAATTGGAGGTGTTGTAGACCGTCCAATCTGTGCCGTCAAAGGAGACAAGGCCGCCGTTGTAGGTCCCAATCCACAACAGATCGCTGTCCATAGTAAGGGAGTAAATTCCATAACTTTCCGGTAGACCGGAATTAAAGGTGTTATATGTGGTCCAGTCTATACCGTCATATGAGGCGAGACCATTTGATGTTCCAACCCATAGCAGATTGCTGTCCATAACAAAGGAATAAACTGCATTCCCGGCAGACCGGAATTGGAAGTGTTATAGGTCGTCCAGCTTGTACCATCAAAGCTGGTGAGGCCGCCGGTAATAGTTCCTGCCCACAGCAGATCGCCGTCCACAGCAAGGGATCGAACATCATTATCCGGCAATCCGGAATCGAATGTAATGTAGGTTTCCCAGTCCGTGCCGTCAAAGCTGGCGAGACCGCCACCATAGGTTCCGACCCACAGCAGATTGCTGTCCATAACAAGGGAATAAACTGCATTCCCCGGCAGACCGGAATTTGAAGTATTATAGGTTGTCCAGCTTGTACCGTCAAAGCTGGTGAGGCCACCACCATATGTTCCGACCCACAGCAGATTTCCATCCACAGTGAGAGACCAAATATCATTATTCGGCAGATCGGAATTGGAAGTATTATAGACTGTCCAGTCTATACCGTCAAAGGAGATAAGGCCGCCGTTGTAGGTCCCAATCCACAACAGATCGCTGCCCATAGTGAGGGAATAAATTCCGTAACTTTCCGGCAGACCGGAATTGGAAGTGTTATAGGTTGTCCAATCTGTACCGTCAAATGAGGTTAAGCTACCCGATGTTCCAACCCACAGCATATCGCCGTCCAAAGCGAGGGAATAAACCCAATTATTCGGCAGACCGGAATTAGAAGTATTATAGGTATACCATTCTGTGCCATCAAAACTAGCGAGACCCCCACCATACGTTCCAATCCAAATCATATTGCCGTCCACAGCAAGTGACCAAACATAATTATGCGGTAGTCCGGAATTAGATTCATTATAGGTCGTCCAGTCTGTACCGTCAAAGCTGGTGAGGCCGCCAAACCTTGTCCCGACCCACAACAGACCGCTGTCTACAGCAAGAGAATGAATTCTATTGTCTGGCAGTCCGGAATTTAAGTTGTTATACAAAGTCATTTCTTCTGTTTCTTTATTCATTATAGCTAACCCACCGGTTGTTCCTATATACAGATTTTGATCATCTGATGCCAACACTTGTATATCGTCACCATTCGTATATTGGGTCCACTGTTGGGCACAAAGCCCGCTGATGCCGATAAGTAGTATTGTTAGCACTTTTTTCATTTTATGCTCCTTATTTATTATTAAATTCGAGCAGAAATACATAAACACGGATTTTTATCCCGTTTATTTTTGGATAGCAAACCATTGTAATGGCCTTCAAGTATTGTTGTTATATAATAGTCTAAGCAATTAAGTGTTAAAAAGCAAATGATAATCGTCGATGATTTTTTTTAAGAATTTGCTATAGTGTTTTATAAAAAGTATTTATCTGCAGGAATCAATGCAGAATTAATAACCAAGTGAATTTTATCAGCCACATACCGGTACAGATGAACCGTAAAAGTCTCTTAAACAAAAACTCTCCATCAGTCTCTTGATAGGACTTAGGGAGATTATTTTATTTCTTGCATAAAAATATTTTATTCCATAATTTATATTTATAACAAATAAATGGAGGTATAATATGGATCAGGGAATTTTGGAATTTATGCAAAATAAATCTACAGAAGAATTAAAACAAATCTTATCTGAGAAGAACAAAACACTGTATAAAGATGAAACTTTTGACATCATAAGACACATATTAGTTTTGCGCAATGAAATTATTGAAGATTCCAAGGAGATTGAAAAAGAACAAAATGATGATGATGATAAATCCAATACAGTAAATAAAAAATACGCTACTTTAAGATTAATTTCATTTTACCTAAAAGTAGTTGGTATATTAATAGTAGTATTGGGTTTTATAGCCTTAATAGTTATAGGTTATAGTAGCAATTGGTTAATCGGATTTGGTGTCCTATTGTTAGCGGTATTATTTTCTTTAGCATACTTCGCCATTTCTGAAATAATAAATTTGTTTATAGATATTGAATATAATACAAGAGTTACTTCAACCGGTATTTCCAAAATTATTTCAAAATAAATGTTATTATTTGAAGACGTCGAACAAGGAATCGAGTTTGATTTTTCCTAAAAAACCACACAGCTTTCGACTAGCCACCCTACTTCTCACACCATTCCCCAAACAACTCGCAAGCATACCATATTGGATGCAGGCGGATAAACAAGGGATAGTTTAATAACTCAGCCATTAGTCACACACATTCCCAAACTTCTCAAAAGCCTGCATTTAGAAAACGAATAAAATTCGCAAGAAAATCGTCCTTACATAGCAAAAAATAATACCTCTCAGGTCGATCCCGCCACCTGGGTATTTTCCCACTATACCCCGGGTTTAAAGGTACCCGGATCTGTTGGGAAGATTAATTATTGCACTTTAAAGCATTGAATATATCTTGACTACTACGTTTAAACTAAGATCTCATTAAGCCTATTTTAATGAACAACCCCGAGGCAAGCCTCGAGGAATTCTTTTGATTAAAGCTTTTGCAATGTACAGGATAAAAAATCAATATTCATTGGCAGTAACAACGAATATAAAGGCAGTTCCATCATTTTTAATGTGGATATTACCATAAAAATTTTCAAAAACGGAAACCCATGCGTAAATACCCGGTGTTAGTTTTGCTGATTTTAATAAAAGCTTTTCTTTACCTACACTTTTAGTTTCATATTTTACTAATCCATTATACATATACTTTACGTCGCTCCAATAATAAGAATAATGTTGGATCTTTCCGTGTATTCCTTCACGACGTACTTTTGCAAGCTTTATAAAGTGGGGATAAGTATCAATGAAAGTTATATGCTTTTCATTGATCTCATATTTTTTTAAATCTGTAGGTAAGTTATCAATATAACTATAGATAGTGATTTTTGGATATTCTTTCCATTCTCTTTCTTTTAGCTTTAATTCGTAAAGTGATACAAGGCTATTGCCGTCTAGATAATAAATTCCTTTATTTTTTGGTATAGGATACATTAGTATTGAATCAGCTGGATAATAATCTTTGGTTGACAGATTTAATTCTAATTCTTCTGTTGTATAACCAGATTTGGAATAAATTAACTTAAAATTACCAGGCGCATAGTCAATAGAATAATTACCATTTTTATCGGTGATTGATTTGTAAGAAGTTTTCTCAATAACAACCGATACATCTTGTAGACCTTTCCCGGTCAGGATCAACAACTTTGCCGCTTATAACTTTTTTACTGCATGATAAAAGTAAAAGCGTTAGAAGAAATAAAAAACAAAATGAAACAATTCTTTTTTTCATAAAAATAACTCCTATTTTTGCTTATCATAACAAAATGTATAAAAATATACTATAAAAGGACTTGAGTGTCAAATAGTTAAAAAAATATTTTTTGTGTCATTAAGATCTAAAATAGGGAAAACTAAAGCGATCTTCGAAATCGAGGTATACCTGTATAATCTTCTCGAAAAAAGAGAGTTTTTAAAAAGTAAACTTTTCTGATTAATTTAACAAAGGAGAATTCTATGAAGAAGTCAAAATTTACGGACAGTCAGATTATCTCGATCTTAAAACAGGGTGAAAGCGGCGTGCGAGTTCCCATGATCTTCTCCCCAAAAATCGGACAGTTAGAAATATTAGTATAACCAACCCACTTCTCACATTATTCCCCAATCAACTCACAAGAAAACCGGGCGGAAACGGATGAAACTGGCAAGAGAACATAGTTTTCTTAGTGAAAAACATTAAGCCCCTCAGGTTGATCTCGGTACCGGGGTATTTTTCCACTATACCCCGGGTTTAAAGGTACCCACTATCCTTGGGGGTGATTAATTATTCTGTGATAAAATAAAAAAGTCGCCCGGGAAAGGCGGCTCTTTATATATGTTCAGCAGTCCTTGCTTATTACTTCATCAACGCAATTTTCTGCACATGCACTGCATCGTTCATGCGGACCTGCAGCAGATAGATCCCCGTGCTCAGGTCCGAACCGTCGATCTTTAGATCGTGGGAACCGGCGGATAGGGGGCGTTGTACAATTCCCGTATCATCCGGCCGCTGAGATCATAGAGAAAAGCACGGACATCCGCAGGTGCAGCCAGGTTCAGCGGTACCATCGTGACCGGATTGAAGGGATTTGGATAGGCCTTCCCGATGGTATGATCGATATCTACGCCATCCTCAGCCTCAGCCTCAACCTTAACCTCAACCTCAGGATGTTTCGTCTCTTTTCCCTGCAGATCCACGTCCGCCAGCACATAGGTATACGTCCTGCCCGGGATCACATACTGATCGGTATATGTATAATTCTGCGGTTCCGTAGTGGTGCCTGCGCCTTCCAGTTCCGCAATTATTTCACCGTCGCGGTAGATGCGGAATGCAGCATTCTCCGTCTCCGATTCCGTGACCCAGGTCACAATGACAACGCCGTTGTTTGTCGTGACATTGAGAGCGGACAAACCGATAGGAAGGGGAACATCAGGCGCATTCTGCAACAGATAAGGATATCCATCACTGACGCCGGCATCTATATCCCAAATTGTTGTAAAATTCCAGCTGGCAGCAGTGAAAGTTGACTCAGTTTTCATTTGGGTTGTGGTTTTTCCGGTTGCACCGTAATTATTATCCCCACCGGAAGTTTCGGTGAGACCGTCCGTTTCGACATTCCAGAAACACCTTGTGACCGTATAATTTTCATGGGCAGATCCCGTAAAACCGCCAACTGTGAGTTCAGAATTGCTCACACTCCCAACACAATAACAATAATTGATATTGCAGTCCTGAATAACGCCGGATAGTCCGCCGGTATTATACGCACCGCTGACATCGGATGTGCTGTATGAATTGTTAATGGAGGGGTACCATCCATTATCGCTTAATCCGATAATATTTCCTGTAATTCCACCGGTATAATATGACGGAGCACCATCATGAGAAGAAATACCCGTAACAGTTCCCTTACTGAAAAAATTATCTACCGAACTGATATACAGGATCTTGCCGATCAATCCGCCCGTGGTATGATGACCTGTAACGGATCCTTCCGACGAGCAATTTTCTACGGTTGAATGCATACACGACTTCGACCTCAGAACATAGGTAACAATTGTTTGTTCAATGGATCTGTAGTTCACGGATGATGATTTATCTTCTCCCCAAAGATCGGATACTTTCCTCGCAGTTGCAGTTTCCAGCGTAAAATCCTTCCGCAACATACCCGAAGATTTTCAGCTATTGTGAATGATTTTTATTGTGTTTTAACAGCGAAAGCGGTAGAATCGTCCTAAGAATTATTTACCCGGAGAAAATAATGAAAGACCGCTTCCGTACACCGCTGATGATATTGTTATCACTTATTCTCTTGTTCAATGCCTCCTGTGAGATCCTGACGCCTTTAGATCCCGATGAAAAAGCCCGGAAAGAAGCCTGGGAAACGATCATTGAAGCCCACATCATGAAACAATTGTGGTACTATGACCTTTCGCGGCCTATTCCGACAATTACGCACGCGGACGCCTGTTCATGGTTGACCCCGATAAAAGGCAGGTCGACCGCCTCTGGGATGATTTCCAGGTCCTGATGGATTATGGAGAAGCGGTCGAAGCCGCGGTGGACAGCCTGGACAGACTTTCGCCGGCATTCGGCAAGACGGCGGTGCCTGCCGGTATTATCGGGTCGCTGAAATCATTTTTCGGGGCGGGTACGGAGGTCTATGAGAATAACCGGAAGCGCATTTTGATCATCGCATCGAACATGAGCAAACCGGATCGCGACCAACTGTATGATGAATTGGTCGTCGACAAATGGAAAAAGGATATCGGGAATGCCGACGATTTCTGGGAAAAACTGCAGCGGGGGGAGCTGGACGATAAAGCTTCCACCTTGTACAAAAATTTCTATGACGGTGCGAACGCCTATCTGAATCCCTTTACACAGCTTGCGAACGATAAGAACCTGACGCCCGGAATGATGTTGGCCAAGGACGGCATCAATCTTTGCAATAAGGGGATGGATGTCATTATCGAATCCGGAAAGATGATCGTGCCGGGTCTCGATCGGGCCGCAGATCTTCTGGAAGAGGGCAATGATTATTACGAGAAAGTCGAAAAAATGGTGGATAAGCCGATGGATGCAGTGGTAGACGAGTTCAAATCCCGCGCAGCGGGCAAGTTCGCCGATATGGTCGATATCGATTCCCGGCTGGATCCGGAAGCTGCGGGAAAGTACCTGAAGATGGTGGCGGAACTGACCCTGGGCAGTGATGATACGCAGGACTTGATCGAGAAAGGTATCGACGCCGGCATTGCCAAGATCACGAGCACGGACGGTTCCTTTACGCCGGATATCGTTATTGCCGAAAACCGCCAGGCCGGTGAAGGATTACCGGATTATATTATCGGGATCGGGAATTATGTGCGGAATGCGCAGGCTTATATCATGACATTGCCTCCCGGTAACTGGGATATAAGCGCTAAAGAGCATACCGGCAATTCGGCAGCACCGGCCGTTATCTCCGTACAGGCACATCAGGAATCTGCAGTCGATGTCTCCGGCTCCGTGACCGAATTTGAAACCGGCGTTCTTGACAGCCTGCTTGAGATCATTAACAGCAATGATTATCTGTACCCGCATATATATTTTTACGATCCGGGGAAAAGATCAGTATTTACCTGTACGAAGATACGGTAACATGGTCGGAGAAATATTTCAGCGGCAATGAGCACTGGGAATCGGTCCCGGATGAATATTCGGTGCGGTACACGGTCGCGGATACGGAAATTGACGGATATCTGACGATGGTCGGTTACAATGAGGTTGGAATAAACCTTACGGCCACCTGCACGGAAAAACGTTATCTGGTATCAAGCAATGAATTGAAATATCTGGACGTTGAAACGATCCAGATACAGGGACTCCTTTTTCGTCGGCGTCTTCCGGATCGGTAAATTTTGAAATATCTCCGAACAAAAACGTCGGCGAACTCAACGCTTTGGGCAGTATCGTCAGCTACAGCCGGAGAAAAGTGGTCTACGGCGAGTCCAATTTATCCGGGGAGAGGTAAGTTCCGATACAACGTACACGGAGATCGAAGATCTGTCGAGATCGCAGTTGAGGGTGACGTTCAGGTATTATTAGAATTCAGATATCCCCGTGAACGGCAGGGGCACGGAGTACGGTATCGACGGCGGGCGGCTGGAGGTGGCCTATTGTGCGCTCATCCCTAAGATCCCCGTCGAACAACACACCGTCGATCGTTCTCCTGCGCCGCCCGGTGATGAGAATAAAATATATGCGTTTGCTTTGTAATAATTGTTTGATAATATCTTCCTGTTTTGTATATTGTAAAGTACAATAAATAAATAATTGGGGGAAATGGCTATAAGGATTTATTGTTTGTGTTTTGTATTGGATTAGATGTCAGTGATGGGATGAAAATGTTTAAACTAATACATGATACTGTTTGAAGAATGGAGTAAGGTCATGATGGCAATGAAAAAGCTAAATAACAGGCCCGGAAAAACCCTTGGCTTTTTAACGCCAAATGAAGTATTTTTTGACAACTATAAAGTTGCACTTACTACTTGAATCTAGGAAATGATTAAAATACGCTGGCGAGCGTTTAATAAAATGGACTTTTATCGTGGCTGGAAATTTACTTCTGATCAGAAAACCGTATACCGACAAGAAAAATTTCGATCGTCTTTGTTCACGTGCTGAAAATATCATTCTGGAAATATTCAGTCCCTATTACAATCATATATCTTTTATTTCACCCGGACAAAACAGCTGGCTGGCCATATTCCATAAAAACTCGGAAAATAAGTTTATTATGACATCAAGGGGATGGATGGTTTTTGAAGGAATGGTTTTTGCTTTGAATAGAACAAGTGTCCATAGCATTGAAAGCTTATGGGAAAACTATCTTGCAAGTGAGAATATCGTTGCTTTTGCCAATTCTCTTGACGGACATTTCGTCATAAAACTATATGACGCAAAAAAAGATCGTTATTATATAATCAATGATTTCATCAAAGATAAAAGTCATTATTATTCCGAATCGGGATCCTGTTTTTGCTATACGTCATTTTCATTTCTCACTGCTCTGATAAGGAAACCGGTCCCGGATCTTTATGCGGTTAACGAATACTTTTGGAGGTATTATGTCCTGTCAGAACGAACGTATTTACAGGGTACCCGGCGCATGTCCCCGGCATCGGTGCATACGATTTCCGGACAGGAAATAAAACATGAGCATTACTGGAAATGGCCAACAACTTATTCGGAAAGTTCTTTTCAAGATCAGGTTGATATGATGATCGAAAGCATGCGTGAAACCGTTCGTCTCATCGCTTCAAACTTTCATCCTCATCTCGATTTCACCCAAGGACAGGATAGTCGTCAGAACGTTGCTGCTTTCCTCAATCAAAAGGTGAATTTTTCAACCTCAATATTCGGAAAAGAGAGCTTTGAAGAAGTAAAAGCTACTTTGGAAATGGCTCAACGTTACAGTATAGATCATCATAATATTACACTCGGTGAAGATTTTACAAACGATCCGTTAAAGCACTTCGACCGTGCAGTTATTCTCGGCAGTGCGGAAGAACCCGGGCATCTTCTCGGACGAATTATGTATATGCGAGAAAAACAGTCCGTTTACGGCGACCTGTTATGCAATGGAATGGAGGGCCATTTTTATAAGAACGGGCTTTGGGACGAAATGTATACTTTCAATCTGTATCGGGAACCTGCGAAGTTTTCTGCCGATATGTTCCTTGACTTAAGACTATTAAGTCAGAATTATCATGATAAAATATTCAGCAAGGATCTCCTGGATATTAAAAGTAACTCACGTGAATATTTTCACGATATGATAGATCGTTCGATCAAAGGAATGGAACATGCGCCGGTCTCAATGCAGGTAGATAGATTTGATCTGACCCATTGGCTCAATTTTCAATTCGTCTCCAATAGCGGCTCCAATGCGATAACGAACACGTGTTCCCCCCTGCTCTTTAAACGCAATCTTGAACATGCATTGAGAGTCCCCGTTAAATGGAAGTTCAATCTTTCACGCTATCAACGTGCGATCGTACATCAATTGCATTCTGAGCTGGCTTCAGAAAAAACAGACTTTGGCGGTGTTAGCATGAGACCCAAGAATACCCTGACCTATCTGCCTTTTCTGGCGCGGTATGGCTGGCACCAATCACAGCGCTTACGAAATAAATATTTACGCAAGTTGGGGTTCCATCCGAAGACACACCTACAGGAAGCCTGGGACTATGAGCCTGTTTATCGAAACTTATTCAGGCAGATAAAAAACAAAGAACGCTTTGATATAAAGCAAATGGCGTTACAGGACTTGCTTGATACAAAGCAATGGAATAGATATCTTGAAAGCTTGTACACCCGGGATAATCCCTTATTGAATGATTATGAGTACCTATTTAAAGTTTCCAGCCTGGATACCTATTTTCATTTGTCGATGGACATTCATCGTAAGGTCAATCAATAAATGGGATATTTTCCACCCGGTTCGGAAATATGTGGTTTTTAAATATATCGGGAATCAAACACCTACATTCAAGTAGTAAATGCAACTAAAAAAATACTTCATTCGACATTAAGGAGCCGGGTGTTTCTCAGAGGTCATATGAACCCCTTCCGGGCCCGGGCTTCGAAAGGCAGGCTCAAAACCGCATAAATATTTAACTTCAGGGCGTTTCATCACGAAAAGTGACAGCGATCACCGAGAAATTATGCGGATTGAATGTCAGTTCCACACAGGTCAGCCGTTTACGTATGGAGCTTGATCAATGGCTTAGTTTGTATTAAGTAATTTAGAATACATAAATGCAGTACATAAATAATTATCAAATATTCCGAAAACAGGTCTGACCATGATTTTTTTCATGCATTTATACGGTTGTTTTCTTAATTTTAATTATTATTTCCGGGGTTCTTCCATGGGAAGGTCCCGGGGGTGCTACAAACAAACCACCTGCGAGCAGGCCCATCTACAGATGCAAACGATGATCTATTGAAAAAATCTATTTAATTGCGTATATTTTAAAATCAAATAAAAATTGCAAGGCAAAATGGAGAACTGACATCAGCATTGCCGGGGATGGGGGCAGGGAACTGTTTGGAATATGGGGGAAGGCGAGTATAAGGAACGTTAATTGAAAGACCGTTTACACAAAACGATGCACGCACCTGAGGAGAAAGCATTTACATGAAAAAATTACCATTGGCCATTCTGTTAATATGTCCGTTTGTCTTAGCTGCGAACGTGGGAATTATTCCAACCCCCCAACAGGTCGAACATTCCGGACAAAGGGTCCGGCTGAGCGCCAGGGCTGATTATGAACTTGTGGGAGATCCGCAAAACCTGAAAAAGGGCCGGGAGATCCTGTCGGAAGCATTAGCCGGAACAGCCGGCGGCAGCACCGAAAGCACCATGACGGTCATTCTGGAGAAAAAGGATGATTTTACCATTGACAACATCAGCACGGAACAATTGTCTGAAGCCTATTCTTTAGAAATTTCATCCGGAAAGATCCTGATCCGATCCGGGACCGGCAAAGGATTGTTTTATGGATTGATGTCGGTGGCCCAGTTGGTAAAAGCGGCCGAAGACGGCACAATCCCAACACTCAGGATCCTGGACTATCCAGACATGATGTGGCGTGGAATTTCCGATGATTTCAGCCGCGGCCAGGTTTCCACCATGGAAAATTTCGAAACCATCCTGCGTTTCTTGGGTGAGTACAAACAGAATATCTACATGCCCTATATGGAAGATGTCATTCAGATGGACAAATATCCCGATATCGGTGCCGGCCGCGGGGCGCTTTCAAAACAGGAAATCGCCGAATTACAGAACATTGCCAAACAATATTTTGTGCAGGTCATCCCGATCTTTCAGACACTGGGTCATTATGAAAATATCCTGTCCGATCCGAAATACATGCAGTATGCAGAATATCCGGGGGCTGCTTCCTTGAACAGCATTGATGAAAATACGGACCGCTTCCTTTTCAATATGCTGGATGAAGTCATTCCGCAATTCAAAAGCGAATATTTTCATATCGGTTGTGATGAGTCACGGGATGTCGGGCTGGGAGCAAGCAAGGCATTCGTCAAGAAAAAAGGCAGTGCGAGGATTCATGCGGACCATTATAACAAGGTCTATCATCATGTGACCGCACAGGGAAAAAAGGTCATTATGTACGGTGATATTATTCTTCGTTATCCTGAGATCATGGACATGATCCCACAGGACATTATTATCGTTGACTGGCATTACCGGCCAAGCGATCATTATCCGTCGGTCCGGCAATTAAGGAAGCCGGATTTACGTTTCTGGTCTCACCGGGCATCCATAACTGGCGCCAAACCATTCCCAATTTCACCAAAGCATGGATCAACATTTCCAGTATCAATTATGAAGGATACTTACAGGGCGCTTTGGGCTCGGTCAATTCCAGTTGGGGCGATTACGGCGGCCTGAATTTTCGGGAAATGAACTATATGGGATATGCCTTCGGAGCGGAATCCAGCTGGAATCCATCAAATATGGATGGAAAAACGATCCAGCGGCACTTCTTGAAACAATATTTCGGAACGGATTGCACATCAATGGAATCATTGTTTTTTGTATCGAATGAAATCCCGAACAATACGGATTTAAGATTCATCTTCAGAAATCCCTTTTTACCCGATAAAAACGATCGTGGCAACCGATTGTTTTCATCTTCCCAGCTGATCCAAAGCGGGGAGCTTACCTTAAAACTGATCGATCAGTTGCGTCAAAAAGGTATCCGCAATGCCGACAAGCTTGATTATTTTGAAGTCGGCGCGCGAATTGGTATTGTGACCGGAAAAAAGGCAGCATTGAAACAAAAACTGGATTTTTACACGGAAAACGGTTACACAGGGAAGATCACAGAAGAAATTCAGCAGCAATTCATTGACGAATGTCATTGGTTGATCACCGAGATGGCTGACCTGGAAAAGACCTACCGGGAGCTCTGGCTGCGCAGCAACCGTCCGGATAACCTTGAGAGATTGATGTCGGTTATGCGGCAACAGGCTGCATATATCGATAAAGCAAAACAGTCTCTGGAAAAAGGTATTTACGACATCAATCAGGAAATTTCCTCTAAATGGATCACTGCAAAGGCTTATAAAGAAGGTAAAGATACTCCGCCGGCCTATTTGCGCAGGCAGTTTGACCTTGAAGATCCGGAGAAGATCGAATCCGCCTGGCTGCAGGTTGTTGCTAAAGACGCCGCCGGAGTATATCTCAACGGACAGAAAGTCGGGATTGTGGCCGCAGCGAAATCCGGTTCCTTGCTGGCCGTGAAAAGACAGGTCGGGTACTGGGATGTTTCCGGGCTGCTGAAAAAGGGAGCAACACGATCGCCATTGAGGTACAGGCTTACAAATTACACCGGCCCAGCTGTGCAAATGTTTATTTCGAATACACCGCGACGGACGGCAAGACCATTATTGCCAGCAATCCAACATGGCAGGCCGCAACTTCTGTTAAAAAGGGTTGGAAGACAGGCAAAGAGAGACGAGGCAAATGGCATGACGCGCTGATCTTCACCGGATACCCCCGGCAGATATCAATGCCGTTGTTCGAGGAGGGTTTTCCGTCACAAATGGAATTTTGAAAAAAATCGTTTTTCAAATCCGTTACGATGCTCAGTTTCGTAAAGGATTTTTTTATAACAAGATACCGGGATTACACGGATTTGTTTTCAAACAGGATATCATTCGTCTTTTTGGATATCGCATAGCATTACATATCCGGGAACGCGGCGGATCGGTATCAAGAGTTGAATAGAAAATATCAATGTGTAAATAATACCCCAGTCGCAGGGAGGGACCGTTGTGCTTTCCCGTGTCCGTCGCAGTACCGAAGAGCCAGTCGGCCATGAACATGGCTGTGATCTTCTCCGAAAGGGGATATTCCAGCGAAAGCATTGCGGCGACAAGAAAGATCGTATGATCTTCGTAGCTTACTGTATTTAATCCCTCGTTCACCGCAATGATATGCAGATGTTCAACATGTCCTCCGCCCATCATCACACCGGGGACAAGACGCAAAGATCGTATATGCCGTACCAGTTCTGCTGTCAGGCCTCCGGAACCGGTTGATATATAGCTGGACGGAGCATGCACTCCCCGGTCATAACGCAGGCCGCTTGAGGATCCCATGGCACCCAGGCGGAAGGAAGGTGATACATAGAATCCGAGCTTGCCTCCCAGTCCCGATGAAAACCCGGAAACGTCTCTTACCGGTGTATTGATCCGGTACCATCCGGCCTGGTAGAACATTCCTCCGCAAAAGAAGAATGCACTTTCATGTTCACGGGCATAGGCGGTGCCGTATGTCATGCATAGAACGAACAGGGTAAGCAAGACGGCAGCGCGGCATTTATTTCGCTTTTTTAGAAAATGGTGCATTGTTGATCCTTTTTTATATATTTTCCCTACGCATCAATATTTTTGTGCGTATCCATAAATGATAAAACCGAAATAAAAAAATTGAAAGAAAAATCGACGTAAACACCTTATATTAAAACAATATCTATGATAACTGAAATAAAAAAAACCACCCGCAAACGGAAGCTTCCTGCAGATGCAAACAATGATCTATTGAAAAGATTCATTCAATGACGTACATTTCAGAACCATATCAATACAGTGAGCCTAAATGGAAAGTGACCTTTATCACTGTAGAGGATTGGAGCGGATGCTACACATGGAACTGTCTGAAACAGGGGAGAAGTTCACAATAGATATACCGTTTTTCATCGTAAAGAACATCTTAAATAGTATAGCATTTGTCCTACGGCATTTATGCGGTACTTATCAAATGTATTGTAAATACGGGAACAATTTTATAATATTTGACGCGATAGGTTTTGATAAGCCTGCTGAAACTGTTAACAAAGGGTCCAGATGCTAATATCTCACCGATACGCACCAAAAAATAAGAACAGGTATTCTTCTGATATTTTTACAGAACTTCATTATATGCACCGCAAGAATTGGAAACCAGTTTTTTCAGAGATAAAAAAAACAGAATTTGAATAACCCCGAATAGTCCAAAATATAAGAGATCATTCATGAATATATTTATTGTCGGCGGAGGAGAACTCGGATCACTGATCGCGGAACAGCTTATCCAGGAAAATCACGATCTGACCATTATTGAAAAATCGGATAAACAAGCAAAAAGGCTCAACGATCAGCTTGATGCATATGTCATTAACGGCAGCGGGACCAATGTATCAAATCTTGAAAAAGGAGATATCCAAAAAGCGGATATTTTTTTGGCGCTCAGTAACGATGATAATGTGAATATCGTTTCCTGCGGTTTGGTCAAAAAGATCAGTGATGCCACCACCATTGCGAAGGTTGAGAATTATAACCAGTATTTTCAAAATCCCCTCAACAACCCCGTTGATTTCGGTATAGATTATACCGTGGCAACAAAGCAATTATCTATTAATAAGATCACTGAATTGCTCTCAGAACCGGATGCTATTGAACACATTCATTTTATCCGGGAAAATGTCAAGATCATCGGTGTGCAGATCAGCGAAGATTTTTCCGGTAACGATAAGATGCTGAAGGAGTTCACCCGTGAACATGAGATATGGAAAAAGGTACGTATCGTTGCCGTCAAGCGAGATAGTCAAGTCTATATCCCCCGCGGAGACGATATACTCAAAGCCATGGATAAACTGTATATTATCGGTAAGTCTAAAGTCCTCCGGGAAGTGATCAATCTGTACTTTGCTTCCAAGATTAAAATACGGAATGTGATCATTATCGGCGGGAATCGCATCGGCAGGGAATTTGCCAGAATCGAAGCCGCCAACGGCAGAAAGGTTACGATCGTCGAGGAGGATGAAAAACTCTGTGCCCGTCTCTCGGAAGAACTGGAGAACGTACTTATCGTCAGCGGTTCGGGCACCAATAAAAGTGTGCTTTCGGAACTTGATATGAAGAACTCCTTTGTCGTGTGTGTTACCGAAAGCGACGAACATAATATTATTTCCGCTGTTCTTGCAAAAAAGAATAACGCTTATAAGGCGGTCTGCAATATTTCAAATATTGCCATTAGTGCCATTATTAACCAGGTAAAAGAGATCGATTCGGTCTTTTCCACAGAATTCCTGGCGCTGGCCGAGATCATCAAATACTGCAGGAAAGGTGATATCCTCTCGATTACTCCGATCCCGCATCTCAATGCGGAAACCATTAAGATCAAGATCTCAAAAAAAATATCCATCCTGAACAAACCCATTAATGAAATCAGATTTCCTCCGAGTATGATCATCGGTGTGATCGTACGCGGAAACAAGGTGATCATTCCGCATGGGGATGACAAAATCATGATCAATGATATTGTCATTATATTCGTCCTTCCCGAATCCAAAAAAGCGGCGGAGAAGATGTTCTCTTAATCGTTGATCCTCTTTAAGCGGTATATTATGAACTGGAAAGCGATCTTAAAAATACAAGGTATCCTGCTGATCATTCTCTCAGCTTCGATGCTTCTTCCGCTCGGTTTCTCGATTTATTACAGTTCGGGAGACACACAGGATATCCTGCTGGGAATAGCCTGCAGTCTGGGCGCCGGCCTCATACTGGCTTTCTTTTTTAAAAGTGATAAGATATTGCGCCCGCGCGAAGGTTTTATCGTTGTTTCTCTCGGATGGATCATGGCTGCTCTTTTTCGCTGCGCTCCCTTTTTACTTTCATGGCGTCTTTGACGGCAATTTTATCGACTGTTTCTTTGAAACAATGTCGGGATTCACAACTACAGGGGCCACGGTGCTTACTGATATTGAAGCACTTCCGAAGGGCTTGCTATTCTGGCGGAGTCTGACGCACTGGCTTGGCGGCATGGGGATCATACTGCTGGCTATTATTATCCTTCCCATTTTGGGACTCAGTTCCATGCAGCTTTTCCGGGCGGAAGTACCCGGCCCGACAAAAGGAAAGATCAGTCCAAGGATCAAGAACACGGCAATGATACTGTGGTTGATCTATCTGGGACTGAGTGCTGCGGAGACCCTGCTCCTGATGGCGGGAGGCCTGGACTTCTATACCGCTCTTTGTCATACCTTCGGAACCCTTGCGACCGGAGGTTTTTCTACTTCGAATCAATCCATTGCAGGTTTTGACAGTGTATATATCGAAATGGTGATCCTTGTTTTTATGTTCCTTGCCGGTACGAACTTCGTCCTGCATTTTTCTTTGATACGGGGGCATTTCGGAAATATCTTCCGCAACAGAGAGTGGCGGTTTTACGTAAGCTTGCTCGTGATCTCCATAACATTTGTAACCCTGAATATTATCGGATCCGGTCAGGGATATGATCTTTGGACATCGCTGAGATATGCTTCTTTCCAGGTGGTTTCCATTACCACGACCACGGGATTTGTTACGGCGGATTTTGAACTGTGGCCTGTTTTTTCAAAGATCCTCCTGGTGTTGCTGATGTTCGTGGGGGGCTGCGCGGGTTCCACGGGCGGAGGAATGAAGCAGGTCCGTATAATGATCGGCCTTAAATTCATTGCTAAAGAGATCCGGAAACTGACTTATCCGAAAGGGTTTTTCTCTTCAAAGATCGGCAATGAACCGGTAAAGGAAAACGTGTTGAAGAACGTGATCGCCTTCCTGCTTCTTTTTGTGGTGATGTTCGCAGCGATCAATCCTTTTCTGACATTCCGCGGGTATGATATTGTGACATCTTTTGCCGCATCCATTGCAACGCTCAGCAATATCGGTCCCGGACTTGCCAGTGTGGGAGCGGTAGAAAATTATGCCTTTTTCGACAATATCTCAAAACTTGTCCTGACATTCAGCATGCTGCTTGGAAGACTGGAATTATATTCCGTCCTCATTCTTTTGTACTATCTTTTAAGCCCTAAGAAGATCCACTAGTAGCGGACTTGACCTTTCCCCAAAAACCGGGCATTTTTCTGGAAAACACTCCGGTTTTCCTGGGAATCATTCTTATGCTGCTGCTGGGAAGCATCCCATTTCAGTGAAGACGTCCCTGCCTGCTGATGATCATTGACTAAAGTTTCGATCTTGCATCCTGCCAGGTCAAAGACCGATATGGTGACGTGAATCAGACCGGTGGTGTCGGTTGAAGAATCGGCCACGACGACAAAGGCACTGGTTTCTTTATCATCCAGAGCAGCATATACCAGTGCGTAACCGGCCGATGTTGCCGTCAGAAGGCCGTCCTGAGACAATTCACCCACCGGCATGCCTTCCAAACTCCAGCTTAACGCAGAATCAACGATCGCATCCGGTTCGCCGTTCTCAGCCCGGTAATGCGCAGTGTACTGGATCTGTGAACCTAAATACAACTTCATAAACTTCCCTCAGTGGAGGGCAGGGTGTTTTCAGGTCAGCCGCATGCAGTACAGAGACTTGCCCTGGTGAAATGACCCGCAATCGTGAATTATCATGATCGTTAATTGTCAATGAAAACATATTGATAATGAGAGGATAGTGTATTAGCTTATATTATAATAAAATAATCGATAATATTCCGGGACAATTCATGATCGATAAGAATGCATATAAAGGTAAATACACCATTTAAAGGAGGATCAATAATGGAGCATGAAAACGAGACGGTTGTAAGAACAGGTGACTGGGTGCTGACCCTGCTGTTGACGGCAATCCCCATCGTCAACATTATCATGCTGTTTGTATGGGCATTCGGTTTGGCGACGCCGCCGAGCAAGGCAAATTGGGCAAAAGCAACCTTGATATGGGCTGCCGTAGGCATTGTCCTTTATATCATTTTCTATGCCATCTTCGGAGCTGCCTTTTTGAGTGCATTTTCTCAATAAAGGAGATCTATTGCGCTTTAGAAAGAAGTCCCCGCGTTTTTCACATCCTGTTGCTGCGATATGTCTGCTGTTGATGTTTGTGACGTTCTGCCGTGCCGGCGGGTTATGGAAACATCTCGTTCCGCAATATTCGCTCACCGCCATTGCGGCCTTTGAGACGGTTACTGGTTCGCCACACCTTCCGGTGCGTTGCGTTACGATATGTTAGCGCAGAGGTGGCACCGGTACAATAAAGACACCGGGCACATGAACCAGAATCACAACGTCAATGCCATGAAGATCATGCTGAGAATAAAACAGGTTGATAATGAAAGATCATTGTAACAAATTAACAATGACATCATTGAAAAAACAAAAAGCATAAAAGGGGATATCCGATGAGAACGATAATACTGGCTGCCATTTGCGGACTGATACTTTCGGGCGGCTGTTCCGCTGATCATCGCTCCCGGGGAAAAAGATCGGCAGAAGCTCGGCTTAAAAGGAGAAGTACAATCTGTCCGGGAAGTCACCTATAAAGCGGTGGATGATTTCGGAGAAGCGGTGAAGGATACAAGAAAAAGCGGCCGGCATGTCGTGTTTGATAAAAACGGCAATATCAGCGAAATAACACACTACGGAACGGACGGGGATCCGGAAGAAAAACGGACTTTCAAATATGACGGTAAAGGGAACCTGACGAAAACCAACATCGATGCTCCGGACGGCAGCCCGATGGGGAAACGGGTCTTTCACTATGATGAGCAGGGAAGACGTACCGAAGAAGAACAGTACGGTCCCGGCGGCAGTCTGAATGAGCGCTGGAAATACCGATATGACGATGACGGAAATTTGACGGAAGCAAACCGCTTCGGTCCCGGCGGGAACCTGAACAAAAAGCGCACATTTCAATACGACGATAAGGGGAACCGGACCCAGGCAATCAAAGTACGGTTCCGACGGCATTATTGCTGAAAAGCGGACATTCCGGTATAATTACAAGGGCAAGCTGACCGAAGAGAACCTGTACGATCCCGGCGGTAATATCGTGGAAAAACGGCTGTTCAAGTATAACTACAATGACGACCGGGTGGAAGAAAAAAAGTACGGTCCTGACGATGCGCTTCTTGAGAACCGTTTATTCGAGTATGATGAAAACGGCAATGTCATTGAAGAAAAACAGTATGGCGCCGGCGGCGCGCTGAAAAAGCGGTGGTCTCACCGGTACCGGTATGACGCAAAAGGGAATATGATCTATCATGTAAAATATGAAGACGGGGAGCCGGTATCCATCATCGAACGCGAGATCGAATATGATGACTAATCCCCGCGCTGTTTGAGGCCGAAATTTGCCACGAACCTGATCACAAAGAAGATAAAATCCCTGCTGGACTAGCGCGCAGGATCGAAAATAAGAATGTTTTCCGTCAGGGACCCTGCACTGGAGCAAAACCGGCCTGGGGACGGACGCACAGGAAGAACAGTCTTTATTCGGGCACAACGGGCGTATCCGGAACATTGCGGAGACCCCGGATGAAGACCGGATAGGACGCTTTTTCATACTCCGTGACATTATCGACAGTGTTCCAGGCATCCCATTGCAGTCGCCCGCTGACGATACGTTCCTGGCCGTAGAGAACGGTCAGACTGATTCCGTCCGAGACAGTGACCTCACGCACGGGTGTGTCTCGCCTGTCGTCCATGACCTCTTTCTGTGAGGGGTCCGTGAACTGCAACAGTGTCCAGGGGATTCGCAGAAAGATCCTGTTATCTTCAATGCGCACACCGTCAAGCGTACTGGCTGTGTCTCCGGGAAGCCAGGTCCGCAGTTTCCCGATCTCCTGGTAGCTCCATTCGTAGAAGTTGTTTTTCCAGCGGATCAGACGCCACGGTGCGCCGTCCGTGGGCACGGAATGATAAAGCTGCGAAAGATCAAATATATTATGCCATATACCAAATAGATCATAGGCTTCCGTAACGAACATAGGTGAATGCGGTGATCTGTTGACTGCCAGGAGGAATTCCGCGCGGTTGCTGACCACGGCGTCGTTCAGCATGACGGATTCTCCCAGGTCCGGCCGGTAGGTATCGAACGCGATCCATATCGTATCATTTTCCGGCAGTGCGTTTTTGAGATGTATATTGACATAGAAATACGCATTGTCCATATCCGTTTTCACGCTTTCCAGCTCCTCTTCTCCCCGGAATACCGGCCACCGGGTAAATGATGGTTCCGGCTCCCTGAATCCCAGCAGGCCGAAGTTTTGCTCGGGCGCGGTTACATTTTGCCATAAAGGACGCCGTTCGGAAGTGCTCCCGAAAGGTTCGGTGATCCAGGTGTTTTTGAACCACTCATCGATCCACGCAAAAAGGAGGGCCCCTGAACATCCGCTTTCATGGATATTATTCAGAAGGCGCACATTGTGTTTCCCTTGCTCCCGCTCACTGTGTCCGCCGTGATCCATCCCGCTGAAGGAAAAGTGTGCGTTGCCCCAGCTTGACGGTACACCGAACTCGGCGATCAGAAGAGGGATATCCCCGTAATGTGTCCTCAGATCGTGCAGATACCCCAGATAGGAATTGGGGCCGTAAGCGTCGGAATAAGTCTGGTAAACAGGATCTTCGCTGATAAAATCGGGATAATAGGGATAGGCATGGTAACTTATGAAAAACCCCGCCGGTGCATGATGCCGTTCGATGCCCGCCAGATCCATGGTCGCGATGTCTTCTTCGGTTCTTTCCGGGTCTTCCGTGGGGTGGGTCAGGGGATCAAGCGTGGGCCAGCTGCTGACGCTGACAGGCCGCTGGATATGATAATTCCCGGATTCATAGCTTATCAGGTGATCAAGGCGTTCTGTCATCCATGTGTCGACAGGCAGGGCCTGATGAATGCTCAAATGTTCCCCCTCATACTCCGTACGTTCCGGGTAAAGCTCTTCGAGCATGAGGACTTCATTCGGGTGGATCTCCCGGCCGATGATATATCCCATCAGCCACGGACTGATGTCCTTTGTATAATCGCCATAAGCCCTGCCGTATCGATGTCCAATTGTCAGGTTCCCGTGCATGCAGTCAATGATCTCTTCGATGTCGTCATCGAACTTTTGGGTTTGTGCACTTATCAGGTCGTTTTCGTAGACCTCGTCAAGCCATACACCCTGGATGAGGAACAGGGCATTTTCGGGGTGTTCAAGATTATAATAATACAGTTCCTCATAAAAACGGGGATAATGCAAGGTATAGGTACGGATATATTTCAGTCCCGACTCCGCGAATTCCCGTATCCAGCGGCGGTAATCATCACGGTCCGCCGCCATTTGCCCGGGCTGGGTACCCGGAAGGGCAACCCCCAGATTAATGCCCTTGATAAAAACGGGCTTATAATGGTCATTCCTCTTTACCCGGATAAAGCCGTTATCCGCCTTGAAAGGGATCCTGAGGGAACGGTTGATATACAGGAAATTTGTATCGGACGGAGACAGTTCCCTCCCTTCTATCCGGACGTAGAAGCTGTCGCCCGCAGAGATAGCGATATCATAGTTCCGGAAGTCCAGATGCTGTTCATAAAAAGCATGGATATCCGCGGGTGTGATATCTGCGGACTGATGCGACAGTATGGTTATTTTTGCGGTACTTACATTGTCTTCCGTCCGCAGACGTACGATATAGATAGCCGCCGGTACGGGAGTACCGTCTGTTATCCCGGCCGTTCCACTTCAGCTGGTGAAATCCGGCGCGGTGGGAAACGGTTCGGAATGTGCGGATGCGCTGTCCCCGGAGATTGAAAATATCAAGACCCGCGTTTCCGTTTTCCCGGAGATAATAGGGGATCATGACCTGACCCTGTGAAGGGTTGGGGTAGGGAATGAGAAGTTGGGAACTTTCAAGCGCGGGATCAGAGATATCCGCGGAAAAGTACCCGTTCGAATCGCTTTCGCCGACTGCCAGTTCCGTGCTTTTTCCGGCGGGAAAGATCGTTATTCCGGCATTGCTGACAGGTCCCCCGTACTGATCGCGCAAAACTATGCCGACTTCTGCATGGAGAAAGCCGCAACACAGGGGGATAATGAAAAAAAGACAGCGAATAAGAATAAAACGATAGTACATATTGCAATTTATGATAAAAACGGCCGGTTTACAATAAAAACGGGAGTTTGGGGATTCCGCCTCAATGAGTGCCTGTTTGCATCATGTATTTTCTCTGTTCGCACAGGACTGTAGCGAAGATATTGGAGGACGGCAATTGAGAGGGAAGTTGGACCAATATAGCATTTTCCGGGCGTGAGTTCCCGGCCGCAGGAGGGCCCTGGGAAGGCGGTGCTACCCGCAGTGCAAATAGCGCCGGACCAACTCCATGGTCGCTTCGCGGTCTCCGGAGGTCCGTTCGCGAAGATCCTCATCCTCATATGCCAGGAGTTTCCTGACGGTCCCCTTCAGGATATCGCCGGTAAAAACGTCCTGCTGTTTGAAGACGGCGGTCTTTTCGAGCAGTGCGTCCGCCGCGGCCTTGCATGACCGGGGCAGCTGCGGAAGGTCTTTTTGTTTATCCCTGTGCTTTTCTTCAAAAATATTTACGCCGATGAACGTTTTCCGGGCGAATGCCGCACCGTCCGGCATGGTCAAACCGTGCCGTGCCCCCACGCAGATACCGGCGATCAGCAAATATATGTCGGCGGAACCGTCCGGACTGCGCAGCTCGAAGGTCTGCTTCCCGTTGAAATCATGTTCCGAAGGGGTTTCCAGGGGATTGGCCTTTGCAATCATGTCGCCGGTTCCGGTCCATCCCAGGGGAACGCGGACCAGCGCCGAACGGTTACGTTTTCCCCAGCAGATATTGGTGGGGGCTTCCTGACGGGGGACTAGCCGGAAATAGCTGGTGGGCACCGTGTTGCCGAAGGCACAGAGCGCCGGCGCCAGATCGAGGATCCCTGCGATCGCGCTCACGGCCGCATCGCTGACTTCACCGTTCTCAAAGGTGACGTTCCTGCCCGATCTCATCAGCCGCATGTGAACGTGCATGCCGCTTCCAGCCTGTCCGTCGCTGATCTTGGGCGAAAAGCTTACCGTCACGCCGTAACGGGATCCCGTTACACGCAGGATCCACTTGGCAATAAGGATCTGGTCCGCGGCGTCCTCAACGTTCACCGGTAAAAATTCAATTTCATTCTGTTCGTAATCGAAGGTTCCGTCGCTGAAATTCCCGACCTCGGAGTGCCCGTATTTCACCCGGCCTCCGCATTGCACGGATCGCCCTCATCGCATCGAGGCGCAGGGCTTCTCCTTTGACGAAGGGGGCGGTCTCATGGTAACCCCGCTGGGCCTCGATCCGGTATGCGTCTTTTTTTTCGCTGATCACGTAGTATTCGATCTCCGCCATCACTTCCAGTGCGTAGCCGGTTGTATCAGAAAACGCCCGGTGCGCCTTCCGCATGATATGCTCCGGTGCCCCGGGAAGAGGTTCTCCCGTACTGTTGTAAAAGAACGCAGGATATCCACTGCCGGAATTTCCGAAAAGGGGTTCAAAAAGGCGGAACGGAAACGGGGTACGACATAAAGGTCGCTGGAACCGGCTTCCAGGAAATTGAAAAGGCTGCTGCCATCGACGCGCTCGCCGCCCGACAGCAGCGATACAAGGTGCTCGCGGCCCTGAAGCACAAAGTTCAGGGTCTTCATACGTCCGTCCCCTCCCACATACCTGAAATTGATCATCCGGACATCCTGTGTTTCCACATAGCGGATAATATCGGCTTTTGTGAATGAGCTCCTGGGCTTTTTCAGGAATTTTTCCAGAGGATCAGGGTGCGATTCGTAGTGCTTTTCATTCATAGCGTCAGACTTTTTTATGATTATTACGGTTTAATACTTAAAAAATAAGGAAATGCGGTGTGAAAAGCAAGTGCATAAATCTTCTCAGGACTTTAGGTTCATCTTACCTCCATGATAGCGTTTTACAGAGGAACTTCTGACCATATTCCGGTGATTTTCAGGTGTGAAAGAGAGGTACAGTATAAAAAAGAATGAGGTTTTTATATTGTTTTCAGCAGAGATTCAATATATTACCGGTGGTTGAAATGACAGGCAGTATGAATATAAATCACGAACAAAAATATCTCTCCGGCATTACGATCCTGGCAGGTATTACCGCACTTGTTTCCCTTCTTGCCCAATACGGTTTTTATCTCAAGCCCCCGGCACTGCAATTTTTCAGGCACGTGGACCTCGGGATTGCTCTGGTGTTTGTCTTTTCCTATTTTCTGAGGATCCTGCTGAGTTCCGACAAATGGAAAGCCGTCCGCTCTTCCCCTTTTGAGGCCTTACTGCTGATCATATTCGTAGTGTCCCTCATTGCCGGGGGTATCATCCGCTGGCAGTTCCTGTCGAACGACCTGGCGATAACCTATATCAAAGCCTATTATATCGTCATTCAGGCCTATATCCTGCTGAACATGTTCATCACGCTGACGAAAAGCAGGGAGCAATGGCTTTTTATTTCTCTGCATCCTTCCCGGGTTTTCCTGTTCTCCTTTTTTATCGTGATCCTGATCGGAGTGGGACTGCTGAAACTGCCGCGCGCCACATACAACAGCATATCGCTGGTGGACGCAATTTTCGTCTCCACCTCGGCGGTATGTGTGACCGGCCTGACACCGGTAAATGTCGTAGATACCTTTACTCCGGTAGGGCAGGGAGTGATCCTGCTGCTGTTCCAGATCGGCGGCCTGGGCATCGTCACCCTCACAAGTTTCATTGCGCTCCTGTTCCAGGAGAAGGGATCATTCCGCCTAAAGGATCAGGTGGTGCTCATGGAGGTGCTGGATGACAAAAATCTGAACAAGCTTGGAGAAATGCTGCGCTCGATCATCACGCTGACGTTGCTTTTTGAGTTGATCGGCGCCGTGATCCTCTGGTTCCGGTGGGGGAATTTCGGGCTGTCACCCGGAGGACGGGTCTTTACCGCGGTCTTTCACAGTGTGTCCGCCTATTGCAACGCGGGGTTCAGCAATCTGCAGTACGGGCTTGAAAGCGTGGGATACAACCGGGACCCCGTGACCATGGTGACCGTGATGATCCTTATCATTATCGGAGGTCTGGGTTTTTATACCCTGAAAGACGTATTGCTGGAAAGAAAGTTCAAAACGGACAATAAGCACCGGTTCCGGCTGCAGACCCGGATGATACTGGGCATATCGGGGCTGTTGATACTCGGCGGCGCGATCTTTATCACCGCGACCCAGTGGCATGCCTGGGAGGGCATGCCGGGATGGCTGCGCGTCATGAACGGACTGTTCACCAGTGTCACCAGCCGTACGGCCGGATTTTCAACGGTCAGTATCAGAGCCCTCTCGCTTCCGGCGATCCTTTTTATCATGCTCCTGATGTATATCGGTGCGGCGCCGAATTCCACGGCGGGCGGTATCAAGATCACCACCTTCGGTGCGTTGCTGGCGGCGTCCTGGGCCTTTATCCGGGGCAAGGACCGCGTGGAGATCGGCTGGAACACCCTTCCCATGACCACGATACGCCGTTCCTACATCGTGCTTCTGGCATCCCTTGTGCTGATCTTCACGGCAATGCTTCTTGTCAGCTTTGTCGAGGATGCGCCGTTCACGGATCTGCTTTTCGAGGTGGTGTCCGCCTTCGGTACGGTGGGATTGTCCCGGGGGGTTACGCCCCTTTTGAGCGGGTTCAGCAAGGTGATCATCACGATCGTTATGTTCATGGGACGTGTAGGGCTCTATACGCTGGCGATCGCCATCGGCCGGGAGACCTCGGCGCAGCACAATTATGCATTCCCGGAAACGGATATCATGGTAGGATAAAAGAAAAGGATACGATTATGCCAAAATCCAAGAAATATGTTGTTATCGGCATGGGGACCTTCGGCCGTGAGATCGCGTCGGTACTGAAAGACCAGGGAGCCGACGTGGTCGTGATTGACGACAACAAGGACACCGTCAACGAACTGAAGCAGGAAGGCTTCTATCACGCGGTGAGCCTGGACGCCACGGATCTCAATGCATTGAGGCGCTTCATCACCCCGGAGGATACCGCCATCGTGGCGATGGGCGAATCCTTTGAATCCAATATCCTGATCGTTGCCAACCTGAAAGAGATCGGGGTGAAAAAGATCTATTCCCGCGCCACCAAAAAGGTGCATACGGAAATTCTCAAGAGCATGAACATTGTTGGAACTCTGTTCCCGGAGCAGTATGCCGGCCGGAAGATCGCCCTGGAGATCATGTACGACAGCGTGAAGTTCATCAGTGAATACGGGAAGGACGACTACATCAGTGAGGTCTCGGCGCCGAAACGCTACTGGGGAAAAAGTATTATCGATATCAACGTGCGGAAGAACTACAAGCTGAATGTCGTGGCATTGAAAAAAAAGCTTGGCGACGGTAGTGAAAAGATCTACGCGCTCGGTTTTGAGAACACGCCCCTGAAGGAGGCCCATACCCTTATTCTTTTCGGAAAAGAGAAGGATATTACGGATTTTGCCAAGCAGGCGGAATGACGGGATAGCCTGAAGTTTTGGTTCCCTTTCCCGACACAAGTGTGATCAGACGTATCAAGGATACGCATCTTTTGGTTTTGTATCAGAATGCGCGATATCGCGCTTCGTCCGTCAACCCTGCACCGTGCGGTTTCTCCTTCCTGAAAGATCTTCCCCCTAATACAACAACGTACCCTTAACCGGTACAAAACGTTTATCAAACGCCGACAATGCGTTCCTTGTAGGTCGCCAGCGCTTCGTCCAGCCGCGCCTTGGCGCCTTCCTTGCCGGCATTGTGGGACGGGTGGATATAAAGCTTCACGCCGCGGTCCGCCAGGATCTCCGCCACCGTGCAGAGGGTCATCCATACCGTGGTGATGAAGGCCATGGTGGAGACCGGGGCGATCTCGTCCGTATGCCCCTTCAGGTCCACGGAAGCATCCTCGATCGGGGCACAGGTGTCCACCACGATATCGGCGATGTCAAAGATGGTCTTTCCGCAGGAATGGCGCGTTTTTTTGTCTTTCGCCGCTTCGGCGGAACCGTAGGCGATGACCTTCATGCCTTTTTCTTTTGCTCTCAGGGCGATATCGATGTTCACATTGTTGATCCCGGAATGGGAGAAGACCCACATGCAGTCACGCTTGTCAAAATTGTAGCCCTTCATGATCTGGTCTCCGTAGCCCTCCACGCGTTCGAGGAATACGAACTGGTGCACTCCCATATCCCCGACAATGTGCGTGAAAAAGGTGAGCGGAAGTTCACAGATGGGGTGAAAGCCGACAAATCCCCCGATCCGGGGATACATTTCCTCGATCGGGAGGGTGGCGTGCCCGCAGCCGAAAGTATGCACCCAGCGTTTTTTTTCGATGGTGTCCGCCATGGCTTCGGCGGCCTTTGCGATATTTGTTTTCTGCGTTGCTTCGATGTCTTTCATGACCGAATTGACATTCGACAGCCATTCCATTGCGAGTTTCATATTACTTCCTTTGTTTTAACGGGTTACGTTTGTTTTCTCTGTATGCCAGAGATGCCAGCAGCAGCATGACGAGCGCTGCGGCGATCAGGATGCTGATATAGTGTTGTATACCCCAGGTCCGGGATACAAAGCCTACGAGAAGGTTCATCAGGGTGTTGCCGAGCAAGGCGATGACCAGCGAGAAGCTGAAGGCGATCCCGGAAAGGTGGGCATAGCGTTCGCCGACATAGGCAAGCATGACGGGAAAGCCGGCGGCGAGTCCCATGCCGAGCAGGACCATGCCGGTGCGGATCCACAGAAGGGTCCCGCAAAAGCTGATCAGAAGGAGGCTGACGATGATGAGCAGGCAGGAAGCGTAGAACACGCGGATCGCCCGGGCGTTCCGCAAAACAACACTCAGGATCAGCCGGCCGCCTGTCATCCCGATGACCAGCAGGGTCAAAGAGAAAAGGGCCTTGCTGTCGCTGAGGTGGTGGAAATTCACCAGGTAATTCGTGGTCCAGTTGTTGGAGATCCCTTCCGCGGCGCTCTGAAAGAAAAGCACAAAGGCAAAAAGGATAAGCACCTTGTCCCTGAACATGGCGAAGACTTTTTTCAGGGGAATGCCCTGCTGCTGTTTCGGAGGGGAAAGGGGATCGTGATATAATAGATGACCGGCAGCAGAAGGAAAATCCCGATCCCGAGAATGATGGACTGATAGGCGAAATACTCCGAGAGCGAGCCGGTGATCAGCGGCAATGCCAGCGCTCCGATGCCGTAAAAGACACCCAGAAGGGAAAGTTTGGCGCTTTTGTTCTCCAGGCTCACGTCCGAACCGAGCGCGTTCGTCCCCCCGTTGATCGCCCCGCCGCTGAAGCCGATCAGCAGAAAGCCGAACTGGATCAGACGGAAGGTTTCCGTATACGCTATCAGCAGGATGCTGAAAACGATGAGCAGGGTGCACACAATGAGTAACAGCTTATATCCGTAGCGGTCCACGACCGGCCCGAAGACCAGCGAACCCAGCAATATCCCAAAGGGGAGAAGGGAGGCCAGGCTTCCGGCGGCCAGGTTGTTCAGCTGGAATTTTGTGATGAGGTAGGTGTTGATCGTTCCGACGGAGAGCATGACAATCCCGAAGAGAAACATGCCCAGGCAGGCGGCAATAAAGGGAAGAGTGTTCTTGTTCATGACGTTTCCTTTTTTTCCTGCAGGATAGCAAGACGTCCTGCTCCGAACAGGCCCGCCTCTTTCCCGAGGGTTGTCAGTTCTATGGAAACCTGTGTGATCCCGATGGGCTGCGCCCATTTCCGGGCTTCTTTGGCGATGCGCGGAAGGAATTGCCCGGCGGGGCCGAAAACGCCGCCACCGAAAATGACCTTTTCCGGATTAAAGAGGCTCACGTAATTCGCCACGGCCATGCCCCAGAGTCCGATCACATTCTCAAAGGTCTCCCTTGCCACGGGATCATTCTTCTTGTAAGCTGAAAAGACATCCTCCGCACGGAGTGTGCCTCTGCTCAGGGGCCCCGAATACGCTGTTTTGTTTTTTGCGATCTCCGCGGCGGTGCGCGCAATGCCGTCCCCGGAGGCATAGTATTCAAAACAGCCGCAGGCGTCGTACTTTTCTTCATACGGCCGCTGCAGGGCCATCCATCCGGTGGCGCCGGCAATGTCCCCGTGCCCGCGCAGGATCCTTCCGTCCACCAGTATCCCGGCGCCGATGCCGGTGCCCACCGCCACGAATATGGCATTCCTGCATCCTTGTGCGGTTCCCAGCCAGGTCTCTGCCAGGATACAGCATGCGCGGTCGCTGTCGATCCGGATCGTCGCCGTATCCCCGAATTCCGCCTCGAGTTCCTGCAGCAGGGGATAGTTGTCCCATCCGGGTATGTTTGGCGCCCAGACATTCCCGCTGTCGTGGTACACGATGCCGGGGGATACAGATGCCGATGCCGCGGAGGTCAAAGTCTTTCCTTGCGGCATGTTCCTGAAGCGAACGGATCAGGATCTTCATCAGCGCTGCGGCGTCACTGCCTTTGGCGCCCTGCAGCAGGACGGTATCCTGCGTCAGTATGTCGCCCCCGGCGCTGAACAGGGCAGCGGCGATCTTTGTTCCCCCGGTATCAATACCGATATAACAATTATTCCTCATGCATAATCCTTTGAATAAAAGTAACTTATTCGCTTTGCTTAAGATCTTTAGTTGTTAAAGTTTTAAATTGTCGCCTAACTGAAAAGCAGAAAGACTGCTTAATTTTAGAATAAAAATATTTGATTGTCAAGCAGTGAGTGTAAAATCATTCCTTTAATTCCTCGCAGGCGATCAGCGCCAGACGGCAGGCTCCGACAAGTCCCGACTGATTGCCGAGTTCGGAGAGGACCAGCGTGACTTCCTGCATGCTTACCGGCTGCGCCCATTTTGCGGCTTCTTCGTAGATTTGGTGCTTGAACTGTGTGCCGGGCCCGAAGACACTGCCTCCGAGGATGATCTTGCTGGGATTGAAAATACTGATAAGGTTCCCGATGGAGATCCCCCAGTATCTGACCGCATCTCTGAGAATACGTTCCGCAACGGGGTCCTCGAGCTTGTAGGCGTTGAAAACGTCCTGGATGTTGATATCGGCCTCCCGCAGGGGGCCTTCGTATTCCGGAGTGTTCTCCGCAAGCTCGCGTGCCCGTTCGGCGATCCCCTTTGCGGAAGCGTAATACTCCAGAAAGCCGTATTTCTTGTATTTTTTGTCGTAGCGGCTGTCAATGGACATCCAACCGATCGCCCCGGCGATATTGTGACTGCCGCGCAATATCTGCCCGCCGATCATGATGCCCGCGTAAATACCGGCCCCCGCCGAATAATAGATAACGTTCTTGCAGCCCCGGGCGGCACCTTTCCAGTGTTCGCCCAAAATGTGGCAGCAGCGGTCGGACATGATCCGCACGGGGATCCTGTAATGCCTGAGATCCTCCAGCAGGGGATAGTTCCTCCACCCGGGGATGTTCGGCGCCAGACCGTGCCGGTACTCTCATAGAAGATGCCGGGCACGGAGATGCCGATCGCCCTGACGCGCACATGGTGTTCCGCAGACCTTCTGAGGAAATCGTCGATCTGCTGACAGAGGAAACGGCCCACATGGGTGGCGCGAAGGTCCCCGAGGGGCGCTTTTTGCTTTCAAGTAGCTCGCCGTCCATACGGAAGAGCGCCGTGCTGATCTTGTTGGTCTTAAGGTCGACAGCGATAATACTCATAACGGACCTGCTGTTTACGGTGAATGACTCCCTAACACTGGCAATGTATGAAAAGAACGGCAAAAAAACAATTCTGTTGACAAAAGAATAAAATTCATTTATGTTTAAATGTTTCCGGCAACGGTTACGACCATTAAAAAATAATCAAAATAAACAGTGAAGCACAGACAAACGGGAAGACCATGGTTTGTTTGGCAAACATAATGCAAGGGGATTTATGATGTTCAAGGGATCAAAATTTCTTCTGATGCTTATTGTTCCGCTTACGGCATTTTCGGCCGGGGGAAAGATCTCGGGCCTGGTGCTCGATGAGAACACGCAGGAACCGCTGGAGGCCGCCAATGTGATGATCACCGAGAAATGGGACGGCGAACAGGCGGTGAGAATGGAGCGGATCAGCGGGGCGTTTACCGACAGTGACGGATACTTTGTGATCCTGAACGTAAGTCCCGGCACCTATACGGTCAAAGCAAGCATGATGGGGTACAATGATTATATCATTGAAAAGGTCCGGGTGAACCTGGACCGCAATATCAAGCTGGAATTCCCCATGACGCAGAGAGCACTGAGCATGGAAGCGGTGACCGTGGTCGCAGAGAAAGAAGTGATCAAAGCGGACCTTGCCTCCAGTCAGGAGATCGTTTCCAGCGAACGTATTGACGAAGCCCCGACCCTGCGCATGGATGAATTTATCAGCAATATGAAAGGCGTGGAACTGGTCTCGGACCATGACGGTTCCGGTCTCAGTATCCGCGGCGGAAGCGTCCGGGAAACCGATATCCAGATCGACGGGATCTCCTCCCGGGATGCAAGGTCAGGGAATTCCTATATTTCCATCAACTCCTCCTCCGTCGAGGAACTTCAGGTGCTTACCGGCGGTTTTGAAGCGAAATACGGCGGCATTCAGGCCGGCCTTGTCAATGTGATCACCAAGGAGGGATCTCCCGAAAAATTCGATTTCTCCGGACGTTTCAACTATACGCCGGCGGGACAGAAACGTTTTTTCGGCACCAATCCCTGGGGCGAAGAGGGGATGATCTACCGTATCTTTGCCGATACCACGGAAAGCGGGTTTGCCTATGTGGGGGCGGAGGCGGACACCGCGGGGATCATTCCCAACGAATTCTCGGGCTTCAAAGGCTGGGAAGACCGGCGCACCGGAACACGGAACCTGGAGAATATCGGCATGGAGCCACAGCGCCTGAGCCCGGAAATGAAAAGGCAGCTCTGGCTTATCCAGCATCCCACCTATGAAGTGGCCACCAGGCCGGACCTGTTCTTTGAAGGAACGCTGACGGGCCCGGTGCCGCTGACGGAAAATTCGACCTTTATGCTGGCGGGGAAACTGGAACGCTCGGAATTCGCCTATCCCATCGGACCGCGGGATTCCTATCTGGACTGGAATACACATCTGAAGGTCACTATGCGTCCGGATGACAAGACCAAGGTCAGCATGAACGCCATGTATGCCCGCATGGCCACCAATACCAGCAACCGGCCGAGTACCATGGGCGGCGGGCTCCAGGACTATTCAAGCCGTTTCGGATACCTGAGCAATTCCGAGCAGGCCGTCAGGCAGCAGGCAAGTTTTTTGTCCAACTACATCCAGATGTACAATAAAAGCGCCCTGCAGTATTTGGACCAGTCCTGGTTCATGGGCGGTCTGAAATACAACCGCAGCCTGACACCGACCTCTTATATCACCATGGAAGCCCAGGTGAACTATCAGGACCACACGATCAATCCCATGACGGCGGATCCGGAATCGGAAGCTTCCTATGTGATGCTGGATACGATCCCCGTGCTCAATTACCCGAGATCGGTACTCCCTACGGATCCACCAATTTCGGGAAGGACCTTACGGACCTTTTTTATATTTACGGCGGACTGCAGGCGGTGGATTCTTCCTATACGCTCAGCACTTCCGTGAAGGGAAGCTATACCGCACAGCTCGGACGCTACCATCAGTTCGAGACCGGCTTTAATTTCAATTACACGAATTCCTTCGTTTACAGCGGCACATGGTTCCAGTCCGAGAAAATGTACACCTGCGGGGTCCCGGACACCTGGCAGTACTATACAGCACGTCCCATCGAGGCAGGGATCTATGCCCAGGATAAGCTGGAATTCCAGGGGATGATCGCCACGATCGGGGTCCGCGGGGACTACTTCAATCCCCGGAAGGATATTTTTGTCCTTGAGCACCCCATCGATCAGGCGTATCCGGATTTCTACAACCTCACGTACCAGTATCTTCCCGGGTCCTGGGGATCCTATGAGCGCTGGGTAATCTTCCGTGATATGCTTGACAGCCCCCCCGGCTGGCCAACGGAGAAATACCGCGGCGAGTTTAAGCTTTCACCGCGTCTCGGTGTCTCTTTTCCGGTGACGGTCAACAGTAAAATGTATTTCAACTACGGGCACTTCTATCAGCGGCCCAATTTCAGCTACCTCTACAACCTGGCCATCGTCGGGGACAAGGCCATCCTTCCGACCCCCGAACTCCCCATGGCGCGGACCGTTTCCTATGAATTCGGATACGAACAGCGGTTCCTGGATAATTTTCTTGCCAATATCGTGGTGTATTACAAGGACATGTCCAACATGCCGCTTCCCAGGACCTATATCAACTACTGGGAAGAGTTTGAGGCGACCAAGTACCGGCCGGATGCCTATTCCGATATCCGGGGAGTTGAATTGCGCCTGGAGAAAGTTGCCGGACGCTTCTTCACCATGTGGTGCAATATGGACTACATGCTTAAAAGCTGGGGCAGTCCGGCCTGCGTTATATCTACGAGAACCGCGTCACGGCGATCAACGAGGAGCGCAGCGCCAATATCAGCAATATCATGCCCCTGCCGAAAGCCAATGCGGCCCTGTCCTTTCACACCCCCATCCGGTACGGGCCCGCTTTGGGCGGGGTTTATCCGCTGGGCGGCTGGAAACTGAATTTCAATGTCAAATGGGCGGACGGAGGAAAAGCGGTTATGAGGACCGACCCGATCACCGGTGCACAGCAAAAGGCGGACATCGTCGATTACACCAGTACGGACATGAAGGCGGGGAAGCGCATTCAGGCCGGCAACCATTATCTGGAACTGAGTGTGAGGATCACAAACCTTTTCAATCAGAAACGCCTCTATATCGGCGGAATGAGCAACACCCAGTACAATAACTATGTGGAGTCACTGAAACTTCCCTTTGAAGAGGGCGAAGAACACGGAGACGACAAATGGGGCGAGTGGGATAAGGAACATATCGACACCGGCTGGTTCGAAGCCCCGATATTCCTGAATCCCCGCCGTATCACCCTTAACCTGTCCGTGGATATTTAAGGAGGTCATAATGATAAGGAAAATATTGAAAGCGAGCGGCATCCTGCTTCTGATCTTTGCGGCGGCCGCATATGCGCAGAGGAACTATAACGGCGCGCCCATGTTCCTGAACGTGAACGCGATCGACTTCTCCCTGAAGAAATCGAACGGGGAAGGGCAGTTCACGAACCAGTACAGCTGGATGTTCTGCGGTGACAATCCCCAGCAAACCGAGGAATGGTATTATCCGGCGGACCAATGGCATTCGCAGATGCTTTACCAGATATTTCACCCGATCTGTTTCGACGACGACGGCTTTGTCAACGAGGACGGTCAGCACCAGATCATTCCCTTCAAATGCGTGAATTATGCAAAGAATGACTATTCCCATGAACGCCGGCGCTATCGTCCGCCCTATGTGACGGTGGACGGCGTTCCGCAGTACCAGGAGTACACCTGGGAACTGGACCCGGACATTCCTTCGGATATCGTTACAGAATGGGAGGATGTCCTGACCGCATTCGGTATGCGGTCCCATGTAAAAATGTATGCCTACAGCAATCCGAACCATGAGAATTATTTTATCTATCAGGCAACGCTGAAATTCACGGGGGAGACCGAGCCCCCGATCGAACAGCCGGATTCCTCGGATTTCTTTCCCTCCCAGACCGTGAATCTCTGGTGGCCGGTGGAGTTCAGCTTCGGGCCTTCCAAGGCCGGCGAATACATGGTGATGAACGGATTCGCCTACGAATCGGAAGATGACCTCGACAGCTGGTTCGCCGACCAGACACAGCTGGCAGGCGGGAACCGGGATTCACTGAAAGTCGCTTATTACTGGGATTATAAAACGATTGGCACCAGCTCCTATTCGAACGGCAGCAACGATGACACCGGTGATCCGGACCGGGTGAACGGTCACCTGCATTCTCCGCAGATCCCCGGCTACGCTCTGCTGCATTCGGCAAAGAATACCTTTGACAAAAGTCAGGACGACGTATCGCAGCCGTATGCCATTCCGCATGCGGATATCGTGAACGATTTCTGGGGCCGTGCGGATGTCGGAGTGCGGGACACCTATATCGGCGAAGACAGCAGGGGGCGCTTTCCCCTTGATCCCGTAACCGAGGGATTCATTGCCGAGAACGGTTCACAGAAAGGTCCGATGCGCTTTATCACGGTGGGCCCCTACGAAATGACGCTCGATCATGAAGCGGGGATCAGGGATTCCCTCTGCGTGACATATGCGATAGGCGCGGGTTCCATCGGCTACGATAAAGCCGATTCCGTCGGACGGGCATGGCTGGCCGGCGAGATCAGCGATGAAGAAAAACGGGACGCTATCCTCACGGGGAAGGATTCCCTGTTTATGACCATGGACCGCGCAAACTGGGTGTGGAACCGTGACCTGAACATTCCGGACCCGCCTCCGCCACCCGATATGGTCGTGAACAGCGATGCGGACAGGGTTGTGATTGACTGGTCCTATCCCTCCGGGGACTATTACCTTGATCCCGATACGAAAGTGGACGACTGGTATGCCTGGCGGGTGTACCGGAAAAAGGGTGCTGCTGCCGTGAACGATCCCGGCGACAACTACAATGCCGAGACCTGGGAAAGGGTTTACGAGACCACGGACCGAAGCGAAACCCAGTATGTGGATACCGACGTTACCCGCGGCGTTTCCTATTACTACGCCGTGACGGCCCTGGATGACGGGACGCAGAATACGGACGGTCTGTTCCGGGACAGAAACTGGAAAGCTCGCGCTACGCAAACCGCAGCAAGCTGCCGGCACGGCCTTTCAAATCGGGGCTCAGCACCACACAGAATGTGCGCGTTGTTCCCAATCCCGCCACGCTCAATGCAGGCGCTATGGGATTCCCCGGGTGAGGAGAACCAGATCATTTTCGCTTACCTGCCCTACAAATGCAGGATCATGATCTTTACCGAGACCGGCGACAGGGTCGACGCGTTCGATCATATCGGTACGGACCAGGAGATCTGGGATCAGAAAACGGACAACAACCAGTATGTTGCCAGCGGCATCTATATCCTCTATGTCGTGGATGCGAAAGATGCCGAAGGCAACCCGCTGCCGGATCGATATGAAAAATTTGTCATTATTCGATGAGGTCTGTCATGAAAGCAAGAATATATTTTACAGTAAGCATCCTGCTGGCCGTCCTTCTGCCCGCAACCGCATGGCCGGTCGAGAAAAAGGCACAGGTGGGATTCCGCTTTCTCGAAAATCCCGTAAGTGCCGAAGCGATCGCGCGGGGAGGCATGGGGGTTGTCGGTATCGAGAATGCCAATACGGTCTTCTGGAATCCTTCCGGTCTCGGATGGCTCGAAGGACACAGCGACGTGTCCGCCAATTACACCCGCGGGATCGCGGATATCAACTACGGCGCTCTTGCCGGCGCTTTGCTGGTCGGGAACACCTCGATCCTCGCAGTGGATCTGACCTATATGGACTACGGGGAATTCCACGGGACGCAGCGTGCGAACAATGAGCAGGGTTTCGAGGAAACCGGTACGTTCTCTCCCACGGCCTTTGCCGCGGGACTGAGCTTCGCCCAGCGCGTCTCGGACCGCTTTTCCTACGGGGTGCGCCTGAAATATGCCTATCAGGACCTGGGGAGCGTGACGATCGGGATAGAGGGGGCGAACCTGAGCGATACGTCCCTGGTGACGGATGTCGTTGGAAATGCGCACGGCGAGCCCGCCATCGACATCGGCGCCACCTACGACTTCATTGACAGCGGCGTCCGCTTCGGCGCGGTGATCCAGAACGTTTCCCGCGAGGTGACCTACGTGCGGGAGGCCTTTCCGCTGCCGTTCTCGGTCAGTTTCAGCATCCATGCTGAGCTCCTGGAACTGCTCAACAAGGAAAGCGAACTGCACGGCCTGACCCTCGGTGTGGAATCCACCCATCCGCGGGATTACAGGGAAAAGGTAAAATTCGGTGCGGAATACCGCTACATGAATACGTTTTTCGTCCGCGCGGGATACCGTATCAATTATGACCAGCGGGGACTGACCTTCGGACTGGGTCTGCACAAAAAGATCGGTGCGGCCCGGCTGCGCTTCGACTACTCCTATGAAGTCTACCGCGTATTCGGCGGTGTGAACACCATTAGCATCGGCACGGCATTCTGATCCCGGTATCGCCGACAGGATCTCATGAAAGGATTTTATGCCTCAGTATGTGATCAATTGCCGCTTATATACGGAACCCGGTGAAGTCCGGCACCTTGCCCTCGAAGACGGGAAGATCCAGGGGATCTATCGGGAGATTCCGGAACATGCGGATGTACTTTTCGATGCGCGGGAGCGGATCGTTGCGCCCGGCCTTATCGATACGCATGTGCACGGGGCCGGGGGCGGCGACCTTTCCGACGGTACGGAAGCGGGGTTCCACACCGCCGCATCCACCCTCTGCCGCCTGGGGACCACCACCTTCTATGCGGACAGAGTTTTTATCTTCCCGGCGCAGAAAACAAGCATCTTCAGTTGCTGGGGAGTTTCAGAGCGGGGGAGAGGGAGGCCGACTGTCTTGGGGTCCACCTTGAAGGCCCTTTCATCAATCCCGTGAAAAAGGGAGGCATCCCGGCGGAATTCCTGAGCAAGCCCGACCTGGCGGTTTACCGTGACATACGCCGGAAATGCGGGGGAAGGCTTTCCATCCTGACCTGTGCGCCGGAACTGAACGGTATGGAAGAGATCCTCAGCGCTTGCAGGGAAGACGGCGTGGTCGCTTCCTTCGGGCATTCCGACGCGAATGTGGAAGAGGCGCGCAAAGGCTTTGAGCAGGGCATGGGATGCGTGACGCACCTGGGAAACGCCATGCGCCCCTTTCATCACCGGGACCCCGGACCGCTGCCGGCCATCCTGGCTTCCGGCGTGCCCGTCCAGCTGATCAGCGACGGAGTGCACCTGCATGCCGGAGCAGTCCTTTTTTACCGCGATATCTTCGGACCGGAACGCTGTATCTGCATCACCGACGGTATCGAATGCACCGGACTTCCCGACGGCGAATACCATTTCCGTTCCAACCCCTATATCTCCGAAAAAGGCGCCGTGTTCTACGCAGACGGGTCGGGGCTCATCGGGACCTCCCTGAGTCTCTTCGAGATCATGATGCGTTTCAAACGTTTTACCGGCTGCACCCTCCGTGAAGCCCTCCAGGCGGCCTCCGAAAACCCTGCAAGGCGTATGGGCATCGACGGTCACAAAGGCTTTATCAGGCCCGGCTATGACGCGGATCTGATCGTGATCGGCGGAAATGATGAGTTATGTGCTGTTATCCGGTACGGAAAAATCGTGAAATAATATAAACAGGACAGAACGCAAAAGCGTAATGTCCTGATCTTGCTACCTTTATACGTTCAATAGAATATCTGAATACCCGTTAAAACGTTCGGCCTGCCCGGCTTTTATCCAATCCTTATTTTATCGCTTATTTCCGGCCTTTTTCCGTTCCGATCCTGTGCCGGATTTCGCCGGCGTCTTTTTCTTATCAGCCGCGGTTTTTGCCGGTGTTTTGCTTCCCGCCGTTTTCTTTCCGGTGACGGTCCCGCGTTTTTTCGTTTTGGATGCGGTTTTTCCGGAACCCGGAGTTGTAGTTTTCGCCGCTGTTTTTGATGTCGCGGTATCCGTTTTCTTTGTCTTTCCGCTGCCCGGTTTCACGGTATTTTTCGACGTTTTCTTAGCTTCAGATGTTTTTTTTGGGGGCTGTGATTTACCTGACGTCGTTCCTTTTCCGGTTTTGGCAGGGGATTTTGCGGTCGTTTCGGATTTCTTTTTAACGGCTGGAGCAGCCGCTTTTCCGGGTGCTGCAGGGGACTTTTTGCTGTCCGCGGCGGACGCCTTGGGGGCGGATTTCGCAGTTTTTTCGGCTGCCGTTGCCGTCTTTTTGGATGCAGCGGCCGGTTTCTTTGCTTCCTGCTTCCCGCTTACGGAGGTTTTCTTCCGCTTTTTCAGCTCCGGTTTGATGAAGAACTCGATCTCCTTCGGGAGTACAGTAATCTCCAGCGGTGTCACGCCGAAGATCTCCCCTTCGGGATTGCAGATCTTGGGAGGAACGCTGTCCACCTTAAAATGCTTGCCCTGATAAACTTTTACGTTCGGATTACTGAGATGCTCGCCGGAATAGACGGTAGGGAGGGCGTGCAGCAATTCACTCCTGCTCATGTTCTCCAGCACGACTGCTTCGATCATGCCGTCGTCGATGACGGAATTCGGGGAGATCTTCATGTTCCCGCCGAAGTAGGCGGAGTTGGAAAAATTCGTAAAGGCTTCCTCGTATTCATGCATCACGCCGTCGACCTCAAGCCGCGTTTCCTGCGGTTTAAATCTTCATTATCTCACTGGCGGCGGAAATCGTATACGCCCATTTCCCGAGGATTTTCTTGAATTTATTCGCTCTGACACTGACATCGGCGGGAATGCCGAAGCCAATGGAGTTCATGGAATAAAAAGCAGTTCCCTCCGTAATGAATTTCATGATATCCACATGGCGGGTCATTCCTTTCTTGACCGCAACGATCCCGTCCTTCCAGTGGTACATATTCAGGTCCTTGGCAAAGGAATTGCCGGTCCCGACGGGGATCATGCCCAGCGGCGGACGTTTTTCCGAGGTTTTGTTTCTCATCAGGCCGTTGAGCACTTCATACACGGTCCCGTCGCCTCCAATGACCACGATCGCGTCACAGCGGTTCAGGTCAATATGTTTTGCGATCTCGGTGGCGTGCTTATGGTACAGGGTGCAGTGCTCAATGGTCATGTGACCGTTCTGTCCGAGGGACTGGATGATGACCGGCGATAGTTTCCGGCCGCGGCCGCCGCCGGAATGGGGGTTGTAAATAACTTGTATGATCATAGCTTTTTCTCCCGGTTTGTGTTCTTTTAGTGAAATTAAGCATAATATTTAAAATCACAATATAAAAATTAGGATTCAGTCCCGGCGTTTTGCGCCGGGCTAATTATATTCAGCCCTTCGACAAGCTCAGGGCTGCAAGGTATTCATGCTCTCTAAACGCCAAACGATATTCCGTCGTCAGATGCTGGGGATGCTGAACCTCCCGCTTCACTGAAGGTTCGCGGGACAGGCAAGTTCAGCATGACGATGTACATTTTGTCTCTTCGTCTCAACACCTCAACACCTCGACATCTCGACACCTCAACATTTCTTCCCGCAGGGCGGAATGCAAAAAACATTGGGTATCACAAAAAAATATTCTATTTTCAGCCTGTGGAGGAAAGATGGGTCTTGAACTGACAAAAATATTTCATTTCGATATGGCGCACCGCCTGAGCTTCCATGAGGGCAAGTGCAGGAATCTGCACGGACACAGCTACCGCCTGGAAGTCACGCTGGGCGGGGAACCGGATGTCAACGGCATGATCATTGACTTCAATGAAATGAAGCGTATTGTCAATAAGGAAGTCGTTGATATCCTGGACCATGCCACGGTGATCTATGAAAATGACGTCCTGCTGATGAAAAGCTTTCCGAGGGAACTTCATCATGTGGTCTTTCCTTATGAAGTGACGGCGGAAAATCTTTGCCGCTGGATCTATGAACGGCTTACCGATACGGGGTTACACATAAAACAGGTTACAGTATGGGAAACGGCGGACAGCAAGGCAGTCTTTACAAAATAAACGAGATCTTTTACAGCCTCCAGGCGGAGGGATATCACGCGGGAACCCCCGCGATCTTCATCCGCTTTGCGCAATGCAATCTCCGCTGTGATTTCTGCGATACGGAGTTCCTGAGCGGAATAGCAATGTCCGTTTCCGAGATCATGGCCAATGTCCGCGAATATCCATCGCGTTTCGTGTTGATCACCGGGGGAGAGCCGCTGATGAACGACACCACGGAACTGGTCCGCGTCCTGAAGGATGAGGATTACTATGTGGCGGTGGAAACCAACGGGATGCTGCTGCCAAAGCATGATTGCTTCGACTGGATCACCGTCTCTCCGAAATCCGAAAAGCTGAAGATCCGGAAATGCGACGAACTGAAAGCAATACTCGGCATCGATGAGATCCCGGAAACGTACGGTGTTGAAGCGGATCATTACTATATTTCTCCCAAAAATCCCACTCACAACCTCCCGATCGGGACATGTTCTGCGGATTTTTTCGACCGGAATGTCGCGCAGTATTGCTACCGCTATGTACTGAAACATCCTCAATGGCGCCTGAGCCTGCAGATGCATAAGGTGATCGGAGTGAAATAATGCAGGATCTTCCCGCACTTCTGCTTTTTTCGGGAGGACAGGATTCCACGACCTGCCTTTACTGGGCAAAAGAGCGTTTTCAGCGTGTCGAAGCCGTCTTTTTCCATTATGCACAGCGCCACGGTGTGGAATACCGCAGCGCCCGGCATCTGGCGGAAATGAACAAGATTCCTCTGCACGAACTGCATGTTCCGGCCTTTCGCGAGATCGGCGGAACCGCCATGATCGGGACGCAGGCCATTGAACTTAGGGAAAACGGCGTTCCCAATACCTTCGTCCCGGGAAGGAATATCGTATTCCTTTCCCTGGCGGCCTCGCTGGCCTACAGACGCGGCATCCGTGACCTCGTTGCGGGAGTGAACGATGCCGATTATTCCGGGTATCCCGACTGCCGGAAGGATTTCGTCGCCTCCATGCAGGAAAGTCTGAACCGGGGACTGGATTTTCCCCTCCGTATCCATGCGCCCCTGCAGTCGCTTGACAAGGCGGATATCTGGAAACTGAGCGATGCACTCGGGGTCATGGATATCGTGGCGGAGCATTCCCATACCTGTTATGCCGGGGACCATCGCACCCGCCATCCCTGGGGCTACGGATGCGGCAGCTGTCCTGCCTGCCTTCTCCGTAAAAAAGGATATGAAAGCTATATTACCGAAAAAGAATAATATCATCCTATTTTGAGAAGTTCTGGAGAATAATATCCGGAAAATACACAGACTGAGCAAATGATGATAAATTATTCCATTATCCATTGGCGATCAGGGAATAAATTTTGTATATTATACTGATTTATATTTTATAACATTCTATACACCAGGAGTTTATGAATGTCACTTAAAATGTATTACGAACGCGACGCCCGGCTGGGCCTCCTGAAGGACAGGTGCATTGCCGTGATCGGCTACGGGAATCAGGGGCACGCGCAGGCCCTGAACCTGCGGGACGGCGGCTATCGTGTCATCGTTGCGGAACCGGAAGGAACGGAAAATTATAGGCGGGCAAGGGCAGACGGCTTTGAACCTCTGTCCGCACGGGAAGCCGCACAGAAGGGAGATATCGTTCATATCCTGCTTCCGGACGGCCTGCAGAAAGCGATCTACTGAGGAAGATATCGCCGATGCCATGAAGCCGGGAAAAGCCCTGGTGTTCTCACACGGCTTCAATATCCACTACCGGCAGGTCATCCCGCCGGCCGGTGTGGATGTCTATATGGTCTCGCCGAAGGGAGTGGGAAGCATGCTGCGGAAACAATACGTATCCGGCAGCGGAGTACCGGCGCTGATCGCCGTGCATCAGGATGTCAGCGGGAACGCAAAGGAGCTTGCCCTGGCGCATGCCTGCGGCATCGGCTCAGGCCGCCTGGGGATCCTGGAAACCACGTTCGCCGAGGAAACGGAGGCGGACCTTTTCGGGGAACAGGCCGTGCTCTGCGGCGGGCTCAGCGAACTGATCCGTGCGGGCTTCGATACGCTGGTCGAAGCAGGATACAAGCCAGAGATCGCCTATTTTGAATGCCTGCACGAAGTCAAACTGATCACCGATCTGATCTATGAAGAGGGGATCGCCGGCATGCGGGACAGGATTTCCGATACGGCGGAATACGGGGACCTTACCCGTGGCAGGCGGATCATCGGCCCTGAGACTCGCAAAACGATGAAAAAGATCCTCTCGGAGATCCGTTCCGGCGAATTCGCCCGGGAATGGATCGAAGAGAACCGCAAAGACCGCCCGAAATACAACATGCTGAAAAAACAGGATGCGGAAGACCTTATCGAGAAGACCGGCATCGAGCTACGCGGCATGATGTGGCCGGATAAGCGTAAACAATAAATACCCTATCCTGAAATACCCCTTTTACAGAACCCAAGTCCAAGGAAGGTGAGTTTTATATGTCAAAAAAGATCCTTATTTTCGATACCACGCTGCGGGACGGCGAACAGAGTCCGGGTGCGTCCCTGACCATCCGTGAAAAGCTTATCATTGCCGAACAACTGGCAAAGCTCGGGGTCGATGTCATTGAGGCGGGTTTTCCGGTCGCTTCGCGCGGCGATTTTGAAGCGGTAAGGCAGATCGCGAAGAATATCGAGGATCCTGTGGTCTGCGGCCTTGCAAGGGAGATCCTGGTTGCCGGCGGATTATTGCAAAGCATCCGGGGAGAAATGAAAGATCATGAGCGCCGCCATGATGCTGAAATATTCTTTCGGCATGGAAGATGCGTATCGAAATATCTTCCTTGCGGTTGAAAGCGTGCTTGAGGAGGGTTTCCGTACAAAGGATCTCTACCGTCCCGGGACGGTGCTTCTCGGAACAGAAGCGATGGGAGAGAGAGTCAGAGCGAAATTTTTAAGCATTGACGATCGATAATGCGCCGGGGCGCAGTATCTTAAATTGATCAGAAATCCCCGCCGGCACCGAAATAATTGACGGCATCGTCGCCGTATTTTTCAACCTTTTTGCCGTGGATCACGTAGGTACAGCGTTCCCCGACGATCTCGGAGATCAGCACGATATTTTCTTCATTCTCCTCATCGATCTGGATGATGCGGGCCAGGTTCTCATTATAGTTCTGCGCCATCAGGTTAGCGTGGCAGATGGGGCAGTAGAGGTCCGTGCGTTCACCGTCCACCAGACGGAAAGAACGGTGTTTCTGCACGGTATAATTCCCGATCTCCGGACTCATCAGAAGAAGGCCCTGTTCACCGTTTTCCTTACGGGCCGAGAAGATCACACTGTTCTTGACCTTCAGATAGCCCCGGCAAAAGGGACAAACATAATCATTTTTCATTACAGCACCTCAGTCGGTTATACAATATTGTAATTTACCGATACTGAAGGGATTTCACAAGATTTATTATGCGGTCAGGGAGAGGAAAAGTAAGCGGTGCCTTACGGGAAAGGCCCGGGAAGACAGCGGGTACGGAAAGGCCAACGCTGCACCACCGGAAGGATCCGGAGGTGTTTTGGAAAATAGGATTTTGATTTTCAGGAAAAAATGTTCAATTTAGGGAACTGATCTTAAGGAGGCTGATATGAAAAACCCTATTCTGACCGATAAAGCTCCCGCACCCATCGGCGCGTATTCGCAGGGGACTGCTTTTGACAGGCTGATCTTTACCTCCGGACAGCTTCCGCTGGATATGGAAAGCGGAAAGCTGGTGATGAACGACATTTCCGCCGCGGCAAAAGCGGCGCTTGAGAACGTGATCGCCGTGGTGGAATCCGCGGGAGGCACAAAAGAAAGCATTCTGGAAAACCACCGTTTTTATGAAAGATCTCGGGCAGTTCGCCGCCGTGAACGGCGTGTATGCGGAAGTTTTCCCGGAGGATCCGCCCGCACGCTCCGCCGTTCAGGTCGCACGCCTGCCGAAGGACGTTGACATAGAGATAGAAGCCATCGCTGCGAAAACATGAAGAAGCTCCTTTTCACGGTCACGCTGTTGTTTTTTGCCTGCGCTGCGTTCGCACAGGAAGCGGATACGCTGCGCTTCACGGGAAAAGCCATGAAAAGCCCCGCCCTGGCGACGGGACTTTCCGCGGTTTTTCCCGGGGGTGGGCAGATCTATAACGGGAAATGGGGAAAGGGACTCATTTTCATGAGCGGGGAATGCGCACTCGGAGCTACGGCGGCCTATTACTATCTTGATCACAGCCGGTACAGTTCGCAGGCGTCACTTGACAATGCCAAGCGCTTTACCTGGTTCTTTGCGGCCGTCTATGTCTATTCACTGATCGACGCCTACGTGGATGCGCATCTCAGCGCCTTTCCCGATGAGCGTCTGATCCTCGAACCCGACGAAAGGATAAACGGAGTTCAGCTAAGTTATATATTCTGAATGAGGGAAGTATGCTGGAAAAACGGGAACACTGGGGGAACAAACTCGGATTCATCCTTGCCGCCGCCGGAAGTGCGGTGGGGCTCGGAAATATATGGAAATTTCCGTACATCACCGGGGAGAACGGAGGAGCGGCATTTGTAATCATTTATCTCCTCTGCATCCTCATCGTGGGTGTCCCGGTCCTGATCGCGGAGGTGCTGCTGGGCAGGTATTCCCAGCTCGGGCCCGTGACGACTTTCCGCAGATATGCCCGAAAACATAAAACGTTCTGGGTCGCCGCCGGCGGCCTGTTCTTTCTGACAGGACTGATCATCCTCAGCTATTACAATGTGGTCGCCGGATGGTCCGCGGGTTACGTGATCGAGTCGATCAGCGGGCAGATTGCCGCATTCACCTCTTCCGGCGATGCCGCCGTGCATTTCCAGGCACTGATCTCCAGCCCGTGGTGGATCCTTTCCTTTCAGTTTTTCTTTGTGCTTGCCGGCGGGCTCGTGGTCTATTTCGGAGTGAAGAACGGTATCGAGAAGATCGCCCGCCTGCTCATGCCGGTCTTTTTCATCATTCTCGTTCTGCTGGTTATCTGGGGCATCTCGCTGGAAGGCAGTGCCGCCGGGCTGCGGTTTCTCTGGGAACCGGACTGGAGCACCGTCACTTTCAACACTGTGCTGACGGCACTGGGCCACGCCTTCTTTACCCTCAGTGTGGGGATGGGCGTCCTCCTGACCTACGGGAGCTACCTGAAAAAGGACGATAACGTGTTTTTCAGCGGCATCATGATCGCCCTGCTGGATACGCTGATCGCCCTGCTGGCCGGTCTGGCGATCTTCACCTCGGTCTTTGCGATGGGCTTTGATCCCGCTGAAGGTCCCGGGCTTGTCTTTAACGTCCTTCCGGCCGTGTTCGCCAACATGCCGGGCGGCAGCGTACTTCTCACTCCTGTTCTTTTCGCTCCTGTCGATCGCCGCCCTCACTTCAACGATCTCCATCCTTGAGATGCTGGTTTCCACCCTCCTGGATGAAAGCAACCTGTCCCGTCACAAGGTCGTGATCGGCACGTCGGCGATGATCTTCATCCTTGGAATCCCTTCCGCCCTGTCTTTCGGAAAGTGGAGCCATCTGCAACTTTTTGGGAGAAGCATCTTTGACGTGATGGATTATCTGTCGGCGAACATCCTCCTGCCGCTGGGCGGGCTTCTTGTGGCCGTATTCGTCGGCTGGTACATGCAGAAACGCGAAGTCCACGATGAGCTTCTCCGGGGATTCGGGGATACGTACGGAAAACGCCGCGTGACGGCTGTATGGCTTCGATCTTGGAAAATTCGCCGCGCCGGTACTGATCTTCCTGGTAATCTTAAGCGCAATTGGGGTATTGAAATAAGAAGATTATTATTCTGCTATTTTGCGGTGCCGTTCTGCTCTCAGCGGAGACGGCGGACACGACCCGGAGCGACACCGGAAGGACCAGTGTACCGCTTTCCGGCGTGAAATATTTCGATATTGTGGACCGGAAAGATGCAGAAGGCGAAAATGGGCGACTTTCCGCGGATTTGCGGCCGGAGCATCCCTTTGCCCTCCGCCAGCCCGCCGACCGCTGGTTCTCTACGACAAATGGATGCATCTGAGCTCTTCGTATTTCCTGACCCTGCAAAGTGCCTATGCTTTCAATAAAATGCTGCTCAGCGAAGCGGAAACTGCGCGCAACATCTCCGTGCGGGATCACGTTTCCCCTTTCACTCGGGCAAGGAATTCTATGATGTCTTTGCCAGTGACGGTATTTTCAGCTGGAAGGATTCTTCTACGATATCCTCGGCACTTGTGTGGAACATCTGGACCGCTTTCCGCCCTGCAGTAACCGGAGTCCTTATGATCGTTCAACATTCACTTTGTGACCAGTGCGGTACCTGCATCGCCGTCTGCCCTGAGGACGCCCTGATGCTGAAGGAGCATGCACTGGTCATCGACCATAAAAAATGCACCGGAGCGCATGCTCTGTGTCAATATCTGCCCCGTTGCCGCCCTGGTAGAAAAAGGAATGAAAAAGTTATGGAGATATCATTATCGTCGGCGGAGGCCCGGCAGGGACTCTTTGCGGCGCCTGAGGCCGCAGAAAAAGGAAGGTCGGTGCTGCTGCTTGAACGCAAGCGTGAAATGGGTGTTCCCGTGCGCTGCGGGGAAGCGGTGGGAGAAAAGGATTTCCGTTCCTACGAGAAGACGTCGCACCCCGCTGGGTCAGCGCGGAGATCAGCGTCATCATCGTGCTGCCGGACGGCAGGGAAGTCAAATTAAAGAGCAAGATCTATTCCGGCTACATTATCAACCGGGATATCTTCGAGTACGATATGGCGGCGCGTGCCGCCCGGAAGGGTGCGGTCATCCGGCTGAAATCCAACGTACAGGAACTCATTCTCAAGGAGAACGGCTCGCGGCGGCGTGCGGGCGCATGGAGGCCGGGAAGACGCGGGCAGTACGATGCCGGGGTCGTGATCGCCGCAGACGGGGTCGAAAGCCGCATTGCAAGGCAGATGGGCGTCGGTACCGCCCTGAAACCGGAGGATATTGAACCCTGCGTGCAGATCACCGCATCCAACGTTCGTCTTCCCGAAAAAGCCCTGTACCTCTACGTGGGTTTTTGTTATGCTCCCGGCGGATACGCATGGGTCTTCCCGAAGGCGAATCACTGCGCGAACATCGGCCTGGGTATTAACGGAAAATATTCACGGGTTTCCCGGCCCGTCTCCGCCTACATGGAGAATTTCATGCAGCGTTTCTTTCCGGATGCCTCGGTGCAGCGTTATGTGAGCGGCGGGGTCCCCGTAAGCACGAACCTTAAGCCTCTGACGAAAAAGAATCTCCTGATCGTCGGCGATGCGGGGCGTATGGTGAACCCGCTGAACGGGGGAGGGATCACCCACGCGATATACAGCGGGAGACAGGCCGGGAGAACGGCGGCCGGCACTTGCGAAGCCCCGGAAAAAGCGGGCAAAATATTTCTCGCAGTACGAAAGGAACATTCAGAAAAAGTTCGGGAAAAACCACGAACATCAATACCGTATCAAGGATGTCGTGGATCAGCTTCGTGATGAAGACTACAACCGCATCGGCGCCGAGGTCCTGAATATCGACATCAGGAAACGGAGCTTCCTGACCGTTTTCCGCCACGTGGTAAAGCACTCGGCCCAATCCCTGGCCGATGTTCTCCGCGCCTCTCACCGGTATCTGAACCGCTGCTCCGCGGAATTTCTGATTTGTCTCTGGCGCTCAAAATCGTGATATTCCTTTCTGGAAAAAATAATATCTTCCGTCAACGGAACACGCTCCGTTCATAACAAAAAGGGAAGCCATTTGCATACCGCCGATCCGGACGTTCTGGAAAACAAATCTCCATCTCGAGACCTGCGTCGCTTTCCGGCACGTTGAGACCACGGGCCTGGACCCCGCTTCCGAGGAAGTGATCCAGTTTTCCGCCGTAAAATTCGTCAACGGCGAACAAACCGAGGAACTGAACCTCTTCTGCAACCCCGGAAAGCCCATCTCGCCTTTTATCAGCGAACTGACGCGAATCGACGACGCCATGGTCAAAGACCAGCCTTCTTGTGAGGAAAAAGGCTGGACGAGATCCTTGCCTTTTTCGGGGGTCATCCGCCGATAGCGCACAACGCGCCATTTGACATGAGCTTTTTAAATGCCAAACTGCAAGACGAACCGGACAATCCGGTGATCGACACGCTTGCCCTCGCCCGGATCTTCCTGTATTACCTGCCGGACCGTAAGCTGGAGACCCTTTCCGCACATTTCGACCTGGAGACCGAAGGCGCCCACCGGGCGGACGTGGATACGAGGAACACGGGAAGACTGTTCTTCAGGATCCTGGATATCATGCTCTATTATGATCTTCCGCTCTACAAGGACATTCTCTATATTGTCGAACCGCTGGTGAACATCCCCAATTATCAGCTGTACACGGATATCCGGGACTACTATCTGGAGGCCGGAAGAACGGAAAAGGAAAATAATCCGCCCTATCATCCCATGGCAAGCAACCGCCTGGGCGATTTCAAAAGCCGCAGCGCCGGGAACGAGCATGACAAGGTGAAAAAGATCAGCCGCCAGGATATTGATGCGGGGTTCGGCCTGAAGGGAAGCCTTTCGGAGACCCTGCCGGGATACGAGATGCGCCTTGGACAGATGCAGTTCGCGGGCGATATCGCCGAGACCTTCAACGAAGGCGAGTGCCTGGTGGGAGAGGCCGGCACCGGAGTAGGGAAGTCCCTGGCCTATCTCATCCCCGCCATCCTCTGGATGAAGAAGAATCGCAGGGACGGGATGTCCGTTGTGATCTCCTCCTACACCAAAAACCTTCAGGAACAGCTTTTTTATAAGGATATTCCCTTTATCCACGAATTCCTGGAACAGGATTTTACGGTTGTGATGCTCAAGGGCCGCCAGAACTACATTTGCCTGACCAAATGGCAACATCTCATCAGGAATATTGACAAAACCCTCTCCCTGTTTGACAGGCCGTACCTGCTCCCGCTTCTGGTATGGCTCCGGAAACACAGACCGGCTATATCGAGGAAAACAGCGGTTTTCAGAATCCGGAGGTGACTCATCGATGGGGCCGGCTGGCACTGCGAAACCGGATACTGCACTACCCGGAAATGCGCCGCGAATCAGGGCTGCTATCTGGGCAAGATCCGGAAACTCGCGCATTATGCGGACCTAATTATCGTGAACCATTCCCTGCTGCTCAGCGATGCCGCCTCGGACAATGCCATCCTTCCCGAACATCCCGTCTGTATCATCCATGAGGCGTACAATCTGCGTAAGTCGGCATATCAGTATCTGGGTATCGAGATCACGCCGTGGCGCATTGAGCGCGTGCTCCATAAGCTTTATTCACCGCTGCCCTTAAGCGGCGGCGCCCTGGCGGCCCTCAGCCGTTCGGCGAAAGGGGACGCCTGGACGGCCGATCACAAGGAGATGATCATCCGGCGGATCAGCCAGGCCGAAGAAGATATTGCCGGCATGCTGAAACAGAACGCAGCGTTTTTCAGGGCTTTTCTGAAGTACATCAATGCCGGGATCCGCAAGGACGACCAGCGCTATATTTTGAAGGTCCGCTATAAGCCGGAGACCTGCCCGTTCACCGAGATGAAGCAGGCCGGCACCCTCCTGAACACCGCCTCCCGATTGGACCGCAGCCTGGCCCTGCTTCTCAAGGAGATCGATACCCTCAACACCGGCGAGAAAACGAGTATTTCCGGCAGTATCGACGATCTCGGGATCGCCGTCGAGGCTTATCAAGCACTCGTTCAGGATCTGCGGGTGTGCATGAGCCCGGACAGCGACACCATGATCTACTGGTATGAAGTGCCCAAGGACACCGAAAGCATTAATCTCAGCATAAAGGCTTCGCCCCTGCATGTCAATGAAGTGCTTTTCAATAAGGTCTACAAGAACAAATTCGCCCTCATTGCCACCTCCGCGACGCTGACCGTGGCGGACAGGTTCAAATACTTCCTGAAACGTTCGGGAATGGAGCTTATCGAAGCGGAGCGGCTGAAAACCCGGATCTACGAATCACCGTTCGACTACGAATCCCAGTGTGAGATCTGGAACGTCACCCATCTTGGACAGCCGGGGAATCCGGTCTTTGACGAGAACGTAGCAAGGATCGTGGGGGACATCTCCATGGAATTTCAGCTGGGCACCCTTGTTCTGACGACTTCCTATGCCTCGATACGGAATATCCGGGGAGTACTGGATCCTATCTCGCAGCAGAATCATTTTCAGCTCATCACACAGATGGGCTCGGCATCCCGTACGGCATTGCTGCAGCGTTTTATCCAGGAGACGAACTCCGTCCTTCTGGGTACGGAATCCTTCTGGGAGGGAGTGGATATCCCGGGTGAGCCCCTTGAAGTACTGGTCATGACCAAATTACCCTTCGGCGTCCCGACGGAGCCCATCACGCAGGCGATCACGGAGGACATTGAAAAACAGGGCGGGAATCCCTTTATGGAATACAGCATCCCCGAGGCGATTCTGAAATTCAAGCAGGGGTTCGGCCGACTGATCCGTTCAAAGGGAGACAAGGGGATCGCCATCATTACTGGACCGGCGTCTGAGCGTGAAGCGTTACGGAAAATATTTTGTGAAATCCATCCCGGCGCCCGTCCGCTTCGTGAAAAATGAAGACGAACTGAAACAAAATATCCGCAACTGGGTAAAAAGGCATAAGGTATGACGGACAAAAAATTAAAAGGAAACGCTTGCAGCGGTCAGGCAATCCCTGCGGCACCGACTGCAGGGAGGGGAAGTCCGAAACCGAGCGAAAATCCCTTCTACCGCGAGGAACGCGGGCTCTTCGTCACGCTGCACAAGAACGGTGATCTCCGGGGATGCATCGGCTATATAGAAGGCATCAAGCCCCTTTCCGAAGCACTCTTCGAAATGGCCGGCTCCGCCGCATTCCGCGATCCGCGTTTTAAACCGCTGGAGGCGGAGGAACTTCCGGAAGTCGACATCGAGATATCCCTGCTTTCACCGCTGAAAAGGGTGGACAGCTATCGCGACATCCGTATCGGTAAACACGGCATCGTGTTGAAAATGCCCCCGTACCAGTCCGTTCTTCCTTCCCCAGGTGGCCCCCGAGCAGGGCTGGAACCTTCCCGAGACCCTGCAGCATCTCTGCCTGAAAGCCGGCCTTCCCGTCGACGCCTATCTCCGTCCCGAATGCGAATTCTACGTATTTACCGCCGAAATATTTTCCGAAAGCCCTTGACAAGCGCCGGAGAATGTTATATATTTTTTCGCCTGAGAAAAGGCACATTACACCGCGGAGTGGAGCAGTTGGTAGCTCGTTGGGCTCATAACCCAAAGGTCACAGGTTCAAATCCTGTCTCCGCTACAAGACAGACAGAGTCCAAACGGGCTCTGTTTGACATTTGGACAATATTTTTACAACACATTGAGATGTCGAAATGTCGAGATGTCGAGATGTCGAGATGTCGAGGTGTCGAGATGTCGAGGTGTCGATGTGTCGAGGTGTCGATGTGTCGAGTTGTCGAGGTGTTGAGACGAAGAAACATAATGTACATCGTCATGCTGAACGAGGTTCAGCATCCCCACTGTCTGACGACGGGATCCCGTTTAGCGTTTAGAGAGCAGAGTTAAGAGATATCCCCCCGATCCCCGTCATTCCAGCACGATGACCGCATTCGCCACACGTCGCTCCCCGTCATGATCGAACCTTCCGTTGTCCGAAGGGCAATTGACCACCCCAGTCGGCGTTTTGCCGCGGATATACATGGTCGTGGAGCCACCACCGTCCAGGTTCAGAGCGTCCGTGCATCCGAGGGAATCCATATAATCCCGCAGTTCCGGGATCGTCATCCCCGCGGAATGTTTCGTGCGGCCGTCGGCGGTAAGCAGCAGCAGATGATCATTTCCGGTGATGCCGGCAGCGGTGCGCGGATGCCGGCGAAGGTTGAAGGGGATGGAATCCAGGTCGCAGTGAGCGCCCCGGTAGATCATCAGGGGTCCCGAGGCCATAACGTCCTCGAAAGCGGGGGAGTATTCCCATCCGCGGTCCGGCTTTTTAAGGATCATCACCGTTCCGCTGGTATCGAGGGTGTACGCTCCCGAATTGGAAAAGGCATGCCTGTCGTGATTTTCCGCCACCTTCCTTCCGTCAACCTGCAGGTAGACTACCGCTCCGCCCACGCGCATATCGAAGAAGGATCCGTTCACGGCCGCCAGGGCCTTCCGCTCCCTTGCCATCACCGAGGTTTTGACAAGGGCGTCACGCCGCCAGGCGATATCGATCATGCCTTCAAAGGCGCTCAGATCAATGTCGAGAATGTTGACGGCGAGCGGTGCGCCCGTGATCTGGCTGCTTTTGATCACCTGCCATCTGATGTGTTCCCCGATATTGCCGGTCCGGTATTCCGGGACCAGCTCGCGCGTGCTGCAGGAAACGGCAAAAAGGAACAGTACTAAAATGAAAATACGGCACTTTTTCATGTGAATTTTCCTCGCATTGTCGGACAGGCAGTTCCGGACATCTCCTTGCTTCGCTTCGGGACCTTTCTATGTCCCCGGATACAATGCCTGTATATGTTTATGGAATGCCTCTTCAGACATATTCCTGATATTTAGCCAGTAAGCGGCGGATTTAAAAGTGCCTGAAGATACAGATCTTCAGGGGTCGACCGCGGAGGAGCTCCTGAACGTACGTGGCCAGGACAAAATGCTCCGGGCGGGAAATGAGCACGGCGTGTTTGCGAAAGACCTTAAAGGACATTTCATGATGTACTTCTCTGACATAGGATTCTCATTTTTCCCATGTCCAGGTCAACATCGGCGTCACGCAAGTCGATAAGCGAATGGAAATGGGGTTTAAAGGCCGGATCGGCACGGACCGCCTGGATGATCTCCATTAATTTGCCGAATTGCATGGTCCCGGAAACGTATTGTAACACGATTTCCCGTTCACTTATTATCCTGTAATTAAAGAACATGGGGCCACACAGTTTAATCTGACTAGATAATAATAAATTAACACCTTTACTTGTGAATGTAATAATATTTAATGACATCGTCAAGAAAGAGCTGGCATTCCAGAATAAAATCAGGAACTTGACAGCTTTTATCAAAAAATGAATAAGAATATTTGTCTTTTAACGGCGATCTTTCTCCACGGATCAATATTCCCGCTTGTTTATTTTCCTTTGTTTATTTATTTTAGCCCAATAATTCTGATGACAGGAGATATTATGACCGAAACACAAAAACCGCATTTCTACCCCTTTGCCGGGATCGAGCCCAAATGGCAAAAGTACTGGGATGAGCATGAGATCTTCAAGACCCGGGAAGATCCTTCAAAACCGAAATACTATATTCTGGATATGTTCCCGTATCCCTCCGGAAACGGCCTGCATGTCGGTCATCCCGAAGGATATACGGCAAGCGATATTATCGCCCGTTACAAAAGAATGAAGGGCTATAACGTTCTGCATCCCATCGGCTTCGACGCGTTCGGGCTGCCCGCCGAAACCTACGCGCTGCAAACGGGCACGCATCCGCGCATTACCACGGAAAAGAACATACAGAATTTCACGCGCCAGCTGAAAATGTTCGGGTTCTCCTGATGACTGGAGCAGGGTGGTGAACACCACGGATCCAGGATATTACCGGTGGACGCAGTGGATCTTCCTGCAATTATATAAGCACGGACTCGTTTACGAAGCGGAAACCCCCGTATGGTGGTGCGAGGAATTGAAATCGGTCCTTGCGAACGAAGAAGTGGTCAACGGGAAAAGTGAACGCGGGAATTATCCCGTGAAACGCGTCATGTTGAAACAGTGGATGCTGAAGATCACGGCCTATGCGGACCGCCTGCTGGAAGGACTGGATGCGCTGGACTGGCCGGCGTCGGTCAAGGAGATGCAGCGCAACTGGATCGGACGCAGTGAAGGAGCGGATATCTTGTTTGAGGTCGATGGTCACCCGGATGCCTCGCTGAAGGTCTATACAACTCGTCCGGACACGCTTTTCGGCGCGACCTATATGGTTATGTCCCCGGAGCATCCCCTCGTGGGAACGATCACTTCAGAGGAAAAACGTGCGGAAGTCCGGGATTACTGTGAAAAGGCGGCCCTAAAGAGCGATCTGGACCGCATAGAGGACACAAAACGGAAGACCGGTGTCTTTACCGGGGCCTATGCCGTGAATCCCGCAAATCAAAAGAAGATCCCGATATGGATCGCCGATTATGTCCTTATTTCCTACGGCACGGGAGCGATCATGGCGGTGCCGGGGCATACGATCAGCGCGATTACGACTTTGCCCGGACCTTTGGCCTGGAGATCATTCCGGTCCTGGAAGGCGGGGATATCTCGGAATCCGCTTATGAAGGCGATGGCGTGCATATTCATTCCGGTTTCCTGAACGGGCTCGGAAAGGAAGCAGCGATCGCAAAGATGACCGCCTGGCTTGAGAAAAAGGGACACGGGAAAAGAGCGCGAATTACAAGCTGCGGGACTGGCTTTTCTCCCGGCAGCGCTACTGGGGGAACCCATTCCCCTTTATAAAGACGAAGACGGGAACGTCCACGCGGTGGATGAAAACGATCTGCCGGTGCTTCTCCCGGAGGTCGAACGGTTCGAGCCGGCCGGGTCAGGGAAGAGCCCCCTTGCGAATATCCGCGAATGGGTGGAATTCAGGGACGAAAAAGGCAGGACCTGCTACCGCGAGACCCATACCATGCCGCAGTGGGCCGGTTCCAACTGGTACTATCTGCGCTATATGAGCCCGCATTGCGGCAAGGCGCCCGTTGATCCCGAAGCGGAAAAATACTGGGGCCAGGTGGATTTCTATATCGGCGGCGCGGAACACGCGGTCCTGCATCTGCTTTACGCCCGTTTCTGGCATATATTCCTTTACGACATCGGTGCCGTTTCCCATAAGGAACCCTTTAAAAAGCTTCTGAACCAGGGACTATACTGGGCCCCGACGGTGAGAAGATGAGCAAGTCCCGGGGGAACGTTATCAATCCCGACGACGTGATCCGCGAGTACGGTGCCGATTCCTGAGAATGTACGAGAATGTTCATGGGCCCCATCGAACGCGCGAAACCCTGGTCCGAGGAGGGCCTGGGCGGCATACACCGTTTTCTTAACCGCATCTGGCGCATCTATACCGGCAGGGACGGCAGGATAAACCCGCAGATCTGCGATGTGCAGCCCGGAAAGTCCTTTGAGAAGGCGTATCACAAGACAGTGAAGACCGTAACGGAACACATTGAAGCGGCGCGTTTCAACACGGCGATCAGCCAGATGATGGTCTTCATCAATGAATGCTACAAGGAAAAGTCCCTGAATATCAGTATGATGAGCAACTTCATAAAGATGCTCAGCACCTTTGCACCCCATATTGCTGAAGAGCTCTGGGAGATCACGGGCCATAAAAGCGTCCTGAGCTATGAGACCTGGCCGGAATACGACACTGAGAAGGCCCGTGACGAGGAGATCGAATATCCGGTGCAGATCAACGGCAAAGTGCGTTTCAGGCTGACGGCGGATGCGGAGGCCAAAGAGGCGGAGATCCGGGAGCTGCTCTTCGCTCACGAAAAGTTCGGTCACTATACCCGGGACAAGGAGATCGTGAAGATCATTATCGTGCCGAAGCGTATTGTGACCCTGGTCGTCAAATAACGAGATAAAACATATCAGAAGGGAGAGGCGCCGCTTGCGGCGCCTTTTTTGTTGATAATGCAAATCCATGCCGGTTTAGGGTATCCCTGCCACTTGATAACGCATATATCATATTGAATATCAGAGGCAATTACCTATCATTATCCAAAGTTTTGTCTCAGATACGTTGGTTTACATAATATATATTATGGGAGTACGTGGAATGCGGTTTTTACGTCGTGGGATCTAGCACATTGCGGGGATACTCATCCCATGCTATGACATTTCGTTCATAATATCCTTTGACGTTTGCGTTTTGTATCGCCTCTGCTCACGGGAGTCAAAGACCGTATTTTCCTGATCCGGGATGCGCTGTCCTCAGGTGAATGTTTGATAATGACCTCAATACGGGTTTTCCAATGCCCGGTTCACAAATTTATACTTTTTATTTTATGATAAAATCACTACAATTAGCACGGATAAGGAAAAAACGATCATGATCGGACGTAATATACTGGAAATCCTCCTCTTATCGGTACTTCCCGGCTTATTGTGGATACGATTCATCTATCGTACAGACCTTTATGCCCCCGAACCTGAAGAAACTGATAATCAAGGCGTTCGTCATCGGCGCCCTGACGGTCTTCCCCGCCGTCATGCTCGAGAGGCTGCTGGACCCGGGTTCAGGAATCTCCATGGCCGTCCTTACCGCCCCGGTGGTGGAAGAATCCCTGAAATTCAGCGTTTTTATGATATTCTTTTATCATCACCGCGATTTTGACGAGCCGCTCGACGGGATCATCTACGCCTGTTCGATCGCCCTGGGTTTTGCCACCCTGGAGAATATCTTCTATGTATTTTCAGCCTATGCGTATGAACGCCTTTACGAAGTGGCGGGACTCAGGGCCTTCTTGTCCATTCCGGGCCACTTCCTTTTCTCTTCGCTCTGGGGCTATGCCGCCGGTATCGTCAAGTTCCGTCTGCGTTCCGGCGCGACCCTGGGTGCGGGGCTCCTGGGCGCCATCCTTTTGCATGCCGGTTTTAATTTCACGGCCGTCTTTTCGGCCTGGGGCTCTTCGCTCTTCATTGTGATCTTTTCTGTCTACGGATGGGTACTTTTCTCCCGCCGTCTGAAAGAACTTCAGGAAGACAGCAAGGACCGGAAAGAGGATCTCTGAGCTGAAAAGCTTGATCTGAGCAATAAAAAAGGATCTTAGGAAAAAAAAAAGGCGGCGGCCCGGAGTATTAATATTTCTTATCTATCTGCAATACGGCGTAGAAGGCTTCCTGCGGGATCTGGACAGCGCCGACCTGTTTCATGCGCTTCTTGCCTTCCTTCTGACGTTCAAGCAGTTTCCGCTTTCTGCTGATATCGCCGCCGTAGCATTTGGCCGTGACGTTCTTCCGCAGGGCCTTCACATTTTCCCTGGCCAGGATCCTGGAGCCGACCGCGGCCTGCACGGGCACCTCGAACTGGTGCCGCGGGATCAGGCTGCGCAACTTGACCACCAGTTCCCTGCCCTGATACGGCGCATCCTCGCGATGGGTGATCAGTGACAGGGCATCCACGGGCTCTCCGTTGACCAGGATATCCAGTTTTACCAGGTCCGCCTTGCGGTAACCAAGATATTCGTAGTCGAAGGAGGCATAACCCCGGCTGACGGTCTTGAGCTTGTCGTAAAAGTCAAAAACGATCTCCGAAAGCGGGATCTCATAGAAAAGCTGCACCTTGTTCATGTCCAGATAATGGGTGTTCTTATAGATCGCGCGCTTGTCCTGGGTGAGCTTCATCAGCCCCCCGATAAAATCCGGCGGCGTAAGGATCTCCGCTTTGACGTAGGGTTCTTCAATGTGCTCGATGTCCCCCGCTTCCGGCATTTTTTCGGGCGTGTCGACCTTCACCATCTCCCCGTTGTGCAGGTAGGCGTGATATTCCACGTTGGGCACAGTGCTGATGATCTCCTGCCCGAATTCACGGTCCAGCCGTTCCTGCACGATCTCAAGATGCAGCATGCCGAGGAATCCGCAGCGGAAACCGAAGCCCAGAGCGTCCGAAGACTCGGGCTCAAAGTGGAGTGAAGCATCGTTAAGCTGCAGTTTTTCAAGTGATTGCCTCAGCTCTTCAAAGTCATCGTTCTGTACGGGGTAGAGCCCGGAAAAGACCATAGATTTCATTTCCCTGTATCCGGGAAGCGGTCTGGCGGCGGCGTGCTCGACCGTGGTGACGGTATCCCCCACCCTCAGGTCCTGGATGTTCTTGATCTGCGCAACAATGTAACCCACATCGCCGCTGCGGAGTATCTCCGCCTTTACCCGCTTCAGATGAAAATGTCCGACCTCGGTGATCTCGTATTCATTCCGGGTCGCAAAGGATCGGAGTTTCTCGCCGGGACGTATTGTCCCTTCCATGATCCTCACATAGGGTATGGCGCCGCGGTAGCTGTCAAAGACGCTGTCGAAGATCAGGCCCCTGGCCGGAGCATCGTCCCGGACCGCCGGCGGCGGTATGCGCCGGATAATCGGCTTCGAGGAGCGTGTCGACACCCCGGCCGGTCTTGGCGGAGGTCAGGATGATATCTTTCTCTCCGCACCCGATCAGGTCCATGATCTGCTCTTTTGCGGACTCGATCTGTGCACCGGGAAGATCGATCTTGTTAATGACGGGAATGATCTCAAGTTCGTTCTCCAGAGCGAGAAAGGCGTTGGACACCGTCTGTGCCTCGATCCCCTGGGAAGCGTCCACCAAAAGGAGCGCTCCCTCGCAGGCGGCGAGACTTCGGGAAACTTCGTAACTGAAATCCACGTGTCCCGGGGTATCAATCAGGTTCAGTACGTACTGTTCTCCCTGAAAACGGTAAAGCAGGCGGATGGGATGCGACTTGATCGTGATCCCCCGCTCACGCTCCAGGTCCATATCATCCAGGACCTGCTCTTTCATCTGGAATTTCTGCAGGGTGCCGGTTATCTCCAGCAAGCGGTCCGCCAGGGTGGATTTACCGTGATCAATATGGGCAATGATGCTGAAATTTCGTATCGTGCTTGTCATAGGCAGAATATAAAAATAAGACATCTGAAATACAAACAAAATCATGAAGCTTGTCGTTCTGCGCTTTCTTGTGTTGCAGAGACGCCGGAATAGTAATATATTTCAGGTCGAATGCTTTTAAACCGTTGCCCCGGGACACATGAACCTTAAGAAATATTTACTTCTGCTTTTTCCGGCCTTTTTCGCATGCGTGGCTGCGGAGGCAACCCCTAATTGTTTGTATTTCAACGGGAATGACCAGTATGTCCGTATCGGGAACGATCCGCTGAAACTCAGCAGGTACATGACCGTGGGATTCTGGTTCAATGCGGACAGCTTCATTCAGGGCGCCGGCATGATCGATAACGGCACGGAAGCCCCCGGCGGGATATTCACGGGATACAGTGTCTGCACCACAGCTCCGGACGGTATCGTCATCCGTATCGGGAACGGCATAGAGGAAGTTTCCGTCGCGCTGGACAGTATTGCCGCAGGCCAGTGGCAGCATCTGGCCTTTACCCTTGACCGCTTCAAGAACGATGACAATATCGTTGTCTTTCTCAACGGAAGGGCGGTGAAAAAGCCGATTGTTTGCTGCGCCCTGAATATCCCTCCTCCTATGATTCCTACGGTTTTTTTATCGGGAAATACCGCAGCGGCGTGCACGATGTCTTTTACCGGGGAAAGATCCAATGCACTGAGGATATGGAGTTATGTGCGCAGCAATGCAGGAGATCCGCAGGCATGCCACCGGGAAGCCCGATCCGGAGGATGCGCGGCTCAAAGGGTATTATCCGTTCGATCAGGACAGCGGGAACACATTGACGGACCTCAGCACTTCGGAAAATCACGGCGAACTCGTCAATATGGACGGGGATGCCTGGACACGCTCCAATGCGCAGCTCCTGACTACGGAGCCGTCTGACGTCTCCTTCCGCCGGATCGTGTGTTCCTGGGACGCGAGCCCCGATTACGCCGCCTTTACCGTGGATGTCTCCCGGGATGCAGATTTCTCCGCCTCGATCCCCGGTTTTCCGCTTGAGGGGATAAGTACCCGTTATTGCATCCTCGGGGACATCGATCCCGGCACGTATTACTACCGTGTAAAAGGCCGGCACAGCGATATGAAAAAGTATCCCCTTACCTGGACCGCGGTCCGCTCCGTTTCCACCGTGACGGATGCGGCGACTCCGGTGGAACTTTCCCTGTTCACCGCCGAATGGGAAGATCCCTGGGCGGTGCTGCAGTGGAAAACGGAAAGCCAGACCGAGAATGCTCTCTTTATCCTTCAGCGCAAGGAAGGGGACGGATCCTGGACGGACATTCACCGCCGCACGGGTGGCGGCACCAGCAACGAAAGCCGGACTTATCGCTATTGCGATCCCGGCGTGCTTCCGGGAAACACCTACCGTTACCGCCTGAAGGACATCTCTTATTCCGGGACGGTTGGCACATCGGCGGAATGTACGCTCGGTATTCCCGCGAATACCTTCGCTCTCCCCGTCCGGTTCCTTGCCGGTCCCGTGCACCCCAATCCCTTCAATCCGCGGATACGTATTGATCTCCGGGTGCTGGTGGAAAGCGCAATACGCCTTTCCGTCCATACCCTGAAAGGTGACTGCGTGGCCCGTATCGCTGAAAAGACATACCTCCCCGGCGAGCATACCCTCACCTGGGACGCCCGGCAGCTGACGGCCGGTGTCTGATATCCTGCGGATACAGGGAGAAAGGCGAAGCGAATCGCGCAAGATCCTGTATGTGAAAGTAATCTCAAACATTCCCGGACCGTCTTCCGCAGAGCTTTTGCCCACTTTTCCTGCATCGTGGTGCTTCCTTTTCTTTGCGGGGCATTTTGTGGAAAGGAACTCTGTATATGAATGATTATCAATAATATCAATGGTTCCTCCCGGGCATGACGACCGCAGCGGGCAAATATTCTTTTCCTTCCGCATGGACAATAAAAACCTTATATTCCTGCGATGAAATATTTGCACCAGGAGAAGACCTTTCAGAAAGCGCGGGATTTCAGTTCCTTCCTCAACGGAGGTGAATTCCGTGCCATCCCCGATATTGACGGCACCCGTGATTACCTTTCCAAGATCGACGTCTATGCCGCCGGCCTCTATCTCGGGAAGGTCAACGTCTATTACAGCCCGAAAAAAAACCGATACAGTATCACCACGCAATCCGTTACGGTTCCCTCCTACCGCGACGTGCTCCGGGAACAATGGCAGCAGTTCCTGGATAAAAAGCACCCCTCTGACGATAGGCTGTGCGCATATGTAGACGGTTCTTTCATGAACGGCTGTGTCGGCTACGGCGCCGTGATCGTTCAGAACGGCAAAGTCCTGCATGAGATAAAGCGGAATGCATGACCGAGGACGTACAATTCCCTGCGGCAGATCGGCGGAGAACTGAAAGCCGTGCTGGAAACGGTGAAGTGGTGCAAGGGCAGGAAAATAGATACCGTGCATGTATTCTATGATTATAAAGGCATCGAAATGTGGGCCACCGGCAGATGGAAGGCAAAGAAAGCGCTTACGCAGGCGTACCGGGATTATATGGCCCGGCAGAACATCGATATCCGTTTTCACAAGGTCGGCGCGCACAGCGGCGACCGCTGGAATGACTACGCGGATAAACTGGCAAAAAAGGGGACGGAAAAGCGGAACGCGGAAAATACTACTGTATCATGATAAAAGGCTCCCCCTGTTCCCGGAGACACCATGACAAGGATCAATAAGAAATTCAAAGTCCGCTCTGTTTTCGAGCCTTCCGGCGACCAGCCGGAAGCCATCAACGCGATTGCCGGAGGACTGAACAACGGAGACCGTTTTCAGACCCTGCTCGGCATCACCGGCAGCGGGAAGACCTATACTATGGCAAAGGTCATTGAATCCGTACAGAAGCCGACGCTCATCATTTCGCACAACAAAACCCTCGCCGCACAGCTTTACGGGGAATTCAAGGCTTTTTTCAAGGAGAATGCCGTTGAGTACTTCATCTCCTATTATGACTATTACCAGCCGGAAGCCTATATCGCCACGACGGACACCTATATTGAAAAAGATTCCGACATCAATGACGAGATCGAGAAACTGCGGCTGAAAGCGACCTCTTCCCTGCTCGGACGGCGTGACGTGATCGTGATCGCCTCGGTATCCTGCATCTACGGCCTGGGTTCGCCGGAAGATTATGAGAAACAGATCATCGTCCTTCACCCGGGGGAAACGGTTTCACGCAAAGCGCTCTTCTCACGGCTGGTGGACATCCACTACACTCGCAATGACATCAGTTTTTCACGCTCCACCTTCCGCGTGCGCGGAGAAAGTATTGAAGTCTACCTGGCTTACGCTGACGAGGTTATCCGCCTGGAATTCTGGGGGGATGAGATCGAGAGCATTCACCTGCTCGAACCACTGACCGGGAAAGTGCTGAAGAAACTCGAATTTGCGGTCATCTATCCGGCCCGCCATTTCGTCACCGACGATAAAAAGGTCAGGATCGCGATCAAAAACATCCGCAGCGAACTGAACGAACGGCTCAGGGAACTTCGGCAGAACGGAAAGCTCCTGGAGGCGCAGCGCCTTGAACAGCGGACGAACTATGACATTGAAATGATCCAGGAGCTGGGCTACTGCTCGGGGATCGAGAACTACAGCCGGCACCTGACCCTCCGTAAGCCCGGCGAACGGCCTTTTACACTGATGGATTTTTTTCCGGAGGATTTCCTGACCATAATCGACGAATCGCACGCCGACCATCCCCCAGATCCGGGCCATGTACAACGGCGACCGTTCCCGGAAGGAGGAACTGGTGGAATACGGTTTCCGGCTCCCCAGCGCCTTCGACAACCGTCCATTGAAATTCCCCGAGTTCGAAAAAATGCTCAATCAGACGATCTTTGTGTCGGCGACACCCGCCGACTATGAGATCGAAAAGTCCGAGGGCATCCTCGTCGAACAGATCATACGTCCCACGGGACTGCTCGACCCGCACATCGAAGTACGTCCCACCGAAGGCCAGATCGACGACCTTATCCATGAGATCCGCATCCGTGTGAAAAAAGGAGCGCGTGCTTGTGACGACGCTCACCAAGCGCGAATCGGAGGACCTTTCCAGCTATCTCAAGAACCTCAATATAAAGGTCCGCTATCTGCATTCAGAGATCGATGCCCTGGAACGGGTCGTAATCCTGCGCGAACTCCGCACGGCGGCCTTTGACGTGCTCGTGGGCGTCAATCTCCTTCGCGAGGGCCTTGACCTGCCGGAGGTGTCGCTGGTGGCCATCCTGGGAGCCGATAAACAGGGTTTTCTCCGTTCCGAGCGCTCACTCTTCCAGATCGCGGGACGCGCATCGCGGAATGTCGAGGGGATGGTGATTTTTTACGCCGACAAGACCAGCGAGGCGATGCAACGCGTCATTGATGAGACCAACCGCCGGCGTGCCGTGCAGATCGAACATAATAAAAAGCACGGTATTGAACCGAAAACGATCTATAAGAGTGCAGAGGACATCCGCAGTGTTACCTCCATCGCCGATTTCCGGCCGGCTTTCGGCCGCAATGACAAGCCCTCGCTGAAAAAGGACAAGCTCTCGAAATTCGAGACCATCGACATGATCGAAAAACTCACCCTTCAAATGAAGCAGGCGGCGGAAGCGCTTGAATTCGAAAAAGCCGCGGCATTGCGCGATGAAATACTTGAACTGAGGAAAAATAAATCATGATTATTAAACCATTTTATTGCATTTCAATAAACTTTTTTATAGCTTTTCCTGTTATTGAGATTAAAAATCATAATTTTTGAAATTAGGAGTCAATAATGGTAAAGAAATTTTTCATCTCGCTGCTCTGGGTATTGCTCTTCGCTGCACTTGGCGCAATGTATTACTACCAGACGACCTTTGACAGCCGCCTGAAGGATACGAACGCCCGCGCGAAATCGATCGAAGACAAGTACCAGGTATATTCGGATGATCTGCATGATTTTGACGTACGCCTTATCGGTCATAGAAAACACATTAATAAGAACAGTCAGCGCTTCCTCGACCTGAGATGAGGACCTGGAGGACTTCAGGGACGAGCATTCCCAGTGACATATTCTACGTAAATACCCGCATCGATTCGCTCGGAAGCATTGTCGAAGCAAATCTGGCAGTCCTTCGCAACCGTATTGATGATGTCGACCGCAAGGTCAGCACGCTCCGCCGTACCGTGACCCAGAACAACGTCCGTGCGACCCAGCAGATACAGGACCTTTCACGCGAGATCGAGAAACTGCAAACCGAAGTTGCCGAACTCGACTCCATCAAGCAGAACAAACGCGGCTTCCGTTAAACACAAAGGTAAAGATACAATACCGCCCTGGCTTCAGGGCGGTTTTTTTATACCCGTTCTTTTCATGGCCGCGGGATGTAAATGTCATTGCATTTTTTCGTGCAGGTACGTATTTTATAAAATACAATACATAAGCCAATAAAGAGGAAATACTATGGCCGGACACAGCAAATGGGCGAACATAAAACACCGGAAGGCGGCACAGGATTCAAAACGCGCAAAGGTCTGGACGAAGATCCTGAAAGAGATCACCGTTGCCGCAAAGGTCGGCGGGGGCGACCCCGACACGAATCCGCGGCTGCGCACAGCCGTCATCGCCGCAAAAAACGCCAATATTCCCAATGATACGGTAACACGCGCCATCAAAAAGGGAACGGGCGAACTGGAGGGCGTGAATTACGAAGAGGTCGTCGATGAAGCCTACGGGCCCTTCGGTATTGCGCTGATGATCGAGGTGCTTACGGACAATAAACAGCGTACCGTCGCGGAGATCCGCCATCTCCTCTCCAAATACGGGGGGAATCTCGGCGAGAACGGCTCTGGTATCCTGGAATTTCACCCGGAAAGGGAATATCATCGTTTCCGCGGAAAATACCGACGAAGACACACTCATGCTCACGGCCCTGGATGCCGGCGCCGAAGATGTGGTGAACGAGGGCGAGACCTTCAGTGTCCTTACGGAATCCTCCGCATTTAACGATGTTCATGAGTCCCTCAGGGAAAATTACAAAATTGAACATGCGGACATCGAAATGATGCCGGGGACTACCGTCAGGATCGGCGATGTAGGAAGATGCTGATAAATACATAAAACTTTTCGATATCCTTGGGAGGATCACGACGATGTGCAGAAAGTCTGGGACAATTCCGATATCCCGGAGGATATCATGGAAAAGCTTAACGCATGATCATCCTTGGCGTAGATCCCGGCCTGAACGTCAGCGGCTACGGTATCATTCTTCTTGACCGTTCCCGCATACACTTTGTGGCGGCAGGGGCGATCTCCACTTCCAAAGCCGGATCTTTCCCTGAAAAACTTGCCATCCTCCACAGGACCTGCACAGAGATCATCGACGATCACAAGCCGGATGTTTTTGCGATCGAAGAGACCTTCTCCAATATCAATCCGCGCACATCCCTCAAGCTCGGGCATGCACGCGGCGTGCTTATCCTTGCCGCGGAGGAAAGGGACTGCCCCGTATTCGAATATCCCGCAACCATTGTAAAAAAAGCGCTCACCGGCGTGGGCAGCGCTTCGAAAGAACAGGTAAGGTACATGGTAATGAAAATGCTGAAGATACAGGAACTGACGGGAAGTATGGATGTGACCGATGCCCTTGCGGTGGCCATCACCCATTATCATCAGATCCGTTTTAATATCCTGAAAACCGGGAGGCAGGTATGATATATTTCATCACGGGCCACGTCGCGGAGAAACACACCGACAGCGTGGTCGTCAGCACCGGTCACATCGGACTGCAGTGCAATATCACCCTTCATACCTTCGACAAGCTTCCTGCCGAAGGGAGCCCCTGCCGCCTGCTCACCTACCTGCACGTCCGTGAAGATATCCTGCAGCTCTACGCTTTCGCCGAGGAAGACGAGCGCGAAATGTTCTTTAAACTGATCTCCCTGTCCGGTATCGGACCGAAACAGGCGATCAACATCCTTTCCGGTATCACGCACCGGCAACTGACGGAATATATCCTTCAGGGCGATGTGGCGGCCGTCAAGCGGGCTCCGGGCGTGGGAGAGAAGTACCGCACGCCGGATCATCCTTGAGCTCAAGGAGAAGATCTCCGACAATGAGGTAACCTCTCTCAGCGGGATTCCGGCCGATTCCCCGCTTTCCGCCAATCTTCAGGATGCCCTCTTGGCGCTGGAGTCACTCGGCTATAAGAAAACCCATGTACGGAATTTCTTTTCCAAACACATCAAGGCCGATGAGGACCGAGCACACAGGATATTATCAAACGCTTTTTAAATCTTCAGAATAAAACGTAGGAGGTTCTTTATGTTAAAGGAACTGCTTCTCAGGAACCGCAGCTACCGGCGTTTTGAACAGAAGCCGGTGATGAGCTTGGAGGACCTGAAAGACCTTGTCACGGCGGCACGCCTCTCCCCTTCCGCCCGGAACGATCAGCCGGTGAAATTCATCCTCCTTCATTCCCGCAAAGCCTGCGACAGTATTTTTCCCTGTTGTTCCTGGGCGGGATATCTGAAAGGCTGGAAGGGACCGGCAGAGGATGAGCGTCCGACTTCCTATATCATCGTCCTGGGTGACACGCAGATCTCCGGAAAAGTTCGATACCGACGCAGGGATCATGTGCCAGAGCATGCTGCTCACGGCCGTGGAAAAGGGTACGGCGGCTGCATGCTGGGATCGATCGACAGGGATGTCATCCGAAGGTCCTTTGCCATCAGCGACAGATACATTATCCGTTATGTCCTGGCTCTCGGCAAACCCTCCGAGAAAGCGGTCGTGGAAGCGATGGAGAACGGCGATACGCATTATTACCGTGATGAACGGGACGTGCATCATGTTCCCAAGCGCGGACTCCGGGAACTTATCGTTGGTATTCACTGAAAAAGAATGCTTACGAAGGATATTGGCAAGACCGGTTTATTTTTGTATATTTTTGTGTTGAAACATTCATATAAAAGTCAAGGGGTGCAATATGCATAAGAAACTGTTTATTCCGGGACCGGTAGACGTCCGGGAAGAAATCCTGAAGGCCTTTTCCACACCGATGATCGGACACCGGACCAAGGATATTTCCGCCCTGCAGGAAAGTATCTCCGATAAGCTCCGCCGGCTCTTTTATACGGAAATACGATCCTGCTTTCCTCGTCATCGGGGACCGGTCTGATGGAAGGGGCGATCCGTTCCTTCACCGCCCGGCGCGCAGCAGTGTTTTCTGTCGGCGCCTTCGGAAACCGGTGGGCCCAGCTTGCCGAAGGGAATGCCGTTCCGGTCGACAAGGTGGAAGTGGAATGGGTAACCCCGACCCTGCCGGAGACCGTTGACAAATATCTTGCCACGGGAAAATACGATGTTTTTACCGTGACCCATAATGAGACGTCAACCGGCGTGATGAACGACCTCGAGGCCATCGCCGAAGTCCGGAAAAAATATCCGGAAGTGATATGGCTTGTGGATGCCGTTTCTTCAATGGGCGGCGTGAAGATCGAGGTCGACAAACTCTCGGGATCGACGTCTGCATCACCTCCACACAGAAATGCCTCGGGCTCCCTCCGGGAATGTCCTGCGCTTCCGTGACCAACCGCGCCATTGAATACGGGAAGCAGGTAGAACACCGGGGATTTTATTTTGATTTCCTGAAACTGTATAAATTTGTGAAGGAAAAACCTTACCAGTATCCCACCACTCCCAGTATCCCGCACATGTTCGCACTGGATAAACAGCTTGACTACATCCTGAATACCGAAGGTCAGGAACGCCGTTATGAACGTCATAAAAAAATGGCGGAGATGGTGCGCAGCTGGGCCGTGGATTCCGGCTTTGCATTGTTTGCCGCGGACGGCTACCGTTCCAATACGGTAACGACGATCCGGAACACAAAGGGGATCTCCGTGGCGGACCTCAATAAACACCTCGGTGAAAAAGGGTATATGATATCCAACGGATACAAGAACCTGAAGGAAAAGACTTTCCGCATCGCACATATGGCGGACCGTCAGCCGGATGAACTGCAGGCGCTCCTTGACCTGATCCGTAATATGATCAAGTGATGTTGAGCTGTTGAGCCGTTGAGACGGAGAGACAAAATGTACATTGTCATGCTGAACTTGCCTGTCCCGCGAACCTTCAGTGAAGCGGGAGGTTTAGGATCCCCACTGTCTGACGACGGGATCCTGTTTAGCGTTTAGCGTTTAGAGTTTAGCGGTTGACCCGTCCTGAAATAGGTTGACAGAGCAGAGAATACCTTGCAGCCCTGAGGTGATCGAAGGGTTGAACTTGAATAGCCCGGCATGGAATGCCGGGACTGCGTGATGCCATCCAATATCCCCCAACCCCGACCTTGTGGAGGGGTTGAATATTGCCGCGTGATGCCACCCCCTTTTTATTCCAGAACGATCTTTTCCCCGGTATCGCTGAGGAACCTGCCTTTCAGGCTGAAGGCCTTCAGCGGAAGACGGATGATATGCTGCGCCTTCACATTCTCCGGTGTGGGACCGAAAACGATCACATTTTCCGCTTTCAGTGCATCCCTTACCGGTATCCCGGCCCGGAGAAACCCCCGGGTGTTCCAGATAGTCTGAATTTACCCAGACACGTGCGAAATCCAGGACTTCAACCTTTTCCCATACCGCTTTTCTTTCTGCGGCGGGACAGGTTTCACGGTGATAAACAAATACGATCTTCCCCTTCAAAGCGTCAGTCTCAAGCTGAGCGACCGAAGTATACGTGTCATCGGCAAAACGCTGATAATGATCCACTCCCCCGCTGATCACAATAAGTCTGGCCCCTTTCAACTGCGCCAGGCGCGCCCGGGCCTTCAGCATCTGATTCAGCGGTTCCAGAAGCACGATCACATCCGCATCCATAAGATCCCGCATGCCGGCATGTTCCCTGCGCCCGTCGCCCGGATCGGCGGTAAATTCGGTGCTGAGATATTTTAGATGGTGTTTCTTTGCAAAGGCAATCGCTTCACAGATCATTTCATTTGTCATTTTCGGCGGGATCAGCAGGACACTGCCCCGGGGGATGTCCTTCAGATCGCTCAACTTTTCAGCGTCGTACTGAAGGTCTTCGTTCTGCCATCCGAATTTCCCCCTGTAGCAAAGATCCTTTCCGTTATAACCATTCCCTTCCCGGGGAGCGACCTGCAGCACGGTCTTCCCCGCATAACGGATACTGACTTCACAGGCTGCGCCGCATTCCGTGCAGCGGCTGTCGCGGATCTGGTAATACCCCGGATTCGGCTTGTATCCCTGCGTTTTCGGAAGGAGAGCGCCGGTGGGACAGACCTCGATACATTTCCCGCAGGTGGTGCAGGGCGTTTCTTCCAGTTTTCCGCCGAACTCGGGTCCCACAAGGGTGGAAAATCCCCGGTAAATATAGCCGAGCACTGCGGGCCCCTGAACTTCTGCGCAAATCCTTATGCAGCGTCCGCAGTTGATGCACTTGTTCGGGTCCCGGACAATAAAGGGATGGCTGTCATCGACCGGATGATCGTTATGCTCACCGGCAAAATGTCCTGATCTGCACCGTATTCGGTGGCATAATCGCGGAGCAGGCAGTCACTGCCGGCCATACAGCCGCATTCCAGGCACCGCGAGGCTTCCTCGCGGGCTTTATCCCGGGGGAACGGTTGTTCCACTTCCCGGAAATTCCCTTTTCTTTCCTCCATTTTCAGCGTTCGGCATACAGACGCTCCGCCTTCTTGATATGGTCATATTCGGCGGGAGGGATATCGGAGGTCCTTTCCGCTTTTTTGGAATTGAAAGCGGGCATTGTCCGCATGATCTCCCCGCACAGAAAACGGTCGATGGAAAGCGCCGCGTTTTTCCCGTCGGCGATCGCCTCGATCGCTGTGGCGGGTCCCCGGCGGAAATCCCCGCCGGCAAAAACCTTCCCGTACCAGTGCATGGTCGCTTCATCGGAGTCGGCAATATTCTTTTCCGTCAGCCTTATGCGCTTCTTGTCGATCGCATCCTCATTTCCGAAACAGGAGACATCGGTCTTCTGGAGGAGATGGCCGCGATCACGGTGTCAAAGGATTTCGCATAGGTCGTTCCGGTCGCAAGCGGCCTGCAGCGCCCGCTTGCATCGGGTTCGCCGAGTTCCATGTGTTCGATCACCAGTTCTTCCAGCCTGCCGTTCCCCCGCATTTCCACGGGGTTCTCAAGGAAACGAAAGCGAACGCCCTCTTTTTCAGCGGCATCGATCTCGTAATCCTCGGCCGGCATTTCCCTGCGGGTACGCCGGTAAAGCAGGGTGACCTCCGCTCCCTGGCGCAGGGCTGTCCGCGCGCAGTCGACCGCGGTATCCCCTCCTCCGACAACCGCAACCTGTTTTCCGATCTCCGGCGTATTCCCCAGTGCCGTATCGCGCAGGTAGTCGACACCCAGCAAAAGACCGTCCATGTCTGCGCCTTTGATCGCGCATCGGGAACGGCCGCCTGGGCGCCGATACCCATGAAAACGGCATCATAACGGTTCTCAAGGTCCTGTAGAAAAATATCTTTTCCCAGCCTTTTCCCGTAATGAATATGCATCCCGCTGCTGCACATGATCCGGATCTTCCGGTCCAGCACCGTCTTGGGAAGACGGTATTCCGGGATGCCGTAGCGCAGCCCATCCGCCTGCCTGCGGCATGGATTCGAAAACATCGACCTGATAGCCTTCGATGCTGAGGTAGTATCCACAGGTCAGGCCTGCGGGACCTGCACCGATCACGGCCACTTTTTTCCCTTTGGCTTCCTTGCGCTCCGGCACATATTCCCAGTCCTCAAGCTCCAGGTCCGCCGCACAGCGTTTCAGCTGACGGATCGCAACGGATTCATCCACCAGCTTCCGTCGGCATTCCTCTTCGCAAAAAGCGGGACAGATTCGGCCGACGGACATCGGCAGGGGCAGATCGCGTTTAATCACTGCGACCGCTTCCCGGAATTGTCCGTTCGCGATCAGGGACACATAGGTCTGAATGTCCACATGATCGGGACAGGCGGTTTTGCAGGGCGCTTCGCAGTCTGCATAATGATCGGACAAAAGCAGTTCGAGCGCCGTTTTCCTTGCCTTACGGACTTCCTCTGAATCCGTGATCACGGACATGCCGTCCCGAACGGCGGTACCGCAGGACGTGACAAATCCGCTGACGCCTTCCACCTTTACGGAACAGACCCAGCAGGAACCGTAAGCATTGAGTTCGGTTTCATGGCAGAGCGTGGGAATATGAATGCCGTGCTCACGGGCCACTTCCAGGAGGGTCTGGCCTTCTTTGCAGGCCACTTTCTTGTGATTCAGGAAAATATGGATCATCGTGTACGTTTTTCCGTTTTTAACTGCGTATCACCGCATTGAACCTGCAGACGCGATAGCAGGCGCCGCAGGAAATACAGATATCCTGAACGATCTCGTGGGCCTGTTTCGGCGCCCCCGAGATAGCGTTCACCGGGCAGCTCCGAGCGCAGAGGGTACATCCCGTGCAGGCTTCTTCATCGATACGGTACGTGACCAGCGCGCTGCAGACGCCTGCAGGACAGTGCTTTTCTTCAATATGGGCGATATATTCGTCTTTAAAATAGCGAAGTGTCGTCAGCACGGGATTCGGCGCGGTTTTCCCGAGCCCGCAAAGCGAACTGGCAGTGATCTGCTCCGCCAGTGCTTCCAGTTTGCCGATGTCTTCGAGTTTTCCGTCCCCGTTCTGTATGCGCCGGAGGATCTCCAGCATACGGCGGGTCCCGATGCGGCAGAAAGTACACTTTCCGCAGGATTCGTTCTGCGTGAAATTCAAAAAGAAAGCGGAAATGTTCACCATGCAGATACTGTCATCCATGACCACCATCCCGCCGGATCCCATAATGGCGCCGGTCCTGACAATGGACTCGTAGTCAACCGGTGTGTCCAGAAGGCTTTCCGGCAGGCATCCTCCCGACGGACCTCCCAGCTGCACGGCCTTGAAGGGACGGTCGTTTTCGATCCCTCCGCCGATGTCAAAAATGATCTGCCGAAGGGTCATGCCCATGGGGACTTCCACCAGTCCCGTATGCCGCACTTTTCCTGCCAGTGCAAATACCTTTGTTCCCCTGCTTTTTTCCGTTCCGTATGCGGCATAAGCTTCCGGACCGTGCCCGATGATCCAGGCCACGGAGGCGTAGGTCTCCACATTGTTGTTGTTCGTGGGCTTCCCCCATATCCCAGACTGGGCAGGAAAAGGGGGCCGCAGACGCGGCATTCCGCGTCTCCCTTCAATGGAAGCGATCAGGGCGGTCTCCTCGCCGCAGACAAAAGCCCCGGCGCCTTCTTTGATCTTTATCCGCAGGTCGAACCTGCTGTTGAAAAGGTCTTTTCCCAGGTAACCGGCTGCTTCGGCATCCGAAATAGCTTTCCGGAGGCGCTTGACCGCCAGCGGATATTCGGCGCGGCAGTAGATGTATGCTTCATCGGCGCCGACCGCATACGCGCAGATCGCCATACCTTCCAGAACACTGTGGGGGTCGCTTTCCAGTACGTTCCGGTCCATAAAGGCGCCGGGGTCGCCCTCATCCGCGTTGCAGATAATGTATTTCTTGTCTCCCGGGGCATCTTTTGCGAACTGCCATTTCCGCCCTGTGGGAAAACCCGCGCCTCCCCTGCCGCGCAGGCCGGAATCCCTGATGGTATTGATGACCTCCTGCGGAGTCATTTCCGTACAGGCTTTTTTCAGGGAGCGGTAGCCGCCGCTGTCCAAATAATCCCGGATATTTTCGGGGTCGATACGCCCGGAGTTCCGGGTCACGATGCGGACCTGTTTTGCCAGTTGTGCATTGGCCGGAGCATCCCGGCTGTCCGAAAGAATGAGTTTCTTTTCAGGCGGCGTGCCGCTGACAAACGCCGGAATGTCTTTTTCTGAAAGATATCCGTAAACACGGCTTTCGCCATCCTCATCGATGACCTCCGCCATGGGTTCGGCATAACAAAAGCCGAGACAGGCGGTTTTCTGCAGTTCAATGCTTTCCGGCAGGGCTTTTTGAAAAGCATCGTACACGGCTCGGCCACCGGCCGCCAGTCCGCAGCTTGCAAGCCCCACTTTTATTTTTCGGATCTTCATCGTTTCAATCATAGGTATTCAAAATCCTTATGATCTTTTCGGCGCTAAGCTTCCCGTAGGTAGTATCGTCGATCATGACAACGGGTGCAAGGCTGCAGCAGCCCAGACAGGCCACCTCCAGGAGGGTGAAGCGTCCGTCATCCGTCGTATTTTCCGTTTCCTGAAGGTTGAGATAGGTTCGGATCGCCGTGGCGAGGGTATCTGCCCCGGACACATGACAAGCGGTCCCCTTACAGGTCCTTATGAGATGTCGTCCCTGCGGTTTCAGACGGAACATTGAATAAAAAGTCGCGATCCCGAACAATTCTGCTGCCGGGATATTGGTTTTTTCTGAAATGTAACGCAGAGATGCTTTCGGACAAGCACCCCGCTTTTTCCTGCAATTCCTGCAGGATCGGGATGGCGTTCCCTTGCATATTGCTGTATTTTTTGATAATGCGGTCGAGGTAATTTGCCATAAAGCGAAGTTTAAGCTATATGGCAAATATTTCAAATATTTTTCTGAGAATTATTCGGACATCCCGGTCATGATAATGAGGATCCTTTTTTTTACGTTATTGCTTTGTGGTGATTTTTTTTATAATTTTTATAATGAAAAAGATCCATGACAGACATTTTCTTCTCCATCCTGAAGCAGATACCTTATGAAAAACGTCAGCAAGATACTCCGCGCCTGGAAAAAGCGCCCCGGAAAGGCCGCGGGACAGCAGGACCGTTCTGTCCGAGCACCAGTCCCTGCATTTCGGAGGGAATCCTGGTTTTTCCCTGGGTGAACCTCATCCTGCAACCCCTGGCGGTCGAATGCGTGAAAGCCTATCCGGTCAAAGCGGACATCCACCGCAGAAGTTTTCCGCATTTCTTTGCTGATCGCGGAGCAGGACCGGAAAGAAATATCTGATCGATCCGGGCTATCTGATCAACGAACCCCTCGAGATCCGCAAAGTATGAGCCATCGCACCTAAAGAACGGCGCCATTGAATTTGTGTCGTCAGTCATCTGAAGGGGAGGGCAATACCAGCTCCTGGACAACATCACCCGGCGGGCAGCAGAAGACCCGCTACACCTTTCATGCCGATCCCCTCGATGAAGCAAGCTTCAGAGCGTTCTGGATACGCTCCTTCGACCCTATCAACGCCGTCGTCGCATCCCGTTTCATCGATGATAAATTCATTTACATTCACGACAATTACGTACAGGTCCGCAGCATGGGGAATATCGAAAAATTCGACCATCCGCGACAAAGCCCGCTGACTGATCTGGAGAAGTATTTCAGCCTGAATGCACATACGCTCGGCACGGCGCATGAAACTCCGTGCGGAAACATCGCGGGACGCGTTCCTGAACCTTTTTTTAAAATATTCTCTTCCCATTTTATATAAGAATAATTAACTTATTAAGTAAAAGGATATTGCTAAGGAGTGTGTGAAGATGATAAAACGTTTTACTCTGTTTTTGTTTGTATGTGCATCCCTGATCTTTGCAGATGAGGGCATGTGGCTGATGACCCAGATCGTACTCGATCTTGGACTAAAGGGAAAGGGGTTCACCCTCCCGGCAGACAGTATTTATCACCCCGGGAAAGCGAGCCTGCACAATGCCATCGTCTGGCTCGGCGGCTGTTCCGCATCCTTTCGTGTCCCCGGACGGGCTCGTGCTGACCAATCATCACTGCGCCTACGGGGCCCTGCAGCGCATTTCAGCGCAGGACAGCGTGGATTACATCAAAAACGGCTTCCTGGCACGGGATAGAAGCGAGGAGCTTCCCGCACCGGGGCAATACGCCTATGTGCTTCGCGAGATCGAGGATGTCACCAAGCAGGTCATCCGTTCCGCACGCTTTGCCGGGGACCTCACCCAGCGTGAAAAGAGCATGACGCGCGAACGCAGGGAGATCGAGGAGGAAACGGAAGGCGGGCGCGAAGACGTGCGCCGCAAGGTGGTGAAGCTCTTTGAAGGACGGGAAGACCGCAAGATGTATTCACCAAGTACCATGACGTGCGCATCGTATATGCACCTCCCGCATCCATCGGCAAATACGGCGGTGATACGGACAACTGGATGTGGCCGCGCCATACCGGGGATTTCACCTTCTTGCGCGTTTATCAGTCCCCGGACGGCAAAGCCGCGGAATATTCCGAAGCGAACGTTCCACTGAACTGCGACACATGGCTGAGGGTCGCTGACGAGGACCTTCCGGCCGGAGATCCGGCATTCATCATCGGTTTCCCGGGAAAGACCACACGTTACCGGACCTCCCGTGATGTGGAGTATACGCTGAACAAGTTCTATATTCCCCGGATCAACACGCATGAGGAATTGCTGGCTATCATGGAGGAAGTGACGGAGGACGATCCGCAGGGGGAGATCCGTCTTGCAAGCCTCAATGCAAGCATCAACAATATGAATGAAAAATATCAGGGCAACGTCGACGGCATGCTTGAAACCGGTTTTATTGAAAGGAAAAAAGCCGAAGAAGACAAGATACGGCAATTCATTGCTTCCGACCGCAGGCTGAACCGGCGTTATGCGGAACTCTATAAGGAAATGTTCAAGCTGATCGAAGAACAGGCGTCATACGAGGTTTATGACGATATTCTTGACAGTTTCGGCTATTACAGCGGACTGCTTTACTATCTGGCGGATTACGCCGATGAGGTGGCAAGGGAACGTGAAAAGCCGGAAGCGGACCGTGATCCGGAGTTTTCGGAACGCGGGTAAAGGGATTTGTTGCAAACGGATTCCCGACCGCCACCTGCAGCTTCTATGAACCCTACGACAAACGGGTGCTGCTCCGGGCCCTCCGGAAAGCAAAGTCCGCTCCCGATGGATTCCATTTCTTTGAACTTCCGGAGGATCCCGAGGAATGGGTGGAGTCCGCATATGCGGAAAGCAAACTGAAAGATGCCGAATTTGCACAAGAAATCTTTTCCATGAGCGCTTCGGAAATTGAAGGCCTGAATGAGCCCGTCGTCCAGCTTGCCGTTTGGCTGTATGCCCCCGAAATTTGAAAAAAGGGAACGAAACCGCAACTGGGGCGCACACATGAATGACCTGAGACAGCAATATATTGAAGTGCTTGACATCTATTACGATAAACCGCTGTATCCCGATGCCACCGGAACCCTACGCTTTACGTACGGAACGGTGAAGGGATACCAGCCCCGGGATGCCGTCGGGGTATCTGCCCTTCACGCACCCTGATCCCGGCGTGATCGCCAAGCACACGGGCGAAGCGCCCTTCGATATGCCGGGAGAAACTTGCCGAACTGAAAAGATGCGACGATCCCGGACCACGGACAGATCCCGAACTTAAGGATGTCCCCGAGGCCGTTTTTTGATGACCGGAAGATATTACGAACGGAAACAGCGGCTCGGCTGTGACGAACCGCGGCACGGTGACCTGATCGGACCGGCTTTCGACGGGAACGATGAAGCAATGACCAGCGACTGGCAATTCCAGGAAGCCATCCAGCGGACGATCGCCGTCAGATATCCGCTATGTGCTTTTTATTACCCGGAAGTTTGCAGGTGCGCAGCGTATCCTGGATGAAAATGGGGAATTTAACACAGATCGACGGATTACCCCGATGAATCTGCGGAAATCCCTTCAATATGCCGAACTGTCCCGGCGTCTAGTTCTGCCGTTCGGCCTGATTCAAAAATATTGTCAACTCGACGATTCGACAAATCGACAAATCAACTTTTCTATGCGTGTCACACCCCGAGATTTGCCGGGACAGATGCGAGAAAAACGCTCAAATCTCTTAACGTCTTATTATGCTGGGATGAAGGGATTCCAAACCCTGACCCTCTCGGTTAACGGCCGAGTGCCTTGCCTTTAGACCACATCCCATGTTGTTATTCTTCTGTAATATGAGAGTATATCGGAATGATAGCAATGAGTGTTTGCATAACATCTGCTATTTATTCGTAATTATTGCGATTATTATTGCTATTAGCAATATTTTAATGTGGAGAACGGGCCGTGTCCGGGCTCATCCTTCTTTGTGACGGTTCCGGAGGACAAGATTGATATCGTCCAGGGTGAGGTCTTTGTCCGACATGAGTACCAGGGATATGGTAGAACAGGTTGCAAGTTCTTCCTTCAGGAAGTTCCCGGCGGTCCTCAAGGGCTTCGACGATGACCTCCGTTGCTTCTTCCCCGACTTTCTTGGCGATCTTTTTAATCCCTTCACTGAAAAGCGAGGCGGTATAGGAGGTCTGAACGGGATGTGCCTTCCGTTCCCCGATGATCTTTTCAAGTTCCTCGATAAAGCGGAAATGGCCGGGGTTCGCGTTGCCGAAACACGTATCGTCCCCCGTATGACAGACCGGTCCTTCGGGTACGGCATGGATCAGCAGGGTATCGGCGTCGCAATCCGCCTGGATATCCGCGGAATGTGAAGGGTATTTCCGGAGCTTTCCCCCTTTGTCCAGAGCTTTTTCCGGGAGCGGCTGTAGAATGTCACCTTTCCGCTTTTTTCACGTGATATCCTGTACGCTTCTTTGTTCATATAACCCAGCATCAGTACCTTTTCGCTACCGGCATCCTGAATGATGGCGGGGATGAGTCCTTTTCCTTTTTTGAAATCAATTTCCATCGTGATCCTTTCATGTCATTCTTACGGGAATTGTATTTTCATGCAGATAATGTATCGTTTCAGTTGCGGTATCCCGATCTCCGCAAAGTGAAAGACACTTGCGGCCAGAGCGGCATCCGCCTTTCCTTCTCTGAAGACCTCAAGAAAATGTTCCGGCCTTCCGGCGCCTCCTGAGGCAATAACAGGGATATTCAGGCTGCCGGAGACCTCCCGGGTGATCCCCGGGCGGGACCCGTCCTTCGTCCCGTCATGGTCCATGGACGTCGGCAGGATCTCCCCGCTCCGCGCGCGCTCGCGCCTCCCGGACCCAGGACAGGGTTTCGCGTCTCCGTCCGCGTTCTGCCCCCATCCAGATACACGAACGAGCGGTCTCCGTGTTCCTTGCAATCGACCGCAAGTACAACGCACTGACTTCCGAAACGTCCCGCAAGCCTGTCGATCACTGCGGGATCCCGCACCGCCGCGGAATTGATGCTGATCTTATCGGCGCCGGCGTCAAGGAGCCTTGCGACATCCTCCTCGCAGCGGATCCCGCCGACAGTAAAGGGGATATTGATGTCACGGGGCGATCTTTCTGCCGCCAGTTTTCCGCGAACGTTATTCCGTTTTTCCACCGTTGCGGTAATGTCCAGAAAGCTCCAGATCCATCGGCCGCCGGCAAGGGCATAACCGCCGGGCGAGTGCGACGGGAATCAGCCCGGCGCGCGGATACCGGTGAAACGTACACCCTTTACCTCGTTTCACCGTCACGGATGTCCAGGCAGGGGTATAATGCGTTTTGTCAGCATGTTCCCGTGAACTCCCTGAGTTGCTGCAATCGTATGCGCCCCTCATAAAGCGCTTTTCCCACGATCACGCCATCAATATTCAATGTTTCGAGCCTCCGGATGTCCTCCACGGAAGCTACGCCTCCGCTGGCGATAAGATAAAGTACACCGGAGATCGCCGCTTTATCTGCAGACGTGTGTGTTCTCCGCGCTTCCGCCCAGCATGCCGTCACGGGAGATGTCCGCGCCGATGACGGTCTTTATTCCCCGTGAAACGTAGCTTTCCGAGAATCCATCAGTTCCAGGGGACTGTCCTTCTGCCAGCCGGAGACGGAAATGCGCCCGTTCCTGAAATCGGCGCCCAGGATGATCTTCTCCGCGCCGTACCGTTCAGCCAGCTGCTGACGCGGGCCGGCTCCTCTGCCGCGATGCTTCCGGCGGTGCACCTGCGGCCGGCTCCCGCGGCAAAGATGCGCGTTCGACATCCGCCTCCGTCCTGATGCCGCCTCCGACGTCCACGCGCAGGCCGGTCCCCCTGCAGATGGCTTCCACGGGTATCCGTGTTCACCACATGTCCGAGCCGGGCCGCATCGAGACCTCGACGCAATGAAGCCTTCGCATTCCCGCCGCTTCGAAACGTTTTGCGACCGAAAGAGGATCCGGGTGATAGCACTGCGGTTCCGCGGTCATACTTCCCCGCGTAAGCCGGACACAGGAAGCATCCATAATATCGATGGCGGGAATGATCTCGATCATCGCATTTCACCGTCGGCAGTCTCCGGTCATCAAAAAGTTTTTCAGTATTTTTTCCCCGGTAACGCCGCTTTTTTCCGGATGGAACTGCAGGGCGTAAAAATTTTTCTTCTGTAATGCCGCGGAAAAGGGGTGGCAATGTAGTCCGCAGCAGCGGTCTGTTCCCTGCCGGGTTCCGCTGCAAAACTGTGGATAAAATACACGTACGACCCTTCCGGAATACCGTTGAAAAGCGGTCCCTTCAGACCATAAATACTATTCCAGCCCCTATACGCGGGACCTTTTCCCCGGGCGGAAAGCGTTTTACTTCGCTGTGGAATATTTTCAGGCATTCCGTATTCCCCTCTTCCGTGAAGGAGCACATGAGCTGCAGTCCGAGGGCGGATCTCCCAGCACCGGCTGCGTCAATCCCGGGATCAGTGCATCCAGACCGTGTGAATGCAGATAGCGCATTGCAGAGGAAGCTTCCCCGACACCGGGGAAAATGACCTTATCGGCATTCCGGATCCTTTCCGCATCCTCCGTGACCTCCGCCTGTACCCCGAGCCGGGAAAGTGCGATCTGGACGGAACGGATATTTCCCGCATTGTACCGGGCATGATCACAAGGTCCATCACAGGATCCCCCTTGTGCTGGGCAGGTCTCCGGAGGTGACCCGGAAAGCCTGTTTAAAGGACCTCGCCGCAGCCTCGAAAAAGCAGGGCTTCGGCGATATGAGATGGTCGTTCTCTCCTTCGGCTTGGATATTCAGTGTGCAGCCGAGCGAATCGCAGAGGGATTTGAAAAAATGCTTCAGCATTTCCGAAGGGAATACGCCGAGCATTGCATGGCCGATCCGGACATCCCATACAAGGTTCGGCCTTCCGGAAAGGTCCAGCGCGACCCGGGCAAGCGCTTCATCCATGGGAAGCAGGAAGCCGGAACGTTCAATGCCGCGTTTATCTCCCAGGGCCTTTCGCATCGCTTCGCCAAGCACCAGTGCGGTATCCTCAGACGGTGTGGTGGGTGTCAACGTGCAGGTCCCCCCGGACGTTTCTGCGGCAGTCCGTTCCCGCATGTTTTGCAAAAAAAAGCTCCAGCATGCGATCGTCGATAAAACCCGATGCCGGTGGAAATATCCGCCTTGCCGCTGCCGTCAAGATCGATCCATATTTCGATATCTCCGTCTCCCGGGTTTTGCGCAGTGACCGGTCCGCCTCCGGCTCCGGCCTTATCAGAAGATCGGCGATCGCTTTCCATGAGCGTGCTGAAAAAGTCCGCATCGGGACGGTATTCCCCGATAAAACGCTCTCGGCATGCAGGTGCTTCGCAAGGCGGATATCGGAATCCGGCCGCCGATCACGGTGGGATTTCTCCAGATCATGATCGGCATTCATATACGCCGTGAACAATCCGGTCCCGGTCTTCCGTGTCGGCGCCTTTTCCGAAGCATAGTGCCGGTCCAGCGGAACGTCTGACAGCGGTAAGCAGGACACCCTCCATTTGGCAATATTTCCATCTATACGGTTCTGCGCGGTCCGGAAACGCTCCCAGGATAATGCGAGCCTTCCGAGGCCGTCCCGATTGCTTACCACAACAAGCTGATAATCAGTTCTTGCTGATATATTACCTGAAGCTGTTATCACCCCGGGGAGGAAGCGGAGTTTCTCCAAGCTGTCGATCCGTTCATCCGCCGTCTCGTGAATGAGGGCTTCTGGCCCGTGGTCAGAATAAAAAGTTGCGCCGTTTTCATGGGTTCCTCTCCCCTGAATATTCATTCAGTTTTTTCAGCAATATCCGGTTCTCTCTCCGCGTTCCCACAGTGATGCGAAGGCAATTCCCGCAGTGCAGCTGACCGGAACGGTCACGGACGACAATACCCTCCGATCGCAGGTAGCCGTATACCCTCTTTTGCGTTGCTTACCCGCAGCAGAAAAAAATTCGCGTCCGTGGGAAAAACCTTTTCCACTGCCGGAAGTTCCCGCAGGCGTTCCATCAGCCATGCACGCTCCTTTTTGACCTTCCGTACGATCCTTTGTTTCCGGCTTCCGTCTTTCAGCGCTTTAAGGGCCGCTTCCGCGGTAAGGTCGCTGACATTGTAGGGATATTTGATCTTGTTCATGATCTCAATGATTCCGGGACCGGCAAAGGCCATTCCCAGCCGCAGCCCCGCCATTCCCCAGGCTTTTGAAAAGGTCTGGATCACAACGAGGTTGGGAAATGCATCAATGCGCTGATTCCAGGAAACTGCATCAGAAAAATCGATATAGGCTTCATCCACAAGGCACCAGGCTTTCAGTGCCGGCCAGTATCTTCTCAATATCCTTTGTATCAAAAAGGTTGCCGCTGGGATTATTCGGGTGAACAGATAAAGATAAGTTTCGGCTCTGTGTTTGCTTGCCTGGCGGATGATCTTTTCCGGTATCCAGGGAAAAATCGTCACGGAGAGGCACCTGCAGTACGTTCACATCATTGACCGCGGCACAGACTTGGTACATGCCGTAGGTGGGCGGCATGATCATGAGGCTGTCGCGTCCCGGCTCACAGTAAGCGCGCACGAGCAGGTCGATGGCTTCGTCGCCGCCGTTCCCCAGAAAGACCTTGTCTACAGGATCGACCGCTTTGTTCCCGGCAATCTTGTTTTTCCGCAGACGCTGCTGCAGCGGGTCGGGGATAGCGGTTCATCTTTTTCCTTGTCGCGGACCCGGCGGAATTCTCATTTGCATCCAGGAATATGGTCGCCGTTCCACTGAATTCGTCCCGGGCGGAAGCATATTTTTCCATTGTCCTGATGTTCTCCCTGAGCAGGGTGTCAAGCGTGAAATGCCATGATTTCGCTTTCCTCTTCCGGGTTTATTGACCGAAGGCGCCGTGTGACAGCCAGCTGATGCGCCCTCAGGCCCTCCGCATCCGCCATGTTCTCCACCGAGGGGGCCGATTCCGCGGAGCCCTTTTCCCGAGTATCTTCTGAAAGGTGATCATCTTCATATAGGAATGGGGGCGGAAACCCCGCTGTAGTTCCGTGCATACGGCGTTGGTCGGCAGGGTATGATTGGTGCCCGAGGCATAGTCCCCCGCGGATTCCGGGGTATAAGGCCCGATAAAGACCGATCCCGCACTGCTTACCTTTCCGGTGAGCTTTTCCGCATCAATGGTCTGAATGATAAGGTGCCCGGGAGCGTAATGGTTCGGAGCGAGCAACACGTCCATCAAGCGTTTCGCATACCGAGCGGCTGCACCGCGCTCAAGCGCTCTGGCGGCGCACCCCTGCGCGCGGGTAGTCCGGGAAGTTGTCTTCCTGGATCTCCTCTTCCACACGCTGCGCCATATTCCCGTCCGTTGTCACCAGCAGGACCTGGCTGTCGGCGCCGTGTTCTGCCTGGGAAAGCAAATCCGCCGCAATGAAAACAGGATCGGCCTGCGCATCCGCGATCACCAGCACTTCGGAGGGACCTGCGGGCATATCGATGGCCGTGCCCTCCGCAGCCATCAGCAATTTTGCAGCCGTGACATACTGATTTCCGGGCCGAAGATCTTGTAAACCTTTGGGACCGAAGTTGTCCCGTAGGCCGTTGCTGCGATCGCCTGCGCTCCCCCGGCTTTGCAGATGGTTATGATCCCGGTCTCCTTTGCCGCCCAGATGGCCGGGTGCAGACTGCCGTCCCTGCGCGGCGGAGAACACAGGACGATCTCCTGACAGCCGGCAAGCAGCAGCGGGACATGCCCAGCATCAGCACGCGTCGAGAACGACGGTGCAGGTGCCGCCCGGGAACGTCAATGCCCGACCTTTTCCACCGGCCTGGCCTCTCGCCAGCGCCGGACGCCTCGGCATGGTCTCGACAGGTCGCAGTATCCGGACGCTGGCGCTGCATGGAACTGACTTGATATTCGCGGATCGCACGGCCGGATATCCGTCCTTTAGCACTTTCCGGTACCTGTTTTTCGCGATGCGGCGATCGCCTCCGGCGTGCAACAGTACGTTCTGCAACATCGGCCCCGTCATAGTGTTTCGCATAGTCGACGCAATGCGGCATCACCCTTCGATCCTTACCATCCTCGACGAATAAGGCGCACTTACGCTGGTGATCAGTCTGGTCCCGTGAGATCATCGCAGGCCGTTCACAGAGCGCGGTCCAGCGTGACTTTTCGAGGCGGATTATCTGTAGATGCTTCATGTTGCCTCTCACAGTATCATTTTTTTCAATGTCGGCCACGAGGAGGCTCTCCGCCCCGGCTTCCTTCAGCTGCTGGATGACTTCCCAGAACCTGTCCTCCTGGATCACTGAGTGGCATCGGAGCTCCAGCCGGCCACACCCGAGCGGCATGATGGTAGGACTTTTCATGCCGGGCAGGATCCTGCAAACGGTCTCAAGCTTTTCGTTCGGGACGTTCCAGACAGAATGTACTTGTAATCCTTTAGCCGTATTCACGGACCGGATCCGGAAACAGAGATTCGTTGACCAGGTCGCGTTTGCTTTCATCAGCTGAGCGGCCGGTGCGCGTACACGGCCGCCTCGACTCCAGAATCGTTTTCGACCTTCTTTCAATCCGTTGCTTATCAGTGTGCTTCCCGTGCTGACGATATCAAAGATCGCATCCGCCATGTCAATGCCGGGGGTGATCTCCACCGAGCCGGAGATCTTGTGGATCTCCGCCCTGATCCCTTTTGCTTTCAGGAATTTTTTCAGGATATGATCGTACGAAGTGGCTATCCGTTTTCCGTCAAGATCATGGATACCGTTATAGTCCTCATATTCGGCAGCGCCAGGGACATCCTGCATTTGCCGAAGCCGAGCGGGAGAACTCGCTCGATGCCGGCCCCGCTTTCCAGGACCACGTTATCCCCCACTATCCCGATGTCTGCGATACCGTCTTCGACATAGCGCGGTATATCATCATCCCTGAGAAAAAGCAGTTCGACGGGGAAATTCACCGCCGCCGTTTTCAGTTTATCACTGCCGGTGTTATGCAGATGGATCCCGCAGTGGTGCGGCAGCTCCCCATGCTTGCAGAGGCAAGCCTTCCTTTTTTCTGGATCGCCAGGGTAATCATTGCCTTCCTTTTTTCTTTACATAAAAAAACCCGATTCTTTCAGGGAATCGGGATCATTTTCCTCAGCGTGCACATCCCGGCTCCCTACGGAGCTGTATGATGATGCATGTGTGTGTACTGTTTCATTTCCATTCTCTTGCTGTCTGCATGCAATTTAAGACAACATTTTCTCTCAGTCAATGTGATTCTTTCGTTTGTTCCCGACTTTAAAATATATACAGTCCGAGCGACAGGCGAATGACATTGGAAAAGGTGGATTCGTCTTCACTGGTCTCTGCACTGTAAATATCCGTGACGCCCTTTACGTACCGGACGTCCGCTTCCACCATGTCGAACAGCTTCACTCCGCCGCCGATCACAAGCCCCATCTTTGAGAAATCGAAATTGGAAATGTCAATATCCTCACCCTGCACTTCCGGGTCACCGACCGGGATTCCCAGATTAAAACCAGCCGTAACATAGGGCTTAATGACCGCAAGGTCCAGGTTATAGCGGCCCATCAGTACGCCGTTAATATAATTTGTGCGGATGGTGGTATTCTCAACCACATCGGACCCGCCTTCGACAATACCCTCAACAGAAAATCCTTCCATTGAGAAAAGCGCTTCCGCCTGGACTCCGAACGATCCTATATTGATAATCGCAAAACCCCCGCCGACAAAACCGGTAATATTTTGCAGGTTACTGACCTCATCGATATAGGTCTGAAAATCAAATTCTTCGCTTTCGATGTAGGAATAATCGCATCCAGTTTCACACCCAGATCGAACTGGGCGAAAGCGCTCGATGCGATCATAACAGCCATGACGATAAACAGCAACTTCATTTTTCATGGTCTCCCTTTTGGTTTGTATTCAATATTACATAGGTAAAGATAATAGTTAAAGGGTACTTCAGCAATGGTTTTCTTTAAGTATTTTGGTTTCCCGGAAACAAGCGTTCGGCATTACCATATACATGCATGCTTCATGGCCCGATAGTTGATAAAATTCCTGTGATATTGATAAAACCTTGATATATTATGGGTCGCGAAGCAAAAAGGTTTGGAGTCAGGCTCAATATGGATTCATTACGGCCGGTCATCGAAAAGGCAAGATCAGCAAGCGCGATGCTGAAAGCGCTTGATAAAACAACAAAAACCGCCATCCTCAGCGATATGGCTTCCGCCATTCACGACAACCGTGACATGCTCATCCGGCTGAATAGGCAGGACATCGAGAACGCAAAGGCAATGCATCTTTCACCGCTCATGATGGAACGTCTGCAGCTCGATGGGAGCCGGCTGAAAAATATTGCAGAACTGCTTCGGAAACTATCCGTCTCGGCGGATATCTCTGTTTATAACATGAAGCTCAAAGTTTCGGACAAAAACCTGTTTACCCGTGCGCCGGAAATCATCGGCATTATTTATGAGTCATGTCCTTATATTACCGCCGTTGCAGCGGGACTTTCGATCAAAGGCGGGCACGGTCATTGTACTCCGGGGCGGCAAGGAAGCCTTTCACACCAATACGGCCCTGGCCTCAATGCTGTCGGATGCGCTTGAGGAGCACGGGCTTCCGAGGGAGATCATTACCCTTGTACCGTCCACGGACCGTGTGCTGATGGCGGAACTGATCCGTCTGAAAGACCTGGTGGACATCATCGTCCCCCAGGGCAGCGAAGGTCTGCTGCAATACGTCATCAACAACAGTGAGATCCCGGTTATCAGAGGATATAACGGACTTTTCAATCTCTGTGTGGACCGGGAGATCGGGATCGGCACCGCGATAGAACAGCTTCTTGCTTCCGGTGCTTAGACGCTTATCTTTCTTCCTTTTCTTTGCTTGCGCCTTTGTGGCTTGTGGCGTGTGGCGTGTGGCTTGGGGCTCGTGGCGTGCGGCGTGTGGCTTGGGGCGTGTGGCTTACATTGTAGAGTTGTCGATTTGTCTCCCGATCCCTGCGATAGGTGACAAAAACATTTTAAGATCTAATGGAATTCCGTCGTCAGATGTCAGGGATGCTGAACCTCCCGCTTCACTGAAGGTTCGCGGGACACGCGAGTTCAGCATGACGATGTTCAGACTCTACAACCTCGACCTCTTCCGTTCAGGGCTGCAGGGTATCCGGCGGAACGGGAGTTGTGTCGGTCACGGCCTCTTCAACAGGGATTTCCGTTTCCGGTTCTTCTGCGGATACCTCCGTTCCGGAGTATGTCCCGTACCGGACATTCACGGTATCCAGCGCATCCCCCATCGCGTAGACGGAATCAATGTAATCCATCAATTTTTCCGGCCCTGAAGAAGCATTTTCCATGAGGTAGATCATGATCATCTTGTAGGCTTTCGCATTGTTCTCGTACAGGGACCTTCTCATCATCATGTCCTGTGCCTGTAGTTGCGATTTCAGCGAATTGATGGAATAGTTCATGATATCCATAATATTTCGTTCGATCAGGTTCAGATCCCTGATCATGTACTGCAGCTCACGGGAAAGGTGCTTCTGATTGATCATGAGCGAATCCAGCGTCGTTTTAATATGGGAAAAATCAAAAATGGAATAATTAGCGTCCTTAAAACGGGTCTCCAGGTTCTGCAGGGTGTCGACATCCGCTTTCAGGCTGCCAATAAAGCGGGACTGCCGTTGCAGGGTTTGCTCCAGGGAATCGATCTCCCTGTTTTTCTGGCGGAGATCATCCAGCAGGCCGAAGAACAGGGAATCATTATCGTGCCGGATCGCTGTGTAGAGAGAATCCTGCCTTTGCAGCTGTGTCTCTCTGCTCATCTCAAGTTTGCGCACGATCAGGCTGTCGGCCTTTTCCGCCTGTTCATATAAGCGCTGATTTTCCATCCTCACATAGGATTTCGTCGCGCAGCCCGAAAAGAGCAGTGTGATGAGAACAGAAAAGAATAATAAACGTTTTTTCATAATGCTAACATACGGATTAATGCGGTTTTCGCATAGGATTTTATTTCATTTTGCACGCGGACCCGGTGATCGTCCCTGCCTGCACGGATCTCCTCCAGTACCTGCAGAAGGCTTCCGGGAGTGATCATGCTCATGGTGGCGCACTGGAAGCCGGGTTCGGAGAGGGACATAACCGTTTTATCGGGAAATTGCCGCTGCAAGCGTCTGACGAGATGTTCTTCCGTACCCACTCCCCAGGTACTGCCCTTCGGGGATGCGGAAATAAGATCAATGATCGTCGACGTGCTGCCGAAATGATCCGATTCCCGAACGACCTCGTCTTTGCATTCCCCGTGGACCACGATCCTGATACCGGGAAAACGTTCCCGGAGAGCATGCACATGTTCGGCCTCAAAATATTTATGCACGCTGCAATAGCCGTTCCATAAGAGCACACGTGCTTTCTTTATTCCGGAGCGGTCCGGAAGGGTGTCCAGTACCCTGATCTCCTCACGGGATACCCCCTTGGATAATGCCGTGTTCAAGCCGAGATAGCGGTCGGGCAGAAAAAGAATCTTGTCGCCCTTTTCCATGGCCCAGTCGAATATCTTTGGCGCATTGGAGCTGGTGCAGACAATACCGCCGTGCTTACCGACAAAGGCTTTGATATCTGCGCTGGAGTTGATATAGGTTACCGGGATGATCGTTGCATCGCTCAGCGAGGTGAGGTGCTCCCAGGCGGCTTCGACCGCTTCCCGGTCCGCCATGTCCGCCATGGAACATCCGGCCTGCAGGTCGGGCAAATAGACTTTTTGATCCTCCGCGGACAGGATATCCGCGCACTCCGCCATGAAATACACTCCGCAGAACACGACATGCTTTTTTTCCATTTCGGCGGCCTTGCGGCTCAGTATAAGCGAATCGCCGCGGATATCCGCATAACGGATCACGTTGTCGCGCTGGTAATGGTGACCGAGAATGACGAGCTCATCTTTGAGCGCTTCCTTCAGTGCTTCGATCTTCCGGGCGGTGCAGGGGTCGTGCTGCTCGGGCTGATATTTTTCAACCCCTTTTTCATAATACTTCATGTTAATAATCGATCCCTTCTGTAAGGTCCTTGTGCTTCTGGAGCGGATGCTTGACCTCCTGCATTTCGGTCACCAGATCCGCATATTCGATAATATCCCTTTCCGTTCCCGGTATAAACAATGATCATCAGAGCTCTCCGGCGTTTACAAGTTCCGCAAAATATTCATAGGAACGGTTATAGGTCTTTTCCGTTTCATCTGAAAAAAAGCATGCCGGGAGCTGACGTTTCCGGCGATGGTATTCAATACATTCGCAACATATGCCTTTTCTCCCGCAGGGATATGTACAGTTGCAGTTTTTGAGATTCTCCGCTTTTTTACACTCCATGTTCACCTCTTTCTGTCAATCCGAACGGTTTTCCCTTACCGGCCTCACTAAACACGGTTGTTCAAACCGTATTCCTTGATCTTCCGGTACAGCGTGCGTTCGCTCATCCCCAGTGCGCGGGCGGTCTTGCGTTTGGACCCGTAATATTTTTCAAGGGTTTTTGCAATGATATCCCGTTCGATCTCCTCTCATGGTCCTGTCTTCCGCTTCATTCTCAAGTTCAATGTCAAGTGTGTCCGATTGCTGAATGTAACGGGAAATATCCTTCATTTTGTTCATTGTCACGATATCTTTTTCATCGATGGAAGACAATTTTTCCTTGATATCCTCAACATCCTGGCGGATGTGAAAAAGCTGCCGGAGGATCAGTTCGCGTTCTACCTGATCGGTCTCCTTGTTCACCTTCACCGGGAAACGAGTGTCATAACTGCGCTCCTCAATGTTCCCCAGATGCTTCGATACGGTTTCCGGCCTGATCATCTTGCCGTCTTCCAGCACAAATACCGACTCGACAAAATTCTTAAGCTCACGGACGTTCCCTTCCCAGGAAGCCTTCGTCAGCAGGTTCATCGCCTGGGGGGTAATGGGTTTATAGGAAATGTTGTGTTCGTCGGCATAGCGCATCATGAAATGTTCAGCGAGCATTGGAATATCCTCCCGCCGTTCACGGAGCGGCGGGATACGGATCATGATCGTCTTCAGCCGGAAATAAAGGTCTTGCCGGAACCGGCCGGCATTGACCTCTTTGGACAGCTCGCGGTTCGTTGCGGCGATCACACGTACGTCCACCTTTCTGCTGATACTTTCACCCACCCGGGCGATCTCGCCCTGCTCGAGCGTGCGGAGAAGCTTCACCTGTGTTTCTGCGGGCAGTTCCCCGATCTCATCCAGCAGGATCGTGCCCTTGTGCGCCGTTTCAAAAAAGCCTTTCCGGTCCTCCACCGAACCGGTGAAGGAACCCTTTTTATGGCCGAAAAGCTCGGATTCCGATCGTGCCGGAGGGTATCGCACCGCAATTGACGATCACATAGGGAGCGTGCTTGCGCAAAGATAGCTTATGGAGGGCTTTTGCGACCAGTTCCTTGCCAACTCCGCTCTCTCCGTATATCAGGATGCTGATGTCTGAGGGAGCGACCTGCTCCACGGTACGGATAACCTGCTTGATCTCATCGGAATTCCCGATAATATTGTATTGTTCTTCAATATTTCTCATGTTCAATAATATTCATAAAATCATGGATTATCAAGATCTATTTGCCATTATGGCATATAATTTAGACATATATGTGCGCAAGGTGAATGCTATCTCGAATGGTCGAAAAGAAAAGATAGGAGAATGACATTTTCAGGGATCACCGCCCGGAGCTTATTCCATCTTCCGCAGGTTTTTCAGGGTGTCTTTGGCCTCCCGGACATGCGGTATCATTTCATTGCTGTCCACGGCCTTCTTATAGTACAACTCCGCCGTTCTTTTCAGCCCCATATCCATGTAGATATCGGCAATATATTTCGGAACGATGGCCCGGTACCAGGAATATTCAATGGCATCTTTTTCAAAAACCTTATTAAGGTAGTTCAGGGCTTCCGCATGATCATCTTTCAGCATGGCGCGTATTCCCTTCAGATAATTGACCCTTGAGCGCCAGCCCTTGTCATTATGCAGTATGTCCTTATTAAGAAGCCGCTCGACGTGGCGCAAATAGCGGTTCCCTTCCAGCCATCGCTTCCGGCGAAAGGCATTTTCCGAAGCAATGGCAAGCACCTCCAGATTGTCGGGATATTTGCTTAAAAAATCCTTGCACAGGCTCTCGCATTGTTCATAGTCCGTTTTATCGTACAGATAAATATACATTAGTGCGATCGCCGCTTCCCGGTCTGTGAATTTCGCATGCCGGTATGCGTTCCAGAGGTCGTCGATACCATTGGACTGCGGTTTTTTCGACAATATCTCAAAGCCGGCGTTCCGTCCGATGACGGAAAGGTAATAATCAAAGGATCCGGTCCCGAAGTCCAGGTCGGCATAGGGCTCATCGGCATAATGATCGATCGTGATCTTATTCGAAAGGATCTTCGGTCCCTCCTTGATAATCGCGAAATATTTCATTTCCTGCAGGTAAATGCGCATCTTTCCGCCCAGCAGCACCGTGTAGTAGAATTGTGCATCCACATCTTCCGGATGCTCCTGAAGATAGGTTTCAAAATGCGGTCTGTATTTCCTGATCATTGCATCCGCTTTTATATCCAGGCTGTCGTATTCCGCATTGGCAAGGCGTAAACGGATATCGGCATAGGAAAGAAAGGCATAATAGGGATAAGGGTAGTCCGATGTACGGATCTTTGATTCCAGGTAGGCGATCGTTTCATCAAAACGGTAGTTGTAAAAATGTTCAAATACCTCGGAATCTTCATCCGACATATCAAAGGCATATACGGGTAATATGACAAGGAAGGTCAGTAATATTTGGATTGCTCTTTTCATTTGACAGTAATGATCTTGCTCGGGACCACCCAGGCATACTTAAATCCCTCTTTCTGCATGCTTTCCTGTACTTTCCGGGCTTCATCGTGATCCTCGTAATTGCCGAGGCGCACTTTATAATTGGGGGATTCAAAATCGACATATACGGGGATTTCGTAGAGGGAATCGGCCTGTTCCTCGATCTCCAGGGCTTCCTGAAGGCTCTGAGTGGATATCAGCTGAACCCGGTAACCCGAGATCTCAACGTATTTTTCCTCACTCTGGCGGGCATCCTCCTGAAAGACCTTTTTATCGGAATAAAGGATAGTTCTTATTCGCTTGAAATGATGGGGTTTCCGGATCTCTGAAGGATCAACATATTCCTGCTGAAGCGGCTGCGCCCCCAAACTCCGGCCAAAAAAAGACACAAGGAGATCAATGCGGCATGTTTCATTCTTCGATCATCCCCAGGTGTTTTGTTTTTATCCAGCCTTCTTTGTCGTCAAAATAGCTGATATTCGCCCATACATCCTCTATCATTTTATTGATCCTCACTTTCGATCCTTCATGCAGGATAAACAGGACCGGGGCATCGTTATCCGGCTCGGAAATGATCTTCGCCTCCCCTGCGAGGATCACCGCGTGGTTTTCATTGCGGTCCCTTGCCGCATCGACCGTGATATATCCTGAGAGGAGTACTAACAGCAGCAGGATGGTTCCCGAAACGATACACAGCCCTTTCCGCGGCCTTCCTCCGAGTTTCTTATAAAGACGGCAGCTTCCCTGAACCAGTATGAACAAAAACAAGAGCAGACCGATGGTGCGGATGGCGTGATTCAGGGGAAGACGGTCCTTCAGTGCATTATAGCGGCGGAGTACGGGGATCATTTCGGGGAGCACGACCTTGTCGGCCAGCTGCCGTCGTGCGATAGAAAGGTTGTAGGTGATATCCTCCTGAGCGGGAGAAAGGAATTTGGCCTTTTCCCAGTATTGGATGGCGTTCCCCAATTTTCCCTGACGGTAATAACTGTTCCCGAGGTTATAATAGAGTTCCCAGCTGACACTGCCCTCCGCTGCCAGTTCCTGAAAGATCTTTGCCGCCTTTTTGAATTTCTCATTGGCATAGGCGGATACACCGTCCTTAAAACGTTCTTCCCGCTCTGTCTCAGCGGAAAGTGCGAGCAAAGGCAGTATAATAATGAGTATGAGGATCAGACGTTTCATGCTTTTTCAATTTCCTCAATAATATTCAGTGCCTGTTCTTTCAGTTTATTCAGCTGGACATGAGAGACCATCCCCGGCGCGTATTTAAAGGTTTCAATGCTTTTCAGCACATCTTCGATCTCCGGATGATGTTCAATGCCGATCTGTTTATCGTTCAGATAATTGCGGAAAGCGGTATCGATGTGTCCCAGGAATTCGTCATGCGGGGTGTCCGCCTCAATTTTCCTGAACTCTGTCATGGCGTTTTTCAGGGCATTCTTGTACCGGATCTTCCTGATATTCTTATTCCGCAGGTTGATCATGTGTTCTGCAAGGAGGAACAGGAGTACGAATCCCAGTGCCGCATAATAAAGCACCCAGTTTTTCGGGTCCTGCACCGGGTCATATGCCGCATTCTGCAGTTTCCCCTCTTCCGTCTGGATGAAGCGAATGTCTTCCGAAAGCATGCGCACCTTCCCGGGTGCCGGCGAATAATCGTAATCCCCCGCCAGTTCGTCATGAGAAAAGACCCGTATATCGCCCAGTGGTGCGGACAGGGTCTTATATGCTTTTTTGCGGGGGGAAAAATACGTAAAACGTATATCATTCAGCGAAAAGGTGCCGGACGTTGAGGGAATAAGCACATATTCCCAGATCCTTGATCCCCTGTAATTATTTTTGTTCAGTTCATAAGCATTTTTGACCCTGGGCTCAAAGACTTCGAATCTCTCCGGGAATCCCGGTTTTGGGAAGGTAAAATGCTCCATGTTCCCGTTCCCGATCAGATCGACGCGCAGGCGGGTGGCCTGATTTTCCTGAAGGATGCCGGTGTCAAGTTCGGCATGCATGGCAAAATCCCCGATCGCACCGGTAAAATAAGGACCCGCACCGGGAGGCAGGGGCAGGACTTCGACCGTGTCTTCGGGGGCCGGGATATTTTCCCTTTCGGAAGGGACCCCGAAAAAGGGATCGTCAAAGAATGAGCGTGAACGGCCCTCGCGTTCCGTGGAGATCCGGAAGACCTTCAGGGGAATATTGAGGGAACCGGTCCGGGTCGCCGTAAGCGTCAGAAAGGCGATATCCGCCTTCAGGTATTCCCGTCCGCTGAACGTTTCCCTCGAGATCGAGGGATTCTGATTCAATTCAAAACGGTCAACAATAAAACCTTCCAGGGTCGACAGCGGGCTTGTGGTATAATTGACGATATTCTTCGATGAAAAAAGACGGTATACGACCGTAAAGGTCTCACCCTGATAAACGGTGTCCTTTTCTGATGGAAGAGGTGATAAAGATGTCCGGGAGACCTTTTCCGGCATCCGTACTTTGCGGGTCCGGCGCCTTCCGGATATGGATATGGAAGGGCTCTGTCCTGTAGACCTCGTTCTTGATGGTGAATTCATAGGGAGGGATACGGATCTTTCCGGTCTTTTTCGCTACAAGGTCGTAGCTGACCGTATTCTTATAGCTGGTCTTACCGTTCACGATCGAATAATTGCTCGAGCTGTACGGTCCTCCCGCAATGCTGAAGCTGTCATGGAGGTCCAGATTGATGCTTCTCGGCGCATTGCGGATATTCTCGAATGTGAAGGTGAGCCGTACTTTTTCCTGAACGGAAAGTTCCGTTTTGTCCGCCGTGAGGCTGACCTGCTGGGCGAACAGAAAGGTAAGCGGCAATACGCTTGCGGCGAGCCTTGCGATAAAATATGTTTTTCCGGTCTTTACCATTCTTTGCTGCGTTTGATCTTTTCCCTGCTGCTTCGGTTGAAGGATCAGCTTTTTCATGGATTCCTGTTCTTTTTCCTTCATTGCGTTCAGGATATTCTCCGCCTGCTCCTTTGATAATTCCTCTGCCTTCAGGTCTTCTTCCTTCAGCCGGGACCCTTCCTGCTGCTTTGGTTCGTTATTCCCCTTTTCCGGATCGTGATCCTCGTCACCGTTATCCTGCGGTCCCTCAGCCTGCTCCTGATGACGGTCTTCTTTCTCTGTTCCGCTTTCCCCTCCGGAAGCCTGTTCCTGATCCTCTTTCTGCTGATCCGGGTCCTGATCCTGCTGATCCTGCTGATCCTGTTGATCCTGCATTTCCTGTTTGAGTTTTCTCAGCTTTTCATACATGATCTTGCTGTCCAGGTCGTCGGGATCGTATAACATGCTTTTCCGGAAATGTTCGATCGCCTCATCCATTTTCTGATGCTGCAGGGCCATCTGCCCGAGATTATAGTGGGCGCGCGAACACTGGGTGCGGTCCCGGAGCTCAGGCTGCGTTTCAGCAGGTCGCCGGCCTTTTCATGATTTTCGAGGGTAAGCTCGACGGTACCCAGATTGTAAAGCAGTCTTTCATCGTCTGCATTCCTTTGGAGGCGTTTTTCGTAATAACGGCCGGCCGCACGGGATCGCCCCGGTAAAATGCCTTCAGCCCGGAATCCTTTCCCGGCAATAAGCTGACGCTTAAGAGCAGGGACAAAAGGACGATCTTCAGTCTTTTATCATTTTTTGCCAAATACATACAAGACATTAATCATTAAGGTTGGCCGTATGTTCCGCATTTCTAATCGTTTACTGAGCTCTTTTTCCGGGCGTCTTTTGAGAGGCTCTGATCGATCTCAATGTCTTTTCTGAAAAAATCCAGTATGTATTGCATCAACAGGTCGCGGGATTGGTCCGTAACGACGCACTCAAAGGGGAAACCGAGAATAAAGGTACTATAAGTTTCCCCGTTGAAAGCCACGGCGGCGCTGATATTATTCTCTTTATACCGCATTACGGTGAAAGCATTGCTCCCTTTTGCCGGTTCAATGCCGTCGGGATTCTCCGCCCCGTAAAGCTCAGGATGAAAATCCGTGACAAAATTGATCGTTTTTTCATCACCGAAGATCGGGGTGTTGACCGAATACGCGTTTCCTTCACGGGCCGCATGGTCGGTCCTCCACATATATTTCAGGACCTGTTCTGCAAATTGTGTTTTCGTCGTATCCCCGCGAAGGTCCGTCCCGATATACGCACCGCTGAGGAATACATTTCCGCCCTGAAGGCAGTATTTTTCCACCGCATTGGCGAATGCTTCCGGAAAGACGCGAAAACGGGGGGACCTGCCGTTCTGTTTCGGCCAGGGGTGGCTTTCTGTTCCCCGTAAATGATATCCATTGCCACATACGGTTCCGGATCGATCATTCCCGAGGAGAAGGCTTCGTCCGAGGCGCTGTCGAAAGAATATCCGGCATTTTTCACCGATCTTCCGTGCAGAAAGGGAAAATCGAAGGTATTGCCGACGATAATATCCGTTTCACGATTTCCGTAACTGGCCCCGTTGCCGGGAGAGTCGTCGTCGAGCCAATCGGATCCGGCATCAAAATCATACTGGCTGCCGGTATAGCTGATATCGTATTTATCGGGAACCGCCTTCCCCCAGGGGTCCATAAATCCGAGGTATTCCTCCGTTTCGATGGTCTCCGGACCTGATACGCGGTCAAAAGCGTTGACGATCAGGACCTTTTTACTGCCCGGCACATTGCATACGGACACGATCTCCGAGGGAAAGCTTTCGCCGCCCTCGTTCACGGCGGTTACCTTAAAGCTGTAAATGACATTTTCATCGATGCCCGGAATAAGGCATTGCTGGCCGTCAAGAAGGATACCGTCATCCCATCCGCTGTCTCCTTTTCTCGTGTAAACGATATATTTTTCCGGCGTTGCCGTCGGTTCCAGCGAATCGGCTACCGGCCGCCATTTGAGACGGATCACCTTTCCGTAAAGAATCTCCGCCATGACGTGATCGGGAGGAAGGGGCTGCACCACATATTCGCGGTCGTACTGCTCCGACAGAAAGCGCAGCATCCCCTTATAAATGGCGCGGCTCGCATCAAAGCGGAACTGCGGGTCGTTGCCAAACTTCATGTCCAGGAAATTATGATGCGAATGCAGTTCCAGCAGTGCAGCGGGTACATTGGGCCGCCAAGCTTCGGAATATCCCGAATCCCACATTCCGCGGCGCTTCCATGCGGTATCGTATTTTGCCCTCAGGTCTTCGACGATCTGTGTCTGAATAAGGTCCGCCAGGTCGCGGTTCACATAGCGGGACTGCCCGTCCGGAAAGGTAAGCTCTGCAGAATCCCCGGGAGCGTTCCAGTCGGTCTTTCCTCCCCGCCGGCTGTAGATCATCAGCGTTCCGATCACGGTATCGTTCCTTGTGGTGCCCGCATCGGTGTGAAAGGCGAATGAAAGGTCCACCGGAATGCCGAGTCCGGCGGTGTCGCGGTTCGCATTGGGTCCGTAGGGAGCACCTTTGAGATAATTCACCCATTCGCCGCGGGACTTGTAATCGTCGTTATAATCGACGGTATCCTGATGAAGGTTGTAGACCATCTCCGGCATACCGGCATACTGCAGATAATATCTCGCTCCTTCGACCCATCGCGGACGTCCGCTGACCTTACCGTTGCGTTCAATATCGCCCATTCCCCCGCCGAATCGAACGGCATCGGCCGTGATGTATTTTGTGGGGCTCAGCCGGTTCGCCTGGAGCACCACTTTCCCTTCCCTGCCTTCGAGAAAGGTAAATTTTCCAAGATATATCCAGGTCTCTCCCCCGATCTGCTGATTGACCAGGAATTCACTCCGTCCGCCGGCATGGTGCACGGTGTATTTTGCATCGTCGACATTGTTGGGATCGTGACGATAGGAGACATACACGCAGTATTCCCCCGTTTCGGGAATATCGGGACAGATTCCATGAGGCGTATTGATCGTTCGCGGGCCGCTTCCGGAAGGTCCCGAAGCGGAAAGGATTGTCGCCGGAACGGTAGGGTTTTTCCCCCTCAGCAAAGCCCGTGCCTCCGCGCTCCCATTTCCCGTTTTCGATATAGGAATTCCCGGGAGCGTCATTGTCAACGATCACTTCATGAATGTTCAAATCCCGTTCCCGGGGAAGAAAAGTATTCGCTCCCGCATTCTCCAGCATGGGGACCAGGTATTTGAGGACATAGGCGGTGGAAAAAATGTCCTCCACGATCTGAAAATTCCGCGCCCGCTGCCATTCCCAGCGGTCCAGGGAATTTTCATAATACCAGCCGTGACTGTTCCAGAGGGCAATGGTCCGTCCGTTCAGTCCTCTGGAAGGGGTGTAAGGCTTGCTGTTGTTCCGAACCACCGGTGCAATACTGTCACGCACACGGGGAAGTTTTTCCTCATCCCGGGCGGACTTTTCTTCGATATAATAATTCGGGATCAGTCTCCTCACCGGCACGCCGGTGCTGTACATGGTCACTTCGTAATCCCTGAAGCTGCTTCCCAGTGCATCCCGCAGTGCCCCGTACATATTCTCAACATTGGCTTCCCGCAGGGGGCGGTAGGCAAAATGACGGTTGAAATAAATATCGAGGATCTTTGCTTCCGGGTCAAGCACCAGCGTATCGATGCGGGTATAGGATTCCATCTCCACGCCCCCGACTTTCCCCGATTTGCACAACTCAAGGAATTCCAGCGTTGCCATATATGCGTGCTGTACCTTTTTTCCCTGTTCGATAAACGCTTCCGGGACTGTCTTTTTGACCGCCTCGGACGGTCCCCCGCAGGAGAAAAGGCCGGCAACGGCCAAAAAGACAATCATGATATTCGTGATGCGTTTCATTCAGTGTTTTTCCTTTCTCTCATTTCTCTCGTTGTTGTGATAAATTTTTCAAATATCGCTTTACGGTGCGCCGTATCATGATAACGTTCGGGATGCCACTGCACGCCGAGAATAAAACGTTCCCCCCTGTATTCCATTGCTTCGGTCACTCCTTCTGAGGAGCGGGCGCTGATGACATATTCATCCGGAAAACGTTCCGGTGAGACCGCCTGATGATGGTTGGAATTTACAATGATCACCGCATCTTTAAAAATGCTTTTTAACCACTTTCCCCTTTTTATTTCGACGGGATGCGTGGTCTCAGTGTGCTGTCCGTGTTTTTCGGGATCAGCGATATGCTGGATCAGTTTCCCGCCGGCGGCGATCGCCAGGAGCTGATGGCCGGCGCATATGCCGAACACCGGCAGGTCCGTTTCATAAAGCACCGTTTTCATAAGCAGGACATCCGCTTTTGCACGCTGATGGTCCATGGGGTCGCTGTTGTCCGTTGACACATCCCCGTAAAGGTCCGAAGGATAATCCGATCCGCCGGTAAAGAGCATACCGTCTACGCGGCACAGGTATGCTGAAAGTTCTGCCTTGTCCGTTTTGCTGGGAAGGATCAGGGGAAGCCCTCCCGATTCATACACCGCGTTCAGATAATTGACAGGCACCTTGTACCAGCGGTGATTGTCCTCATGGTAAGTGGAATTGATACCGATCAGCGGACGGGAACAGACTTGCATTGTTTCATCCTCTCGATTTAACTCTGGAAAAGACCTGACCAGGAATGCCGGGGATCTCACCTCTCGCCTCTCAGATTTATGGGATAAGACGCCTGTAAATTCGGAACTACCCCCCCTAAACTCTAAACTCTAAACTTTTAAACTCTAAACTTTTAAACTCCTAAACATCTTCATATTCTTCACGTCTTTCGTTCCTGCTTTTTCGCAGCCGGGAACAATATATTGTTCAGGATCAGCCGGTAACCGGGGCTGTTCTTATGCAGGTCGAGGTTGGTGGGCGGATCCCCGACATAGTGCCGGTAATCCTCGGGGTCATGCCCCCCGTAATAGGTAAAGGTCCCCTTACCGGCATTCCCGTGAATATATTTTACCCGCTTCGTGTTTTTCGTCTCTCCCATGATCACGACATGTTTTTTGATCCTGTCACGATGAAAACTGGTCGTCTGTCCCATAAAGCCCTTGATCAGCGATTCGTGGTTCTGCGTCAGCATGGCGGGCACCGGATCGAACTTTGCCGAAAATTCGAAGAGGGAAAAATAATCCTTTACCGGATCGATCTGCAGCGGCCTATTGCCGGGAGGCAGGTCGATATCGGAAAATTCATAGAGATAGGGATCCGGATAGACTTCAAAATCCGTAAACGCAAAGGTCTGCGAGTAATCCAGTTTTTCACGGTAGTCCGGATCAATCCCGTCATGATCGAACACTGCATGACAGATATCCGTCGATCGTGCCGCCAGTGCAATATCATAGGAATCCGTCGCTGCACACATTGCGAATACGAAACCTCCGTTCATCACATATTTGTTGATGCCCAGCGCAACGGCCAGTTTAAGCTCAGATACCTTTTCATAGCCGAGATCGGCCGCCAGGGCCTCCTGGGTCTGCTGTTCCTGAATATACCACGCCGCATTCCGGTAATTCCCGTAAAATTTGCCGTATTGTCCCGTAAAATCCTCATGATGCAGGTGAAGCCAGTCGTAGTCTTTCAGTGTACCCTGCAGGATCTCCCGGTCGTAGATCTTGTCATAGGGAATTTCCGCATAGTTCAGCGCCATGGTCACGGCATCATCCCAGGGCAGTGCGTTGGGAGGGGTGTAGACGGCAATATCCGGGGCTTTTTCCAGAAGGACAACGGACATGTTCCTTTCCTCTATGGTTGCGGAAACGGACCGGTATTCGGAACGGCTCGATCTTTTCATAGCTCACCCCGGAGCAGGCATTCCTTTTCCACCGCTTCCTCCGCAGGAAGATAGAACGATCCGCCCCGGTAATTCAGCAGCCACTCCACGTTCAGCCCCTGCTGAAGGGCGTAATACGCCACACCATAGGCCTTCAGATGATTGTTCTGTGGACGGTCCATGGGGATAAGGATCTCTGCGTTCAGCAGTGAAGTAAAAAGCAGGCAGGCGGCAAGATACGATGCGATGCGGTTTTTTCGTTTCATAGCGATGTAATTTAGACAAAAACATTTAATAATAAAAATTTTTTAATTATAATATGACATGCGAAAATTCATGTATCTCCTTATCACCGTTCTCTCCGCATTTCTGCTGCTGGCGGAGCTTTCATGCACCAGCAGCCCGGAAACGCAGCTCTGCGTGAGCATTCCTCCCCAGGCCTACCTGGTCCGGCGCATTGCCGGGGAATCAGTCCCGCTGACCGTGATGATCCCTCCCGGCGCCGCACCTCCCACCTATTCCCCCACCGCATCACAGATCCGGGACCTGCATCAGAGCAAGCTGTACATAAAGAACGGGCATCCCGATTTCCATTTTGAAAAAAGCACATCGATCCCTTTCTGAAAAAACACCCGAGATCATGACCGTGGACATGGCGGATTCCGTGGACATCATTCCCGGAGACGTGCACATCTGGCTCTCCCCCCGCATCATGGCGGAAAGTTCGGAGCGTATTTACCGCAAACTGCTGCGCCTGTATCCGGAAAACGAGGAGCTTTACCGGGAACGGTACCGTGCGCTCCGCCGTGATATCGATTCCCTGGACCAGGAGTTGCAAAAGACCTTTGCACCGCACCGGGGGAAAGCCTTTATGCATACTGCACCCCGCCCTGGCATACTTCTGCCGGGATTACGGGCTGGAACAGATCAGTATCCGGGAAGGGAACAAAATACCTTCCGCCAAAAGGATCACGCAGCTGATCGAATACGGAAGGCGCGAGAGATATCAGGGTGATCCTGATACAGAAGGAATTTGCTTCCGAACAGCTGGACATGCTTTCACGGGAGATCGGGGCCGAGATCGTCAGCATCGATCCGCTGAGCGCCACATGGCTTGACAACCTTTACGAAACCGCCAGGATCCTGGAGCGCGTTTTCAATGAATAAAAGACCCGCCTCCGTCTGGCTTTACCTGGCATTCTTTGTCAATATCCTCCTTTTCGGGAGTTCATGGATCTTCAACAAACTGGTCCTTGAGGAAGGGGCGCCGCCGATTTGGCGGCGGCCATGCGCCAGAGCATTGCGGCCGTGATCTTCCTGTGTGCTTTTTTTATCAGACGGCCAGTGTCCCGTTTACATAAAAAACATCTTGTCCTCATTTTGCTTTACGGCATCTTTATCATCGTGCCTGGCCCATATCTTCGCGTTCCTGGGCCAGCAGTACATCTATTCGGGGCTTGCAAGCATTGTGTTCAGTTTTTTCCCGCTTGCGATCGTGCTCATTTCCGCGATCCTTATTCCCGGGAAAGAACCGCTGACCCTGAGAAAGATCGTCGGGACCCTTGTCGGGATCGCGGGTGTGACGGTGATCTTTTACCGCGGAGGCGACCTGACACCCGGTTCCGGCACCGGGCTCGGAGTGATCCTTGTACTCCTCTCGGTCTTTTTCAATGCCGTTCCGAATGTGATCATCAAGCGCGACGGCATCGAGCTCGATCCTCTGACCCTGAATACCTGGGGAATGCTGACCGGCTCCGTACTGCTTCTGATCAGTGCCTTTGCCGTAAACGGTGCGCCGGATTTTATACTGACAAAAAGGATGTTGCTTGCCGAGCTCTATCTTGGGATTTTTTGCTCTGCGGCCGCCTTTTTTCTGTATTTCTGGCTGCTTCGCCATATCTCCGTTTTCAAGATATCCCTTTCCGCCTATCTCACTCCCCTTGTTGCCGTATTCCTCGGATACGTTTTTTATGATGAAATTCTTTCCCGTCATCATTATATTGGAATGTTGCTGATATTTGTTGGAATATTCATTACAGAAATTAAGCATTATGTCAGACTACTGCACAAAAAGCTATGAGGTGCCGATCGGACGGCTGTATGCCGCACTCAGCGGCGGGCGCATATTCGCCCTTTCCTTTTCTCCTATCATTGAGGATGTCATAAAGGATCTCCTAAGTAAAGGATCGTGTTCGCTTTTCCCTTCGGGGATCTCCGGTTTCCGTGAGGAGCTCGGACGGTTCTTCCGGGGGGCCGATCCCGGCTTCAGGACCGGCATCCGCCTGCACGGAACCGATTTTCAACGGGCCGTATGGAGGGCCTGTATGCACATCCCGTACGGTAAGACCCGTTCATACGGAGAACTGGCGCAGATGCTGGGAGATAAGAAGGCGGCCCGTGCCGCCGGGAATGCACTTTCCGCCAATCCGCTCCCACTGATCGTCCCCTGCCACCGGGTGATCGTTGCCGACGGCAGCCCGGGAGGTTTCAGCGCCGGGCTGAAGATAAAAAAACAACTGTTAAACATTGAAAAAGGTGAAATATGAAACGCATGCATTTATTGGTCGTTACCGCTTTGCTCCTGCTTGCTTCCTGCCACTCCTCCCGTGAGGCGGAAACACGTTCCTGGATACGCGTCAACCAGCTCGGCTATCTGCCGGGTACCGTGAAGACCGTCGTCTTCTGTACCTTGGATGAGGATATATATCCCTCTGTCTTTCAGCTTGTTGAGGCGAACACCCACGAGGTGGTCCTCGAAAGCGGAAAGATCGATTCTGCCGGCGCTTACGGACCTTTCGCCGCAACGTACCGCTTTGATCTCCGTGATTTCAACAAAGAGGGGAAGTATTATATCGTCTCCGGAAAGGTCCGGTCCCCGGTGTTCCGTATCGCCGAAAACGTTTATGACGGCACCGCCGATTTCCTGCTCCGCTATATGCGCCAGCAGCGCTGCGGTTTCAACCCGTACCTGAATGATTCCTGCCATACCGACGACGGGTATATTGTCTATGAACCCGGTCGCGAGGGTGAACACATCGATGTCATCGGCGGTTGGCATGACGCAAGCGATTACCTCCAATACACGGCAACCTCCGCCAATGCCGTTTTCCAGCTGCTTCTGTCCTACCGGGAAAATCCGGAAGCGTTCCGGGATGCCTACCGGGCGGACGGGCTTCCGGGAGCGAACGGCATTCCCGACATTATTGACGAGGCAAAGTGGGGTATGGACTGGCTGAGACGTATGAATCCCGGACCTGAGCGGTTTTTCAATCAGATCGCCGATGACCGCGATCATGCCGGTTTCCGGCTGCCCACTGAAGACACCGTCTCCTATCATCCGGACCGCAAAGGACGTCCGGTCTATTTTTGCAGCGGCGAAGTACAGGGCCTGATGGGAAACAAAAACCGGACGACCGGAACCGCGTCGACGGCGGGCAAATTCTCCTCCGCATTTGCCATCGGAGCGAATGTCCTGAAGAATTTTTATCCCGCTTATTCCGAATCGCTTGAATTACGGGCACAGTTGGCGTACGCCTTCGGCAAACAGGATACCGGAGCCTGCCAGACCGCGCCCTGCGTGTCCCCTGACTTTTATGAAGAAGACAACTGGGCGGATGATATGACGCTTGCCGCCGCAGAACTGTACCGCCTGAACGGAAAAAAATATTTCAGGTCCGAAGTCGCGCAATTTGCGGAAATGGAGCCGGTCTCACCCTGGATGGGAGCCGATACAGCCCGCCACTATCAATGGTACCCTTTTTTCAATGCCGGGCATTATGAAGCAGCTTCCGTACCGGGCTTTGAGAAGAAGGACATGCTGATCTCGCATTACCGGGAAGGGCTTGAACGCATCTATCAGCGGGGAAAAGATAACGCTTTCCGTATGGGAATCCCCTTTATCTGGTGCTCGAACAATTTTGTCACGGCGGCGCTGTCGCAATCCTCACTTTACCGTGAACTCAGTGGCGACAGCAAATATGAAGCAATGGAAGCCGCATTGCGTGACTGGCTTTTTCGGCTGCAATCCTGGGGAACAAGCATGATCGTGGGAATGCCGCAATACGGTGATACACCCGAAGACCCGCATTCTTCCCTTACGCATCTTTACGGCATGGAGATTGACGGCGGACTGGTGGACGGACCCGTGTACGCATCGATCTTTAACGATCTGAAGGGACTGAGCCTCATGAGCGAAGATGAGTACGCGCAATTCCAGTCCGACCTCGTCGTCTATCACGACGATGCCGGCGACTATTCCACCAATGAGCCGACCATGGACGGCACCGCCTGCCTCGTGTATTACCTTTCCTCACTTGCTCCCGGCGGCAGGGAACATTATCCTGAAGTGGACAGCTACGGGGCAACGGTCAGGGGCAGCAAAGAAAAAGGAGATCGCCCTGCTGTTCTCAGCCCACGACCGTGCCGAAGGCGCCGAGCTTATTGCCGACACGCTTCAACACCTGAATGTGCCGGCCTCGTTCTTCTTCACCGGTGATTTCTACCGCAATAAGGCCTTCGGCAAGCTGATCAGACGCCTCCTGAAAGACGGTCATTATCTGGGTGCGCATTCCGACAGACACCTTCTGTACAACAAATGGGATGAGGCCCGCACCCTCAATGTCAGTAAAGACAGCTTTAAAACGGACCTTCGCAGCAATTATGACGCCATGTCGGAATTCGGCATCAAAAAAGAAGATGCACGGTACTTCCTTCCGCCGTACGAATGGTATGATGAACACATTGCGCTCTGGACGTATCAGGAGGGACTGACACTGGTGAATTTTACCGGCGGCACGCTTACGCAGGCGGACTACACCACTCCCGGCATGGGCGACCGCTACCGCAGCAATGCGGAGATCTGGCGTTCGGTCATGGAGAAAGAAGCCGAAGAAGGTCTCAGCGGAAATATTCTGCTGATTCATCCGGGAACGGAAGCAGAGCGCAGCGAAAAATTCTATCACCTGCTTGATGAACTGATCAAGGAACTGCGGAACAGGGGCTACCGCTTTGTCCGCATCGATGAGATGCTGAACCTTCCCTACAATGCCCTGTAGCCGAGGATGAATCGACGGAGTTTGAGGTGTTGGAGGACATGCCGCAATCCCGGCATTCCATGCCGGGCTACTTATATTCAGCCCCTCCACCTGATCGGGGCTGCAAGGTATTTATGCTTTCTAAACGCTAAACTCTAAACGCTAAACAGGATTCCGTCGTCAGACAGTGGGGATGCTGAACCTCCCGCTTCACTGAAGGTTCGCGGGACAGGCAAGTTCAGCATGACGATGTACATTTTGTCTCTTCGTCTCGACAACTCGACACCTCGACACCTCGACGTCTCGACAACTCAACATCTCAACATCCTTTCCTGCACATATTTTTCATTGCGAAAGACGGAAAATTGCAGTATGCTATGTTATCACAAGACAAAAGGAGTTTATTGCCATGAAGAAAGCACATATATTTCCGGGCTTTTTCAGACTGGTGGCGGGGACACTGTTCACGTTCTTCCTGTTCCTGGCGGGTTGTTCCCTTATTACTAACAGCGGCACCGTCAGTCTTTCCCTGACCGATGCCCCGGTCATTGATGCGGAAGATATCGAAGGCGTGTTCATCACGATCGATTCCATCGCCTACAACCTGAACGGCGAATGGGTCAATGCGGACGATTTTGAGGGCCCCCGGACTTTTAACCTGCTTGAACTGAACCACGGCGAGGTCGCTCCCCTCTCCGAGACGAAAATCTCCGCCGGCACCGTCTCGCAGATCCGCTTTATTTTCGAATGCGCCCCTCGGGGAACACAGACAGAGAGCGAATGCTTTGTTGCCATCGACCCCGACGGTATCGCGGACGGTGATCACACGGATGACGTGATCAAGCCCCTCTTCGTTCCGAGCGGTTCGCAGACGGGATACAAGGCCACGGGTCCGTTTGACGTCCCCGTGAACGGCACTGTGGAGATCACCGCCGATTTCGATATACGGAAATCCGTCGTCTATACCGGCAATCGGGGAAACAGCGGCGGCACCTACCTGTTGAAACCCACTATCCGCCTTATTGTCAATGACCAGGCGGGAAGCATCGGCGGAAGTTTCGCTCCGGACACTTCGGACCTTTTTCATTCCTATGTGATCTTCGCCTACGAAAGCGGCACTTACAGCCCATCGGAGGAAACACCGGAAGATGGAGGAAAGCCCCGCCTTTACCAATGCCATCTCTTCAACATCCCCCTTTGACGGGAACTATGACGGTGAACCGGACCGATACACTCTGCCATTCCTGGCTCCCGGAAGCTATGATCTGATACTTGCCGGTGTCAATGCCGAAGGGGATATCCTGGTCTCGAACATATCTGATCACACGGATATCGCCGTAAGCAGTAAAAACAACACGACGGTGAATATCACTTTTTGAGGCCGGAGTCGCGCGGTCCGGCGCCTTATGCTTCCTGCACACTTTTTTCCTGCCGTGAATTTCCCATGATCTCACGGCATGGTATGATCTTATAAATCATTTTGAATTAATCCCCGGAAAACGTATTATTAAAGATATAAAAAATACGGGAAAATTGAAAATAATGCTGGAAACACGTAAACCTGATTGGCTGAAGATCCATCTGCCCGGCGGCGAGGCATACCGGACCGTTAAGTCGGTTTTACGTCGTCATCACCTGCATACGGTCTGTGATTCCGCGCACTGTCCGAACAAAGAGGAATGCTGGTCCAAAAAGACCGCTACCTTTATGATCCTGGGCGATATCTGCACGCGGAATTGCCGTTTCTGCGCTGTCAAAAGCGGCGATCCCGCAGCTCCGGATCCGGAGGAGCCGCAACAGCTTGCGGAGGCGATAAAACTGCTGGACCTGAAGTATGCTGTCATTACCTGCGTGACCCGCGATGATCTTTCCGACGGCGGCGCCGGGCACTGGGCGAAATGTATCCGCTCCATCCGGACAACGAACCCGGAATGCCGCATCGAAGCGTCTATCTCCTGACCTGCAGGGCGATCTTCATGATCTGGATACGGTGCTGGACGCCGGTCCCGATGTTGTGGGGCACAACCTTGAGACAGTCGAACGCCTTTATCCTCTTGCACGTCCCCGTGCGGATTACCGCCGCTCCCTTGAGGTCCTGCAGCATGTTTCCGATCACGGCTTCATTGCAAAATCCGGAGTGATGGCGGGTCTCGGCGAGCGCAGCGATGAGATGGAAACACTGATGCGGGATGCCGCGGACCGGGGCGTATCCGTCTTTACCGTCGGACAATATTTACAGCCTACGCTTGGCCATCTTCCCGTCGCGGAGTACCTGCATCCGGAAGTTTTTTCGGAATTTCAAAGCACAGGGATGCGGCTCGGGATAAGGGACGTCATCGCCGGTCCCCTGGTCCGCTCGTCCTATCATGCAAAAGAAGCTTATGAAGCCTTAACGTAAAGGATAATCATTATGAACAATTTACTGGCACCTTCCATCCTTTCCTCCGATTTCCTGCATCTCGGGAAGGCCCTGGACCTGCTTGAAAGATCGGAGGCCGACCTCATCCACTGTGATGTGATGGACGGCCATTTTGTACCCAATTTGAGCTTCGGCCCGCCCGTGATCCGTCAGATCAGGGCGCATGCCTCCCTGCCCCTTGACGTGCATCTGATGCTCAGCAATCCGGAAGCCGTCCTGGACCAGTATATTGATGCGGGAGCCGGCTGGTTGTCTTTCCAGTATGAAACGGCCGTGCATCATCAGCGGGCGCTGAGCTATATAAAAAGCAAGGGAGTAAAAGCCGGCATTGTCCTCAATCCCTCCACCCCGGTGGAAAGTCTCCGCGATATTCTGCCGGACTGCGATTATGTCCTTCTGATGTCGGTCAATCCGGGTTTCAGCGGTCAGTCCTTTATTCCGCAGATCACTGAGAAGATTAAACGCCTCTCCCGGCTCAGGCAGAACATGGCCTGCCAGGACCTGATGATAGAGATCGACGGCGGCGTGAACACCGATAATATATCCGAATTGAAAAATACGGCGCCAATATTTTTGTCGCCGGTTCCGCAGTCTTTCACAGCAAGGATCCGGAAGCAGTGATACGTGATATGAAAAAAAAGATATAGGAAGCATGTTATGGGAAAGCAAACGATCATCTATGCAAAAATACTCTATGACGGGAATCAGGTTTTAGAGAACAAGTCCCTGATAATTGAGAACAAGCATATCGTCGAGATAAGCGATAAGAAATACCGGTCCGCCTGCGAGGGGATCGTGACACCCGCCTTTATTGACGGTCACAGCCATATCGGCCTTTGCCGCGACGGTGAACCGAGCCAGGAAGAAGAGACCAACGACCGCACCAGCCAGTTCCTTATCTCCAACGACCCGGTGAACAGCATTTACTTTGACGACAAGGCTTTTACCGAAGCGGTGGATTTTGGCCACCTGTATTCCTGCGTGGTCCCCGGCAGCGGAAATCTTGTCGGCGGAAAAGCCATGATCATCCGGAATTTCGCCCCGAACCGCGGCAGTGCCGTCATCCGTGACTACGGATACAAGATGGCACTGGGATTCAATCCGCGATCGACCACGGACTGGAAGGATACGCGGCCGGACACGCGCATGGGAGTTTACGGAATTTTGGAACGAAAATTCGACGATATCCTCCTGAAGAAAGCGAAAGCGGAACACAAAAAGGCCAAGTCCGTCCGTGAAGCGGAGTCCCTGCTGAAAAAAGGAAGGATATCGAAAGCGGACTTCGGCCAGCAGCTGAATGACGCTGCACACGAGTACGCCCTGTCCTTCAGCACCGAAGAAAAGGACTACCTCGCCCTCCTCAGCGGGGAGAAAACCGCAAAAGTCCATGTGCATAAAGAAGATGACGCACTGTATCTGATCTATCTGAAAGAAAAATACGGGCTGAAGGTCACGGCGGAGCATCTCTGCGATGTCTGGCATAAGGAGATCTTCAATGCACTGGCAAAGCACGGGATCCCCATCGTATACGGCCCCCTGAGCTCCCTGAACTACAAGGTGGAACTGAAACACGCCTATTATAGCAACGTGAAACTGCTGATGGCATCAAAAGCCGTATACGGCCTGATGTCCGACCATCCCGTTATTCTCACGCCGAACCTGCGGGATACGCTGAAATATTTTCTGATCTTCGGAATGAGCGAAAGCGATGCGATCGGTCTCATCACCCGGAACAATGCTCGCATCCTCGGCATTGACGAAAACCTCGGAACGCTTGAAAAAGGGAAATGGGGCAGTCTCATCGTGTGGGACCGCGACCCCCTGCACCTCGGCGCATTCCCGAAAATGGTCATGGGCGAAGGCACGATACTTCGGAAACGGAAATAAATGGCTGCACATAAGAACGCAACATTAATGGAATGGTTTGACCGCGAGCTTCGGGTCAATCCGGTCAACGTCCTGTACCACGGATATTTCGCCCCCGTACGCTATGAGATCCTGAAGCATTTTCTGCTTCTGGAGCATGACGACGAACGGTTGCTGCAGACCGGACAGGATATGAAGACCTCGACCCGGCGAGTGAACCTTCTTCTGACCCTGGAGCGGATCCTTTATCATATCGATAAGTTCGAAGCGTCCCGGGAAGAGGAGATGCTGGTCAAACTCGCCTCTATCGTAAAGGAACTGCGCTTTTACCACTGCAGCAAGAACATGACATCCATACGGAGAACCCTGGCCCTGCTGATCCGCTATCAGAAGGAGGACGGCAGTTTCCCCGTGTCGCTTGAAGCGAATATCTTTATCATCGAGACCTTTCTCGAATACGGGATCGTCACGAATCCCTATATGGAAAAGGCGATGAAATGGCTGCTCCGCCAGCAGCGGCCGGACAAAGGCTGGGGCTCTACCCAAGCGGGGCATTCCGATGTCTGGATCAGCTGTAAAGTGCTTCACGCATTCAGTTACTGCGTCAGATACATCAGTAACACCAAGATCAAAAAAGGCGTGAACTTTGTGCTTGAACATCTTTACGATGAGAACCGCGGCGGCATCATTGAAGGCAAAGACGCCTGGCAAACCCTTTCCACAGGGTTCCGGCTTCCGGAATTCTATGCCGGCGGGGTGCTCTCGGTCCTCGAGATGCTTGCCCGCATGAACATGAGTTACGATGACCCGCGCATCTCCGGAATGCTCGAGTGGCTGAAAGACAGGCAGATGCGTTCCGGCCTCTGGCCTTCACAGACTTACGATCCGGAAACAAAACGTTCCGACGAGCGTGTAAGTATGCGGGTCGTGCGTGTTCTGAAGCTTTTTTACATCATGCCGATGCACGGCTCGGCGACGATAAAGACCTTCCGCATCAAACAGGGCGGAAGAACGTCTGCAAAAAAACCGTCGTTCCTAACGGAGAAAACAAAAAATGAAGATGATGATAATACATAAAATAGAAGATAAAAGGTGAAAAAAATAATGAACAAGTTCGAACCGGTTGATTTTGATAAAAATATTATGGATTCCTATAACAGCCCGAAAGAGATCCCGATCATGCCGCTGCGGAACACCGTATTGTTCCCCCAGCAGATCATTCCCCTTTATATCGGACGCGACCATTCACTGCGACTGCTGAAAGACATCATGAAAGAAGAGCGCATCTTCGTGACGGTCGCACAGAAAGACATTGCGATAGAAAATCCGGAAGAGGAGGACCTCTACAAATACGGGACCCTTACCGAAAGTCATAAAGATATTTGAAATGCCGGACAACAGCCGCAGCGTGATCGTCCAGGGTCTGAAACGCGTCAAGATCCATTCGATCACCCGTCAGAAGCCCTATTACCACGGCATCGTGGAACGGATGAAAGAACACTATGATGAAACGATCGAGACGGTCGCGATACGGGAAAAATTAAAGGAATATTTCAGGGAGATCGTCGAGATCTCCGACTATCTGTCCAAGGACAATATTACGATCATGATGAATGCGGGGATGAAGGAAACCTCGCCGACGTGGTCGTCTCGATGCTGAACATCTCCGTTGAGGAAAAACAGCACATCCTGGAGCAGTTCGACATTAACAAGCGCCTCTCCGAGACCTCTGTCATCCTTCACCGCGAAATGCAGAAGGCCAAGATCGGCGAAAAGATCATGACCGACGTGAAGGACTCGATCAACAAGAACCAGCGCGAATATTACCTGCGCGAACAGATGAAGGCGATCCGCAAGGAACTCGGGGAAGATGAAGGACGAACGCATTACGGACCTGAAAAAGAAACTGGAAGAAGCGCAGCTCCCGGAAGAGGCCAAAGAAGCCGCCGACCGGGAACTTGAGCGCCTTACCCGCATGTCCAAACAGTCCCCGGAATACAACGTCAGCCTCACCTATCTCGAGCTGATGGCCGAACTCCCCTGGTCCGTTTCCACGGATGACGAGATCGATCTGAAGAACGCGGCAAAGATCCTGGAGGAAGATCACTACGGCCTGCAGAAGATCAAGCTGCGTATCCTCGAGTACCTCGCGGTCAGGAAGCTGAAGGTCGAGAACGACCCGAAATCCGCGGTCAAGGGGCCGATCCTTGTTTCGTGGGTCCTCCCGGGACCGGTAAGACTTCCGTGGCAAAATCCATTGCCCGCGCCATGGGCCGCAACGTACACCGCATGTCGCTCGGCGGCGTGCGCGACGAGGCGGAGATACGCGGACACCGACGGACCTATATCGGCGCCATGCCGGGCCGCATCATTCAGGGCATAAAGAAGGCCGGGTCCAACAACCCGATCTTTATCCTTGACGAGATCGACAAGCTGGGCGCGGATTACAAGGGGGATCCATCAAGCGCGCTGCTCGAGGTGCTGGACCCCGAACAGAATTACAGTTTTTCCGATCACTACCTCGAGACCTCCTTTGATCTAAGCAATGTGATGTTCATCGCCACCGGGAACTGGGCGGAGACCATTCCCGGTCCGCTTCGTGACCGGATGGAACTGATCGAGTTCACCGGTTACATCATGCCCGAGAAAACGCATATCGCCAAAAAATTCCTGATCCCCAAGCAGGTTAAGGAACACGGGCTCACGGAAAAGGATCTCGAATTCAAGGAAGACGGTATTCGACGCATTATCCAGGACTACACCCGGGAAGCCGGCGTGCGGCATCTGGAACGCGAGATCGCCCATGTGTGCCGGAAAGTGGCGAAGGAAAAGGTCGAGACCAAGACATTCCGCAAACGCACGATCGGCGACAAACAGGTTGCAAAATATCTGGGGAAACAAAAATTCTACAGTGATCGTGCGGAACGGATGAAACGTGCCGGTATTGCCATCGGACTTGCCTGGACGCAGGTCGGCGGTGATATCCTCTTTATTGAGGCGACAAAAATGCCCGGTGAGGGGAAATTGCAACTTACCGGCCAGCTCGGCGATGTCATGAAAGAATCGGCCAAGGCCGTTTTGAGCTTTATCCGATCCAATGCGAGTGAACTGGGCATCAACGAGCGCTTTGACAAGGAATACGATATACACATCCATATCCCCGCCGGCGCCGTGCCGAAGGACGGACCCTCCGCCGGTGTTACCCTCCTGAGCGCCGTTGTCAGTGTGCTGAGTGAAAGAAAGGTAAAGAACGATCTTGCCATGACCGGGGAGATCACCCTTCGGGGAAGCGTATTGCCCGTGGGAGGGATCAAGGAAAAGGTGATCGCGGCGCATCGCGCCGGCCTGAAGACCATTATCCTGCCGCATCAGAATAAAAAGGACCTTGACGACATTCCCGGAGAGATCCTGGAAGGGCTGAATTTTCATTTTGTCAAGGATATGAGCGAAGTGCTGGAAAAAGCCCTTGAAACGAACCGATAACCGCACGCAGTAAACCGAAAATGATCCAGCTCGCCGATATCTCCGTACATTTTGGTTTCCAGGCACTTTTTGACCGCGCATCCCTCGCCCTTCCTCCCGGACGGCATCTGGGACTGATCGGCCAGAACGGTTCCGGGAAGTCCACCCTTCTCAAACTGATCGCCGGTGAAACGGAACCTACGTCGGGACGCGTGGTCGTTCCTTCCAGATGCCAATATCGCCTACCTTCCCAGGAAATCCGCTACGGGTATGAGAAAACGACGCTCCTGGAGGAGGTCCTGACCGTATTTGATCATATTTATGAGATCGAGAACCAAATGCGGGCCCTCGAAAGGAAGATCTCCGAATCTGCGGATCAGGAGACACTGGCTTCCTATGACCGCCTTCAGGAACGTTTTCACCGCCTGAACGGTTATGCAACCGAGGCAAAGGCCCGTGAGATCCTTACCGGGCTTGGCTTCCGGGATATGGACCTTTCCCGGCCCGTTTCGGAATTTTCGGGTGGCTGGTACATGCGCATCGCCCTGGCTAAGATCCTTCTTGATGAACCGGACTGCCTCCTGCTGGACGAACCCACGAACCATCTGGATATGGAAACCCTGGTATGGCTGGAAAATCTGCTTTCCCGCTTCAGGGGCACCATGGTGCTTGTATCGCACGACCGCTATTTTCTTGACAGGCTCATTGACGGTGTCATCGAGGTCGAGAACGGAAAGATCAGCAGCTATCAGGGCAATTACACGGATTACGAAGTCCAGAAAGAAGTCCGGATGGAACAGGAACTGGCCGTACAGAAAAATCAAGAGCGGCAGATCGCACACATGGAACAGTTCATCGAACGCTTCCGCTACAAGGCCAGCAAAGCCCGTCAGGTGCAGAGCCGTATCAAACAGCTTTCAAAGATCGACTTGAAAACGATCCGGCGCGATAACCGAAGTATCTCCTTCCATTTTCCGCCCTGCGAACGCTCGGGGGATCCGGTCGTCGCCGCCCGCCGGCTCAGCTATTCCTATACCGGGGAGCCCCTGCTCGATCAATGTGACCTGGAGATCCGGCGCGGGGAAAAAGCCGCCCTGGTCGGCCCGAACGGCGTCGGGAAGACCACCCTGATGCGGCTGATCACCGGAGCACTGCATCCGCAGGAGGGGTCACTGAAGACCGGGTACAATCTTCACACCGGATACTTCGCCCAGCAGCACCTGGAACAGCTCGATCTCCGCAAGACCGTTCAGGATGAGGTCTGGAGCGCCGCACCGGAACTGCCGCGGAATGAGATACGGGGGCTCCTCGGACGCTTCCTGTTTTCCGGCGATGACGTGCTAAAGCCTGTTTCGGTGCTTAGTGGCGGCGAAAAAAGCCGCATCGTGCTGATCAAGCTTCTGCTGACCAATGCGAATTTCCTTGTCCTCGACGAACCGACGAACCATCTTGACATGCAGAGCAAAGAGATACTCGCTTCGGCACTGGACGAATTTCGGGGCGCCGTCCTAATCGTCAGCCATGACCGTTTTTTCCTGGATATGCTTGTCAGTAAAATCATTTATTTTAAAGACCACCGGACGAAGGAATTCCTGGGGAATTATTCCGAATATGAAGCACGTGTCCTCCAGCCCGCGCTGCAGCAGGATGCCGCCGGAACGAAAAAACAGCAGGAGAATGACAGAAAGACCCAAAAACGGCGGGAAGCGGAAGCAAGGCAGGCCCGATACCGGGCATTGAAGGGCATCCGTGAAGAACTGTCCGGACTGGAAAAACAAATCGGGGAAACCGAAAAGCAGAAAAAGGAACTGGATGACCTGTTCATTTCCCCGGAGTTCAAGGATCTTCCACTCGATGAAATGCACCGCACCTCGCGGCAGCACGACAGACTGACAAAAGCGCTTGAAAAACTGGAACTGCGCTGGCTGGAACTTCATGAAGAAATGGAAGCGGCGGACTGAGAATCCCCGCCAACCCCGGACGGGACATGATATTTTCCATTTCTCTCCCGGACTTTGCATACACTTATCCCGCTTTCCCCTTTCGCCCGTATCCCGCCCGCATTTTTTTAACATCGCTTCAATAAATCCGCGGAATATGTGATATTTTTATTAAGTTATCAGGTGATGCTTAAATGATACCGTAATTTTACTTTTTAATGATCATTGCTATGTATTAAATGAAAAGGAGTAAAAATATGAAAGTGCTTATCACCGACGGCCTCTGTGAAAAGGGTCAGGAAATCCTCAGCAAGGCGGGTATCGATTTTGACCTCCGGCATTACGAGCCCGAAGAACTGGTCAGGGCCATCCCCGAATACGATTGCGTATTGGTGCGTTCGGCAACCAAAGTACCGAAAGCGGTCATCGATGCGGGAACAAAGCTGAAAGTGATTGCCCGCGGCGGGGCGGGGATCGACAATATCGATCACGAATATGCAAAAACGAAGGGGATCCCCACGTTGAATACGCCCGCGGCGAATTCCGCCTCCGTTGCGGAACTTGCGATCGCCCATATGTTTGCCCTGGCGCGTTTCCTCAACCGTTCGAATATCAGCATGCGCGAAGGAAAATGGGAAAAGAAAAATACAAGGGCTTTGAGCTGGCGGAAAAGACCCTCGGCATTATCGGCTGCGGCAAGATCGGCCAGCTTACCGCGGAAAAAGCGCTCGGCCTGGGAATGAAGGTCATCGGCACCGATCCGGTGGTAAAGGAAAGCCGCGTGGACATCGGTTTTACTTCCTTTGAGGATCTACTGAAAAGCGGACATCATTTCGATGCACGTTCCGAAAATGAAAGCGCCCCTTATCGGAAAGAACGAGATTGACAAAATGAAGGACGGCGTTTATATCATCAATTGCGCCCAGGGCGGGGTTGTGGATGAAAAGGCCCTGCTCGACGCTCTGAACAGCGGCAAGGTTGCCGGAGCCGGCCTTGACGTCTATATCAACGAACCTGCCGACAATACGGAACTGGTCACACATCCCGCCGTCTCTGTCACTCCCCATATCGGCGCCGCCACTGTCGAAGCACAGGAGCGCGTGGGCATCGAGATCGCGGAAAAGATCGTGGATGCACTGAAAAGATCATTGACCCTATGACAGGGAAATGTATAGAAAAAGGCGCCCGGGGCGCCTTTTTTCTTCCGAAACAGGTTTTCACGGACGATCAGGGCATACCACCGTGACGTTTTTATTGTTTTTATCCCCGGTTTCCGCTAATTTATACCCTGAAATGATCATGAACGGAGGTTTCTTATGGTCAGAATAAAAGCATTTCACGGGATCCGCCCCCAGAATGAGCTGGCACCCCTTATCGCGTCGCCTCCCTATGACGTGATCGATTCCGCCGAAGCCCGTCTTCTTGTCCGGGACGATCCCTACAGTTTCCTGCATGTGATCAAATCCGAGGTGGACCTTCCCGATGATACGAATCCCTATGATCCGGCCGTCTACCAAAAGGCCTCGGAAAATCTGAAACAATTCCGTGAAAAATACCTTTTGCAAGACCGGAAGCCGTCCATGTACATTTATCGCCAGATCATGCACGGCCGTTCACAGACCGGCCTGATCAGCGTTCAACATATCGACGATTACCTTGAAGGAAAGGTCAAGATCCACGAACTGACCCGGGAAGAAAAGGAAAAGGACCGTATTACCCATATCGACACGGTCAATGCAAATACGGGGCCGGTCTTTCTGACCTACCCGCAGGACCGCCTGATCGATGCGCTGATAGCCCAGGCCATCATCGCCGCTCCCGAATATGATTTTTTCAGTCCGGACGGTGTTCAGCACATCCTCTGGCATATTGACGATCCGAAGATCATGAGAGGGCTTAAAAAGGCCTTTTCGCATGTGGGCCACGTCTACGTTGCCGACGGGCATCACCGTTCGAAGGCTTCCGCCATGGTGGGAAAGATGCGCAGGGAGGCCAACCCGCAACACACGGGAAAGGAAGAGTACAACTGGTATCTGACGGTCCTCTTCCCCTCCGATCAGCTGAACATCATCGATTACAACCGCGTCGTGAAGGACCTGAACGGTTACTCTCCGGAGGCTTTTCTTACAAAGATAGCAGATGCGTACACAGTGGAAAAAAAATGCTGCCGCTTTTCCGCAAAACCCGGGAAACAGCAAGAGATAGCAATGTACATAGACCACACCTGGTACCGGCTTACCCTCCGGGGAAGGGATAGCCGATACGGAGGATCCGGTGGCAAGCATGGATTCCGCACTGCTGACCGAACATATTCTTACCCCGTTCTAGGCATCAAAGATCTCCGGAAAGACGACCGGATCGATTTTGTGGGCGGGAAACGCGGACTGGAGGAGCTTGAACGCCGCGTGGATTCCGGTGAGATGGCAGCGGCTTTCGCCCTATATCCCATCAACATACGTCAGCTGATGGATATCGCCGATTCCAATGCACTGATGCCGCCGAAAACCACCTGGTTCGAACCGAAATTACAGAGCGGGCTTGTGATCCACTCACTGGAAGATGAGGCATGAGACATCACGCCCTTGTAAAATGGGAAAAGGCCCTGAAGTCAGTGCTGGATGAGGTCGACGTCGTTCTTGAAAAACGCTACGGCGGGAAGTATGACCTGCATCCCGCCCGACGGCCGCACGGAAGCACCTCCAACCGCTCGCATGACGGCCTCTTTGACATCCGCGGCGAATTCACCCTGGGACTGGGGTCCACCGCCGGAAGGGATATATTGTCGATATCGACCTTAAAACACTGGAAAACGTTCCCGGCGACATCATTGAGCGCATTGAAGACGATACGATCAGGGAACTGAGGCAACGCCTTCCCCGGGTGTTCCCGGACCGTGAACTGCACATTGAAAGGGACGGTAACGTGATCAAGATCACCGGCGACCTCTCCCTGGGGAAAATATAAGCGTTTGAGGTAACGGCGACAAACAGGGCCTGCCGCAACGGTATTCTCACCTCGACACCTCGACACCTCGACAATTCGACAACAGCCTTACTTCTTCCCGACCTTCAACTCTCCGTTCTCCGCACGGATCACATAGCGTTTCCCGGCCAGCAGCTGTCCTTCCAGCAAATTCTGCGCCAGATGGTTCTCCACTTCATGCTGGATCAGCCGTTTCAGGGGACGCGCGCCGAAATCGGGATTATAGCCCTTTTCGGCCAGGTAGCCGCGCGCGCTCTCATCAAGGTCCACAACAATATTCTGCAGTCTGAGACGTTCCTGTAAACGCCTGAACTGGATATCCACAATGGCTTTCAGCTGTTCCTTCGTAAGTGCATGGAAGGCCATGATTTCATCGATGCGGTTGATGAATTCCGGTTTGAAACTGCGGCGCAGGCGTTCCTGCAGGCCGGCATCCAGCGTGTCGAAACTCGTGCCTTTCTCAAAGACCTCACGGCCAAGTTCAGACCCGAGGTTGGAAGTCATGATAATAAGCGTGTTCCGGAAATCCACGGTTCTTCCCTTTCCGTCCGTAAGGCGCCCGTCATCCAGTATCTGCAGCAGGATGTTGAATACGTCGGGATGCGCTTTTTCGATCTCATCCAACAAGATGACGGCATAGGGTCTCCTGCGGATGCTCTCGGTCAGTTTACCGCCTTCTTCGTAGCCGACATACCCCGGCGGGGCCCCGATGAGCCGGGAGACGGAATGTCGCTCCATATATTCGGACATGTCCATGCGCACCAGAGCATTCTCATCGTCAAAGAGAAAATTGGCCAGTGCACGCGATAGTTCGGTCTTCCCCACTCCCGTCGGTCCCAGGAAAAGGAAGGAACCGATGGGCCGGTTCTCATCTCCGAGACCGCTGCGGCTGCGGCGTATCGCATTCGCCACGGCCGCAAGCGCCTTATCCTGTCCGACAACACGTTCATGGAGATGATCCTCCAGGGTCAGCAGGCGTTCATTCTCGGACTGCAGCATGCGGGTGACGGGAATGCCGGTCCAGCGGCTGACGACCCCGGCAATATCCTCATCATCCACCTCCTCTTTCAGGAGCGAGGATTCCCCGTGCAGCTTTTCCAGCTTCGCTTTCTGTTTTTCCAGCTTTTCCTGCATTTTCACCTGGGCGCCGTAGCGTATCTGCGCCACTTTTTCATAGTCTCCCCTACGTTCCGCTTCCGATTCCTCGGCCTTGAGCTGGTCGATACTGCTTTTCAGATTCCGTATCTCCCGAATCAGGGATACCTCGGACATCCATTTGTGCTTCAGGCCATCCAGTTCCTCATTGAGGGATGTAAGTTCTTTTCCAGTGCTTTCAGCCGCTGGGCGGAACGGGCATCCTTTTCTTTCTTGAGCGCCTCCTTCTCGATCTCCAGCTGAATGCGCCGCCGTTCCAGTTCATCGAGTTCCTCGGGCATGCTGTCGATCTCCACGCGGAGGCGCGATGCTGCCTCATCGACCAGGTCGATCGCCTTATCGGGAAGAAAACGGTCCGCGATATAGCGATCCGAAAGGCGGGCCGCCGCTACCAGGGCCCCGTCGGTAATGCGCACGCCGTGATGGATATCGTACTTGTCCTTGATCCCCCTGAGAATGGAGACGGTGTCTTCCACCGAGGGTTCATCCACGTAGATCTTCTGGAAACGCCGTTCCAGCGCGGAATCCTTTTCAATATATTTCTGATATTCATTCAGGGTGGTGGCCCCCACACAGTGCAGCACACCACGCGCCAGCGCGGGTTTCAGCATGTTCCCGGCGTCAACGGCGCCTTCGGCGTTCCCGGCCCCGACAATAAGATGAAGCTCATCGATAAAGAGGATGATCTTCCCGCTGGATTCCTCGACTTCCTTCAGTACGGCTTTAAACGGTCCTCGAATTCTCCGCGGTACTTCGCCCCCGCCAGGATGGAGGAAATATCCAGCATGATGATGCGCTTGTGTTTCAGCGATTCGGGAACATCCGCGTTCACAATGCGCTGCGCCAGGCCTTCGACGATGGCCGTTTTTCCCACTCCCGGTTCACCGATAAGCACGGGATTGTTCTTGGTGCGACGGTTCAGGACCTGGATCGTCCTGCGGATCTCCTCATCCCGGCCGATCACGGGGTCGAGCCTGCCTTTCCGGGCCAGGCCGGTAAGGTCAACGCCGAAACGCCGCAGCGCTTCGTATTTTGACTCGGGATGCTCGTCCTGGACTTTCTGTCCGCCCCGTACCTTCTGCAATACGGATAAGAAGGCGTCCTTTTCCAGTCCTGCACGCTGTAAGATGTCCGCCGATTCCTTCTGATCGAACAACAGAAGGAAAAGATGCTCAACGCTGACGTATTCATCCTGCATCCGCTGTGCTTCTTTTTCCGCCTTCTGCAAGACCTGCACCGTTTCACGGCCCAGACGCGCCTGCGATACGGAACCCAGTTTCGGCAGATGATGAAGCGAGGATTCGGCGTCCCGAATAAGGTCCTCCAGGTTTGCATCGCTCATCTGTATCAGTCGGGGTATCAATCCTTCTTCCTGCGTTAACAGCGCATGCAGCAAGTGAAGCGGACGGATCTCCTCCTGTCCGTATTCTTCCGCGGTAAACTGCGTTTGCTGCAAAGCTTCCCGGCTTTTTTCAGTATATTTATCAAAATTCATATAAATACTCCTTTCTTTTGTCTCTCACCTTTATGTTGCAAATTTAATACCATTAGAAATATTATGCCATTATGGCAGGTCTTTCGCAGCGATATTGTCATTATTTCAGATGTTGTTCATGTTCATCTTTTTCTCTTTGCCCCGTGTGAGGTCCCTTCGGGAAAACAACCAAAATACAGCCCTAAAATCCCGGGCTTCGGTTTGAAGGGTCACCCTTTTGGAGTCATCCCGAACTCACCAACCCGTCTCAACAGCTCAACGACTCAACTTTTTTCGTCCGTCTTCTTTGATTATTTCCCTTTAAAACCGCTTGCGATTGATTAAATTAAGCATCATGAGAAAATCATTTATTCTGCTGCTCATCCTCCTTCTTGGTGCCTGCGGGAATAAAGAACCGTCCTATATGGGGTCCCGCTCCTGCCGGGAATGCCATGAAGCGTTCTATACGCTATGGGAAACTTCCTATCACGGGCGCGCAATGCAGGATTTTACGGCGGACCTTCACGAAAAGCATTTAACGCCCTGCGATTCCTTTATTGTTTCAGGAAATGAGGAATACCGTTATATAATGACGGACAGCGGCGCCTATATGGCCGAGGCGGGATCGGGAAAGCAGTATCCGTTGCTTTATGCCCTCGGCGGCAAGTACGTCTATTACTTTTTGACCCCCCGGGAGAATGGCAAACTGCAGACCCTCCCGCTGGGATATGATGTCGGCAAAAAGGAATGGTTCGATATCACCGCTTCCAGCATCCGCATGCATCAGTCACGTTCCGATGCGGCCCTTCCGTGGACGGACAGGCGCTACACCTTCAACACCGCTTGCTACGCCTGCCATGTCAGCCAGCTGAGTTCGGAATATGATATCAACCGCGACAGTTACACCAGCGAATGGCGGGAGGCGGGAATAAACTGCGAGACCTGCCACGGACCCGCCGAAACGCATAACCGCATTTTCCGTGAGGCGGAAAAGCGCGGGAGCCAACTGCAGGAGACCTATCTGAAGACTGTGGTGCAGTCAAAAGGGTATACGGCGGAACAGGTTAATGCAAGCTGTTCCTACTGTCATGCGAAGATGATCTCCCTGACCCCGGAATATATCCCGGGAGAGACTTTCTTCCGGCATTTTGATCTCATTACCTATGAAAATCCGGATCATTATCCCGACGGCAGGGACCTGGGCGAAAACTACACCTTCACCAGCTGGCGGATGTCCCCCTGCGTACAAAACAACGATATGGATTGTCTGCACTGCCATACCTCAAGCGGCAGGTACCGTCAGAAAGAAGATCCCAACGCCTCCTGCCTCCCCTGCCACAGTCGGCGCGTTGAACATGCCGGCGCGCACAGCCGTCATCCCGAAGGTTCGGAAGGCAGCATCTGCATCCATTGTCACATGCCGAAGACAGAATTTGCACGCATGACCCGCTCGGACCACTCCATGCGTCCCCCGATGCCGGCCGCCACACGCGCATACGGCCCCCCTAACGCCTGCAACCTCTGCCATACGGGGAAACCCCGGCCTGGGCCGATTCGGTGGTCCAGGAGCGTTATACGGGAAGCTACCAGTCCGAAACCATGGAATGGGCGGGCTATATCCACTCCCTGCGAAACGGGAAGGATGATGACCTGGATGCCGCACTGGACCTCCTGCTGCACCCGGGAAATGAGATCGTAAAAGCCTCCCTTGTCCGCTGCATGCGCAGCTTCCGGAATGAACGCATTCCTCCGGTCATGCTGGAACTTCTCGGGGATCCCTCTCCCCTTGTACGTGCATCCGCCGCCACCGTTCTGGGCTCCTATCTCCGCCCCGAAGTTACGGAAGCGCTTTGTCATGCCACCGGCGACAGCATCCGGCTGGTGCGTATCCGTGCTGCGGAAGCGCTGGCAGAACTTCCGTTAAGCGGGATCCGTCCCCGCTTCCGCCGGGACTATGAACATGCGCTCGGAGAAGTACGGCAGAGCCTGCTGCTTTTCCCCGACAGTGAAATATCGCATTACAATCTTGCGCGTTTCCTGGAACGCAGGGGACAACTTGCTCCCGCGGTTTCCGAATACCGTAAAGCGCTGATACTGCGCCCCGGATACGCTGAGGCCGCCGTGAACCTCGGAATGCTGTATTACGAATGCGGAAATATTGATTCCGCGCAGTATTTTTTCCGGCATGCCATTGAAAACAATCCGGAGCGGCTTCCCGCGTACATTGATCTGGCCCTTCTGTATGCGGAGATCGGGAAAAGCGATGCCGCGGCCGGACTTTTCCGGAAAGCCTACCGTCTCCGGAAAAATGCCTCCGCAGCCTATAACCTTTCCGTACTGTATTCCGGCGTTCATCCGGATTCCGCCCTTTATTGGTCGGAACAGGCTTTTGAACTTGAAAGGGATGAGGTAAAGTACATCTACAGTTACGCCTTCTATCTGAGGGAAAACGGAAAAAATGACAAAGCGCGGTCGCTGCTTGAGAACGCCGAGGACCAACACAACACCTCACCGGACATTTACCATTTGCTGGGAGCGCTCTACCGCAATTCCGGCGAGGAAAAGCGTTACCGGAGGCTCATGGAACGTGCCGCCGCCGACCCCCGGCTTTCCCCGCGGGAGCAGCAAATGTTCCGGAAATAATCACTACGAATCACAGCAATATCGTTTAGCGTTTAGAGAGCATGAATACCTTGCGGCCCGAGCTTGTCGAGGGGTTGAATATAAGTAGCCCGGCATAAAATGCCGGGAACAACGATGATCCAATATCAACAACAACCCCGAACGAAGATGAGAGGTTGAACATCACTAGCCCGGCCTGGAACGCCGGGACTGCTATTTTCTATTCCCCAAGTTTCCGTTCGATATACGCATTGACCGCCTCGGCGATCTTTTCGGCCATTCGGGTACGGAATTCCGGATCCGCCAGTTTATTCTCATCTTCCGCATGACTCATAAAGGCCTGTTCGACGAGGATCGACGGACGCTGCGGCATCCGGCACATCATATAGTTAAAGGATCCCACCCTGCCGAATTCCTCCAGCGGTAGCTCCAGCAATTTGTCATAGGCGATCTCCGCAAAATCCTTCCAGAATGGGTCCTTGTAGTAGATGCTGGTGCCGCCTACCCGGAGGTAGCCTCCCCGGCCGCGTTCGCATGGACGGACACGAAAAGGTCTGCCTGCAGGGAATCCGTCAATAGCCAGCGTTCACGCAGATCGGGGCTGCTGTCACCGGGACGGATCTCCACCACTGAATACCCATTTCCTTTAATCTGTCCCGCAGTTTTTCCGTGACGTCCAGGTTGATGTCTTTTTCCTTGAGGCCCGAGAGTCCCACAGCGCCCCAGTTCCATTCGCCTCCGTGCCCTGCCTCCAGGGCGATCACGAGCTCCTGTTTTTCCGGGGGATATTTTACTCCCAGGACCAGGGATCTCTTGGTCTGTTTCAGGTCGTATCCCCAGATATTGCTTTCTTTCAGATAAACAAGGACATCATAGGTCCCGGCATCTTTCTGTTCCCAGGAAACGTGATCGATCATTTTCAGTCCGTGGCGGTGCGAGATCCAGGTGCTGTTTGAACGGACACCGTAAAGCCGGATACGGATCCGCTGCAATTCGGGTTCGGGAAATACGGCGTACGGTACGGGTTCCGGCCAGGGGATCACGACCCTGTCGGCGTTCGTGTCCGGGGCAATGCTCATGGACGTTATATTATATGCCGGACGAGGCATCCCCGGGGGGCATTCCCTGACATATCTTCCGTCAATGAACGCCTGTTCCGTAGCATTCAGTTTTACGCGGTATACGTCACCGAATTTGCCGTTACTGGCAAAACGCACCCCTTCGGGGAATTCATTCAGGTAGGGTCCGCCGAGGCGCACAAGCCCCCGTGAATAACTGACAGGCGTAAAGTCCCCTTTTGTCTCGATCAGGGGAAAACTGTGTTCCGGACGGACCTTCAGGCTGACGGGGAGGGCACGGGAATACTTGTTGCCACTTGTGTCCCTGGCGGCAACCCGCACGGCTGCAGAATCCGCATCTTCAAAAAGCCGGCAGGGAAGCTCGGCGACATAGCGGGCGCCGTTGTACCATACAGGGAAGGACATATTGTTCGCATAAAGCAGGATCGTGTCCATTTCCTCCGCCAGGTCCGAAGAAAAAGTAATGCGCAGCACATCGTCAGGCGGCAGGATCACCGTACCCTGTGGACTGACGCTCCCGGTGAGCACGGCATGCCGTGAACTGGTATCCGGATAATTCCCGAAAAACAGATCTTCATAGAATCAGTACAGATCTTCATGTTCAACCGAACCGCGGACCCGGGTTCCCCCGCCGCAGGGAGCAAAAGCGATCTCGCTGAAAAACACACGGGTATGGGAATAAGGCTCGATAAGGCTGTCGTTGATCCGCGTTTCCCCTCGCTCGCACGGAACAGGAAACTGAAGCTGGAATCCTGCGAGAGATGATCCGGAGCGCGGCGGAGTTCAATGAACATCTCCGGACGTTCCAGCGCTTTTTCCGATACCGCGGTGTAGCGGTACGGCACCGTCCATCCCCGGGTGTTATAGCGCATGCGCCTGTCCATACTGCGGATTGAAAGATAGCGGGGCAGATCAGGCAGGGAAAGGGATAATTTCCGGTTTCGGTCCACAATACGAAAGCGGTCATCCCCGTCCACCCGGATAATGTCATGCGGGACAGGAAAAGCGGAAAGATCGATCTCTACGGCCTGTGTGTTCGCATGCGTATATGCCAGATGCGGACAAGCGGCAGGCCCTTCATAGAAGGAATCCTCTGCCGGGGCAGCGGAGGCGTAACAGATAAGCGCCCCGCTTCCCGCTTTGTGGCGGATATGATCCACAAAGCGTTTGATGCCGGCAGCCCGGATGTTTTCTTCCCCTCCGTATATCGCGGGGACAATGCGATGCGCAACATCGATATTCCTGAAATACTCGTTGTAGAGAGTCTTGCGATCACGGAAGGGCATATGCATACGCGGTACGAGGATATCAATGAGCCCCGTTTTCAGCCATTCCAGGCCATTCTGAAAATAATAGGTATCGGCCGGCCGCAGATCCCCGTATCCCCGCATATCATACGGGAGAGGTCCCGTTTCTGCAGAGAACACGAGGTAGGGTTTCATCAACCTTGCTTCGGTCAGCAATGCTTCCAGGCAGGAGGTCAGCAAATGCTGCGCAAACTCCTCTGCCTTTAACCCCGTAAAGGATTTCGTTGCATTGTATTGGCCCTGAAAGGAAGGAATCCCGAAGAGAGCGGGCCCGGGATACCGTATGCCGGTAAAATGCAGGCCGTCGACAGCGTAACCGGCGGTAACCGCTCTGACCTGTGCTTTCAGATACGCGATCACTTCCGGACTGGAAGGATCAAGATAATAATGTTCCTTATCGCCCAGGGGCTGATGGTCTGCATCGCGCAATATCCATTCTTTCCGGGTCTTATGATGCAGACTCATTTCAGGATCATCAAGCTGCAGAACGTTTATCTGCGCATGAAACTGCATGCCACGGCGCTTCGATTCATCAATGGCATGCTGAAGCGGGTCAAACCCCGGGTCCTCTTCATTCAGAAGGGTGCTCCAGGGCTCGTCCCCGGAAGGATAGAAACACCCGTCTGCCGAACGCACCTCAAAGAAAACCGCATTAAACCCTTTGTCTGCGGCCACAGTGATGATCTGTGTAATCTTGCGTGCTTTTCCGGTTTTTCCTTCCTCCGCGGCCCAGTCACTGCCGAAGATCAGGACCCCCCGCATTTCTTCTGCAGCCGTCAGCGGCAGGGCGATCACCGCAGTCACGAATAGGAACGTTGACAGGATTTTTTTGCTGATCAATGGTTTTCCCCTTTTGTTCTTTCCGGTCGTCATGCATCCCCGGTTTTTCAAATGCAAATTTTATTCATTTATAATAAAACAGGAGTCTGTTGATCCTCCTGTTTTCTGCTGTCGGAGCGACAGGATTTGAACCTGCGGCCCCTTGAACCCCATTCAAGTGCGCTACCGGGCTGCGCCACGCTCCGAAAAAGCAGGTTAATTTATCATTTTTCGCCCTCGTGTGCAACGCATTTTTGCATTTGACGGGATTACTTTTACCGCGGACCGTTCAGGCGGCATCATCACGGTGCGAAAGACAGGATTAACGATAGACAGGATCACAGGATGATCAGGATATTGCTTTAGACGGGATTACTCCGCTACGCAAGTTTCGCGGGAAAGCAAACAAGCGGATAAGCAAAGAAGCCGGGGGGTGAATTTTTATCAGGGGGGGTATCTCTTAACTCTGCTCTCTAAACACTAAACGAAACTGAGTCGTCAAATGTTGGGGATCCTGAACCTCCCGCTTCACTGAAGGTTCGCGGGACACGCAAGTTCAGGATGACGATGAACGTTTCTCTTCGTCTCAACGACTCTGCGACTCGGCCTCTTCCGTCCCTCCGTCTCAAGAGCTCAACGTTTCAACCTTCTTCCGTTGTGTTCGCGTTTATTTTTCGTTGAGGATGTCGATGATGTCACGGATGTTCCGGGAGATCTTTTGCAGGAGCTCGCGCATTGCCTTATTCTCGTCCCGTTTCACCTGCGGGGCTTCCTCGCGCTCTGCGGCTTTGCCTTTTTCCGCTTCCTCCGGCGCTTCTTTGGACGCTGCTTTTTCCGGACTTACTTCGGGGCGGGAAGCGACTTCTTCGTCCGCCGGGAAGATCAGAATATCCTCTTCAATTGATTCTCCGGCCGGCTCCTTGTCATCTTCTGCCTCTTCTCCCGTTTCTTTTTCGGAAAAACCTTCTTCCGTCCCTTCAGCGGAGCTTGTTTCCCCGGCACTTTTCTCCTCTTTTCTTTCTTCTTCCTTTTCCTCTTCCTGCACCCTTTCCGTCCTTCCGGTCCCGCGGCCGGTCTTTTCCCCTGTTTCCGCAAGCGCGGTCAGTTCATCGACCTTTCTCTGATACAATCCCTCTTTCTTAAGATGATTGATCATTTCCCGGGTTTCCTGGATGGAAAGATGCTTCCCGTGGACATAATAATGGATGAGGCGGAGTACCGGAATATCATCCTTTTTATAGATGCGATTGCCGGCACGGTTCTTTTGCGGATTCAGTATCTTAAATTCGCCCTCCCAGTAGCGAATCACGGACTGTTTGATGCCCAGCATCTCGCTGACCTCGCTGATCGAATAATACAGTTTTTTTATGCCTTTATGCCTCATATTGCACCTTTCAATATCATTTACTTAAAGATAAAGGTATAAGTTGCTTATTATCAAGCATATTTTGTTCTATTTTTAAACCGGTTCTCCCGGTTTCAGGAACTGAGTTTTTGTTTGATCCTGGTCAGCAGTGAGAAGGAATGAAAGATCCCTTCCTTCGCATTCTCGATAAAGTGGCAGCGATCCTTCTTGCGGATCTTCCGGAGAACGCTGCGGGGATTATCGACAACGCGGTACACGACGGAGCGCGATATCACACCGTAGCGTGAAGGGCCGGTGAATCCAACGAGATTTTTATAGCCCGCATCCCGTGCTGCGCTGACAATGCGTTTATTGTAGGCGCCGAAAGGGAAACAGAAGGTTTCAATAGGATCACTGATAAGCGATTCAAGCAGTGTCTTTGAATACGACATCTCCTTTTTGACCGCCGCAAGCGGCATGCCGGTCATCACCCGGTGGCATTCCCCGTGCGAAGCGATCTCCCAGCCGTTCCGATGCAGTTCTTTCAGCTGCACGCCATCCATATGGCGCACGGGATCGCTCCCCAGTGTCAGGTCCCATGTGTTCATTTTCCCGATATATTTCGTCGGCACGAAAACACTTCCGCGGAAACCCAGTTCCTTCATGACGGGATAGGCATGCTGATACACGGATTCATAGGCATCATCGAAAGTGATCACGAAATCCTTGTTTCCGTTCTCACGAAGATATTCCTTCAGGGTTTTCCCCCTGTACCCCTTCCCTGCAAGATATTGCATCTGTTTTTCGAACTGGCCGGGATACATCATGGTAAAGGATATCTCCCATTGTCCGGAAACCTTATGATATGTCAGTATGGGAATATTCATGTCCTTACCTGACGGGTTTCAGCAAAAGCGAATGGAAGGCGGATTCATCAAAGATCTCATTGGCGAGGTCCTGGATATCCTTTCCGCTCACCGCTTCCACTTTTTTCAGGGATTCGTCAATACTGATGATCTTTCCGTAGCGAAGATGCTGTTGCGCCATACGCTCCAGACGGTTGTGCATGCTTTCTATTCCCATCACCATGGCGCCTTTGGTCTGCGCCTTCACCTTTTTAAGCTCCTCGGCGGAAATACGCTCTTTCTTCAGCTTGTTCAGCTCTTTCCAGATGAGCTCATCCAGTTTCCCGACATGTTTCAGGTCCGTCGCCGTATAGACGCCGAACAATCCCGTCGACCTGAAGGCATCGATGAAAGAATAGATCGTGTAGGCAAAGCCGTATTGTTCGCGGATATTGTGAAAAAGCCGGGAGGTCATGCCTGCGCTCAATATGGCATTCAGGATCATATAGGCGGTACGCCGCTCGTCACTGTACCCGATAGACCGGCAGCCGGTGATGTAATGGCATTGGGCAATGTCCCTTGAGATCACCTGCTCTTTCTGCACGGCATCGGGCACCGGGGAAATCTTACGGACATTGTCGGGGGTAATGTAGTCACCGAACATTTCCCTGACCTTCCTGACCACATGTTCATGCTCCAGGGCACCGGCGGCGATCACGAAGATACGCCGGGAGGTGTAATGGTCCAGCACGAATTCACGTACCGTTCCGCTGTTGAAGGAACGGACGCTCTCCAGGCTTCCCAGGATCGGATACCCGTAGGGATGGTCCGGGAACATTTGCCGGGAAAAGCTGTCGTTGGCCACATCCTGAGGAGTATCGAGCGTATCCCGGATCTCTTCGATCACCACGGATTTCTCCCGTTCGATCTCTTTATCCGGATAGGTGGAATGCCGGACAATGTCGCAGAGCACTTCCAGGGCCGTATCCAGTTCCGTATCGAGAATGCGCGCATAATAGGCGGTCATTTCCCTGCTTGTATAAGCATTGATATGACCGCCGCGCGATTCGATATCCTCCACGATATTGTAGGCCGTCCGGGTCTTCGTCGATTTAAAGGACATGTGTTCGAGAAAATGCGCGATCCCGTTGTTGGATCCTTTTTCATCCGAAGTTCCCGCCTGAATAAAGACACCAACCGCAACCGATCGGACACTGCCGACCGATTGGGTCAATGTGGTTATTCCGTTTTCAAGAACGGTCTTGCGGTAGGGTAATTGCATTAATTCCGGCGTTTGTCGTTTCTTCGGTAATTCGAACGGCCGGAATGCCTGTCGCCGCCGCCTCCGCGTTGTCTCGGTTCAGGCTCTTCATAACCTTCCGGCGGATTTGTCGTACGTTTCATGCTCAGATTCATACGGCCCTGGCTGTCGATCTCGACCAGTTTCACTTTCACTTCATCACCGATATTGACAACATCCTTCACGTCATTGGTGCGTGTCCACTCCATTTCGCCGATATGGATCAGTCCTTCCTTTCCGGGCATGAATTCCGCAAATGCGCCGAAATTCATCAGGCGGGTAATGGTCGCATCATAGATCTTCCCGACTTCCGGTTCAGCGGTCAGTTCCTTAATGATATTTTCCGCCTCTTTGGCCTTTGCGGCGTCCATCGTGAAAATATTGACCGAACCGTCCTGTTCGATATCGATCTCAACACCGGTCTTGGCGATGATCTCCTTGATCATTTTCCCGGAGGGACCGATCACCGTACCGATCTTGTCGACATCGATCTTCATGGTGGTGATGCGCGGCGCCCATTCGCTGAGCTCTTTCCGCGGTTTGTCAAGCGTTTCACGCATCTTGCTCAAAATATGGATGCGGCCTTCTTTTGCCTGTTCAAGCGCGGTCTTCATCAGGTCAAAGGAAAGTCCGTGGATCTTCAGGTCCATCTGTATCGCCGTAATACCGTCTTCCGTGCCGGTGACCTTGAAGTCCATATCGCCGTAATGGTCCTCTTCTCCGAGGATATCGGAGAGCACGGCATGCTGCTCGCCGTCCGTGATCAGTCCCATGGCGATGCCGCTGACCATCTTTGACAGCGGAATGCCGGCATCCATCATAGAGAGACATGCCCCGCAGACGGAGGCCATGGACGAGGAACCGTTGGATTCCATAATATCGCTGACCACACGCAGGGTATAGGGAAATACTTCCGGATCCGGCAACACCGGTTTCATCGAACGTTCGGCCAGGTTCCCGTGCCCCACTTCCCGGCGGCTCACACCGCGTATCATACGGGCTTCACCGGTGGAAAAGGGCGGGAAATTATATTGCAGCATATACGCTTTTTCCGCATCACCGTCGATATTGTCGAGATACTGCGCATCCCGGGAAGATCCCAGTGTGGCAGTAACCAGCGCCTGCGTCTCTCCCCTTGTGAACAGGGCGGATCCGTGCGTACGCGGCAGCACGCCGACCTCTGAAGTGATCTTCCTGATCTCATCGGTCTTCCTGCCGTCCACGCGCACTTTCTCACTGAGGATCTTCTTGCGGATCTCCTCTTTATGAACATCGCGCACGATCTCCTTAACGTCTTCCCCGCATTCCGGATATTCCTCTTCGAGCGGTTCAGTGATCTCGCTGATCAGCGTATCTTCCGCTTCGCTGCGTTCCTGTTTCCCGGTGATGGAAAGGATTTGGGACATACGTTCCAGGGCCCTGGCCTTTACTGTTTCAACAAATTTTTCATCCAGGGTTTCAACCGGTTTTTCACGTTTTTCCGGCCTAATCTCATCAATAATGCTTTCCTGCATTTCGATGAATTCGATAATGGCCTTATGCGCGACCTTTACGGCTTCGAGGAACTGATCTTCCGAGACCTCCTTTGCCTCTCCCTCCACCATCACGATGGAATCTTTGGAACCGGCGACAATGATCTCCAGTGTGCTTTTTTCAATCTCCGCGGTCACGGGATTCACGATATATTCTCCGTCCACGCAGGCGATCCGTACGGACGCAATGGGACCCTCGAAGGGAATGTCCGAGATGCTCAGCGCTGCGGAAGCTGCCACAGTGGCAAGCATATCCGGCTGATTCTCACCGTCATAGGATAATACGTTCGCAATGATCTGGGTCTCATAGTACCATTTTTTCGGCAGCAGCGGCCGGACCTGCCGGTCGATGATGCGGGAACTGCAGGATCTCCCTGTCCGACAAACGTCCCTCGCGGCGTAAAAATCCGCCCGGGATCTTACCGCTTGAATAGAATTTTTCACGGAATTCCACTGTAAGCGGTATAAAGCTAGCGCCTTCGCGCTCTTTCTTACTGGCAACGGCAGTGGCGAGTACCATGGTATCACCGACGCGTGCCAAGACGGAACCATCAGCCTGTTTGGCAATACGCCCGGTTTCCATGCTGATAATTTTGTCTGCGATCGTTCTTTCTTTCATAATCAAAATGACTCCTCCGACAGCAACTTATTCCTGCTGTCAATTAAATTAATGTGTTATTTCCTTAAACCTAATTCCCTGATGATATTCAGATAGCGGTTATAATCCTCTTTCTGAATATACCGCAACAGGCGACGGCGCTGGCCGACAAGTTTGGACAGTCCGCGGCGGTTGTGATGATCTTTCTTGTGCACTTTCACGTGTTCCGTCAGGTCCTTGATCCGCTGGGTCATAATAGCGACCTGAACCTCCGGGGTCCCCGTGTCATTCTCATCCTTACCGAACTTTTTTACCATCTCACTGATCTGGTCTTTCGTTAATGTTGACATTTTTCTTTCCTCCGTCAATATTTTTTGCATTGGTTGATGTCTTTTTTTATTTGCTCCTTCAGAGCCTCTTTACTGTCAAATTTCCGTTCGTCCCTCAGATAACGCCCAAAACGTATTCCCAGCGGTCTTCCGTAAAGAGAGTCCAGTCGTTCACCGATGACGTGAACTTCCAGGGAAAGCTCTTTTTCCGCAAAGGTCGGCCTCAGGCCGATATTGCAGACGGCAGGGTGTTTTTGCCCTTCCACCTCCACATCCACGCAGTAGACGCCGTGCGCGGGTATCAGCACTGACGGAGAGTCCGGCTCGATGTTCAGGGTCGGGAACCCCAGCGAGCGGCCTCTTCCCGCTCCGGATACAACGTGTCCGGAAAGCCTGTAGGCGCACCCCAGCATCGCGTTCGCTTCTTCGATCCTGCCGGCTTTCAGCGCCCGGCGTATCCGCTGGCTGCTGATCTCCTTATTCTTCAGACGGGCCTTCGGGACGACCCGCAGGTCAAACCCTTTTTTGGCTCCGGTCTCACGGAGGTAAGGGATGCCTCCCTCGTGCCGTCTTCCCACATAGTGATCGGGACCGGCCACCAGCGCCTTCAGGTCAAGGCATGTCAATAAGCATTCCATAAAAGCGTCACGTCCCGTATTCGCAAAGGCCTTGTCGAAGCGCCGTATGCAAAGGATGTCGATCCCGGCGGATTCGATCCTTCCGATCTTCGCTTCCGGTTTCATCAGTGCGATCTCTTTTTGCCGCTCAGTACCTCCCGCGGGGTCGGAGCAAAGGTAATGATCATGCTTTTCACGCCGCGCCGTTCCGCTTCACGGCGAACGGTGTTCAGGATCTCAATATGTCCTTTATGCAATCCGTCAAAAGCGCCGACAGCCAGTACGACGGCGGGCCTGTCCCGTATATGCTCTAGGTCGTGATAGATTTCCATTTACCGGTAAACTCGTCTATTGTAAAACAGTTATCCAGACCGATATCGCCGATACGCTCACGCAGCAGCGCATCCGCACAGGCGCCGCATCCGAGGGCACGGCCGATATCATCAGCCAGTGTACGTATGTAGGTTCCCGTACTGCATTTCACCCTGCATGTCAACACCGGCCACGAATACCGTAATATACTGATGGAATCGATGCGGACACGGACAGGGTCTCTTTCAATGATCTTGCCGTCCCGGGCCAGCTTGTAGAGGGCTTTCCCCCTGACTTTCTTTGCCGAAAACATCGGCGGGACCTGACGTATAACACCGGTGAACTGCGGCAGTATCTCCCGGACGGTTTCCGGGGCGGGCGGCGTTCCCCCGGAATAGCTGTTCACGATGCGGCCGGTGCGGTCCAGGGTGTCAGTCTGCTGCCCCAGCTTTATGTCAACGCGGTAAACCTTGTCTTTATGCTTGTAAAGATCCAGTTTTTTCGTATGTGTGCCGAATCCGAGATAAGAACACCTTCGGCGAACGGGTCCAGGGTCCCGGCGTGACCCACCTTTTTAAAGCCGGTCACGTTCCGGCACTTTTTCACGACATCGAACGATGTCCAGTCAATGGGTTTGTGAACGGGAACGATCATCCCCGTCACGCGGCCATCTTCAGAGTTTTTGCAATATTTTATTAACTCTTTCAACTTTATCCAATGTATCGTCAATGAACAGTTTCACTTTCGGGACATAGCGCATGCGGACGTTATTTCCGATCTCCAGGCGTATCCTTCCTCTGTCCTCCCGCATTGCGGCAAGGCAGCGGTCGCGGAGATCGTCGTCCGGGGGAAAACGGAAACATAAATGCGCGCTTCTCCGAGGTCACCGGTAAGCTCCACCCGCGAGACCGTGAGCATTGCATTTCCGCAGCCGTCCGGAGCCGAACGGATCAGGAGCTCGGCCACCACATGTTTTATTTCCTCCGCAAGGCGTTCTGCGCGTGAGACCATCCGTTAAACCTCAAGTTTCCGTTTGATGGCTTTTTCAACATAGCACTCGATAATATCGCCTTCCTTGTAGTCATTAAAGGAATCGATGAATATCCCGCACTCGTAGCCTTCTTCGACCTGTTTGACATCGTCTTTGAAACGTTTGAGCGTGGTGAGATATCCTTTGAATATATCTTTGTTGTCACGGAGTATGCGGATCATGGAATTCCGTTTTACGGTCCCGCTGAGCACGTAAGATCCGGCGATCACGCCGATCCTTGAGATCTTGATCAGCTGACGGACCTCGGCGGTGCCGGTGACCTCACGGACCCTCTCGGGCTCAAGAAGGCCTTCGAGTGCCAGGCGCACGTCCTCAACCGCATCATATATCACCGTGTAGTTACGGATCTCAACATTCTGTTCCTTGGCAAGCTCCAGGGCTTTCCCCGTGGCATTCACGTGGAATCCCACAATCACGGCCCGGGATGCGGATGCAAGGTTGATATCCGTTTCGTTGATCATTCCGATCCCCCGGTGAACCACATTGACCGCCACTTCCTTCGTCGAAAGTTTCATGAAAGCATCCGCCAAAGCTTCAATGGACCCGTCCACATCTCCCTTGATAATAAGTGCAAGCTCCCGGGTGCGGCCTTCGGCGATCTGCCGGCCGATCTCGTCCAGGGTCTGCAGGGACTGTGCGCGGAATTCCTGCTCGCGGTAAATACGCTGACGCTCGTTGGCGATGCGGCGCGCTTCTTTTTCGTCATCAAGGACGACAAAATGATCGCCCGCCTGGGGAACACTGTCAAATCCCTGGACCTGCACAGGGTCCGCAGGGAGCGCCTCCTGCACACGTTCATTGTATTCATTCATCATTGCCCGGACCTTTCCGGCAAAACGGCCGCAGATGAATGCGTCCCCGATATTCAGCGATCCGCGGTTGATCAGGACCGTTGCGATGGGGCCAAGGCCCTTGTCCAGTCGCGATTCCACGACCACGCCGCGTGCGTTGCCCCCGGTGGAAGATCTCAGTTCCAGGACCTCAGCTTCAAGCAGTATGGATTCCAGCAATTCGTCCATATGCATGCCGGTCTTGGCCGAAACCTTGACGGACTGCACGGAACCGCCCCATTCTTCCACCAAGACATTCTTTTCGGACAGTTCGCGGATCACGCGGTCCGGGTCCGCCTCCGGCTTATCCATCTTGTTGATGGCGATAATGACCGGTACGCCGGCGGCCTTTGCATGGTTGATCGCTTCCTGTGTCTGGGGCATCACGCCGTCGTCGGCGGCAACCACAATGACCACGATATCCGTGACCTGCGCTCCGCGGGCGCGCATGGCGGTAAATGCTTCATGACCGGGCGTGTCGAGAAAGGTGATCGTTTTCCCGCTCTTGGTCTTGACACTGTAGGCGCCGACATGCTGCGTAATGCCGCCGGATTCACCGGACACCACGCTCGTTTCCCGGATATGGTCCAGGATGGAGGTCTTGCCGTGGTCGACGTGTCCCATCACGGTGACGACCGGCGGACGCTCGGTAAGCTCCTCTTCATCCGGTGCTTCCTCTTCCGCGATAATATCCTCTTTATATTCTTCGGCCTTTTTCACTTCGTATCCGTATTCATCGGCCAGAAGTTCGATGGTGTCCCAGTCCAGGCGCTGATTAATCGTCACCATCAGGCCGAGCCCCATGCATTTGGCAATAATGTCAACGGCGGGGACATCCAGGTGTTTGGCCAGGTCGTCCACGCTGACAAATTCCGTCACTTCAATGACCATGTTCCCGGAACTGTCTTCAGTTTCTTCGGATTGTTTGGACTTGTAACGTTTTTTCCGGGGTTTATCCTCCATCGAAGCTAGGGTAGCCCGGATGGATTTGTTGACCTCTTTCTGGTCGACTTTCTTTTTCTTTTTGTGACGACGCTTGGATACGGCGGGTGCGGCCGGCGTTTCCAGGTCCTCGGGATTTTTGGACTGGCGGAAGCGTTCAAGCCGTGATTCCATTTCGGAAACCTGGATGCGCTTGGTAGCGTGCCGGTGCCGCTGTTTGAGTTTTTCCAGTTTATTTTCAAAGACGTCTTCGGCTTTGTCTTTTTCGTTGTTTTTTCTTTCTCCTGATCTCGTCCCCGGGCTCTTCGTCCTTTTTCTTTTCCGTTTGTTCTTTTTTCAGCATCACGGCAGCTTCTTTTTCCGCTTTTTCCCGTTCCACCTGCTGACGTTTGATGCTGCGCGATTCCTCTTCGGCCTTTTTCTTTTCCTCTTTTTCTTTCTCAATGGTCTTTTTATCGACGGCACCCGTTCTGTCCGCCGCTTTTTCAACAGAAGCGGCAGCGGGCTTTTCAGCTTCTTTTTCCTCAGGGGGTTCGGGCTTTGCTTTTAATCTTTCAAGGACCTTTTCCTGGACTTTCTGGCGGGCGGCTTCCTCGTGTTTTCTCTCTTCGTCACGCGAAAGGCGTCGGGCTTCTTCCGCCTGGCGCTTTTTCTCGCGCTTCTCTATAAGCGTGTCCGCTTTTTTCGCATCCTCAGCAAATGGTTCAACACGATCTCAAGCGTCTCTGGATCCAGCGCTTTATTCAGTGATGCGGAAATATCCTGCGATCTCAGATATTCGATGATATCCCGGTGCGACGTATTGAGCTGTTTCGCAAGTTGAAATATTTTTACCGGTTTTTTAGCGGAAGCTTCTGTCATACACTCTCCTGTGATATGTTCTTATCTTCAGGCTGAGATAAAGTATTCTCATTGTCATTCTGGTCAATATCAAGTTCTTTGTCACTGTTGCGCTTTTTCTCGACCGCTTCGTTGACGAATCCGTCAAGTTTTTCAAAGGTCTTTTCCCCGATCCCCTTGATCTCCAGAAGATCTCCCGGGTCGGCATTGAGAAAATCGGCGGCGGTTTCAATGTCGGCATCCGAAAGCGCGTGGATCTGTGCAGAGGTGATCCCCTTGATATCTTCAATGAAAATATCGTCGCCTTCAAAGCGATTGTATTCGGACTGGCGGATGGCATCGATCTCATATCCGGTGACACGGCCTGCAAGATTGATGTTGATGCCGCTGGAACCGATGGCCGTTGCGATCTCATCGTCGTTAAAGACGGCAAGTACGGTGCGGCGTTCTTCATCGATCTCAAGAAAGAGCGGTTTCGCCGGCGACAGTGCCCTGGAAATAAGGAGCTCGGATTCACTGCTGTAATTGATAATATCAATATTCTCGCCGCTTAATTCCTTTACCACCGCCTTGATCCGGCTTCCCTTGATGCCGACACAGGCGCCCACAGCATCAATACGTTTGTCGTTGGACTCCACGATGATCTTGCTCCGTTTCCCGGGGACCCGGGCGATAGAGCGTATTTCCACGATCCCGTCAAATATTTCCGGGACCTCCAGTTCGAACAGGCGGCGCAGGAAGGAATCATCCGCCCGCGTTATGATGATCTCCGGCCCCCGGGCGGTCATAAGCACCTCTTTGATGATGGCCTTGATCGTATCGCCGCGATAATAATGTTCTGTAGGGATCTGTTCGCTGCGCGGCATTTTGAGTTCCGTTTTGTCGATATTGACATATACCGCATCATTGCGGCGGATCTGATGGATGTTCCCCATAATGATCTCGCCGACCCGGTTTTGGTATTCCTCATAGACCTGGTTGCGTTCGACTTCCCGGATCTTCTGACCCAGGACCTGTTTGGCGGCCGATATCATCCGGCGGCCGAAAATTTCGGGGTCAATGACCTTTACGACGATCTCCCCTACTTCGGGATCTTCGACATCGGGCAGTTTTTTCGCTTCACTCAGGGGATCTCCACAACCTCATCATCCAGATCTTCATCGGCGACCACGGTGAGTTCCTGATAGATCTCTATTTCGCCCTTGTCCGGGTTCACGATCACATCGAAATTATCCACCTCGCCGTACTTTTTCCTGATAATGGTGTCAAAGACCTTCACGATGATCTCGCCCACTTCTGAACGGTCTATGCCCTTTTCTTTTGCAAGACTTGTAAACGCCTCAATAAGACTTCTGCTGTCCAATTGTCTATCTCCTATTTACCATTTTAAAATGATCTTTGCATATTCGATTTTATCAAAAGGAATACGCAGGGTTCTGTTGTTTTTCTTTTTTGCTACCGCAAGTTCGATCGCGGCATCGTTACTGTTTCGGAGGAATCCTTTCAGGGGGCTTTTATGCTCCTCCAGAGTATGATATACCTCCAGTTCGCGGCCGGTGTTCTTACGGAAGTGCCGCGGAAGGGTCAGCGGGGCATCGATCCCCGGCGAACTCACTTCCAGGCGGTACTCCCTCGGCGTACTTCTCATCATACAGGGGATCGTTCAGTATCGCTTTGCTGATACCGTTAAGCTTTTCGGAGGAAATGCCTTCCTCTGTATCGCAGACGACCTTGATCTTTCCGGCGGCATCGGAGATGCCGATATCTTCAATAACGGCGCCGTGCTGTTCCGCGATGTCCCTGATAAGTTCCTGTAATTCACTCATATTTCAACGTCCTCATAAACGAAAAGTGGGAATTTATCCCACTTTCGCGCCTAATATAGGTATTCAACGGCCTTTGTGCAACCTTTTTTTGTATTCCGGGCCAGGCTTTATCCTTACAACTTCGCCAGAGCGTCCACACGGTTTTGTTCAGTCTCGTTCAGGTCGAGAGTATTGAGATATTTCAGGATCTTATCCCTGCCTTTCACATCTTCCGCTTCAACAAAGGCTTCAAGGGAACGGATACCGTATTCGATCTTTGTTGCTTTTGAAAAGGCGTTCTTTGCTGCTCCCAGATAATGGTTTCCGGCGGTGACAACGTCGCCGTTCCGGTAGTAATAGGTTGCGACAAGCTGATTGGCGCTGGCCCGTAGCGCTGCATCATCAAGATTTGCGTTCAGGAAGTTTTCCAGGTAGCGCAGGGTTTCCGTATCGGGCCGGTCAAGGGCGCGGGAAACCATGCCAAGATAATAATAGGCCCGTTCTCCCCAGTCGGTATTGGGATACTCTTCGGCAACAAAAAGGAACTGTTCCTCCGCCTGCCGGAACTGATTTTTATTATAGCGGTCCATCGCGATGCCGAAATATCCCACGGCCTCCGTATTTTTTGTTTTCATTACATTTTTTGTAATAAAAAAAGTACTCAGGCCGATCGCAACGATCAGGCCGATGCCCAATAGCTTCTTATGATGTTTCTGAAAAAACGTTATAACATGCGTCACTTCCTCAAAAAAGGGATCCTCTTTCAGTTCTTTTTTCGACATGTGTTTCTGTGCCATTATTTGCCTTTCTTTTACAACAATTTTCCTTCGTACCCCCGGCCCGATTCGAACGGGCGACCTCAGGTTTAGGAAACCTGCGCTCTATCCTTCTGAGCTACAGGGGCTCCGAACAGAGGCAATTATACCGAATTAATAAAAAGATTACAAACTCTTTTTAGCGAATCACGACGAACTTCAGATAGCCGGAATCACCGTTCTTCAAAATGACGGAACCGCTGGCATCATCATAGACATCTTCCGTGACGACGATCCGTGCAATGTACACTCCGCTTTTGATCAGCTGATTGGTATCCGTGGTCATGTCCCAGGACTCATCGCCGGTGGGAAAGGTATGATGGATGGTTTTTACCAGATCGCCGCGTTCCGTATAGATAAGGATGTCGCAGCGCGGCGGCAGGCCGTAAAAATTGATCTTGTTCTTGTCACCGGTCGATTCGCCGTATTGAAGTGACCTCGCCCTGCGGTTGTAGGGATTTGGCACCACCCGGATCTCATCAAGGACCTTTCCGGCGGGACGCTGCAAATTCGCCGCTTCATTCGTCATCGTGTGGAATTTACTGCTGACAAGCTCTTTCCCGGATGACCCGTCGTCAACGCTTTCAATATAGTAATAATAGCTGAATCCGCGTACTGCGGAGCGGTCTTCAAAGGTATTGACGACCGGCTCTCCCGTTGAATTGCCGCATTCGAAGATCAGGTGATACGTGGAATCCGGCTCCTGAAGGGCCCGGTAAACCCTGTAGCCCGAAAATGTCGGATAGGATTCCGCATTGTCGCTCCATTCCAGTACCACGCGGTCACCGCCGGGAAGCACGGCAAAACGTGCGGGAGGCGGCGGAGGCACATCGACCTGATAGCCGTTCCCGTTATTGTAATTATTGATCGCGCGCTGAAAGGCCTGAAAAAGGCTGTCCTTTCCCGTCATGACCCAGGCGCGTTTATATGCGTCGATATCTCCGGTCATACTGCCGTCCGGAAGGGGCAGGTCACCGCTTGCTCCGGTATACAGCTCATTGGCGGAAAAATTCGCCCGTTCGCACCAGTTCAGGCCGATCTCCTCGCGTTCTTCCCATCCCAGGGCGCCCACTGCTTCGGCGAAAACGATCTTGATGGAATCACCGTGTGCGATCTGGTAAGGACCGAATCCGATCCCCATGCTGGCCCCGCCGGAACCGCCGGCAATCCATTTATCGGCGGTCTCACCGGAACTTATCACCTGATCCGCCTGAGAAGCCCCGCGGCCTTCACCGGTGGGAATGTCATCCACGGTGGCAATATTCCCGGGATTATCCTCCATATGCTTGTAACGCAGGCTCATCATGTTCGGATCGAATTCCTTGGGCTCGTAACAAACGAGGGAATTTGACCCCAGCCACCGGTACGTGGAAGGCTGGTCCGGATCGTCGCTTTTATCCGAAGCGGAGCGGTCGGCATGTATCACGCCGATACCGGAAAAATGCGGGCTGGCAAGATGCCCGTCGATCTTGAAATCCGGCGCGCCGAGATTATCGTAGGGGGCCGTAAAACGTTCGCTGTGGGTATCGTTCCAGGACCATGCAGCCCGGATCCCCTCATAGCCGGGATAGTCCTTCCCGGGATAGGACCAGTCGTTCATCTGGTTCTCACCTCACTTTGCCGCGCGGGTAACAAGGTTCAAGTCATAGTCGGCCGCCTCGTGGAGCAGCCGTACCGCCACTGCCAGTAAAAGTATACATCATTCAGCGTCCGCGTATGGGTATTCCCTTCACTGTCGTAGATCCCGGTATGGTCGAACGTATATTCATAAATGTAGTAGTTCTGATGATCACTGTGGCTGAAAGCGTAGATATCCCGCGTGACGGTAAGCCCGAGGGAGGTATTGATCTCTGTGTGGATCATCCGGTCTGCGACAAGCCCCGGGTCCACCCTGTCCACCTTGTCCGTGTAAATATGCCTTGCCGACGGTACCCCGTTCACAAGCACTTCACACTGGTCAAACTGGCCGACCAGTTCGAATTCCTGCGTCCTCCAGCTGGTAAGCTCGTCCACCTGCCTCGGCCCGTTGGCGATCACCTTGTGCTCGATAAGTGGCGCCGTTGATCGGATCCTGATAATTTTTGCATCCGATCCAGAGCCCTTTGGCGGCCTGAACATCCTGAAAGCCGTAAAACTGAGGATAAGAGAGCCCGTCAACCTGTGTGTCCTTGGGCCCTTCCGATTCCAGCTCGCTTCCGTGCGAAAAGAACCAGTTTGACAGTTCCGTGATCTGCAGATATTTTTCTCGGCTGCGAATGCAAAGACCATCAGCAGCGATAACAGCGGTATGCTTATTTTGTTCATTTTCATTGTATCTGTCCTTATTATTTATTCAGATCAAATGATAGATTGATACCAAAGAAAATATCACGCGGGTTCAGGAAGTTGAATGACGTAAAATTCGGCATGTCGATATATGCTTTTTTGTCCAGGACCTCCTGCACCCTCGCATCGTCCTCGGGAACATAAACGCCTTGATCGAAGCGGTAGTAATCACCGTCCTCCGCATTGTAGTAGATCACACCTTCCTCTCCGACGCCGGCATTCGTAATATCCCAGACATGTTCCATCGGCACGTATTCCACTCCGATATCACGGTATTCTCCGGCGGTCATCCCCTGGATGTTCCCGTAATCGTCGATCTCGTCGATGATCTCCTGAGGTAAATGCAGTGAATCAGTAATAGCTGTCGTTATCGGAAGCACTGAAGACCGATCCGGTGTAAAGCGCCTTCCGGTTGATGACATTATAAATATCCAGGAAAAAGCGCAGGGTGAAGCGGTCGAATTTAAAGTCCTTATTAAATTTCATATCCGCATAATAGCTGTCTTTCCAGCGGATATTGTTCGTGATCCTTATCCCGTTCTCACGCTTGCCGCTGGGGTTCCAGGTGATCCAGTTGCCCTGGGTCCACCCTCCGACAATGCTGCAATGCCATCCTCCCAGCACGTATATGCCCGAAAGATCGGGGCCGTAATCCGCCGGCGTATGAAAATCAAGATACGCCTTTACGCGGGGGACCGGCAGTGCCTGCCCGTAAGAAGGTTCTTCCCGTTCATATTCACGCTGCACCATGACATCCTGATAGTAGCGCTGAAGGCCGAACTGGCCCAGGACTGCACCCGGTATTCAAGGTTAATATTTCCGGTGAACCAGTCCCCGTAATATTTGGTGAGCTCGATCTCCGCGCCGCGGATATCCTCGTAGCTGTTCGCCGTGACAAGACCATAATCGGCCGCCCCGTCAACGCTCTGGTAATAGGTACGGTCCGTCTGGTTCACGATATCCTTGTAATAGCCGGAGATGCGCAGGAGGTAATCATCGAACAGCGCCTGGTCAAACCCGATCTCATAGGAGGTGGTGTTCGCAAGCGGGATGCTGGGATTTCCCATGGTAATGACTTTCCCCGTAGCATAGCGCTGGACCCGGTACATACTTTCCGCCGCGGGAAGCTGAACATACTGTCCGTAATTGAAAAACAGTTTGGAGTTTTCACTGATGGGATGGGAGATACCGATACGCGGGCTCAGGTAGAACTGCGGTTTGATATCTTCCATTTCCACATCGGCGTTCGGATCCCCGAAAAGGGAGAATATTCGGTGACCTTGTACCATTCCCCGTTCGCATCAATATACTGTCCGGTTACGCCCAGATTGGCAATAAGTCCCTCATATTCAAGTTTATCCTGTGCATAAAAGATAAAACGGTAGGGATTCTGCTCATACGCCGTCCAGTACTGGCCGCTGGGAAGGACGGTCCATGAACCGAAATCCATTTTCAGGTGATCGTACTGGAACTCGATGCCCGCCTTGATCTGGTTGTTCTCGTTGACCTGGTTGTTGTAGTCGGCGCGCATCCGGAATGTGGAAATGGAACTGGAATCACGCCCCGTTCCAAAAGCTCCGCCCATCATCATCCCGTTGATTCCCACCAGGCTCAGATCATTATGAAAGCCGAAAGGGGAATCGTCATGATAATAGCCCGGGACCACTTCCACCGCCCTGGACGTATCGCGGAAGGGCACGGGCCCGGTCTCATAGCGCTTTGTCTGGAGCTGGGCGATCACATCCAGGCTGCTCCGGTTGCTCAGAAGATTGGTATATTTCAATGAATAGGTATTGTCGTATTCGCTTGACTCGGAATAATACGCATCCGAAAACACGCGGGAATCGAACACGTTGAGGTCGGTCACCGCGGATGCGGGACCGTAGATACTGCTCATCATTCCCGCATATCCTCCGCGGGAACTGGAAGTACCGTGCTTGTAGTGCATCATGCCGATAAAGGCGAGCTTCTGTTCCGGCGACAGGTTGGAGGTGACCTTCAGCATGCCGGTACGGTCCGTAATGCCGTCCGTGCACATTGGTACGATATACATGGTCTTGTCTTCCCGGTAGGAGGCAAAAAAGCGCATGTCACCAAGTTTATCACTGATAAAGGGAACCGGGCCGCCGAAACCTGCGTCAATGTTGTAATCCCAGTCCTGTATAATCCCGTGGCGGCGATGTTCGTATCTGAAGACACGCTGTGCGCCGGCCGCCGTCAGATCATCGTTCGGGCTATCGTTGGAAAGAAGGGACAATGCCTTGTTCTTCCATCCGTTAAAAGAAATATACTGTTCCTGCATGTAGGACGGCCAGGGAGATGCATCATACTCCCGTTGCCGTTCACGTCCTGAAAGGGCTCTCCCATATCCCACTGACCATTCTTGTTGACATCGTTATAGGTATCGATGGAAGTACCGTCCCAGCAAACCTCTTCATCGAGGTACGGGCGCAGCCAGAAGGAATTCGGGTCATAGGGGGAGATATTGAAGGATTTGTTCGCCGGAGGGCTGCCTTTCAGGTTCATGACCAGCTCGTAGTTTTCACGGCCTCCTTCGCGCATCGCCACATTGACCACACCGGAACGTACGTTATTGTATTCCGCACCCATGCCGCCGGTCTGAATGGAAAGCGCCTGGACCGCACTCAGAGGTACCACGGAAACCGGCTCGTTCGTTCGCGCATCGCGCTGGATCACGCCGTCGACCATGAAAGACACTTCGTCGCTTCCGCTCCCGCGAATGCCATAACCCGAGGTCACGCCCACCTTCAGGGAGACCACATCACCGATCGTGCTGGCGGGCAGCGCATCCATCTCTTCCCTCGACACACTGGCCATACTTCCGGTAATGTCAACATCCACGACTTTCTTTTCCGCCTGCACCGTCACGCCTTCAAGTCCGATCACATCGGATTGCAGCTCAAAATCCAGGCGTTTGGTCAGGTCGATCTTCACCGGAACATCCCTGACCGTCAGGGTTTCATAACCGATATAACGGACAATGACCTCATAATTGCCGGGGGGAACATTAAGGATCACATAGTAACCCTCCAAATTGGCCGCGGCACCCAGCCCGGTGCCCTTCACCATGACATTCGCTCCGCTGAGCGCCTCACCGGTCCTGGAATCCCTGACCGTTCCCATGATCTTTCCCGTCACACCGGCAAATACGCTTGACGCAAGAATGCACAAACACAAAACAGCTTTTATTGTCTTCATTATTATACCTCATTGTTTAGATGAGTTTGAATACGTATCTCAAAGCATGACTTCCCGATTACTTTAGTAATGGAATGTATAAAAGATGTGCATTGTTTACAATAAATTTCCACACAAATTTCACGACACGCCGTCTTCCGGGACGTTCCGCGGGATAAAACGAAGAATACCCGTATCCCGCTTTATTTCAGATACTTAACTTGTTCCTTACCTTCCTCGATATCCACCTTGCTCAGCAGGACACCTCCCACGATGAAAAGCAGCAAGACCGAAAGGACCCCGTAGCGGATCCCCATGTTCTTCAATTCCAGGGAACCTATCATTACACTGGATGCATCCCTTGCAAGCAGAGACACTGCTCCCATCATCGCGGGACCGATCACAGCGGCGAATTTCCCCAGCAGGTTGAAGAATCCGTAGAATTCCGCCGCCTTGTTCACCGGAATGATCCGGGCGTAAAGGCTGCGGCTGATGGCCTGGATACCTCCCTGGAACAGTCCGACCGCAACGGCCAGCGCATAAAAATGCCAGACCTGGTTCATAAAGAACCCGATGAGCGTGATCACGGAATATGCCGCGATACCCACATATAAAGATTCCTTGGCACCGATCTTTTTTGCCAGAAGACTGTAAAGCAGAGAACCGCCGAATGCAACGAACTGGACGATAAGCAGGGCAACGATCAGGGAGGCGGCGGGAAATTCCATCGCGGTCCCGATGGCAACGGCCATACGAATGATCGTGTCCACACCGTCGATGTAAAACCAGTAGGCCAGCAGGAACATTCCCACGACCTTCAGGTGGCGGATCTCCTTAAAGGTATTGACGAGTTGCAGCCACCCGGCCCTGACCGCCCGCCATATATTGGCGTCCCGTAGCCCGTAGTGCGGCTCTTTCACGACAAGAAAGATCGGGATGGAAAACAGTGCCCACCACAGCGCCACCGTCAGAAAGGCGATCCGGACAGCCGTTGAACCGTCCGTAATACCGAAAAGCTCCGGCTTCAGGTACATCACCACATTGATGAAAAAAAGCAGGCCGCCGCCGATATATCCCATGGCAAAGCCGAGGGAAGAAACGTGATCGATCTTTTTCTCGGATGCGACGGCGGGAAGGAGGGAGTCATAGAAAATATTTGCTCCGGAAAATCCGATGGTCGCAATGATATACATAAATGCCGCTATCTGCCACTGCCCCTGATGTACCATAAAAAGTGAACCGGTCATGACAATGCCGATAAAGGCAAAGGTAAAAAGAAATTTCTTTTTGCGGTCCCTTATCGGCAATGGCCCCGAGGAAGGGAGCCAGCAGGGCGACGATCAGCGAAGCGATGGAATTGGCAAAGCCCAGCCGGGCCGTGGTATCGACATTGGCGATATTCGCGGACCAGTAACTGAGAAAAGATCGGAAAAAAGCCCGCCATCACCGTGGTGGCAAAAGCGGAGTTTGCCCAGTCGTACATCGCCCAGGACCAAATGGATTTCTTTTAATCAAGCATTGATTTCCCTCCTGTGATACATCATTACGATCCCAAGATCCTCTCTTCCAGAGGAAGATATGTTAATTTACCCTGCCGGTGACAGCTTTCATACCAAATTATCCGGTCCGCAAGAAATATCTCCTCTTTCAACTCAATCTGGTAATACTCATGCAAAAAATCCCGGTGGAGCTTCCGTTTTACCCGTCCCAGTGTAATATGGGGGAAAAGCGTTTTCCGGTGTCGTCAAAGCCCCGCGAGATATAGGCGGTATTCAGTTCATCCGACAGGCGATACATCCGGCCGGGGATCTTCTGCATCCCCGCCCAAAGCACCCGGGGATCCCCCTGTCTTGGAAAATGTCCCAGGGATCCCAGCTGCAGCTTAAAGGGGCTGACGCCTTCGGTGATCTCCAGGAATTCTTTCCCCACGTCCTCCAGGAGCCGTTCCGGCGTGCTTCCCAGAAATTTCAGCGTGATGTGCATCCGTTCCGTATCGACCCATTTTATACCCTGTGAAACGGGTTCCAGCAGGCACTGAACTTCATGCAGGATATCCCTGATGTGCTGCGGCAGCGGAATGGCAATAAAGGTCCTTTTCTGTTTCATATTCTCCCCTGAAAAAAGATCCGCCGATCTTTCGGTTTACACTTTGCTTATCGCTTGGGTCCGTGCAGGGCCAGCCTGACTTCGTTGAGTGCGCTGTTGGCGGCATATTCCTTGTTGTTGCGGCGCCCGCGGTCATAGCTCAATTGACGAGTGTGCATGTGTTCACCATCCCATACCGCGATCCAGACCGTTCCCACCGGTTTCTCCGGACTGCCGCCGGAAGGTCCCGCGATGCCGCTGACCGCAACGCCGATATCGGCCGTGCTGATCTCCCGGACACCCCTTGCCAGGGCTTCCACGCATTCACGGCTTACCGCACCGTGTTCCCGGATCACAGCGGGGTCGACACCGGGCAGCCGGCCCTTTGCCTCATTGCTGTAAACAACATACCCCTCCCTGAACACATGGCTGGCCCCGGGGATATCGGTGATCATGTCCGCGATCCGTCCCCCGGTGCAGGATTCCGCCGTTGCAAGGGTAAGGTGTTGTTCCCTGCATACCTTCACAACGCAGGACGCCATGGATTCCCCCTCCAGTGAATAGACGGCATCTCCGAGAAGCTCCTGCAGCTTCCTGTGGTAGTCCCTGACGGGGGCCTTCTCCGTTCCGCGCAGGCGAAGGGTGACCCCCCGGAGGGAGGGATAGAACCCGAGTATGATGTCCTTTTCGATCCCGGGATAATACTTCAATATGTTGTCGGACAGCTCCGACTCCGGAATACCGAAGGTGTTGATCTGCAGTTCCAGGTCCCGGATGCCAGTCGTTCTCTGCAATCTGGGCAAAATATATTCCGACATCATGGTCTGCATCTCATAGGGAACGCCCGGCATCACATAATAGTGTTTCCCCGCCTTGCGGAATATCATTCCGCTGGCGGTGCCGCGTGCATTGGGAATACGTTCCGCATGCTCCGGCTGCCAGGCCTGCTCCCGGTTCGCCGAAGAGCGCCCTTCCCCGGGCGCGGAAGAAATCCCGGATCTTTTCATAGATCTCCGGCATAAAAACGAGCCTGTCTCCGAACCAGGAGGTAATGACCGCTTTGGTGCGGTCGTCCCCGTGGGGCCGAGTCCTCCGGTAATAAAAACGTATTTCGTATCTTTGTGCACATTGCCGAGAGCGCGGACAATGGCCTCCTTTTCATCCGGGATCACAAGATGCCGCGTTACCGGAATCCCGGCGGACCTCAGCATACAGCTGATCCAGGCGGCGTTGCCGTTCACGGTGTGTCCCGCCAGCAGCTCATCGCCGATATTGATGACTTCGGCCGACACATTCAGCATCAGGATTTTCCACAGGATAAAACCTCCCGCCCAGGCAGGTATCGCTGCCAGGATGTCGTCCAGCATAATAGCCGTGGCGCCGTGCAGCCGGTCGACCTTCCGGATGACCCAGGGTTTCAGGATATCAAAGGTCCGGAACAGAAAGAAGGTCAGCGCCAGAATATAGAAATTGTCCTTCGGCAGGGCGATCATTGCCAACCACATGCCGGCGACCTCATCCATGACGAACCATTTCGGGTCGCTTTCCGCCCCGTGGCGGATCAGATCGCGCGCCGAAAGCAGCCCCAGGAGCAAAAGGGCCAGAAAGATCTCGATCTCCCAGATCAGGTGCAGCTCCACACGGGAAGTGAGCACGTAGGCGATCAGGACGGTCACAAAGGAAGCGATCGTTCCGGGGAAAACGGGGATAAAGCCGATCCCGAAAAAAGCGCCTGCAAATGCGGATATACGGCGTGGTTTCTTATGCTCCATGAAAAGATCTTCGGTATTTAATATAGTAATCGATCCCGGTGTAGACCGTAAAAAGCATGATAATGAACATGCTGATAACGATCCCGGAGCCGGTCATGTAATCCGCCAGTGAATTGTACAGCCTTTCGGAGACCGGCATGGACAGGATCAGCGGGAATGGCAAGCACAAAGCCGATGAACAACATCTGAACCGCGGTTTTCGCCTTCGCCGGGCCGCTGGTCTTGAAAGACAGTTCCAGCATGCGGGCGCGCCTCCGCAGGGAATGCACGAAAATATCGCGCAGGAACACGGGAAGGATGACCCACAGGGGCAGAATATGAATGCGGAAAAAGGCGAACAGTATCAGAAAGACCAGCACCTTGTCCGCCATGGGGTCCAGTTCCTTGCCGAGCTCCGTGACCGTTCCCATCCGGCGTGCGATCACCCCGTCGACCAGGTCCGTCAGCGCGATCACAACGTACAGGAAGAAGATCAGCAGCGGGGATACTTCGATATTTCCCCGGTAATGCTGCATGAACAGCAGATACAGCACCACGGAGAACAGGATGCGCAAAAGGCTCAGAACATTCGGAAGTTTGAAAACATCTTTATTCATGGGATACTTCGATCCTCCCTTCCAGCGCATTAGCGAGCGTAGCCTCATCGGTATATTCAAGGTCACCGCCGATGGGGATGCCTCTCGCCAGACGCGTGATCTTTATGTCTTTATCCTTCAGCAGGCGCATCAGATAAAAGGTGGTGGTATCACCCTCTACAGAAGGATTGATGGCGAGAATGATCTCTTTGACATGATCCAGGCGCCGCATCAGGCTTGCGATCGCCAGATCATCGGGCCCGATGCCGTCCAGAGGGGAGATATAAGCCGCCCAGCACGTGATATTTCCCGTGAAAGGAAACGGATTTTTCAAGCGCGATCACATCCAGGCTGTCCTCGACCACACAGAGCACACTGTCGTCGCGGCGGGGATTCGAACAGATCCGGCAGGGGGTTTCCTCCGTAATATGGTTGCAGACCGGACAGCGGATGATCTTGTCCTTGAGGTCCAGGAGGGTCTTCGAAAGCTCCTCCACTTCGTCGCGCTCCCTGTCAAGCAGGTAAAAGGCAATGCGCCGCGCGCTTTTCCGGCCGATCCCGGAAACTTTGAAAAAATACTTTCAAGCCGCTGTATAACTTCCGGCACACCCGACATAAACAACTCCGTTAAAATCCCGGCAGGTTCATCCCGCCGGTAATGCGATCCCATGCGGTCCTTCGTCAGTTCATCGACCTTCTGCATCGCCTGGTTCACGGCCGCCAGGACCATGTCCTCGATCATTTCGGCCTCCTCGTCCAGTATCTCGGGCGCGATCTTAAGGGATTTTACTTCCTTTTTGCCGTTCGCCACGACATTGACCATCCCGCCGCCGGCGCTGCCGCTGACCTCCATGGACTCCAGTTCCTTCTGGGCCTCTTCCATCTTTTTCTGCATCTCCTGCGCCTGCTTCATCAATGACTGCATATTTCCTTTTGGTAACATGTGCTGTTCCTTGTTATTAAAAAATTTCACTGACCCGTGAAGATAATGAAAACACGCGAAGAATGAAAAGCAATAATGAGGAATTCTACATTACGGATGACGGTAATTAGCTTTGCCTTTTGACCTAAAATTTCGTAATATTTTTTGAATTTCTTATGCAAAAGGGAGTTTTTCATGCAGCAATATCTTAATCTTGTCCGGCACGTACTGGAGAACGGCAGGCTGAAATCGAACCGCACGGGGGTGAAAACGCTCTCATCCTTCGCCTATTTTTATAAAGTAGATCTTGCGGAGGGGTATCCCCTGCTGACCACAAAGAAAATGCACTTCGGTTCCATGCTGCATGAACTTTTCTGGTATCTCAGCGGGGAAGAACATGTCCGTAACCTTCGAGAACATACCAGGATATGGAATGCCTGGGCAGATAAAGAAGGACGGCTCGAGACCGCCTACGGCCGTTTCTGGCGGCGCTTCCCGGTCCCGGAAGCAGGATATCTTCCCGGCGAGAACTGGAAAAGCCCCTGGACCTACCGGGACCCCGCGACCGGAACCCTTGTATTCGACCAGATCGCTTTCGTGACCGATACCCTGAAGGAGATCAAGACAGATCCGGAGACACTGAATCTGCGGCGCATGGTGGTCTCCGCCTGGCATCCGGGCAATGCCGCGGGCAGCAAACTCCCCCCCTGCCATTACAGCTTCTGCTTCAACGTCAGCGGGAACAAACTGAACTGCCACCTCACCCAGCGTTCCGGCGATATCGCCCTCGGTATTCCCTTCAACCTGGCCTGCTACGCCCTGCTGACCATGATGCTGGCGAAGGAATGCGGGTATGAACCCGGGGAATTCGCTCATACCATTATCGACGCCCATATCTACGAGAATCATATTCCGGGCCTGCGGGAACAGCTGACGCGCACACCCGCTCCCCTCCTGCCCCGTATCCGTATCGCGGACAAGCCGCTGGACACGCTGCGGTTCGATGATATCGAACTCACCGGCTACCAGCACCGGGGAAAGATCAATTTCGACGTGGCAGTATAACCGCTAACCACGAATTACACGGATCCTTTTATTATCCACGAATTACACGAAGATTCTATCCACGAATTTTTTAAGGCTTGAGGCTTACGGCAATTTTATCATTTCATGTTCTGAGAATAGGTATTTGCGATATGAAAGACACTCTCTGTTTTGATCAGGAGCAATTTTCAGACGTAAGTGCGAGATCCGACTACTGACCACAGCATTATTCGCGTAATTCCCCGATATTCACCGGAGCAAGCTGCGAAATTCGTGGAGAAGCTTTTTGTGAAATTCGTGGTCAGTAAAAATCTTTATTTCCCTTTCATTTTGGTTTGAAGTCAGAAAATTTTTGATTAAGTTCACCGCGTAGTAATTCGTTAGATGTTTACATATATCCGGGACAGTTCAGAGGCGTAGCAAATAAAGGTGTCGCACCGAAGCCGGGGGTTTTTTTGTCCGGCAGATGAACCTGCATCGAACGGCCGGAGAAGTTATGCTGGTTGTTGCACAAACGGGGAATCCTATGAAGCAGGATATTATTATCATCGTCGCCATGACACGCAGAGGGGTCATCGGGAATGACAATGCGCTCCCCTGGCATCTTCCGGAGGACCTCCGCCATTTCAAGCGGGAAACCGGGGGAACGCGGTAGTGATGGGTGAGAACACCTATCGGTCCATCGGGAAACCCCTGCCGGAACGGAACAATATTGTGATCAGTCCCGACCGGAGATCCGGCGGCGGCATCACCGTCTGCCGGGACCTGCCCACCACCCTGCTTACAGCACAATCGTTCGGAAAGAAGATCTTCATTATCGGAGGCGCCTATACCTATGAAAAGGCCCTCCCCTATGCAGATTACCTCTACATTTCCCACATAAAAAAGGATTATGAGGGGAATGTGTATTCCCCGAAATTCGATCCGGACCGCTGGGAAGTCATTTCGTCGGAAGAATACGACGATTTTTGTTTAAAAAAATATAAACGCAGATAAACGGAGGTTTGTCATGGACTTAACATTTTATCAGGATCTGGGGATCCGGGAAGAGAACAGCGGCTGTTCCACCGGGCAGAAATGGATCACTTCCAAAAAAAGCAAGGTACTCGATATCCGCACGCCGATCGACGGCAGCCATATCGCCAGCGTGCATAACTGCATGCAGAATGACTACAACGAAGTACGGAAACAGGCACAGCGCGCTTTTGAGGTCTGGCGGAACATCCCCGCGCCAAAACGCGGCGAGATCGTCGTCAGATCGGCCTGAGGCTCCGCGAGAACAAGGAAAAGCTCGGGAAACTGGTGACCCTGGAAATGGGGAAATCCCTGCAGGAGGGCTACGGGGAAGTCCAGGAGATGATCGAGCATCTGTGATTTTGCCGTCGGACTCTCACGCCAGCTGTACGGTTATACCATGAAATCCGAGCGTCCCGAACACCGGATGTACGACCAGTACCATCCCGTCGGCATTGTCGGCATTATCACCGCCTTCAATTTCCCGATCGCAGTGTACGGATGGAACGCCATGATCGCGGCGGTCTGCGGGGGACGCTTTCCATACTGGAAACCTTCCTCGAAAGTTCCCCTGACAGCAATCGCCACCCAGAAGATCATTGCGCAGGTCCTGAAGGACAACGAGCTTCCGGAAGGGATCTTCAGCCTCGTTACTCGGCAGCGGCCGCGAGGTGGGAGAAACAATGCTGGAAGACAAGGAGGTCGGGCTGATCTCTATCACAGGTTCCGTCCGGGTCGGCCGTCACGCCAACGAGGTGGTCTCGCGCCGCTTCGGCAAGGTGATCTGCGAACTCGGAGGGAACAATGCCATCATCGTCAGCGATAAAGCCGACCTTCAGCTTGCCGTCCCCGCCATTGTTTTCGGCGCCGTGGGCACCGCGGGACAACGCTGCACCTCCACGCGGCGTGTCATTATTCACGAGGATATCTACGACACCGTGAAAAAGTCACTCGTCAGGGCCTACAAGTCCCTGACGATCGGGACTCCCCTGGATGAAAAGAACCACGTCGGTCCTCTGATCGATGCCGATGCGGTCCGTCAGTTCGAGGACGCCATCCGGCAGGCCAGGGAAAACGGCGGCAATGTGATCTACGGCGGCCAGGTGCTTAAAGGGAAACACTATCCTTCGGACAATTACGTCCGTCCCTGCATCGTCGAGGCGGACAACGCCATGCCCATCGTTCAGGAGGAAACCTTTGCTCCGGTCCTTTATCTGATAAAGTATTCCGGCGACGTGGAGAACGCGATCAGGATCCAGAACGACGTGCGGCAGGGCCTTGCTTCGGCCATTTTCACCCGCGATATGCGGGAATCGGAGATCTTCCTTTCCTGCCGGGGTTCGGACTGCGGCATCGCAAACGTGAATATCGGCACATCCGGGGCCGAGATCGGCGGCGCTTTCGGCGGCGAAAAAGAGACCGGCGGCGGCCGTGAATCGGGATCCGATGCCTGGAAAGCCTATATGCGGCGACAGACGAACACGATTAACTGGAGCAAGGAAATGCCGCTGGCTCAGGGGATAAAATTCAACATATAATACAGCCGGTGACAGACCGTCACCGGAGAAAAAGGAGTGCATATGGTTAAAGCAATGGATGTCAAGAAGGTCTTATCAAAACACATGTTAACGGACGGCTTTGACGTTATCGTCGATCTCGACAGATCAAAGGGTTCCTGGCTGATCGATAAGCGCAACAGTGACAAATATCTTGATTTTTTCTCGATGTTCGCATCACTTTCCGTCGGGTTCAATCATCCCTATCTTGTATCAAAGCAAAAGACCCTGGGGAGGATCGCTGTCAACAAGCCCACGAATTCCGATATTTATTCCGAAGAGATGGCCGAATTCCTCGAAACTTTTTCACGTTTCGGGATCCCCGATTATCTCCCGCATGCCTTTTTTGCGGCGGCGGCCTGGCAGTGGAAAACGCCCTGAAGACCGCTTTCGACTGGAAAGTTCGTAAAAATTTCGAACATGGCGAAAAGGTAAAGACCGGGCACAAGGTGCTGCATTTCAAACAGGCCTTTCACGGACGCACCGGGTACACGCTCAGCTTGACCAACACTTCCGATCCGCGCAAGACCCAGTATTTTCCGAAATTCGACTGGCCGAAGGTCAGCAACCCGAAACTCCGTTTCCCGCTTGACAAATACGCGGAGGAAAATAAGGCACGCGAGGAAAAGGCCGTTGATGAGATCAATGCCATCGTTGCGAAAGAAGCAAAGGAGATCGCCTGTATTATCATCGAGCCGATACAGGGTGAAGGCGGCGACAACCGTTCAGCAAATCCTTTTTCCAAACCCTGCGGAAAATCTGCTGATGACCATGAGATACTGCTCGTTTTTGATGAAGTACAGAGCGGCGTCGGCCTCACCGGTAAATTCTGGGCGCATCAGAACTACGACGTCAAGCCCGAATATCATCAGCTTCGGGAAAAAATCCCAGATCTGCGGCATCCTGGCAGGCCCGCGCATTGACGAGGTCAGAAAAAACGTTTTTGTGGAATCCAGCCGCCTGAACTCGACCTGGGGCGGAAATCTTGTCGACATGGTACGCTTCAAGTACATACTTGAGATCATCGAAAAGAGAATCTTGTCAGCAACGCCCGGGAAAGTGGGGAAAGTCCTGCTCGACGAACTCACCGGGATCGGGGATTCCTATCCGGAGCTCATTTCCAATGTCCGCGGACGGGGACTGATGTGTGCCTTTGACCTTCCCGACGGCGACAAGCGCGATGCGTTCCTCTCTCAAGATGTGGGAGAACAAGGTCATGATCCTGCCCAGCGGCGATCAGTCCATCCGTTTCCGCCCGCATCTGAACATCAGTGAAAAGGAGATCCGCACGGGAACCGGCATCATACGGAAGGTCCTGGAAGATATGTGATGTGGTCCTGACGCAGATATTTGCGGACCGCCGGGCTAATTATGTTCAGCCCTTCGACAAGCTCAGGGCTGCAAGGTATTCATGCTCTCTAAACGCTAAACGATATTCCGTCGTCATACAGTGGGGATGCTGAACCTCCCGCTTCACTGAAAGTTCGCGGGACAGGCAAGTTCAGCGTGACGATGTACATTTTGTCTCTTCGTCTCAACACCTCGACACCTCGACACCCTCGATACCTCGACAATTTAACACCTCGACATCTTCCTTATTTGGTTGTATTTCACCCCCGTATAAATTAAATTGCTCCGGTTTGATATGAAGAGTAATCTTATTTCGGAGGAATAAATGAAAAAAATCCTGATCCTAGCGTCCGTGTTCTGTATTGCGCTTTTTGCAGAACCGCATATTACCGGGACAAAGGTCCTTGACCTAGGCCATGAAGCGCAGATGCCCGTGTTCAGTGCCGACGGCAATTATATTCTGTATCGTTCCTTTGACGGATTGTACCGTTATGATATCGACAAAGACACTTTTCAGCGCTTTGCCGATGAAGGATATGATCCCGTGATGGATGAGGAAGGCATTATCCGTTACCGTGTTGACAATTTCGAGCGGGGACGCCGCCTGACCTCAATTGCCGTCTATGATCCCGATACGGGAGAGTTCAGCTACGCCGTCAGGAACAAACGGCTGGACAGCGCTCCCAGGATCACGGATCACGGCGTGTATTTTGTTGAAGACAACGCGATCAAAAGCGATTTTGCAAAGGCAAGCCGCATCTCCCGCCCGGTCGCCTTTACCTACCGGGAAAATGCATGGTCCTGCACAGCTACGGAACCTCCCGTCTGCTGAAGCCTGCCGGTGACCGGCCGCATCTGTGGCCGTCCGTTTCCCCCTCCAACGACACATTCTGCGTTGTGGGCGGCAACGACCTTTTCATTTGCGGATTGAGCGGCAATGTCCTTGCAAAGGTCAATGACGCACGGGCCCCGCAATGGTCCCCCGACGGCGAATGGATCGCCTTTATGCGGGACCGCGACGACGGCCATGTTATCACCGCTTCGGATATCTATCTTGTGGATAAACACGGGGAGAACCTCATACGCCTCACCGACAGCAGCGACCGCTTTAGAGATGTATCCGCAGTGGTCCCCGGACGGCAGGCACATCGTATGTGACAACCCGGTGGACGGAAAGCCGGTCTTCTTAACGCTTGAAATGAAATAAGGACAAGGCATGAAACGACTACTTATCCTGTTATTTATCATCAGTTCCCTGCTTACCGCACAAAATATCGACACCCTCGACTACAAGATCTGCATCAATGCGGGGCACGGAGGGCACGATTCCAACGACCGGCCGCCGGTGACGCCGGCGGGCTTCTGGGAATCGGAAGGCAACCTGACAAAGGCGCTGGCGCTGGAAACCATCCTGAAAGAGTACGGTGTGGCGGACATCGATGATTCCACCCGGGCGCACTTCAGGACCGTTATGACCCGCCGCAACAACCGGACGCAGGACGACCTGGCCCTTTCCTCCATTGCCGCCATGGCGAACAGCAACAACTGCGACTGGATGCAGTCCATCCACAGCAACGCTTTTAATGGAACAGCCTATTACACGCTCATCCTGTATCCGGGCCCGGACGGGGACCCGCGCATCAATGGACTTCCGGGCTATCCCTCATGCCCCGAAGAGGAGACCTTTTCAGTTAAGGTCGGGACCAATATCCGCGACGCCCTGCGGACGGGCGCCCTCTATACCCGCGGCGACTGGTCTTTCTACCGGGACCGGGGCACCCTATCTCGGCGTTTTCCGTACCCTGCAGGTGCCGGGCACACTGAGCGAAGGCACCTTTCACGATTACTATCCGGAGAGCCTTCCGCCTCCAGAACCTGGATTTCCGCATCAACGAATCCTGGGCCATCGCCGTCTCCTTCATGGACCTCTACGGACTGCCCGAACCGGAGTTCGTGAATCTGGCAGGCATCGTCCGAACAAAGGAAGAGACCGTCGATTATTACTATAAATCAGGTTCCCTTGACAAATACCAGCCCGTCGACAGCATCGAGGTCACCCTGCAGCCCGGCGGACGCGTCTACCGGGGCAACACCACCATGTATGTGGACGAATACACCCCGCAGTGGAGCAAGGCCGGACCGGAAGATTACTATACCAACGGCGCGAACAACAACGACGGCAACAACCGCAACAACGGCTTCTATCTTTTTGACAGCCTGGCATACGGTGACTACACCCTGGTCTTCGATGCGCCGGGATACTGGAAGGACTCCGTGGGCATCACCGTCAGCGGCTCGCGTTTTTTCCAGTACGAGAATTTCTTCCTTGTTTCTTCGGTACCTCCTTTTGTGCGTACTTTTTCCCCGAAAGACCATGAAAGCATGCATCCCGCCTGGGAGCCGGTTATCCTGGAATTTTCGCATACGATGGATACCGCTTCCGTGGAAAAGGGACTTGAACTGACACCGCATAACGACCTGATAATGAGCTGGAACATCGACAACTCCGAACTGACGCTCACGGCGGCCGGCGATACTTTGGATGTCGAGACATCCTACACCCTTACGCTGAAAGCGGACAGCGTGCTCGGGAACCGAAGCCAGCATCTGGACGGGAATGCCGACGGGGTCGGCGCCGACGATTTTGTCCTGCATTTCACCACAAGTCCCAAGGACATCTACCCACCCGAAGTCGTCGACTTTTATCCTCCCCGCTCGCTGAGCCATGACGACCTGCAGCCTGTGATCTCGTTCTTCTTTGATGAAAAGATCGATACGAGCGGTGGCGATATCCGCGAAAAATTCGCGCTTATCCTCACCAGCGGCGCCAATGCGGAAATACCGACCGTCTTCGACATGTACATCAGCGATAACAAGACCGTCGTTTCGCTTTTCCCCACGGAGGAACTGGTCAGAGGTTACCGCTATGCGCGCTATGCCTATGAGGGGATCCGCGACCATGCCGGCAATGTGACCACGGGCGACCAGGTCGGCAGTCTGCGGATCGACGATATGATACCGTGGTACGCCGATACGCTCGTGATCGACCATTTCGGTCCCGGCCTGACGGGTCACTGGAAACAGCCGAAATTCAGCGGCAGTACCGTAAACCTGCTGGACGGAGAAACCAGCGCCAATGACAGTATCGTCAATCACGCAAGCGGAAGCGGACATTCGATGGAGATCTATTACAAATTCGACGCTTCCGCGGGCAGCGCCTTCCTTCGCGAGTGGCTGGACGAGTCCAGTACTCAGGCAGGCCGGCAATTCACCGATGAAAGCATTCTTCAGGCCTGGGTCTTCGGGGACGGGTCCGGGAATCTGTTCCGCTTTGCCGTCGATGATGCCGGCGGAGAAGGTACCAGTGAGGTCAGTCCCTGGTATCCCCTCGATTTTACGGGATGGAAACTGCTGAAATGGGACCTCCGGACCGGCAGACCGGCAACTGGAGCGATGTTTCGGACGGGACCCTGGACGGCACGCTGAGTTTTGACAGTTTCCAGATCCAGTACACCGACAGCCTGGGAAATCATGAAGGCATCCTCTATATTGAGGACCTCTGGGTGCTGACCCCCGGCGACGTGGCCGTACGGGAAACGGACCTGCCCGGAGACTTCATCCTGGAACAAAATTATCCCAATCCTTTCAATCCCTTCACCACCATCCCCTACCGGCTGAGCGCCGGCAGTACCTGTCGACCTTTCGGTATCCGATATCAACGGGAAACGGGTGAAGAACCTGGTCCGCGAACATCAGGGCGCGGGAGTGTACCGCGTGGACTTTGACGCCGGACGCCTGCCAAGCGGCATCTACATCGCGCGCCTGCAGACGGAGCGCGGCGTCATGAACCGCAAATGCTCCTGGTGAAATGACCGCCGTTCAAATACCTGAACAAATCGATATATCGGAGAAAACCGAAAGGGTACATAATGCGTGAAGCGATCATCAGGCTTTTACATGAGACCTACGGTTTGCGTCCTGCAACCTCTCCGAGAAGATCATGCTCCAGCGCATCGGTGATGCTGACATCATAGAAGGTTCCGGGCCGGTATTTTCCCGGAATGATCACGCGGTTGTCGATATCCGGTGAATCCCGGTAGCTGCGTCCGTAACTGTCGTGGCTGACGGCATCGTAGGCATCGATCAGGACCCGCTGCGTGGTCCCCGTCAGTGCCCGGTTATGCTCCAGGGAGATCTCCTGCTGCAGGCTGCATGACCTTTTCCATCCGTTCCTGCTTGACCGCGGCGGAAACCGGATCGCCGAGGGGTTCAGCAGGAGTCCCTTCTCTCACGGCTGTAGGTAAAAACGCCCAGGCGTTCAAAACGACCGTATTCGCGAAATCCAGAAGTTCGCCGAATGCCGCTTCATCCTTAGCCGGGAACCCGACCATCAGCGTAGTACGCCAGTGCCAGGCCCGGGATCTCCTGGCGGAGGTGCCTTATCAACCTGCGGATAGGATCCCGTCCCTTCCCGTCCCATGGCGCGGAGCACCCTGCTGTTGATATGCTGTACGGGAATATCGATATACGGAAGCATGCTCCGGCTCCTGTTGAACACTTCGATCGAGGCAGATCAGAAATGCGCAGGTAGGCGTGTGCAGGCGTATCCATTCGAACGCTTCCATGTCGTCAGGAACGGAGGATGTCGCCGAAGGCCGCACGTTCCGGCCAGGTCGGTCCCGTACGCGGTGCTGTCCTGAGCGATCAGGATAAGTTCCTGAACCCCCTGCCCCGCCAATACTACCGCTTCCTTCAGGATCGTCTCCGGCAGGACGCTGCGCTGCTTCCCGTATCAGCGGGATCGCGCAGTAAGCGCAACGATGATCGCAGCCTTCGGAGATCTTCAGATAGGCGTAATGCCCCGGTGTCATCAGGGAACGCGGGGCGGGAACGGCGTCCCGGTGCAGCAGATAGCGCGCCACAGCGCCGATCTCGTCCACGCCGAAGAATGCATCCACTTCCGGGAGCTCTTTTTTCAGTTCCTCCCGGTAGCGCTGGGAAAGGCGACCGTCACGACCAGCGAACGGATCCGCCCATTCTCTTTGAGTTTCACGGCCTGAAGGATGGTCTCGATACTTTCTTCCTTTGCGGGCAGAATAAAACCGCAGGTATTGATGACAAGGATATCCGCATCCTCCGCCTTCTCCGTGAAGCGCAATCCGCCCCGCAGCAGGAGCCCCCGTATCGCCTCGCTGTCCACCAGGTTCTTGGAACAGCCGAGGAAATGATGTGTGCGCTCCGGCTCCTTGTACCCATCGAAGCCCCTCGATTCCTGGCCTGCACATACATGGAAGGGGAAAAAGGCAGCAGGTCGTACCAGGGATTCTCCCAATCCGATAAATTTCACCGGTATATGCAGCTTTTCATGGATCGCGACCATGCTGCCGCCCTTTTGCCGTGCCCGTCCAGTTTGGTGACGATGAGTCCGGTGAGCAGCAGTCACACGGGTGAATTCCTGCGCCTGTACAAGGCTGTTCTGACCGACGGAACCGTCCAGAACCAGCAGGGTCTCGTGCGGAGCATCGGGAAGGAGTTTTTGGATAACGCGTTTGATCTTGTCCAGCTCCTGCATGAGATGTGCCTTGTTGTGCAGGCGTCCGGCCGTGTCCACCAGGATCGTGTCACGCTTTCGCGAAACACCGGCCTGAATGCCGTCATCTACGCAACGCCCGAGGGATTCTTCGCATCAAGGTTCTTGATAATGTCCACCCCGGCGCGGCGGGCCCATACATCAAGCTGTTCGATCGCCGCGGCGCGGTAGGTATCCCCGGCAACGATCAGGACCTTTTTGCCTTCCCGGCTGTAACGGGCGGCCAGTTTCCCGATCGTGGTCGTTTTCCCCGAGCCGTTAACGCCCACGACCAATACGACACAGGGCTGATGCCGGTCAACGGGGATGCGTGTATCGTCATCACGGAAGCGATCCTCAAAGATCTCCGTCATCAACTGCTTAATGTCCGTTTCATCCAGCAGTTCCTTTTTCCGCGATTCTGCTTCGATCCTTTCCAGGATCTTTTCCGTCACCTCAACCCCCAGGTCGGATTCGTACAGGAAAGCTTCAATGTTCTCCAGGAAAGCTTCGTCGATCTCTTTCCCCTGCCGAACAGGGAAAGCAGCCCCTCCCTGAAACGGTTCCTTGAGCGGCTCAGCCCTTTCTCATAGCGGTCGCGAATATTCCGGTGCCCTCTGCTTCCTGTTTCTTCTTTTGAATAAAGCCATACCGTCCTTTTCGGTTTATCTTCTATCTCCGGCGTTTCACACCGGGTTAGTTCAAGTTCATCCGTCAACTGACGGACCGGGGTTGTGGGATATGAATTTTCATTGCCCGATCCCTTTGTGTTGAACATCATTCGATCGTCAAATATCGGGGATGCTGAACCCCCGCTTCACGGAAGGTTCGCGGGACAGGCAAGGTCAGCATGACGGTGTACATTTTGTCTCTTCCTCTCGACACCTCAACACCTCAACACCTCGACAACTCGACAACTCGACAACTCGACACCTCAACACCTCAACGCTTGTAAGTAAGCATTTTCACGTTCTGCACCAGATAAACGCCCCAGCTCAACAGCATGAGACCGAATGCAATATACAGAACGATCTCCGCGTAGAGGAGGGTCTTGAGGTAGTATTGCAGAAGCCAGAGGACCCCTGCGACCGTCAGCACAAAGATAAAGACCTTGCCGACAATGTTGGCGCCACCGACAACGGAACAGCGCCGGTAAAGTATATTGCCGATAATGAAAATGCTCAGGTCCCGCAAGGCAAGCACAATCACAAAATACAGGGGAAAATCCATTTTAATGACCATGAGCAGCATCATTGCGATCGCCACGACCTTGTCCGCAAAGGGATCGATCACCTTGCCGAAATGGGATACGGAATGTGTTTTCCGGGCGACAAATCCGTCCGCCCAGTCGCTGATCACACAAATGCCGAGAATGACCATTCCCCAGATCCAGCGGTCAGTGGCAAAGCACCACAGCGCGGGAACGGTCAGCAGAATACGCAGCAGGCTGATCGATGTTTGCGGATCGTGAAGAAATCCCGGGTATCCGGCTCCCTTGTTACAAAGCGGTCCCTGATCTGTCGTCAAACATACCTCTCCTCGTCAACTCCCGAATAACAGGACAGAATATGCGGTTTTTTCACAATATCTTCAAGCGGAAAACGATCGCGAAGGCGGAGGTCCTCCATCCACAGCATATAATCCGCAACAGCAAGGGCATCCAGAAGGCGGTGGGAAATGATAAACACCCTTGAACGCCGCCTGATCTCTTCGATGATGGAGAACAATTCGAGCCGGCACGGCATATCCAGGGCGGTACTGGGCTCGTCAAGGATCGTGACCGGCGCCCGCACCGCAGCCGCCAGACATATTTCCAGCCGTTGCCGCTCCCCTTCCGAATAATGTGCCAGCCGCCGGTTTTCACCGATCAGCGTGCCGATCCCCAGTTTTTCAGCATATTTGTCAAACAAGCTCGGGTCAAAATGTTTTCCACGGTGTATCGCGGATCGCGGTAAAGACCGATGATGCCTTCCGGCGTATTCCCCGTGAAACAGGCGGGTAAGGTCCTGGGAAAGATAGGCGCAAAAAGGATCTTCCGAAAAGGCAGCCGCATCCCTCAGTGTGAATCCGCCAGCAATTTGATCAGCTGCGATTTTCCGCTTCCCACCGCTCCCATCAGCGCGATACAGGAATACGGACCGAGATCGGTCTCCCGTTCGTTCACGAGGGTCTTCCCCTCCGTGATCCGGTATCTGAAAGGATATAGCTTACATACCGATTTCTCCGCAAGATCATGCAGCCGCCTGCGGATCAGGCTGCTGTCAGGGATAATGCCGTATTCCGCATGCTTCTCAGCAAAATCCTCAGAACGCATGCAAGCCTGCACGGTCCCCGCTTTCATGATCCACACCGTGTCAAAATAAAAATATTCATCGGGGTTCTGGCTGGCAACAAGCACGGTTTTCCCGCCTGCAGCCGCCCGGTCTGTACATCGGTAGCAGGCCTGCATGGCTTTCCGGTCCAGATGCGAGGTCGGCTCATCCAGAAGCATGATGTCCGCATCCGTCAGGAAGGTCGCCGCCAGCATCACCTGCTGGGTCTCCCCGAAGGAAAGCGATGCCATATCCCGCTCCAAAAGATGCCGGATACCGAATGTTCCGGCCGTTTCCTTTACGGCCGCCTCCGCCTCCGCACTGCTGCACCCGGCATTTTTCCGGGGAAATACCAGTTCGTCATGCACTGTCTGCATAATGATCTGATGAAAGGGATTTTGCAAGAGCAGCGCGCTGCGTTTTCCTCCGTCATCGATCTCTCCCGAAGCTGGCTCGGAAAAGCCCGCGATCAGCTTGAGCAGAGAGCTCTTCCCCGACCCCGAAGCTCCCAGCAAAAGAATGCGGCTGCCTTCCTCCAGCGTCAGCGCAGAAGAACCCTCTGAGGGCGGGAAATGGGGTAAACGGATATTATACAGCCTCATAATTTTGAAATATACTTTTTAATTGATAGACATCCTATACTCAATTTTATAAATTAGGGAATGATCACTTCCTGGTTCACGCTTGCAAAATGCGCAGACTATTTTCACCGGCATTACCGGAAAGCCGTGCTTGAACACTGCGTGACGTTCCGCAAGAACGAGCTGATGCTGGTTTTCCGCGACCGCAAGGCCCTGATCGTTCATCTCGGAGCGCCTTTTCAGTATATCATTCCCGCTTCGCGTCCTCCCTCTCCCCGGCAGGATACGGTGCGTATTTTTCCGGGCACGGAAGGCAACATCCTTTCCGGTGTCTCCATGCTTCCCGGAGAACGCATCATGCGATTCAGCATGAAGAACAACGCGTCAATCTTTGTCGTTTTCCGTTCAAACCGCGGGAATGTGATCCGGCTTTCGGACCAGGGACCTGAATTTTTAAGAAAAAACCCCTACATTGATCCCGCCCTGCTTCAGGAGCAGGAAGAAGGAAGCTATGCCTCCCTGCAGGAAGATGTCCGCTTCAACCCCTACTGGAAAAAACATATCGCAGACGTACTCGGCACCAGGGGATTATCAGCAGATACTGGACATTTTCCGGGATTCGAACGGATGCCGGATCGGCAAGCGCTTCGTCCTCTGCGATGACGGGGAAAGCTATGATCCGGACCGTTTTACGAACGCTACCGCGCCTTTGTGGTCAACCGTCTTCAGGAACAGCAGTTCTATCAGGAGCACGGTTCCCTTGAACGCCGTATTCATGCGGAACTGAACGACCTGCAAAAAAAATTGCACAGAACGGCAAACGATGAGAAATTTGCAGAACGCGCCCGGCGTTACCGGTATTTCGCCGACATGCTTTCTGCCTGCCGCTATGATATAAAGGAACACGAAGACAGCTTTGAGATCCAGGACCCGCTCAGGGACCCGGACTTTCCCGAAAGGATCCCCCTGGACAAAAGCATGGGCGTCTCCGAAAATATCGAGCGTTATTACCGGAAAGCCCGGGATTCGGAAAAGTGGATCAGCGAGAACCGGGAAAGGCATCGTGAACTGCGCATGCTTTATGATCAATGGAACCGGTATTACGAAACCTTTCAGAAGATCGGCAGCTACCGCGACCTGAAGGCATGGAAAAAGCAATATGCGGATATGCTCCCCCCCGCGGACCGCAGCTCGCGGGGTACCGCTGAACGGCGTCCCTACCATGAGCATATTACGGCGGACAAGTGGAGGATCTGGATCGGCCGCAGCGCGAAGGACAACGACGAAATGACCTTCAAATACGCGGCGAAAAACGATATCTGGCTGCATACGCGCAACAGCACCGGCTCGCATGTCATTATTAAAAAGGACGGAAAAAAAGAGGTCCCGAAACATGTTCTCTTTCTGGCCGCCTCCCTGGCCGGCCGTCACAGCGAGGAAAAACATGCTTCCCTGGTCTGCGTCGTCTATACGCAGCGGAAGTACGTCACCAAGCGCAAAGGCTTCCCGCCCGGGAAGGTGCATTTCCAGTTCGAAAAGGACATCATGGTCAAGCCGGCGGAAATGCAATAATAAGATGTCGAGGTGTCGAGGTGTCGAGACGAAGAGACAAAATGTACATCGTCATGCTGAACGAGGTTCAGCATCCCCAATATCTGACGACGGAATCCTGTTTAGCGTTTAGAGTTTAGCGGTTAGAGAGCAAGAATACCTTGCAGCCCTGAGCTTGTCGAAGGGCTGAAGATAATTAGCCCGGCATGGAATGCCGGGACCGCGGTATTTTGTTTGTTTCTTTTTGTCTGTTTTGAAGAGATCCCACGGAACAAAGAAAATGGAACAATCTTTGCAAGAGGTTCAGATGATCAGGACCGTATAGACATCATAGATCGCATGGGTATATACGGCTGCGCCGAGTCCGCGCAGCATGTAGATGCTTCCCAACATGATTCCCCCCATCGTGCGGGAAAAAAAACTCAGCGCATGAAATACGTCCCCGCCCGCTCCGATATAATGCGCTCCCGAAAAGGCCAGTGCCGAAACAAGCACGGCGCCCGCCTTCCACCAGAGATCCTTTCCGGGAAAATACCGCACGGCCATCAGAAGCCCCTGCAGCAGCAGGGCCCGGAAGAGCAACTCTTCGTAGACTCCCGCCCCGAAACTATAGCCGATATCCGCAGGAGAGATCATCAGCTGCAGCGCCGTCGTCAGGTTCATGGAAAAAACCATCAGGATGAGCAGAAGCAGTGCGTATACGGCGCTTTCAAGGATCATAAAGGGAAAATACTTCCAGTGGATATGTACGCCCGCTTTTCCCGGTGCGCTCCCTGCAGGAGCGCGGCGCCGATGAACAATGCGGCGAACATCACGACCCCCGCGAGGGGGCCTCCAAAACCGAGCATTTCAAAGAGACGCTTAAACATCACATCGGCGGCGTTCCGCACCTCTGTAAGCACGCCGCGGTTGACAAGCAGCATGGATATTTCATAATACAAGGCAAGCGGGAAGATCGCAACGACGCCGAAGAGCGGCGAGGAGGTGTGTTCGAGGTATTTTTTCATTCCGTTCCCAGTGCGTTATAGACGATCCTGCCGTCGATCACGGTCAGCACGGAGCGGATATCCTTCCACTGTTCCAGCGGAAAACTGAAGACATCACGGTTACAGACAAAGCAGTCCCCCATGTATCCCTTTTCCAGGACTCCCTTTCTTTCTGCGCACCCGGATAGCACCGTTGCATATTTCGTATAGGCGTCGACGGCATCGTTCAGTCGGATGCATTCCTCCGGGTACCAGGGTGTATCATCCCCGGCGCCGATGCGCCGGACGGCGGCATAGATGCCCTTCCACGGATTGATATCCTCCACGGGGGCGTCACTGCCGATGGCGTAGGGAATGCCGGCGACCTTCAGGCTTCGGTATGGATAGGCCATCCGGCTTCTCTCCCCCCAATGAAGATCCGCGATCGGCTTATCATCAATGAGATGTGACGGATTGACCGAAATTGGCACCCCGTGTGCCTTCAGGCGTTGTATCAACCCTTCATCCAGTATCTGCGCATGCTCGATACGCAGGGGGACCCGCAGCGCTCTGCCGAAATCATCCAGGATGTCCAGCAGGTGCTCCACGGCCGCATCGCCCAGAGCGTGGATACAGAGTCCGCATCCGTGCCCTTCGGCCTGCCCGATGGCGCGTCGAAGATCCCCGCCTGTCAGCTGTTTTTTCCCGAAATGTCCTTCCACCTCATGGGCTTCCGCATCCAGGCGGTCTGACTCCCCAACGCCCCGTCCACAAAGATCTTCAACCCCAGGAAACGCAGCCGGGCGCCTCCCCTGCCGTGCCGGAGGTTCTGTGCAAAGACCGCCTCGCTGTCCGTATTGTACACATAGATGCCCAGCCGAGGTCCCCGCTGATGTTCATGCTGATACGGGAAAGATATTTCTGATAGTCCTCAAAATGCTCCATCGTGTGCACGGAGGTAATGCCATGGCGGTAAAAATCCGCAAAATATTTCCCGGGTTCCGCAAAGATCCCCGGATGACGCGTTTTCAGCAGGGGGTCCAGCAGTACCGAAAGCGCCTCTTCATGAAGGAGCCCGCTCAGCTGGCCGTCTTCATCACGTTTCACACACCCTTTTTCAACATGGCGAACACATCTTTCATATCAAAACATTCGATCACCGCTGCGTTCACCCAGGCGGAATGAAAGTCCTTGCTGTAAAACACCGCCTTTACATCCGTAGCAAAATCCAGGTCCCGGCGGTGGGGAAAACGTTTTTCCACCCAGACGTTCTGATTCCAACCGCCTCCGGTCAGCCACTTCTTGTTACCCGCTTGTTCCCTGATGAATGCGCAGGTGTCCTTCAGAGAGGGGAAAGGATTCAGGTCAAGATGTTCCTTGCGCTTTGCCCATTCACTCAGATGGAGGTGCGAATCAGTAAAACCGGAAAAATGAGACGCCCGCCGACATCGATCTTTCCGTGTCGCCGAGGATGAAACAGTGCGCCGGGCATCATCCCCCACATAGCGGATCAGACCGCGGCCGATAATGATCGCCGTTGCATCTTGCAGTCCCTGCGGACCGTAAATTCTTCCGTTATAGAGGCATATTGAATGATCCATGGTGAAAAATAGAAAATTTCATGTGATAATTGAATTACTTTTTATATTTTCGGGAAAATAAATGAGGTCTTATGAAATATGCCGCAACCCTTTTTATTCTTCTGCTTCTTCCTCAGCGCCTGCAGTGCTCCGGAAGCACCGGTCATCGGCCTGAGCATGAGTTATTGGGAGGGGAAGTACTATATCAACAGAAGCTATGTGGATGCGGTCCGGGAGAACGGCGGCAGGGTGCGCCTCATTCCCTGCACGGGAGTATACCACCCTTCTGAAAGAGGAGCTGAGGAAACCGACGCCGTGATCTTTACCGGCGGCCGGGACTACATACCGGAATGGTACGGAAAAAGCATGCATCCCAGCATGACCCTGATGGACATCCACCGCGCGCGCTACGACAGTCTCCTGGTCCGCCTGGCGCTGAAAAGCGGCAAGCCTGTCCTGGGAATCTGTGCGGGAGAACAACTGCTGGCGATTACCACCGGCGGGAAACTCTTCCGGGATGTTCCCGGTCACCGCAACGTTCAGCACATGATATACACCGCTAAAGGCTCCCGCATGGCCGCATGGTTCGGAGACAGCCTCATGGTCAATTCCTGGCATCACCAGTGTGTGGATCCGGAATACCTGAGTCCGGACTTCCGGGTAAGCGCCTGGACACGCGACAGCACGGTGGAAGCGATCGAGTACCGTGGCGGGCAGTGGATCACGGGGACACAATTCCATCCCGAACAGCTTCCGAAAGCGCAGCGCGACGCTTTTTCACACGGTTTATACAGGAAGCGGGCAGATAATGCATATTCTGACCTCTGGCAAGCGGAAGTAAAGGGAACAGCTATCTGCTGGAATCCGGAAGCTCACGCATCCTGGTCGACGCCGGCCTGTCCGCCAGACAGCTCTGTCTCCGCCTGACATCAGTGGACATCGAACCCGCATCGGTCAGCGCCCTGCTGATCAGCCATGAGCACGGCGATCACCTTCGCGGCGCCCGCGTGTTTGCAAAGAAATTCGGCATTCCGGTATACATGAACCGCGGCTGCTTTGAAAACGCCCGCATCATTTATCAGCTGGGCGAGCTGGACGATATCCGCTTATTTGATACAGGTCATATATTTGATCATCAGGACTTTATGATACATCCCCTGAGTATCAGTCATGATACGTCGGACCCGGTCTGCTTCCGTATTGATGACGGAAAAAGACCATCGGTATCGTTACGGACCTCGGCAAAGTGTCCACGCTTATCCGGACACAGGCCCGGCATCTGGACGCCCTGATCCTTGAGGCCAATCACGATATCCCCATGCTGAAAGCAAATCCCCGCTACCCCGAGAACATCAAGCAGCGCATCCGCTCCCGGCGCGGCCACCTCTCCAATCAGCAGGCTGCGGAATTTGCCGTTGACATTATCAAGAGCGGAAAACTGCGCCATCTTATGCTTGCCCATCTGAGCGAGGAGAACAACAACGAACAGGTCAGTTCCGGGATGTTCCTGCGCCTTTTCCGCGAGAACGGGATAGATCTCCCCTTTTCGTTCGCCAGGCAGCATGTCACCGGCCCGGAGATCCTCCTGTGAGTACGCGGCCGGAAACTAAGGACGTCCATAAAACAAGGAGAAAAACGGTGAGGAGACATTTCATTTTATTCATGGCAGCGCTGATGCTTCTGCTCTCCTGTTCCGACCGGGAGTACCGAAAGGCGGTACGCAGCGGAAATCCCCGCACGATCAGCCGTTATATTGAAACAAGCGAATCGGAAAAGTGGAAAGAGCGCGCTTCAAAGCGGCTGGAGATCCTCTATTACCGGCGGGCAAACAGCGAAGCAGCCTGTACCCGCTACATCAACCGTTATCCGGAGGGAAAATACGTGGAAGAAGTAAAGGAAAAACAGGAACAACTTGTTTTTGAACGCGCAAAGGAAAGTGTCTTCGCCGCGGAGGACTATCTCCGCAAATATCCGGAGGGCGAATACCGCGATCATCCGGTGATCACCGAAGGAGTAAAAAAGGGGGATGCGCTCAGGCGCGTCCTGGATGCCGCTCAGATCGATTCGGTGCTGAACAGAGTACGCAACACGCCCCCCGAACCGGTCGGGAAGGACGAATATGCCGTGATCGAAACGCGTTTTGGACGCATGAAGCTGCGTTTTTTCCCGGACAAGGCGCCGGACCATTGCGCAAACTTCAAACGCCTGGCGGTAAGCGGCTACTACGACGGCGTGACGTTCCACCGCGTCATCCCGGGATTCATGATCCAGGGCGGCGATATCCTGAGCCGGGACGGAAAGCGAAGCACGAACGGGACGGGAGGTCCCGGGTACACTATCGATGCAGAATTCAACGATATTCCCCACACACGGGGCATCGTCTCCATGGCACGCACCCCGGACCCGGACAGTGCGGGTTCGCAGTTCTTCATCTGCGACGGCAGTCCCGGCCATCTCGACGGCCAGTACACCGTGTTCGCCGAGGTTATCGAAGGCAGGGACATGATTGCCAGGATCGCGAACCTTCCCCGGGACGCCGCGGACAATCCCCTGGAACCCGTGCATATGCGTGTCTATATGGAAAAATAACATGAAGCGTACGGAGAAAAAGATCGGACTTGCCCTCGGAGGCGGCGGCGCCCGCGGCCTCTCGCATCTCGGCGTCCTGTACATACTGGAAAAATACGGCATCCCCGTCGACATGATCACCGGCACTTCGATCGGTGCGCTTATTGCGGCGCTTTACGCCTATCACAAGGATGTGAAAACCATCAGCCGCATGTTCTTTGAATCACAGGAAAGCCCGGAATTCAAATCCCTCAGACTCGGCAACATCGCCGGCAAGGCAAAAGCAGTCTCCTTTCTCAGCCGGTTCAGGAAAATATTCACCCATTACTTCCTGCAGCGGCATATGGGGATCATGAAAGCCGAAAAGACCGCGGATTTTCTCGCCCTGCTGCTGGAGGGCATACGTTTTGACGATCTACAAATCCCTGTCGGCTTGATAGCGGCAAATATTAGCACGGGAAAAGGCGTCTGTTTCCGCGAAGGGGACCTTGCGAAAGCTGTTCAGGCCAGTATGAGCCTGCCGCTGTGGATGGAACCGGTCGACATCGGCGGCGACCTGTACGTTGACGGTATTGCTCATGACGTTGTCCCTGTTAAGTCGCTAAAGACCATGGGAGCGGACATTACCATCGCGGTAGATATATCACTGCGAGACCCCGCAAGGAATATCAACAACGCCCTGAAAGTAAAATCTGCCGCGGACAGCATGGGAGTGAACCGTTCCATCGACCTGTCGCTGGAACATGCGGATGTCGTCATAAGGCCCCGGGGTAATACGCTGATGTGGTATGATTTCGAAAGACCCACGGAGCTTATCCGTTCCGGCAGAAAAGCGGCCGAAACCATGGTCCCCGAGATCAATAAATTTTTATAATATCCTTGCAATTAAAGGATTTATAAAATATTTTAAAATAACAAAATAACGATTATTATAAAGGAAAAACACATGACAAAAGGAAAAAATATTATATTCGCTCTCATTGTCCTGCTTTCGCTCAGCGGCTGTTTCGAATTCCGCATCCCGGAGATCCCGGACCGTATCGTCCCTCCCCGGATCAATGCAGGGCCCTATGAATTCTTCCTTACCAGCATGAGCGTGAATTTTGATACACTCCTTACCTACCTCGGAGACGATATTTCCCTTGATGAATATCGTGAGAGCTATCCCGGGGACCCCGGCGGGACCACGGACTGGTTCGTCATGCGCGACACCTTTAGCACGACCTTCGACGTCGACATGAGCATGAAGACCGAGCCGGTAAGCAGTTCCGTCACCAAATCCATGACCTTTGTGGAATTCTCCACCCGCACCTTCGACACTCCGTCGATCAGCCTTGTAGATATCTATCCCGCTATCACATCCGTACCGGAAGGCCTGACCACCCCTCCCCTGGAGGATATTGCTTTTCCGCCGGACACTTCCTACGTAAACTTTCCCATGGACCGGCAGCGGTTCTCCTCGGGAACGATGACGGTCACGATCACCAATGACCTTGTCTGTACGCTGGGAAATCCCGTCACGATCGCCGTGTACGATTCGACCACCCAGGATCCCATCTACAACGATGCCAGCCAGCATGTGAAGCTCGAATGGGATCAGCCGATCCCTCCCGGCCAGCAGGTTACCGAAGACATCTCTCTGGCGGGAGCGGAATTTCCCAAAAGCATCATGATCGTCGTCAGCGGCATGATATGCGGTGACGGGCCCGAAACCATCACCAACAACGCAGCGGCACGCAATTCTTCCTTTACCGTCAGCGGACAGCTGGTCTCCATGGTCGGGGAATATGTGGAGGGCGACCTTGACCCTGAACTGATCTCCGACACCAGTTATATCAGCTTCGGCGATGATCTCAACGATCAGGAGATCACCGTGAGCAGGGCGTACCTGGACACCTGCAATCTCGAGATCACCCTTTCCAACACCAGCAATATCACGGGAAAGATCCTGCTGAACATCATGTCGCTGGACACTTCCCGAACCGCGGGAGTCCAGTATTTCAGCACCGATTCCATGACCATCCCCACCGGCGGAAGCACCACTTTCCCCTACAAGCTAAACAACGCTTCCGTCGTACTTGACGATGATTTCGAATACCGCACCTATATCAGAATTCCCGGGCAGTACGGGGAACTTATTGACACCGATGAATTCAGCGTCAGCTTTGACTTTTACGGGAAAAGCGACGGGGACTCCATTATCGTGAACTCGGCGGACGCGGCCTTCAACGATGCCCGCTACGACTTTGATGAAGTCAGTCTCGACATGGGGCTTTCCGACATGTTCCCCGAGGAATTCGAGGACATTGAACTCTCCGATATCGAACTGTCCATTGACATCAGCAGCGAGATTGATATTCCCATGTACCTGGACCTTGACCTTGTCGGTTCAAAGAACGACGGCGCCGATACGATACAACTGAGCATTTACCAGCAGATCACGGGGAACGGCGGAAATGATCACATTGTATTTTCCGATGCGGTTCGCCTGGTGAATTTCAAGCCGGACGAACTGACCATCTCCGGAAGCATCCTTCTGGACGGCGCCGGAAATATCCCCCTGGCACAGACCATCACCGTCGACGGGAACGTTGGCGTGCCGATGGAATTCGAGATCACAGAACCGCTTGCCTTTTCACCGGAATATTCAAAGATGAAACCGGCAAAGCTCCCCTCCTTCCTCGATGATTTCACCGGGTCACTGGAAGCGATCATCAGCAATACCTTCCAGTTCGGCGTGGATATTCTGGTCAATGCCGCCCGCGACACCAATTATTTCGACAATCCCGTCTATTCGGACTCCGTCCGTTCGCTCGCGGACATCAGCATCCCCGCCATGGACACTGCTCAACAGGAGCTGGTCCTGACCAAGGAGGACTATGATTTTCTTTCCGGCGGGACAGACTCCACATGGATCAATATCAATGTATACCTGACCGGAAGAGAAGACGGGCAGCCGACGACGTTCTTATCCACAGACTCCGTCACGCTTCGCCTGAATATCCGGGCGGACGGAACACTGGACCTTTCAGAGTTTAGCTCAGATACGACGGAAACGTCAGGAGGTGGAGAATGAGACGCCTGATCACATGCATATTTATCATCCTGATCCCCTTCGCTGCCTTCCCGCAGGAAGAAGAGCCCGGAAAACAGCCGGAGACCTTTTTCAATGAACTCGTCAGATCGCTTTCCGCGGATTCAACGCGCGACACCACCAGCGACATGGCCGCCGAACCTTCCGACACCCTGTCGTCCGCGGCTCCTGAGGATCCCGCAGCAGATACAACAGCACTTACGAATGCGAAGACCGAAAAGGATAGTAGCCTGGAGGTGACCGAATCGCCCGGCGAGGATATGAAGACGGCAACCGCCATAGACGATACGTCTTCCCGGTCTGAAGAAGCGATCACGGAGAAACCGCAGCCTTCCGAGACCGCAAAGAAGGAAAAAACCGAAAAAGTCAAAAAGAGAGAAAGCGAGCCACGGGAATTCGCTCCCTACATTGAGGATCCGGACCCTCGCACGCGCAGCCAGAAAAAATACGTAAATAAAATGGAGAAGGCTCCGAACCGAAATATGCGGCTTATTACCCTGGACCAGGCCGATATCATTCACAGCCGCAAATTTCGCAGCGTAGATGCGGCGCTGGCGAACCCGGCCAATCTCGGCACACGTTCCGAATTCTATAATTCCTTTTCCATTATCCCCGTTAATACCCTGTCACTGGATATCAACACCTCCACCCGGCCCTTCGTGCTGCTGAACGAATATTTCACCACCGGCGAACTGCTGACCGAAGCAGCGGAGGACAGCCTCATCTCCATGCTGGGGCCGAACGGGCTTGAGATACCGGTCGGGCTTGAGCTTCCCACACTTTTCAATCTGTAGGCTCTCACCTTTCTTCGGTTCCCTGTACGCAAACTCCGGCCTTTATATCAAAGAGCACTCCCATATCCCCGCCGATTTCTTTGATATCATCTTTGAAGGCGCGACCTTTGACAACCCCTATCAGATGAACGATCCCCTGGGCATTGATATTTCCGCTTATCTGAAAAATACCGTGGGCTACGGAGCGTTCTACGAACTTCCCTCCCCCTCGGTGAGATCCGCTTTGGCGCTGCCGTCAGCGCCTTCGCAGGCGCCTTTTCCTCACTGAACATTACCAATCTTGAGCTGGTACCGGCTGCCGAGAACACGCACATGCAGGGAACTATGCAGATCCTGAGCTTCGCGGACACGCTAAACCTTTTCACCGAGAACGGCCCGGATTTCCATATTCATAATGATTATATGGGCATTCCCCGGATCACGTTCGGATATGATATCGGTTTCGCCTGGCGCTTTAAACTAAACCGTCTACTGCCCTTCGCCCCGCATATTCTAAAAAATTACTTTGATGTTCAGGTGGGAGTGCAGGATCTCATGGCGAACATTGCCATGAATCACGCCTATCTGCGGGAAGTTCACTTTGAAGCAAATGCCGGAGACCTCATCAATACCTTCTCCGATCCCAATTTTTCCCTGGATTCCATTACCGTTGTGGAAGAAAACATGATCTACGCCGATTCCATCGCCTCGCAGCCGCTGGGCTCCCGCTTCAACCTGAATCTGCATTATCAACCGGTTTCACAGCTGTTGCTGAAATTCGGATGGAGCACCTATCTGACGGAGGGAATAAATTCCACGGAAGGTTCCCGAATGCATTACGGACTTGAGGTCTATCCCGTCAGCTCCGTCTGCCTGCACGCCTCAGTGACCCAGCGGAATACCATGAACTTCTGGGAAGCAGGGTTCAAACTCTATTCGATGAAAAGCGAGTTCGGCCTCAAAGCCCGGATCTATGACCTGAATTTCTCCCTGACAGAGAATTTCAGCGGTGCGGGCATTATGCTTCACTGGGCAAGATACTTCTGAAAAAGGAATAAAACGTAAGGACCATACAAAAGGCGCTCTCTTTGGAGCGCCTTTTTTTACAGGCTTTTCTTTTGATGCGTCTGTTGATCTACTCTTTCAGTTTTTGCTTCATCTCGTGCAGTCTCTTCAGGGCTTCCAGCGGCGTCATGTTTTCGATATCCATGTCACCGATCTCACGGTGCAGGGCGCTGTCCCTTGCCGTGAAAATATCCATCTGCATGACCTTCGCTTCCTCCGCCGGAGGATGCAGAGCATGCTGACCGTCCGGAAGAAGGTGGTCGGCCCCGGAAAGATTGTGCAGGATCTCGTTTGCGCGTTTTACCACACTCTGCGGAATACCCGCCATCTGGGCCACGTAAATACCGTAACTCTTATCCGTACTGCCGGGAACGATCTTCCGGAGAAAAATGATCTTATCGCCGTATTCCTTTACCTGCACATTGTAATTTTTCACCCGTTCCAGAATATTTTCAAGGTCGGTCAGTTCGTGATAGTGGGTCGCAAAGAGTGTACGGGCAGCAACATCCTCCTTATTGTGCAGGTATTCCACCACGGCCCAGGCGATCGAAAGTCCGTCGTACGTGCTGGTCCCCCTTCCGATCTCATCAAGCAGGATCAGACTTTTTTGGCTGGCCGTATTCAGGATATTGGCCGTTTCGATCATCTCCGTCAGGAAAGTGCTTTCCCCGTAGGCCAGATTGTCACTGGCGCCCACGCGGGTAAAGATCTTGTCCACCAGGCCGATGCGTGCCGACGCCGCGGGAACGAAACAGCCGATCTGCGCCATCAGGGTGATCAGACCGATCTGCCGAAGGTAGGTGGATTTCCCGGACATATTGGGGCCCGTGATCAGATGGATCTGATCACTGTGAATATCCAGGTAGCTGTCGTTTGGGATAAAGGGTTCGTGCGGGGGGAGCAGTGCCTCCACCACCGGATGGCGGCCGCTGCTGATCTCCAGGACACCGGAATCTTCCATATCCGGCCGTATCCACTTCTCACGCGTCGCTGAATGGGCGAACGAGGCCAGAACGTCCAGTTCAGACACTTTCTGCGCATTGGCCTGCAGAACGGGGATATGCTCCGCAAGCTCCTGCAGCAATTCCCCGTAAAGTTCCGTTTCCAGCGCCGTCAGTTTTTCCTCGGCATGCAGAATGCTGTCTTCATATTCCTTCAGCTCCGGCGTGATATAGCGCTCCGAGTTCGTCAGGGTCTGTTTCCGGATATAATCATCGGGAACCTTTTCAATATGGGTTTTGGTAATGTCGATATAATAACCGAACACCCTGTTGTAGCTGATCTTCAGCGTCGGAATCTTCAGCCGTTCGCGCTCTTTTTGCTGAAGTTCCAACAGGTAGTCCTTGCCCCCGTGGGCGATCTTGCGCAGCGCTTCAATATCCGGGTGATAGGAACTTCGGAACACCCCGCCTTTTGCAACCTGATTGAAGGGATCCTCCCGGATCGCTTTCCCGATGATATCAATGAATTTTTTCACCGAGGAGCGATCCTCAATGGTAAAATTCAGTGAAGGATCCACATACTTCTCCAACTCAAGAACGGAGCTCAGGCTGTCACGGAGGGTATTGAGTTCTCTCGGAGCGATCTTCCCGGAAGCGATCCTTGCGCAGAGGCGTTCGATATCGGCCACGGAACGCAGTATTTCTCTCACATCTTCGCAGGCAGGAGCATCATCACTGAAAAAGGCGACATGGTCAAGACGCTTTTCGATCTTTGCTTTGTCAAGCAGCGGAAAGTATATCCACTGACGCAGTTTCCGGGCGCCCATGGCGGTCTGCGTGTGATCGAGCGTCCAAAAGAAGGTTCCCTCCCCCGTTTCTCCGGACAGGCGCTGAAACAGCTCCAGGTTCCGTATCGTAAAGCGGTCCAGTCCCAGATATTCACCCAGCTCCAGTCTCCGGATGCTGTTGATATGCGCCAGCTGTTTTTGAAAATTTTCCTTTACATAATGCAGGATGATCCCCACGGCACGCAGGGAGGCTTCCTCATCATCAAGGCCGAACCCTTTAAGGCTTGCCGTTTTAAAATGGCTGCCGATCAGATCCGCGGCATAGGTGCTCTCGCTGACCCAGTCGGGAACTTCCGTATAGATGCCCTCGTAATGCGGCAGCATCTTTTTGATCCGGACTTCCAGGCCTTCCGTGACCAGCAGTTCCGATACCGGCTTTGCTTCGATCAGTTCGACCAGCGAATCCGGGGACCCGGACACCACATGGAACGCACCCGTCGAAATGTCCACAAAGGCAAATCCGCTTTTTTCCTCCCCGGGGATAAAGGCACCCAGATAATTGTTGTCCCCTGAATCCAGATATTTATCACTGACCGCCGTTCCGGGAGTGATGATCTCCGTGATCCCCCGTTTCACGATCCCTTTCGCCTTTTTGGGGTCTTCCAGCTGTTCGCATACCGCCACACGGAGTCCGGCCTTCAGAAGTTTGTGCAGATATGCGTCCATGGCATGATACGGGAAACCCGCAAGCGCCACATCCGCCGCGGCACCGTTGCTGCGCCGTGTCAGGGTGATCCCCAGCACCCTGCTGGCGGTCTTTGCATCCTGGGCAAAGGTCTCGTAGAAGTCCCCCATGCGGAAAAGCACGATCTTGTCGGGATGCTTCCCCTTGACCTCAAAATACTGCTTCATTAACGGTGTCTGCGTCGTTTTTTTTGTCATCTTGAAATATAAAAGGAATTCACGGCAATCAAAATCAAATTGTCGGCAGGGATATGCATCCGGGACCGGATATCAGGAATGCGGTTCCCCCGGCACCGGGCGACCACCCTTTCAGCGATGATCCGACACGATGCCGGATCCTTCTTCAATAATGAATGCCTGGACGCTTATTGCCGATAAGGTTACGGCTTACCGGACCGTAGAAGGATCAGTTTTCCATGGTTATTTGTTCAAGCAATTCCTTCGCATGCCCCACCCCCTGGTCGGCGCTTTTTTTGATCCAGTGACGGGCTTCTTCGAGGTCTTTCGGATTATCCGCACGTTCATAGAGCAGTTTTCCGAGCAGGAATTGCGGGTAGGGATGGCCGCCCCCGACACTTTTTTCAGCCATTTGACCGCCCGGGCGGTGTCCGGCTCAATTCCCTCTCCGGCACTGTAGATCTTGCCCAGCATGTATTGCGCCTGATCGTTGCCTCCCCTGGCACTCTTGATGAACCATTCCCGGGCGCTGCCGTAATCCTGCCCGGTGCCACTGCCGGTGTAATAGACCATGCCCATCTTATTTTGCGCCTGATGGGATCCGGCTTCCGCGGAACGGCGATACCAGTTCATGGCCTGTTCGCTGTTCTTCTCTGTGCCGATGCCGTATTGACAGTAATACGCGAGCCGGTACATAGCTTCGGCATTGCCGCTTTCGGCGGCGAGTGTTAAATGTTCTATCGCCCGGGCGGTGTCGGCCATGGTCAGACTGTCGCCGGTCATGAGCAGTTTTGCTTGTTCCAGGTCCGATGCGCCCGGTTCGGAACATGTCGTGATCAATAAGATCGTGATAATGATGAATGAATATTTTTTCATTATTTGCCTATTTGCTTAGCACTTACAAGTATTTATTGCTTTTTTTACAGCATTTATCCATTTTGGTACGAACGTTTGCAACTTGATCCGTTCATGCAGGCCTAAAGCAAGGTCGCATGAATATACGATATTCACGCAAAAAAGACACATAGAAATTACAGACTATCATAAAAGCCCTTAGATAAAGGGCTATAGGATTGTTAAGCGGAGAGGGGGGGATTCGAACCCCCGGTAGCGCTTTATGCACTACGACGATTTAGCAAACCGTTGCATTCAGCCGCTCTGCCACCTCTCCGGGTCTTTTCAAAAGCCAAAAAATATAAAGCACCGGAGGCGAATTTACAATAGTTTTATTCAAATACTGCCCGGGAAAGGGATATTTTCCGTGTTTATTAAATGTTTATTTTCTGCTGTAATTTCCGTACATTTTTTTCGGAATACAGAAAGGAGCCTATGCACGTCACGAACTGCGAGATCAAGGCGCGATGCCGGCTCCTGCCACCCTTCATAACTCATCCCTCATCCCTCTTCTTCGCCATCGCCTTCATCTGTCCGCCGTCCTTATCCGGAACAAGCAGGGAAAAGGTCACGAAGAATATCAGGGACACGACGATCCCGTAAATGGTGGAATCAAGTCCGATATTCCTGATCAACTCCGGCAATTGTTCGGTCTTCTGCAGGACCATAAGTACCAGGGTCACAGCGCCGCCGAAGATCATCCCGAGAAAAGCGCCCGCGGAACTGGATCGCTTCCAGAAATAGGCGCCCAGCGTGGGTACGAACAGTCCCGAGACCATAAAGGAGTAGGCATAGAGGATGGCGTCCAGAACGGTGCGGAACATGGCCGCCAGGGACACGGCGGTAATGCCGATCACAAGGGTAACGACCATGGATAAGCGCATATTGTTCTTTTCACTCATGTTTTTTCGGACATGGCGCTGGATCACATCGTTGACGAAGTTGCCGGAAGATGCCATCAGGCAGCTGTCCGCGGTGGACATGATGGCCGAAAAATACGCGGCGATCACGATACCGGTGACACCGAGTGGCAACACCCGGCTGATGAGCTGGGGCATGGCCATCTCCGCTTCCGCTTCCGGGAAAATCACCCGTGCGCACATGCCCAGGAACACGCCGGCAAAGGCCATCACGGGATATTCGAAGATCCCGGCAATATACCAGGCGCGTTTGGCCTCTTTGACATCCTTGCAGGCAAACATGCGCTGATACAGCGTCATGGCGATGATCCAGATGGGAATGATGGTGATCATCCAGTTGAAGAACTGTACAAAACTGATATTGGTCAGGGTGAAGAAACCTGCCGGCAGATGCTCTTTTAAGGCGGGGATGCCGCCGATGCGGATCAGAGCGGCGGGAATGGTCACCAGGATCAATCCCGAAAGGAGGATGATCCACTGTATCGTATCCGTGTAGATCACGGCTTTCAGGCCGCCGATCACCGTATAGGATATCGTGATGATCGCGATCAGCAGAAGGGAGAACTGCAAGGGGTCCATGCCCCATGGAGCCTGTTCAAAAATAGTGGCAGAAGCAAGTTTAGCGCCGGCCAGGATCTGGGCCCCGGTAAAGCCCAGGTAACCGATACCGCTTATCACCGCCGCCACCAGGGCCACCCTGTCGTTGAAACGGAAACGGAGGAAATCCGGATAAGTGAACATCTTGTGCTGCGTATCGACCCTCTTAATACGCGGAATAACAAATACCGCCGAAAGCCAGGCTCCCACAAGCCCTGTAAAAAGCAACCAGCTTCCCGAGAGCCCCATTAAAAAGCCGACTCCGCCGAGGCCGATGCTGAAGCCACCTCCGACGTCCGTCGCCACAATCGACAGCCCGACGTGGGATGCGCTCATGCTGCGGCTCCCGACATAATAATCTTCACTGTGTTTGTTTTTCATAAAATAGAAGATACCAATGCCGAGGACACCGGCCATATACAGTGCAAAGATCAGATAGTCTACCCAATGCATAAGATCCCATTTCCTTTCCGGCTTTGTTAACCCCGGTCCCGGAAAATAAAAAGCCCCGTTTTTTTAATGATTATAGTAAAATGTTGCCTTCACAATGAACGATTTGCTCATACAATAAAGCCACCATATTCCAATGGGCGGTATAATATGTATATGTATCATTCCTCATCCTTTGTAATATAATTCAAGTTAATCCCGGATGCACAGGATTTTTGTTTTTCTTAGCTTTTCGATATCCTAAAGATATTGCTTCACAATTATATATATTTTAGGAACAAATTGTTTTTTCACCTGTTTGATTATATGAATTGTAAATTCAATTACTATTTTCTTGACATTCGTAGTTATAAAGTTTATAATGTAACACACACAGGCCACACGAAGATGATCAAAAATGAAAAACATATTCGAAGCAAAGGAACGATCGATATTCTTAAGAATTTCTTAAGTGATTCTTAATAATGTTTTGTTAGGTATGCGGAGCAAATTTTATTAATATCGCATTATCAAAAAGGAGGAAACTATGAATAAAAATGATTATGCAGAACTTACCCGCAAAGCGGAAATACTCAAAGCAATAGCGCATCCCATACGTCTCGCTATTCTACGGGGTCTTATTAAAAACGGTTCTACCAACGTAAACAATCTGGAAACGGGTGTTGACGTCCCGATGGCGACCGTTTCACAGCATCTGACCAAGATCCGCTATGCAGGTGTTGTCAACAAAAAACGCAAAGGCACCTATATCTACTACACTATCAAGGACAACGAAGGTGTCGTGAAAATGCTGAAAGCTTTTCTGGACATGGAATAAACGGGAATAATCCCTCTTACATCGGAACGCCTCCGTTTTTTTTAAACGGACACATCACACATCACCGGGCGTTCTGATGGTACGCAGGTTTTTTACCGGACCGTCCTGATCCTTTTAGCAGGTAATATCATTACATTCGGCACGCTTACTGTCAGTTTCGAGCGTAACGTGCCGGATGTTTTTTTGCGCAAGTTTTTGTTTTATTTCATTCTTGATCTTCTGGACTTCCTCGGCATTGCAGGTGTCCAGCACGATATGGGCCGTGAGCGCGTTCTCTCTGCTGCTCAACGCCCAGATATGCACATGATGCAGATCCCTGACATGGACGTTCCCGGAAATAAGTTTTTGAATCTCGGATATGTCGATATCTTTCGGGATCCCCTCGAGCGTCAGCCTTAAACTTTCCTTAAGCAGGTCCCAGCTTGAGATCAGGATGACAGTACCGATGACAAAACTGATGATGGTATCCACGATATGCCATCCGGTAAGCGCAATGATCAGTCCCGACACCACCACCCCTACGGACACCAGAGCGTCCACCAGCAAATGCACGAATGCGGCCCTGACGTTAATATCCTCTTTCTGGCCACGGAAAAACAGGAAGGCGGATATCGTATTGATCACCACGCCGATACCGGCTGTGATTATGATAAGGTCGCCCGTCACACGGGGCGGTGCGTTCAGGCGTTCAATGCCCTCTTTGAAGATATAGAACACGACCAGGATCAGCAGCACCGCATTGATGAGCGAGGTCAGCACGGAGGCTTTTTTGTACCCGTACGTGAAATTCGGAGTGGCGGACCTGTGGATCAGCCGCAGTCCGATCAGCGAAATAATGAGGCTGATCACATCGCTGAAATTGTGACCCGCATCAGCGATCAGCGCCAGGGAATTATTCATATAGCCGATCAAAAATTCCGCTGCCATGAATGCCGTATTCAGTGCAATCCCGATGTAAAATGCGCGGTTCATACTGTATCCGTGCGTATGTCCCGGGTGGTCGTGCATGTTGATCAACTCCCGATCAATATTATAAAGACCTCTTTACCGATCCCTCTTCAGGGCATGTAAAAAATACATGAAAACCCCTGCAGTTCCAAAACTTTATACTTCCCGTAAGAGAAAAAACTTCCCGGCCGCCGCTGCACCGCTTCCCTGCAGAATATGATACTATCATTTGCAAATGTGATTGATTAAAACTAAATTTTCTTAAGAATACATTTTATAAATGAATGACACAGCAGATACGCTAAAACACAATCTTCATCCAAAGTAATCCAAAACAGGAGTGATAATGAAAGCTACGATCCGATTTATCTCCATGTTCATGATACTCTTGAATATGCTCCCTGCCGGCAACGGCCGGTCTTACCGGTCCGACTGGTCCCTGAGCTGGGAGGAATTCTCTGCAAAAGAAGGAAAAAAGATCGGCCTGGCGCTCGGCGGCGGGGCCGTCCTGGGTGCTGCGCACATCGGCGTCCTCAAAGCAATTGAAGAATTCGGGATTACCGTGGATTATATTGCGGGAACCAGTATCGGGGCTTTTGTTTCCGCTTTCTATGCCAACGGTAAACACTGGGATGAGATCGAATCATATACCGAAGATCTGGACTGGCTGGACCTTTCCGGCATTTCCTTTTCGCACCTGGGATTACTCTCCAATAAGAAGATGGGAAAACTCATTACGGAAAAGATCGGTGATATTGACCTGGAGGATTCCGAAATACCAGTGGCAATGATCACCGCAGATATCGCCAGCGGGGAAAAGGTCGTACTGAAAAAGGGGAATATTGCACGTGCTGTTATGGCAAGCACCTGCATCCCCGGCGTATTCGCACCCGTTGAGATCGACGGAAGATTGCTGGTTGACGGCGGCATGGTGGAAAGCGTTCCCATCTCACCGCTGAAGGAAATGGGTGCGGATTTTATTATCGCCGTCGACCTGAATTCGGAAAGCAGCAGCACGCCGGAGAACCTCGTGGAAGTATTGTTACGCTCTTTCCATATCATGTCGGAGACCGCGACAAAATTCCAGCTAATGGATGCAGATATCATTATTGCACCGGACCTCTCCGAATTCAATGTCGTGGATATCGACCAGTCCCCCGCTTTACTAAAAAAGGATACGCTGAAGCAATGAAGGCTCTGAAGAATGTCGTAAGATAGCGTTTCCATTTACAGCATCCTCAGCAAAGGAATAAAATGAAAAAGATCAACAGAAAAAGAAGATCGGCCTGGCGTTCGGCGGCGGGGCCGTTCTGGGAGCTGCACATATCGGCGTCCTGAAGGCGATCAGGGAATTCGACATTCCCGTTCACTGTATCGCCGGCACAAGCATCGGCGCTTTTGTTTCCGCTTTCTATGCCAACGGGGTCGGCTGGGAAACAATCCAGAAGATCGCCATGGACCTAAAATGGCTGGACCTTTCCGGCATCTCCCTCTCGAAACGGGGACTGCTTTCCAATGAGAAGATGGGGAAACTCGTTGAAAAACACTTAGGGAAATCCAATCTGGAAGATGCGGAGATCCCCGTTGCCATGATCGCCACCAATATCGTCAACGGAGAAAAGGTCGTGCTCAAAAAAGGCAATACGGCGGATGCCGTGATGGCAAGCACCTGTATCCCGGGTATCTTCACCCCCATGGAGATCAACGGAAGGATGCTGGTCGACGGCGGCATTGTCGAAAACGTGCCGATCAGTCCCCTGAAGGAAATGGGCGCGGACATCATCATTGCCGTAGACCTGAATTCCGGAAACAAGCATAAGGAACCGGAAAACATCATTGAAGTCCTGCTGCGAACCTTTGACTTTTTGATCAAGACCTCAACGGAGCTGCAAACCGAAAAAGCCCATGTGCTTATTGAGCCGGACCTTTCGGATTTCAATATGGTGGATATCGGCCAGGCTCCGGACCTTATCGAAAAAGGCTATTCCGAAGCGGTAAAGGTCCTGAAGCAGCGGGTAAAATCCTGAGCCTTTTCTTTAGCTGACCAATACCAGTGTCAGCGCACACCGTCCCGGACGGCCCGGGATGCGGCGGAATTTTTTTTCAATGTCAATAAAAAAACGGACTGCGCCGGGAGTCCGTTTTATGTTTACTGTATTATCCGCCGGTTTATGCTTCTTCTTTTTCCTTGCGGTGCTTTTCGACCACTTTGTCCTGGATCTCTTTCGGGACATATTCATAGTGGGAGAATTTCCGCCGGTAAAAGCCCCTGCCGTGGGAAATGGAACGCAGGGTGTTGGCATATTTGTACAGGTTCGCCAGGGGAACGGCGGCCTTGATGATCTGGTGATGCCCGTCGCTGTCCATGCCGAGCACCTTGCCGCGCCGGGCGGAAATATCGCCCATCACATCCCCCATATATTCTTCGGGAATGCTGATCTCAAGCTCATAGATCGGCTCCAGAAGAATGGGGTCGGCCTTTTCAAATGCATCTTTGAAAGCTCCGCGTCCGGCGATCTGGAAAGCAATGTCCTTTGAATCCACCGGATGCTGTTTCCCGTCATAAAATGCAACCTTGATATCGATCACCTTGCTGCCGGTAAGGGGGCCTTCCACACATGCCTGATTCACTCCCTTTTCCACGGAGGGAACGAAAGAACGGTCAACATTCATACCGACCAGCTCGCTGACGAATTCCAGGCCTTCACCGCGTTCTTTGGGCTCGAGGCGAAGATAGACTTCGCCGAACTGACCGGCGCCGCCGCTCTGTTTCTTGTGGCGGTAATGCCCCTGGGACGTATTGCGGATGGTTTCACGGTAAGGGATCTTCGGTTCGATCCGGTTGATCTTGATATTGTAGCGATCCTCGATCTTTTTCAGGGAAACCTCGATATGCATTTCGCCCTGACCGGAGACGATGGTCTGCTTGAGTTCCGGATCGACCACATGATGAAAGCTGGGGTCTTCCTCGCGGATCTGCGTCAGCCCCATGCCGATCTTCTCATCATCACCTTTTGCAAGCGCTTCGACGGCCACCCTGATGATCGGATCGGGATAACGGATGGATCCGTACTGGATGGGCGCCTTAGAGTCGTAAAGCGTGTTGCAGGTGTGCGTATCCTTCAGTTTTACCACCGTTCCGATATCTCCGGCCTGTATTGCTTCCAGTTCCACACGATGCTTCCCGTTCATTGCAAAGATGGCCCCGAAACGTTCGGTCGAATTCGTTTCCGCGTTCTTGAGGTCGATCCCCGGCTTCAGTGTTCCGGACATCACCTTAAAGAAGGATATTTCTCCCAGATGCTGCTCATAGATGCTTTTGTACACAAAAATGCTTACAGGTTCGGAAGCATCGACCCTGCGGGTGATCGTTTCCTCTTCATGCCCGGGCCTGAACCCCTTCGCCTCTCCGGCCATATCCGGAGAGGAGCCAGTTCAGATAAAATATCACCCAGGCGGCTGATCCCGACATTCTTTTCGGAAGAGACACAGACCAGCGGAAAAAGTGTGCGTGAAGATACGGCGTTCTTCAGTCCGTCATTGATCTCTTCGGGACTCAGTCCACCTTCATCAAAATACTTTTCAAGCAGACTGTCGTCGGATTCGGCAACCAGTTCCACAAATTTTTCATAGAGTTCGTCAACCCTTGCCTGATGTTCCGAAGGGATCGCTTCTTCCTTATAATTTCCATTGTCGTCGAAAACAAGCAATTTTTTCTTGAGAACATCAACGAGCGACTTCAGCGCCGGCCCCTCATTTACGGGAAATTGCGTGGGGAAAACCCGGTCACCCCAGCGTTCCTGCAAAGAGGTAAGCACGGCATCAAAGTCCGAGTGTTCCTTGTCCAGCATGGTGACGGCAATAAAAGGCGGGATATTGCGTTTTTCAAGGGCATCCCAGGCCATTTCCGTACCGATCTCGATGCCGGAGGTGGCGTCCACGGTCATCACAGCAGCATCGGCAACGTGTACAACGGCACGCAACTCGCCTGAAAAATCAATGTAGCCGGGGGCATCGAGAAAATTCAGCTTTACACCGTGGTGATGAACATGCAACAGCGAAGCCCGCAGGGACATCTGTCGTTCGATCTCTTCAGCAGTGTAATCCGAAGTGGTCGTTCCTTCACGGACCGAACCGAGGCGGTTGATCTTCCCGTCATTTAAAAGAAAAGCATCCGCAAGGAGCGTTTTCCCGGTCCCCGAATGTCCAACCAATGCAATATTCCGGATATCTTTGGTCAATGTTGTCATTGTATCTCCTCCATAATAGGTTTCATTTTCTACTTCAGTGCCTGTCGCACGACTTTCCCGGTCGCTGATCTCGGGAAATGATTCACATATATAAAGGCATCCGGTATCTGGTACCGGGGAAGTTCATTCTCCAGGAATGCGTATAGTTCCTTGTCCTCCGGCCGTTTTCCGGTTTCGGGAATGATATAGGCATAAATGCTTTCCGAATACTCGTCCTTGGGTTTTCCCACCACCACCACATCCCTGACACGGGGATGCTTTGAAAGGACGGATTCCACCTGTTCGGGATACACGTCAAATCCGCGGACATTAATGACATAAGCCTTGCGGTCGATAAAGTAAAGGTGCCCGTCCATGTCCAGATATCCGAGGTCCCCGGTATGGTACCATCCGCCGCTAATATCATCTTTCAGCAGTTTTTGAAGGTCTTCGGTAAGGATCCCGGATACCACGCATATCTCACCGACCTCATTGTCTGCAAGCATTTTCCCGTCCTTCAGAAGTCCGAGTGAGATCTTGCTCAGTGCGGTCCCGATCGAGGAGGGTTTGTCGGCATCGGTGTTCACGGAAAGGATGGGGCCGGCTTCCACCATTCCGTATATCTTGAATACCGGGATGCCGAAACGCTTTGTGAATGCCTCGTGAACATCTTTTTTTAAACGGCCCCCGCCGGTGATCGCACATTTTACGGAACTGGGAAGGTAATCCTTGTCTTTTTGTATCAGTTCCCTGAAGTAGGCCGGTTCTGCGACAAGATACCGGGGGGCTGCATTTTCCAGCGCCTGAAGGCATTCCTCCTTGTTGTCACTGTCGCAGAAGGCAAGCGATGCTCCGGCATTGACCACAGCGTTCAGGACAACGACATATCCGAGAAAATGCGTCAGGGGGCACTGGCTGAAAATGACGTCACCGGGCTTGTAGATGATCGCGTGGAGGTAGTCATTGGTATTGCGGTGAAGCTGGCTGTTCGAATATTTTGCATATTTGGCGGGGCCCGTGGATGCGCCGCTGTAAAAGATCACATTCGTATCATTGTTATCCGGGTTATAGGGACCTCCGAAAATGGGCTTGTCCCTATATTTCTCAAAACTGATGCTTTTTTCATACTGGCAATCATCCCCCAGGCAGATGAAAAGTTCGCAGCTCTCCAGAATGCTTGTGGCGCTGACGACATCCTTTTCATGCTCCGCATGATAGACGATCGCCGTCGCACTGCTGTCATCGATAATATACCGAAGCGCCAGGGATTTATAGTGCACATTCACGGGAATCATCACCGCTTCGAGGCGGGAAAGTGCCAGCCATGTATAGACGATTTCCGGCGAATTCCGCAGCATGACGACAACCCGGGTGTCCTTTCCTATCCCCTGCTGGTGAAAATGATTTGCCAGCCGCAGGGCCGATTCAAAAACCGACCGGTAGCTCAGGGTTTCCCGGCCGTGATAGATAAAAATATCATCCGGAGTTTTCTGCACCTGCTTAAAGAATGTCGAATAATTTGAAACGATAGTAAAAACTCCTTGATCGCTTTCCGTATAGCCGGATAATCTAAAGAGAATATCAACCTTAGTCAAGATTTTGATATGAAAGCAGGCCTTTTTATTTTATATTTCCGGATGGATCGCGATTATCTCAAAGCCGTTTTCCTGATGACCCTCTCTTCCCTCTCTTTTGCCGTAATGTCCCTTATGGTCCGGCTCTCCGGCGATATCCCGCTCTTCGAAAAAGTACTGTTCCGCAACGCTATCAGCCTCTTTGTCGCACTCTTCATCATCCTGAAGAACGGCCAGACAATATGGGAAAAAGAGAACCGGAAGTTCCTTGTTCTCCGCGGTTTCAGCGGCCTGATCGGGGTGATGCTCTACTTCTACAGCCTCAGTCACCTCAATATGAGCGATGCGACCATGCTGAACAAACTCTCCCCCTTTTTCGTCATCATCTTCGCTTCCTTTTTTCTTAAGGAACGTATGAACCGTTATCAGATCGGCGGCATTATCGTTGCTTTCCTCGCTTCCCTGCTGATCATTAAACCCCGTTTTGACATTGACATTCTCCCGGCGCTCATGGGGCTGGGATCCGCCGTTTTTGCCGGTTTCGCCTATGCGGTCATCCGCCTGTTGAATCTCCGGGGAGAATCCTCGGGTACGATTGTCTTCTATTTCTCGCTGATATCCTTTATCGTGATCCTCCCGCTGGCGCTGACCGATCTGGTGATGCCCGGTCCCGCAGAATGGTTCTATCTTGTCGGAATAGGTGTCTTTGCGGGCATCGGGCAGATCCTGATGACCCAGTCCTACTTCTTCGCCCGCGCTTCGGACATCGCTCCCTACAAATACCTGCATGTGCTTTTCGCGGCGATCATCGGCATTGCCTTTCTGGGTGAAACGACCGATATATCGAGCCTGACCGGCAGTGTGATCATCGTGATGGTCTTTATCTATCTCTACAGGAAGAAATGCTGTCTGTAATGATCTTTTTCGCCGCTTGGCGGAGGGGGTTGCTGTTGATATTGGATCATCGTTATTCCCGGCATTTTATGCCGGGCTAATTATATTCAGCCCCTCCACCTGATCGGCGCTGCAAGGTATTGGATGTCATCACGCGGTCCCGGCGTTGCACGTCGGGCTACTTATATTCAACCCCTCGACAAGCTCGGGGCTGCAAGGTATTCATGCTCTCTAACCGCTAAACGCTAAACAGGATTCCGTCGTCAGATGTTGGGGATGCTGAACCTCGTTCAGCATGACGATGTACATTTTGTCTCTTCGTCTCGACACCTCGACACCTCGACATCTCGACACCTCGACACCTCAACACCTCGACATCTCACCATCTTCGTTCATCGTTTCAACAGAATCTTCTCGTAGACCTCACACACATAGTCGTCCACCCATTCGTAATACGCATGTATTTCCCCGGGATCCCGGGAATGCTTGATCTTTTCAAAGCGGTCCAGGATCGCTTTCTCTTTTTTCATGATGATCTGCAGATAGCCCTGCTTCCGGCGGTTTTTCAGCCTGGCCACATCGATATAGTTCTCATGGTCGTCGTGTTCGCGGGGGAAAAGGTGCGACTTGAGCCCGAGCGATGATACCGTCATAAAGGGGACTTCTTCTTCCGAACTGATCACTTCGGGAAGCCGGTCCGCCGAACGGAAACACACCGGCGTTGCCATTGCGGTAAGGGGAAATCCCATCACCGGCCACAGCAGGCTGTTTTGGGGATCTTCATCCGGGCGTACTCCCTGCACCACCAGCACGGAAGCGCTCCAGTACCGGGGGATATAGTCCTGAAACCCCGCCAACGTCCGGTCGCCGGCATGGCGCGGAAGGCGCATGTTCCCGATATGGGTTTTCAGGGCGCCGTGATCCAGGTTGCGGGTGGCTTCCCGGATGAGAAATTCCGGTGTGAAGGACGTCTGTGCTTTGAACAGCTCACGGGTAGCTTCATAACGGATATAGCCGACCCCTTCCTCGCTTCCTCCTGAGAAAGAGAAATTGGTCCGTATCAGGTATCCCTCCGGCGCGGCTTCCGGGTCATTGGCATCGTATTTCCTGTGATCGTAATAGCCGGTCTCAAAATAGGCGGCATTCCCCGCGGCATCGATGACCCCGAAATTCGCAGCGATCCCCCATTCCCCGGAAGATGCCTTCAGCAGCTGCTCAAAATCTTCCATATCCGCACATTTTTCCAGCGCTTCCCGCATAAAAAGGCCTTCCTGATCTTCGCCGAGATCGGCGCTTACGTCCTCGTTAATATTGTAGGAGGCCGTGTTCATGATGGCAAAACCCTTTTCATTGACACCCATCCATATCTCACGGTTCAGGCTGTCGTTTGCGTTCACGACCCCCGTGAAATCGTAGGCGGGTGTGCGGACATGCACCAGCTTGTTCTCCAGATTGCCGGTATCGCGGTGTTTCCAGAGCAGCGGGCGGCCGTCCGGCGTCGCCTTGCCGCTGATCACCGCGGACGTGCATGCGAAAAGAAAGGAAAAGAAAAGTATGAATGTTAACAGGAGCTTTTTCATCCGAAAACCTTTCGTTTTATTTCGATGGCGTTGGACGGACATACTTCCTGACAGCAGTAACAGCGTATGCAGTTGGGATCGTAGATATGCACTTTGCCTTCTTTAATGCTGAGCGCACCGGCTTTGCAGATCTGCACACATTTGCCGCACAGAATGCAACGATCGTGATCAAAGACCGGCCGGCGGTCAAAGCGGCGCCTCAGTTGCTCGGAGCGAATGCCCATGTAGATCAAATTGTAACCGCGGTCTATACTGACACGTTTAAAATGCTTCACCCGGAGATCGCGGAGATCCCCGCCCTCGATCACAATGTCTTCCATGTTCTCAAGATAGATCCCCCGTTCCACCGCCGAACGGAACATCGGTATTTTCATGGGGTCATACCCGATGATCCTTGCCATGCTGATATCCAGGGCAACGGGGTTCGCGGACCCGAGGATAAGGCCGACATGCTTCGGCTTCCCGTTCTGGGGCCCCGCACCCTCCATGGCGATCACGGCATCCATGAAGGAAAAGGCGGGTTTAACGGTCTCCAGAAGGTCAAGCACCATGTCGGAGAACAGATTGCGGTTGGGATACCGGGCATGCAGCATAGCTTTTGTGAAGCCCGGGATAAGGCCGAAACAGTTTTTTACGGCCCCGGTGAAATAGGTCAATTCATGGGTTTTGCACTTTGCCAGCGAGACGACATAGTCAACCTTGTCAATGATATTCGCCAGCTTAAAACCGTTCCGCTGCACCGGATCGACGTAAAAATCCACCCATTCGATATCAAGCTCCCTGCAGACGCCCCGGATGCCGCACTTTTCCGCTCTGAAGGAAGTGTTGTGGATCGCCGGGGAATCGCCGGCATACACCTTTGCACCCCTCTGCTGAAAATACTGTGCGACGGCACGGAAGCATGCCGGATGCGTGGTCACCGCACGTTCCGGAGGGAGGTCCGCAAGGATATTGGGCTTGAGCAAAATGCTTTTCCCACCCGGATCCGGACCGCCTGCGGTTGTGTAGATCTCCGAGACCGCTTTCAGGAGGTCTTCATAATGGTCGTACTTCTTTACACGGCGCACGGAAACGGTATGTTGGCCGGCGGAAGCAGCCATGGCTCCCCCTATTTCAGGTTTTCCGGATTAAGGGCTTTCAGGGATGCGGGGACAAAGATCCCGTCTTTTCGTATCAGCTCGCCGTCAAAATAGATCTCCCCGCCGCCGCATTCGGGGGTCTGCCTTAGTACCAGGTCCCAGTGGATCGCGGACTTGTTCCCGTTGTCGGCAGCATCGTAGGAGTTGCCCGGTGTGATATGAATGGAGCCGGCGATCTTTTCATCAAAAAGGATATCTTTCATCGGCCGGTTGACATAGGGATTCAGGCCCATGGCAAATTCACCGACGTAGCGGGCGCCTTCATCGGTGTTGAAGATCGCTTCCAGACGTTCCGGATCATCGCCGTCGATCTGTGTGATCCTTCCGTTATTGAACGTCAGCCTGACACGTTCGAATACCGATCCCTGATACAGTGTGGGGGTATTGTATTCGATCACTCCGTTCACGCTGTCTTTGACAGGGGCCGTAAACACTTCCCCGTCGGGAATATTTCTCAGGCCGCAGCTTTTTATCACGTTGATTCCTTTGATCGAGAAATAAAGCTCCGTTTCCCCGGGTCCCTTGATATGCACCTTGTCCGTCTTTTGCATCCGGTCCACCAGGGCGTCCTCGGCCTTTGCCATTTTGGGATAATCCAGGGTGCAGACCTTGAAATAAAAGTCCTCGAAGGCTTCCGTGCTCATGCCGGCCTGCTGCGCCATGGAGGGACCCGGCCAGCGGAGGACCACCCACTTGGTCTCCGGCACGCGGATCTTCGTATGCACCCTCTGACTCCAGAGGGTCTGGTAACGTTTCATGTCCTCCGAAGCGATATCTGAAAATTCCGTGATGTTGCGGCTTCCCCTTACGCCGATATAGGCTTGCATGTTCTTCATACGAAAAGCCTCGTAATCACCGCTGAACGAGATCTGTGCATCGGTCCCGTGCTTGTACAGCTCGCGCTGTATTTCATTGGACTTCACGGTCACAAAGGGATTTCCCTCCCTTGCCCGCACCGCACGAATCAGCAGTTTTACAAATGAAACAGGGATATCGATGGCCTCTATCAGCACATTCTCGTCCTTCTGAACGTCCGTTGAATAGTTCACTAAAAGCTCTGCCAGCTTTTTTTCACGCGGATCATACATGGTTCACATCTCCTGATAATGTTTTAATTTCCTTTTCATTATACACTTTTATACCGTTTTTTTCAAACACTTTCACCGTTATCCCCTTCCCGGAAACCGTGATGTTCAGGAAACTGCCGTCATAGACGCGGTATTTCCCGCAGGAGGGGGAATACTCCTTCATGCAGGCAAACCGGCAGCCGCTAAGTTTCGCGATTCGCAGCGCCGCTTCCGCTCCCCGGCGGAACGCGGTGCTGACATCCTTTCCCTCTGCGCTGACGATCCCGCCGCCGGGCTGAATTTCCGAAGGAATGCGCGGTGTGGACAGTCCTCCTAGCTGTTCGGGACATACGGGGATCAGAATGAAGCAGGATTTCAGGATGTCCCGTTCCGGGGCCGGAATACGGTTGTCCCTTCCGTCGTAGCGGCACGGGATACCGGCCAGGCAGGCGGATATCAGCAGACTGTATTTTTCCGTTTCCAGCATAAGAGGAATATTCTATGTGTGCTTTATCAGAAGGAGCACCGAACGCGGCGCAAGCGTTAGCACTGCATCCTTGTGTTCCGAGAGGGGCTCTGTTGATGCAGCGTTCAGATGCGCATGAACCTTCCAGTCCCCTTCCTGAAGATCGAATTCCGCTGATTTTTCCGGTGAGCTGTTCAACAGGACGGCCAGGCTCCGCCCGGGCACGTCCACCCGGTATCCGACGCCGTGATCCGATCCCCCGCCGTGCAGCCAGGTGATCCTGTCCCTCTCCGCGGAACGGAGCTCCGGAAAGGCCTTGCGGACCGCAAAAAGCTGACGGTAATAGTCATAAAGCTCCCGGTTGATCTCCCTGTCATGAAGATCCATATAGTTGGTCTCGTTATCCTTGGCATAGGAATCCCGGTCAAGCGTCCCCGCCTGCGGATCCTCCACACCGTCCACCCTGGCAATAACTTTGGAGCGCGCATATTCCTGTCCGGCATGAAGCATGCAGACCCCCTGCGAACAGCAAAGGATAAAGGCCGCAATATGGTGAAGTACCTTCTCCTCCTCTGAAAGCCTGATGTGTTCGGCATGGTTCTCCGGCACGATATCCTTCCCTTCCCGGAGGGACAAGCGGATAAAATCCCCCAAAGTGTACTCATCGTGGCAGGCGAGATAATTCACCGAATATTTCGAATCCCTAACGATCCCTCCGTCCGCCTTCAGACTTCCGCTAAGCAGCTGAAGGATGTGGTCCTTGTCCGTTCCTTTCTCCGGAAGCCCGAAAAGATAGCCGGGATCTTCCCGGGTTCAACGCCCTTAATCCCGTTGCGGAACCTGTCATTCCACGCCCCCAGCCCCAGTTCGCTCATCTTTCCGGGAATATACCGTTTTCCCCATGCCTCACCGACGATCACGGTGTCCGGATTGATCCCGCGGGCTGTTTCTTTGAGCTCATGAAGTGTCCCGTCATCAAAGATTCCGGCAAGGTCCAGGCGGAAACCGTCGATATGGAATTCCTGCGTCCAGTAACGGATGCTGTCAAGAATGAGACGGTGCATCACGGGGGATTCACTGTCGACATCGTTTCCGCATCCGCTGTGATTTTCGCCCGGCCGCAGATAGTGATCCTCCGCCAGCCAGCGCAGGGGGTTCCGGTCGTACTGGCTGATATGATTGTAGACCACATCCATGATCACCGCAATGCCGGCGGCATGAAGCGCCCTGACCATGGATTTCAGTTCCCGGATCTCCTCCCCCCGGGGGTCCGACCAGTGGTGCTTCTCCCGCGTCCCCTTCCTTGCATAAAAATTCGCCGGCGCAAAGAAAAGGAAGTCATATATCCCCAGTGATTATAGGAATAGGGGTTCCAGTCGTTATAGATTCCCCCGGTTTCTTCTTTGAAGGGCGGCTCGTGGTTGGCAAAGTGCATCAGCGGCATGAATTCCACGGCGTTCACGCCGAGCTCCCTGAAATAGCCGATCCTGTCCTTTACCGCGGAATACGTCCCGGGCGAATCGAGTTGCTTCCCGTCTGCGGCAGTGAGATCTCTGACGTGACACTCATAGATGATCAGATCGCGGGGATCCTTCAGAGCGATAAAGGTATCGTCTTCCCAGTCAAAGGAAGTATCGCAAATAAATCCTTTCGCCTCCTGACGAAAATCATTGAACGTCGCAACACAGCGCGCATAGGGATCCGCGATGTATTCCTTCATCCCGTTCATCAAAAAGGCATAATAGTACCCTTCAAAACTTCGTATGTCGGAATATTCCCAGAAGCCGTCCCCCACCGCGCGCATCGGGTAGGTCATCTTCGGTTTTTCATCTTCACAGCGTTCAAAGAGCGCCAGGCGCAGTTTTTGCGCGTAAGGGGCATAAAGCGTGAAATAACTGCGGTTCCCGATACGGTGGAATCCGGGAGGATGCATTGCCATCTTTCAGCCTCCGATATGCCTGCAAAGTGTTAAAATATACCGAGTAAGGTCCTTTTGCACGCGCCGGGCGGTTTCATATACTTCCTCATGCGTCAGCGGTTTCGGAGCCATCCCGGACGCCCAGTTCGTGGCGCAGGAAAAAGGATATACCTTCATTCCGTTCCGCCGGGCCCACATGATCTCCGGCATGGTGGACATGCCCACCAGGTCGCCGCCCCGGGAACGGAAGTATTCGATCTCCGCCGGCGTTTCATAGGAGGGGCCGGTGGTCCAGACATAGACGCCTTCGCCGAGTGCTATACCTGCTTCCTTTGCCGCGTGTTTTGCAGGTGTTTCTTCCGCTTTTCTTAACCTCGCCAGACCGGGATCGAACTCCTTCACTTGGCCGGTCATGTCGATACAGTCCCGGATAAGCAGAATATCGCCGGGCTGATGGCCGGGGTCGATCAGTCCGGCGGCATTGGTGACCACCACATGTTGAATTCCCAGCTCATGAAAACTTCTGACAATGGACAGCACCTGCCCGAGATCATACCCCTCGTAATAATGGAAGCGTCCCTTGGCCGCAAGGACGGGAATATGATCAATACTGCCGGAAATGAAGGCACCTTCGTGGCCCTCTACCGTGGAGCGGGGGAAATCCGGGATATCCGAATAAGGCAGTTTTTTCCATATGTCAACGGAATCCAAAAGATCATTCAACCCGCTTCCCAGGATAATCCCCAGGGAAGGATGATCGTTACGGAAAAATTCGTATACGTGTCTGTGCTTTTTCATACGGTCTCTGTTTATGAAAATGATGAACGTTTCTTCTTATCAAGCAGGAAGCCGGGGACTTCCTCCCAGCCCAGCTCGGTCTCCCGGTTCTCCGCCATGTCCTTGATGCGGAGAATACGATGCTGCACCTCGGCTTCACCGACTACCGCGACCTGCGCCACATTCCGGCGGTTGGCGTCTCTGAACATAGCCTTTACACTGCGCCGCAACAACTCTGCGTAGACATTCAGCCCCCGGGCGCGCAGCCTTTTTACCAGGGGGAGCACTTTTTCGTAACTCCCGATATCCATCGGGGCAACATAGAGATCGACGGGATGGTTATCTTCCGTCTCAAAAAGCGCTTCCGCCTCCATCGCCAGGATAAGCCGTTCCGTGCCGGCGGCAAACCCCACGGCCGGGACGTCATTCCCGCCCAGTTCCCGGATCAGTCCGTCGTAACGTCCTCCGCCGCAAAGCGCATCCTGAGCGCCGAGTGCCGTGCCCTTGATCTCAAAGGTGGTCCGGGTGTAATAATCCAGCCCACGCACCAGTGAAGGGTCGATCACATATTCGATACCCAGCGTATCCAGAAGGGAGCGGACCTCGCGGAAATGCCTGCTGTCTGCTTCAGAAAGATGTTCGAGGATCGAGGGTGCGTACTGTTCCATGACGACATTGCAGGAAGGGTTCTTGCAGTCAAAAAGCCGCAGGATATTCCCCTCAAAGCGCTCGCGGCAACGTTTACAAAGCTCCTCTTTGTGCGGCTGCAATGCATCTTTCAGCAGCCTCATATAGGCTTTCCGGCTTTCCGGGCTTCCGATGGAATTGATGTGCAGCTCCCACTGCTTCAGGCCCAGCTCATGATAGATACTGCAGGCCAGCTCGATCACCTCCGTATCCGCTTCAGGATAGGGAGAGCCGATGACCTCGATGCCGTACTGATGAAACTGCCGCTGACGCCCGGCCTGCGGCCGTTCCTGGCGGAACAGCGGCCCGGCATACCACAGCTTGTGGACGGGCGACTCCTGCTGATAATGATGCTGGATATAGGAACGCACCACCGGGGCAGTCAGCTCCGGCCGCAGGGTAAGCGAATCGCCCCCCTTGTCCTCGAACGTGTACATTTCCTTTTTAACAATATCGGAAAATTCCCCGACGCCCCGCGAAAAAAGCGACGTCTTTTCAAAGATTGGGGTGCGGACTTCCTGATAGGCATAGGCATCGAACAGCCTGCGCAGGCGCTCCTCGATCATTTGCCATTTATGAATTTCTTTCGGTAAAATATCGTGCGTGCCTTTCAAGCTCTTCAGTTTTTGCATATGATCCTTTCTACACCATGCCGGCGATAGCTTTCTGTGCGCTCTCCAGGTCCCCGGGTTTTACATAAATGATCGTAAAAGCGCCCGAAGCGGAACTGCCTCCCACTCCCAGGCCCGCCTGCAGAAAATCCTCCTTTATCCGGAAAGGGATCCCCTGTTCACGGAGCACATTTTTCACCATCTCCGCCAGCGTGTCGTTCTGGAATTCTACCAGTTTTACTTCTTTTTTGTTCATAGGCTCCCGTTTTTCCATAAAATAAGGATAATTCTTCCAAAAAAACCCATAAAATATAAAATAATTTTTGGGAACGGGAAAATTTTTTAATATTTTTAACAATAAAACTAAGCGAGGTTTTCCATGAAAAGAATATTTATCCCTTTGATAATGATCGCTGTCGTACTATCCGGCTGCGCGGGCACGTCAAAACCGGCGGCGGAACCCATTATTATTGAGAGCAAGGATTCGAATATCAATCTGCTCGACCGGAAGATCGAGAACCTCAAGGACACGATGACCCTCTCCTTCGCCTCCATGGACGAATATTATATTCAGCGCACCACAAAACTGCATTCGAAACTTGACCGGATCGAAGCGGAAAATGACGAAATGGAGATCAGACTGGATACCCTGATCAGCGTGATCCGCAACATCAAGATGCCGGAAACCGTTCCCGAAATTGAAATACCTGAGATTGTAGAAAAAGACACCTTCATGGACGATTACAAGGACGCCCTGAACAAGTTCTACTACCAGCGGTACGGCGATGCCGTAGAGATCTTTGAACGCCTCTATCAGCAGAACCCCAAACATTACATGGCGGGGAATGTAAAATACTGGACCGGCGAAAGCTATTATGCCCTCCGGCAGTACAAAAAAGCTTACAACGCATTCAATGAGGTCTTCAACACCAACGCCTTTGACAAATATGACGACACGCAGCTCAAACTGGGTTTTTGTTACTTCAAGATGGGCAAGATGCGCTCCGCGATCCAGGAATTCCAGAATCTCATCACCTACTATCCCAACAGCGAGCACGTCAGCATCGCCATCCGCCAGATCGGCATCATTGAACAGTATTCCGAATAATCCATTCTGGAGACAGAACGCAAGCAAAGCCCCTGTCGTTTTGACCGGGGCTTTTTATTCTCCCTCCTGATCAATTCATCTTTTGACTTCCATGATCTTTATCGGGATCCGGCGCTCATCTGACGTGCCCGTACCTTTATAGTCCATAAAGTCCCGCATATTACCATATGTAGTATGTCATATCCTCCTGGACAATTATGATTAAATTATAAGGTGAAACAGGAGCTTAAAAAATGAGCGATGTAGCACAAGAATTATTTTAAGGATAAAACAGTAACCGGGTATGACCTCCACAGCCTTTACGGCCCTTTCCTCCGTCAGGGGAGAAGAGGAGGAGACAGCGGCTCACACGGTGTATTCGTCCCAGCTTTTTATCTTAAGATCCCCGATGGCATGACTGCAGAGGGATTCAAAAAGACGCATGGCGACCTGCCGGTTGGTGATTAGCGGAACGGCGTGATCGACGGCGGTGCGGCGGATCACGTAATCGTTCGTCAGTTCGTCCTCGTTATAATTTTTCGGGATATTGATGACCAGATCTATCCCGCCGTTTTTCAGATGCTCCAGCACGTTCGGTGTTTTCTTATCCAGGGGCCAGTGCAGCATGCGGCTCGGGACGCCGTGCTTCCGGAGGAATTCGCAGGTTCCGCCTGTCGCGTAGAAACACACCCCCGTGCCGGAAAGTTTCCTGATCCCCTCCAGCAATTCCGCCTTGGATTCCGTGGGGCCGGAGGAAACAAGGATATTCCGCAGCGGGAAACGGAATCCCACCGAGATCAGGGCCTTCAGGAAGGCACTGTGAAAATTCTCTCCCATGCAGGCGACCTCGCCGGTGGAGGACATCTCAACGCCGGTGGCGGGATCGGCGCCGCGAAGGCGGGTAAAGGAGAACTGCGGTGCCTTGACCGCGACATATTCATAATCGTACAGGGGGATGCGGACCTTTTCCTGTTTCTGGCCCAGGATCACCCGGGTGGCGATCTCGATGAAATTCTTCCTGAGCGTTTTTGACACAAAGGGGAAGCTTCTCGATGCCCGAAGATTGCATTCGATCACCCGGACCTCATTGTTCTTGGCGATATACTGTATGTTGAAGGGACCGTTGATGTTCAGGTGCTTTGCAATGGCCGCCGAGGTCCTGCGTATCTGCCGCTCGGTCTCAAAATAGGTGCGCTGCGGCGGCAGGACCAGCGTGGCGTCGCCGGAATGTACCCCGGCATTTTCCACGTGCTCGGAGATCGCGTAGCAGACAATATTGCCGTTCTGCGCCACGGCATCGAATTCCAGCTCCTTTGCGTTCTCATAGAACTTACTGATTACCACAGGATACTCCCGGGAAACATCCGCCGCTTTCCGTAAAAAACGGCTGAGTTCCTTATCCCCGGTGGCAACCGCCATCGCGGCGCCGGAAAGCACGTAGGAAGGCCGTACCAGGACGGGATAGCCGACCTCGCCGGCGAATTTCAACGCACTCCCGGGATCGGTCAGCGCCCTCCATTCGGGCTGCCCGATCTTCAGCTCGTCCAGCATGGCGGAAAAGCGGCTGCGGTTCTCCGCACGGTCGATGGAAGCGGTCTCCGTGCCCAGGATGCGCATTCCTTCCTCATGCAGGCGGACGGCAAGATTATTGGGGATCTGCCCTCCCATGGACAGGATCATCCCCTCCGGCCCGGTCTTGCGGTATATCTCCCGCACCGTTTCAAAGGTCAGTTCTTCAAAGAACAGTGCATCGAACTCATCGTAATCGGTACTGACCGTTTCGGGATTGCAGTTGATCATGATCGCTTTTTTTCCGGAATCGCGCACCGTTTTTCCGGCGATCACGCAGCACCAGTCAAATTCCACGCTTGAACCGATGCGGTAGGGTCCCCCGCCGAGTATCAGGACGGCATCGCCGCTCGTTTCATGATAGTCATCCTCGGTTCCCTCATAGGTCAGATAAAGATAATTCGTCCTTGCCGGATATTCCGCCGCTACCGTATCTATCTGCTTGATAACGGGAAAGATCCCGGCCTTCCCCCGCTGCTGATATACGGCGGCTTCACTCCGGCCGGTAAGCACCGCAAGCTGTTCGTCCGAATAGCCGAGTTTTTTAGCCTTTAACAAAAGTGCGTCGCTGATATGCTTTGTATGTTCCAGTTCAAGGGACAGATCGACGACGTTCTTTATCCGGTACAGGAACCATTTGTCAATCTTTGTCAGGCCGTGTACATCGTCCACGGAATATTTCTGCCGGAACGCATCCGCAACGGCAAATAAACGTTCATCGCTGGGTTTTCTGAGCGAATCCTGCAGTGACGGGGTGCTGAATTTCTCGTTGGCGACCAGTCCCCTGGCCCCTGTCGCCAGCATGCGGATCGCCTTCTGCAGGGTTTCCTCGAAATTACGGCCGATGGCCATGACCTCTCCCACGGATTTCATGGAAGAACCGATCCTGCGGGAAACATTCCGGAACTTCTTCAGGTCCCAGCGTGGCATTTTGACCACGATATAGTCCAGGGCGGGTTCAAAGAACGCGGAGGTCTCCGTGATGGCGTTGGGGAGTTCATGCAGGGCGTATCCCAGCGCAAGCTTTGCGGCAATGAACGCCAGGGGATATCCGGTGGCCTTGGAGGCGAGTGCGGAACTGCGGGACAGACGGGCGTTCACCTCGATCACACGGTAATCCTCGGAGGCCGGGTCCAGGGCATACTGGATGTTGCATTCCCCCACCACGTCCAGATGGCGGATCACGCGGATGCCGATCTCGCGCAGGCGGTGATATTCGTGGTTCGTCAGGGTCTGGCTGGGAGCCACCACGATGCTTTCGCCCGTATGTATCCCCAGGGGATCGACATTCTCCATATTGCAGACGGTGATGCAGTTGTCCCGGGAATCGCGGACCACCTCGTATTCAACCTCTTTCCAGCCGCCGAGATATTCTTCGATCAGGATCTGCTTTGTGTAGCTGAAGGCTTTGCCGGCACGGTCCGTAAGTTTTTCCCGGTTCCTGCACACCCCGCTTCCCAGACCTCCGAGGGCATAGGCAATACGCAGCATCACGGGATAACCGATCTCATCGGCGAAATCCAGCGCTTCCTCCACCGAGGACACGGCGCGGCTGCGGGGATATTTCACGCCGATCGCATCCAGTGCCTTGTTGAACTTTTCACGATCCTCGGTATTCCGTATGGTCCGGACGGGTGTTCCCAGGACCTCAACGCCGTATTTTTTCAGTATCCCCCTGTCATACAGCTCCAGGCCGCAGTTCAGCGCCGTCTGGCCGCCGAAGCTGAGCAGGATACCGTCGGGCTTTTCCTTCTGAAGGATCTTTTCAACGAAGTCAACGGTCACCGGCAAAAGGTACACCTTGTCGGCGAGATAATCGGAGGTTTGTATCGTGGCGATATTCGGATTGATAAGCACGGTCCGCACACCCTCTTCCTTCAGGGCCTTGATCGCCTGGGAGCCGGAATAATCGAATTCCCCCGCCTCGCCGATCTTGATGGCGGCGGATCCGAGAATAACGACTTTTTCTATCTTTTTGCTCATGATCTCCTTCAGGACCTAAAAACAGCGTTTGAATTCGTCAAAGACAAAACCCGTATCCACGGGGCCGGGAGCCGCTTCCGGATGGAACTGGGTGGACAATACGGGAAGATTTTTGTGCCAAAGGCCCTCGCTGGTGCCGTCATTAATATTCTCGAACCAGGGTATCCATGATGCGGGCAAGCTCTTCAGGTCAACGGCGTAACCGTGATTTTGCGTCGTCACGTAGGCGCGGCCGCTGAGGCGGTCCAGGACCGGCTGGTTCTGGCTCCGGTGCCCGTAGGGTAATTTATAGGTCTTTGCGCCCGCCGCAAGTGCCAGCAGCTGATGGCCCAGGCAGATCCCGAGCACGGGTTTGCGATCTTCCAGCAACGCGCGTATCCTTTCCAGCATAAAGGCATACTGCGCCGGGTCCCCGGGCCGCTGGAAAGCACGATCCCGTCATAACGGTATTTTGAAAGATCTTCGTCATAGGGCACCCGGACAATGCGGAAGCCACGGTGAAGCAGGGCGGTGATAATACTGTTCTTGCATCCGAAATCCAGCAGAAGCAGGGTCTTGTCTCCCTTCCGTATTCGGCGGCCTTTTCCATAACGACCTTCTTGATGAGCAGATCCTTGTTGGGATCATAAAATGCGATATCCTGATCACCGGTGACGATCTTCCCGATCATGCTCCCGTGTTCACGGAGCACTTTCGTCAATGCACGTGTGTCAATGCCGCTGATACCGGGAATACCTTCTTTTTTCAGCCAGGCATCCAGGCTCATTGCCGCATCCCAGTGATTATATTCGCTGCTGAGGTTGCTGATGACGAACCCTGCGGCCTGAATGCGCGCAGATTCCCATTTTGCGGTTAGGATGTCGCCGCTCCCGTAGGCGGGCACTCCGTAATTTCCCACCAGGGGGTATGTGGAGGTCAGGATCTGACCGCAATAGGAAGGATCGGTAAGGGCCTCGGGGTAGCCCACCATGCCGGTGTTGAAAACGACCTCACCGGACACGGGAACGGAAGCACCGAAGGCTTCTCCTTCGAAGTGAATCCCGTTCTCTAAAATAAGTTTTGCTTTCATTGAGGCTTTTTCGGATAACCTGTCTTTTTCAACGGATTGTTTATACTCTTCCCCCACCGCATCACGTTCCGGCTAAATGTAATAAATCATTTTCCTGTATGACAGTAAAAAATCAACGTATACGGACATTTTTCTCATGTATCGTTGCGGATTTTCATGTTTTGTTAACAAAACGCAGGGAGGAGAGGCTGAGGTTGCCCTAAGAGTAAGATCAAAAAAATGTTATGGTGAATTATCGAACAGCTGCGATCCGGCGGCTGAGGGAGAAGAACGGAAAATGAATGATGCGCTGTGAAATGCCGGGACCACGGGGACCTTTATTCGGGATCCGGCAGGAGTTCCATCATAAGGACCAGAATATCATCAATTGCCTGCGAGGACGGAAGCACGGCGCGGAGGCACTGGAGGTAGCGGCGTTCCGCAATGCGTTCCCGCGTGGGAACAAAATTGATATCGAAGATCCATCCCATCTGCAGGAGCTTGAAATCGTTCATGTTCTTTACATGCTTCAAGTCCACGATCTTCTTTTTCCTGAGATCTTCCACGACGGAGGAGGAATACCCCGGCGTATCGGGCAGGTCCAGTTCAATGGCGTTATTGCGTGTCCGGTCCTTACGGCTGTAATAGTCCAGCACCACCTTCCAGACATCCAGCTTATCCGCGTCGCGGATCAGTTTTTCATAAAAGACAAAGGGTTCCTCTTCGCCTTCCGGCAGGGCAATGCGGTTATGGTAACGCACGGCGCGCAGAACGATCTCGCGAACCCTTGCGTCCAGGGGATCCAGCAGGCGGTATTCGCAGATCACGTCCAGACCCAGCAGCGCATGGTTGCCCGCGACACTATCTTTGAAAGTACCGTAATGCACATACTGGGGAAAGCGGCCCGCATCATGCAAAAGGGCGATGATCTCCGCCAGGCGTTGTTCGTCTGCATTCAGCCCCAGGGCTTCACCGATATCCAGGATCTCCCGGCATACCCGTTCCGTATGTGTTTTTTTCAGTTCGATGTTTTTCCGGATCTGTGCATCATCATGCTGAAATCCTTCCGTATAGTCGCTGAACCATTGGTGAATATTTCCGAGCTGTTCCCTGCTTACCGATATGGGCATGCTGCATCTCCGAAGCTTTGCTTTTATCTTATTGTTCCGCGAATGCAATAAACGCAAAATGTACAGAAGCCGGAGGTTCTTTCAAAGGGATTTACTGCATTTAGAGAGTCGCTGAGACGTTGAGACTCAGAGACGAGGAGAACCATTGACCGTCATGCTGAACTTGCGTGTGCCGCGAACCTTCCGTGAAGCTGGGGTTCAGCATCTCTCCGGGCATTACGATTCAGCGCAGAACAGCTATTTGATCATTCGATCACGTGATTGATTGCGTATAGTCCGATTGACTCAAATTTTCTCTGTAAAGAAGATGAAGTCAATCGGGTTTAGTAAGGGAGACAAAATGTGATGTATATCACAAAAAACAAATACACTTTCCGGGAACATATTTCCCGCTTTGAAAATAGGAAATATGTGTTTATAATAGCGGTGAACAACAAAATAAAGACCATGATCACATTCAAATTCAACAAGCAGAAATCGATCGAAGCCGTTCTATATCTTATCTCGAAAAGCGGCAGGAACAGCTATGACCTTTATAAGATCGTTAAAATGATCTTTGAGGCCGATAAGTATCATCTGAACCGCTACACGAGGCCCGTGACCGGCGATCATTTCGTCTCCATGAAAAATGGAATTGTCCCGAGCAATATCTACAATCTGTGCAAAAATGAAGATCCCAAGGCACCTTTCTTTAAAAAAAGTCCCCGTCTCGTAAGGGCAAACCGCCTTGCAGATTGCGACTATCTTTCGGATTCCGATAAAGAAGCCCTGGATTGGGCCTTTGATCAATTGGATCCGCTGACCTTCGGACGGATCTGTGAAAAAAACCATGCCGAAAATCCCGCCTGGGGAAGAAACTATATCGAGGATTCCAGCAAGAAGATCCCTTTTGACCAATTGATCGATGATCCCGAACTGATCAAAGAGCTCAAAGATATTTCTCACCGCATTGTTATCTGATATCCCATGAAAACACCTCAGGTCGGTGATGTATATTTATCCGGATATTATTACTTTAATTCTTCCTTTCTTTTCTTTGCTTGATCAAAGAAAAGAAACAAAAGAAAATCAACCGCTTCTCTCCTTTAGCTAAAAATCCTCTTCGTTCGGTAAAATACTTAAAGGATTCGCTTTGCTCACCCAAGTATTTTTTAACCCTCTCTCATCGGATTTTCTTAACGCGTCGTCGCGATGCGGCACAAGAATATTATTATTCATTAAATTTTTCAACACAATACCAAACCCGGACTCCCCTGCAAAAACGCAAGATCATCGACAGTATTTCACGTTGGAGGGTTGATAGTGATACGCTATAGGTCGGGGATTAGGATAACTTGGGATGGGTTTTCCGCTTGATGAATGCTTGAGAAACTGTCATTCCGAGCGTAGTGGAGGAATCTCCTTAATCGGAAAAAAGTAGGTCAATAGCTTAAATCAAGTTTTTGAGGGATATCCCCCGCCCTCCCTCTGAGGTAGGGAAAAAACGCAAAGGTAAGATATATAATGTAAGACGATAGTCAAATTATTCCAGAAGCTTAACTGTTTTATTATGAACTTTTGCGGTTGTACTTACGAGTTGAATTCAGGTGTAATATCATTAGTTAATTACCTCATTTAAGGTAATACTGCCCTGTTTAGGTGTGGAAAATTATACCGTGCGGTATAATACAAGCAAGTATAAAATATTAATTCCGTCAATATAGTGACGAAATTTACATAATGATACGGTATGATACGATGTTGATATGGTTTCTGCAGGGACACGGCGCCTGGGGATGGGAATATACAATAGCAGGGGCACGGTGTACCGTGTCCCTGCAGACGTTTTTTTTCATCCCTGAGCGCCCTGCCCCGTCATTCGCAATGACAATGATCCCGTGAAAATGATCGGGTATGACGACCCACGCATCCAATTGAATCCGGGACCTGATCATTGCCGTTTTTTTCATTCGTCTGAAACGATTTGCCCGTAATCATTCAGAACATCAAATGTGTAATAATGGTCACATATTTAGGTTGTTTTGCTGTTTTCGCAATGAATTTTTACTGCTGCACTTCCGAGGGACTGTGTGATAACATCCAATAGCTTACAACCCTGAGGTGATCGAAGGGTTGAACATAGTGCAACGCCGGCCCTATTCCCGCCGTTTACGATCACACCCCACTCGGTGACGGTGAATCCATCGCGTCTGAAATGCGGAATATCGGGTTTCATGAGCGCAAAGTGCCCCTGCACTTCATCGATAATATAGAAAAGCCGCAGCATGTTGTCGGGGCGCTGGCTGATATGCAGTTTTACCAGCCGGTTGACCATGGCGTTGCGCTGAGGGTAAACGGCATAATACGGCGCCGTCTTCAGTCGCGGGATCCAGTATTCCAGGAAGTCATCGATCTCATGTTGGACAAACCCGTACTGCTCCATGTTTGCCGTAAAGAACAGCGGCAGATGCTCTCGCCGCAGTACCCAGCCTTCGGAATACTGCCAGTGACCGGGAAGCATCGCCTCGTAGAAAAGATAGGAATATTCGTTATCGATCCTGCCGTCCGGCGTCACCCGGATGTCCTTCCATTCTTCCGGATAGGATGGGATGGATTTTGCGACCTTCCCGCCGTGGGGGAAGCTCAGGGAGACATCCAGGCGCGTCTTTTCTTGCGGATACAGGTAGATATTGGGTTTTCTGACGAAAGTGTCATAGCGCCGCACCGTGAAGTGTACCCGGTATTCCCGCGGACGGATCACCTCGTCCACCACGGGGTAGGGCGTCACCCCGGTCATGGTCACCTCGTATGCCGGCGCTGTAGGGAAAGGTCCCCAATCCGTTTCAAAGCACACCGGGTGCGTACGGGAAGAATCCCGCTGCCAGGTGGAGAACATATACTGAAAGGAAGTGTCGTTATTTCCCACGCTCATCCAGGCCACGGCGCGCCCTTCCCAGAAACACATTAACCCCTCCGGGCAACGGCTGTCCTCGGTGATACTGTCGAGCCGCACCCAGAAGCTGTCGCTTTCATGCAGCGTTTCCCCGATCGCGATCGCCACGGTGTCGCCCAGGTCAAAACTGCCGTCGCCGGGTCCGAACATATTGCAACCGCCGAAGAAAAGTGCGGTAAAGCTCATGAAGATCAGGAGTTTTTTCAGCATGTCCTTTCCTCCCTATATTGATCACACAAGGTATCATATATTAAGATAATATATGCTTATTACCAATATGATTTTTTACTCGTCGGTGTACTGGTATTTCAGGTGCGCCTGAATAAAACCGTCGATATCGCCGTCCATGACCGCCTGCAGGTTCCCGGTCTCATACTGGGTCCGTGTATCTTTGACCAGGGTATAGGGCTGAAAGACATAGGAGCGTATCTGGCTTCCCCAGCCGATATCGGTCTTCGCCTTGTCGAGTTCCGCTTTTTCCATCTGCTGTTTTTTTAGCTCCTCTTCATAAAGGCGGGAGCGCAGGACCTTCATGGCGGATTCCTTGTTCTTGTGCTGGGAACGTTCGTTCTGGCAGGTGACCACGATATTCGTGGGAATGTGGGTAATGCGGATGGCCGAGTCGGTCTTGTTGACATGCTGCCCGCCTGCGCCGCTGGCCCGGAATGTGTCGATACGCAGGTCGGAAGGATTGATCTCCACCTCAATGTCATTATCGATCTCGGGATAGACGAAGACGGAAGCAAAGCTTGTCTGGCGCTTTCCCTGAGCGTTAAAGGGCGAGATCCTCACCAGGCGGTGCACACCGATCTCGGACTTCAGATAGCCGTAGGCGAAGACGCCCCGGATCTCGATGGCAGCCTCCTTGATCCCCGCCTCGTCTCCGGGCTGGAAGTTCAGGACTTCGTATTCAAAGCCCCGGCGCTCCACCCAGCGGGTGTACATGCGGTAAAGCATGCTGGCCCAGTCGTGGGATTCCGTTCCTCCGGCGCCGGGATGGATGATAAGAATGGCATTGTTGCGGTCCCGTTCACCGGACAGCAGTTTCTCGATCTCCAGGTCATGGATCCTGCGTGAAAACCGGTCTACCAGTTTTGCCAGCTCATTCAGGTTCCCGCTCTCTTCCTCCAGCATCATCCACTGCAGTTCGATATCCTGCCTGAGCAGGTCCAGCTTTTTCCAGCGTTCGATCTCGTATTCGAGGTCCGAGATCTCCTTGCTGATCTTCTGCGCGCTGATTGTCCTGCCAGAAATCCGCTTCCATCGTTTTCTGACGAAGCGCTTTGATGCGGGTATCTTTTTCCTCCAGATCGACATAACCGCTCACTTCTTCATATTTCTGAAGCACCTGTTCATAGTTATCTCTGATCTGTTCAAGCGTCTGCATAAGGTTTCTCCGCTTCTGTCGATGCATCTTTCCGAAACAACCGGATACGGTTGTGGGTCCGGAATGCTTATTTTCCGTTGACGATCGCTTCGGTCTCCAGTGCGATCACCAGCTCTTCATTTGTCGGGATCACGGCGATCTTTACTTTTGAATTTTCCGCATGGATAAAGCCCTCTTTCCCGCGGGTGGTTGCGATGTTCTTCTTTTCATCCAGGAGGAGTCCCATGTACTCCATATCCCTGCAGACCGGCCCGCGGGTAAGGTCCGCATTCTCTCCGACACCGCCGGTAAAGATAATCCCGTCCACCCGTCCGAGCGCTGCCGCATAGGCGCCGATATATTTTTTAATACGGTAATTGTACATGTCGAATGCGAGGCGGGCTTTTTCATCGCCCTTTTCAATATCGTCCTCTACATCGCGCAGGTCGCTGGACTTGCCGTAAATACCGATGATCCCGCTTTGCTTATTGAGCATCATGTTCATGTCCTTGATGGACATTTTTTCATATTCCGCGATCTTCAGGACGGCGCCGCCGTCCACATCGCCGCTGCGGGTTCCCATCATCAGCCCTTCCAGTGGGGTAAATCCCATCGAGGTATCGATAGACCTTCCGTTCCTGACTGCCGTCACGGAAGCCCCGTTGCCGATGTGGCAGGAGATCAGGTTCAGTTTCTCCACGGATTTCTTTACAAGGTCGGCATAGCGGCGGGTAACATAGTAATGGGAGGTCCCGTGAAAACCGTAACGCCGGATGCCGTATTTTTTATAATATTCATAGGGCAGGGCATACATGTAGGCGTAATCCGGCATACCGGAATGAAAAGCGGTATCGAAAACGCCTGCCATGGGGGTCGAAGGCAGAGATGCCCTCGCGGCCTTGACACCTTCGATATTGGCCGGATTGTGCCAGGGGTGCCAGCTGAATGCATTCGTTCAGCACCTCTATGACATGATCGGTAATGCGGACGCTGGAATGGAAACGCTCCCCGCCGTGTACCAGCCGGTGACCGACGGCGTCAATTTCGTCATAGCTTTTCAGAACGCCTTGTTCCTTATCAACAAGCAGGGCAAGGGTGTTCTCTATGGCGGAGTGGTGGTCGGGAATATGCTTGTCATAGCTGATCTTCTCCGACCCTTTTTTTTCATGTTTTATTTTTGAACGGTCAAGACCGATACTTTCCACAAGACCCTTTGCAAGGTAATCCTTCTTTTCCGTATCAATGACCTGATATTTTACCGACGAACTTCCCGAATTGATGATCAATACTTTCATGAATTTCCTCCGTTAACGCATTACGCCGGAATATAACAGGAAAAGTCCTGTGAAAAAATGGATATTTTGAATTTCTGATCACCATAAACCACGAATTTCCGGAAGGTCGATTCGCCGAACTATCGAGCTGTGGAGTTGAATGAGTATCATGATATTTTCAACTCGACAATTCGATGACTTACACAACCAAACTTCTCTATTTTTTTTCTGTATTCATTCCCCGACATTCGTGGGGACAGGCGTGTAATTCGTGGTTAACTATTCCATTCACGGAAGGGATGTACAGCGAGATTTTTGTTCAGATAGCGGGGATCTTCGGTTACCTCTTCCCCCGCCCACGGCGGCTTTTCGAACGGCTGATCCTCGGAATCCAGTTCCACCTCCGCAACAATAAGCCCCCGATTCTCCCCCGCAAACACATCCACTTCCCACAACCGGCCCTTGTAAGAAATGAGATAACGGTTTTTTTCCACGATGCGGCCTTCACAAAGGGCATTCAGCATGATCTTCGCGTCTTCCACGGGCACGGGATACTCGAATTCCCACCTGCTGATACCCGTACTGCGTTTTTTGATGGTCAGGAACGCTTTCTCATCATTTTCTATACGCACCCGGGCATCGCCCCCATTCTCACTGAGCATATAGCCCTGACATACCCGCAGCGATCTGTGTCCGGAAACAACACCCTTTCGGGTTACGAGAAATTTTCGTTCGATCTCTTTCATCAGAGTCGGATCATCTTTTCCAGCTCATTTGCCACATCCTTTACCATCTCCTTCCGTTCCCGGTGATGGATAAACGCACTCTTAAAACCGTCGATAATGATATTCTTGATATCCCCGATATCCAGGCCGAAGCTTTCATAAGCCAGATAAAGCTCTTTGGTGACCGAAGTGTCGGACATCAGGCGATTGTCGGTGTTCAGGCTGAGGCGCAGGCCGTAATCCAGAAAGAACTTGAAGGGATGCTGTCTGATCGACGGTACGCTTCCCGTCTGTAGATTGCTGGTCAGGCAGATCTCCAGGCAGATCCGGTGATCGTTGATATAGTTCATCAGGCCGCCGTCCTCGGGCAGATGCGTCCCGTGCCCGATGCGGTGTGCGCCGCAGTAATGCACCGCCTGATGGATACTTTCCGGACCGTAGGACTCACCGGCATGGATCGTAATATTGATGTTATTCTTCAATACCAGCCGGAAGGCTTCTTCATGGGCTTTTGCAGGATAATTCTCCTCGGGCCCCGCCAGGTCGAAACCGATCACGCCGCGGTCCTTATAAGCAACGGCCAGTTCCGCCAGTTCATAGGAAACCGCGGGGTCATAACTGCGCATCCCGCAGACGATGATCCCCCCGCGGATACCGAGATCGCGCTCGGCGCGGCGCATTCCCCGGATCACGGCTTCGATATTGTCCATGGTCTTCATGTCTTTTTGGGTGTGAAGAATGGGAGAATAGCGCACTTCCAGCCACCGGACGTTCTCAGCGGCAGCATCTTCACACAACTCATAGGCAATGCGTTCCACGGACAGCGAATCCTGCATGACGCTGAGCGTCACGTCAAAACGTTCGAGATAATCCTCGAGCTAGGTACTGTCCTCACAGTGCAGATAACGGACCAGTTCATCAAGGTCCCTGCAGGGAAGTTCAATGTCATTTTCTTCCGCCAGTTCCTTAATGGTCTGCGGACGCACCGACCCGTCAAGATGACAGTGCAGGTCGATCTTCGGAAAAGACTGTATGGTATTCCAGATGTTCTTATTTATCTGCATAGATCTCCTTTCAGCTGAATTTTTCCCTGACCAGGTTCCCCGGTTCACGGCGGGAATGCGGCACGAAGCCCTCACCGGTCAGTAATTTTTCCATGCCCTCCACCATCATCGGATGACCGCAGAGAAATATCACGGTGTTTTCCGCATTGACATCTTCCTTCCATGCCTTCTGCACATAGGCTTCTTTCCATGCTTTATCGAGAAAGCCCACATGTCCGGTCCAGGGAACCGGTTCGTTCTGCGGATCGCTGATCATGGGAATGTAAGTAAAAGCCGGACAAAACCGTTCCATGGTAAGCAGTTCGTCGCGATAACCGAGGTCCCAGGAATTCAGGGCTCCGTGCACCACCGCCCATTTCCGGCCTGTATCGCTGATCAGGTGACTTCGCAGCATGCTCATGTAGGGAGCCAGGCCGGTCCCGGTCGCGAAAAAGATGACATTCTTTTCAACGGGAAAATCATCCAGCGTGAACATTCCGAAGACCTTTTCCCGCATCCAGACCTTGCCGCCGTTCTTTAGGGCAAAAAGCCGGGGAGTTAGAGCGCCGTTGGATACCATTTTGATATAAAACTCAAGATAATGCTTATGACTTGAACTGGAGGCGATGGAGTATGGGCGTTTGATCAGCAGGTCTCTGGGAACGGGTCTGAGAGGCGGCTGGGAATATATCACCCGTTTTGCGCCGGGAGGAAGTCCCAGCACGGTATACTGTCCCGGCCGGAAGGGCGGAAGTTCCCATCCTTTGGGAGCTATCCGGAAGATACAAAGTCCGGGAGCAACTTCAATTTTCTGCTGTACCACGGCGTTCAGGCTTTCCACGCGCACCTCTTTCGTATTTTTATCGTGTTGAGTCAAATATAACAACATCCCCGTATAAATCAATATGAAAAAGTTGTTGAGTTGTTGAGCTGTGTCCTCTGTACCTTCAGAACATAGGTAACACTTTATAACACCATGTTTACGGTTCACGGTTCAGGGATCCGTGGTGATCCTTGGTGAAGTTATCTTATTCCCATTCGATCGTAGCGGGGGGTTTGGAGCTGATGTCGTAAACCACACGGTTGACGCCCTTCACCTCATTGATAATGCGGTTGGAGATCCGGGAGAGCACCTCGTAGGGCACGTGGGCCCAGTCGGCGGTCATGCCGTCAAGGGAAGTGACGGCGCGGAACGCGACGGCGTAATCGTAGGAACGTTCGTCGCCCATCACGCCCACGGACTGCACGGGAAGAAGCACGCAGAAGGCCTGCCAGATCTTTCCGTACTGTCCGCTGGAGTGCAATTCCCGGATGGCGATATGGTCCGCTTCACGCAGGATATCGCAGCGTGCCCGGGTGACCGGACCCGGGATGCGCACGGCCAGGCCGGGACCGGGGAAAGGATGACGCCAGACCTGCTCGTGCTGCATGCCGAGCTCTTCCCCCACCCTGCGCACCTCGTCCTTGAAAAGCTCGCGGAGCGGCTCGATCAGTTTGAAATGCATCTTCTCCGGAAGTCCCCCGACATTGTGATGAGATTTGATAGTGGCCGAGGGTCCCCTGAAGGAGACCGACTCGATCACATCGGGATAAAGCGTCCCCTGGGCCAGAAAATCGAAGTCCCCAAGGCCCCGGGCCGTCTCTTCAAAGACGTCGATGAACATATTCCCGATGATCTTACGTTTTTTCTCGGGATCGGAGACCCCGTCCAGGGCCCTCAGAAAGCGTTTTTCTGCATCCACGTATTCCAGTTTGATGCGATAGTGATCACGAAAGGTCTTCTGCACCTGCTCGGCTTCATGCAGACGCAAAAGCCCGTTGTTCACGAACACGCAGGTCAGCTGTTCGCCGATGGCTTCGTTCAGGAGCATCGCCACGACCGAAGAATCCACGCCCCCGGAAAGGCCGCAGATCACCTGCCGCTCCCCCACCTGCTCCCGGATCTTCGCGATCTCCGTCTCTACAAAATTCGCGGACGTCCAGTCCTGCCTGCAGCCGCAGATATCCACGGCGTAATTCGCCAAAACCGTGTTCCCCTGTTCGGTATGCGCCACTTCCGGATGAAACTGAATGGCGTAAACAGGTATCTTCGTGTGTTTGATGGCTGCGACCGGGGCGTTATCCGTATGTGCGATCACCCGGAAATCCTCCGGCAGTACTTCGACCCGGTCGCCGTGGCTCATCCATACCTGAAGGGGATGTCCCGTATCAATGCCGCTGAAAAGGTCCGAAGCGTCATCGATATGTAGCTCCGAGCGTCCGTACTCGCGCTTCCGTGCACGGGCGACCTTTCCCCGGAAGTGCAGGCTGATCAGCTGAAGGCCGTAACAGATCCCCAGTACCGGTATGCCCAGGGTGTAAATGCCTTCGTCCGGAACGGGTGCTTTACCATCGTAAACGCTCGAGGGACCTCCCGAAAGGATGATGCCCTTCGGGTCCAGTTCCCGGATCTTTTCAAGTCTGATATCAAAAGGATGGATTTCACAGTAGACCCTCGACTCGCGGATGCGGCGGGCAATCAGCTGGGTGTACTGGGAACCGAAATCGAGAATGAGGATGGTATCGTATTGCATGCCTTATTTCCTTTTTATCTTTTCGTTCGCCTCTTTCAGGCTGAATTCACAGCCGCAGTAATCCTGATGGTAGAGCTCAAGCTCGCGGCTCAGTTCCTGACTTCGTTTAAAGCCATCCCTTTTCTTGAAATCCTCTTCCCGGAAGCCGGGATACTTTTTACCGGCGTCGAATATCATGCGGCTGACCTTGTGCGGACTGACGCTCAGCGTCGAAGTGAAGTGATCGAAACCGTGCCGGCGGGCGTAGGCGGAGGTCCGGGAAAAACTGTAATCAAAACAGACCGCACAACGCGCCCCTTTTCGGGTTCCTGCTCAAGTCCCTTTACCGCTTCCCTCCAGGCCTCATGGTCGTAGTCGTCCAAGACCAGTTCCAGGTCCTGCAGTTCTGCCAGTTTTTTTGCCGCCGCAAGCCGCCTTTCATACTCCTCGCGGGGGTAGATGTTGGAATTGGAGAAAAACAGCACAGGCTCCAGACCTTCCTGACGGAGGCGTTCCGTACAGGCGGCCGCGCATACCGCACAGCAGGTGTGTAAAAGGATCCGTGTCATGGGCCTGTGCTCCCTGCCTTGCGGATATCGGGGATTGCTGTGTTCATGTTGTTCCATTCGTCATTTTGTTCATCCGGCCCAGGCATTGTCAGAGGTATCGCAGTCCCGGCGTTCCGCGCCGGGCTGCAAGGTATTCATGCTCTCTTACCGCTAAACTCTAAACGCTAAACAGTATTCCGTCGTCAGATGTTGGGGATGCTGAACCTCGTTCAGCATGACAATGTACATTTTGTCTCCTCGTCTCGACACCTCAACAACTCGACAACTCGACAACTCAACTCTCTTCCTACTTTTCCTCCACCCAATAATTCGGGGCTTCCTTGGTGATGAGCACATCATGCACATGGCTTTCCCGCAAACCCGCGTTGGTGATCTGCACGAACTGAGCCTTGTCGTTCATTGCTTTCACGGAATGGCAGCCGGCATAGCCCATCCCGCTCTGCAGTCCGCCGACCAGCTGAAAGACGACATCCGCCAGCTCGCCCTTGTAATGCACCCGGCCTTCGATCCCTTCGGGTACGTACTTGCCGCTGTGGGTGTTTTCATCCTGAAAATAGCGGTCGCTGCTCCCCTGCTTCATGGCGGACAGGGAGCCCATACCGCGGTAAACCTTGAAGCGCCTGCCCTGATAAAGCTCCACTTCGCCGGGCGACTCCTTGGTGCCGCCGAACATGGAGCCGATCATGACCACCGAAGCGCCTGCGGCCAGGGCCTTTACGGCATCTCCGGAATACTTGATCCCGCCGTCGGCGATAATGGGGATCCCTGCTTCCCTTGCGGCGCGCGAACATTCCATCACGGCGGTCAGCTGGGGCACTCCGACGCCTGCCACCACGCGCGTCGTACATATCGAACCGGGGCCGATACCGACCTTGACGCAGTCGACTCCGATCGCCGCAAGGTCCCGGGTGGCTTCGTAGGTCGCCACATTTCCCGCCACCAGCGGAAGCCCGGGAAAGGCCTTTTTAATGGCCTTCACGGCATTCATCACTATTTCCGTATGACCGTGCGCCGTGTCAACGGTAATGACATCCACGTGCTTTTCCACCAGGGCCGCTACGCGCTCCATGTAATCGCCGGATACGCCGACGGCGGCGCCGACGCGGAGACGTCCCACATCATCCTTGACCGCGAAAGGATACTTCATTTTTTTCCGTATATCCTTTATTGTGATCAGTCCCTTCAGGTATCCCTCCTCATCCACCACGGGAAGCTTCTCGATCCGGTGTTTTTGCAGGGGCTTGACCGCCTCCTCAAGGGTGGTTCCCATCGGGGCGGTCACCAGGTCTTTCGCGGTCATGTATTCCGAAACTTTGCTCTTCTGGTCCTCCAGGGTGACAAAACGCAGGTCACGGTTGGTAATAATGCCTTTCAGCTTTCCGTCCTCCACGACAGGAACGCCGGATATTGAATAACGTGCCATCAGGGCCAGGGCTTCTCCGATGGGCTTATCAGCCTCAATGGTGATGGGATTGATGATCATGCCGCTTTCGGAGCGTTTGACCTTGTCCACTTCCGAAGCCTGACGTTCAATGCTCATATTCTTATGGATAAACCCGATACCGCCTTCCTGAGCGATGGCGATCGCCATCTGTGCTTCCGTCACCGTATCCATCGCTGCCGTGACAAAGGGAATGTTCAGCTGAATATTATTTGTCAGAAATGTCTTTGTAGACACTTCGCTCGGCAGGACCTTGCTGCGGGCCGGAACGATAAGCACGTCATCGTAGGTCAACGCGGTCATCCTGATCTTTTGCTTCGGCATATCATACTCCTTTCGAGAGATTTCGGGAAAATTACATCCTGTTGGATTTTAACTTTTCATCTTCGATCTGGTCCAGGATCTCCTGGGTGATCCCGGTCGGATAATCGCCGGAAAAACAGGCGTCGCAGATGGGAAGATCCCTGTACAAATCCCGCAACCCTTCCACGGTCTGATAGATCACTTTTTCGCAATTCAGCTTTCCTGCAATTTCCTCCGTGGTGTTGTTTGCGGCGATCAGCTCCTTTTTGACGGACATGTCGATCCCGTAGATACAGGGATATTTCACCGGCGGCGAGGCGGAAACGAAATAGACTTCCTTTGCCCCGTCTTCCTTCAGCATGTTCACAATATGCCGTGAAGTGGTGCCGCGAACGATGGAATCATCGACCACCGCGATCTTCCGTCCCGAGACGATATCCCGGATGGGGTTGAGTTTCTGCCGCACCACATGTTTGCGCAGTTCGGCATTCGCCGTAATGAAACTTCGGCCGACAAAGCGGTTCTTTGCCAGGCCGCGCCGGTAAGGCACCTGCAGTTTTTCCGCCAGCCCCGATGCAAAGAAATACGCGGAATTGGGGACGTCGATAATGATATCCGGATACACCCCCGCTTCCTGCAGGCGTTTTTCCAGCGCCTTCCCCATCCGCACCCGTTCACTGGCGACCAGGCGCTGACGGAACACGGAATCTTCCCGTGCAAAATAGATATACTCAAAACGCAGAAGGAAGGCCTCTCCCGTTTCAGTATCCGGGAGTGGACACGGTTCTCCGTATCGATGAATACCGCCTCGCCGGCTTCGAGGTCCCTCACGTATTCGTAACCCAGGTAGTCAAAGACCACGGTTTCCGACGTAAAGATATACTGCGTACCCTTTTCGGTCTTCTTTTCCCCATGATCAGGGGACGGATCCCGTACGGGTCGGTAAAGGCAAGAAAGCCCTTCCCTTTGATATAGGTAATACAGGAATAAGCGCCTTTCACATGTTTCTGAACGAATTCAACTGCTTCGTAGATGTCTTCTTTGCTAAGATTCCCGAGGTCTTTTTCCTGCAGATAGGTCGCAAAGGTATAAAGCAGCAGTTCAACGTCGTTGGACGTTTCCACCATGCGGTGATACTGGTCGTTCAGCACTTCCCGCAGCTTCACGAAATTGATCACGTTACCGTTGTGCACCATCGCGATCCCGAAGGGATAATTCACGGCAAAAGGCTGAGCATCGATCGCTTCCGTCGAACCGATGGTGGCGTATCGCACATGTCCCAGGCCGATATTCCCGGCGAGTTTTGAAATATCCACCTTGCGGAAGGCTTGGGACACGTGTCCCGTGCCCTTGTGCGAACGGAAGCGCCCGTCACAATAGGTCAGCACGCCGGCGGAATCCTGTCCGCGGTGCTGGATGGCGACCAGGCCGCTCACCAGCTCGGGTGAAATATCCTCAAATCCGCTTATCCCCAGTATTCCACACATTGTATTTTCTCTCCTTTATCGTTCCCCGTTACCGTTTTAAACGTCCTTACTATCCCTTTCGATCACTTTCTTCAATACCTCGCTGTACATCCGGTGCTCCAGCGTGAGCCCCGCGCGTTCTACCTCCTCAAGGCTTTCCATGCCCCGGATGTCCAGTTCCCGCTGTTCAATGATCTCGCCGGTATCCATGCCTTCATCCACATAGTGGACGGTGATGCAGGTGCGGGGAAGGTTTTCCCGGAATGCCCAGGCATACCCTTCAAGCCCCTGGTAGAAACGGCTGTCCGCCGGATGAATGTTGATAATGCGCCGCCGGTAGGCCCGGACAAAGCGGGGGCTCAGCAGGCGCATGTATCCCGCCAGGACAATATAATCCGGCCGGTAGAATTTCATCCGTTCGATCACCTCCCGGTCGAAGGCTTCCCGTTCCTTTTTTGCGGAAGGGATGCATTCTGTCGGGATCCCGTACGCCCTGGCGGTTTTCAGCCCCTCTGCGGACAAACGGTTTGAAAAAACCACCGTCACGTTGCATACGTCACGCAGGATCCCGTTCCGCGTCTGTTCTGCAATTGCCTCCATGTTACTTCCGCGTCCTGAGATAAAGATCGCAATGTTCTTTTTCATGGCTTTTACCGCTTAAAGATTTTCTTCAGAAAATGTCGGATCCCTGCCGGCCGCCGGTATCTTGCGTCCATCACCTTCTCTTCATTGATGAGTGACGCCAGGTTGTATTCCCAGATAACGGTATTGCTGATCGTGTCCGTACGCATGAGGGGGGCATTGGACGAAAGCAGCTCCGCAGGAAAATGGACGGTATAGATCCAGGGATACTGGCCCAGAAAGGCATATTTCAGCATGGAACCGAATTTGCTCTGCGAAACATCGACCGCCGTGTCGCTCATGGTAATAACGCGGTGATAGATAAGATCGCCGTTCTCATCCTCCTGCAGGCTTATCCTGCCGAACCATTCATTCCGGATCTCATTCAGGAAGGTGATATCTTCGAATTCGGCATCCACATGTATCCAGGTGATATTGTCGATCATGAAGGTACTGCTGCCGGTGACGTTCACGCCTTCCACGGAATCGCAGAGCGAAACAATGCTCAGCTCCGAGATCTCTTCTTCGTCGATGCTGGTGTGCTCGGGAAGCCCGATCTCGAACATCAGGGTTCCGGAAGCGTCATCGTTCAGTGTGATCTCTTCCCGGTATTCGATACAGCCGCCGAGTCCCAGCGCAAAAAGCACAACGGAAAAGAGCAGCAGGTATTTTTTCATCGTTTTCCTCCTCTCCTTTCGAAGGCCCTGTGAGCAATGTCCCTGCGAAACGCCATGTTGTCGAAGGTAATCTTCGCAATTTCCCGGTAGCAGTTTTCCACCGCTTCCCGGAGGTCACGGTGGCGGCACACGATGTTCAGCACTCTGCCGCCCGCAGTAAGCAGTGTTCCGTCTTCCCGCCGCGTTCCCGCATGAAAACACAGGGTCCCCGGTGAAAGCTCATCCAGCCCGGAGATCACCTTGCCTTTTTCATAGGCGCCGGGATACCCGCCGGAAGTCAGTACCACATCAACAAAGTATTCGTCGGAAAATTCCGCTTCCTTTTCTCCCGCAGTCCCGTCGAACACCGACAGTATCATCTCCAGCAGATCACTTTTCAGCGCGGGGAGAATGACCTCCGTTTCCGGATCGCCGAAACGCACATTGTATTCCAGCAGGCGGGGGCCTTCTTCCGTCAGCATGATACCGAAGTACAGAACGCCCCGGTAGCTAAGGCCTTCTTCCCCGATGCCGTTCAGTGTCGGCAAAATGATCGTTTCGTCAATGGCGTTCAATACGCTTTCCGTTGCGGCCGGCGCGGGGCAATAGGCTCCCATCCCGCCGGTGTTGGGTCCCTTGTCACCCTCATAGGCGGCCTTATGGTCCTGCGAGGGCAGGAAACAGTTGATGCTCTTTCCGTCCGTCACCCCGATCACCGAGAGTTCTTCACCACACAGCTTTTTTTCAATAAGGTATTCTGCGTTCTCCCCGTATTTTTCACGGATGTCGCGCAGGGCACTGCGCGCTTCCGGGACGGAACTGCAGACATAGACACCCTTCCCGGCCGCCAGACCGTCGTATTTGACAACGACATTGCCGTCCGCCTTTTCGATATATTCCGCAGGGTCATCCTCTCCGGAGAAGGACCGGAACGGAGCGGTGGCAACCCCGTGTTTTTCCATGAATTTTTTTGCCCGTATCTTTGAGCTTTCCAACTTTGCCGCTTCCCGGTCCGGTCCGAAGACCCGGATATCGCTGTGGTTAAAGGCATCGACGATCCCGTTCGCCAGGGGATCTCCGGACCGACGATGATCAGCGAGATATCCTTTTCCCTGCAGAAGCGTTCAAGGGCCTCAACATCGCCAGCATCCACATTCATATTGCCGGAAGTGCCTCCGTTCCCGGGGAGCACATAGATCTTTCCGGCCTTCGCGGACTGCCGCAACTTCCAGACTAACGCATGTTCGCGTCCGCCCGATCCGATCACGGCAATATTGAGCGTTGTTTCCGCCGTCATATCTTACTGATCTCCCGCAACACCTCGTTGCATATTTTTTCCGCCAGCCCCGTATAGGCATGGGTCCGGAGTTCCGTCAGTTCTTTCCGCACCCCGTCGGAGACTTTCAGGGAATTGATGAATTTATTCAGCTGTGCAATGCTCATGGACTGCCCGCGGGTCAGGTTCTTCAGCATGTCGTAGGGATTCTCAAAATGCTCCCGGCGCAGGATCGTCTGGATCGGCTCGGCCAGCAGTTCCGGATAAGCATGCAGCTCTTTTTCGCAGTATTCGGTGTTCACCGTGATCTTCTCCAGGCCGCGCCGGCTCTCTTCGGCCGCAAGGAAGGCGTGTCCCAGCGCCACGCCGAAATTCCTTTCCACCGTACTGTCCGAGAGGTCACGCTGCAGGCGCGAACGTGTCAGTTTATCGGAAAAATGATGCAGCAGAACGTTTGAAATACCGATATTCCCCTCGCTGTTCTCAAAATTGATGGGGTTGACCTTGTGCGGCATGGTGGATGAACCCACTTCATTTTTCGATGGCTTCTGCCGGAAGTATCCCAGCATGAGGCCCGTCCAGATATCCGTATTCATATCAAGCAGGATATTGTTGATCCTTGACGTCAGGGAAAAGTATTCCGCCCAGGTATCATGATCCTCGATCTGTGTGGTGGCCGGATTCATCTCCAGATCAAGCGCCTTCAGAAAATCCTTTGAGAACTTTATCCAGTCGATCCCCGGAGCCGCCACCGCCAGTGCGGAATAATTCCCGGTGGCCCCGTTGCACTTCCCGCGGAAACGCAGAGCCCTGAGGGCTTTGTACTGATGCAGGAGGCGGGAGGCAAAGACCGCCATTTCCTTTCCCGCCGTTGTCGGCGAGGCCATCTGCCCGTGTGTGCGTGAAGGAAAGGGCAGGGCCTTCCATTCCCTGATCCTTTCCGCAAGAATAAACAACAGTTCCCGGAGCTGCGGCAGCTGTTCCTCGTCACGGTATTTCTTTATCAGCAGAGTGTGGGCAATATTGTTGATGTCCTCCGAGGTCAGGCCGAAATGGATCATGTTGGGATAACGCAGTTTCAGCGCATTGCCCAGAAAGACCTCGCAGGCCTTGACGTCGTGGTTCAGCTCCGCTTCGATGCCTTTTATCTTATGATAATCCTCTTTATCGAAAGACTGTGATAAAGATTCGATCCGTTTGATCTCGCGTTTGTTCAGGGAGGGAAAAACACCTGCCTTGTCCAGGGCCAGCAGATACTGAAGTTCAACCCACACTCTCGCCCCCATCAATGCATATTCCGAGAAATAATCACCGAGCTTCCCTACCCGCTGACCGTAACGTCCGTCGAGAGGCGAAATGGCTTTTAACATGACGAATGTCCTTTAAATTTAACCCTTTACCTGAACAGACCATGCGGTCTGCATCTCCGCGCTAAAATATAATGTAATGGAAGTGTGTTCGGAACGATTTTTTGGAAAATTTTGGCGGCGTTCCCGTGGCCGGGATCTTTGCGGGGATCCAGGGGAAATAGTGAAGCGTTCCCGGAAGAAAGGTCCCGGCAGGACGGCCGGTTGCAGATCCACGGCTCCGATTGTTCAACAGGCCGGAAACGCCCTGAAGATCAGCGACATTCTCCGCTATGACCGGGATCCCTGTTTTTACATATCTTGTGGTGAGAGGACAAACAACGATACAATATATAGTATCAAATTCCTGTTTTTATTTTGACTTTGCTTCCAAACACTATTATCTTAATACCCTGGAATCAAAGGCTTGCAGTGAAAAATATCGTACGTATTCTCTTCATCGGCGTGTGTATGCTGGTGACTGTTTCACCGGCAAGCCAGCGATATCCCCAATCTTTGCAAAAAACGACCGCTACCGTTGCCGATTACGTGCATTACACGAGCGTCGGCCAGCTGGGCCTGACGGTCACGAATTTCGGACTGCTGGGCGAAGGGTACAACAATCCCGACCAACCCAGCTGCATGTACAAGCAGTATCCCGATAACATCAGGGAACAGGTCGAGCATATGTCCTACGGCGGCCTCTGGGTCGGCGGCATCGTGAACGGGGAGAAACGCGTCAGCACTGCGGTCGTTGACGGGGTTTTCGATTACGGCTCCGAAGGTTTTGAATTCACGGACAACGGCGACTCCGTCTCGGAACGCTCCTCGATTCCCACCAGCCCGGTCTATTCGCCTCATGCGGTTTCCCATCAGGATTTTATGGCCACCTTCCACGACGAAAGCAACGTGGTCAATCACCGGCCCCTGCATATCCAGGTCGACCTGGAAAGCTACACCTGGAACTACAGTTTCACCGAGGCGTTCGTGATCCTGAACTATCACATTACCAATACCGGTTCATCCACTATTGAAGACGTATATGCCGGCATCTGGGCGGACGCCTCCATCGGGAATATGAATTATACCAGTATTTACGAACCCGGGGGCGGCTGGAGCTGGTATGATAACCTCAATGCCTTTGACGCATCGGTTTTTGATCCGGTGCCCGATGATGATCTTCCGGGTATTGACCGGGATATCGCCTATCAGTACGACGCCGACGGCGACAACGGCTATGCCCAGAGTTATGTGGGTTTTACCTGCCTGGGTTCCGAGCCTGTACCGCGGAAATACTGGGACAGCCATTACAACCAGTGGATGTGGAACACGGCCTCCAATCTGGCATACCCGGAATATTACCTTCCGCTTACCAATGCGGAGCGCTATCACAAACTGAGCCACTCCGTTCCCAGACACCCCGGCGAAGAGGGCTATACCGAAGACGGGTATCCGTCCACCTCCGCCAGCTGGATGCTGCTGATCGGTTCGGGTCCTTTCGGCTCCGCCCCTGCCGCTCCCGACAGTACTTCCTGGGAACTTCCGCCGGGAGCATCCGTCGATGTGGCCTATGCCGTGGTCACCGCCCGCTGGGCGAATAACAATGAGGAAGAAAGCACCGCGCGCCGCAAATTGCTGCGGGTCAATGCTGACTGGGCCCAGAAAGCCTATAACGGCGAAGACAACAACGGCAACGGCAAGCTGGATGAGGGCGAAGACCAGAACGGCAACGGCGTGCTGGACCGTTATATTCTTCCCGCACCGCCACCCTCTCCCAGAATGCATGTGGTCCCGGAAAGAGGGAAAGTGACGCTTTACTGGAACGACATGCCGGAATCCTTTGAAGACCCCATCAGCCGTGAAAAGGACTTTGAAGGCTACAAGATCTATGCCCGTAGGAAAACCTCCGGACTGGAGGAAGAATGGTCCCTGCTGGCGACCTTTGACCTTGATAATGAGATCGGCTACAATACCGGTCTGGATTACGTTCGCATCAGGGATGCGTCCGGGGAGCCCTCCTGCGAAATTTTCGGGCAGGACACCTTCCATTATAAATTTGAGAACCGCAACCTCCTCAACGGCTGGCCGGACAAAAACATCTTTTCCGTCACCTCCTATGACCGCGGCGATCCCGGCACCGGGCTCGAATCCCTGGAATCCAGCAAACTCGAGAACCGGACACCCGTCATCACCGGCCGGCAAGCTGCGGATGCTGACAGCCTGAAAGTCGGCGTCTACCCCAATCCCTACCGAGTCAATGCCCTCTGGGACGGTTCGGGGGTACGCGACCGCATGATCTGGTTCACCGGCCTTCCGGAAGAAGCGACCATCCGTGTTTTTACCCTTTCCGGGGAACTGATAAAAACCATTGAGCATCAGGGGAGCACCTATAACGGCGGCGGGACACGGAGGCTGCAGGAGGGGCTGAGCGCCGATGCGGTCTATGCCGGCGGCGAACATGCCTGGGACCTTATTACGGATCACGACCAGGCCCTGGCCACCGGCATGTACCTGTTCGCTGTGGAGACAAAACGACCGGCCACGTAAAGACCGGACGTTTTCTGGTAATTAAATAACGATTAGGAGATCAGTATTATGAAGAAAAGTTTGATCCTTATTTCCGCGCTCCTGTTCGCGCTTGCCGCGTTCGGCACGACGATACGGGACATTCAGTACACGGCTGATGCAAGCGGTGATTCGCCGCTGAACGGCCAGACCGTCACTGTATCGGGCATTGTCACCGGGGAGCCTTATGCCTTCGGCGGCAACACCATGTACATCCAGGATGCACCGGAGGCATGGAGCGGCATCCTCGTTTATCTCGATTCCCATGTGAGCGAGTTTGTCGGGGAATCCGTGATCGTCTCCGAAGGCGATTCCGTGACGGTCACGGGCACCGTAGAAGAACATAACAAGCTTACAAGGATCTCGGATGTCAGCTCCCTCGTGGTGGAAGCGGACACGGTCGGATGCTATCCGCCGGTCACGGTACCGACGGACTCCCTGAACCAGGAAAAATACGAAGGCTGCCTGGTCCGCGTGGAAGATGTCGCCGTCAGCACCCCCGATGCCGGCGGCGGCGAGTGGGGCGTTGACGACGGCAGCGGCGAGGTCATCGTCGACGACGAAAGCAACGCGCCCTACTATTTCTGGCCCGAAGAATATGAAGGCTGCCTCTCCGTGAGCGGATTGCTGCATGATGACACCAGCACATACAAGATCAGGCCCCGGCTCGCGTGGGATATCGTGGGGGGCTATAAAACGGGAGAAAGCAAGATCTACACCCGCATCCAGCGCATTCAGCAGGTACGCTATTCGGACCTTCTCAAGACCCCTCAGGATTACGAATCCGATAAATCCTATTTTGAAGGCATTGACACAACACTTAATGTGAAAGGTATCGTCACCATGCCGACCGGCATCTCTTATGCCGGCGACGGCGTCAAGTTCATCCTTGCGGACGAACACAGCGGCCCCTGGAGCGCGATCCTTTCCTACAATTCCGATGCCTCCGTGTATCCGGACCTCATCGCCGGCGACGTGATCGAAATGTCCGGCTATGTTGATGAATACACAACGACCAATTCGAATATGACGGAATTCTTTCTGGTGGGCGACATACAGCTCATCGGCGAACCTTTACCTACAGAGGAATTGCCGGATACGGCTCTGGTGAGAACCGCTGATCTCCGCCACCCGGTCACGGCCGAGCAGTGGGGAAATAACTTTGTGAAGATCGAAGACGCCTTTATTATCGACAATGACCGTGAGTTCTGCATTTTTGAAGTGGATGACGGCAGCGGTTCCTGCCTGATCGGCTATGATTCGGACAGCCTTGCGGCCCGTGCCGGTAATGACTTTATGCGCGCACCCATTGGCACTGTCCTCAAATCCGTTACCGGCTGGGTCTACCATCATCACGGATCCTACGAGGACTCATCCACTTACAATATCAACCCTTTGTATCAAGACGACATTGTCGTGGGAGAAGGTCCGGTGATGCTGCTGGAAGCCGAACGCCGTCCGGCAAACGTCCCCGAATCCACGCATGATGTGACCGTGTCCATCCGCGCATTTACCACCCGCGGCATCGACACGGCAACGGTGTATTACAAGGTTGACGACGGGGAGTTTACCGGCATCGACATGTTCGATACCGGGGATGACATCTGGTCGGCCGTGATCCCGTCGCAGGAAGATAAGGCCATTGTCGAGTATTACTTTTATTTCGTGGATGACTCCAGCGACGTCTCGGCGTATCCGGCGAAATATCACGAAAAGCTTCTCGCCTACAAGGTGCTGGACAGTGATCCCACTATCTATGATATCCAGTACACCCATGCCGAGAGCGGCCTCAGCCCTCTGCACGGCTGCAACGTTGCATTCAATGCCAATGTGACCATGGACGGCAGCCTGGGTACCTTTTTTACGGATAATGAAGGCCGCGGCGTCGTCCCGGTGGCTTCCGCGTCCGGACCCTGGAATGCCGTCTGGGTCCTGACCGATACGATGACACTGAAAAATCTGCATGAAGGCGATTATGTTACGGTGACCGGCGTGGTCGACGACGATCATGATAAGTACTACAAGTTCCAGAATAACACCTATGTGGTGGGAACCGTAAATACGGAGCTTCAGGGCGAACTCCCGCCGGACCCCACGGCAGTGACGCTTGCCGACCTGGAGAATGATTTTGAAGCCTACGAGGGCGTTACCGTTGAGATCACCGACGGTGCTGAGATCGCCTACAGTCAACGATTATGACCTGACCATGGATGACGGTGCGAATACTTTCCTTCTGGACGATGATTTCGTTCCCGATTCCGTCATGAGGGTTAATTATCTGGAAAACGTCGTGTTCAATGGGATCGACACGCTTGTAGCCGGAGACAGCATTAACTCGGTCACGGGGATCGTGATCTACAGCTACAGTGACGGAAAGATCATTTTGCGCGAAGCCGCGGACATCAGCTATACCAAGGTGGAAACGGAAACCGGCGTACGGAGCGCACCTGATGACTATATTCTGGCCCAGAACTATCCGAATCCCTTCAATCCGGTTACCACGATCAATTTCGAATTGCCGGAAGCCGCGGATGTGACGATCCGGGTGTTCGACATCACCGGAAGGAGGGTCGCCGAACTGGTGAACGGAAGCATGAACGCGGGCCGTTACGACCTTCGCTGGAATGCCGGCCATCTGAGCTCGGGCGTGTACTTCTACCGCCTGAGCACACCGGAATTCACCGAGACCCGTAAGATGTTGCTGCTTAAGTGACCTGCCTGAACTTTCCCGCGGAGAGAGTGATACTTTCCGCGGGAACAATGAATACTGCGGCCCCCGGGGGAAAGGACTATGAACAGGAAAACGACGTTCACATCGACGGTTTTTCTGCTGACACTGCTGCTGGCAGTGTCGGCCTGCGGGCTTTTTCACCCGAAAATGCCGCCGTCCACCTCGGAGAATCTGCCGCCGGAAACCCATATTTCCTTTTTCTACGAACCGGATACCACGCTGGGACCCGGCGACTACTGGCTGAACAACGGCGACACGGTATGGGTGCAGGACACCCTGGTGCTGGGGCTCGACACCACCCTCTCGGTACAGTCCGTCAACTGGTGGGGAGACGACCCCGACGGTGACGTGATCGGATATTACGTGAAGTGGTCCTATATGGATACCGCGGTCTTCACTGCCGAGGAATCCGCTGTCTTTTACCTTCCTTTGCGCACACCGTTCGATATTTACAGCCTCACCGTCACCGCCATGGACAACGACAGCCTCACCGACCCCAGTCCGGCGGTCGTCAGTTTTCCGGTCTACAATTCCCCCCTCCGTGGAATGGAAGCTGAATTCCCTGCCTGCCAGCACACGCTCGGAGGATTCGGTCCACTATTCCTTTACCCACCATTCCTTTTTCTGGGATGTGCATGATATCGACGGGCTTGAGACCGTGACGGACATCTTCTATGCCCTCGACGATACCAGCACATGGCAGCGCCTGCCGGGAGCACAGCGTGAGATCATGCTTACGGACATTGTGCCGGGAGCCCACCGCCTGTTCCTGAAGGTACGGGACATTGCCGGGGCCGAAAGCGGGGTCATCTCCTTTCCCGATCCTTCCGACGAAGATTCCCGGGTTTTGCGCTGGGAAGTCAAGGAGCCCGTGGGAGATATCCTGATCGTGAACGATTATCAGAACGACCAGCTGCTCTACGATCACCAGAACCTCTACACGGGAATATTCGACGAGCTCACGGGCCCGGACGGGTATTCGGTCTGGGAGATCGGCGGGGCCAACACCAATACGGCCAATACGGTGCCCTATTCGCCGGAAGATATCGAAAAAAATCTCAGCAGCTTTTCCAAAGTGTTCTGGTTCACCTTCCGCGGGGAGAACAGCCTGGACGAATCCTCGCTGGCGCTCACCCGCTTCGTTGCCGGCGGCGGAACCCTCTTCATGGACAACGCCCAGAAAGTCGCGACCGGCAGCCGGCCGGACACGGCCTGGACCTTTACGGATATCGACTCCGTCTACCAGTACAGCTCCACCGGCCGTATCTATTCCGGCGTGAATGTGAAAGCGAACTGGGGCGATCCCGCACTGGATTCGCAACTGGAACTGCAGCTGTCCGGCACGCTCGCAGACAAGCTCTATGCCGTTATTCCCGGGAACACCTCCACACTGCGGTATTTTTTCGAACACGATTCCCTGAACACCAGCGATTATATCGGCACGCCGGAGGTGATGATCGAAACGCCGCTCGGTGACGGCATGTGCTACTATATGTCCGTACCTCTCTACTACCTGAACGGAAATGACAACCTGGACGATCTGTTCAAATACCTGTTCGAATTAGAATGACAATGACGAAGACCCTGATAAAATATTTACTGGCTTTCTGCCTGATCCCGGCGGTTCTGAGCGCAGCCGCACTCCGCGGCGTGGTCACGGATGCCGATACCGGCGAACCGCTTGTCGGTGTGAACGTAATCCTCCGCGGCACCTACTACGGAGCGGCGACGGCCGCAGATGGCTCATACACGATCTCCGGGATGGGGCCGGGGACCTATGACATGGTCGTTTCCATGATCGGGTACAAACAGTACATCCACGGCGGGATCGAGCTGGACCGCGAAGAATCCCGGCGTATCGACGTGGCCCTGGAAAACACCGTGCTCGCCCTCGGGGAGGATGTGGTCGTTTTCGGCGAAAAACCGCTGATCGATGCCACCTCTACGGCTTCCTCCCACTTCGTCAGCTCTGAAGACCTCATGGGCAAGATCGTGGAAAGCGTTTCCGACATTGTAGGCCAGCAGGCGGGAGTGAGCACCTCCAACAACGAGATCCACATCCGCGGCGGCCGGGTCGATGAAAGCCAGTTCATCGTGGATGGGCTCTCGATCAAGGACCCGCTGACGGGAAAGACCTCCAGCCTGTACGTGAACCCCAATGCCATTGAGGAGCTCGAGATCATCACCGGCGGATTCAATGCGGAATACGGCCAGGCCATGTCCGGGATCATCGATGTAAAACTGAAAGAGGGTGCGCGGGATTTTGAAGGATCTTTCCGCTATAAAAGCGACCAGCTTTTCGGCGACAGCGGGTTTTCCACGGATAACATTGAATTCACCCTGGGCGGCCCCGTCCTGAAAGAGAACAGCGGGTTCATCCCCGGAAACCTCTCCTATTTCCTGAGTTCCTACCTGTATCTTTCGGACACCTATCTTCCCGGGGCTTCCAGACTGTATCCCTACAGGGACTGGATGAATATTTTCACCAAACGCCAGGAAAACAATTTTTCCTCCATGGCAAAACTGAGCTGGAACTACTCCCAGCGATACAAGCTCTCCCTTTCCTACAACCATTCGGCAAATGTCAACCAGGGCTATTTCACCGGTTCCTCTTTTCCCTATGCCTACCGGGAGATCCTGGACCATTACCCGACCTTCACGCGGGAATCCCGGGTCGTCAATACGGTCTGGACCCACACGATCAACTCAAAATTATTCTATACGGTCAACCTGGGGTATTTTTTCACGAATTTCCACAAAGCGGTACAGAACAAGCACTGGAGCGAATACGAGGAATGCCTGGACCTGGATCCGAACGAATACACCGCCCGCGACGAATTCGGGAATATCGTTGTCTATACCGGGGACGAGTTCTGGGATCACGGCGATGCTCCCTACTGGTACGATTACTGGAGCCGGAACTACACCCTCTCCAATAGTTTCACCTACCATCCGAATACAAAGCACAAGGTGAAGGCGGGATTCGAATACCGGTCCACCGAGATGCAGGTCGTGGATATCTATAAGCCGTGGATGGGTACGGAGTTCGGCGAAAGCTACGATTTTTACAAGGTCCGGCCCTCGGACGGCTCTTTTTACGTCCAGGACATGATCACTTTTGAAGGCATGATCGTCAACGTCGGCATGCGCTATGACTACTGGTTCATCGGCAATTACGTGACCGAAGCGATGCACAACCCGGATATTCTGACGATCACGCCGGCGGGAAGGGAAAATTTCTTTGAGGAAACGCAGAGTTTCTTCGGCAAACGTTTCAAGGGACATCTGAGTCCCCGCCTCGGTATCAGTCACCCGGTCACCGACAATGACGTACTTTATTTCAACTACGGCCATTTTTCGCAGCTGCCCACCTACAACTACGTGTATGCAAAGCTCAATACAGTGTCGGACAATCCCTATAACCTTATCGGGAATCCCAATCTGAACCCCAAGACCACGGTCGCCTATGAGATCGGCGTCAAGCACAAATTCTCCGCCTCTTCCGCCGTGGAGTTCAAGGCCTACTACAAGGATATGTTCGATTATGAAACGGCGCAGACCATTACTTCCTTCAATCCCCTGGTGGGAAACTACAGCATGATGATGTACCTCAATATGGATTATGCGCGCTCACGGGGGGTTGAGGTCCAGTTCCGCCAGACGGCGGGACGCTTTTTCAGCGGTGACGCTTCCTTCACCTATTCGGTCACCACCGGCAAGAGCTCCAATCCGGACGACAACGTCCTGGTCGAAGCCGGTATGATCCCGGAAAAGCCGCTGTCGGAGAACTATCTCAGCTGGGACGAACCCTTCCGTCTGATCGCCAACCTGCGCTTCCATTTCTACGAGGAAGAGGGGCCGCGTTTCTTTATCAACAACTGGTCCCTCAACGCCCATATCGAGGCGCAGGCCGGAAGACGCTATACGGAGGGCGTCGTGCTCGACACCGTGACCACTGCGGACGGCACGCTCTGGTACATCGGGACCTCGCGTTCCGACAATCCCTACGGAGAGATCGCCGATCCCTATCTTACCGTCGATCTGAAATTCACAAAGGACTTCTATTACAAAGACCTGACCTACGGCTTCTATATCGATGCCAAGAATGTTTTCAATCACAAGGTCCCGCGCCGGATCAACCCCTACACGGGCGAACCCTACGACCCCGGAGAGATCATCAGTTACAGCTACTACGGCGCCCGGAATCCCAACCGGGACCCCTCACGCTACTACGCCCCGCGCCAGCTTATGCTCGGGATCTTTTTAAGGTTTTAAATGATGAAACGACGATCCACATTCACATGCGCTCTGATCCTGCTGCTCGGCTTCAGTCTCGCGTTCGGGGGACTGGGAGGCCAGCGCGCCGGCACATCTATCTATAACTTCCTCAAGATCGATCCCAGCGCCAGTTCCGGCGGAATGGGCGGAGCATCTACGGCCCTCAAAAGCGATGCGAGCGTGCTGCACTGGAACCCGGCCGCAACGGTGCAGCTGGAAGGAACGTCCCTGGCTTTCTCGCATCTCGACTGGTTTGCCGGTATCGGCTATGATATCTTTCCGTCACCCGGAGCTTGGAATCCTGGGCCTTCGGCGCGGAGATCGGCGCACTTCACATGGACGCCATGGAGATCACCACGGAATATAAACCCTACGGCTCGGGGGAGTATTTTACCTATGCCGACTACTATGTGGGCCTGAATGTTTCACGGAAAATGAGCGACCGCTTCTCCTTCGGCGCCAATGCCAGAATGGTCCGCGAAGAATACCTCGACATGGCAAGCACCTCCGTCGTGACGGACCTGGGAACCTTCTATATGACCGGATACCGCGACCTTACCTTTGCAGTGGCCCTCCTGAACTTCGGCCTCCCGACCGGTCCCGCCGGCGAATATGAATCGCAGAACGGATCCATGCGTGAATACGAGACCTTCTCTCCGCCGACCACCTTCCATCTCGGCGCGTCGATGACCGTCTATGAAAATGATCTTCTCCGTTTGCTTACCGCCATCCAGCTAAATCATCCGGTGGACAATGCGGAAAGCTATATTCTGGCGATACAGGCTTCCCTTTTCAATACCTTTGACATCCGCAGCTCTTACACCATCGGGACGGATATGCCTTTTTCACTCGGGATCGGCTTTTCGGCAGAGCGGTGGAATTCCGGCCTGAAGATCGACTATGCCTTCCGGCCCCACCGATATCTCGGCGTTGTCAATCACATTCAAATAAGTTATAATTTCTGATGAAAAAAACCTGCAACATCCTTGCCACGATCGTTTTTTCCCTGATGCTGTTCTACGGCTGTTCGGATACGATGCGCCTTCCGGAAGGCGGCGACAGCAGTTCCTCTGCCGGGATTAACCGCGACAAGAACAAATACGTGCGGATCTCCCCGGACTGGGGTTTTGATACCCTGGGGCTTACAACCCCGCTGGACGTCTATCCCTCGCGGGACGGAAGGCTTTACATTGCGGACAGCAGCGAACGCGCTATCCGCGTGATCCGTCCCTCGGGAGAATGTGAAAACGGGATCTATGACACGCTTTCCGGCCTTCCGGTCTCCCCCGCCGCCGTCTGTCTCGACAACCGGTTCAACGTCTATTTCACGGACCGCGGAGGCAGGATCTATGTCTGGCCCCAGTTTTCCGCAATGACCGGCATCCAGGGCATTGTCACTTCGCGTGAATATGGGAACGGCGATATACTGGACCCCCTTGAAGGCCTTGCAAGCGGCCTGGACCCCGTACCGCATTCGGAAACCGTGGATACCAATGCAAGTACCGTGATCGATTCCCTTCTTTCCCCGCATGTTTTTTACGATCCCCGGTCCGTCAGCAACCGTGAAGGCGTCACGGACCCGGTCAGCGGTGAGGAGATCAGCGGTGATCCGGTCTACGCCATAATCAGAAAATCCCTGATCGCCCTCGCCCCGGCAGCCGAAAACGCACTGCATATCTATGCGATGGATGCCGTCAATCATCAGATCCTGAAGATACGGCTTATCCCGACGGTGCTTGTAAAACTTGAGAACGGCCAGCTGGTCTGGCACTATGAGGGCGTCCTTGAAAGCTTTGTGGCAACGGAAGGCACGGGCGCCGGGACGGTTTCCCGGCCCACCGGCATGGCGACGGACGACGCGGGGAACATCTATTATTCTCAGACCGGCGATTTCTTCAGTGTCCACAAACTGATGAACAATTCCTACAGCTCCGCTTTCCTCGTGGGCGAGGATGATATCATGGATATCGGTGAGTTCGGCTATGCCAGGGATGTGAGTGTTGCTTCGGACGGAAATATTTTTGTGCTCGACACCCTCGACCGCGACGTCAAGATGTACAGTCCCGCAGGCGAATTCCTGAAATCGGTGGCAGTACGGGAAGAATGGGTGCGGATAACGGATTCAAGTTATGTTGCGGATTCCCTTGTGGTTCAGGACACCCTTGTGCTGCAGCAGTATCCGGACCTCCTTAAACAGCCGCAGGCGTTGACCGTCTATAACGAAGTGCTTTATACCATTGACAATGGCAACCGGCGCATCCTGCGCTTTACCCGGGTCGATGACGTGATCGTAGAAAACCCGGACCGGGAAGAATAGGATCGGGAGGTGATGCGAGCCGCTTCCGCTGCGAACGGAAGCGTGGATACGGGCCTTCACAAAACTTCTCTCAAAGGCCTTAAATGCGCGCAGCCCGGAATATACACGGATTTACAAGCTTGCAAAACCGCTGGCGGCATCGTAAATTTTTCATGAAAAGATTATTTTATTCATTGCGGCACACCGGGAACCCCACAAAGGAAAGCGGAAGCGTAATATCAAAGTGATCGGCATATGGCATTAGCAAGCTTTTCAACGCACAGTTTTCCGGAGCTTCCCCGCGTGCTCTGTGAACGGAAAGGAGAATCAGTATGAGCAGAAATCTTCGCAGGTTTATTACGGGTCTGTTCACGATCGCCGCGCTTGTGCTGGTGATCGCCGGCCTGGTTACGGAGATCTATCTGATCTCCGTGGGAGGTCTGGCCCTTATTCTTTTCATGCTTTTGGAGCGCACTCTCCACATCCGCAGGCTCAATAAACAGATCGAAGCCATGAAGGAGAACGAGGACCTGGTCAGTAAGGACCCTGAAAAATAACCCGTTTCTCAAGATGCTTCCCGGCCTGGGATGAAGAAGCGACAGACAATGATGCAGCCGCACACCGGATCTATCGTGCTTCCCGGACCTGTCACTTCCCGATGTTATTGAGAATACCGGCCGGAAAAACCCATCATGCGAAACGAAACTGACAGGAGGCAAGAGATGAATACCCTACCGCTGCCCGGAACGGACGTGCCGACATCGGCGATCGTCATGGGATGCATGCGCATCGCAAAATTACCGCGGAAAGATGCTTCCCGGCTATTGAGAACGGCGCTGGACAATGGTATCAACTTTTTTGACCATGCCGATATTTACGGTGCAGGAAAATCCGAATCGGTGTTTTCCGAAGCGCTGGACCTTCATCCCTCTGAGAGGGAAAAAATCTATATCCAGACCAAATGCGGCATCCGGAAAGGCTACTATGATTTTTCCAAAGCACATATCCTGCGTTCGGTGGACGCAAGCCTGAAACGCCTGAGAACGGAGTACGTGGATACCCTCCTCCTCCACCGCCCGGACACGCTGATGGAACCGCAGGAGGTCGCAGAAGCCTTTGATACACTGGAGCGGACAGGAAAGGTACGCTACTTCGGCGTCAGCAACCATCACCGCGGACAGATCCGCCTTCTGCAGAAACATCTGAAGCAAAAGATCATGATCAACCAGCTGCAGTTGAGCATCACCAACACCGGGATGATCGACGCCGGACTGAACGTCAACATGCAGAATAATGCTTCCATTGACCATGACGGCGGGATCCTGGAGTACTGCCGGATAGAAGATATCCGCATTCAGCCCTGGTCGCCCTTTCTTTTCGGGTTCTTTGAGGGCGTCTACATCGACCATCCGGAATATCCCGAACTCAACAAAATCCTGGACCGCATCGCCGCCGAAAAGGGAGTTTCAAAAAGCGCCCTTGTCATCGCCTGGATCCTGCGGCATCCCGCAAAGATGCAACCCCTGGTGGGTACGACAACTCCGGAGCGCCTGAAAAAGATCTCCAGGGCGTCCGACATTTCCCTTACCCGTCCCGAATGGTACGAGATCTACCGCGCAGCCGGCAATCAGCTGCCCTGAGAGTTGTTGAGCAGAAGTGACGCAGGAAACATTCACCGTTATGCTGAACTTGCGTGTCCCGCGAACCTTCAGCATGAATACCTTGCAGCCCTGAGCTTGTCGAAGGGCTGAATATAATTAGCCCGGCGTGCAACGCCGGGACTGCGTGATGGCATCCAATACCCCACAACCCTGAGGTAATCGAAGGGTTGAACTTGAATAGCCCCGCGCGGAACGCCGGGGAAATACGGATCGAACTCCGGAAAAAACCCGCCTAATCCTGGTTCCTTACGCCCCGATCCGCCTCTTTCAACTTTTCTTTTATCCCGATGATCTCATCCGAAAAAACCTCTTTCAAACGGTGCAGATTCAGCGCCCGAAGGGCCAGATATGCCGCATTTTTCGGATCGACGACTGTCGCGGCGGGAGTGTTCGAGGGCATCATCAGCGAGGAGTTGATATTGACCATCATGTCCGTCTTGTCGGAAAAGGGCGGGCAGGAAATGACCGGACAGCTCAGGTTCGCGGCCAGCGCGCCTCCGAGCCCATTGGACCGTCCGGCGACCGCGATGACCGCCACGGGTTCAAGGGCATGATTGTATTCCTCCGCAAGGCCGAGGATAGCCTCGCCGTTCTTATGCGCGGACATGATCCGCAGGTTGCAGGCAATGTCATAGGATTCGATGATCTTTTTCATTTTTTCTGCGTGCGGCAGGTCGGACTCCGATCCCATCACAATGGCCGTAAAACCGTCCCTGATCAACCCTTCATCCTCCAGGCAGGAGGCCAGGTAGTGCTCGGGCCGCCGGGGATGCAGGATCGCCTTCCCGGTGATCATTTTATAAATATTTTCGTAGCGCCGCACCGTCTCTTTGACAATATCCTCCGGAAGGTCGGCGGGATATTTCCCGTGCTTCTTGTGCTTCATCAAGTACGCACGGACGAATTCCTTGTCCAGCTGCTCTACCTTTTCCGGATCTTTGCGGTAATCTCCCAGGGACCAGAAACGCGAGGAATCCGGAGTGTGGATCTCGTCAATGAGTACGACTTTCCCGTCTTTTATCCCGAATTCATACTTGGTGTCCACCAGTACAATACCGCGTTCTTTCAGTTCCAGCGATCCCCTTTCAAAGAGCTTCAGCGAAATCTCCTCCATCTGCGAATAGACATCCTCCGTGGTCCAGCCCTCCGCCAGAAGCTGTTCGCGCGATATCTCGCGGTCGCTTTCTTCCTTGGTCGTCGGAGTCAGGATCGGTTCCGGAAAGGCATCGTTCTTTTTCAGGCCGGACGGAATGGGAACACCGGAAACTTCCCGGATCCCTTTTTCATATTTCCGCCATGCGGAACCGGTAATGTATCCCCGGACGATCATCTCGATCTTTACCGGTTCGGCTTCGTGCACCAGGGACGCATTCGTACCGATCGTCTTGATCAGATGATTGTCGACAATATCCCGGGTCTGCTCAAACCACCAGGCGGCCAGAGAGTTCAGCACCGCCCCCTTCCCGGGTATCCGTGTGTTCAGGACCATGTCAAAACTCGACAAACGGTCCGTCGCCACGATCAGGCGGCGCTTTGCATCCACCCGGAAGGAATCCCGTACCTTGCCGCGGTGGATCTTTTTAAGCTGGGGAGTGGATATTTCGTGTAATGATAACATATTATTCTCCTATAATTTTGACCGGATCACCTGTTTAGCAGACAAGATAACAGGATTACCATGATGTTGCTTGAAAGGCAGGATAACAGGGTCAATCGGATAATGTCTGATTTTTCCCGTCTTAATCAGGGTAAGATCCTCACTTTACGTCGTATATCGACTTTCTTTTCTCCAAAATTTATCAATAAACCAAGGTCCATTCCGCTTGCATGAAGATAATTGACAGCTTGCATTTCATGGACCGGCAATAGATTACGCACCGATTTCAATTCAACAATAATATCACCATTTACAACAAGATCCGCAAGATAATCTCCAAAGACGAACCTATTCCCAACAACATTTGCAAAGCGGGGCGATCCTGTCCAAAACAATATCCCGTCTAATGTTTAAAATGCCGCATCCCCGTAAACATCATTCTCACCCCGAGCGCATCGGCACGGGCAATGACTTTTTTGTCACGGATGGAGCCACCGGGCTGAACGATAGTCCGGATGCCGGCCTCGTGCGCCGTTTCGATATTATCGGGGAAAGGGAAAAAGGCATCGGAAAAGAGCACGGTCTTCTGCATCTGTTCCCGGATCCAGCTGTCCGCGTCTCCTTGGCCGTTCCATTCCGCCTTCAGGTTCCCGCGGCAGCGCTGAATGCTTAGCTCGGTGGAATTGATGCGGTTCGGCTGTCCGCACCCCATCCCCAGAAGCCGGCAGTATCCGCTGTCTTCTTTCCGGACGATGCAGATGGCGTTTGAGCGCAGCTGGCGCACGGCTTTGAGGCCAAAATCCAGCAGTTCGGGATCCAGGTCCTCCTGTGTTTGCGTCACCCATCCGGCTTTTTCCCTTATCTGCATGTCGGGATCCTGATAAAGTAATGCATTGTGCAGGAATTTCATGTCCTTTTCCGGTGTCAGGTGACGGGGATCAAGTTCAACAATGCGGAGATTCTTATGCAGGCGGAGATAATCTAGTGCCTCCTCATCAAATCCCGGCGCCGCGACGATCTCGACGAATTTTTTCTGCGAGGCCTTCTCCGCATCAAGGCGGAGGAATTCCACGGTATCCCGCGTGACCTTCGTGTTAAAGGCAATGACCGAACCGAACGCGGAGACCGGATCGCCCGCCCAGGCGTATTCCAGGACCTTCCGCTGATCGTCCCCGGTGCTCAATCCGCAGGGGTTTGCGTGCTTGATCACTGCACAGGCATGCTGGCGCATATCCCGCACGGACTCCAGGGCGGCGTACATGTCGTACATGTTATTGTAGGAAAGCTCCTTGCCGTGCAGGACCTTCATATCATAATAGCTTTTCTCCGGCCCCCTTTTTCGCAGGAACCAGCCCTTCTGATGGGCGTTCTCCCCGTAGCGCAGCGCCTTGGCCTGATCAAAGGCCAGGCGTACGGAAAGTTCACCGGCATGCGCGTCCATGGTCGTCGCGATCAGGGCGTCGTAATCCGCCGTATGATTGAACGCCTTTCGCATCAGGCGGTAGCGCGTTGTTTCGGACACTGCGCCGTTATGCTGCGTGATCTCCTCAAGCAGGGCGGGATAATCGTGCTTATCCACGACCACCGTCACATATTTGTAATTCTTGGCGGCGGCACGGATCATGGTGGGGCCGCCGATATCGATATTTTCGATCAGTTCCGGAAGATCCGCTCCGACGGCTTTCGCCTTCCCGAAGGGATACAGATTGCAGACCACCATGTCGATGGGTACAATGTCCAGGGCGGCGGCTTCCCGGGCATCCTTCTTCCGGTCGTAAAGCAGGGCGGATCCGATGCGGAAGGAAAGGGTCTTCATCCTTCCGCCGAAGGCCTCCGGATTTCCGGTGACTTTCTCAATACAGGTCACTCTGATCCCGGCGTCTTCCAGAACCTTTTTTGTTCCCCCGGTTGAAATGATCTCACAGCCCTGCCTTTCCAGGGCGGCGGCAAGGTCAATGATCCCGGTTTTGTCAGACACGGAAATCATTGCGCGTTTGATCTTCAGCATAAGCTCCTTTCATTTTTTTCGTACAGCGACATTATCAAGGAATACTTCCTCTCCGTTGCCGTATACCGCACGGTAAAAGGGATCGCCGCTGAAATAGAAATCCCGCAGAACGATATGCCGGCGGATACGGTATTTATAGAAATAATGATATTCGATCTCTTCGAGGGTCTCGAAATGCAATGCCTGCTCCGAATACGGAAGCCCCTCATACCTTCCCGGGATGACAATATCCAGTTTCTCAACATAAGCAAGTGTGGCAATCTGCCGGCCGGATCCCGCAATGCGGTAATCCTGCGGATCCACCGCCCGGAAAGTCCAGGAGGTGTGTACGGAGCGGCTGTCCTGTTTTTGCGGCAGATCGCCGTAAGGCACCGCATGTCCGGTACGGAGCTGCCGGTAAAAGGTTTTATGATCTTCTGCGACGTCGTGCAGTTCCCGTGCCTGCCGCAGCGTCCTGGGCATATCCGATATCCAGAAGGCACAGAGCAGTACGAGCATCACGCTGAGAATGACCTGAATACGCCGGGACCGGGGATCCAGCAGCCAGATGATGATGAAGACGGTAAGGGGAAGCAGGTACGGCAACGTTCCCCAGACGGCGCCGGCGATATCGTTCCCTCCCGCGCCGGCCAAAAATCTTATCCCGTCCACGATCACAAAACAGGCGGCGGCAGGCATCCACAGCGAAGCCAGAAAATGCAGGCGGCCCCCCTTTGTCCACGGCAGCAACAAGAGCAGCAGGGCCGTAAACACAAGGACGACCAGTTCGTACGGGGCTTCGCAGAGATAGAACGGAAGTCCGTACCGCCTTGTCAGAAATGCGTATATTGCAAGACGCAGAAGCATGAAGATGCCAACGCCCATGAAAAGGCGGATGATGAACTGCATGCCGCTCGCGTAATACAGGGTCACGCGCAGGCGGCGGCGTCTGGCTTCTTGCAGTGGTGTTCTCATTTTTGAGCGGATCCTGCTTTCCCGACTATGTTCCGGAAAACGGAAAGGCCCTCTCCTTCTTCAGAAATATCCGGACATTCTCGCTTTTTTTTCGGCCAGCCCGGATGATTGTAGAGCGAAAGATACGCTTCCGGATGCGGCATCAGGCCGAACACTTGTCCCGAGGGATCGCAGAGGCCCGCACAGTCCAGTTCCGAACCGTTGGGATTATCCGGATACCGCGGGGACGGCCGGTCCTGTGCATCCGCATAGGTCATGACATTGAGTTTCTTTTCCAGGATAGCTGCTTTTACGTTTTCATCGCGGATCACCAGTTTCCCTTCCCCGTGGCGGACCGGAAGATCGATCGAGTGCATCCCGGGATCCGAAAGAAAGGGCGTCGGATTTTCCGGCGCGATCAGGCAGCGCACCCAGCGATCCTCGAATTTTCCGGAATCGTTATGGGTCAGCGTCACTTCCTGTTCAAACCCACCCCCCGTGTTGGGAAGCAGTCCCATTTTTACCAGCGCCTGAAAACCGTTGCAAACGCCCATGATGTATTTCCCGGCGGAGAGAAACTCCCGGATGTCGTCGATAAAGCGTTTTCCGGAACGCATTTTCTTGAACTTGAATTTATTTGCCAGCACCCTGGCGGACCCGATATCGTCCCCGAAAGAAAAGCCGCCGGGGAAATTCAGGATATCGTAACGGTGAATGGAATCCCGTTCCTCAAATATCTCGTTCAGATGAAGGATCACCGCCTCGGCGCCCGCCAGCCGGTAAGCGGCTGCCATCTCTTCCTCGCAGTTGATGCCGAAACCGGTCACCACCAGCGCTTTTACCTTCTTTTCGTTTTGCATGCTTGTGGGGTCCTTTGTTGTTATGTCCGCAATGCATCCCGCCAGGCGGCATGCAGAAGCGAAATGTCCCTGTCGATCAGCGTCTCATCCCCGATCCGGATCCGGATCCTGTCTTCGGAAGTCACTTCTCCCAGCTTCCTGCAGTCGTTGCCGAAGATTTTCTCCGCGGTATCCGCATTTTCCGGTCTCACCGTGATTACAAAACGGGAATGCGATTCCGAGAACAGCTCGGCAAGGGGTCCGATCTCCGTAACGGGAATATTGATATCACAGCCGGTATTTCCGCCGAAAGCACATTCCGTCAGCGCGACCGCGAGCCCCCCGTCGGAAATGTCGTGTGCGGATTCGATCAGGGAACGTTCACCGGCCGCCATCATTTTCCGGTAGACGCGCATGGCGTCTTCTTTCCTTACGCGGGGAACATTGGCGCCCGTGATGCCGAAAAGCGCATAACACTCCGAAGCGCCGAGCTCATTGTAGGTGTTCCCCGTCATATAGATGATATCGCCGGGCTTTTTAAAATCCGAGGTCACCGTCCGTCGCACATCGTCGATCTTCGCGACCATGGAATACAGGATTGTCGGGGGCACCGATATCCGGATATCCCCCTTTTTGAAATCATTCTTCATACTGTCCTTCCCGGAAGTCATCGGAATATTGAAGAAGGTCGCCATATCAAAGAGCGCTTCATTCATTCTGACCAGTTTGGCCAGTTTCTGCTTGCCGTCGGGATTCCGGACCGGATCATAAAGCGAATCCGGAACGCAGAAATTGTCATTCACGGTCCAGAAAATGCCTTCTTCCTTCTCCGGATCCGGCAGCCTGCCGCCGACCGCGATGATCTGCCGCACCGCTTCGTCAAACGAGCCGGCGGACATTTCATAGGGATCGATGTCCCCGTAGCGCGGGATAATGCCGTTCGAGACCGCCACGCCGGTATAACGGTCAGTAGCAGGCGCAGGACCGCGGCATCCTGAGGCGCCCTGCCGCCCGTTCCCATCAGCGGCTTCACGACGGTCTTCCCCTTGACCTCGTGATCGTAGACACGGATCACGCTTTCTTTGGAAGCGATGTTCAGGCTTCCCATGAGCTTCAGGAGAATATCGTTATGATCGGCATCCAGCCGCCGGGGCTCTTTGAGCCGGGGTGCTTTCCATTCCGCCTGCATATACTTCTTCGGAACGCCGTGATGCAGGAAATCGAGGTCGAGCCAGGCGGCGGGTTCGTTCCGGTACCGGACGTCCAGATAGCCGCTGTCCGTGAAATATCCGATCTCGCTGACCTCCACCTCGAATTTCTCCGCCATCGCGAACAATGCCGCCGTATTTTCCGGCTCCACCACAAAGGTCATGCGTTCCTGTGATTCGGAAACAAAGATCTCCCAAGGCTGCAGGCCGGGATATTTGAGCGGCGCCTTCTCCAGCTCCACGACCGCCCCCCCGCTGATCCCGGCAAGTTCGCCGACCGACGAGGAGAGGCCGCCGGCACCGTTGTCGGTGGAGCATTTCAACAAACCTTCTTTCGCGGCGCATTCCATAAAGTCCGAAAGGTTCTTCTGGGTGATCGGCGAACCGATCTGCACAGCGGAACGCGGCGAATGCTCGTCGATCTCCAGTGAAGAGAAGGTCGCTCCGTGGATACCGTCCTTCCCGATGCGTCCCCCCGCCATGACGATGCGGTCCCCGGGATCGATCCTTTTCCCAGGAAGGCCTTCCCCGGTACTCCATGGGCATCACGGCGGCGGTGCCGCAATAGACCAGCGGTTTCCCCCGGTAACGGTCGTCAAAGACAATGGAACCGTTCACCGTGGGAATGCCCGATTTATTGCCGCCGTCCTCGATCCCCCTGACCACGCCCGCCATAATGCGCCGTGGATGCAGCTGTCCCTCGAGAAGCTCACCCTTGTAATAGGGAGAACCGAAACAGAGAACATCGGTATTGAACAGGCATTTGCCGCCACCGATGCCGGTTCCCATCGGATCGCGGTTCACTCCGACAATACCGGTAAGGGCACCGCCGTAGGGATCCAGTGCCGAAGGGCTGTTGTGTGTCTCCACTTTCCAGATAAACACGTTCTCATCGTCGATCTTCACCACGCCGGCATTATCGTTGAATACTTTCAGGATCCAGTTATTTCCCGCTTTTTCGAAGCGCTCGCGGATGATCTGTGTAGAACGGGTAATATAGGTCTTGAAAAGCGAATCGATACGCTTTTCCTCGCCGGTCTCCAGATCTTTATAATCGATGAGTGCGTTGAATTCCTTATGCTTGCAGTGCTCGCTCCAGTCTGCCCGAAGATTTCCAGTTCACAATCGGTGGGATCCGGCGGCATGCCATGTTCCCGCCGCAGTTTTTGAGTGTTTTTATCCAGGTAATACTTCCGGACGGCCTGCATCTCTTTCAGGTCCAGCGACAGGAGCATTTTTCCGGACAATGCGTTCAGTTCCCGGTCACCAAGATCGACCGGCAGGTTCCGGATGCGGACGGAGCTTTCGATCTTGACCGTCGGGACATAAGCGATGCGGCGTTTCGGTGTGCCGTATTCAATATGATTGATCAGCGGATTGCCCAGCATGTCCCGGGCCAGGGTCTCGAGGGCCTCTTGCTCCAGCGCCTGTTCAAAATAATAGAGCTCGCCGGTAAAGATGAACTGCTCTCCGTCCGCCGGCGCCTGATGAAAAAAATCGGCAAAGGTCTTTTGTGCGGAAACACCCTCATCATCGGTTACGCCGGGAAGCTTGCCCAGGTATAGGTAGCGCCGGTAGTTTTTGGCGTTAAAAAGGTCGCCGATATACATATCATGAAGGAGGGGATCCTTCAGCGCTTTCCCGGCGAATTCCCGGATCTCGCCTTCGTTTTTGTCCGTCACGACCGTGAAGACCTTTGAGGTCCTCACCTTCCCTGTTCTGATCTGAAAATACCGTTTTGCATCACGCTCAAGAGAGGCTCCGTCATTGTCCCGGAAGCGTTCCCTGAGCATCAGCTGGATCGTATGGGATCTCACATTTTCTCCTTTATCATTCGGTCAGGGTATGCATGGCGTACCTTGTGCTCAGGATCCATAAATGATCTTCTGCGGACCGAGCCCCTTTGTCTCCAGCACGATCTGCGTTTTTGCAGTGATACTTCCGCAGATCTTTGCCGCATATCCCTCTGCTTTCGCGTACGAGAGGATACGGCCGGCCTCTTTTTTGTCCGCCACGATGAGCATCCCGTTCCCCATGTTCCAGAGCCGGTAGGCCTGTGCTTCATTGATCTTCCCGATCCGCTGCACTTCCTTCATAAAGGGCAGCGGCGCAAAAACATCCGTCAGTTCCGCCCCCTGCCGGAATGTTTCAGGACCCGTACCAGATTATCTCCCAGGCCGCCGCCGGTAATGTGCGCAATTCCCTTCAGCCCGCAGCCGGATCTCCGCAATCCGGCGATCAGCGGCGAATAGATCCGTGAAGGGGTCAGCAGGACCTCGCCCCAGGTCCTGTGCTCATCATAGGCCTCATGATGCCAGGCGTCCCCGAACGCTCCCGCATAACATTCCTCAGAAGTGAAAATCCGTTGCTCCGGAACCCCCGGCTTTTCAGAGCGATCACCGAGTCCCCGGCGCTGATCCCGCTGCCGTCAACCGGCTCCGTGCCTTCCGGAAGCACGGCGGTCCCGGCGGCGCACCAATTGAAATGCATTCCCCTGCCGTATCCACAGATACGCCCGCCCAGTTCCGCGATCTCCCCGCCGGTGATCACGATATTCGCTACCCCGGCGGCATCGTGCAACCCCCGCATCAGTGCATCCACCACGGCATGGTCAAGATGATCGACATCAAGGATATTGGTCAGGTTCACGGTTTCCATTCCGTTCGCGGCCAGGTCATCGGCCGTCATGGCGATGAGGTCGTATCCCAGCGTATCGTAGATGCCGGTCCGTTCCGCCACTTCGATCTTGGTGCCGATCCCGTCGGAGGACATGCCGATCTTCACGCCGCGGAAATCCATGATATTGGAAAAGGCGCCGTCAAGGCCGGGGACCGGACTGCCTTCGCCGGCCGGACGATTCCCGAAAGGTTTTTTTCGCCCATGCGAAGGCCGTGCGCGAACATTGATTCCCCAGATCAATATTAACGCCGCTTTGCGCTTTGTTGGACATGTGTATCCTCTTGTTTTTAGAGAAAATAGAATTGATATTTTATCTGCTGCCGTGCCACTTGCGAAAATCGTGAATTTTTGCATGAGATACAATGAATTTTTAGGTTTTTTTGGGTTTCCGGTGTTAGATATTTCTTTTCTTTGTCCCTTAAGGTACTGGATGTCATCACGCGGTCCCGGCATTCCATGCCGGGCTAATTAATTTTAACCCTTCGATCACCTCAGGGTTGTGTGGTACTGGATGTCATCACGCAGTCCCGGCGTTGCTTCGTCTCAACACCTCGACGTCTCGACGCCTCGACATTTTAAGGTATATATATAAAAAAACCCGGCGCAAAAGGCCGGGTAATTTTCGTCTGACAAATACGATTATCTATTTGAAAGGCGGGCAAGTCGTTTGAGCCTGCGTTCCGCTTTCGCTTTCCGGATCCGTCTGTCCTGGCTCGGCTTGATGTAGTAAGAGTTCTTGTCTGATGTCTTTCATAATGCCGGCTTTTTCAAATTTCTTCTTGAAGCGCCGCAGAGCTCTTTCGAGGGGTTCATCCTTGTGAACTGTGACTTGTACCATACTTTTTCTTCACCACCTTTCAATGGGTTTGCTTATTGTCCGAGATAATTTTGAAGTTTCGTGCTGCGTGACTTATGGCGCAGGCGGCGAATCGCTTTTTCTTTGATCTGCCGCACCCTTTCACGCGTGAGATTGAACTCTTCGCCGATCTCATTCAGCGTCAGGGCGTATTCACGATCAATACCAAAATACATTTTGATCACTTCGCGTTCACGGTCCTTGAGGGTGTCCAGGGCGGTCTGGATCTCCGATTCCAGGGATTCCTCCATGAGGCTTTTGTCCGGAGACTTTTGCGCATTGTCCTGGATAATGTCGATAAGCGAATTCTTTTCGCCGTCGCGGAAGGGAGCGTCCAGGGAATGATGACGGCGGGAGATCCGCACGGCATCGGAGACTTCCTGGGTTTTGATCCCGAGCTTTGTCGCCAGTTCCTCTTCATTGGGCGTACGTTCCTGAGAACCTTCAAGCTCTTCGGCGGCCCGTGAGATCTTGCTGATCGTACCGACGCGGTTCAGAGGAAGCCGGACGATGCGGCTGTGTTCCGCCAGAGCCTGTAAAATGGATTGCCGTATCCACCATACCGCATAGGAAATGAATTTGAATCCCCGGGTCTCGTCAAAACGTTCCGCTGCCTTGATGAGGCCGAGGTTCCCCTCGTTGATAAGGTCCGTCAATGGCAAACCCTGGCCCTGATAATCCTTTGCCACACTGACCACAAAACGAAGATTGGCTTCGCAAAGCTGTTTCAGCGCGCGGCGGTCGCCCTGTTTTACTCTCCGGGCGAGATCAATTTCCTCTTCGGGCTTCAGGGGCTCGAAATTCCCGATCTCGTCAAGATAGCGGCTCAGTGCGCGGTTCGCTTCGTTACTGTTCCGTTTCTTGCGCGCAGCCTGCTCGGCCTTTATCTTGATATGTGACTTCTCGGTATTTTTCTTTTTCTTCTCTGCCATTTACACACCTTTAAAATACGTGGTACAAAGCCTAATAATTTAAGTTACGAACACTCATAAGTCAAGTGTTAAATGAAATTATCCGCGCTCATGTTCCCTTTGTTCCGCGGACTCATGGTAACGTCATTTCAAGCAGCGAGACGATCGCTTCAAGATACTTTTTGTCGGTCCGGTCGAAATAGCTTTTCACCGGGCTGTCGATATCGAGAACGGCGCTTACCTTACTGTTGTGCATCAGCGGGACCACGATCTCCGAGCGCGACCGCGCATCGCAGGCGATGTGCCCGGGAAAATCCAGCACGTCCTCCACGACCAGAGTCGTTTTTGTTTCCGAGGCGGTACCGCAAACGCCTTTACCGGCTGAAATGAACACGCAGGCTGGCCTGCCCTGGAACGGGCCCAGGACAAGCTTGCCGTCCTTAAAAAAGTAAAATCCCGCCCAGTTGATATCGGGAAAGGTGTGATAGATCGCCGCCACGGTATTGGCATAATTTGCCAGAGGGTCCTTCACTCCCGCGATCAGTCCCCGTATCTCCCGGAGAAGATCCTCATAGCGTGCTGCTTTGTTCATGAAAATTCTTTTGCTTTTCGCCGTTTTCTTCCCCGGTCCCGGACTTATTTGCAGACGTTTATCTTTACGGAAAGGCCTATCTTTCTTGTTTCCCGGGGCTGGATGGAGATCTTCCAGAAATAATTCAGAACGATATTCTGAAAGATATTCTCTATGCCCTCCTGAGAAAGCACCGGAATAATATGCGGATAGGTCATGACGCGTACGGGCTGTGCGGAGGTGATGATGATCTCATACCCCTCATCGTCATTGCGCACGATCAGCCTGTCCACCTCATCCGTATCGGAAACATACTCAAGCGTTTTGCCCTTGAGAACTCCGGGAGCCGCATAATAACGCTTTTCCCATTCCCCGCCGTTAACGGAAAAATTAAACTCGGGACCGAACCAGAATTCCATGCCGGCGATGCCCTTGTTTCTGATACGGTATTCAACGTCAAAACCGTTCTCATTGAAGACAATGGTCTTGCACAGGTGCGCCCTCTGCCAGTTAATCCAACCGTTGCGGGAAAAACGCACGCAATTGGAATGCACGGTGCTTTTCACCTCTACGGCCTCATTGATGAAATCACTGGCATCCTCAAGCGCATGCCCGCGCACAAGGTCAACGTCAATATCCTTGTCATAGTAGCGCTCCATCAGGGAATACCGGGGTACTTGTCATAAACCGGTTTAACGTCCATTTCATCATGGAACAACTCCGGATAAGAGGCGATCGTGTTGCAAAGGTTCACGTCGCAGGGCTTGAAATCCAGTTCCTCCAGTCCGCCCATGATGCGGGAATCAAAGACCGCACGGAGATGCCGGGTGATCACGGTCACATCATTGTATCCGTCGCGGTTGATATCGGTGAGTTCCTGATAGATCTGTCCGGAAAGATTATAGAGGCGTTCATCAATGGCCTTTTCCGCCCGGATCAGGTTCGACCAGGTTACGTTCCGCAAATGCGGGAGGTAAATGCCGCCGTACTGGCCGTGCCAGTAGGCATCATGCGAGGTCCCTTTCCAGAATTGCTTTTTGATCCTCCGGATGCTCTTCGGGGCCTTGCCCATGCATATCAGGGCGTCGATCTTCCGGCTGATCTGGCTCATGCGCTTGTGCATCCAGTTCGACTCGGGATACTTGTGCAGAAAACTGCGCCAGCCGTTCCCAAAACCGCCGAGCGCGGAAGCCCACTTGTCCATCTGAGGATATCCGCCTTCGGTGGGATAGCAGAGGCCCAGCGGCATGTAATGTTCCCAGTAATCCTTGTAGGTCGTCGTCTGAATGCTCCCGCTGTTCAGCTCGAGCAGTTCAATAAATTTTCCCAGCCATTTCAGGCGGTCTTCACTTTCCGGGAATATCCCGAACTTTTCACCGTTATCCATGAACACCAGCACATCCTGATCATTGTCCGAGGTCTGTGAAAGCAGATAATCGATGACCTTTTCCGGACTTTCCCGGGGTATCATTTCCCGCAGAACCCCGGAAATGGAGAATACGCCGACGGTTCTTCCTTCGGCTTCCGTATTGTAATATCCTTTCAACGGCCGGTGGACGGCCGACAGTGATGTTCATCGATCACCGTATATTTGAGCCCGCTCTCGCAAATGCAATAAGGCAGGTCAAGGGACCATACCCGTTCAGGTATCCACATTCCCGGGGAACATAGGCGAAAACATCCCGAAGAAGGCTGTTCTGCAGTTTGATCTGCCCGATCCTGTCGGATTCGGGAAGCAGGGTGAGCATAGGTTCATAAAAGGCGCCCGAGAGCAGCTCGACATTGTTCCTGTCCGTCAGTAAGCGTATATCGTCGATGAATCCGGGCTTGTTCTCTATCAGCCACTCAAGCAGGGGGCCGCTGTATTGCAGCGATACGGCAATACCGGGATGTTCTTTCAGGAGCCCGATCAAAGGCTTGTAGGCCTTTTCATACGCATGCACGAATACCTCGTTGAAATTTCCAACGGGCTGATGATTATGTAAGGCAAATATAAATTTTATTGTGGACATACTGTAATATAACAAAGGCTGTTCACGGAGAACAGCCTTTGTTATATAATTGGTTTACATCTTCGCCATTTTTTCCAGCAGGTCAACGACCCTGACGCTGTAACCCCATTCGTTGTCATACCAGCTCAGCACTTTGATCATATTGCCGCTGGCCATGGTAGTGCCGGCGTCAAAGATCGAGGAATGGCTGTTGCCGATGACATCAACGGAGACAATGGGATCTTCGGTATATTCCAGGATCCCTTTGAGTTCGCCTTCGGCCGCTTTTTTAAGTGCGGCGTTGACTTCTTCTTTGGTCACTTCCTTCTCGAGCTCAACAACAAGGTCCACGGCGGACCCGTCGAATGTCGGTACGCGCATTGCCATACCGTCAAGCTTCCCCTCAAGGTCCGGGATCACCTTTCCGACCGCGGCTGCCGCACCGGTCGTGGTCGGGATAATGGACATCGCGGCCGCACGGGCGCGTCGAAGATCCTTATGCGGCAGATCGAGGATCTGCTGGTCGTTCGTGTATGCGTGAACGGTGGTCATCAGTCCCTTGACAATACCGAATGCGTCATTGAGCACCTTCGCGACCGGTGCCAGACAGTTCGTTGTACAGGAAGCGTTGGAAACGATCTGATCACTTTCTTTGAGATCATTATCGTTGACGCCCAGAACGATCATGTTGTCGATCTTGTCCTTGGCGGGTACCGTCAGAACGACCTTTTTGGCTCCGGCTTCCAGGTGCTTTGCGATCTGATCGCGCTTGCGGAATACCCCGGTCGCCTCCACGACGTATTCGACGCCGAGATCTTTCCACGGAAGCTGCGCAGGGTCCTTTTCCGAATACACACGGATCGCTTTTCCGTCAACGACAATGGAATCCTCTTTTGAAGAAACGTCGCCATTGTATTTTTTGTGAACGGAATCATATTTCAACAGATGAGCCAAGGTTTTGGCATCGGTCAGATCGTTGATCGCCACAACTTCAAGGTCCTTGCGGTTCTGAAGTTCGCGGAATACCAGACGTCCTATCCTTCCAAACCCATTAATACCTACACGTATGCTCATTTGATCCTCCTTCATGTTTGTTTGTCAAATGTCGTAAAATATATAATGTTTCCGATGCGAACGCCAGATATTTTTTCAGAATCGGGATTAACGGCAACTTTATATTGATTTTATATACCATTTTGTATTATCTTCACTGTCTATGAAAACCATAACACTGACATTCGATCACCTTCATTTCTCTGCGGAGCTGAATTCGGACAAAGGTCTGCTGAAAAACCTTCATTTTGACATACAAAAACCGGATGAGACCATTGTCATTACCATGAAGGCGCCGATCGTGAACACACTGAAAGTCGAGCTGGATTTTGTGCACTTCAGGAATGACATACTGACACTGCATATCCTTTCCCACCGGAAGATCGCCGAAATGCTGATCAACTTTCTTGAGCGCTACACCCATTCGATCCCCTTCGTCAGGGTCGACTATCCCGACCTCAGGATCGACACCCGGATGCTGAGCAAACTGTATTTCCCGAAACATCAGATCCGGCATATCGCTGTAGCGAACAAACAATATATTATTGAAACGGAGATCACCTGAATAAGTCCTTCACATCCGCACTCCTTTTTATTTTCCTGACTGCCTGTGCGATCGATACGCCGGACGATAACGGTGTGCACGGGTTCCCCGCCTTCGGCGGCGGCGACACCCTGGATATCGTGACCTGGAACCTGAACCTTTTCCCGAAAAGCGGCATCAGCAGCATCAATTACGTTGAGGACGCCATCCGTGACATGAAACCGGACATCATCGCCTTTCAGGAGATCAGCTCAGCGTTCGCATTTCAGCAGCTGGCGGACCGACTGGAGCATTATTCCTGGCACCGGGGCGAAGGCGGCGGCGACTGGGTCTGGCGTATTTCTACCTTGACAGCCTGATCGCCCTCGACACCAGCATCTATGAGATCTATACCGATATGTCACGCCCCTTTCCGCGACCTCCCCTTGTGATGGAGGCCCGCTGGCAGGGCGTAAAGGTCGTGATCATCAACAACCATTTTAAAGCCAGCGGCGACGGCGCGATCGACCCGGATGACAGCTGGGACGAGGAGCGGCGGCGGCAGGAGGCCGTTCAATTACTGGATGACCACATCAGGTCGGATTTTAATGAGGAAAACCTTGTCGTTCTCGGTGACCTGAACGCATGAACTGACGGACCGTGGACGTAATGTCTTTCAGCTCTGGATCGACGATTCGCTCTCCAGCCGTTTCACCGACATGCATATTGCCGAAGGAAGCAACCTGCTCTGGTCCTATCCTCTCCGACCCCTCCCACATCGACCATATCCTTATTACCAGCGAGCTGTTCGAACACCATCACCAAACACAGACCCTGCTCTACGACACCTACCTTGAAGGCCGCTGGAGCGAATATCACAGCTATATCTCCGATCACCGCCCGGTCTCCGTCAGCCTGATCATCGCAGGAACGCAGGAAGGAGCTCAGCAATGATACATCGTGACAAGCTTGCGGAATATCTCCGGCATCTGTTCCGCTACGAGGATTATGAGGATTACTGCCATAACGGCCTTCAGGTCGAAGGCAGTGACAGAATCCGAAAGATCGCTTTCGCCGTGTCTTACAACCGGCTTTCCCTCGAGGCGGCGGCCGGCTGGGGCGCCGATGCGCTGATCGTTCACCACGGGATCTTCGGAAAGAACTTCTTTACGCTCCGGGGCAGGGAAAAGGCAAAGGTCAAGACACTCCTGGATACCGGCATGTCCCTTTTCGGCATTCACCTCCCCCTGGACGCACACTGCGAACTGGGGAACAATGCACAGCTTGCCGCCTGTATCTCCGCAGAGATCACGGGAACGGTCGAAGTGGGCTTTATGCTGAAGAACAAGGCAAAAATGAACCTGAACGAAATCATGGGGCGTTATCACGAGAAACTGGGTACCGACGAAGGCACTGCGATCCCCCCTTCCGGCATCGCCCCGGGAAGAAAGTTCGGTATCGATTACCTCGCCTTCGGTCCTGAAGTGCCGGAGACGCTTGCCTGTGTATCCGGCGGAGGCGCCTCTTATTACGAAAAGGCACTGGCAATGGGAGCCGACACCTATATCACCGGGGATATCCGAGAACAGATACCGGCCATCGCCTATGAAAGCAAGACCAATTACCTGAATATCGGCCACTACTGGTCGGAAACCCTGGGAGTCAAAGCCCTGAAAACACATCTGGAACAGCATTTTAACATAGAAACCAGGTATTTTAACATTAACAACCCCGTATAGGCTATGAAAATATTTATCCTTCCCTCCTGGTACCCGTATCCCTCCAATCCGGTAAACGGTACCTTTTTCAAAGAACACGCGGAAACCCTTGCCGCAGCGGGCCATGAGGTTGTCGTCGTTGCCGCCGAGATCATTTCCCTGCGCTCCTTCTTCGCGTCCCGAAAGGACCTTGGTACCCGGATCTACAGTGAGAACGGCGTGAAGACCTATCAGTGCCTGGCCTCGAACCGGCATCCGAAACGTCCGGAAGCCTTTTATGGCCGCTACCGCAAGATCCTGAAAACACTGCTGGACACGGCACTGAAGAACGAAGGAACGCCCGATTGTTTTCATGTGCATTCCTCGCTCTGGACGGGAGCGGCACTGGCCTCGTTCGATCCGGATGTCCCCGTTGTCATATCCGAACATCTGAAAGAATTTTTGATGTACGACGGATTCTCTCCCCTTCCAGAAAGGACTGATCAACGCAGCGTACAAAAAAGCCTCCGCGCTCATCGCGCCCTCAAATCCGGGTGATGAAACGCATACGGCAGTATTTCAGGATCCCGCCGCAGTGCGATACCCGCGTGGTGGGGAACATGGTGGATACCGGATTTTTCAAACCGCCGGAAACACCCCCCGCCAAAACGCACTTCACCTATCTGATCGTGGCCATGCTCCGTCCCGAGAAACAGATCGACAGGATCATCCGGACGTTTATATCGATCGGGAACACGCACTTGGCAAAGCTGCGGATCGTCGGAGACGGCCCCGAGTATGAACATCTGGCTAAAACCGCCCGGGACTGCAGCCTGAGCAGGCAGGTCGAATTCGTCCGTGAGACCGGAAGGGATGTCGTCCTGCACAACTTGCAGCATGCGGACGTATGCATGCTGTACAGCAAGATGGAGACCTTCGGCGTTTCCCTTGTGGAGGCACTTTCCTGCGGTATTCCCGTGATCGCCGGCAATATCGGCGGCCCGAATGATTATGTGCATAAAAACAACGGCATCCTGGTGCCGGTAGGCGATCCGATGGCCCTGGCTGACGTCATGAAAAAGATGATCAGCATATCCGGAAAATACGATGCACAGGCGATCCGGCAGGAGATCGTGGAAAAATATGACAAAGAAGTGATCACCGGCAAGCTCAGGCCATCTACCGCTCCGTGTGCGGCTGATCCTCCTCAAAGCTCCTCCCCCAACGCCCGAACCCCGAACACAAATCGAATAAAGAATGTTTTTTGCCTTTATTTCCCGTCATGCAGGATTTATTTCCCCCTCAGGGAATGGATCCGCAACGGCTGTATCATATAAACGATCGCAACATACAGCACGGAGATAAAACCCCGGATCAGCAACGATAATCCCGGCAACTGCAGCAGGATGAACATGGCGGCCGAGACCCCCGCAATGCTCAGGATCCTTACGTTGCCGCGCTTTATGGACGTCCGGCGCATATTCCAGATACGAATGCTGACCGCCATGGAGGTGTACGCGGCCGCCGTGGCGAGGGCTGCACCCATCATGCCCATCCGCGGGATGGAGGATCAGGTTCAGCAGAATGTTGATCACGGCCCCCAGCCCCATGAACAGGGCGTTCATCGCGGTTTTTTTGTGATAACATATTCCCGGGAGCTCAAGGAAATACAGGCCCATCATGACATAGGCGGCCATGATCACGGGAATAACCGGGATGCCGCTCCAGTAGGCGGAATGCAAAACGTGCCTCCCTTCCCCCAGCGGGATGCGGACGATCTCCGGCACCCAGACGGAGGCCAGGAACCAGAGCATGATGAAAACACTTGCCGTTTGCACGTAGATCCGCTCGATCCGCTCGAGCCCGCCCTCCCTGTCGATCTCCCGCAGAAAGAACGGCTGCCATCCCGCATTAAAGCTGTAAACCAGAAGCCGTATCAGCACAGCGATCGTATAGCAGGCCACATAGAGCCCCACGGTCTCATCCCCCATGAAATGCCCCAGCAAACGGCGGTCCGCCAGCTCGATAGTGCGGTCGAAGAGCCCTGAGATCATGAAGGGGAAACCGAAGACCAGCATTTCTTTCATGATGCGCACCGAGATACTTCCCCCCTTGATCCGGGGTATCATGATCACGGTCAATGCCACAAAGAGGCCGAGGGAAGAAACGGCATTGGCCCAGAGGATGTACTCGATATGCGCGGAAAAGGTGCTGACAAGCAGAAGCAGGAGCACCAGACGGAGTACGATCTCGATATTCTGCAGCAGTACGCTTAGCGAGGCCCTTTCCTCCGCCCGCAGGAACAGTATCCCCTGATTGTTCAGCAGGTCGAAAAAGAGAATGAGCAGAGAGAGATTCAGAAGCCGGACGCTGTCCGAGCGAAGCGCGATCATGCTCAAGGAATGGCGGAAATAAAAGGCGGCGCCCGCAAAAAGCAGTCCCGCCAGAAGGATGAAGCACAGCGTATTGACCAAATACGCCGACTTTTCCTTTTTCCGCACGTAATAGTTCAAGAAAGCGGCATCGAACCCGAAGGGAAGGATCACGGTGACAAAGCTGATGAACACATAACAGTAGGCGATCTGACCGTAGGCTTCGGGAGGAAAATGATCGCTCCAGATGACCACCTGGATAATAAAATTGAGCCCCCGCGCCATCACGTTCCCGGAAGTGTATATCAGCGAATGTTTCAGGAGCCTACGCTGCATGCTTCCCCTCCTCTTCCGGGATAGATGAAAGGCAGGACAGCGGATGCATAGAGCAGGACGATCAGCAGCTTCATGCCGGGCGCTGCGATCCCGTAAAGGATGAAAATACCGAAGGCCGCGATCGTCAGAAGGAACATCAGCAGCAGTTTTTTCCATTCGTACGCCACCGGCATCCATTTCCGGACGATGCAGTAGGTGCAGACGGCCATAAAGCAGTAGGCCGCAAGGGAGGATATTCCCGCACCGACCATGCCGATGCGCGGGATAAGGAAGAGGTTGGCCCCCACATTGAGCAGGGCAGCGATCCCCACCACAATGGAGATCACCCAGGTTTTCCCGGAATAAAAGATGGCGGGATGAAAATTGATATAGATCCCGTTGAACACATAGGCGGCCAGGATATAGGGCACGACGACGGTGCCCGCCCAGTAATCGCTTTCGATCAGATACCTGCCCATGATCTCCAGGGAGACGATCTCCCGGATGAAAAAGCTGATCAGCAGGAAGACCAGGCTCATGGCAAAGACGAAATAGGTCATGATCTTTGAAAACAGCGGCGCTGCGGCCGGATCATTGCGTTTCTGAAGGAAGAAGGGCTGCCAGGCAAAACGGAAGGCCATCACCACCAGCATCATGAAAATACCCAGCTTGTGCCCGGCGGAATAAAGCCCCACCGTCCGCAGGCCTTCAAACCACTCCAGCATATAGCGGTCGCTCAGCTCAATGATCATGCTGGACAGACCGCTGGGGATGAAGGGCAGTCCGAAAATAATGAGTTTTTTCCACAGGGAAGCGGAGAAACGCCCGTTCCAGTTCTTTACGACGACGGGGATCAGGATCAGGAAATTAAAGGCGGAGGCGGCGATATTGCTGATGAACACCCCCTCGATCCCCATCCCGCGGAAACCGATGAGATAGACGTTCAGACCGACATTGATACACACGTTGACCAGCGTAATGGAAGTGAAGACCGCGGCCTTGTTCCGGATGCGGAGATAATGCAGGGGGATGAGGAAGAGCGCGTCCAGCAGCAGGATCACGGACGTCATGCGGACAATGCGCACATATTCCGTCGATTTCAGCAGGACGCGGCTCAGCGCGGGAGCATAAAGCCATATCAGGACCGAGAACAGGACACTGGTGGCAATAATGGACAGGAATACGGTGGTGAAAACGTCCTTCCTCCCGTAGCCCCTCCGGTCCCGCTGCCGGAATAGAAGCGCAGAAAAGCGCTTTCCAGCCCGTAATGATAGATAATGTTCAGAAAAGCGATAAATGCATAGACCAGGGAGATGACCCCGTACTCGCCGGGAAGCATGTGGTGGGAGTAAAAGGGAAGCAGAAGGAAATTGATCATTCTGGCGATCACATAACCGAATCCGTAAATAAGGGTCTGCTTGCTCAGTCTGATGATATCCTGTCTTGCCATACCTGCCGTTCCGCAATTTGCTATTTGATGTCGAGCATGAGGGTGTCGCGGAAAACGCCGCCGGCCCCGAAACTTTCCTTGAAGCGCGCCAGGCCGTAATTCGGTTCCATATTCACCGTGAAAATCCCGAAATCAAGATAATGGAAACGCCGGGCGATGCTGTCCGCGATCACTTCCTTGAACAGTACATTGACGGCGCGGTATTCCTGATATTTTTCGTCATGGGAGATATAGAAGGCAAGGGTGACGCGGTCGTTGGCGTCGAACATGACGATCCCGGCGATCATCGTCTCCCCGAGATAGGCCCCGTAGAGCCGGATGCGTCCGGGATACCGTGCTTTCAGTGCGTACAGCTCCTCCAGTGCATGGGTGGGAAGCACGCCGTGACGGATCTTCAGATTGTTCTTCAGAATCTCGTAAAAGCGCGCGTAATCCCCGCTTTCACGGACCTTCACTCCTTTTTTCTCCGCGGCGGAATGCCGTGCGGTTCGTGCTTTTGAACTTTGCAATATTTTTCTCCGGGCTGTCCTCCAGCTTCAGCACCGAGGAAATTTCCCGTTTCAGGTACCGGTACCTGCTGATAAAGCAGGCGAATTCAAGGTAATTGTTCAGCTGCCGGTTGTAAATATCCGGAGGCAGCGTCATCACGATGCGCCCGAAGCCCGCCTTTTCCGCGTAGCGGTTCAGCGCCCCGATGATGCGCACGTTCTTTTCCACCCCCTGGCCTACCGGCTGGACGATACCCCCGGTAACTGCTCCCGCGGTGCGAGTACAGGCAGCGTTTGCCGTCTGCGGAGATATCCGTGGCCGGAAGCAGGGCGACGGGCTTCCCATTTTCCGTAAATACCAGGGAATGGTCGGTAAAACGGCCTTCGGGATGATAGCTCAGGAATTTCCGTTCGTGAAAGAGGGTGCCGTTATTGGCATTGCGGACAAAGTCATCCCAGAACGCGTGCCTTTCCTCTTCATATTTTTCTATATGGATCATGCATGCCCTTTTCCGGGATCCCCGCCTGTACGCAGGATCAGCGCCGAGGTATATCCCACGACCTCCTGCTGCCCGCCCGTCACTTCGCCGGAGTGGCTGTATCCGAGCACCCGGACGCTGTGCGCCTCCTTCCCGAGGCCCTGCAGGACGGCCAGCACCGGCCCGGCGCCGCAGGCTTCCACCTGTCCCTGCCGGACGGCTTCCAGGATCTGTACATCGCCGGCCGTTTCGAGCATGCTCATAAATGCCGTATCCATCTTCCGGGCCTCCTCCGCGGGATGGAAATGGGAAAGGTCGCTGCTGGCAACAAAAAGGATGTCCTCTCCAAATTGCTCATGAAGATGCCGCACGCAATGCGCCGCATTCCGGATGCTGGCTGCATCCTGGTCCCCCATGACCATCGGCAGGATCTGCAAATCCCCGAGAACATACTGAAGGAAGGGCAGCTGCACTTCCAGCGCGTGTTCACTGCGGTGGCCCGCTTCGGACAGGGATACGCCCCCGCATTTGAGCGCCTCGTCCCTTCCCTGCGAATGCACGGGACATTCGCCCAGCGGGGTCCGGTAGCCTTCCCCGGAATACAGGCTGATGCCGGAGAAGTATTCCCGGTGGCTGGGGCTGAGAATACAGACCAACCGGTAGGTACTGCCTTTAAGGTATTGATAGGCCTTCGCGGCCTGCAGGCCTGAGAACACGTAGCCCGCATGGGGGGCGACAATGCCGGCGACCGGCGCTTTCACCTCTCCGGCATCCTTTCCGGCCAGACGGAAAAGCTCCCCGAGCATTTCCCGCAATTGCCCGGGGATCCCGGGATAGAACTGACCCGCAACCTGTGCTTCTCGGTAACTCATCGTTCCCCGTATTTATCGAATTCTTTCTTCAGATCCTTCCAGGTCTCCTTCAGGCCGTCCACCACCACCTTCGTATGCCCCAGGATCGGCATGAAATTCGTGTCGCCGTCCCAGCGGGGCACGATATGCTGGTGAATATGATCATCGATCCCCGCGCCGGCGGACCTGCCGAGATTGAACCCCACATTAAAGCCGTTGGGATACATGACCCTGCTCAGGACCTCAATGCAGATCGCTGTGACATCAGCAATTTCATGCCGTTCTTCAGGGCTCATTTCGCAGTAATCACTGAGGTGGCGGTAAGGCACGACCATGATATGACCGTTGTTGTAAGGATAAAGGTTCATGATCACATAGACCTTTTTTCCCCTGTAGAGGATAAGGTCCTCTTTATCACTGTCCCTAACAGGTTTTTTAACAGAATACGCAGCCGGTTTCCCCTTCCTTTCCGGGATTCCGGATATACTCCATTTCTCCAGGGGGCCCAGAGCCGCTTGAAAGCTTCGTTCTTCTTTTTATCCATGATACCGTCTCATTTTCTGCAAACGTAAAACATTTTTTCGATAAGTAACAATAATTATACCGGAACGATCCGCCCTTTTTCCGGAAACCGTATGCCGGTTATTCCTGCCCGTATTTACTTTTCGCCCACCCTACAGTGTCGCAGTTGAATACAGGGTAAAGCTAATATTGTTAATAATATGTTGCGTTTTATCTCCGATTCTATTAATTTTGATTGATAGGAATTTACAGTATAATGGCATAACAGATCATATTCTTGTAATGGAGCCGGGAATGGAAGAAAATAAACGCAAAAGACACGCGGCACAGCAATAAGGGACCTTCCGATGCCTTACAGGACCGAAGAGATAAACCCGCAAGTTTTAAAGGCCTGCCGTGAACAAATGGGCTTCGACCTCTCCGAAGTGAAAAAAAAGGTCGGCAGGATCACCGAGTTCGAAGCGGGATCGGCAACACCCACCCTGAAACAGCTTGAGAAGCTCGCCTCCCTTTACAAAGTCCCCCGCTGGGTATTCGTGTCAGACCGACTGCCGGAGAATACCGGCTGAGCGAAGACGCCCCGCTTTCCGCCGCCTTTCCCGCAGCAACCCGGATATGTTCGATCCGCACCGGATCCGCAGCATCACCGCCATCCTCGAGCGCCTGCGTAAGCTCATGCTTGAGACCCGTGAAGAGCACGGCGAACCCACGGGACCTTTCACTCCTCCCCCGCTGGAAGCGCACAGCACTCCGGAAGCGGCCGCCACCGTGATCAGAAAATGGCTGGAGGCTGACGGCCGCCCCGACTTCGACGCATGGAGGAACAAACTGGAGGACAAGGGAATCTTCATTTTTCTGACATCAAAATACCGGGAATGGTCCCATGTTGACAGGAGACTGATGCGGGGAATGGCGATCTTCTATAAAGTATTGCCCATTATCGTCATCAACGATTCGGACCCGGGAAAAGCACGGTCCTTCACCCTTTTCCACGAACTGGTACACCTTTCGCAGAGAAGAGAATGCGATCAACCGCTGGGACGCCCCGCAGACACACAGCGAAAATGGTGTGGACGCATTCGCCGGCTGCTGCCTGATGCCCCAAAACGCAATGCTGGAGTCAGCGGCATCCATTGACAGCCTTAGGCGGTGAAAAGGACGGCACGGAAATTCAACGTCAGCCCCTGTGCCTGCCTGGTACGCCTGAAACAGATGCAGATTATTGATCAGGACACCTTCAACGTACTGGAAAAAGCATGGGAAGCGGAACTTGCGGCCCGGAAGGAAAAATTCAAACATGCCGCAGGCGGTCCGAAGAAGGGACCGTTCCTCGGAAACCGTCCGTCAGTACGGCCGCCTTTACACCCGCACGCTGTTCCGGGCCTATCACAACGGCGAAATGGGATTGTATAAAATGAAAAAGATGTTCAACCTGAAAAACGCGAACCATGTCCTGGACATGGAAAAAAAGATCTGATGGAGCCATACTGCGTAGACACGAGCATTTTCATTACGGCCTGGTATGTATTGTACCCGGCGAACCTGTTTCCTTCCTGATGGAGCAGATCGCCGCGCATCACAACGGGATCCTCATCATTAAACCCGTATATGACGAGATCGACCCCCTCCCGAGCGCCGACCGGGACCTGCCCTCCGGGGGAAAAGCAGGAAATATCCGTTGCGCACCTGGCTGACGGAACACGGTTTCCGGGAAACACCGCTCAGCGCCGGTGCGGAACGACTGTCCCTAAAATGGGAAAAAACCTATGAAACAAGCAAATTTTCAAAGGCGCTTCCAAAAACGACCTAAGGCGGTCGCCTGCGCAAAGCTTTGTGATAAGACCGGCGGCTTTGCAAAACAGGTTTCCTTTCCCTCCGAAAAATCCCGGTACAAGGTGCCCTCCATCTGCAGGGAGCAGGACGTCGATTGCATCGATTTCATCGGCATGCTGACGGAGCTGCACATCAGGGTCTGATCCCCGGACGGTATTCACGGAATATTCCGGACCTTATTAATGCCAGGTTGTTTTCAAATAACATCACATCCGGCGATCATGCCCTCATTTTTACGGATTGCTGAGTTTTTCTTTATTAATCTTGAATCTTCTTCCTAATCTGTTATTTTAAGAAATAATATTTACAGGTTTTCAAAAAATGATCACCTTTTCCATCATTTTCTTTGTACTGGCCCTTCTGGTGTACCTCTGGCCGACGCTTTCCATTTACTTTTACTTAAAACGCATTCTGGAGGGCATCCCGAATTATTTTCTGTTTAACCTGCGGATATCGCATTACTTAAATAAATACCGCAAACATACCAAGATCAACAAAGGCCAGCCCGGCCCTCTCTACTTCTTCTGGTTCTTCTCGGTCGCGATCTCCGCCATCCTGGTCATCCTGGGAATATTGCTCCTGCTGATCAAAAAAGGGACCCGAATGACACTTTAGGGTACCCTTTGAACATATTCTCCATTCACCCTTTTTTTATCTGATCATCTTTTGAGTCAACCGTTTAACGTTTTACTATGAGTTGTTTTAGTTTATTGGGAGCGGATATTATAGGTATTTTATATTGATCTCAAACTGCCAGTTTCACTTCCAGCAAAACGCGCAAAGCTATGCGCCCAAACGTTCCCTGCGCGAGGAGACCGGCCGGGGTGTAAAATATATCCTTGATGCAAAAGACGGCATCACTGCAGGGGAGATGGCCAAAGAGATCGTGAAGAAGTATGAAGAAAAGTGCACCCAAGTTCAGTCTTTGGCTGGAAAAATATATGAGTTTTGACACTGAATTTGAAATGCTAAACCTTAGTCCTTTTTACAGAAAAAATGTTGCTTAATCAGAGTTCCTTTTTTACAGATTTACTGTAAAAAAGGAACTCTGATAATATATAATACTTACCTCCCTATCAATTCTTTGAAATATTCTTGGGTTTCCTTATCTGTACAATAGATATAGCAGCCTTTCATTCCCCGGGTCATAAGGGTCTTGTAAGTATTTTTTATAATTGATCTTATTTTTTTCTTTGCCTCTACAGGATCCTTTTTAAGTAGCTTTTTATATCCATGTATGGAACGGTCCATGGAAGAACGTGCAGAAGGATTCAACCAATACATTCCCATCTCTGACAATAAGGTCATTGCCAATGATTACACCAACATAATTAAGTTCAAGTCCCTGACATGTATGTATACAACCGACCTGTTTAATCGAGTTGGGCTGGAGTATCCACAAACTGCCGTCATCCGTAAGGTTCCATTGCATCGCAAAACTGTGTTCGGGAATAGCAACATCCATTGCATCCTTTTGCTTCTTGCTTTTCCAGTCCCAGCAATACCCCGCAACTAATCTTGCTTTGTTGTTGATCTCATTTTTTGATGATCAGGTCAAATAATTGATTGGGATCATCCATGACCCTGAAATCATAATCCATATTATTCAGATCAATATTTGCCGTCTCCCTGATCTGTAATGCATTATCAATGAAGGCCAAATAACCGTCTGAGCCCTTACAACGAAATTGAGACGGTAATTCATATTCATGGATATCGGCACCTGCATTTTTTGCCCATTTCAGGATCTCTTCTTTGTCCCGATATCCTGCATATGTATGCGTTGATCTTCATCAATGAAAAAGATGGAGCATGCTGCGGCGTTAATTATTTCTTTGATCTGATTTTCACCCTTATTTCTGTATAAGCCGGATTTATCGTTCAATCGGTGCGATTCATCAAACGATCAAGCAGTCAAATGTGTTATTTGGCAGTATCAATATATCGTCCCGATCCCTGGAACATGGAATCAAAACGACTTTTTCCTTGAAGTTCCCGTAAGTTTGCTTTGGTAAACCGCCCTGGGCGCTGCGTTTTTTGTAACATATTGGGTCAATAATTCTTTTTTGTAATGTCTACCAAGAGGTTAATAGCGACAACCGATTTGCCGGTCCCGGGACCGCCTTCAACGATCATGACTTGTTTGTTTTTCTTGTATTTAGCGGTTTGAGATAAGAACATAGCTGTTTCATAAACGACTTTTTGTTCATCAACAAGTGTAAATTCCGGATTCCCCTTGATCATGGAAACCAAGGCATCGGCAAGGTGTTTAGATGGCCGGATCTCACCGTTATCAATGCGATACATGATCTCGCCATTATCACCTTTTTTCACATATTTTTTTATAAATTCACGAAGTTTTAAGCGATCCTGTTTTAAAAACACCGGGGCTTTATCTAGATACTCTTTATAAAAATCATGCCTGATCACATTATCTTCTTCATAATTGTGAAGAAAAGCACAGGGTTTTAATATGATCTTATCTTCCCGGACAGGGACCGAGAAATCTTCCAGCATGGCAGCATAAGACCAAACTTGGTAGGATGGGTGGCTGGTTTCATGCAATCCGGTTCCCAGCGCAGTTTTAACAATTCCGTCTTTGTTTGTCAACTCAGCTGTGGTCCATTGTTTTAGTTCTATTACCACAACAAAGGCTTGACCATTTTCATTGCTCCCGGAAATAATAAAATCTATTCGCTTGCTGGTTTGAGGAATTTGGCACTCGATCGCAATGCCGGCATTATCGGGAATATCACGATCATTAATGACGTTGGCCATAAAGTTGAGGGAATGCCACCAAGAATCAATTTCTTTTTTACCGGTAGTTTTATGTAATTTTTTGTTAAATGCAGCCAGAATGATCCGGTCAATTTCCCCGCACTCCACATGCTGCTGAAATTCACTCTTTACTGCCTGATATACGATCATAATTCAGTATACTTTTTAGCGTTTCCTTTGGATCTTTTAACGGGGTAATTCTTTTCATTGATCATGATCTTATCCTCAGCGGCATTTATTAGATCGATGTCGTATTTATCCGCTAACATGATAAGATAGATGAATACATCGGCAATTTCCTGACGAATCTTCTCGGTTTTATCTTTGGACAAATTACTGCTCTGTTCTTCCGTCAACCATTGAAGTTCTTCAATTATTTCGGATACTTCCACGGATAAAGCCATCGCCAGGTTCTTGGGAGAATGAAATTGCTCCCAGTCCCTTTCATGAGTAAACTTTTTCAATTTTTCTGAAATGTTCTTCAGGGCCTGTATTTTATCTTTCATTGATTATTCAATTTTTTTAGTGTGTAAATTTATGAAAATGTGACGAATGTCACAAGTAAATGTTTAGACAGATCTCGTTATTTATCATAATATTATTGACTGAATCTCTTAATTTATATTCCAAAAGTTATTTTTAACATACAGCTTGATAATTATGCCAAATTATTAAGCTTGAAAATCTTACTTATTCTATCGAGTCTAGATCATTGTTATCTAATTTTTTTTCAATGACCTTAGGTGGTGGCTTTACCCATTCTTTAAGGTGTTGCACAACACCTTCATAATAACTAATTAAGCTTTTTTCAATTTCTTCGACAATTTTCTTCCTGCTTTCGAATGTCCTGGCAAGATTAATCTCTTGTCTTATACCCAATTCCTTTATATCCATGTCTTTAACCTCTTCCCAGGCATCTTCTAGTTCGTTAATATTAAATTTCATTGGTTCTTTTTGATATTTGATGTAAACGTATAATGCAAGATCATTTTCTATTTCATTAAAAATATCATGATTTTTCTTTTGACATCTTTGTATTTGATGTCTGATCCACCCGATCTTCCCTCTATTTGTTTTATCTTCAGGGGGAGACAGTCTAACTTCGAAAATTATTTGTCTTCTTTCGAAAAAAGCACAAACATATATATCAGAGGCGGCATTTTGTATGTGCAAAACTGAAGTGAGCGCCTTGCTCTTAATCAGATTATTTATTTCAGCCGTTATCCTGGCTTGTAAATCATTTCTATATTTTGGAATTCCGGTTTTCACAAGAGATCCAAGTTTTCTACTCAGGATCAATGCCATATCTCTTTCTTCCTGCAACCAGCTTGTAACTGTATCAAAAACATCAGAATCGTTTTTATTTAGTAAACTTCCAGATCGAATTTTATCAACGACATTTTTCCAACCGGGTTTCATAACAGTAAAACCTGTTACTCCCGAGACATCGTGTTCCAAAAAGCTGACAACTTCTTTCATTATTTCAACTTGATCCGGATCCTCAATATTCAGATCATTATCATAGAGCAGGATATTGGCAATGGTTAAAATATATGACCAGGATAAATGATACATTTTTACATTGCTGGGAGGTTTAATGTTCAATGGGGTTTGTGTTGGTCTTGATACAAACTGATTTGAGATCGTGATCAATTTTGGGATCTTGAAATTTTTTGCAATATCCAAATAACGATTGATCTGCTCCTCATTTAAACAGTTGTTCTTATTTTTGACTTCTAATAATGCGGCATCTTTTATTTTATTTGATCTAACGATAATTATCAAACCATCAGGCTGATCAACTTTAGTTTCTAAAAAGTTCACCTCTGTAAATACATATAATTTGCCGCTTAATGTCAAATTCAATTCTGAAAAAATAGCTTTTTTAAATTCATTAATTAATCTCAGTGATGACAAAAATATTGACGTTAAAGACATCTCATCTGTAGTTTTGTATACTGGTATGAGGCGTGCTTTCCTGACATGTAAGACGTTATTTTCCTCTACCATCTTGAGGAAATTGCTAATCGGCATACCAATAATGCTTGATATTTTTGAGCTCATAGCTTTATCTCCCTTAAATTATCTTGTAATTACATTTTCTGATACTAAAATAGTTGAATCATCCATAACTATTAGTAAGCCCAATAATACACATAGTAAAATTTTATTATGCTTAACTTTACAATATACACAAAATTTATAGCTAAATAACAATTATCACAAGCAATAATTTGTAAGCATTCACTGAAATTAGCAGCATCGATATTTCAACGTGATTATTATGCTTAATTGTGATTCGGAATCTGGTTTTTCTTCAACAACCCATACCTCACTGCGCCCTCCAGTTGTTCTTCATATCTGATTTCTTGTCGTTTCAGACAGCGGTAAAGTGAGGTGAGAAGGATCGTGGACATGTCGTCTTTGAAGCTAAGGCCTTCTTTCTCGAAAAATTTGCGCAGTGGAGAGTCTTCGGGATACAGCCAGCGGTTGTGGATGTCCATTCCTGCGGTCATGTGATACTGCGCCGTAAATTCCATTTCACTGAGTTGACGGATGCGTTCTTTTTCCCGCTCCGTCAATTTTGCTTCGAGTTTGCGACGGTCTTTCTGCCGAGGACGAGGAGGCTTTCGTAATGGGCATAGGCGGGGTCACTGAAGAGCATCATCCTGCCGATCTCTTCCGTATCCTGGTCATAGACGGTCATGCCGTCTGCTTGCATGATCCAGAGCTCATCGTCTTCGGGGACCTTGCTGTTGCGGAGCAGGGGCTCGACCAAGAGCTCGGGACGGATGTGCACGGAAAGGGTGCAGTAGAGACCCCTGTACCCAAATTAGTAAAGAATGGGGTTCCTCCCGAAAGATCGAAAACGATCTGATAATGAGGTCAATGCCTTAATATACAAAGGCTTCGGCGTGACTATTTGTCCTCTTCAAGCGGTTCAAGATCTATTTCCTGATAGGATTCCGGGCCGTAGGTCCAGAGCCAGAACGGCCAGATAATAAACCCGCCGATGAAGGTGCCGACTTTAAGCTCTTTTTCGAGTTCCCCTTGGTATGGCTTATAACCTTCTTTGGTGACCTCCACCGGGTAGGTTTCCCAGATCGCGTCACTCAGTTCCTTCTCCACCGGGGTGTTCCCCCATACTTTTCCGTCAACCTTTACCGTGGCACCGGGAGCGTTGGGTGTATCTATCCTTACCAGCGTGGAACAGCTTGTAAGTAAAAGGGTGATCACAAGTGTGAATGACAGTAATGTTTTTTTCATTTTTCCTTCTCCTTGCGTTACAATAGTCTTTTTATAATTTAAACGCTATTTTCTTTATTATCAACCGATTTATGCTGATGCATCCGATACAAAATACTTATACATTCCTTATATATAAGAATTTTTTCTTCGCTGCCGCTTATCCGGTTGCCAAAAAAAATCTTCGGGTATGCTGTTCCTGGCGACCCTGCGCGTTCAACTCCCTACTAGTCCATCTTTTCTTCCGCAGGCTTTGCTTCATCGGTGTCGGTTGCCTGGAACTTTTTGTCCTTGCTGCTTCCGCTGGGCATTCCCCCGAAAAGGATGCGCGCAAGAATAAAGAGTCCCACGCCCTGCCAGTAGCCGATCTCGCTCAGTCCTGAAGACCTCCGGCATCAGCGCGTTCCACAGCAGTTTGATCACCAGGCCGAACAGGAATGCCAGGGCAATGCCCAGCACGGTCCACCCAACGATCTTCAGGACCTTACGTCCCGAATTCTGAATAGCGCATTGCATTGTTTGCTCCTTTTAAATATTCCGGATATCCTGAGTAATTTCCTGTATTCCTGCGGCATAACCAAGCATTTTTTATATGGCCGCTTCCCGGTCTTTGCGATCTCTGCGAAGGAAAAGATGATCCTAAATAAAAAACCCCGCATTGTACTGCGGGGTTATGTTTTCTAACCGGGTGTACCGGTCTAGGCTGTCAACACGTCGACCATTTTGCGACCGCGTTTGTTTACATACTGAATGCTTCCGTCCGCGGTGGCAAAGATCGTATCGCTCTCCGCCCGGCGGGCATTCTGCCCCGGGAAGATCTTGGTTCCGCGCTGGCGAACGATCATCGTGCCTGCGGTAACAAACTGTCCGCCGTAGCGTTTGACGCCAAGATACTGCGGATTACTGTCACGGCCGTTACTGGAACTGCCTTGTCCTTTTTTATGAGCCATTGTTATTCCTTTTCAGCTTTTTTGGTTGTCTCGCTCTTTTTTGCTGTGGGCTTCGCGGAAGCGCCTGCCTTTTTTGCGGTGTCTGTCTTTGTTGTCAGTGTCTTCTTTGTTGCCGTACCTGCCTTTTTTCGCAGCTTCGGGTTTCCTGGCCGGGGCGCTTTTTGCCGCTTTGGGTTTTTCAATGGTGATGGAATCCACCTTGACGAGGGAATATCCCTGCCGGTGCCCGCGCTTTACCTTGTAGTCCTTACGGCGTTTCTTCTTGAATACGATGATCTTCTTGTCCCTGCCGTGTTCAAGCACATGCGCCTTGACCACCGCACCTTTGACAAAGGGGTTTCCCACCTTTACGTCACCGTCTTTTTCAATCATCATGACATTCGGAATTCGACTTTGCATCCACGTCTGCATTCTGTGCCGGCACCTTTACGGTATCCGCTTCGCTGACTTTGAAATTGTTTCACGTAATCTCTACAATTGCGTACATTATATTGTTTCCTATTCTTTATTTATCTGCATCACAAACAGACGATGAATATATTTATTATCGCGCTCACAGTCAAGGGATATATCATAAAAAGGGACTTTTTTTCAAGGATATATGCTCACGGGAAGAGGGATTCTGCGGTAGAGGGTTCTGTCGGGTTGATCCGTCGGAGGCTATTCAATATTCAACCCTTCTCCGTCAGCTGACGGATCAGGGTTGTAAGGTACTGGATGTTATACCGTAATCCCGGCATTCCATGCCGGGCTAATTATGTTCAGCCCTTCGACAAGCTCAGGGCTGTAAGGTACCTATGTATTCCGTCTCAACAACTCAACGCTTCAACATTTCCACATGTCATTCCCCGATGACTTTTACCAGCACGCGCTTGGGTCGCCGGCCGTCAAATTCCCCGTAAAAGATCTGTTCCCGAGGGTCCGAAGTCCAGTTTCCCGCCGGTGACGGCAACGACAACTTCCCGTCCCATTACCTGGCGTTTGTGGTGAGCGTCCCCGTTATCCTCTCCGGTGCGGTTGTGGTGGTACCGTTCCGGCGAAGGGTCGAAGGGAGCCAGCGTCTCCAGCCATTTCTTATAATCTTCGTGCAGGCCGGGTTCATCGTCATTGATGAAGACCGAGGCGGTGATGTGCATGGCGTTCACCAGGCACAGGCCTTCCTTGATGCCCGATGCTTCCACGATCCGGGAAATCCGGGGCGTGATGTTCAAAAAATCCATGCGTTGGGGAACGTTAAAGGTCAGATATTCCGTTGTTGATTTCATGATTTCCCTGAAGGGGTTTGAGGTTTTTTGTTGCCTTTCTCATGCGAGGTCTCGGGATCTTTGGGCAACTTGATCTTCGTATCCTGCAGCACCTTGCCGATGGTGGCGACCATGCCGCCGATGTCGGTCAGTATTGCTCGGCAGGATCATGGTGTTGTTCTCCCTGGCAAGGTTCCCGAATTCATCGATATACTGTTCGGCAATGCGCAGGTTCACGGCTTCGGCGCCGCCCCTTTCCTTGATGACGCCGGCGATATTCTTCAGTCCGATGGCAGTGGCGACAGCGACCTTCTCGATCTCCGCGGCACGGCCTTCGGCTTCGTTGATGCGCCGCTGTTTTTCCCCTTCCGAACGGGCGATAAGCTCCTGCTTTTCGCCGTCGGCGCGATTGATCTTCGCCTGTTTGTCTCCTTCGGATTCCGCAATGGTTGCACGTTTCTCGCGCTCGGCGCGCATCTGCTTTTCCATCGCATCCTTGATACTCTGCGGCGGGGTGATGTTCTTGACCTCGTAGCGGGTCACTTTCACGCCCCAGGGATCCGAGGCCTTGTCAACGGCCTCCACAATGGAGTTGTTGATCGTTTCGCGTTCTTCAAAGGTCTTGTCCAGCTCCATCCGGCCGATGATGCTTCGCATGGTGGTCTGTGCCAGCTGGGTGGATGCGAACTGGTAATCGTCGATCCCGTAGGAGGACTTTACGGCATCCATGACCTGCAGGTAAAGGATACCGTCCACTTCCACGGAAATATTGTCCCGGGTGATACAGGTCTGCGAGACCACGTCGAGGGCCTGTTCTTTCAAGGTGTGCTTGTAGGCGACCTTGTCGATAAGCGGGACCAGGATATGAAAACCGGCCGTGAGCGTTTTCTTGTATTTTCCGAGACGTTCGATAATATAGGCGGATTTTTGCGGTACGACCCGGATGGTCTTGGCCAGAACGACGATCGCAATGAGGACAAGACCCGACCAGATAATGGTTAAAAGCATATGGGGCTCCTTTACGTAATAGGTTTGACTTTCAGTCTTATACTGTCTTTGTCAATGATGGTCACCGGGGTGTCTCTTGGGATATCCTCATCGGCATAGGCATCCCAGGATGCGCCGCGGAACTGCACCTTCCCCGTTCCGCTTTTGATCTCCTTTTCCACGACCGCCCTGCGGCCGATATAGTCATCGACATCCTCGTCAACGGAATCGTCCTGATCGCTAAAAAATGTTTCTTCAGCGATCGGCGCAAGCAGCAGCAGGCAGGCAACGGAAAAGACCGTAAAGATCATAAGCTGGACCCAGACGGGCATTCCCGGAAAGATGGCCACAAGGATGGCGGTGACCCAGGCGCCGCCTCCAAAAAAGACAACGATCAGTCCCGGGATCACGAACTCCATCAGGACCATGACCAGTCCGACAATGAACCAGACAAGCACCGGTGAAAATTCCATTTCCAACTCCTTTATTAACCGGTCAGCCGCGACCGGCATTTTTTACAGATTCGCTTTAATCGTGCTGATGTACTCGTCGATCTCCTCTTCGCTCATCTTCCCGTCTTTCCGGTAGACCAGCACGCCTTCCTTGTCGAAGACCAGTGTGCAGTACGTATCGTCCGTGAGTCCCCATTCCTCGACGAACACATGCTTGTTATCCTTGAGATAGACCGTGTCCGGATGTTTTCTCTGTTTGCCTTTCAAAACGATGGAAACGGCAAAACCCGGGAGGCGGGTCGCCTTGTAATTGATCACAGCGACCGTTTCCAGCTTGTCGTCCGGAATATCCTCGGCGGACAGGGAATCCTCGGCCGCGGTGTTCAGGTCCGATTCGTCGGGATCCACATAGAACAGGCACCAGACCTTATCCTTGAGTTCGTTGCTGCTCCAGGAAGTGTTGTCCAGCCTGCCGCCGTCCCTGCCGTCCAGGACCAGCACCGGCGGTTTTTCCCCAACGACGATCTCGCCGGCAACGCCGAATGCCGTCAGAAACAGTGCCAGTAGAATTACCAATGTGATCTTCTTCATTTTTTACCCTCCGGTATTTATGTGTTAGGTAAAAATATAGAATATTTTTGTGCTTTACAAACTTATTATTAATTGCAGATATCTGATCCGGTGAACAGGAGCCTGCAGCCGATCCGGCCCTGTCCGGCAGACAGATTTTCCCGCATTCTCTGAATCTCACCGGACCGCAGCGAACCCCGTGGTCTCAGCCTTAACCTCAGCCTTAACCTCAACCTTAACCTCAGCCTTAATCTTAACCTCAACCTCAGTCTTGTCCGTGCTTTTTCTTTTTCTTCTTCGTCATTTTTATCTTATCTTAGCGCTTATGACCATTACAATGTCAAAAACTGACCCGGGATACAAGGCCCGTACCGCAGATCATGGCCGATCTGCACATTCACTCCACCGCTTCCGACGGCGAATACAGTCCGGCGGAGATCGCCGGCATGCTCGAAAAACGGCATATCTCTGTCGCCGCCCTGGCGGACCATGACAGTTTCAGCGGATTTTACGCGTTCAGGGAGGCTTTCCGGGGCTTTGCCGTTCCGGGAGTGGAACTTTCTGTCAATTACGAAGGGATCGGATTCCACCTGCTTGCCTACGGTTTTGATCCCGGACACCGGGCCTTTACCGAACGCCTGGAGCATTTTCAGCAGGTTCGCCTGGAACGCATTGAAAAAATGTGCAGGCGCTTAAACGGAGCTGGGGTATCCCGTTACCATGCAGGATGTCCGGAAGAACTGTCCTCCCGGGACCGCCCTCGGACGCCCGCATATTGCGCGTGCCATGATGGCGGCCGGATATATCAAATCTTTCAATGCCGCCTTCCATAAATATATCGGTGATGGGAAAGAGGCCTATATTTCCAAAGCCCGGATGGATCTTAAGGAGGCCCTTCAGCTTGTCCGTGAAGCAGGCGGCGTCAGTATCCTGGCACATCCCGGCCTTTATCACCGGGAGATCGCCTTCGGGGAACTGATCAAGCTCCCCGTGGACGGGTTCGAGGCCTATCATCCCAATCATTCCCCGGCCTATGCACGCGCCTTGATCAATTACTGCAATACGCACCGGCTTCCCTGCACGGGCGGCTCGGATTTTCACGACCTGCGTAAAAGCAAGCAGAACGTGATCGGAAAGTGGGGGCTTCTCCAGGAGGAATGGGAACGTCTACGTTCCTATCTGCAGGAGCATTGCGTGTATGATCTCCCGTCGGTCTGAGGGATCCCGGCGTTGCACGCCGGGCTAATTATCTTCAGCCCTTCGGCAAGCTCAGGGCTGCAAGGTATTCATGCTCTCAAAACGCTAAACTCTAAACTAAACGATATTCAGTCGCCAGATATTGGAGATCCTGAAACCCCGCTTCACTAAAGGTTCGCGGGACACGCAAGTTCAGGATGCGTGCTCCCTTCGTCTCAAGCTCATCCGCCCGTCTTATTCGCGGTCGGTGGGAAGTTTCTCGCCCATGATGGAGCGGAGGATGAGTGAGCCGCCGGTGTACTGCAGGATAAGGCCGATAACGGACTGAAGCGGAACGCAGATGATCATGCCAATGGGGCCCCAGAGCCAGTGCCAGAAGAACAGGGAGACGATAATGAAAAGCGGAGAGAGCTTGAGGCCGTGCCCCAGGTAGCGGGGGTCAAGAATATTGCCGAACAGGAACTGGCTGGAGATAAAAAGCGCCGATACGAGGATGAACCGGCCCTCAAAGCCGTATTGCAGCAAATAGATCAGCATGGGGAATATCGTTGCGATGATCGATCCGATACTGGGAATAAAGTTCAGCAGAAAGGTGATCAGCCCGATCACAATAATGAAATCCAGCTTGAAGAAGGATGCGATCACCATGGCCGAGATCGCCGTCCCCAGGCTGATGATCGTTTTGCGCGATATAAAGGTTTGGATCTTCTTCTGGATCTCCGGGATGATCTCAGGTCTTTTTTTCGTCTTGAAGTTCAGGATCAACGCTTCCAGACGCTCTTCCAGGCTTTTTCGTTCCGCAATGATGAAAAGCAGAATGAGCACGACCAGAATAACGGAGACGATAAAGTCAAAGAAACTTCCCATCGTGGCGGTGATGAATTTCTGCAGGAAGATCCGGTCGGCGATCTCGAACCAGTTCACCTTGTCCTTGAAAAAATATTCCGCATCCTCCATGGGGATCTTGAGCTGCAGAAGAATGTCCTGGAAGGCCAGAATAAAACGTTCCTGATATTTGGGGAATTCACTCACAAAGGAACTGATGCTGGCGTAGACCACGGTGCCGACCAAAAAGAGGAACACACTGACGATGACCAGAAGCAACAGGATGATGAGAAAGTTCGGAACGCCTTTGCGGCTGAGGAATCCGGTAATGGGGCTGAACAAAAAGGCGAAAAAGACAGCAAGTACGAGAGGAATGAAAATATGCCGAAGTTCCCGCATGAAAAATATCGCAATGCAGAACCCCGCCAGTATCAGAAGATCCCTCAGGTAACGATCCATGCTGTTCTGTGGTCCCATGCGGTCCATCCTGCCCCCGAATTCCTTTTTTACAATAAATTATAATAAAATTTTTCCTTTTTTGCACGCTTATACCTATTTATTTTTCCCGCAGCAAAACAGCGGAGATTTGAGAAATTGCCTCTGTTCCTCAATACAATACTTAAGGGGAATCTTGCAAACGGCAATGTTTATTCCTGAACTGAAGTTTTTTAAATAACATTTTTTTAATGATTTATATGGTTCAGTTTAAAGATTGACACAAGATAAATATTTTTGTAAATTATAAGGTCAGGCAGAATAAATACAGGGATCCATGAACCAGTTAAAAATATACAACATATCGAAGCGTGTTACGCCGTTTACCCCCGATTCAAGCGAGGGAAATTTTATCAGTAACACTTCCAGGGTCTTCAATGACAACAAGATCGATGTCCGTGTTTTCCTTCCCCGCTACGGATACATTTCCGAAAGAAAATATATCCTGCGCGAAGTAATACGCCTCAAGGAGATCGCGGGTCACCATTGACGGCGAAGAATGCATCTCTTCCGTAAAATCGGCTTTCATCCCCGATTCCCGGGTGCAGGTCTATTTCCATATCTATCCCGATTTTTACAGGGAGATCAGTAAGCAGGTCACCAGCAATTACCTCAAGCCCCGGAATCCCGAATGTTTACAATACTTTCCTGATGTACAGCTTTGCATCACTGAGCACGCTGGAGCGTCTTTACTGGCAGCCAAACGTAATCCCTGTGCTATAACTGGCATTCGGCGATGGTCCCCGTGCTGCTGAAAACAATGTTCAAAGATCATGAATGGTTCAGGGATATCAAGGTCGTCACCGTGTTAAGCTCGGACGAGCCCTTCTTCGCTTTTACGGAAGAGGCTCTCAAACGTTTTGGTATTCACGGGAACACGGAACAGCTCACCAATGCCGAAGGCTTTCTGAAAGCAAACCTCTCCGCATCGGATGCCGTGATACGATTAAAATCCAAGAAGAACGGCAAGCTTGATGCCATGCTGAAGCACGAAGCCGTTAGGAATATTTTATCAGATAAAAAGGAACATTACAGGATATTTGACATAAACACGTCAAACAACGACATCGATATACTGGGGTCCAATTGCAAAAGAACTATATGAATTTCTCGACACACTTTAACGCCCGTTTGACAAGATCAAAACCGCGTCAAAGAATTTTTTCTTTGACTTTTTTTTGTTTTGTGATTCTGGTGCTGTCATTCACGTCATGCTCCGACAACATTTTTGAATCCCCCCACGGGGATCAGAGCCTGCTCATCGACACGCTGCATTACGATCATCAGATCATCAGCGGGGTCAGGAACCTCAACGCCGATGCTTCGGGAAGCATGCTGACGGAGAACAAGGTGGGCAATTACCACGGCCTTTCCGCGGAATTCCTGATCAAGTTCACCAACTTTCTCGCCCTTACGGCGCTGCCGGACTCCGTCGAGCTGAGCATCGACAAGGCGGATGCCGTTCTTTTCCCTTCGAACCGCTGGGGCACGGACCCGTCTTTCTCCCTCGATCTTCATATGGCCGGCAATGATACTTCACTCTACTAGGAGACACGACGCCGATCCCCGGGACGTGTTTTCCTCCCTGGAAGGCCGTACGGAATTCTACGGTACGGAAACTATCGATCCCGCCGCGGATTCCGTAAGCATTCCCATTGACCTGGAGACGGTGAATCGCTGGTACAAACGGCCGGATTCGCTGTATGTCAACAACGGATTTATTGTCCGGAAAAATGCGGATTCACGGGGAATATGCGCTTTTTATTCGGCCGAACACCAGACCGGCGACACGGACAAGCGTCCGCGCTTGCGGCTTGAGTGCTCCCTCCGCGACACCACAGGGGCCTATCTTAAGGACAGCACCTTTTACGTCATGACCGGCGGGGATATCCAGAAAGCGGAAAGCAACGCGAATATCGAAGACCACCGGTTCTATCTTTCCCAGGGGAATATCTTCCGTTCCTACGTCATGCTGGACAGCATCCGGCAGGACACCCTGCTCGGACCGACGCGCCTGCTGAACCGCGCCCGGCAGACCTTTGTGATCAACCACAGCCGCAGCGACATCATGCGCGGCGACACCCTCTATCTCACGGCCCGCCTTTTCAAGACGGACAGCTGGGATACCGACAGCCTGCAATACATGTTCACCGCGTATTCAAATACTTTTCAGCACCGGGAAGATACGGTCAGCATCGACATATCCAGCTCCTGCAGTATCTGGTTCTCAACGAGAAAACCTCCGCCTACGAAGAGTCTTTTTCTACCTGAACAATGAATATAACGATTTCAACTATATTACCATCGATCCCGAAAAATCGGGTCTGGAAGTTATTTACACAAAGGTCGTCAATGAATAAAAAGATTCTGCATTTACTTGTTCTCATTGTCCTTTTTTCCTTTTCACTGAGTTATGCCGGTGTATTTGAACTTTACGGGCTGGGCAAGATCGGGTTGAACTCCTCGGTGGCCTCCACCGGAAGGGGGAAGTCATCAACCGCATATTCTGACAGCCTGACATGTCAAACCCCCAAAAATCAGGCCAATCTCGCCTATATCCGCAAAGCCGGGATGGAGATGTCCCTGAACACGCATCACAATCATATCACCGGCACCGGGAACACGAACAACCATACCGGTTTTTCCTGACCGGACTTCTGAAATTCTGTTGCCGGCAAGGGCGCCTTTTCTTTCGGCATCATGCCCCTGACCACAGCGAACGCCTCCTACCGGATACGGAATGCGGCGCAGCAATACCGGGAATCGTCTTACGTGCAGGGGAACATCTATTCCACCTCCCTGAATTTTGCCTATTCCTTCTTTAAAAAAGGCCAGCTTGCCTGGGACTGGGGGCGGAACTACTTCTGGGCGGCTATACCCTACAGCAAGGATATCGCATTCGAGACCCCCGGCCTGAACGAGGTCAGCATCGAAAGCGACGAAAGCTTCACCGGCACCCAGTTCGCCGGCGGCATCAGCGTCAACCCCTTCCCGCAACTGACGATCGGCGCGGCATATACCCTATGTACACCATTCCTCGCGCCGTGAGATCATCAGTTACATGTCCGATTCCGACACCTATTTTTATTCCTACCGGGACAGCGCCGGGTTCACCGATACCGATGTTCCCGATCAGCTGCGCGTAGGACTTGCATTAAAATTCGCACCGCGTTATATTTTAACCGCTGACTGGATGCAGTATCAGTTTTTGAGCGTCGTAAGCGATTTTTCCTTTAACCCGATGTATGAGGGAGCTCAGGCCAGATCCTTCGATCATTACGGGCTGGGCATTGAAAAACAAGGTGTTCTGAGTGAATATCTCCCGTATTACCGTTCACTGACCTATCGGGGCGGTGTGTATTTTGAACAGCATTACATGGCCGATTCGCAGGGACGCCCCGTACAGACCCTGGGACTCACACTCGGGATCGGGGTTCCGTTCACGGAATACCGGAAGTCCGTGTCGATGCGGCGTTCGTCTGCGAGTACAATACCGGTACGCTCTTTGAGGACGAGGGGATCGATGCCATACGCGCAAAAGAACTCGTTTATCACTTTACGGTAAGTATAACCATTGCCGAAACCTGGTTTAATACCAAAGGCAAATACAGATAGGAGACAATAACATGGCAGGAAAATTCACAAAATATCTGCGAACGCTGTTGCTCGGGCTTTTTCTTGTCCTGGGGGTATATAACTGCGTTCCCCCTCCGGCCCAGAGCGAGGACAATGACATCAGCGAAAGAAAAAAGCAGGAAGCGGAAGCAACTCTGAACCGCTGCAAGTTTTATCTCAGTAATGGCCGACAGTACATGATCCAGCAATCATGGGAGGATGCCGTGCGAAATTTTAAGCAGGTCATTGAAAAGGGATATGCCGAAAATTTTGTGGACCCTCTTTTCAAGGACCTTGCACATATCCGTACATGAAGCTTGGCAAACCGGACTCGGCGGCGTACTATATTGACGAGGGGCTGAGTTACAAGGGGACCGACAACACATGCTTCAGCTTGCCGGTTACTATAAAGAGCGTGCAGGCGATTACGAAGGTGCCCTGGACGCTTACCGGAAATACAATGCGCTGTATCTCGACGATGTGGAATATCTCAAAAAACAGGCGAACCTGCTTGACGATCTCGGGCGCTACGAGGATGAGCTGGAGGTATGGGAATATATCATTGAGATCGAGCCCGACGACAATGATGCGATCAATGCCATTATCGACGTGCTCGGAAAAATGGGCAGGGATCCCGAAAGAATTCTACCAGAAGGCCTGGGAAAACAATCCGCAAAGCGCCTCGAGGGCCCTGAAGTATATCAACGCCCTTCTTAACGACAACCAATGCAGTGAAGCGATCCGTGTGGCCAGGGAAAGCCTCAATTTCAATCCGACGAACGTCACACTGGTAAAGAAGCTTGCACAGGCCTATGAATACAACAATCAGATGGAAAGATCCCTGGAGATCCTTGAGGACTACGCGCGGAAAAATCCGCGCGACATCAGCATGCAGATCGATGTGGCGCTGAAAAACCTCGAGTTCGAGAACTACCAAAAAGCTTATGACATCATAAGCAATGCCGTCAAGGTTGCTCCGCAGAACAAGGAAGTCTACTCCGTCCGCGGAAAGATACTTGAGAACCTTGCCGAATCCGTGACCTTTGAGAATGGCAAAGTAGGTGTTAATGACCGAATCGTCTATCATATGGCCTATGAAGACTATCAGAAATCCCGGGAACTGGGAAACTTCAACGCTCAGTTCAGGATCAAGTACCTGTATGACAACGACCTGACGATCGCAAAACCCAAGGAACGCTTTCTCATCGGTGAGAGCAACAAAGTGAACGGTAACACCTATCAAGCGCTGGGAGAAAAATATTCGTGGCTGAACAGAACGGTAACCGTCGAATAGTGTCCTCATCGGTTCCGACCATGCCGGATTCGAAGCGAAACAACACATCATTGACTATATCCGGAAAAAGGGATATGCGGAATCCGTGACCGACCTGGGTACACACTCTGATAAACGGGTGGATTACCCGATTACGGCGTGGCGGTGGCAAAAGCGGTAAACGAGCATATGCATGCCTTCGGCATCGTGATTTGCGGGACCGGGATCGGCATCAGCATTGCCGCCGACAAGGTCCCCGGTGCGCGGGCGGCCCTTTGTACAAGCCCGCTGTATGCGGAAATGGCCCGCAAACACAACGACGCGAATATCCTTGCACTCGGCGGCCGCACCACCCCGCTTCCCGAAATGGAATCCATCACCGATACCTGGTTCCGGACGGAATTCGAGGCGGACGCTCACCGGTGCCGCGTGGAAAAAATACCATGCCTTAACCGAAAAACAGGGGTGACATTATGTACAAAAGCATCCGGGAAAACGACAGCGACGTTTTTCAAGACGCTGAAAGACGAACTGCACCGTCAGCGCGCTTCTCTGGAGATGATCGCCTCGGGAGAACTTTGTCAGTGCGGCCGTACTGGAGGCGTCCGGGAATATTATGACCAATAAATACGCAGAGGGATATCCCGGCAAGCGCTATTACGGCGGCTGCGAACATGTCGATGAAGCGGAAAATATTGCCCGTGAACGCGCAAAGAAACTTTTTGACGCCGAATATGCCAATGTGCAGCCGCATTCCGGGAGCCAGGCGAATATGGCGGTTTATTTTACCCTGCTGAAGCCCGGCGACACCATTCTCGGCATGGACCTTTCCCACGGCGGCCACCTCACCCACGGAAGCCCCGTCAATTTTTCCGGAAAACTTTATAATATTGTCAGTTACGGCGTAAAAAGATCCACTGGCCACATCGATTACGACGATGTGGCGGAAAAGGCCCGCAAGCATAAACCTAAGCTGATCATTGCAGGCGCCAGCGCCTACCCCCGGCATTACGATTTCCCGAAATTCCGCGAGATCGCCGATGAGACCGGCGCTTTCCTGATGGCCGATATCGCCCATCCGGCCGGCCTGGTCGCCGCCGGCCTGCATCCCTCCCCCATCCCCTACTGCGATGTGGTCACCACCACGACGCACAAAACCCTGCGAGGCCCCCGCGGCGGCATGATCCTGGCGGGAAAGGACAGGGAGAATCCCTTCGGTATCGTTGCCCGTAAATCCGGCCGCACGAAAATGATGTCCGAACTCTATGACTCCACGGTCATGCCCGGGATCCAGGGCGGTCCCCTGATGCATATCATCGCGGCGAAGGCGGTGGCCTTCGGTGAGGCGCTAAAACCGGAATTCAGGGATTATTCCCGGCATATCATCGAAAACGCAAAGGCGCTTGCGGATGCCCTGATGCATTTCGACTTCGATCTTGTCTCCGGTGGAACGGATAACCATCTGGTCCTGGTGGACCTGCACAACAAAAGTATCAGCGGTAAAAAAGCGGAAAAGCTCCCTGAATCCATCGGTATCACCTGCAATAAGAACATGGTCCCCTTTGACGACCGCAGTCCCTTTATCACCAGCGGCATCCGCCTGGGTACCCCCGCCCTGACCACCCGGGGATTCACGGCAGAGGACATGAAAAAATCGCGGAGATCATCCATTCAGTCATTTCGGAACCGGAAAACGACAAGGTTATTCAGGGCGCGAAGATCGATGTGCAGACACTGATCGCGGCACACCCCCTTTATAAGGAAATGGGCTCATGAAATGCCCGAACTGCGGGTATGAAGAAAACCGCGTGATCGATTCACGGCCGCTCAGCAAAGAGAACGGCATCCGACGTCGCCGGGAATGCGAAAAATGCAAATACCGCTTTACCACCTATGAATACGTCAGCCTGACCACGGCCCTGGTGATCAAGTCCAACGGGACGCGGGAAGAATTCAATCAGGAAAAGCTTATCCGCAGCATCAAGCTTGCCTGCGTAAAACGCCCCATTTCGGCGGATACCATACAGCTTATTGTCAAGGAGATCGAGAACAAGATACTGGCCGAAGGGCTTACGGAGATCCCGTCAAAAGCGATCGGCGAAGTAGTGATCGACATGCTGAAGGACATCGACAAGGTCGCCTACATACGTTTTGCCTCTGTTTACGATGATTTTGAGAATGTGGATACGCGTTCCACCGCCGTATCCGGGATCTTGAAGAAGGCAATAATAAGCCCTGAGGACGATTTTTTAATTGACATTATTGTTTTTAATGACAATATTTACAGCGTAATAAAAAAGAGGTAACAATAGACATATCCGTTCGTTAAAGATGCTTGACAAATAAAGGAACTCAAACGGGAGATGTCACATCTTGTAACGACGTGGAACTGAGCGTTATAAGATCGCTCATTTTTTTTCAGGAGAGATGTTTATGAAAAGGAATGTACTTGCAGTAATTCTGACCGCCTTGCTTACGTTCTCATCAGCTTTCGCCATCACCAACACCGGTGCCGTCTGGCTGCTGATCGCACCCGGCGCCCGTGCGGAAGCTATGGGAGAAGCACAGGTTGCCATTGCGGATGATGCCTATGCCTCATACTATAATCCGGCCGGCATGGCCTTTATGGGAAAAAATCAGATCGGCGCCATGTACGCGAAATGGCTGCCGAACCTGGTGAACGACATGTACTATACCTTCTTGTCCGGCGGATACCATGTGCCGAATGTCGGCACCTTCGGGGGACACGCCATTTACCTGAACCTGGGCGAACAGCAATGGACCGATGAATACGGCAACAGCCTGGGGACCTTTTACAGCTATATGACCGCCGCAAACGCATCCTACGCCACAAAGATACGCGAGAACCAGGCAATCGGCGTCAACCTGAAGTTCGCCTACCAGATGCTGAGCCCCGTCGGGACCCAGGGAGAACAGAACAACGGAAGTTCTTTCCATTTCGGTTTTGACGTCGGCTATCAGCTCCGGGGATTACTGTACAATTATCTCGACCTGGGGTTCGCCATTTCCAATGTTGGCCCAAAAATATCCTTTGTGGATGTCGCCCAGGCGGATCCGCAGCCCACGAACCTGAAGATGGGCATCAATCTGAACCTGCTTCAAATGGAACATAACGACCTGTCCTTTGTCTTTGACGTCAACAAGATCCTGGCCGGGAACCATCCCTCAATGGATGCGAACGAGAATTATATTATCGAACGGGGGAATCCCCTTCAAGATAATTACGGCGAGGAGGCCTATACCGACAACTGGTTCGTCGGGATCTTTACCTCCTTTACGGACAACTGGAAATACGACGGCGATATCGATTACAGCGGGGACGGCATTATCGGTGGATATGACGAGGACGGCAATGAAAAGGGCTGGTATAATGACCGGGGGCATTACATCGACTATGTCCGCACCGGAGACGGCGAGGCGTACTGGGTCAATACCGAAACGGAGAATGTCGTCGACGGGCCCGGCACCTATGCGGGCTCCGGCGTGGAGGTCGGATGGGGAGAATTCGGGAATAATGCGGGACAGTTCAGCGATCCCACATCCGAAGTGCGCTCCCGGAACAGCGGTTCCTTTCAGAACGAGCTCCAGGAGCTGATCCTGAACACCGGCATGGAATACGTCTACAATGACATGTTCGCACTGCGCGCGGGATTCATTTACGACCGCCAGGGCGATGTGATGAACCCCACAGTCGGTTTCGGATTTATCTGGAAAGGTCTCGGATTTGATTTTGCCTATACCGGCGGAAAAGAAGGCCATCCGCTTGCAAACACCATGCGCTACAGCCTTCGCTACGAATTCTAAATCAGTCTCCGCTGGAAGGGTCATGAAAAAATATTTTTGTTTACTATGGATACTTCTGGGCTTGCTTCCTCTCGAGGCCGCTTTATTGTCCGATAAGAGCATTCCGCGCGGCACACGGCGCTACCTGACCCTCCGCGTGGAATTTCAGGAAGACGAACACAGCGTCACCACGGGCAACGGCCGTTTCATGACAACGGAATGGACGGGTCACGACACGGTTTATGCGGTGGATGCACTTCCGCACAACCGCGCGTATTTTCGTTCACACCTGAAATTTATCGACCACTACTGGTCACAGGCCAGCAACGGGCGCATCCGCATAGCGCCCGATGACGGTCTTTTGCTCCCTACCGGCGAAGCTGCCTATACGCTCAGCCGGAAAATGCGCAATTATTCCGATCCCGACAGTCTGGATCACCGGCTGGCGAAACTTGTCTACGAATCTGTGAAAGCGTCAGTGGACGCTTCCGATTTGTCGCGGACAATGACGGGGTGATCATCTATCACGCCGGCGTGGGACAGGATTTCAATATCGATCTTGACGATTCGCCCTTCGATATCCCTTCTTTCTATTTTGACGAAAACTATCTTTCGCAGCACCTGTCCGCCGAAGCATACAGCTGGCTCATCTCCCAAGGCTGCAGGCGCGGAATCGTACTCCCGGAAACCCAGAACCAGTTGAAGACGAGTATCGCGCTGAACGGAACGGAGATCCTCCTGACCGGGATGCTCCTGGAACTCCCCCTCTCTACGATACCGGATTCGGGACCTCCGGCGCCGGGATCTTCGGCCTGATGGACCAGGGCTCCAACAACGGCAGCGGCCTGTTCCCGGTAAAAGCTTCCGCTTTTGAACGCTGTTTGCTGGGAGCTGCAGACCCGGTGGAACTGTTTCACAGCGGTGAATATGCCCTCCGCCGGGACGGAAGTGTATAAGCTCCCCGTCAGCTCCAATGAATATTTTCTTGTCGAATTCCCGGAAGAACACCGGTATCTGGGCGGATTCCCTGTACCGTTCCCGGGACAATATCAAAACCCCCATGGATGTGCTTACGGTGCTGGATTCCCTGAATGTACTGGACTATACAATCGAGAACGGGGTTCTGACCTCCCTCAGTGACTATGACGTAAGTCTTCCGCCTGCGGCCTGCTGATCTGGCATATTGTCGAACCGGAATACTTCGGCGACAACCCCACCGCCGTAACGCTTCCTTCCTGAACCTGGTGGAAGCGGACGGCGGCGATGACATCGGAAAATTCTACAACACCCTGAACGCATCGGTCAACAGCGGCTGGAAATGGGACATGTGGTTCAGCAACAACCCGGCGTTCAGTGACAACAATCCCTACCTGCACAAACTGCAGTTCAATGACGACGAGCCACCGATTCGACGCAGGTGTCAACAACCTTCCCACCGGGGATCGACATACAGAATTTCCGTTTTACGCCGATCTCCACGTAATCGACCTGAGAATGAACCTGCCTTCGGAATACCGTGTCTCCGGGATGGTCTTTGATGAATTCACCTCCTTTGCTCCCGGGGACCGGCAGCTGATCGGCTTTCGGGACAGCAGTCTGTACCTTTACGCAGTGAAGAAGACGGCCTCCGTAATATCTACTGAGGATGGAGAGAGCATACCAAAAAGCATCAGACCCGCCTGCTGACACAGGGGAATGCACTGCTGCAGGCAGCTCAATACGGACGGCGGCACGGAGATCACAAAACTTGACAATATCAGCCTTCGGACATGCTTTCTGCGGAAAACTTATTAAGCTTTGACTACGAACTTAACCTTGATCATCTGGCCCTGTCCGCGATTCGCTCTTTCTGCCGGCTATCTCGCCGGAGGACCCGGCGAAGATCCTCCATACCGGCACGGGTCGCTGACGGATCTCGATACCTCCCGCCGTCGGATTTATTCCTACATCCGCAACGGAGCATTCGCTTATATCAAGGCCCGGGAAGCTGCGGTCATGAACGACACCCTGATCTATGCCCGGAATGCGGGTTTCCGCTATTATGATAACGTTGCCGTTACCCAGTACGCCCTCCTTCAACTGCCGGCAATGGCGGCGGACCATTATTTCACGCGCATTGTTCCCGCCCACCTGAACCACGACGGGAAATTCGAAGTGATCGGGATCACGGAATAGCAGGACGTTCCGCGTTATCGGCTTTCAATCATTACGGGTATCTGCTGGACGGCTTCCCGGTCTACGGAAATTACACGGACATCCGGGTCTGATTACCTCGGCGGCGAAGCGCAGGATCCTGGCCTATGATCCCGCGGCAGCGTGGAGATCTATAATAACGCGGGCGAACGCCTTGAACATTTCCGCTCCCATAGACGCGCGCCTCACTGTTCATGCAACAGACGCACAATGATTCGGCCAGCCTGAATCGCGGACGGCAGCATTACAGCGTCCGCAGCGATTCGGTGTTCTGGGGCTACCGCGGCAAAGACGCCGTTTTTACGAACGCGGTCCGCATGATGCAGGAGCCCTCTTCCCGCCGGCCGGCGACCCGCCGCTGATCCTGGACGGACTGATCTATAATTACCCCAATCCGCGGAGGGTAATACACCCGCTTTCGCTATTATGCCGCCGGAGCAGAACAGGTAAATATCAATATCTACCGCCTGAACGGGGAATTCGTCCGCAGCCTGTCAAAACCTTCCGTCAACGGTCAGTGGAACGAGATCGTCTGGGATATTTCCGGGGAAAGTTCCGGCGTGTTTATCGCAAAGATCACGGTCCTCGGACGGGACAAGGAAGAAACCTATTTTGTCAAACCGGCGATACTGAAATAAATGCGCGATCACAGAATATATATCTGTTTCCTTTTACTCCTGTCGGTGCTCGCGGCGCCGCTTTCCGCCCAGTACGAACCGCATCATCCCGAACTGGAATGGAAAACGTTCGAGACCGAACACTTCGTGTTCCACTTTCACGAGGGGACGGAATGGTCCGTACGCATGGCCATGAAAGTTGCGGAAACCATTTATCCGCATGTGACCGGGCTGTACAACTGGGAACCGCGGGAAAGAACGCACATTATCGTCCAGGACACGGACGACTATGCGAACGGCGGCGCCTATTATTTTGACAACAAGATCCTGATCTGGGCCTCCCCGCTGGAATTTGACCTGCGGGGGAAATCATCAATGGATGTGGAATGTGCTGACCCATCGAGTTCTCGCATATCGTTTCCCTGGGCGCTTCGATGGATACCCCATCAATATCCCCATGTTCTATCTGCAGTGGCTGGACCGCGAAACACCCATGAAAGAAAACATCATCCTGGAATATCCCAAAGGCATCGCTTCCGTGCCGGTCGCCAATTCCATCGTGCCCATGTGGTGGGCGGAGGGTGTGGCACAGTACCAGTACGAGAACGCCTCCCATGACGCCTGGGACTCCCACCGCGATATGATCCTGCGCGATGCGGCCCTGAACGGGCATGTCATGTCCTGGAACGATGTCGGCCACTTCGGCCACCCGGGTATCGGGAATGAGGCCGTTGCCGACACCGGCTACGCGTTCGCCTCCTACCTGGCCGGCCGCTACGGCAGCGGCATCATGCGGACATCGCCAGGCAGCCCGCAACAAACTGCGGCTTTCCTTCAACCGAATCCTGGAGGATGTCACCGGCATGAAAGGGAAAGACCTTTACCTGGATTTCACCGATCATATCCGGCGCGATTATCGAACAGCACGGCAGTCCTCCGGCAGCACCTCGCCGAGGGGGAAACCTTTTTTCCCGAAGGCCCGGGAACTTCCTGCCATCCTGGTCTCCGGCGGCGAACATTTCGTTTTTCATTCCAGCAGGGGCTTTGATTATATCAGCTATAATTTTTTATATTCCCTTGAGGACGGAAAGCCGGACATGATATCGAAAGACCGCGTCCGCGGGAACGTCGCATGGTCCCCCGGCGGCAATACGCTTTACTTTGCCCAGCGTCAGAAAGCGAACATCTACGGCTCCACCTGGTTTGACCTGATGAAATACGATTTCAGCACGAAAAAGCTTACCCGGATGACGAAGGATGCCCGCATCTATCCGTGGCCGCCGACAGTTCGGGGCAACTCTATGTGATCCGCGTCCACGACGGCACCCATAATATTTACCGCTACGACCCGGTAAACTCCGCCATGGAGAACCTCACGGACTTCTCAGAAGGCGAGCAGATCTTTATCATGCAGAGCGATCCGCAGGGCCGGTACCTCTATTTCGACATGGCCGTGAATCACGGCAGGATATCGTACCGGCTGAATACCGAGGGCGGCAATATCGAGCCACTTATCTTTGACATTCAGTACGACAACCGGACCCCCTTTGTCACCGGCGACGGAAAAACGCTTTATTACGCTTCGGACCGCACGGGCATTTTTAATATTTACCGGCGTGACCTCACCGGGGAAGCTCCGGAGAGCGAGCTGGTGACCAATGTCCGCGGCGCCGCCATGTATCCGGCGGTCCACCCCCGGAGCGACACCCTGGTCTATTCACAGTTCAGGAACGCACAGTTCATCCTACAGCAAACAGGGCACGGGTCAACACATTCCCAAAGCATACGCGGAAGTACAGGATTACAGCTTTCCCACGGTGATGCAAACCCGCACCGCGGACACCCTGCCCCCGTCAGGGATTACGAATTTCAGTTCAGCAACCTGTCCTTCATGCCTTTCCTGCAGTATGATTATGACGCCATGAAGGCGGGACTGATCTTTTACCAGAACGAGATGCTGGACAAGATGAACCTTTTCGCCATGGCGGATATCAATCTCCGCGGAGATTACGATATCAATGCGCGCCTGGACTTCAATCAGTTCCTCCCGCGCTTTTATGCCGAAGTGTATGCCGTGGGACTCTTCCGGACCGACTCCCATTCTTTACAACGATTACTGGACCATGGAACAGAAGGTGCGGTTTTCGCTGAGCGAGCTGTCCCTGGGAATGCATTACACGTGGCGCGCGAAACATTATTTCGAACTTTCCGGCACGACGGGAAGCTACACTTCCAATATCAAGGGGGAATTCAACGATCCCTCTCTGGGGCTGGTGAAATTCGTACCCGCCACGTATTACAAGGGCCGGCGCGTGGAATTCCGCTACCGGGGAGACTTTACGCGACCCCACTGGCAGAGCAATATTTCCCCCACCCGGGGCGTGCGTATCAACGAGGCCGTGCTGGCCTACGATCTCAACGAGTTCATTGACGACTGAGCAGGCTCACCGATTACGGGACATACGAAGAGGCCTACACCAAACACGGTACACCCGCGTTTTGATCTGGACGCCGAGCGTGTTCATTCCCTTTCCCGGCAGCAGGCACAGCGCCCTTTCCTTCAACCTGGATGCGGGAATGATGTTCAATACCCGGATCGACAGTTTTTTCAATTACTTTGCCGGCGGCATGCCGGGACTGAAGGGCTATCCCTTCTATGCCATCGAAGGCACGCATAAGCTGATCCTTTCATCGACCTTTCGCTTTCCCGTCAGTAAGAGGCTGAACCTGAACTTTGAGCCCTTCTGGTTCGAAAACCTGTATCTGGGGCTCTATCGTCGGATGGGTGATGCCTGGACCTTCGGTAAAAGCGATCCCGTCTTCAGAGCAGGATGCGGGGGTCGAAAGCCCCGAGCGAGTGGGGGGCAGTCCTGGTACGGTTTCCCGCTGGCGCTGACCTTCTGACCTTGTGTATGCCCTGAACGAGATCGAATACCGCGAGTTCGGGGAACTCAAGACCCTGGGGAACAATTTTCGATTTTACTGGACAATATTGTTCGATTTTTAGTATATCATGCCTATGAAACGTTTTATGATCACATCGCTGGTCCTCGGCCTCACTGCTGCAGGCGCAGCCGCCGGACGCGTTGCGCGGCCAGCAATCCGGAGAATCCGTTCCGCTGGGCGTCGGGATGTCCCTGGCAGTTCCCGGCGCCGGACAGTGGTACGCGGAAAAAAAGGCATGGCGGCGATGTACCTGGGCCTTGAAGCCGCTTTCATCGGCGGGAGCCTCTATTTTACCCGGCGCGGTAACCTTGAGGTGGACAACTATGAGGATTTTGCCGACGCACACTGGTCCGTGGTCAACTGGCTCGATCATTACGACCCTTCCCGGTACCAGCACATATGGCCGACCGTGTACCGTCGACAAACCGGCCATGCCGCCGCAGGATGAAGACAGCTACCGTGACCTCATGGCAGATATTGCGGACGGTTACCGGAATATCCGCATCGAACGGGATTACCATTTTTATGAGAATATCGGGAAATACGAACAGTTCATGAGCGGCTGGGATGACTGGACGGGCAGTATCGTGGATCCCGGCGATCCGCTGGAAGGCCTCTACCCGAAACAGTCCGATCGTCAGTATGCGTACGCCGGCATGCGGCGCGATGCCAACGATTTATTGAAAATCGGCGCATATTCCGGGGAACAGCTTTGTTTTATCAATCATTTCATATCCGCAGTGGTATGCCGGTTTCCGGATAAAACACTACAATGAGAACCGGGAAATACGCGCAAACGTATACTGCGTTCCCCTCATGGGGGACCTGCCGGACCGGGCGGGCAGAAGCACAGGGAATCTGTATCACGTTCTAAACGTTAGGACTTTATGAAGAAACACAGACTCTGAAGCACGGTGCTCAGGTGATCGGCATTCTGATCTCCGGGCGTTGCTACAGGTGGAAAGCGGGGGAAAGTGGTGCGGACGAAGAGGAACGCACCTATCTTGAACGCTATGAAGATGCCCTTGAGGCGTTTGAATCGGGCAAGTACTACAAGTGTATCGAGGACTTCAATTTTGTGGTCTTTAACGCTCCCGGCAGCGATATCGCCGATGATGCGCAGTTCTACCTGGCCACTTCGCATTTCGAGCTCAAGGAATATCTCCTGGCTATCGACAAATATCAGCAGCTGCTGCGCCGCTGGCCGAAAAGCGACCTCTACGAGGAAACCCGCTTTAAAATCGCGGAATGCTATTACCGGCAGAGCCCCGGGTATCAGCGGGATGACGAATACATTGTCAAGGCAATCCGCGCCTATCAGGATTTTATCCGTGAATATCCTTTCAGCGGATACCGGGAGGTCGCGGAGGAACGCATTCAGGAACTCCGCACCGGTCAGGCGAAGAAGATCGACGAAGCCGGGAAACTGTACATGGTGCTGCGTGAATGGAAGGCGGCCGTGATCACCTTTGAGGAGATCACCGAAGTTATTACGACACGCCCCTGCTGAACAAGACCTATCTGCAGATGGCGCGCTGTTACCGGAATCTCAATAACACAGAAAAAACGGCCGATATGCTGAATCAGATCGATAAAAGCGCCCTGAGCGCTTCCGAACGGAGCGACTACAACAAGCTGATGAAAGCAATGGCGGAAACGGAGCAATGAAACGGCTTTGCCTGTACGGCGGCGCATTCGATCCCGTGCACAACGGGCACATCCATTTTGCAAAGGCGATCGTTGCGAACTTTAAGCCGGATACGCTGTATTTTATTCCCGCCGCCCACTCCCTTTAAACACGGGATAAAGCATGCGGAGGACCGCCACCGGCTGAACATGCTCTCCATTGCCGCACGTTCCGTACCGGATTCGCGGGTCTCCCGCGTCGAGATCGAACGCAAGGGGCTTTCCTATACCCTCGATACCCTGAAATATTTTCACGCCGCATATCCGGGCTCACGGCTTTACTGGGTGATCGGCGACGACAATCTCGACATGCTGGACAAGTCGAAGGGATACCCGGAACATTTCCGCTACGCCGGATTCATTGTGCTTCCCCGCCGTCATGAGGAGGACCTGCAGGAACGCATTGACGCCCATCCTTACGGAGACCGGCTGCACCCCCTTGACGCCGGCATCCTTCCGCTTGCCTCCACGGACATACGCCGCCGGATCGCAAGGGGAGAACCCGTTTCAGGCCTGCTTCCCGGCGCGGTGAATGACTACATTCAAAAAAACGGATTATACAGGTAGGCAACATGCAGCTTCTTCTGAATTTCCTCATTCTGGCCGCCGGCATCTTTCTGCTCTACCTCGGGGCGATGATTCTGGTCCGGGGAAGCGCCAATCTCGGGCGCATTTTGGGGATCAAACCCATCGTTATCGGCCTGACCGTCGTCGCTTTCGGAACCTCTATGCCGGAATTCACGGTGAGCATGTTCGGCGTGCTGCAGAACGCCTCCGATATCTCCGTGGGCAATATCATCGGTCCAACATCGCCAACATCGGCCTGATCCTCGGCGTTTCGGGACTTATCGCTCCGATTACCCCGAAATATCATAATGTCCGCCAGCAGCTTCTGCTGCTCTTTCTGGGATCCCTGCTGTTCTCACTGCTGGCCTACGACGGCATCTCCCGTTTTGAAGGACTTGTCTTTCTCCTGCTCATCATCGCCTATGTTCTTTTCCTCATGAAAAGCTCCCGAAAGGGGGAGGTAGTCAAAGACCTTCCCGAAAAGGACAATTCGGTGCCGCGGAACCTGCTGTTCGCTTTGGGCGGCATTGCCGCGCTGGTCCTTGCTTCAAAGGGCATTATCGACAGCGCTTCCGCGATCGCCGCCTATTTCGGGATCTCACAGATCGTGATCGGGATGACGGTCGTGGCCATCGGCACCTCCCTTCCGGAACTCGCCGCCAGCATCATGGCACAGCTCAACCAGGAATCGGATATCTCCGTCGGCAATGTGATCGGTTCGAATCTGTTCAATATGTTCTTTGTCGGCGGCGGCGTGGCCGGCATCCGCGGCCTTCCCAATCGATATCTCCATCGTCTGATTTTGAAGTTCCATTTCATGCTGATCTTCACCACGATGCTGCTTTTTCCCGTGATCTTCGTCCGGAAGGGGCAGAAACCGCGGCAATGCGGCCGCGTTTCTGGTCCTGTATATTATCTTCATTGTCATTTCCTATCTCTGGCGATAAGATGCATTACCTTTCCCGTCCTCCTTATACCATATCCCGGCGGTCTACGATACGCTGATGGCGGATATCGGTCGCGCCGGATGGTGCGAATATATCGTTGACCTGGCCGCGAAATTCAATCTCCTCGGCGTGCGTTCGGTCTTCGACACATCCCTGCGGTACCGGGACATTCCTGCACCTTTTCCCGGCGGAAGCAAAATACGGGATGGACATTTCCGCCCCGATGATCGCCGCGGCAAAAAGAAATTATATCCCGGGATCCCCTTTTTTACCGGCAATATGCTTCGCCCGCCCGTCATGGCGGTCGACCTTTACCTGAACCTGCACGATTCCCTGAATTATATCGCCCGTTTCAGCGATATCAGTGCGCATATCGCCTATATGGACAGGATCCTCGGGGCAGAACAGGCCGCAGTATTTTCGATCTCGCCTCGCCGCCGGTAATGAAAACCGCCTGATCAGGATCATGGCAAAACACCACTCTGAAATGTTCTTCAAGCGCAAAACTCTGATGTTAAAAACGCCGCGCGCCATCACGGATATCTACATCAATTTTTCCCGGTAGGTATCATGAAAGGCACGTGGAATATATCCATCCCTACGGGGAAATAATAAAATTGTCTGTGGAATTTCCCGAAAGAACGTTTATATTCCTTGAAGAATTCAGTTTCCGGGAAGCGCATGAACATTCAAAACGAATACTCGTAGTAATGCAATGATACAATTTAGCCACGTCACCGTCAACTACGGATATGTGCCCGGGGCGCTTCAAGGACATCAATCTTCAGCTCCGCGACGGGGATTTTACCCTGATCCTCGGTCCTGACGGGCTCAGGAAAATCCACACTGTTAAGGCTGATCTATATGGACATCCTTCCGTCAGGCGGTGTGGTAAAGGTCGGGAAATGGTCTTCCTACCGCATCACGCCACGGCAGATCAACCTTCTGCGGCGGAATATCGGCGTGGTCTTCCAGGATTTCAAACTGATCGAGAACATGAGCGTATTCGACAATGTGTCGCTGCCGCTGGTCATTGAGGGATACCGCCGGAAATACGTCAAACGCGTGGTCAACACCCTGCTGGACGAGGTCAGCCTTCTGCACTGCGGCGATCAGCGCGCCTCCACCCTCAGCTTGGGTGAAAAACAGCGTGTGGCCATTGCCCGGGCCATGACCCGGAACCCCTTTATCGTGATCGCGGACGAACCCACCGGGAACCTTGACCGCGAGGCATCGGAAAACGTCCTGAGCCTGCTGCAGCGCATCCACGGGAACGGCACTTCGGTACTGACGGCCACCCACGATTACGAACTGATCAAGGACACACCCTATAAACGCATTTACATGGAGAACGGGCAGGTGCTTCCGCCGGACCGGACCATGAACATCGGAAAACAAAGGATCCGTTTACTGACAAAGCAGGAATGAAGTTTTTATTCGTATTACGTCAGACATTCAATAATTTATGGCGCGAAGAACGCCGGCGCTCGCCACGATCCTGACGATCTTTATCGCCCTCACCCATCCTGATCGCGCTTTTTGAGCTGAGCTGGGTGCTTTACAACCAGCTTTATGAGCTGAAGCGTAACCTGGTGGTGGAAGTATCCTGAAACCTTCCGTTTCGGCCGGCGAAGCCGAACAGGTCCGGGAAAAACTGAAGGCTTACCGGACCATCGAACGGATCCGTTATAATCTCCAAAGCGACCGCCGCGGATATTTTTGAAGAAGAGTTCGGTGAGAACATCATGGACATACTGGATGAGTAACCCCCTGCCCACCTCTTTTGAGATACGTCTTAAATCCTCCTTCAATCACCCGGAATACCTGAGTGTTTTCAAAAGGCAGGTGGAGGCCATGCAGGAAGTGGACGAGGTGCATTACCGGCACTCCGTGATCGAAAAACTGGAAAATGTCACGGAAGCCGTCGTGATGGCGGGGATCTTCATTCTCATTATTCTCGTACTTGCCATGAACCTGCTGATCCGCAATACGATCAAGCTTCGGTCTACGCCCGGCAGCGGCAGATCATGATCATGAAGATCCTGGGCTCGGGAAACCTGCTGATCCGCATGCCCTTCATCCTGGAAGGCGCCTTCAGGGGCTTGTCGGCGGTATCTTCTCGGCGACGGGACTGATCGTCGCCCACCGTTTCCCCGCCAGCACCTTCCCCCTGCTCGAATTTCCCGGCGCGTGTCTATCAGCTTTTATGGATCAATACCGTCATACTTGGCATCGTGATTGGACTGCTGACTTCCGCCGCTTCCACGGGACATTTTATCAATAAGGTATATTCGAAAAAATAATGAGAGGAGCGATTCGATGAGATCAACCAAAACGGTTTTTATCCTGTGTGCAGGCATTTTCCTTTTAATGTCCTGCTCCGTCAATACCGTTGTGAACACCGGGCTGGATAACGCCCGTAACGAAGGATTTTCCATTTTCGAAGGCAAATCCGTCGGTGTGGTCACCAACCATACGGCGATCGACCGCAACGGCGATCATCTGGTCGACCTTCTCGATGCGGAGGAGACCGTGAAAGTAAAGGCGATCTTCGCCCCCGAACACGGATTCCGCGGCGACACCGAGGCCGGCGTGCACCTGGAGGACAATAACGGACCCTGGAAGCCGGTGCGGTCATCTAGCAGCATCAGACGGCAGCACCCGGAAGCCCACATCCGAGATGCTGGAAGGTGTGGACGTACTTATCTTCGATATTCAGGATGTCGGCGCACGATTTTACACCGACATATCCACCATGGGAAATATTATGGAAGCCGGCGGCGAACACGGTATCCCGGTCTATATCATGGACCGTCCCAATCCTGATCGGCCGCCTCGCCGAGGGTCCGGTCCTGCAGCAGGACTACCAGTCCTTCATCGGCATGTATCCCATTCCCATCCGGCACGGAATGACCGTCGGAGAGCTTGCGCTGATGATCAGGGACAACGGCTGGGTGGACCATACGGATGCGCTGGAACTGCACGTTGTGGAGGCCAGCGGCTGGGATCCGCAAAAAAGCTATGAAGCCACGGGGCTGACCTGGGTGGACCCCTCTCGCAATATGCGCAATGTCAACGAAGCGCTGGTCTATCCGGGAATGTGCCTTTTCGAAGGCACCAATTTCAACGAAGGCCGCGGAACGGGAACATCCTTTCGAATGGGTGGGCGCGGCGTACATCGACGGGGAGACCCTGCTGGAGGAACTCCGCAAGCGCGATATCCCGGGGGTGGATATTGAAACCGTCACCTTTGTTCCCGTGGATATGCCTCGCGCCACGCCATGGAGTTCCCGAAATCTCGAGGGAGAAACCTGCGAAGGGATCTCCATGACCGTGACCGACCCCGCTTCCTTCAAAGCCGTCGGAGCTCGGCGTACCGTGCTGCTTGATCTCCTGAAGCACGCTCTATCCGGAGGAATTTGAGATCCGGGAACGGCGTTTCAACATCACCTGGGGAAATGACGTTGCCTACACAATGCTCATGGACGGACGGGATGCGGAAGCGATCATCGGCAGCTATCAGCAGGAATTGTCACGCTTTCTCAAAATGCGCGAAAAATATCTACTGTATTAGGAGCATATGAACACTGTTGCCATCGTCGGCCGACCCAATGTCGGGAAATCCACACTCTACAACCGCTTCCTGCAGGAGCGACGGGCTATCGTTCACGAAAGCGAAGGCGTCACCCGAGACCGGACTTATGCCGAGGTCGAATGGAGCGGCCGCTATTTCAATATTATCGATACCGGCGGCATCACCATCGATCCCCGCGACACCATTGAAGCCGCCATGCGCGAACAGGCGCTTATCGCCGCGGAAGAGGCGGACCTTATCCTGTTTGTCGTCGACGTGACCGCCGGGATTACGCAGATCGACGATCATATCGCCCGCTTGCTGCACCGCAGCGGCAAGCCCGTGATCGTGGTCGCCAACAAGGTGGACGATGAGCGTTCCGAACCCGAGGCGCATGTTTTCAACTCCCTGGGATTCGGACCTCCGGCGGAAGTCAGCGCCATGACCGGCCGTTCAAGCGGTGACCTGCTGGATACCATCATTGCGAAACTGCCACCGGACAGCGGCAGGGAGGGCAAGGAATTCGATATCCGCATCGCCATCCTTGGTATGCCGAACGCCGGGAAATCCACGATCGCCAATACCTTCCTGGGAAAGAACCGCCACATTGTCACGGAGATCCCGGGCACCACGCGCGACAGCATCCACAGCGAAATGAAATACCGCGGAAGATCGGTGCAGCTCGTTGATACCGCCGGCCTGCGGAAGAAAAAACGGATCCACGACGATATTGAATTCTACAGCTGGGTACGCACCGCAACGCCATCCGAAACAGCGATGTCTGTATCCTGGTCGCGGACACAGAGAAGGGTTTCGGCAACCAGGACGGACGCATTGTCCAGGAGATCTACGAGCAGCGGAAGGGGCTGGTCCTGGCGATGAACAAATGGGACCTGATGGAAAAGGAGACCAATACCGCCAGGGATCATACCCGTGAACTGATCTATGCATTTCCCGTCCTTGCGAATACGCCCGTCATCTACGTTTCCGCGCTGAAAAAACAGCGCTTGCTCAGGCTGCTTGATGAGGCGATCGCGGTCAATGAAAGGATGCAGCAGCGGATCCCCACTTCCAAGCTGAATCATTTCTTTCTGGATATCATCCGTCACAATCCCCCGCCTGCCGTGAAAGGCAAGTATATCAGGATCAAATATGCGACTCAGATCCTGGAGAATCCCCCGCTGATCGGATTCTTCTGCAACGAACCGAAGCTTGTCATGGACAATTACAGGAAATTCCTCGAGGCCGCTTTCCGCAAACATTACGACTTCCGGGGCGTACCCCTCCACTTTGTTTTCAAAACCAAATAAGCATCCATAAGATCTGACCCGGGTCCTCTGAGCTTTTCAGTACCGGGGATCCGCTTTTCTGACGATATCTGCCGATGACCGGGCTGAACGGACAACCGGGCTATTCGGGGATTTCCCTTTGATTTTTCCACTAATCGATATATATTGTTAAAATAGAGAGAGATTTTTTAAATGAGAAAATATTTTATTGCTGTAAGCATATTACTGCTTCTGTGCAATTTCATTCCGGCGCAGGATACAAGAGACAGCCTGGAATCCGTTGTGCAAAACAGCACGGGGAAAGTAAAGACCGAGGCCTTGCTGGAGCTGGCGTTCATGTCGCGTGTCAATAATTTTTCCAGTGCGCATCGCTACGCCACCGAAGCACTGGGGGAAAGCCGGAGGACCGGCGACCGGGAGCAGGAAGCGTACGCCCTGTATTACCTGGGCATGGCGTATTATTACCATTCGGAGATCGATACCGCCATGACTTTTTCCAGGCGGTCCTGTGTGATGGCCGAATCCCTGAACAATCACAAGCTGCTGGGAAATATTTATCTTTTGATGGGCTCGGCCATAATATCTATTACGGGGATCTGGAAAAAACCTTCGACTATAATGATCAGAAGCATCCATCATTTTCTGCTGGCAGAGAATTACCGGGGACTTGGAGCCGCATACTCTTCTCTCTCCAGATCTTCCGCGTCAACGGATCCCGACGAAAAATCGCTGGAATTCATTCACCGGGCAAGCAGCAATTACCGCAAAGCGGGGTACCGGGAAGGAGAGGCATGGATCTACTATCTGACGGGCCTTTTGTACAATTCCGTGGAACTCTATGACGAGTCGGAGGATGCCCTTCAGCGGTCCCTGGACATCTACCGTCAGATCGCAGAGGAAAACGGGAATGTGACCGGGGTGGCTATCTGCCTGGACCAGCTCGCCATCGTCAATGCAAAATCAGGCAATCTTGTACAGGCGCGGCGGGACAATCAGCAGGCGCTCGAACTGCACCGGCAGGGTGACTCCCGGTTCGGCATCTCCACCTCCCTGAAATACCGGGCGGATATTGAATACCGCGACAGGAATTATCAGTACGCGCTTTTCTGCCTGGACAGTTCCCTGAGCATTAAGAAAACCACCAATGACCTTATGGGATATGCCAGCGTTTACGAGCTGTACGGCCTGATCTTCGCGGAAGATGGGCAGTACCCGGCGCGCGATCGACAGCCTTGAGCTGGGAATGGAACATGCCCGCAAGAACGATCAGCTCCGGCACATTATGGATATCAACGGACATCTTTCAGATATTTATCAGAAGCTGGATGACTTTGACAAGGCTTATCATTTTCTGAATGAGCAGATGAAGACTGCCGACTCCCTTTACAGTGCCAAGGTCACCCGCAACATGCTTCAGCTGGAAACGCTCTATGAAACGGAAAAACGGAAAGAAAGGATCCACAAGCTTGAACAGGAAAAGCGCATCACGGAACTGTCCCTGGCCCGTGAAAAACAATTCCGTTATTTCCTGATCGGGATCCTGGCGCTGTCGCTGATCATCATGGTCCTTTTCGTTTTCCTTTACCGTTCAAAAAACCGCACCCATCAGGCCCTGGCCAAAAGCAAGGAGATCGCCGACGAGGCAAATGCGGCAAAGGATAAGTTCTTTTCCATCATCGCGCACGACCTGCGCAGTCCCTTCAACGGCATACTGGGCATGACCGGAATCCTGAAGGACCGGTATGACGACCTTGATAAAAAGGAAAAGCAAAAAATGATCGCCGCACTTCATGATTCCCTGCATAAATGCTATGAACTGCTGAATAACCTCCTGGAGTGGTCCCGTTCCCAGAGCGGCAAGATCGATTTTTCACCGGAAAACCTCCGGTTTGACAGTGCCCTTCAGGATGTGCTGGGACTTTTGTCCAACAGTGCCGCGCAAAAAAACATGAAGATCATCAATGTTGCCGGATCCCCGACCGTGTATGCAGACAGGAACATGCTCGACGCCATCCTGCGGAATCTGATCTCGAACGCCGTCAAATATTCGTATCCCGGCGGCAATATCCGCATCAGCTCGGAAAAGAAAAAGGACAAGATCATCATATCGGTTTCCGACTCCGGTACCGGCATCCCCGCATCCCGGAAAAACCGTCTTTTTCATATCACAAACACCTACAGGATCAACGGGACTTCCGGAGAAAGCGGAAACGGCCTGGGACTGATCATCTGCAAGGAATTCGTGGAAAAACACGGTGGCAGCATCGGGGTGGAGAGCGAGCCCGGGAAGGGATCGACCTTTTATTTCAGCCTTCCCGCCGGAAACAATACGCTGGAAAAAGACCAGAAGTAAAAAAAACCGGCGATCCTTCCGCACATTCCTCTGCAGAAGGGCATGATCCCGTACGCTTATTATTTCACTTTGTAATATTTCATGATAATGCTGTCAAAACAGCGTCCCGGCAATATTTTTTTGAGAAAAACGGAGAGTTTCTGATCAAAGGCTCCGATGCTGTAACGCAGACGGGGATGTTTCTTTTTGATGATCCTTTCAATGAGCATGGCGACCTTTTTTGGCGGGCGTCCGCTCTGTTCATCCTTCTCGATCACGGTCCTCGAAGCCTCCAGAGGGTCATTGCCGGACAGCGCTTTCACGATCTGACGGCTGGCGGTGAAGCCGGTCCTGAAGTCACCGGGCTCGATCATGACCACACGGATGTTCCGCGGCAACAATTCCTTGTACAGGGCCTCCGTGAGACCTTCAAGGGCAAATTTCGAGGCACTGTAGATGCCCTGGTAAGGAAGACCGATCACCCCGCCGATGGAGCTCATATTGATGATCAGGCCCCTGCCCTGCCTCAGCATCTGCGGCAACACATAATGCAATACGTTGTATGCGCCGAAAAAATTGGTGTCAAACTGTGCTTTCACCGTTTCCGGACCGGTGTTTTCAATGGCGCCGCCGACTCCGTAGCCGGCATTGTTGATCAGAACGTCGATTTGTCCTTCTTTTTCGATGATCTCTTCAACGGCCATTTTCACGGACAGTTCATCCCTGACATCCGTCTTGAGCATAATGAAATTTTCAGGCTCCGGGTATGACTCCGGCCGGCGTGAAGTCCCGTACACAATATGTCCGCAGCGGGCCAGGTGCTCCGCCGTGCATTTTCCGATCCCGGAGGAGGTTCCCGTGATAACAACAACGTTTTTATTTAAATCTTTCATCTACCTCTGTCTATGTATTTGTTGACAGATTGAGAAATGAAGTTTACTCGTCTTCCCACCTCAACGTATCAACAACTCGACAACTCAACAACTCGACAACTCGACATCTCGACAACTTGACAACTCGACAACTCGACATCTCAACAACTCAACATCTTCTTAAATGACTTTCGCCTTCTTCCCCACCTTCTCAAAGGTCTCAAGGCAGAACTCCAGCTGCTCCCGGGTATGTGTGGCCATATAACTGGTCCGCAGAAGCCCGCGGCCCGGCGGGGTTGCCGGAGCAATGACCGGATTGGTATAGACGCCGGCATCCATCAGACTTTTCCAGACCTGGAAGGTTTTCGTGTCTCTCCCGATGACGATGGGAATAATGGGCGTGACGCTTTCACCGATATTGTAACCAAGGGACCGGAGGCCTTCGCGGATGAATTCCGTGTTTTCCCGGAGCCGCTCCCTGCGTTCCGGTTCGGATCGGATGATCTCTAAAGCCGCCATTACCGAAGCCACATTAGAAGGAGGAAGCGCTGCCGTAAAGATCATTGCCCGGTGTGATGCTTGAAATATTCGATCACCATTTTTTCACCCGCAATAAAGCCGCCTACGCATCCCAGGGACTTGCTGAATGTTCCCATGATCAGATCCACGTCTTTCGTGACATCGAAATGCGCGGACGTCCCTTCCCCGTTCGGGCCAAGGACCCCGATGGAATGGGCGTCATCCACCATAAGCCGTGAAGGGTATTTTCTGGAAAGCGCGACGATCTTATCCAGCTTTGCAATATCGCCCTCCATACTGAACACGCCGTCGGTAACAATAAAACGCGGCACTTTCGGATCGGAAGCCGCAAGTTTTGCTTCAAGGTCCTGCATGTCATTATGCGGATATCTTTGCTTCGCGGCTCCGGAAAAACGCACGCCGTCCACGATCGAGGCATGATTGTACTGATCGCTGAAGATCATGTCGCCGGTCCGCATACCGTGCTGATGCTCCCGAGATTGACCCCGAATCCCGTCGAAAATACCAGCGCACTCTCCATGTGAACGAAATCCGCGAGCCGCGCTTCAAGTTCGTCATGCAGGAGGATATTCCCGTTCAGCAGACGGCTGCCGGTCAGTCCGGACCCGTATGTTTTCAGTGCTTTGATACCGGCTTCGATCACCTTGGGGTGGTTGCTGAGCCCCAGGTAATTGTTGGAGCCCAGCATGATCTTCTGTTCACCGTCAATGGTCACTTCCGTGGCGTCGGACTTTTCGATCTTCGGATAATAAGGATAGTACCCCATTGCCCGCGCCGTTCCGCTGCGTGTAAAGGCATACATTTTGGTGAAAACATCCGGATATTTTCCGAAGTATTCCTTGCGTTTGGCGCGCAGTTTCTGTCTGGCGACATTTTTGAATGCTGTTAACATATTGTCCCTTTTGTCATAGTTTACCCCGCAAGATCAGAGGTATCCCGCACGGACCGGTTCTCCGGGACAATACCGTGCTCCCTTTCACCATCCGCGTTGAAAACAGATCTTCTTCTGACTGCATGTAAAGATCCCATCTCTGCTGTTTTCGCACCCTTAATAGATCCGGCCCGGCGGACCGGCAAAATAATAATGATCTTTTCGAATATACACAACGCCTTTTTTTCAACGGAAGGGGGTATCCCTGTTGCGCTTCAACGGAGGGATATTGACGATACCATCCGCCGGTGATCAGCGAAGCGTTTTACACCGGTTCACGCTTGCCGCTCGCCAGGTTTCAATTTACCTGGACTTCCCGCCGCCTGAGAATTGCGGTCCACGGCCTTAAGCACCTCCCCGGCAATGTCGGGATATAGCTTTTTCATGCAGTCGGAACAAATACCGTGGGAGATCCTTTCGCCGATCAGTTCCGAAAGGCCTTCGGGAAGATACATCCACTGGTCATTTTCCCTTTTATTCTGTGACACAGGCTGCAGACCGTGATAAAGGAATACTTTCCCGCCGCGCGGGTTCCCGAACGGTAGATCACCGAAAGCAGTGCGTCAATATCCGTACCCCGCTCCGACTCTTTCCCGAGATCGATCACGATCCCCCGGATCTTGAGGGGTTCACCGTTTCCGTCATCCTGCATGATAATACCGCGGTCCATGAACCATAAATAATTTCCCCGGATGGTCCTGATGCGGTAATCCACCTGGTACAGTTTTGTCTCTCCCCGCAGAACGGCCCGCATGCCTTCCATGGTTTTCTCATAGTCTTCAGGATGCACCCGTTCCGTAAAGGCCTGGAACCCCCTGCCGCGGAAATATCGGGATGATATCCCAGCAGCACCGCCTTCAGGTCATTAAATTTTACGGTATTCCTGACAACGTCCCACTCCCACCAGGCGAACTCCTGATTCCCGGAGGACCTTTTCCCAGGCCTCTTTATACTCATCCATCCCGCCGCTCCTTTATGTTTTTTCGTCAAAGAAGTTGTACCGTGACACTCTTTACCGCCGGGCTTTTCTTGCTTACGTATTCTTATCTTCCCTTTCCTCCCGCTTGATCCTTTTTCCGTCGACAATCAGGGAGATCACAAAAAAAGCAAAAAGCACCACGGTCAGGAAGATCGCGGCGATATCGAGTATTGTAAAGGTAAAACCTTTGAAAGTATATTGTCCGGCACCCAGAAAAAAGATCAGCGTATTGACCAAAATGATAAAAACCCTGTATCTCTGTTGGCCCGAACCCGTAAAATGCGATCCTGAACACCCCCCTGACGGCCGTATTGATATACACCAGGGTGGACATCAGCAGATATCCTGTCAGGGCAAGCAGGACAAGGTCCAGGCGTGCATAGGGGGAAAGCCCGGCGCCGAGCGTGATCAGGACCATGGAGATCGAATCGATCGTATGATCGATAAAAAAGCCGTATTTCGGTTTTTCAATATTCCGGTAACGCGCGAGGGAACCGTCCAGACTGTCGCCGTACCAGTCGACAAGAAGTCCGAAATCTCTACAGCCACAGGTATGCGGCGTTGAAATTTGAAAGATAAGAGGCGAGCCCGCTCAGCAAAGCACCCAGCATTCCGACCAGCGTAAGCATATCCGGAGTCACGCATTCAGGCAATATTGTGACCAGCCGGCGGATCAGAGGCTTTTCAATAAAGCTCAGCTGGAGGTTTTCGTTTCCCGCGTACTATTATTTATGTCAAACATGGCACTCCCCTTTTTCCTTTTTCCGATACGTAATTTGGGATATATTCTTCTCATTATCAAGCCGTTTATTGCCGGGGAACAAAAAAAAGCCACGTACATGCCTGTAAACGATTACAATCATCATGCTGATATTTTGCCGACCTTTTAAGAAAACTTGCATTATAAAAATATTCAGAGGTGAAATCATGATCGAACAGTTCGATCTCGATGTTTCAGGCAGCATACGCAAAATGTCGAAGGGCATGAAACAGAAGCTCGGGATCAGCACAGACACACCGGGCAGAACGTTTGGTTGATAAATACCGGTGCCGCATTACCCGCTTCCTGCTCCCTGCTTTTCGCTTCAGGCTCGCTGTTCCTTGCTTCCGCCCGGCTTCCCCCTTCTGGAGGACTTCGTCATTGTGCAAGAGAAATATTATGCTTAATATCCGGACAGCGGAGCATGTCGCATATTTCGTGACAAACCTGCACACGGCATACTAAAAAACGGAACACCCTCAACGGGAGAAAAGAAGATGAATACGATAAAACATATCGGGGTATTAAGTTCGGGAGGCGATGCGCCGGGCATGAACGCCGCCATCCGCGCCGTGGTGCGTACGGCGATATATCACGGCCTGCAGGTATCCGGCATCCAGCGGGGCTACCAGGGCCTGGTTGACAGATAAGGTCGACACGATGCGTTCCCTCCCTCCGTGAGCAATATCATACAATCCGGCGGGACCCTTTCGAAGTCCGCCCGCTGCCGTGATTTCCTGAACAAAGAAGGCCGGGAAAAGGCACACAGGAATCTTCAGCAGCACGGAATTGACGCCCTGGTGGTCATCGGGGGCGACTGGCACCTTCCGTGGAGCAAAAGGTCTTCGGCGATGAATTCGGTTTTCCCGTCATCGGGATCCCGGGCACCATCGACAATGACCTTTACGGCACAGACAATACCATCGGTTATGATACCGCCTTAAATACCATCGTTGATGCCGCTGGACAAGATCCGCGACACGGGCAACCCCGCAGCACAATCGCCTTTTTTTTATCGAGGTGACGGGCGCGCGTAGGCCGGATTCCTCGCCCTTTCCGGAGGGATCGCATCCGGTGCGGAAGTGGTCCTGGTCCCTGAAGATTGAAGACGATTACAAACAGCTTCACGGACTTTCTGAAAAGCGGATACAAAAAAGGAAAAAGCAGCAGCATCGTTCTGGTTTCGGAAGGCGATGAGGTCGGCGGCGCGCTCAGGATCGCCGAAAACGTGGAAAACACCTATCCGGAATACGACGTGCGCGTCACGATCCTCGGGCACCTGCAGCGCAGGCGGAGCCCCCTCCGCATACGACCGCGTATCTGCCAGCCGCATGGGAGTCTCGGCGGTGAACGCCCTGCTTGACGGAAAGGACCATGGTGGGGGTGATGAACAACTGCATCGTGCATACCTCCTTCGACGATGCCCTGAAGCATAAAAAGCCCCTCAATGCCCATTTGCTTGAGATCATGAAGATCCTTTCTATCTGACTTCCCAATACCGGTTTTTAACGGAGGTATCCTGGACATTTTGTCCGGCATTTTGAATTTTTTTAATTTTATTAATATTTCGTTTGTTTTTTATGAATTTCCTGTTTAAACTTATTCTAATAATTTATTAGGAATATCATATGTGGTTCACCGAACCGCAAATTTATTATGTTCCCGTGTGCATTGATTCGTGCATTCAGCATCATCTTTATATTACCGGATTCTTTTATCCACGATCAAAACCTACCAGTATTCATCAATAGAATATGTAAAACCCGGCACGGGTCCGCTGCGGGTTTATGCTTTTTGACGACGTCTTAGTACACTTCGCCTATGCAGAACGGCTGCATGGCAAATTTCTTTTACTAGAAAAGTGAGGTAACGAATGGAAAAAGAAAGATCGTTTGCAACAAGGACGCTTTCGCTCTTGTGTGCGTTCTGTCTGACATTTGCTTCGACCGATGTCACGCGGGAGTTCCGTGCAATGAAGAAGTGAATTCGAACGGCTCGTTGAATGTGAAGGCGTCTATCAGCCGGATGTCAACTATAATGTGACCGTAAACGGATTTGGTACAGGGCTGCGTCCCCGGGAGAAACGGAATGGCGGGAACTCAGTTAAAGGTCCGTTATTCTCGATCTCCCGGCAGCCGTGAGCTCCACCGTAGCTTCCGCTCACGACAATTCGGCAACGATCTGGTTCCCGCCCGTCGGGAATCAGGGGGCGGAAGGCTCCTGCGTTTTGTGGGCGACGGCATACCAGACCAAGACCTTTCAGGAAGCCTTCGAACACAACCGGTACCTGTCCGGCGCGCTCTGGGAAGGAGTGCGCCGGGATATCCGAGTCCTGCTTATCAGGACCTGATCTTCAGTCCCGATTTCGTCTACCACCAGGTCTGTGACGGTGAGGATAACGGTTCCTATTATTCGGACAATCTGAACCTCATAAATCATATCGGATGCTGTTCCTGGGAAAAAATGCCCTACGACGCCACGCAGCAATCGGAATGGCCGTCCGAAAGCGCCTGGCGGCAGGCACCCCTGTACCGTTCGGATACGGGCTACGGATGGATATGGGCCATACGGATGCCGGCCTTGACGACCTGAAGTGGTGGCTTTCCGAGAAAGATCTTGCGATCATCAGTGTTGACGCCTATAAATATGAATATATGACTGCCGAAGATCTCTGGACCACGGACCAGTACTCCAGCCCCTCGAGAAATCACGCGAATACGGTCGTAGGCTACGACGATAGCTACGGGCCGATCTGTAGGGCGGAGAACAGCGTTACGGCGCTTTCAAGGTCGTAAATTCCTGGGGTACGGAAGCATGGGACAACAATAACGACGGTTTTTACTATATCTCTTACGAATGCATGAAACAAATTATCGAATACGCCTTTGCCCACTGTGGACCTGATCGGATATCAGCCGCAGTTGCTGGCCGCTTTCAACATTCAACATGATCAGCGGGGAAGATGCGAGCTTGCATTCGGCATTGAAGAATCACCGGGAAGTTATTTCACCAAGAATATGAGCCGGGATTTTATACTGCACGGTGGATATCATCCTTTCCCCGCAAATAACATGGCCATTGACATCAGCGAATTCCTGCCTTACGGGAGCGGTGCGGAGGATAATCTGTATCTCTCGGTATGCGATTCAGGCAGTACAACGGGGTGGATCAATGCGTTTTCCGTTGAATTTTATGAAGATTATCTTTCAGGGTCTCCTTCCCAGACATGGCATTCCACCGATGTACCGCTGCAAACTGCAACACTGACCCCGGTTTATGCAACGATCCATACGGGCACAGGCGCGGTCCCGGATATTTCGGTCTCGCCGACCGGCCTGTACCACAATGTCCACAACGACACCCTCATCACGGATGAAATCCTGATACGTAACGATGGCAGCGGACAGACCTTCGATATCGGTATCGCCTTTAGCTCCGCTTCCCCGATCCATGCGCTGAGAGCTGTGAAAGCCGGGGGTAACGGACCGGAATGACGGTCCGGACGACTATACGGATATCTGCTGGCAGCGGCCGAGAAACGCGAAGCACCGCCAACTGGCTCAGCGTCACGCCGCTTTCTGGAAGCCTGGAGGCTTCCGAACACGAGACTGAGGGTTGTCTTCAACTCGGGACTTGTCAGCGAGGCAGTTCACACCGCCAATATCCTCATTAATTCCAACGAATCGAGGATCCGGTCATTACTGTAGGAGCAACCTTATAACAGCCGCTACCGTAACCTGACCACGAACGACAATGAGAATAACGCCATGAGGGGTATCCCCGATTACGATATGCAGACCGATCTGTTTGTATACAGACTCAGAAACCCCTATCGAGTTCAATATCTTTATCGGTGAAAGCACAGTCACCGATGCGCAACTGAGCATTTACGCCTGGGATATCGACGAGACCTCCGGTGAGATCCACCAAGTCCACCTGAACGGTAACTATATCGGCGACCTAACCGGTGCCAAATACCAGTGGCATCGGTATTCAATATCGATCCCACATACCTTGTCCCGGACCCGCGGGAAAAAATACCGTCCGGGATCGATGTCGATGTGCATAATTTACCGGAAACTGCCGGCGACGACGGTAGACCGGGGACAGCTGCGTGATCGACAGGCGTCAGCCTCTTGAAAGCTCCGCCTGGATACGTTCCGCAAGCTTGGATAATTCCCAGTATCATGCCGATGAAAATATTGCCGTGACCGTGGAGGTCCGCGAGTACGGTACCAGCAGTATGGATGTCATGGTGGAAACCAATCTCCTGAACCTGGAACGGCGTAAATATTGCCGGCATTTCAAATATGCTAACGTATATCCGGCACAGAGGATGATCCGGTACACCGAAGTGTTATACATTCCCTACGGAAGCGCTCCGGGCACCTACACGGTACAGGTTCTTGTCTATGATGCCGGAACTTATATCCAGCAGGACATGGAACTTATCGAGATGGAAGCGGTGGACCTGACGGCCGGCATCAGCGTCGAGCCCGCTTCCCTGTCCGAAGAACTGCAAACAGGCACCATGTCCACCCGGATCCTCACCATCTCCAACACCGGAAGCTCGGATCTCAGCTGGGAAACGGTCCCCGTCACTGCCCTTTATCTGAGCGAATACGTCCCGTTTACCGTCACACCTGAAGCCGCTACGGATGATTCCTGCCGGCAACCGCGGCGCCGCAAAAATCGGCAACGGTCTGCCAGCCGGTCTTCAGCAAACGCATTTATGAGTACACGCGATGCATCTCTCAGCGGACTGAACACCCTTCTCCGCGAAGAGCACAGCAGCATCTTTCATTACGACAATGCCCTGAATGCGCTCGGCATGGGACGGACACTGGTAACCACGTGGGACCATTTTCACACCGAACTGACGAACGGCACCCCCTGGGACCTGGTGATCGTCAACAGTTACAGCAATACCCCGGGAAGCAACACCCTGGATCAACTCAGCAGCTATGTGAACGGCGGCGGACTCCTGATTTTCGCCGACTGGTGTCTCTACAATTACAGAACGCACAGCCTGATCGGCGGAGATGAACGTTTCCTGGGAGAGCAATCTTTACACCCCTGCTCGAATTCTATCCCACCGCTCCCTCAGCATCCGTTTTCAATCTTTCCGAATTCAGACACCGGATTTTGCCGTCACGGATAATCAGTACAACATTGACGGTCAGCTGGTCAGTGTTAGCGGCAGCGGTAACGCGCTGGCCGCCTATACAGACCACCCCTCCAATCCGGCGATCGTCCTGAACGCTACCGGAAACTGTTTTTTCAATGCTTTTCAGGCGGTCAATTTCAATGCGGACAACGACACCGACGGGAAAGCCGACATCCAGGAGCTGATTGAAAACCAGATCATCTATCTGACGGAAGCGACCCATATACCCGAATGGCTGAGCACTGGCCCCCCCACCTCAGGGATCATCACTCCGGGTTCTTCCCAGGACGTACCGGTCAATTTCAACGCCACCTGCCTTTCAGCCGGAGAGTACACAGGCAGCATTGATGTCGTCAGCAATGATCCGGACCACGAACTGATCAGCATCCCGGTACTCTGCAATGTGGTCGATATTATGGATGCCGACATCACGATCAGCATCGCCGATGCGGAAGGCATGCGCGGAAGCATCGTCAGTGTTCCGGTCATTGCGGATTCCGGCTTCACGAACGTCGGTATGCTGGAACTGCAAGTCGCCTTCGATACCACCGTGCTTGGATATGAGAATATGTACAGCGAACACCTCTCAGCCAGCGATGTCAATGCGGCCGGCGAAAATATCAATATCGTATGGGTTTATTCCAGCACGCCGATGGAGATACCCGACGGAGACACGCTGATCGTGTTCCGCTTCCGGGTCAGCGATCTTGTGGCGGGAGGCGATCACTGCATCCTCGGGTTCACCGAGCACTGCAATATCGCCGATCCGGACGAGAACAACTTTAGCCTTGCTCTGAATCCCGGCACGTTCACGGTCATCCAGAGTTACGGCATTTCAGGCTCACTAATCTACTGCGATAACGGAACCCCCCTCATTGCCGACACCCTGAACCTTTGCGGGGATGTCAACGCAATCGCCGTCACGAACGGAGACGGACTCTTTACGTTCTCCGCCGCCTTAGGATACCTGGAGCTGTTCCCTCTGAAGAACGATGACATCAGCGGCGTCGACGGCTTTGACCTTCTCCGCTTGAAAAACAGCCTTCTGGAGATCTCCAGTCTGACGGCGAATGAAATGCTTGCCGCGGACTGCGACGGGAACGGAACACCGGACGGACTGGATCTTCTGCGGCTCAAGAACTACCTCCTGATGATCCCGGTGGACCCGCCGGCACTTACCTGGGCCTTTATGCCGGAAGCATACGTTTATAACCCGCTCGAATCCGAGATGACCGGACAGGACTTCACGGCATTCCTGTACGGGGATGTAAACCTGAGCTGGGGAACTTCCACCGGTACCCCTGCAAGATCGGAAGAAAGCGCAATGGCACATGTGTCCTTCGGGGAATCTCTGTCGATGAACAGGGATTTTCGCGTCTTCCCGTCTATCGACCGACCATGACCTGCGGATCGCCATGCTCGACTGGAATATCCGCTTTGACACCACCGCACTCAGTTTTACTGGCCTGGAAAGCGAACTGATCGGCGATTACCATTGCTCAGGCAATACGCTCAACTGTATCTGGCTCTATGACGGTGAAGAAAAGGAAATTGCCGCAAACAGCATCATTGCAGAGCTGATATTCAAGCCCGAAGCTTCACAGGCCAGCTCCGTGATCACATTCAGCGGAACGAATTACCTGGCCGCAGCGGATGAAAGCCCCGTCAAGGCGACATACGGCAGCGTGACCGTCAATACGGCCGTCCTGAGTCTTCTGGACGGCACGCAACTTCCGACAGAAACAACACTCTACCGGAACTACCCGAATCCCTTCAACCCCAGTACTGTGATCTCCTATTATCTGAAGGAAGCATCCACCGTGACGGTGAAGGTCTACAACCTGCGCGGCGAAACCCTTCAAATCTGGCGCAACGGTTATCAGGACCCGGGCTTCTATCAGATCACCTGGAACGGCCGCGACGCGCAGGGCCGGTCAGTCCCCACAGGAATCTACTTTCTACCAGCTGCTCCATGACGGAGGTATGGATGTCAAGCGCATGGTCTACATGAAATAAGGATCACGGACAAACAATATAAAGGAAAAGTATATGAAACTTACGAACACAACAAGCAACGGAAGAAAAGGAAGGACCGGCATAACCAGCCTGTTCATCCTTTTCCTGCTCATGGCACTGACGGCATGGGCTCAGGAAAGCGGAAAAAGGCCCTATCCCGCCGATTACCGGCCGGATGCGGTCCCCTTCGCTGAAGTCTCTGCATAAATTCAGTCCGTCCGGGACGGTGTCCCCCTATCCCTGCCCTATGTGGAAGATTTTGAAAGCGGGGCGGCCGGATGGATCAGCGACGGATTCTATCACCTAAAGGAAGACCCGCAGCATATCATGGTCCTGAACCCGCTCATCAACCCAAACATGGTCCGTCTTCCGGATGCGGGATATCTCCCTGCCGCTCACAGCGGCATCGGGGTTATGTGGTTCGGTGTAGGACACTACGGGAACGTTTATCGGAAGAGATTTTGACCCCGATCAGGAGCCCCTGAGCGGAGGCACTTCCGTCTCCGCCTTTACGGGGAACCTTATCTCTCCGGAGATCGATCTGAATGGTGTCCTGAATGCACAGTTAGAGTTCTTTACCTGGTGGGAGATAGAAGGCGTGGATGCCGATGCTTTCGACATGATGTACATTGACATCTCAACGGATGACGGCGTCACCTTCATACCTCTGGGGAGCTTGAACCCCCTGAACGATCTGGACGGAGCATCCTATATTTCCTTTACGAATTCCGGGCTGGGCGAACCCCTCACTGGGGAAAGAAGATCTTTGATCTTTCCGCTTACGCCGACCACAATATCCTGATCCGCTTCCGTTTTGAAACGGTGGATGATTTATATAACGGCTTCAGAGGCTGGCTTATTGACGACGTGGCGGTCACGGAAGGAATACTGGCTGCCCCGCAGATTGTAAGCGTTGAGCCTGAGAGGGGCACTGTGGAAAGCATGTTCTTGATACAGGGAGATGATTTCGCCAATGGCGCAACCGTGTTCCCTGGGCGATGCATCGATACCTTCCTCGGTGCTGAGCATACAGAGCATTCAATGTCAGGTCCCCGATTTACCCACAGGTATATATGATGTGGCCGTTGAAAACCCCAACGGTCTGGCGGGCACACTATCGACGCCTTTACCGTTACCGAGGACCTTCCGCCGCAGATCATTTCGGTAGACCCTTCGGAAACCTACACCGGCGAACCCGTCACCATTTCCATCAGCGGGGATAATTTCCATCCTTCCGCGGTACCCTATATCGCAGGAACAGAATCCCCCGATCATCTCTGGGTGGATTCGACACTGATCCGCTGCCTGACACCGGCCAGTCTTAGTATCGGCACACATAACGTGAAAGTGGTCAACGCGGACGGGCAGTATGACCTGCTGGTGGACGCCTTCACTGTCAATCCGCATACCACAACCCTTTCCGGGTACGTGACCGATGCCTCCAACGCACAACCGGTCGAAGGGGCGGTCGTCACCCTGGCAACGGTTTCCGATACCACCGACAGCGAGGGATACTATCATCTATCAGACGTTCCCGCCGGTGAACTGACGGCGGAATTCATGGCAACGCCCACTTCCGGGGAAGTTCCACTGACCGTCAATTTTATGGATCTTTCCACCTCGAATACTCAGACCGTCACCGCTGCCGCCACAGGATATATCGATTATCTCAATACGCAGGTGCCGGTGACCGCCAATGAAGATAATATTCTGAATTTTTCCCTGTCCCCGGAGATCGGCGAGGGAGAAATGCGTTTCGTGCTTACCTGGGATGATGATCCCGCCGACTTGGATTCTCATCCGAAAACCCCGCCGATCGACGGGTCAAGCTATCACGTCTATTATGCTGCGAAAGGGGATTCCCTGAATCCTCCCTTTGCCCGGCTGGATGTGGACGATGTCACGGGTTACGGCCCGGAGACCATCACCCTGTACGAGACCTTTGACGGTACCTACCACTACTACATTTATAAATTTTCTGGATATGAAGAGATCACGCAGTCCAATGCGGTCGTCAACATCTATGACAATACCAGGGACTTCTGCAGACCCTGCAGGTTCCGACGACCGGAAGCGGCCGTTTCTGGAATATCTGTACGATCGACGGTGTCAGCAAACAACTCACACTGATCAATCAGATACAGGAAACGGAACCCGGCGTTTTCACCGTCGCCGCCGCTTTCCCGAAAAGCCCGGAATATCTGGCGGCACGGGTCCGGTGCCGGCGTCGGCGCCGGTATCGAGCTCCTGGGAATGGGATTTCGGTGCACGGAGAAGGCAGCACGCCGGCCAAATCCCGAACATATCTATGCGGAGCCCGGAAGCTATACGGTGAGCCTGACGGTCAGTGACGGTGTAAACGAGCGGACCCAAACCCGTGAAAACTATATCAACGCTATCACGGGCAACAACATTTCCCTCAGCGTCGCTTCCGCGGAAGGATATGCCGACATTATCGTTGATATACCGGTCATCGTCAATTCCGGTTTCAGCGATGTCGGGATGCTGGACCTTCAGCTTCAGTATGATACCACAACGCTTCACCTTGTGGATATCGGAAGTGGAGTACCTGTCGCCGGGCGATATGAAAATACCGTGGAAGACCGGATCAATGCAGTCTGGGTCTATCCGGGAACAGCCCTGGAGATCCCGGACGGTGATACGCTGATGCTCCTGCATTTCCGTGTAGACGGTTCCGTCATGGAGGATGACCACAGCCCTGTCTCCTTTTCCGGGAACAACCACATTGCCGCTCCCGATGAAAGCCTCCTTGACCTTGATCTCAGCAACGGGGTTTTCAGCGGACTGATGACACCCTGATCTTGAACTTCGTCTTCCTGCCAGCACAGACCTGCGGGAAGACTGATCCTCATCCGGTGATCGGGATCGACTGCAATGTCTTTCCAAGCACGGAAGTTCGGCCTGCGAGCACGGGGGGCACCGGAACATCTTGCACGGAATGCGGACAGTTCCCGCCCTAACCGGCATACCGGGCAACCGGGATGTAGGTCATCAATACCTTATCGCTAACGGCACATGATATCGTCTACGGCGGCCAGTTTACGCAAACGATCACTTATACCATCTGAAAATGCCCCCGGCGAGATCCATTCACTGCCGCCGATCGCCATCCTCGCCGGCATGGAGTATGCAGATGACGTCAATGCCGACGATGAGAATGAAGGAGCCGGATACAGCTATCTGCAGGGACCTGACTTCCTCTCCATCGATGACAGCACCGGCATTACTTCCCGGTACCTCCGATGCTTCGTATGTCGGATCCCATTATATGCGGGTCATGGTCGACGACGGGAACGGCGGCACCGACATCCAGGAATGGGACGGCTTTCCATCCTTCCTGCGAACGATGAAGAAAATGCGCCGCCGCTGCTCGATGCATTGCCGCCCTTCGTTTTTAATGAAGACGACACTTCCTCATTTATCGTGCTTGACGATTATGTGGAGGATGCCGATACGCCCGACGAGGAGCTTGAATGGCTGTTTATCGTCAGCGGCGAATGAAAGCACCGATATCTACGCACTGCTCTATGCAGACGGCGGTACTCCACCCCGGACAAAAAGCAGTGTGCTCGGATTCTCAATGTCCTCTATCACCCCGAGACCCGCGAACCGGGCTTCTACCGGCGAACCGGACTGGTACTGGGGAGACCATGATCACTGTTATTGTCACCGACGGTGACCGCCTGGCCGTAGGTGATATCCCCGTCACGGTGCTGAACGTGAACGACGCACCGCATACTGACCCCCTTTACGAATGTGGTCTTCCTTGAAGATGCACAGTCCGCGGTGTATGAGCCTTTCCGGTTATATCCAGGATATTGACAATCCTTTCAGCGAACTAAACATTGAGATCACGGGGAATACCGATGTCAGCTACACGCTTCAGGTCGAAAACCTGCAGTTCAAGTGCAAGCCAGGACTGGAACGGGCAGGAGCTGATGACCCTCAGTGTCAGCGACGCGGAATATACCGTTTCCTGCGACCCTCTGGCCGTCGTCGTTCCGGTGAACGATCCCCCGCCGAGCTTCGCGCTCAGCTCCCCGTCCGAAGGGGTAAGTGATCGATACCTCTTCCATCCGTTTCAGCTGGGAAGCGGCGATCGACGTGGATGAGCACGATATCGTGACCTACGCGCTGACCGTCACGGATGCCGATATGAACGTAGTCCTGGAAACGGAGACCGAAACGACCGGCTTTTCCTGGGATTCGCCCCTTAACGGCAGTTACGAATGGAAAGTGGAGGCCCGGGATATTGCGGAGGCGGTCACCGAAAGCGGGATCCGCGGATTCACGGTCGATGTCCTGAGCCTGGTCAGGGTCGTTCCGGCGGAATTCGCGCTCCTGGCAAAACTCTGCCAATCCTTTCAATCCGCTCACCTGTATTCAGTACGGACTTCCGCCAACCAAGCGATGTCCGACTCAGCATTTTCGATATCAGCGGCCGCCGTGTCCGGGAATGGCATACCGGAAGCCAGCAGGCCGGCTGGCATGAAGTGGTCTGGGACGGCAGGAACCATTCCGGCCGGCAGGTTTCCACCGGCATCTGACATTTACATGCGACAGGCCGGGACTTTACGGAAACCCGTAAAATGCTCTTTATGAAATAGCGGATCCTGATCCCCGAAAAAAAAGCCTGTCCCTTTCGGACGGCTTTTCCCATTTCCCTGCGTTTTTCTCAGGACGATACTGCTTTGCGGTTCAGGTTCCGAAGAGCACTTGCCGCTAACGGAGCTGCTTGCTCAGCAGGATCTTGCTGATCTCCACCCTGGCTTCCGACTGCAGTCCCTTCTCCGACTCCGGGATGGATTCAATGATCTGGATGGCCATCCCGACCTGATTGATCCGTTCCAGTACGTTCATGCTCTCCGTGGCCTGGTTGATGGTCGAGCGGTAGACCACCATAAAGGTGGCTCCGATAAATTCGGTGACAATCCCGGCAACGGAGGTCAGGTAGGTCAGGCTCAGCACCTCAGGTTGACCGACCGAGATCAGGACCCCCCAGATGATAAAGGCAAACCCGCTCAGCATCACGGCGATACTGATCCAGAAAATGCATCTGGATCGTGAGAGGTTCCGGTCGAAATACGATTCCAGCTTGATGCGGGCGATGTCCCAGGAATATTTCGTTTTACCGGGATTCGCTTCCCGTTTTTCCTCTATCTCCTGCAATTTGTCTTCAAGACGCTGCCGCGTCAGGTTCCGCTGCCGCGTGTACATCACCAGGTAATAGGTCAGATAGATCAAGATGACGGGAATAGCGATCGTAAAGAACAGCGGATAATGGATGATCCCGCTCAGGACCAGAACGAACAGTACGATCAGCACGCCGATATAAGATAGCGATATGATTTTCTCTTTCATGATCAGCCCCGGATTTTCCTTGCAATTGCAAGCGGTAATTCCACGAACAACGGACACCGCCTCCGGTGTAACATTTATTTCGCAGGTTTACCGCATTCCTTTTTATCAACAATAAGTGTATTATAATAAATTATTAATTAGATATCAAGCATTTAAACAAAACTGTTTCAGCATGAGGACAGAAGACAGAAAACGGCACCAGATCCCCGAGGTACGTGCGAGGGTACAGAAACTCCGGATATCTCCCGGTGTTTACCGCAATTTCGCTTCCATCACGATCTCCGTATCCAGAAGCCTTGAGACCGGACACCCGTCCTTTGCATTTTTTGCGGCTTTTTCAAAGGCGGCGGGATCCGCCCCGGGAACCTCCGCGCTTACATTCAGCCGGATCCGGGTCACCGTAAAGCCCGCCTCTGTTTTTTCAAACAGCAGGGTCGCTTCGGTATCGATACGCTCCGCTTTCATGTCCGCTTCCTGAAGCTGGCTGCTGAGCGCCATGGAAAAACAGCCCGCGTGCGCAGCGGCGATCAGTTCCTCGGGGTTCGTGCCCTTTCCTTCCTCAAAGCGTGTACTGAAGGAAAACTGCGTTTTGTCAAGCACGCCGCTTTCTGTCGATACAGTGCCTCTGCCGTCTTTCATCCGCCTTCCCAGGCGGCTGATCCTTTTCTTTTCATCCGGAGACTCCTTTTTTCCCTTTTAACGTCCAAGACGGGATAAGTTCCTCTACACGTCATCCTCTTTTGCAAAGGCAGCGGCAATATGTCTATGTCCGGGCGGCGAAGACATCTGCGAACACCTTTCCCGGGAAAGGCCGGGGAACAATGACCATGGCGACACTGCCGGCCGGAAGAATGCCTGACAGGCGGCTTACGGTCCATGGCCTATAATTTGCGGTCCACGGCGTCTTTCAGCTGCTTCATCGCTTTTTTCAGCGTACGCCGGCAGGTGCCGATATTCATGCGCATAAACCCCTTTCCGCATTCACCGAAGCTGGCCCCGTCGTTCAGCCCGAGCCCTGCTTCTTCAATAAAGAAGGTGTTTAGGGCCTTCTGATTCATTCCCCACGCACGGCAATCGAGCCAGAGAAGGAAGGTGCTTTCGGGGGCGGTGATATGCAGGGAGGGAATGTGTTCCCTTGCATAGGAAATGACGAAGTCGATATTCCCTTGCAGAAATTTCAGTGTGCGTTTCAGCCAGGGTTTCCCGTGCTTGTAGGAAGCGATCAGCGCCGTATCCCCCAGAATATTCCCGTTGCAGATATGCAGGGTTTCCGTGATATACCGGAATTTATTGCGGATTGCCTCGTTTTCAATAATGATCTCGGATGTGGCGAAACCCGCGATATTGAAGGTCTTGCTCGGCGCCATACAGCTTATGGTCTGATCGGAAAATTCTTTTGAAATACTTGCCAGGGGCGTGTGCCGGTGGGGCGGATAGACGATATCACCGTGTATCTCGTCGGAGATGATGATTATATTGTTCTCCAGACAGATCTCCGCAAACCCGCTCAGTTCTTCCCGGGTAAAGACACGGCCTACGGGATTGTGCGGATTACAGAGGATCAGCAGCTTTGTCCTGCCGCTGATCTTTTGTTTCAGGTCCGCGAGGTCCATGGTGTAATACCCGTGCTCCTCTTTCAGGGGGTTGGTAACAAGCGTACGGCCATGGTCGGTCACCGCCTTGAAGAACGGCGGATACACCGGCGGCTGGATAATGACCTCGTCACCGGGCTGTGTAAGGCTCATCACGGCAATATTCAGGGCGGGCGCGATGCTCCGGGCGTGCAGGTGATCCATTCCTTTTCAATATGATAATCAAATTGTTCAGCCATCCATTTTTTAATGGACCGGAAAAAGCATTCATTATGGATGGAATACCCGTAAACGGGGTGCAGGATGCGCTTCATCAGCGCAAGCCTGACGGGAAGCGGCGTGGGAATGTCCATGTCGGCCACCCACAAAGGAATGACATCTGCTGTACCAAAGACTTTTTCCGCCGCATCATAGTTCAGGCAATCGGTATGATGCCGGTCAATTTTTCCTGAGGATCATACAACTCCTTATTGATTTAATGAACTTGAAATGTAATCATTATTGCCCGGTTTTTAAATCATTTTCGTCCCCTTTTCGCTTTTTTTTGCATGCGGCATGTTATAAATTGTCCCTGATGAACAAAGCATCTCCCAAAAAGTACGGAAATATTCAGATCTGTGTTATCGGTGATGTCATGCTCGATGTCTTTGCGTACGGAACCGTGAACCGCATATCGCCGGAAGCTGCGGTCCCGGTGCTGGACATTGAAGACGGAGACTTTCCATCCCGGCGGCGCATTGAACGTATGCAATAATCTTATCGCCCTCGGGGTAAACACCGGGATCATTTCCGCATACGGCGACGATTTCGAGGGTTTCCGGCTGGAGGATCTTTGCGAAAGGGCCGGCATTGACAACAAGGAACTGATCCGGGACACCGACCGTGTAACAACCTGCAAAACACGCTTTTTTGACAAGGATGAAGCGCTGCATCCGGACGGACCGCGAACAGCGGGTGGCCGTCAGCCCGGATACGGAACAAAAACTAGAGTCCGCCATGCGGCGCACCTTGCCGTCGGCAGACGCCTGCATACTTCAGGATTACAACAAAGGCGTTCTGACGCCGGAACTGATAAAAGCGACGCTTTCCGAAGCGCGGAAACTGAATATTCCCGTTTTTGTCGATCCGAAATTTGAAAACCTGGAGCAATATGCGGGAACCTTCCTCATCAAGCCCAATCTCCATGAGGCCGAATACATACTAAAACGCAGGATCAGGGGAATGGAAGCGGCAAAAAATGCCGCAGAAACACTTTTCAGCATTTTGTCACCCCGGCACATCCTGCTGACAATGGGTGCGGACGGCATGATCCTGAAAGACGCCGGCAGGCTCCTGCATATCCCGGCGCAGCGCATTGAAAAAGCGGACATCACGGGGGCCGGGGATACGGTTATTGCCGCACTTGCCGCATTTTACTGCAGCGGCCTGAATATGAAGGAAAGTGCGGAAAAGGCGAATCTTGCGGCAGCAGAGGTTTGTGCACATCCCGGGGTCAGCACGGTGACGAGGCAAACGCTTAGCAGGGATCGCTAAAACGCAACGCCCGCCTTGCGGGAAAAAAACTATTGCAGTTTGAATCTGCTTTTCACTATATTAACGGGCTTTATATGGTGGATGTAGCTCAGTTGGTAGAGCGCTTGGTTGTGGCCCAAGTGGTCGTGGGTTCAAGTCCCATCATTCACCCTTCCGGGGCCCTGCGCCCCGATTTCACTTGACAGCAAAATGACCGGCGGGGCGTGGCGCAGCCCGGTTAGCGCGCCTGCTTTGGGAGCAGGAAGTCGGAAGTTCAAATCTTCTCGCCCCGACATGAGCCCCGATAGCTCAATTGGATAGAGCAACGGTCTTCTAAACCGTAGGCTACAGGTTCGATCCCTGTTCGGGGTACTTTTCCGAACAAAACAGGCGGTTCTCCGCGCATTCCATGGACCTGAAGATCACATATACGTCATTCACGGTCACCGGTACTGATAAATAAAAAGCCCGCTGTGTTCAGCGGGCTCTGTGTATTTCCATTCATAAAACGGGATCATCTACATCCGGATCTTCTTGATATCTTCTCTCAGAATATCAATGTCTCCGAGCCAGTCCTCAATTTCCTGTTCATGTTCCAGTTCGTCGTTCAGGATAGTAATGGCCATCTGATAGGTGCTGTGGTCTTTCCCTTTGGTATAGTTGGCAATTTCCTGATACCGCCTGATGGCGCAGCGTTCACCGTTCAGGTTCTGTTTGAGGATCGCTTCCACATAGGGATCGGAAGGGGTCTCATATTCGCAGCTGCTCCATTTCGGCCAGTCCATGGGCGACAGCACCGGCGTGCCTCCAAGCTGATCGATACGGTCCACCACCATCACGGCATGATTGAGTTCTTCATCGGCGTGCACCAGAAGCTCCGGTTCCACTTCGGTGCGCATCGGGCCTTCGAGTACGCGTGCGCCGATCCAGTATTGGTAATATGCCAGCCATTCTTCGCTCAGGGCCGCGTTCAGCATTTCAATTAACTTCTTTACGTCCAGATCAAGAATGTCAATGCCTTGTTTTCCCATTTTTTCACCTCATCGTTTTGTTTCATCGATCATGCACCCGGAAAGCTTCGTATCTCAGAAAATCTCCTTATTGTGCATTATCCTTTCATCATAGAAAAGGTTAATAAAAATTCATGCTATAATCAAATGGTATTTTATGCACCGTACAAACGGCGATCCGGCCCCGGGGGAGATTCACAATTCCATTTTCTTGATGATGACAATATACACTTCCTTCGTCTTCCGGCATCAGAAGCCGGATGACAGGCTTGCTTTCCGTAATATGCTTGTTCATACACCCGTACAGTATTGCAATAATGCCGAAAACGTGTCTTTAATGATCATCGCAAAACCCAGGATCCTCTAATCCAGCGGCGAGACTTCCCCGGCGTTATGCACCAAAATAATATCGCCGGGAAGCTGCATTACTTTCTCCAGTTCCTTCAGTTGCCGCGCGGCGGATCCCTCCTCCTCTTCGGGATCGAAACCCGCAAAGAGAACGGCGGAAACTCCCAGGTTCTCGCGTACGGCCGCCAGGGGTTCATTGCCCGGCAGAAGGATGATCTCCGCTTCAATACGGGAAAGCTTCAGCATTTCCAGCATTTCGGCACGGATATTTTCCATGTCTGCCCTGGGGGCGACCGGCCGGAGTATGCGGATCTTTTTATCCCGCCATTCACGGTTCTGCTTTAACAGAAAAGCCATGAGCAGTGAAAGCTGCGTATTGGAAGCATCGTTCCACCACACATTGATATTTCCGCGGGGAACGTTCCAGTTCTCCTGGTCCTGGAGACTGGCGGACAATAAGGAGGTTTTTCTGCATTTTTCGTGACAGATCGAGGATCATGGAGAACACACCCCGATCGCTCCGAATCACGTGTCCATCCCAGCAGCAATGTATTGGGCCGCAGCCCCCCGATACCATGCACCTGCAGAATGGCCTTCAAGCCCTCCGAAAAATTCTCGTCCACGACCACGACCGGAAAGGCGGGAAGGTTCTCTTTGCTGAATAAATTTCCGCATCAGCCGTTCGGATTCTTCGCGGCGCACAAAACGGTTCTCCAGTTCTCCGCTCAGGATCTGTGCCAGCGATACGATACCGCGGTCCGCAGAAAGGTGGCAGGCATAATGCAGCAAGTGGGAACGGTTCCACATACCCCCGCTGAGAACCAGGATGGACGGCCGCCAGTTCTTGGGATGGAATTCTCTCCTGTTCGAGTTTCAGCAATGCTTTTCTTGCCCGCTGGAAAGCAAGGCCGCTGTTCATATCCCCCCACTGTGCCTCGATCTCGCGCCGCAGGATATAATAGTACATCGCCGCGGCAAGGATGATGGCGACCACAGCCCAGAAGGGATTTATCAGGAACATCACCCCGAGACAACCGACAGCGCCAAGAAGGGCTACGAGCCAGTGATTTGCACGAAAAGCGGGACGAAAACTTGGATTCCGGGATATGATCTCGTAAAAACATGCCAGATTCACGGTCCCGTAAGTCATCAGAAAGAACATGGTGATCACCAGCGCAACCGTATTCAGATCTCCGGCAAGAATACCCAGGGTAGATATTCCAAAGGTCAGGATGATCGCCCGGCGGGGCTCACTGGAGGGACCGCTGCCCTTTCCCAGGAATCCAATTCTTTTAAATACATTGTCTTGTGAAAAAGCCTGCAGGATACGGGGCGCCCCCATCATACTTCCCAGTGCGGAAGAAAGCGTAGCAAAGATCACTCCGGCGTAGATCAGCATCGGCGACCAGGCGGTGTTTTTCATGGTAAAACTTTCTGAGAGAAGATTGGCCCTCGGATTACTGGCGGCCAGAAGTACGGCCACTGCCACATAGACCAGAAAAGTGAATCCGATGGACAACAGGGTTCCCGGGGAATGGCTTTCCGCGGTTCTCTGAGATCGCCGGACATATTTACACCGGCCATAATGCCTGTGACCGCCGGGAAAAAAAGCGCAAATACCATAAAAAAATCGTAGTCATTAGTCCAGGCGGAGTGCATATTTTCCTGCAGAAATTCGGGTGAAACATGCGTCAGGGCACCGACAATAAAAGAAACGATGGAGACCATGAGAATGGCAAGGATACCATACTGTATGCGTATGGTCCACCCTGCGCCTGCAAAGATCAGCAGGAAGACAACAGCGTTGGTAATAAGTGCGATAGCGCGAAAAGAAAGGTCCAGGGCAGGGAATGCCGACATCATGGCCTCGGTAAAACCCATGACATAGAGAGTGACGGCAACGGCCTGTGCAACATAGAAAAAAACGGCGATCACACCGCCGAACTCCACTCCCAGACTACGGCTTATCAGGTAATAGGCTCCGCCGCCCCGCACCTGCATATTGGTTGAAATAGAAGATAAGGAAAGTCCGGTGATCAAAGAGATCATCTTTGCCAGCATCAGTATCAGGAGCGCGTACCAGAGTCCCGCATATCCCACGACCTGCGCATAGCGCAGAAACATGATCACACCGAGAATAGTGAGTACGCTGGGAGTAAAGACACCGCCGAAGGTACCGAAACGCCGGGCTTTGTTATGTTTTTTTTCCTGTTCCTTCACCACTTTGTCTTTCCCGCCTTTTCTTCTTCATCATTTCCCTCTTTCCTTCTGTACCGACTTAAAAATATCCGCAAAAAAACCGGTATTACCACAATAAAGGCTTTTTTATGCCAATTTTGTTAAGCGATCGTCACTTCATCGGAAAGATAAACATCCTGGATGGTGTTCAGCAATTTTATACCGTCTTTCATGGGACGCTGAAATGCCTTCCTTCCCGAGATAAGCCCCATTCCGCCGGCGCGCTTGTTGATCACGGCCGTGCGCGTCACTTCCGCAAAATCGTTCTCTCCGGAAGCGCCGCCGGAATTGATGAGCCCGGCGCGGCCCATGTAATTGTTGGCGACCTGGTAGCGCGTCAGGTCGATCGGGTGCTCCGAGGTCAGCTTGTCATAGACATCATCATCGGTCTTGGCAAATTTCAGTGCCCTGAACCCGCCGTTGTTCTGCGGCTGTTTCTGCTTGATGATATCGGCCTCCAGGGTAACGCCCAGGTGGTTCGCCTGGCCGGTCATGTCGGCGGCAACATGATAATCTTTCTCCGCCTTGAATTCCGGATTTCTCAGGTAGCACCACAATACGGTGACCATTCCGAGTTCATGCGCCCGCTGAAATGCCGCTCCGATCTCCTGTATCTGACGCCGCGATTCCTCCGAACCGAAATAGATCGTGGCGCCGACAGCCACGGCACCCATGTCAAAAGCCTGCTCGACGCTGGCGAAGAGGGTCTGATCGTAGATATTGGGATAGGTTAGCAGTTCATTGTGATTGATCTTGACGATAAAGGGGATGCGGTGCGCATATTTCCGGGCGACCGCCCCGAGCACTCCCAGTGTTGATGCTACGGCGTTACATCCCCTTCCACAGCCAGTTTCACGATATTTTCCGGATCGAAATAGGCCGGATTGGGTGCGAAGGATGCGCCTGCCGTATGTTCAATACCCTGATCCACGGGCAGAACGGAGAGATATCCGCTTCCCGACAGGCGGCCTGTGTTAAAGATCTGCTGCATGTTCCGCAGCACCGCCGGGGACCGGTCCGTCGGAACGACCACGCGCTCGACGAAATCGGGTCCGGGCAAATGAAGTGTTTCCTTCTTAATGCCCTTGCATTGATGACTGAGAAGCGTCTCGGCTTCCCTGCCAAGGTATTCTCTGATCTTTGCTGTCATATCGTTACCTCCTTGATGAATTTATGTCGACCGGCCGGATCACGGGAAAAGGGCGTCAACGGACTGCCCTGCTTCACAGGTCGTCCCTTTTTGTACCGTCCGGCAGCATATTGTCCGGATGATATTCACCGTTTTCCTGCATGCGAAAGCGAACGCAGTGCTTATTTCCCCGCATGCAATAATGTTCCACCCAGTAAGGTTCCAGCTTTCCCTGCCCGGTAAAAGTCCGGATGGGGCATGTCCTGTACCATTTACAGACTTTTTGTGTTTTTTTTTCCCATTCCGCAGATCCGGGATAAGCGATCGTGTAACACGTTTCAACTGAAATAAAGTATCAATATGGCGCCGGAATCACAAGAGAATTGTTTCACTGCCATTATTCCGGGGACCCGTCATTTTGAATTTCCCACATTATGTCCGGCACCGTTCACGCTCTCCCCCGTTGACTTTCCGCCTGCATCACTTCGGCAAAATATTTGTTGTGTTGTGAACGGAAGAATCGCCGCACCGCCGGATTTTCCGATCGTCAAATTCACTTTATTCATAAATACTTCTTGCATATTGGTGGGTCAATGTGTAGATTTGTGGGAGATTGTGGGTGATTTTACCCCTTTCGAAGGAAAAAAGGAATAGGTAGAGTGGGTTATTCAGACTTTACAGGCCAATTCAAGTACTCGGTGGATTCAAAGAATCGTGTCAATATTCCGTCACGGTACCGGAAAATCATGTCCGAGGAAGATGTGCGTGAAGTCGTTATTTCCAAAGGCATTGATTCACATCACATCGACGTGTATCCCCTCCCCAAGTGGATCGCGCTGCGTGATAAGATCACGGCCTCGATGCAGCTTGTCAACCGGGTGCATCGGAACTTTCTGCGTCAGTTCACCCAGAACGCCGCACATTGTACGCTGGACAGCCAGGGCCGTATTATGCTTACGCCCCCGCTGATGGAGAAAGCCGGCATTAAGGGTAACGGGAATGTGGTGATCATCGGCATGATCGATTTCATGGAGATTTGGGACCCTGATGAACTGAAAAAGCACGAAGACAATACCCCACTTACAGATAGTGATTTTGAGAAGCTGGAGCAATTACCGTTAATCTAGGGTAATCATGACAACTCTCTACCAGCACACGCCGGTATTGCGCGACGAGGCTGTGCGGCAGCTCGGTGTATCGCCCTCAGGTGTGTATGTGGATGCAACCTGCGGACTGGGTGGTCATTCCGAAAAGATCTGTGAGCAGCTGGGGCCGCATGGCCAGCTGTTCTGTTTCGACCTTGACCGCCGTGCTCTGGAGATTGCAAATGCACGATTGACACGTTTTACGAACGTGCATTTTATCCAGAAATAATTTTGACAAGATAAAAGTGGAACTGCATGCGGCCGGTGTAAGACACATTGACGGCGTGCTCTATGATCTCGGGGTTTCCTCGATGGAGATCGATGCGCCGGAACGCGGATTTTCCTTCATGCAGGACGGTCCCCTCGACATGCGAATGCAGGAGGGCGGGACGACGGCAGCGGACCTGGTCAATACGTCTTCACGCGAGTCCCTCGATGCGATCATCCGGGAATACGGGAAGAACGCTTTTCGGGACGGATCTCCCGCAGTATCGTTGAAACGCGTCCTCACGCCCGTACGGGGAGCCTGGCGGATGCGGTCCGCCGCGTTGTACACGGGCCCCATGTCAACAAGAGCCTGGCCAGAGTCTTCCAGGCATTGCGCATCGCCGTGAATCATGAGCTGGAAAGCCTGAAAATAAGCCTGGACATTGCGATCACCCTGCTGAAACCCGGAGGCCGTCTGGTGGTCATTGCCTATCATTCCCTGGAAGACCGCATTGTCAAACACCGCCTCCGGGAAGCTGCCAGCGATTGCATCTGTCCCCCCGAAGCCCCGGTGTGTGTCTGCGGGCACAAGGCCGAGATGAAGATCATCAATAAAAAACCTCTCACCCCGTCTGCATGAGGAGATCGCAAAAAATCCCCGCAGCCGGAGTGCCAGATGCAGGGTGGCTGAGAAGTTATGAGTGCAGTGAAGATACATAAGCACCGGGAAACCGGATTCCTCCGATGGATACAGAACCGCATCTTTTTCTTTCTGATGGTCCTGATGATCCTGGTCCTGACCCTTATTGGCTATATGTATATCCGCAACGCACTTAATGAGACCAGCGCGCGGAATCTGGCCCTTGACAATACATGTTCCCGCCTGGAGCAGGAGATCATTTATCTTGAAAGCGAGATCAACGAGCTTCGCCGGCCCGGCCACATCAAACGAATCGCCGGGGAGGAGCTGGGAATGATCGATGCCCGGCCGCAGGCGGATGTCATCATCATAAAGAAGCGGAAATGATCGAGACACTGGACAAAAAACGGGATCCTTATCCATTTCGCGCGGGCGTGATCAGCGCGGTGATCCTTGTATTTGTATTCATCGTGGTGGCAAAGCTCGCCGCCATCCAGCTCCTTGATTCCGAAAATCTACGCGGATACGCGGACAGTCAGGGAATGCGCTCGGAAGATATCCTTCCGGAGCGAGGACTGATCCTGGACCGCAACAACAAGGTCCTTGCCAACAATATCATTGAATACACGATTGGTGCACGCTATGTGGACCTTCTTGAGCCTGAAAATGCTTTCCGGTCACTGGCAAAGGCCTTTGACAAGACCACGGCATACTACCGTGATCAATTCAGGAAAGAGACCAATTTTTATATCCTGGAAACGGGTGTGCGCCCCAGAATCGCCGAAAAACTGCAATCGGACAAGGCATGTCACGGCCTGAAATACGATAAGAAAATGAGCCGTTTTTATCCCTATAAGGATGCCGCCGGACAGATACTGGGGTTTCTCTGGGAGGACGGCTCCGGCCAGGCGGGAATTGAAAAGTACTATGAAAGCGTGTTGCGGGGCGAAAAAGGGTTTAAGGTGATCCAGCGGGACAAACGGGGTTCGGTGGTATCTGCTTACGGCATCAAGGCCCGGCCCGCCGTTCCCGGCGGCAACGTGCAGTTAACGATCAATATCGACTATCAGATCATCCTGGAAGAAGAAATTGCGAAAACGGTGAAAAAGCACAAAGGTAAAAGCGGGATGGGATTGATCATGGACCCCCGCACCGGCGAGGTCCTGGCAATGGCCAACTATCCATCCTTCGATCCGAATCAGGTCCGGAATTCTTCCCCGACATCCGCCGCAACCGTGTGATCGCCGACCAGTTCGAGCCCGGTTCGGTCTTCAAGTTCATCCCGGCTTCGGCGGCACTGGAAAACAAGGTCTTTACTCCGTCAAGCCGCATTTTTTGCGAGAACGGCGACTGGAAGGTCAGGGATCGTATTATTCATGATACAAAGCCGCATGAGTGGTTGACACTCGAAGAGATCATTATTTATTCCTCCAATATCGGTGCGGGCAAGATCGCACAGCAGGTAGGTGACCAGGCGATCTATGAGATGGCAAGAAAGTTCGGTTTCGGTGAAGCAACGGCCGTAGGGCTATGGGGGAAAGCGATGGTCTTCTGAAAACACCGGACAAATGGAGCAGTGTGGGATTTTCACAGCTGGCCATGGGGCACGGAGTGACCTCAACACTCATGCAGCTGGTCAACGCGTATGCGGCGATATCAAACGGCGGGACCCTGGCTGAAACCCTATATCGTTTCCACCGCATTTAATGAAAAAGGTAAGGTGATCCGGAAGTCCGACGTCTATCCGGTCCGCAGGGTCATCAGCGGGAACACTTCGGAGACCCTGCGATACATCCTTGAAAAGGTCGTGGAAGAGGGGACAGGGACTCGTGCCCGTATTGAGAAGTATCACGTTGCCGGGAAGACCGGGACCGCACAGACGGTCGTTGACGGCAAATATTCAAATTCCAAATACTATGCCAGCTTTATCGGTTTTTTCCCGGCGAACGATCCCGTCATGGTCTGCGGTATTGTGATCGACGAACCTGCCTACGGCCTGCATCACGGCGGGACCGCCGCAGCCCCTGCGGTAAAGGAAGTTTTTACCCGTATCATCAATACGCGTGATTTCAATACTATTTACAGGTCCCTGCCGAAACCCGATACGGAGCCGGTCGCGGAAAAGGATGCCGGTGCTTCCGGACTTCTGCTTTCCATGCTGCACCGTTCCCAACGCGCTCCGGATTTCCCGGAAGAAAGCACGGAAATCCCGGATGAGGACACAACGGATTTTCCGGAAGAACTTTATGATATCATCATGCCCGACGTTGTGGGAATGCATATCCTGGAACTGCCGAGACAAAACCTGAAAGCGATCGGCCTAAGCGTCGAGCGCAATGCTTCGCGTGGAAAGGTCGGCTATCAATATCCCCACCGGGAACCTATCTGAAGGAAAATGCGTCTTGCCGCCTGGAGGCGTATTTATGAAATATCTCAGCGAACTTCTGAAACACCTTCAGCAGTCTTACTACTACGAGGGGCCCGATCCCCGCATCCGGGATGTTGTCTACGACTCCCGTATGGCGGGAAAAGATGCGGTTTTTGCGGCTGTCCGGGGATACCGGACGGACGGGCACGCCTACATTTTCAGCGCTTATCAGAACGGAGCGACCGCCTGCGTTGTCGAGAAACCGGTTGACTGCCCCGTTCCCCAGATCGTGGTGAACGACAGCAGAAGCGCCCTTGCGGACCTGAGCCACGCACTTTACCACTCGCAGCCTCTCCCCTTTCCCCTGCTCGGCATCACCGGCACGAACGGAAAGACCACGATGACCCATCTTCTGTACCAGCTTGCGGAGAGCAGCGGATCCAGCCCGGCCCTCATCGGCACACTCGGAGCCCGGAGTGCAGGACATTACAGGGATGAAGCCCGCACCACCCCGGAAAGCCGTGATCTGGCACTGCTCTTCCGCCGCTTTGAACGGGAATACACCACCGCGGTATTTATGGAAGTCTCCTCACACGCCATTGCGCTTCAGCGGATCCACGGACTGCTTTTCGATTCCGCCGTTTTTACAAACCTCAGCCGGGACCATCTTGATTTTCATACCGACATGGAGGCGTATTTCCAGACAAAGGCACGGTTGTTCCGTCAGCTACGCCCGGAAGGTGTCAGCATCGTCAATACCGGCGATGCCTACGGAAAACGTCTGTACGACCTGATAAGCACGGAGAAGACATCTTACGCGGTGCATGATGCAAATGCGGATTTCCATTTCTCGGAACTGTCCGTGAACATTCACGGCGTGCGCGGTGTACTGAACACCCCGGCCGGTGCCTTTCGCGTAGATTCGCCCCTGCTGGGTACCTTTAACGCTGAAAACATCTGCGGGAGCATCGCCGCATGGTTACAGCTTTTCCCCGGAAAAAACGCCGTCGTTGATAATTTTCCCTTCCGTCCGGTGGACGGCCGGATGGAAATGATCAAAAGCTCCCGGGGTACCGCCGTGATCGATTATGCGCACACGCCGGATGCCATGGGAAAGGCTCTGAAGGCCGCCTCCCGCCTGACCGGACGCAAGCGTATCATTACGGTCTTCGGCTGCGGCGGCGACCGTGACCGTGAAAAAAGGCCCACGATGGGCAGGATCGCGGAAGCCGGTTCGGATATCATCATTCTCACAAACGATAATCCACGCAGAGAGGACCCGCGACAGATCGCGGAAAATATTCTTTCCGGGATCGCAAACAGGGCATAAAACGGAGATCCGCCTCGACCGTAAGGAAGCCCTGAAGAAAGCTTACGGATACTCTGAGAAGGGGGATATTATCATGATCCTGGGGAAGGGAGCGGAAAAGCAGTATGGAGATCAGGGGGGAATGATCCCCTTTAATGATAAAACGGTCATAAACGAAATGGAGAGACACAAGTAACCCTCTACCACCCCGGTGCGGAGAGCCCTCTCCGTACCGGGGTTCCTAAAAATGATGAAAACGCAACAGTTACATCACGGTCCCTTTACGCTGCGCAATATCCGCTTCGCTTTTTTCCGCGGTGTCAGTATTGATTCCCGCAATATTCCCGAAACACACATTTTCTGCGCACTGAAGGGGGAACACACGGACGGCCACCGTTTTGTCAGGGATGCGCTGGACAACGGTGCGCTGGCGGCCGTGGTGGATCGTAATTATGCTGAAAAAGCGGATCCGCGGGATCCGCTGATCATTGTGGACGACACCTATCAGGGCCTGAAGGATATGGCGGCCGTGTATGCACACAGTCTGAACGTACCGGTCTTTGCGATCACCGGAAGTGCCGGAAAGACCTCAAGCCGCCGGCTGCTTGCGGAGGTCCTGCGTTCGAAAATGATCATTTCCGAAAGCCCGAGGAACTTTAACAACCACATCGGCCTTCCGCTGGCCGTCTTGCAGATCCGGGGAGATGAGGATATTGCCATTCTGGAGATGGGAATGTCCGCCCTGGGTGAGATCCGTGAACTCTGCGGCATTATTCCGCCGGACTACGGACTGATCACGGTCATTGCACACGCCCATATCGGCGGACTCGGGTCCATCGGGAACGTCCAAAAAGCAAAATTTGAGCTTTTTGATTCGGTGAAGGATGACGGCATTCTCTTCCTCAATCTCGATGACCCCCGCATCGCCGCTTATCCGGAGGACAGGCGTAGGCGGATAAGCTTCTCCCTGGAGAAGCCGGCAGATTTCACACTGCGCATATGCTCCGTTGATGAGAACGGCTGCTATACCCTGAATGCGGAGGGCGCACGGCTGCGTCTTAACGCTCCCGGCAGGGGTGCCGCAAGCAATGCCGCCGCCGTGTACGCCGCGGCGCGAAGCCTGGGAATGGACCGCGACAGCATTGTCAGGCAGATCGAGCATTCCTCTCCTTCCGCCGGCCGCGGCCGCATCGACAGCTGGCGGGGGGTCAGCATCATCGATGATACCTACAATGCCAATCCCCTGTCGGTCAAAAACGCCGTTGACGCCCTGCAGGCAATGCAGGTATCCGGGAAAAAGATCATGGCCTTCGGCGATATGCTGGAAATGGGTGCCGAATCCCGCTCCAGTCACGAGACCGTCGCCGGACAGCTTGCGGTTGCCGGGATCCGCTGCCTCCTCTGCTACGGCGAAGCAAGCCGCCACACGGCGGAAAAGGCCCGGAAGCTGGGACTGAACGACGTAAAACATTTCAGCAGTAAACAAAAACTGGCGGAGGAACTGGCCGGCATCGTTAAAGCCGGAGATGCGGTGTTGTTCAAGGGGTCACGTGGCATGGCGATGGAAGACGTTATCTCCATAATGAAGGGAATGTAGTATGTTATATGAACTTTTATATCCGTTGCGCGAATACATTTCGGGGTTCAATATCGTCGGCTATATTTCATTCCGCAGCGCCGCCGCCGCCATTACGGCGCTGCTGATTACCTTTTTCCTGGGTCCGCCCATTATCCGTTCGCTTCGCCGGCATCATATCGGCGAAACCATACGTATCGAGGGGCCTGAAAGTCACAAAATCAAGGCGGGTACGCCCACCATGGGTGGACTCATTATCCATCTGTCCGTTTTCGTCCCCACGATACTGTGGGCGGATCTCAGCAACCGCTACATCCTGCTCATGATGTTCGTGGTGCTGTGGATGGGGGTAATCGGTTTTATCGACGATTATCTGAAAGTGGTGAAAAAATTAGAAAAGGGACTGGTCGCACGCTACAAACTGATGGGACAGGTTATTCTCGGCCTTATCGTAGCGGCTTTCATGTACCTGTATCCCGGGAATCCGGAGCTGGTTACCGTAACCTCCCTGCCCTTCCTGAAAAACGTTATGATCAACTTCGGCATTTTCTACATCCCCTTCGTTATTCTGTATATCACCGGTTTTTCCAATGCCGTCAATCTGACGGACGGGCTGGACGGGCTGGCGTCCGGCCTGATGGCGCTGGCGGCGTTTTCCATGCTGGCCATCGCCTATCTCTCCGGCCGCGTGGATTTCAGTCAGTATCTCGGCATCCTTTATCCGCCCACGATCGGTGAGCTGACCGTCTTTCTCTCGGCCATGGTGGGGGGTTGGTAGGATTCCTCTGGTTCAATTCACGGCCGGCGGAAGTCTTTATGGGAGATACGGGCTCCCTTGCCTACGGGGCGGCGCTGGGAACCATCGCCATTCTCTTAAAGAAAGAGATCGTGTTCCTGCTGATCGGCATGGTCTTCGTGATCGAAGCGGCAAGTGTTGTCATACAGATCGGATGGTTCCGGCACACCAAAAAACGTTTCGGTGAAGGACGGAGGTGTTCAGCATGGCGCCGCTCCATCATCATTTTGAAGAACTCGGCTGGCCGGAAAGCAAGGTGGTGGTCCGCTTCTGGATCATGGGGATCTTTTGTGCACTGATGTCACTGGCAACGTTCAAGATACGCTAGAAGGAATGATATGCGCGTAAGCGATAAAAACATCACGGTTCTGGGTGCCGGTCGAAGCGGCGTCTCTGCGGCCATCCTGCTGGCAAGGCATGATGCCCGCGTGTGCGTTAGCGAACAAAACGAAAAACTCAAAACACCGGGGTTGCTGAAGATTTTTGACGAACATCATATTGAATACGAATTCGGAACTCACAGTGAAAAGATATTCCGGTCCGACCTTGTAGTGCTCAGCCCGGGATTTCCGGCATCCTCCGGGGTAGTCCGGGAGCTGCGTGAACGCGATATTCCGGTCTATTCCGAGATCGAGGCTGCCAGCTGGTTCACGGAAAGCCCCGTTATTGCGGTAACGGGCTCGAACGGCAAGACCACCACCACCTCCCTGATCGCGAACATGCTGGAGCATTCCGGCATTTCCGCCGTGGCCTGCGGCAATATCGGCCATTCCTTCTCCAAAGCCGTTTATACCGCCGTTATCAGCGGCTCGCATCCCATGTATGTCACTGAGGTCAGCAGTTTTCAGCTTGAGACCACCAGCAGTTTCAAACCGCATATGGCGGTCATCCTGAATATTACGCCCGATCATCTGGACCGCTACGACTCATTTCTGGATTACGCACTGACAAAGTGCCGTATCCTGATCAATCAGGAAGAAAAGGACTACGCCGTACTGAACCGCGACGACGAAACCATCAATGCCCATGCAAAGACACGGGCCTATGTCATCCCGGTGTCGAAGGAAAAACTGCCGGACTCTGTCGCCTATTTTGACGGGGAGCATTTTTCCTTCCGGATCGGCGAACGCTGGTATAAACTCGCCAAACAGGATATTAAGCTTTTCGGCGTACACAATGAATACAATATCGCCAGCGCGGCATCGGCAGTTTCGCCGTTTATCCAGGATCACAAGGGCGTCTTCAGTTCTCTGCGGAATTTTGACGGTATTCCCCACCGCATCGAATTCGCCGGAGAGGCCGGAAATATCCGCTTCTACAACGACTCCAAAGGCACCAATATGGATGCCGTAAAAATGGCGATACGCAGTTTCAACTCTCCGCTTCACCTTATTCTCGGAGGGAAGGACAAGCACAACGATTTCCGGGAGCTGATCCCCTATTTTTCGGAAGAGGACTCCGTGTACAGTATCGGGGAGGCGTCGGAAAAGATCATCCGGCAGCTGGAAGCATTCTCCCCCCTTCCCTGCGGCGATCTGGAAACGGCGGTAATGAAGGCATACGAACGCGCACATCCGGGCGATGCCATCGTATTGTCCCCCGGCTGTGCAAGCTATGACCAGTATACGGATTTTGAAGCGCGGGGAGATCATTTTAAACGCATCGTAAAACGGATCATGGGATTAGGCAATGAAAACGGATAAACTCGAATATCCGGCAAGTTTCAAGGTGTTCTCGATCACCCTTCTGCTGCTGATCTGCGGGGATGCTCATCCTTTTTTCCGCAAGCACGAGGGTCGCCTATAATATCGACGGCAATGCGAACAGCTTCTTTGAAAGCCACATCAAATACCTGGTGCTCTCCGTCCTGATCGCATTCGTGTTCTTCCTGATCGACTACCGGAAGATCAAACGCCTGTCCTGGCTCTTTCTCGTCATTACCGTCACCCTGCTCGGGATGACCCTCGTTAAAAAATTCAGCAGCGGGAACGGTTCCGCGGTCCGCTGGTTTTCCCTTGGGGGCAAAAACCTTTTTCAGCTTGCAGAAGTCGTAAAATTCACGCTCATCATTTATATCAGCGCCTATATTGCGAACCACCGCGAAACACTGGGGGATTTCCGCAAAGGATTGCTTCCGCCGATGCTGATCTCCCTCATGCTTATCACCATGATCGCCCTGACCCCGGACTTTCCTTCCGCATTCTCCCTGTATATCATCATTGCGGTGACCCTCTTTATTTTCGGCGCTTCCCTGTGGCAGCTCGGGCTTATCTCGGGAGTCCTGGCGCTGCTTGGGGGTGCCTATGTCTGGTTCTCTCCCTACCGGCGGAGCCGCATCCTGTCCTTCCTGAACCCGGAGGATATCTCCAACGGCAGTTACCAGATCCGGCAATCGCTTATCAGCCTGTCCGGAGGAAGGTTTTTCGGCCGGGGTTTCGGGAACAGCACCGGGAAGAACCTTTTCCTCCCGGAAGCGCATACAGATTTTATTTTTTCCATTGCCGGAGAGGAGCTCGGCTTTATCACCACCTTCCTGATACTCCTGGGATTTACGGTGCTCTTTATTTCGCTTCTGCGTCTGGCAAAACAGGTCAGCGACCCCTTCGGGAAAAGCATTATATTCGCAACCGCCTTTTCCATTGTTTACTATGCACTGATCAATGCGGCGGTCTGCGTGGGACTGGGACCGGTCACCGGCCTTCCGATGCCCTTTATCAGCAAGAGCGGTTCACAGCTGCTTGTAAACCTTGTCCTGATAGGCATATGCCTGAACATCATCAAACAATCGCAGCATGAACAGCAAAAAAAAGCAGAGTTTTTACATGAGCTCTAAAGGCACAGCTACGATCATCATCAGCGGCGGAGGCACCGGGGGGCATTATTATCCCGCCATGGCCATCGCCGAAGCCATTCAGCGCTTATCCGGGACAATGCTGAAAGATATCCGTGTCGACTGCCACTATGTGGGTTCCGCATTCGGTATTGAACGCCGTCTTGCACCCGGGTCCGGCCTGAAATACACGCTGCTCCCGGTAAAGGGCTTTTCGCGGTATTTCTCAGTCCGCGCATTCCTGCAGAACCTTCTATTGCCTTTCCGCCTGATAAAGGCCTGGCTGATCACACTGGTGCTCTACCGGCAGAAAGATCCGGTCGCTACCGTCGTAAGCGGCGGATACGCCGCCGCCGTTCCGGGCTACATCTCCGGACGCAGACACATCCCGCTCTTCGTACAGGAACAGAACGCCTTCCCCGGCGTGACCAGCCGTATGCTTTCCAAACATGCAATGGCTTTCTTCTATGCCTACGATGAAGTGAAAGCACATATCCGGCACGATGTGCTGTTTATCAAAAGCGGGAATCCGGTCCGCAGCAACATCATTTCCATGGATAAGTACGAGGCCCGTAAACGCTTCGGCCTGGACACGGCGTTATTCACCCTCCTGATATTCGGCGGAAGCCAGGGTTCGCTGAGCATCAACACCTATATCGCAAAGCGCATAGAATCCTGGATTTATAAATATGAGATACAGGTGCTCTGGCAAACCGGCGAGGCCAGCTATCCTATGCTGAAGCGTGATTTCGCCGAGCATAACCATATCCACCTGCTGAAATACATCGACGATATGGCCGCCGCCTATTCCGCCGCCGACATGGTGATCTCCCGTGCCGGAGCCCTTTCACTGGCAGAAATTCAAAAAATGCGCTTGCCCGCCATCCTGGTCCCGCTGCCCGGCGCTGCAGGAAACCATCAGTATCACAATGCGAAAGCGCTGGAAAGCCGCGAGTGTGCGTTCGTCGTGGAAGAAAAGGATTTTCCGGAAAATCCTTTCACGCCGCATCTGAATGATATGATCAATGATCCGGAGAAACTGCCCGTCATGCGGGACAACTTTCCGAAAGACAGGGAAAATGCAGCGGAAAAGATCGCTGCATCCGTCATTAACCATTTACGTGCATTTTATGCCTGGAGTTAATATGAGTGAGAACAGGATCACAACCGTTTTCGGGTCGATCAGAAGCATCCACATGATCGGTATCGGGGGCATCGGCATGAGCGGCATTGCAGATGTACTGCTGCGCCTGGGGTTTCATGTGACGGGTTCCGACGAGGTGGAAAGTACGATCACGGAACATTTGCGCAGCCTGGGAGCAAAGATCAGCGCACAGCACCGGCGTGAGAATGTCAGCGTTCAGGACCTGGTGGTCTATTCCTCGGCGATCAGGCCCGACAATCCGGAATTCAGGCAGGCGGAGAAACTGGGCATAAAGCTCATCCGGCGGGCGGAGTTCCTGGGAATGCTGCTTTCGGTGTGGCCGATCCGCATCGGGGTGGCGGGAACGCACGGGAAAACGTCCACTTCCTCGATGATCGCCTCGGCGCTTTCCGCCTGCGGATCACATCCTTCCATGTTCATCGGGGGATCATCAAAGACCTGAAGACCAATGCCCTCATGGATTCGAAAAGCTATGTCGTCTTTGAAGCGGATGAATACGACAGGACCTTCCTGGCGCTGCCCCCGACCATCGCGGTGATCACCAATATCGACACCGACCATCTGGACATTTATTCTGATATCCACGACATGAAAACCGCCTTCCTTGAATACGCCAACAGTGTCCCCGAGAACGGGGCCGTCATCCTCTGCTATGACGATCCGGAAGCGCAAAACATTCTGCCGTATATCGACCGTTCCTGTGTGACGTACGGCACAAGTTATTATGCCGATTTTCGTATCGGTGATATCCACTACGGAGACCAATCGAATTTTTCTCTTGACTATCAGCATGAAAAGATCGGCGATTTCGAAGTCTCCCAGGTAGGGAAACACCATATTCTCAATGCAACGGCGGCCCTGACCACGGCATATCTGCTGCATCTGAATATCAACGATGCGGGAAAAGGGCTTGAGAACTTCGCCGGAGTTGAACGACGTTCCGAACTGCGTTATGATGACAAGCACATTCTTTTTTACGATGATTATGCGCATCACCCCACGGAAATATCGGCTACTCTCGAGGCGCTGCGGACCCGCTACCCGGACCGGCGCATTCTGGCGCTTTTTCAACCTCATTTGTACAGCCGCACCCGCGATTTTGCGTCCGGCTTCGCAGAAGCGCTTCAGCAAGCCGATGTGGTATACCTCGTGGATATCTATCCCGCACGAGAAAAGCCGATCGCGGGCATCAGCAGCGCACTGATAACGGACCTGATGAAGAACAGCGGATTCCGGGAGGTGCATCTGGTAAATAACATGAATGACGTGCCCGCAAAACTTGTCCCCGCGCTGAAAACGGGTGATATCGTCATCACCCTCGGAGCCGGGACATCTGGAAACTTTCCGACAGCCTCTATAAGGAGTATCATGCAAAACGCAACACAGAATAGGCATCAGAGGCTCCATGCGGTCCTGTATGTTTTCATCGCGGCGCTGTTCTTCGCGCTGGCGCTGATATACTGCCGCTATCAGCAGGTATTCACGGTCAAAGAGATCCGGGTCTCCGGGAACCGTGAACTCAGCGAAAAATACATTACACGCACCAGCGGCATCAAGCGCGGGGCCGGGATGTTCGACCTTGACCTCGGCGCCGGTGTCAAACGCCTTATTGACGAACCGTATATTTACAATGTTTTCATCAGCCGTCAATTCCCCGACCTTGTCAATATCCATGTGATCGAAAGGAATCCGGTCGTACGTATCGATTCTCCGCAACACCTACGTACTGGACGCCTTTGCCACTGTCCTTCCCCTGCCGCAATCGTATTCCATCGATACGCTGCCCGTGATAAAGGGCGTGGACCCGGACCTCGCCCTCGAGCCTGGCCGGCAGACATATCATCCGGATATCCGGCACGCTATCAATTTTTTCAATTATATGCAGCGGTACGGCGAAACGATCCGCGGGTACTGCCAGCATGTTACCTGGGCGGAGGACAAGGGATGGATCATCCGCAGGAATAATGAATATCCTCCCATATATCTGGGCAGCGAACAGCTGGAGAAACGCATTGATATCCTGCATGCGTTCATCAGCAAAATGAAAGAGGAGGAGCGGGATATGCGCAACTTCAAATACGTCAGCCTGCGTTTTAACGACCAGGTCATCGTACGGGATTAATTATGAGTGTGAACATGAGTGAAAAGATCATTTTAAGTGCTCTGGACATCGGGACCACCAAGATATGCGCCATTATCGGAGAATATGACAAAAGTGTCTCCGAATACAATATTCTCGGCGTGGGGAAGGTCCCTTCTTCGGGCATGAAAGGCGGCGTCGTGGTGGATATCGACCAGATGCGGAAATGCATTGACGATGCCGTGACCAAGGCACTTGAAAAGGCCGGCGTGGAAAAGATCACCGGGGTGACGGTGGGCATTGCCGGCGACCATATCCGCAGTATGGAAACGGAGCACGCCATTTCCATCAACCGCCCGGACAACAGTAAAAAGGTCAATATCATTGACGAGAAGGACATGGTCCGGCTTGAGGATTCCATCAAGAACATCAATATCGGCATTGACCGGGAGATCATCCACGTGATCCCTCAGGAATATATCATCAATGACCAGATGGTGGTAAAGAACCCGCTGGGGATGTCCGGCAACAAGCTTACGCTGAAAGCGCATGTGATCACCGCAGCCATCAACAATGCCAGGGACCTGGTCAACTGTGTTCAGAAAACGGGCCTGAACGTCAATGACATCGTCCTGGAACCCCTGGCATCCGCGGAGGCGGTGCTTACCTACGATCAGAAGGATCTCGGCGTCCTGCCTGATCGATATCGGGGGCGGCACCAGTGATATTACGATCTTCCGCAACGGCCACCTGATCAAGACCAACATCGTCGGTTTCGGCGGGGAGATCATTACCCGGGATATCGCCTCCCTGGTCCAGACTTCCTTTGTGGAGGCCGAGCGCATCAAGAAGCATTACGGCTGGGGCCACCACGAAACTCGGCGAAGATGGAAGGCGCCCGGGGAATTCTATATCAAGCCGGTGAACGGGAAAACGGATATCGCGCTGAATTCGGTACAGCTCTCCGATTTCATCGAGGCGCGCCTGAGAGAGATCTTCCTTTTCGCCCGCGAGTACATCAAGAATGCCCCTCAATGCCGGGATCGTGCTCACAGGCGGCGGATCCCTGCTGCGCGGTGTCGAAAAGCTGGGCGAGGAGATATTCGGCACCAACTGCCAGATCGGCTTTCCGACCCACCTGAACGGCCTTGAAAATGAAAGTTATACCCCGGATTTCGCCACGGGGATCGGCCTGCTGCATTCGGCAAGCAAGCGCTACCTGAAACCCAAATTTCCCTCAGGGCAGTCCAAGATGACCCTGTGGAATAAGATCAAAGAACGTTTATCGGAATTTTTCTAATGAAAATAAAACCATGGAGGATCCTATGTTGATCGAATATGACGGATTGAAAGAACAGAAAGCCAGGATCAGGGTCATCGGCATCGGCGGTGCCGGCGGCAACGCCATACAGCGGATGATCAGCGGTGAACTCAGCGATGTGGAGTTCATCGCCGTGAACACGGACGCCCAGGCGCTGGACGAGAACCCTGCGGAGATCAAGATCCAGATCGGCGCCAATCTGACGCGCGGCCTGGGCGCCGGGGCCGATCCCAAGATCGGGTATCAGGCGGCCCTGGAAAGCAAGGACCGGATCGAGGATGTCGTCCGGGATACGGACATGATCTTTATCACTGCCGGCATGGGAGGCGGTACCGGGACCGGTGCGGCACCTGTGATCGCGGAGATCGCCAAGAACAGCGGTGCCCTTACGGTCGGCTTTGTTACCAAGCCCTTTGTGTTTGAAGGCCTGCCCCGCATGCGGCGGGCGGAAGAAGGCATCGAACGGCTCCGCGAACATGTAGACACCCTGATCGTGGTCCCCAATGAAAAACTGCTTGATATTGTTGACGAAGAGACGAATTTCGAAGAGGCCTTTCATATTGCGGATTCCATTTTGAACCAGGGAACCGCCGGCATCTCGGACCTGATCACGAAACGCGGGATCATCAACCTCGATTTTGCCGATGTAAAGACAGTGATCAACCGCAAGGGACCCGCCGTGATCGGTGTGAGCCGTGCCGGAGGAACGAACCGCGCCATCAAGGCTGTCGAGAATGCCATTCACAGTCCCCTGCTCGAGAACAACTCCATCAAGGGCTCGCGGGGACTGCTGATCAACTTTACCGGCGGACACGATCTCAGGGTCACGGAGGTCAGCAAAGCGGCCACCATGATCCAGCAGGAAGCCGGCGAGAATGTGAATATCATTTTCGGTGCGCTCATTGACGAAAAAATGAAGGACGAGGTGCTCGTGACGGTGATCGCCACCGGCTTTGACGGAAAGCACGACGAAGAAGAAAAAGAGGAAGAACACCTTCCTAAAAATGCCCTTCCCAGTTACCAGCCTCCGATCGAAACGCGTCAGGACACCGCGGAAGATGAAGAAAAGGAGCAGATCGACATCTTTCGCGGCAGAGATATTCCGCGTCCGTCTTCAGACGATATTCCGGTATTCGGGGAACATAAGCACGAAGATACCTTCTTCCCCCCGCTCGACAATAAGCAGGAAGAAGATCTCAGCGTACCCGCCTACGTGAGGAAGTTCTTCAAACGCAAATAAAGAAACCCTCTACCTCCTTCTGACGAAGCAGCCGCCCGTACCCGCGGGCGGCTGTTCTTTATGCTTTTTTGTCACTATAAAAAGACCCCGTACGGCATAAAGCGTACGGGGTTTTCCGAATGGAGCAGTTATTGCTTATTTCGTGAGCACTACCTTACCGGCGCGGAAAGTATTGTCCACGCGCAGTTGGTAAAAGTAGACGCCTGATGCCAGATCACTGCCGTTAAACATCACGTGATGCTGTCCGGCTTCCATGTGTTCATTGGCGATCAGTGTTGCAACATTCTCTCCGCGCGTGTTGAAAACCGTTAATGATACATTACCGGTTGCCTCAAGCGTGAAGGGAATGACGGTTGAAGGGTTGAACGGATTCGGATATGCCTCGCCCAGTTCAAAGGAACGGGGTTCGAAGGCATTCCGGACCGCGGTGGTGTACTCGTTGACATCGAGCACTGCGATCGGATAGGTCTGAGCCGCATAAGAGGAAGTGTAAAGCACTTCATCCTCAGGGTCTTCATCAATATTCGCGACCTGGATCACGTTCCACAGACCGTCGACGGCCGACGCATACTCAAATGCAGCTGAATCCGCGATGGTCAGTTCCCAGCTTGAGGGTTCCGTGACATCGCCGCTGCCAAGATATTCCACGCGGAACATGATGGCGTTTGGCAGACCGGAGTAACGCGAACCGAAGATAAAGTCCACATTGCCGTCATTATCGATATCGCCCTGGTCTCCGCCGGCCAGATAGCCGCCGTTCAGGTATTCTTCCGTGGAAATATCGAAGAGCGGATAACGCGCAAGCGTGTCACCGTCTTCCTGCAGTAACCAGATATGATCGGATCCGTCACCGTAGGTGTATTCGCCGGTGATGATCTCTTCAACACTGTCACCGTCGACATCACATACCTCTGATGCATCAAAGGTGATGCCGCCGGGAAGCGGTGACATTTCGGAATAGGCGTATTCACTGCCGTCCCAGGAGACCTTGGAAATAACCACCTCGTCAAAGAGATAGGCATTGCTCCCGATCACGGCAACATCCCATTTATTGTCTCCGCCGTAGTTGAGCAGGTCCGACTGCGAAAATTCCAGGGTCCAGGTCTCGGAACCGTCGCCGGCGTCCGGGATGTTGTCCACGGAGGCAACGCCGAATGTCAGATCCGATTTCCGGGAGGCAAAGATGATCTCGTCGACGCTGTCGTCGTCAATGTCCGTGATCTCCCAGGAGATCGGGCGGATATTCAAACCATCTTCCTCTGCGATCGTCCAGACGCTGTTCGGTTCCCACTTACCTGTCGTGGGGTGCTGGATACCGAAATTATCGCCTCCGGCATGCTCATAGACCCAGATGCGAAAAGGATTCCCTGAACCGGCATTGACAATACCCCATACAAGCTCCATCTTTTCGTCGTTGTCCAGATCGGCAAGGGATAATGTCGGCCAGGTGTTCTGGGTGATGTCTGGAGCGAAGTCCTGGGCGTTAGCTTTCCAGACGACGCTGTACGCCGTATCACCGACTGCCCTTTCCATTTTATAGATACGGGGAACAAGTTCTCCCACATCCGTGTCGCCCGAGTTATCGTTGACAAGATAGAGTTCAACGGCTCCGTCTCCGTCAACGTCCTCGCCTGCGATCATATTTCCGACACCGCCATTATTCACTTCCACTTCCGGGACGGGAATGGTGGCGACGCGGGGAATAAGCGCCAGCGCGAGTGATGTGCTAATAACAAGCACGAGTGAAATACGTAACAGGTTCTTCATTGCGTGTCTCCTTTCTTAAGATTACAAATTTAAACCCAGTGAAAGGCGGTTTGTGACGCCCAGTTCTCCCAGCGTGGTAATGGCATAATCAAGTTCGATCAGGTTCCATTTCATACCAATACCGGTGCTGAACCCGCCCTCATACGCCGTCAGCTGATATCCCAGACGGAAAAACAGCCTGGCGTCGTATGCATATTCAACACCCAGATTATATTGTTCAACATTGTCATTCGGATGCACCATGTCCAGGGCGGCGATTACTTTGTTTGCCCCCTGGTTGTACACACGTCGATTACCGCGCCGAAACGGAAGGTCATGGGAAGCGACCAGGTCTCAAAAGGCACCTCGGTGCCGGTCAGATAACTGTTGGAATAGCTGTGATCGATATAGGAACCGCTGAACTGCACCTTGTTCGAAAAGTTCATGATGCTCATTCCGATCTTCAGGTTGCGGAAATCGGCTCTGTAGATCAGGCCGATGTCAAAGGCGGCGGTAGTATATCCGTTGGCACCGTATTTTTCATTGACCAGTTTTGCCGTCAGGCCGAAGGACACGCGATCGGTCAGGTAGCGGCCGTAGGTCAGGCCGACGGCGTAATTGCTCATCTGCAGCATTTCACCGGTCCCGTTGGGATCATGTACCGTCGTGATCTCCATATCGCCGAAATACACGTATTTCGCATTGACCGAGAAGGTACCCAGCGTCTGGATCCACGTAGGCGTATGACAGGGCGCCCACATGAATACCCGCAGGCCACTGATTGTACGCCGTATAAATGTCATTCGAATTTCCGTCCACCACACCCGAAGGATTCCAGAATACGGAACCGGAACCTTCCGTCAGGGCGGTAACAGCTTCTCCGAGCGCCACTTCCCTGCCGCCGACCCCCGATTGTCAGGAACTGGCCGGTCGAGGTCCCCACTGGTGCAAAGGGTTCCGCGGTTCCGGCGGCCGCGATCAAGATCAACAGCAATATGATACTTATTTTTTTCATTATGAACTCCTGCATTAACGAATAATAACAAATTTACCGGAAGTTTTTCCGTACATCTCCGAGGAGACCGTGAAAAGATAGACGCCGGGCGCTGCATCCTGGTTGTTACGGGTCACCAGGTCCCAGATTGCGGTTCCTCCGCTTTTCTCCGGTACGTCTCGTAAATGCCGGTAACCCTGTTTGTCCGGACGCTTTGATCTCGTCGACATAGTCCCCGTCCAGCGTATAGATCCGGACGACCGCATCCTCGGGAAGATTGATGAACATCAGCTGGTGTTCCCAAGGCGAGGTGCCCAGGCTGGGGATCGGGTTGTTCCATACGGCCGAGCCCACGTAGGGATTCGGCACGACACGCACATTCTCCAGCGACGTCGCCGGCGCGGAGGTGGGTGTCATGGCCTGGAATTCCGATTCGCTGCTGAGGATCGTGCCGTAACCCGGCACATTCTTGCTGATGGTCTGTACGCAGTAGTAATAGTCAAAACCGAAACGGACCGTGGTATCCCGGTACGCATAGGCGCTGCTCCCCCCATGTTCACAGGCGGAGGCCAGCTTTCGGTCCCCACCTCGTAGGTGGCCGGTCATCCAGATAAAGGACCCGTTCGGCATCTTCCGGTTGCTCCGGATCACGCGGTATCCCCCGAATTTTCCGTGGGTTTCCGTATCGTCATTCCAGTTGATGTCCACACCATGGTAATATCCTTCCTCATCAATGGCTTCCACCATGTCAAATTCCGGGGAAGGCGCCATCAGGGCATCAAAATCAACATTATAATCGTTATCGATGATATACTGCGCCATCAGCATGATCTTGTTGAGCTCGATCAGCGAGTAGATCCCGCCGTTCAGCTGTTCGCCCCCCACACCGTAAGCAATGGTCACCACGACCGAATCGCCGGCTTTCAGCGTATCCAGCGACCCGTAGCTGGTCAGCGTACGGTAATCCTCGGGATAGAAATAACCGTCCTGCCACTGGGTGTAATTCTTATTCACCGCTTCCTCGATGTTGTGAAAATTATCGATGTCGATATAATTGTTCCAGCGGGCATCATCATTTTGAGGGTCGTCATGAATCGTGCAGGTCACATAGGACTTCGGGGACAGATAAGGTCTGGACTCCAGCATCCGCCAGCCGAGAAAGCCGGCGCTGTTGAAGGTGCCGTCCACATCCGGATTGCCAAAGTCGTCATCCAGATGTTCAAAGTCGTAGCTTTCCGGGAGCAGGGACGTATCCAGGCCCCAGTCCTCGGCTTCGTAGTCAAGATTGTCCCCGTCCCACATAAAGGTCATCATACTGTCAAGGGGGTAGGTTTTCAGCGAATCCAGCATAAAGGGTTCCGCCTCCGCCTGGCGCCGCATGTACGGCAGAAGTGTGACCGATTCCCAGCCGCTGTAGGTGCCGTTATCAGTCCTCGTTCACGGCATCGTTGATGGTAAATGTCGCATTCGCATTACTCAGCGCATGATCGTCCTCGTTCACACGGGGATCCTCGCACCGACCAGTCCGCGCGTTTGGCCACATCGCCGTCCATGCGGATGGTAAAGGTAAAGTCGTACAGGTCGCGTTGTATCTCCGGCACGTAATCCCCGTCTTCGTCAAGCCCCACATTCTTGATGGTATATTCCGTAATGATGAATTCGTTGGCCAGCGGATTCCTCCATGCGTAGGTCCTTTCCTCGATGGTCAGACCGAGCGGGTCGTCGCCGGAGCTGGACTGCGGCTGGGTCACGTCCCAGTATTTCGTGTAGGTATCCTGGTCCGAGCGGTCGCCGGGATTGAACACATGAATGGAGTCGATGGGCGAATATTCGCCGTCGCGCTCGTTCAGCACACTGTAGGAAACCGAACCGTTATCGTCGTATCCGGCGGACAGCCAGATACACGCCGCATAAAGGTAGGAATTTCCCGATCCGCCGGGCCATTCACAGGAAGGCGCCGGCGCTGTATAAGCGTCGTCGCCGAACTCGCCGTGATTGGTAATATTATTCCACAGCATTCCGATCTTGTGCACAAAGGTATCGTATTCAACGACCGGATTACTGGCACCGAAAACCGCGGCCGTCAGCAGGAACAGGGCTATTACAGTAATGAATGTCTGATGCATTCGCATTAACTTCTCCTTTTCTCATTAGAGCTTGCACCGACAGGCCCGCGCGGAACTGCCTCGGGTCGTTGTACACCTCGGGATTATAGATGAATGAATAATCGACATCCTGGCCGACGATCGCGGCATCCTCCCGCAGGTTATAGTACTGGTTCGAACCGATATAGCTTATGTACATCGTATTGAAAACATTGAAGACATCCAGGAAGATGTCAATCTTGACCGGGTCAACGCTGATCCGGCGGTTCATGCGCAGGTCGAGACCGTATTTCCAGGGGAGCCGAAGGTCGTGGGTCTTTCCGGTCCCGTAGGAGGAATACGGTAGCCCGCTGTTGACGTCAAGCTGGAAATTCACACGCCAGTTCCTCATGAGAGGCGATAAATAAACAGGTGTTTTCAGGGTCACGTTCGCATTGATCGTATGTGTCTGGTCATGGCTCAGCGGGAACATCTTCTGGTCTTCCCCGAACAGGGGGGCGTTATAATCATTGTAAAGCCGTCCCTGAGCGCTGGAAAAGGTATAGTTGACCGACGCGCCCCAGTAATCCGTCAGGGTTTTGTAAACGGCCACCTCCATGCCCTTGATATTCGCATAATCTGCATTGACATAGATGTTCCCGTCGCTGGGCGAATTCTTAAAGACATATTCCGATAATTCATCAGATTTTTCACATCTTTATAGTATCCCGTAACGGACAGCTTCAGTGTCGGTGTGAAAAGGTGTTCCAGGCTGATGTCGTAGGATATGGTCTTTTCCGGTTTCAGGCTCGGATTGCCGACGTAATTTCCGGTGGTCGTCAGATTGTCGTACTGCAGGTTCCGGTAAAGGTAGTAACTGTCCGGACGCTGAAAATAATGCCCGTAGGTGAACATGATCTTGTCCCGGTCAGTGATGGGGAAAGACAGTCCGAAACGCGGTGAGATCTGATGTTTGGGTTTTGCTTCCAGCGGATCGGTGAGGATGGGAACTCCGTTGGAATCCACCAGTGCGAAGGGATTGGAAAAATCGGACGGATAAAGCACCGGATCGCCGAAACCGCTGGGGTTGAAATAGTCGTAACGCAGGCCTACCAGCGCCACCAGCCCTTTGAATTCCATTTTATCCTGGACGTACATGCCGAAATCGATATTGTCCTCTTCCCATATGTCCGTACGGAAATAGGTGCGGGAATAGGTGGAATCTACCGGGTTGAACTCGATCGTCCGCCAGGAAATGTTGGTAACGTCCATGTTGTTGTGCGTAAAGCTGAAACCCCCGCGAACCTGATGATTCTGCGTGACCTGGCTTTCCATGTCGAATTTCAGTTTGTTCACTCTGGATATCTGGTCCCGGTAGCCCGGATCATCCCCGGACACCCACCAAATGTCGTTTTCACGCTGAAGGTTTTCATAGTGGGGGCCTTCGCCGTCAAAATCCCAGTTCAGGTATTCCTGCGTGTCACCGTCCCCGTCGCGGTCCTCGACATCCCGGACACCGTAAAAATAGCTGGAATACATGTTCTGGTATTTGACCTCGTAGTAGGTCTTTGAATTCAATTGATGGGTAAAGCCCAGGTTCATGGTATAGGCTTCGGATTCACGGTCCCACAGGTGGTCCATGATCCTTTTTTCGGTATAGACATCTTTGAAAACACCCTGATCGTACCAAGTGATGGTGTCATCGCCCACCACAACGAAATCGGCGCGGCCGATACGGTAGGCACTGTCCTGATAGGTACTGTCCCCGGTCACATAGTGGTAGATCAACGCGGTATCGTTGCGGCTGGTGCTGGAGGGATCGGGATCGTCATAGTATTCATTGACCCAGTATTCATCGAGAGGACCGTATTTTGACGCGTAAATATAGAAATCGTCGGATTGCGATGCGGAATACATGCCGCTTGCCGCAAGCGTCATCTTGTCGTTCAGTTTCGCCGTCAGCTTTCCGTAGTATTTCTCGTTTGAATAATTGTTATTGATAAAATAGTCCTGTTTCTCGTTGGTCATGTCCGCAGAGAAGGAAAAGGTAAGCCGGTCGCTGTCCGGAATGAGGGGTCCGCTGAGATTCAGGCGCAGCACGTTCTGCAATTCATGCTGGTATTTCAGCGTATACCAGCGGTCATCGGCCGGCATGATGAGATTTTGCAGGGAATCTTCGTTGCTGCTTTCGGGAAGCTGGCCGAGGGTCTTCTCCTTGAATTTGTCCAGGGGCATAAGAAGGTCATTGACGCCTTCCGTAAAATCGGTGGTCATCACCGTCGCCTTTCCGGAAAATTTTCGGCTTCCGCCGCTGGTGGCCACATTGATCACACCGGACTGGACGTTGCCGAATTCCGCGCTCAGTCCCCCGAGGGAAACCTCCATTTCGGAAATGGCGTCACTAGGCAGCCCCAGCGTAAATCCGCCGGTGCTTCCCGAGTAGGTGCCTGCCGGATCACGAACGGGCATACCGTCCACAACGACCAGCACTTCGCCGGAACGGCCGCCGCGGAAGTGAGAGCCTACAACACCCGGCTGATTCTGCGCGATCGTCATAAAATTGTCAATGGGCTGCACTTCCATTTCCTCCGCGCTGACATTGTGAGTGGAAGCGAACTCATCCTCCTTCATCAGTGAACGGGCGGCAACGACCACGACCTCTTCCTGGCTGATGGCCTCGACCTCCATCTCCACATTGAGTTCCGTTGTCAGATTGATGTTCACTTCAATATCCGTGACCCTTACCGGCGCGTACCCCACATAACTGATGCGCGCTTCATATTCACCCGGAGGAACATTGATAATGGCATAATATCCTTCTACGTCCGTTGCGGCACCCATGCTGGTGACCCGTCCGTCTTCGTAAATAACGATATTGGCCCCGATAAGCGGATCCCCGGTCCGGGCATTACGGATGACACCCGATATTTTTCCCGTGGTGGCCGCAAAGAGCGCCTGCACGCAAAACGTAAACAGCAAAATGCCTGGTATAACAATGTTTTTATATTGTTTCATAGGTTTCCTTCCCTGGTTCAATCGCAATTATTTATATGTAATATTTCCACATAGTTCATTTATAATAAGGAATTCATACCTCACATTCAATAATTTTTACAGATATTTGTACTTTTTCTCACATTCCCCCAAAAAGGAGGATGTATATGCACAATAACGTAAAGATTACCGCCATTGAAATTTACCCTTTCAACGTTTCCAGTGAACATGAACTTAGGATCGCGACAATGGTTGTTTCGGGTGCACAGAACGTGCTGATCCGTATCCGGACGAACGAAGGTGCGGAGGGTTGGGGCGAGGCCAGTTCTTTTCGCGCCATTGTGGGGGAAACGCAGAGTATCAATCTTGCGGCCGCCCGGGAGATCCGTGAGATCATGCTGGGCAAGAACCCCCTGGATTACGCGTCCCGCATCCGTGAAATGGATGCTTTCCTTCCGTATAACAATACCATAAAGAGTGCTTTCGACATGGCCCTGTATGACCTGGCTGCCAAACATGCGGGATTGCCCCTGTACCGTTTCCTCGGAGGAGAAAAACGGCCAATGGAAACGGACCTGACCATGGGGATCAGCAATGTGGAAAATGCGGGAAAGGAAGCCAGGAAGATCCTGGACCAGGGCTTTCGCATGATCAAGACAAAGGTGGGCATTGACCCGGAAGAGGACGTACTGCGCCTGCGTGCTATCCGGAAGGAAGTAGGGCCCGACGTGGAGGATCCGCATCGACGCTAATCAGGGCTGGGACCGCGTCACCGCGGTGAAATGCCTGCATGCAATGGAGGACCTGGATATCGAATTCTGCGAACAACCGGTACGCAGGCATGACCTGGACGGCATGCGGTACATCTCCGAACGCTGCAGCACCCCCCTCATGGCCGATGAATCCGTATTTTCTCCGGAAGATGCCTGAGGGTGATCCGCACCGGCGCAGCCCCGCTAATCAATATCAAGCTCTCAAAATCCGGCGGGATAAAGAATGCTGTGATGATCGCCAACATCTGTGAAGCGGCGCACATCCCGTGCATGACGGGCTGCATGTCCGAATCCGGCCTTGCCAATACGGCTTTCTGTCACTTTGCCATGGCGCATCCCGTGGTGCAATATTTTGATCTGGACGCCAATGTGGGACACATTGACGAACCCATTGTCGGCGGCGTGACCATTGAAAGCGGAATGATCAGCTTCCCGGATGATATCACCGGCATCGGCGCGTACCCGGATCCCGACTTTATCAAGACCCTGAAGAGCGTTTAAGGTCCAACATGCCGGGCTGCTGGAGCCGTGAAGTTGTCGAGGTGTCGAGGTGTCGAAGGTGTTGAGTTGTCGAGGTGTTGAGGTGTCGAGGTGTTGAGTTGTTGAGACGAAGAGACAAAATGTACATCGTCATGCTGAACTTGCCTGTCCCGCGAACCTTCAGTGAAGCGGGAGGTTCAGCATCCCCAACATCTGACGACGGAATATCGTTTAGCGTTTAGAGTTTAGCGTTTAGCGGTTGACCCGTCCTGAAATAGGTTGACAGAGCAAGAATACCTTGCAGCCCTGAGCTTGTCGAAGGGCTGAATATCATTAGCCCGGCATGGAATGCCGGGACTGCGTGATGACATTCAGTACCTTACAACCCTGAGGTGATCGAAGGGTTGAAATTGATTAGCCCGGCAGGGCTTATTCAGACATCATCTTGATGTCGCCCCGCACCATGGTCAGTTTGATCCTGAAGTCCTCATCAAATACGGTAATGTCCGCATCACGGCCGGGAATGATATAGCCGGTTTCGATCTGGCGGCTGATGACCGTTACGGGATTGCAACTTGCCATGCGGAGAGCGTCCCCAAGCGATATGCCCATTTTTTCAACAAGGTTCTGAACGCCCCGGATCATCGTCAGGGCGGAACCGGCGATCGTATCGTCCGCTTTACGGACAAAAAGTCCGTCCCTGCAGTATACTTCCTCATTGTTGGCGATCATTTTGCCGCCCGTCAGACCGGTCGGCTTCAATGCGTCCGTGATCAGAACGATCTTATGAATGGGTTTTACACGCTGAAGCAGTTTTACGATGGCCGGATGGACATGATAACCGTCGGCAATGATCTCGCAGGCGATATTGGGATAGATCATAATGGCACCCACCACGCCGGGGTCCCGGTGGTGCAGGCGGCGCATGGCGTTAAAGAAATGCGTTGAATGTAAAATGCCGGCATTTACGGCTTCCATCATGTCGTCGTAGGTCGCATTGGAATGTCCCGCCGCCACGACAATGCCATTCTTGGCACAGTACAGTGCCAGTTCATGAATACCGTCCAGTTCCGGTGCCACCGTCATAAGGGTAATATTCCCTTCAGCGGCTCTATTATACTCCTCCATCTTTTTCATATCGACGGGGATCATGTAGGTGGGATTCAGCGCGCCGTGCTTTTTCTTTGATATGAAAGGCCCTTCAAGGTTCATACCGAATATTTTAGCGCCCTTTTCGTGTCCCATTGCATCGCGTATGGCTTTGATCGCCTTGATAAATGTCTCATGGTCCTGGGGGTAGAGGGTCGGACAAAACGCGGTCACTCCGTAATTGACAAGCGCTTCCGACATTCCGAGGATAGAATCCGTGCTGGCATCCGAGGTCCCGTAACCGTGAATACCGTGGATATGTGTGTCAATAAAGCCGGGGGTTATGTAGGCGCCGTTCACATAGATCGTGGTTGTATCTTCAGGAAGTTCAAGCATATCGACTTTTTCATTGCTTATCACATCGGACACCTTCCCGTTGCGGATGATGACAGAGGTGTGGGGCACCATGGCGATGCCGGTAAATACCGTTCCGTTACGCAAACAGATCGTATTGCTCATCTTTCCCTTTCTTTCTCTTCCATGAATTTACGTATTCGCGGCAAAAATATAAAAGAAAATTACCGCAACGGCGGTTGAAAGTCCCGGTCCGGAGCCTCGTTCATTTTTTCAGAAGATACTGCTTCAGCGCCGGATATTCGGCCGGCATTTTCAACGAACGCTTTTCTTTATGCAAAACGCTTTCCAGGGACGGGGGCAGGTCAATATGAATGTCCAGGGTTGCTTCGACCGTGTCCTTGAATTTTGCGGGATGGGCCGTTTCAAGAGCGACATATACGCCTTGCCCTTCCGTTTGCCTGCGGTAACGCTCTATACCGCAAAGACCGACAGCTCCGTGTGGGTCCGCAATGTAATGATGACCGGCATAGGTCCGCCGCAGGGCCTCGCGGGCCTCCTGGTCGCTGAAAGACCAGCCGGAAAGGTCACGGAGAAGAAATTCCCGCGAATGGCCGTACAGCTCAAGTATGCGGACGAAATTCCCGGGATCACCCACGTCCATGGCATTGGAAATGGTATGAACGGTCTTTCGGGGATTGTAATGGCCGGTCTTCAGATACCGGGGAATGCGTCGTTACGGTTACATGCGGCGATAAAATGCCGCACGGGAAGCCCCATGCGTTTAGCGATCAGCCCGGCGGTGAGATTTCCCAGATTCCCGCTGGGTACCGCAATAACGGGAGCTTCCGAAACTCCCAGCGCTTTCAGGCGCGAATACGCATAAAAATAATAAAAGGTCTGGGGCAGTAAACGGGCAATGTTGATGGAATTTGCGGAACTCAGATGCATGTGTTTCCTGAGATCCCTGTCCCTGAAGGCCTTTTTTACCATTGCCTGGCAGTCGTCAAAGGTCCCCGCGATCTCCAGTGCGCTGATGTTGGCTCCCCGGGTCCATATCTGCTGTTCCTGCAAATGACTGATCTTCCCCCGCGGATACAAGAGAATGACCTTCACGTTCCCGGCACCGTGAAAGGCATTTGCCACAGCGGATCCGGTATCTCCGGAAGTGGCGGTCAGTATCGTAAATTCCCGGCCGGATTTTCCGGAAAATATTCCATTAGAGCGGCCATGAAGCGCGCTCCGACATCCTTGAAGGCAAAGGTCGGACCGTGGAACAGTTCCAGAACATAAAGCTGATCGTCCAGCCGGACCAGAGGCGTATCAAAATTCAGTGCCTTGTCGATCATTGAGATCAGTTCCCCGGAAGGAAGGTCATCCCCCAGGAGCGTATGCGCAAGCGAGGTGGCGATCTCGCGGTAACTCAGCAAGGGAAGGTTCCCGAAAAAACGTTGCGGCATCTGCGGTATATGCTCCGGCATATACAACCCGCCGTCGGGCGGCATCCCCCGGAGTACGGCAGTCCGCAGGTCGGCCGGATCGCTCCGATACGCTGTGCTGTAATATTTCATTTCGATTCGTGGTTCATGTAATGACGATACTGTGTATATATCAAAATCATTCATCCCTGGATCGGGATGAATATCCCGGTTCGGGATATTTTTTATCCTTCTTCAATGATCTCCGCTCCCTTCGGATTGATCCGGGAAACGAAGGTCTTGTACCGCAGGTCCTGCGCAGAGCACTCGGCCCCCATGGCCGAAGCCGTGCATTCTGCAGCGGATCTTCCCCGGCACAGGGCGAACATTGCCGGTCCCGAACCCGATATACCGAATCCGCAGGCTCCCGCAGCAAGCGACGCTTTTTTTATCCTGTCGAAATACGGTAACAGCTCTTTACGGACGGGTTCGGCAATAAAATCGACCATGCTTCGCCCGATCAATTCCCAGTCATCTTCCCGCAGGGCATGGACAAAGGCGGCCAGGTGACTGCTCTGCATGACGGCAACGTTGCGGGAAACACGGTCCGGCAGTACGGCGCGCGCATCGCGTGTCGCGATCTGCACATCCGGATGAAGAATTGCAAAGTACAGTGCTTTCGGATAGGACAGGGAAATGATCTCACAGGGATCGTCCGGACGGATCAGGACGATCCCGCCGAACAGGGACGCGGCAACATTGTCGTAATGAGGGCTGCCGCACGCAAGGCGCTCTCCTTCCAGGGCAAAGGGCAGCAAAGCTTCCCTGCAGAAGGGATCTCCAAGAAACGCATTTGCAGCCAGTGCCGCAGCCACCGCACTTGCTGACGACGAGCCGAGCCCGCTTTTCACCGGCATCCCCTTTTTCAGCCTTATTGCCAGCGCATCCTTGCGCCGAAGCGCCGTCAGCATGTTTTGCACGACCCGGCCGGCAATATTGTTCTCGGTTTCCCGGGAAGCTCACCGGCGTCACCCTGAATTTCAACCAGTTCTGCACCGGGCCGGGACCCGTTTTCGATACTCACGATATCTCCGGGCCGTTCCAGGGCGAGCCCCAGGCAGTCGAAACCCGCCGATACGTTCCCGATGCCCGCGGGTGCGAAAGCGCTGACGATCCTTTCATTGCCTGCCTTCATCGCGCAACAGCTCCTTTCCATGTTTTTTGACCGGCCTGCCCTCTCATAAAAATTCTTCTTTCAAGCGGCACACACATAACATGCTTACGTGCATTCACAAATTTCCACCAGATCCGCAAGGACTCCCGAAGCGGTAAGCTCCGCACCTGCGCCCGCACCTCGGATCACCAGCGGAGCTTCCGCAAACTGTTCCGAATAGATCGCGAAAATGTTCTCCGTGCCGGATAAATGATAAAAAGGGTGCTCCGGTGTACATTCCCGGAGGCCGATGCGGATCCCGCCCTTTGCAACGGTCACAATATAGCGTAGTCTTTTCCCCGCTTCTTTCAGTTCCTGCATCCGTTTTCCCCATTTATCGTCATCCTTTTCCAGCATGTGCAAGAAAGTTTCGGTATCTTCGGCCCGCCGCGCCCCCTCGGAAATGATCTGCGGAGGAACGGCATCCTGCATTTCAAGGCCGCGGCCTGTCTCGCGCGCCATGATAAGTGCTTTTCTGGCCGCGTCCATGCCCTGCAGGTCCTGGCGGGGATCGGGTTCCGTATAGCCTTTGTCGCGCGCCGAACGGATCACACGGCTGAAAGGATTTTCAACGCTCAACTGGTTGAACAGATAGCTCAGGGTGCCCGACGGAACGGCCTCGATGCGCGATATCCTGTCTCCAGCGCTGAGCAGGCGCCTGATGGAGGAAATCACGGGCAGTGCGGCGCCCACGGTCGTCTCATAGCGGTAACGGACATGCATCTCCCTGCAGACCGCTTTCAGCGAGCGGTAGTAATGATAGTCCCCGGAAAGGCCGATCTTGTTGGCCGTTACCAGATGCACACCGGTTGACAAAATCTCCCGGTGCCGCATGGCGATCTCCGTACTGGCCGTACAGTCCACACATATTATCCTGCGGGCGTTATCCTTTACCATTTCCCCCAGGAATATCCAAAAGTCCTGGACGCTTCCCTTACTTTCAAGGAGCGCTGCAGCCTTCTCATTCTGAATTCCGCCGGTGTTGATCAGCATTTTTCTGCTGTTCATTACTCCGTGCAGAAAATGCCTGCCGGGATCCAGCATTTTCAGGAACGCCTTCCCCACCTTGCCGCTTCCGATAAGCCATACAACGGCAGTATCCTGCGACTTCCCCGGCAGGAAAGGGGTACCGTGATGCGTAAATGTGTTACCTGACATAAAAAACCTCCGGATCTCTGACATGATCTTCCCGGCAATCCCCTCCGCGTATAAATTACACAGGCATATCGAATATACCAACAGATTCATGGTATCCGACACATTTCAACAGGTCCCTGTGCCCTCGAAACCCGGAACTTTAAACCAAAAAGTGTTACCCATGTTCTGAAGGTAAAGTGTTACCCATGTTCTGATTTTACCATTTTACCAACAGCTCCACAACTAGACAGCTCGACACCTCAACACCTCGACACCTCAACACCTCGACACCTCAACAGCTCCACAACTAGACAGCTCGACAACTCAACACCTCGACAACTCGACAACTCAACACCTCAACATTTCTTCCGGGAATGGATTGTCTACTTCAACAGAACGAGCTTCCGGGACTGGGCGGTATTTCCCGCAAGCATCCGTACGATGTAGATGCCGCCTGGCATTCCCGCGGAATTCCAGGTCACTTCATACTTTCCCTTTTGAAGATGTTCATTCAACAATGTTTCCACCCGTTTCCCGGTGTATATCATATACGCTCAGGCGTACCCTGCCTTGGCTCCTGCAGCTTAGCCGGTATGACGGTACGGGAATTGAAGGGATTCGGATGCACGTCCTTCAGCAGAAAGTCCCTTTGGCCGCGTTCCGTTCCCTGCAGTTTCACAATGACCGTATCGTGCGGGGTGATCTTTCCTCCACGGCTGACATCAGCGATCGAGTAGGCATAAGTACCGCCCGGCCGGACGTTTGTATCCGTAAAGCGGTAGGTGTGACACTCCGTCGTTGTGCCGTTCCCCTGCACCCTTCCGATGATCCCGTCATTGCGGTATATCAGAAAATGACTGTTTCTCCGTTTCGCCGGCCGTGTTCCATTTTAATACCACCCTTCCCTGCTCCGCCACGGCGGTGAGATCCGTTAGGCCGACCGGCAGGGGACGTTCGGTCCTTCGTCAACATCAAAGGCCTCATACACGGCACGATACGTCATCACCCTGACGCCGGTCGAACTGATCGGTCCAGATGCTGTCCTCCCGGCTTATACAGCCGTATATTTCCAGGACATAAGTGCCCGGGCCCTGGCTCCCGCCGACCGGTATCTGCAAATGTTCCGCCTGCCATCTGCCGTCCTGCTCCATTGCCGTGGATATCCGCCTGAAAGACGGCGTGTCGTTACATGCGGTCTCATACATGCGGTAAAAGTAACTGCATGCATCGACCTTCCCGGAAGTGTGGCAAACCACCGCGTCCAGATACAGCGTTGCGTTACCACCGGAATCTCCCAGGTCGCTGCCATGGAACAATGTGCTTTCTTCCGGCGGGTTGTCCCCCTCGCGGAGCAGCAGCGTATCGCGGGTTCCGTTCTCTTTCTGCAGTACGACAAAAGACGGCTTGCCGGAAGCATATCCCCAGCCGTACGCATGTTTCACGGTAAAATAATTCCGGAATGGCTGACCGGCCGGGCAGTACGTATTCCTTTCTGAGGGTATCCCCTTCGATCCCCTTCACAGCTGCCCGGTGGGAAAATTCAAGGCAATATTCTCCGGTATCGAGCGGGAGCCGGAACAGGGGCACGGAGTCCAGGCCCCAGATCCCGTAATGGAATCCGGATAAATGGACATACTGGCCGAAATATTCCGGATCCAGCGCTCTCCAGTCCGCCGCCGTATCGCCGCAAGAGTAATACCGGTAAAGGCATTGACATTCGAGAACACATGTCCCTCATCAACGTAAAGTTCAAACTGATGCCGGTCCAGGGTGAATTGCGTTTCCGGCGTCAATTCACCAAAATGGATATTTGAAAAGTCGTTGAGTTGGTCTGTGATGGTCCAGTATTCCGCATCCGGGTCATGCATTCCGGTTTTGTAGAACAGGTACTGATTGGAAAACCGGATATCCGCAGCTGCGGGAATGGCAAAACCTACGCACAGCAGGTATCAGAAAACACTTTTTTTTCATAACGCCCCCTCGTTATTCTCAGTGATCGGTCAAATACACCGTGTTTTTTCAGTATGAATATTAAGGGTCAGAGGTGAAAAATCAAAGCATGGAAATACCGTTGTGACAGGGGGCACATTCAGCTGCTGCGGATGTCAGAAGAGACCGTAAAATACGGCAAGGCGTTTATAGAGTTCCTTGTGTTTTCCGGACGCATTGTAGAAAGCGTAGAGATCCGAATGCACAAAATCCGGGATCGGGTCGGCACGGCGGACAACACGCCGTGAAAATTTCCTTTTGCTGTAATTCCGGAACGCATCGCGGAACCAATCCTGGGGATCATAATGTATTCCCGGATCCGTACTGTCCATCAAATGATATTCCAGAATGAAGTCTTTCCAGTCTTCCGCACCTTTCCGGAATTTCCGGGTTCTGTCAAATGTCTATAAAACAATTCAAAATCCTGAAAACCGGGATCTCCATGCAACACAGCGGGATGTTTTTGAATAAATTCCTGCAGTACGCCGCGCATGGCTTCAAAGGCCTGCCGGTAGCGCCGGGGATTGCTGACCGGTCCGCCGGAACGGTATCTTGTAATAAATGACTCCCCCGTATCATATTTGTATTCCCATTCCGCAGAAGCGATGTCCGGTATCGTTCCCGCGGCGCTGTGGCTGTAGGCAGGGAGTATCCTTCCGAACAAACGGGTGATGATACTGTCGGCATACATCAGGTAGGCGCGGATGAAACGGTCATGGAAACCGCGTACGCTCGCTTTCTTTACCTTCAGCCCCCTTATCCGGTTGCGCCTGCTGATAATACCGCTGAATCCCTGATGGGAATACGCGTCCGCAAGCACATGCAGAACGATGCCGAGCTGATAGACATCCCCGCTGTTTACCGCATCGTCGACCAGGGGTGCAAGAAGGGGTGAATCCGGGAAGGTCCGCATCTTTTCCTGAAAGCTTTTTCCCCGGCCGGCGGGGATCAAATGGAAAGGCACAAGCACATCGGCCATGGTGCGGACCTTGTAGTTCCGGACCGTCATGATCTTCGAAGAGGTGCACAGATCTTTCAGTCCCGGTTTTTTTCCCAGGATATGACACTTCATGCGGCGTGGGGCTTTCCTGAAAACGATATGTTTCACACGGAGATCATCAACAAATTCGGAGGAATACGCGATACGCCGGGCACTGTCTTTCCCATCCCGAGCATCCGGCACAACGCGCAGCACTGCGTAATAGTGGCAATCCGCATTCATAGCTAAATATAAGCGATCACAAAAAATTATAAAATAAATTAATGACTTTTCCCTCCATCCGCATCCGCAAGTCCCTCTGATCTTAAGTGACTTGAAAAGGAAGTATTCTTTTTATACCTTTTTAAAGAGAAACAACAATGTATGAGATGTTGAGACTGCCGGGATCAGGAACGAAGACAAGGTCAAAAAGGTAAAGGTCAATACCGGCCTTTCGGATGATCTTTTTGTGATCCCGGAATAAGCGAGGGGCATGTTACGGCATAAATAAAATTATTGACATTTTTCCCGCCGTTCAGATTTCTATCAACATGTGTGTCGATAATAATTACGGGAGGGTTGATGCCGAAGATCGTCAATAAAGAAGCAAAAGAAGATCGAAATACTTCTTGTTGCATCATCGATCTTCTACCGCCACGGCATTGAACAGCGTTCCATGAAACATATTGCCGAAGCGGTGGGTATGGGACGCTCAAGCATGTACAGTTATTTCCGCAGCCGCGAGGATATCCTTCATTTCGCCCTCGCCTACGCCATCCGGGAATTTGCGTCCATCAAAAAGGGACTGATGGCCTCGCCCGATCCTGTCGCTGAAAAGATATACCGCTTTTTTGCCGCTTCCATTTATGAGAACCCCAATATTAAGAGATCTGTCACGGTCGTTATCTGAATACCTCCTGTTGCTGCGACGAAAACGCAAACCGCCGGACCGCAGGTCCATGATTTTCCACACATATCCAGCATTTGTTCAAGGATCTCCTGGAACAGGGCATGGGCCGCGGGGAATTCATACGGCATGATACGGAGAAAATGTCCGTTATCTCTACGGGCTTACGGAATCCATGCTGTTGCATGAGACCTTTGAAGATACCGCGAACATCGTTTTTGACAAACACACGATCACGCTGATCCTTTCGGGGATCCTGCGCGAGAACCACAAAAATGAGGGAGAATGATCATGAAATATGCTGTTTCCTCCGCACTTTTAAAACAGGGATTCAAATACCTGTATAAAGACCCGGAAAAGAACCTCCTCAACCTGGCAAAATGGGCGGAGCGGTTCACCGCCGATTCTACCAGTGAAAAACAGCTGCAGGCCTTCCGCGAGGCGGCCGAGATCCCGGTCTGGCAAACCACAGGTTCATCATGCGTATTTTCAATGAGCTGGAACCGCATATCCTCGAAAAGATCATCAGAAATTTCCTCCTGAACGCGAACTGGGTTGGGTATCAGAAGACCAAGGTCCTCAGAAAAAAGTACAATATCAACATCCCCTGGGCTTTGCTCATCGACCCGACCTCAGCCTGCAACCTGAAATGTGTCGGCTGCTGGGCCGCCGATTACAAGAAATCCGACAATCTTTCCTACGACACCCTTGACCGCATTATCTGCGAGGCAAAGGAAATGGGGATCGTATATGTTCCTTTTCTCCGGAGGAGAACCGCTTATGCGGAAAAAGGATCTGCTGAAACTTGCGAAAAAACATTCCGATTCGGTCTTCGCCCCCTTTACGAACGCCACGCTGATCGATGAAAAATTCGCAGCGGAACTGAACAAGGCGGGGAATTTCATCCCCATTATCAGTATCGAGGGAAGCAGGGAATAACCGATGTCCGGCGCGGCAAAGGCACCTATGACGCCTGTATCGCCGCCATGCGGCATCTTCGTAAGCACAAGGTCCCTTTCGGTTTTTCCACCTGTTATCACCGCAACAATACCGAGAACGTCGGCTCCGACGCATACATTGATAAAATGGTGGAAGAAGGCGCCCTTTTCGGATGGTATTTTACCTATATACCGCTGGGCAGGGATGCGGACACCCGCCTGATCGCCACCCCGCAGCAGCGGGAATATATGTATCACCGCGTTCGCGAGATCCGAAAGCACAAACCGATCTTCGTGCTTGACTTCTGGAATGACGGCGAGTATGTCAAAGGCTGCATTGCAGGCGGAAGGCAATATCTGCATATCAACGCGAACGGCGATGTCGAGCCCTGCGCTTTCATTCATTATTCGAACACCTCAATTCACGGTCAGAGCCTGCTTGAAGCGCTTAAAAACAGTCTTTTCAAAGAATACAAGAAACATCAGCCCTGCAATCCCAATCTGCTCCGCCCCTGCCCCATGTTCGACAATCCGGAACTCCTTGTGGAAATGGTGCACAAGAGCAATGCGGTATCGACACATCCCGCGGAACCCGAGCCTGTGGAACGATTGTACAAAAAATGCAAGCCGGCAGCGGATGCGTGGGCGCCTGTGGCGAACCGTCTCTGGAAGGCGCATCTTCGTGCAACAGGATCAGGAAGGCTGAGAACCCGGAAGCGGGATCATAGTACGGGTTAAATACCCTTCCGGTGTTACGCCCATCCCGTAGCGGTGATCGGTACCGGTCATAAACGGAAACGACCCTTTTTCCCCATGGTCAACAACCATTCATTCTTCTTTTGATTTCATAAAAATAATACGTATAATAAAGTCTGATGCATAAAGGCATATTATGAAAAAAATCCTCTTCCTCTCCCTAACTTCCTGCGTATTAGCCCTGTTCATGGGTTCCTGCGGAGGGAGCGGTTTTCTTGAGGGGGATTTTACACTCGTCGCAAAGGACCTCGACTTTCCCGAAGGCCCCTCCCTGGTACCGTGACCAGCTGGTCTTTCTCGAACTGTTACAGCGGCTGGATCGGCCATGTCTGGGACGGAACCCTTGATACGCTCCTGGATGAACGTGACGGTCTGCTGAACACGAACGGAACGGTGTTTGATGAAAAGGGGAATCTCTATATCTGCGAATACGCCACCGGCTCCATTCTGAAATTCTATCCCGACGGCAGGCTGGTCACCCTCAGCGCACGGGATCATCACGGAAGACGTTTTAACCGGCCCAACGATATCATTATGTCGCCGGGCGGTTTCCTGTACTTTACGGACCCCAAATCTTACGATCCGGATGAGCATGACGGACGGCTTTTCCGTGTGCATCCCGAAACGGGAGAGACCGTATGGCTGGTCGAAGGCCTGCAGTTCCCGAACGGACTTTGCCTCTCACCGGACGGAAAAACGCTTTACATCGGGGAATCCGTCGACAAGAACATCCTGAAGATCAATAGCGGAACGGGGTCACTCGATACCCTGATCACCCTGCCTTCCGGGGAACAGGATCCCGAGCGGCATGGCGTGCGATGCGGAAGGCAATCTCTACGTGGCATATTTCGGAGGGGGCAGGATCTACGTGATATCCCCTGAGGGGAAACTCCTGGAGAGCCTGAAACTCCCGGCATGAAACCGAGCAATGTGGAGTTCGGCGGCAGGGACATGAAAACCTTATTCGTGACGGAGGTGTGAGACAAACGCGGTCTATTCCATCCGCACACGGGTACCCGGTATAAAAAAATAAAAGGTGAATACATGAAAAAACAGCATAAAATGATCATTATCGGCAGCGGACCGGCCGGCCTGACCGCCGCGATCTACGGGGCACGCGCGGGCCTGGACCCCGTGATCTTTGAGGGTCCGGAGCCGGGCGGCCAGCTTACGACGACCACCGACATCGAGAATTTCCCCGGTTTCCCCGAAGGGATCAGCGGTCCGGAACTCATGGAAAAGATACGTGAACAGGCCAAACGCTTCGGTGCGGAAAGCATCATGCGCATGATCACCGGGGTGGACCTTTGCCACTATCCGTTCAGGATCCTCGATGATGAAGAAAATGCATATCTCACAGAAAGCATTGTCATTTCCACCGGAGCCAGCGCAAAATATCTCGGGCTGGAATCCGAACAGAAACTCAAGGGCTTCGGTGTAAGCGCCTGTGCGACATGTGACGGGTTTTTCTATAAAGACAAGGATATCGTAGTCGTCGGCGGGCGACAGTGCGCTGGAAGAGGCGCTTTACCTGACGCACTTCGGGAAAACCGTTACCATTATCCACCGGCGGGACGCATTCCGCGCCTCGGCCTTCATGTCCGAAAAAGCGAAAAAACACGAAAAGATCCGTATCAAATGGGATTCCGTCGTAGAGAAGGTCCTGGGCGAGCCCGGTCTGACCGGGGTAACCGGTGTACGGATCCGGAACGTAAAGACCGGAAAGACGGAAACACTTCCCTGTTCGGGATTTTTTGTGGCGATCGGTCATCATCCGAACACAGAACTTTTCAAAGAAAATCTGCACCTGGATGACAACGGATACATTATCACAAAACCCGGTACGACCCGGACAAATATCGAGGGGGTTTTCGCCTGCGGCGATGTGCAGGACCCCGATTACCGCCAGGCCGTCACGGCTGCCGGGACCGGATGCATGGCGGCGATGGATGCCGAACGCTGGCTGGGTGAAAAGGAATCGTAATTATTCATTCGATTCGGCGGAGTGAAGATGTAAATTTCGCCGAAGCTAAAAACGGAGGTATAAAATGTCTATGATAATTGATGTCTATGCACGTGAAGTGCTTGATTCCCGCGGGAATCCGACCGTGGAATGTGAAGTTATTCTCGAAAGCGGTGCTTTCGGCCGCGCGGCGGTCCCTTCCGGTGCATCCACCGGTGAGCAAGAAGCGCTGGAATTGCGTGACGGCGGCGACCGTTTTATGGGAAAGGGCGTCTTAAAGGCCGTACAGAATATCAATGATGTGATTGCTCCCCGCCTGGCGGGCGAAAATGCACTTGAACAGGACACATATCGATGCCATCATGCTTGAACTGGACGGCACGAAAAACAAGGAAGTCCTTGGCGCAAATGCCATACTCGGCGTTTCCATGGCCGTCGCCCGTGCGGGAGCGGACTACCTTGGCCTTCCGCTCTATCAGTACCTGGGCGGAGTCAACGCCCGCACGCTTCCGGCCCCGATGATGAACATTCTCAACGGAGGTTCCCACGCGGACAATAATGTGGACCTGCAGGAGTTCATGATCTATCCCTGCGGGGCAAAAAGCTTTGCCGAAGCGTTGCGGATGGGCGTGGAGGTTTTCCATCAGCTGAAAAAGGTCCTGAAAGAAAAGGGAATGAACACTTCCGTCGGCGATGAAGGCGGATTTGCCCCGAACCTGGGGTCCAATGAAGAGGCTATCCAGGTGATCCTGGAAGCGGCGGGAAACGCACGCCCTGACGAAGCGGGAAAAGACCTGTACATCGCCCTGGATCCCGCCGCCAGCGAGTTTTACGATAAAAAATCCGGTAAATACGACCTTGTCTCGGAAAATAAAAAGCTGTCCGCAGAAGAAATGGTCCGACCTCTACGCTTCCTGGATCGAAAAATACCCATTATTTCCATTGAGGACGGGCTGGACGAGAACGACTGGGAGGGCTGGAAAAAACTGACGGCAAGACTGGGCGGAAAAGTGCAGCTGGTCGGCGACGACCTCTTTGTCACCAATCCCCGCTTGCTGCAGCGCGGCATTGATGAAAAATCCGCCAATGCCATTTTGATCAAGCTGAATCAGATCGGATCCGTCACCGAGACCCTGGATACCATCGAACTGGCAAAAGAGAATGGATTTGCCTCTGTGATCAGCCACCGCTCCGGCGAGACGGAAGATACCTTTATTGCGGACCTTGCCGTTGCCACCGGGGTCGGACAAATCAAAACGGGCTCCGCCTCCCGTTCCGACCGCGTAGCAAAATACAATCAGCTTCTGCGGATAGAAGAAGCACTGAACGAAGGGAAAAAGTTCAGGGGACTTTCGGCTTTATCCGGGCGTAAATAAACCTTATATGCACCAGAAGAGTGAAAGCGGCGTCTTTCGCTCTTCACTTTTTTATCAGCGATGGTCTTTCGGCAAAAAAAATCCTCAGCATTCGATGCCCGGGCAAAAGTGAAGGTCGTGCTTATCATTATACTTCTCTGCCTGGCTTTTCTGCTCCTGAACCGGAACGGCATGGTCCGTCTCGTGCAGCAAAAGCAGGAACACCGTGAATTTATCGAGAAGAAAATAACCCTTGAGAAGAAACAGAAGGCACTGCTGGAAGAGAAAGAACATTTGCTGAACGACAAAACCTATATTGAAAAGATCGCCCGTGAACAGTACAACATGGTCCTGCCGGGGGAGACGGTCTATAAGGTGATCGAGGAAGAATAAGGTCCCTGCCGGGGCCGGAACGTGGATAAGGGTGAATGCCGCAGGTCCAGGGCGCTCACGAATAGAAAAAACGATCCTTTTTGTTTATTTACATTTGCCTTTTTTTTCGCTATCTTCGTGCGGCTAAATAAAAGGTTGCATGCAGTATGAAATGGAATCCCGATCAACTTGTTTCCGTTCTGAAACCCCTGTGGCTGCGTTTTCGCTTTTACATCCTGATCATACTCCGCCACATCGGTCTTACTGTCGATACTTATACAGATCAACGAAGGGGAATATATTCCCGAAAACACCATGCCCGCCGGACTGAGCCTGCTTAACGCGCTTGTTGCCTATGCGGTTTCCAAAAAAAGGCAGGGTGAACGCAGCTACAAGCAGATGATGAGAAATATCTTTACCTGGACCGCCGTACGTTTTCTCACTATGATCGCTGTACTTGCCGTTTTCATGCTCGCGGGATGGGTCGAGCCGCTGCCCTTTATCTTTTCATTCATCGGTTTCTACATCATGCACCAACTGATCGAGATCGGTATCATGAAACGGGAGACGACGTAATCCTTATGACTCAGCTGAAACCAAAACTGCCTGTACTTCTTTCCGCCTTTCTTCTGCTGCCCGCTGCCGCATTTGCCGCACCTGCAGATACGATGGTGCATCAGATGATGATCCTGGTCTTTCAGCTTACCCTAATTCTCTTTGCCGCGAAATATGCGGGAAAACTGTTCAGAAGACTGCGTCTTCCCGCTGTGATCGGCGAATTGTTCGCCGGTATCATCATCGGGCCCTATCTTCTGGGAAGCATTCCGCTTCCCGGGCTCCCGCACGGCCTTTTCGGACATTTCCTCGCAAGCAATCCCGCTGCGAGCCTGCCGGTCTCGCCCGAGCTCTACGCCTTTTCCGTCGTTGCGTCCGTATTGCTGCTCTTTATGGTCGGCCTCGAGACCGATATTGACCTTTTTCTGCGTTTTACCGTTCCCAGTCTCGTCATCGGCGGTGCAGGCGTCGCGGCCTCCTTTTTCGCCGGCGCCGGGATGGCAACGTTTTTCCCTGAAGGTCCCCTTCATGCATCCTCAGGCGCTTTTCCTCGGGGTGATCAGCACTGCCACCTCCGTGGGGATCACCGCCCGTATCCTTTCAGCCCGCAAAAAGATCAACTCCCCCGAAGGGGTTACGATACTCGGCAGCGCGGTCATTGATGACGTGCTGGGCATTATCCTGCTGGCCATCGTGGTCGGCATTGCAAGCGGACAGAACGGAAGTCTCGAGTGGTCGAAGATCGGCCTTATCGTCCTGAAAGCGCTCGGTGTCTGGGTGTCATTCACGGTACTCGGTCTTGTGTTCGCCCGTTACATCAGCCGCTTTTTAAAGACCTTCAGGCGCCAGAGCACTGTCGGCATCATGTCCTTCGGCCTTGCGCTGTTGCTGGCGGGGATCTTTGAATCCGCCGGCCTGGCCATGATCATCGGTGCCTACGTCATGGGCCTGTCGCTTTCAAAGACAGATCTCAGTTACGTCATCCAGGAGAGCCTGCATAATATTTACGAATTCTTTGTGCCCATTTTCTTCTGCATTTCCGGGATGTTTGTCAATGTTCGGGTCTTCAATAACGTTGAGATCATTCTCTTCGGCATCGTCTATACGCTTGGGGCCTACCTCTCCAAATTGCTCGGCTGCGGCATCCCTTCCCGGTTCTTCAAATTCAACGGTCTCGGCGCAACGCGTATCGGCGTCGGCATGGCACCCCGCGGGGAAGTTGCGCTGATCATCATCGGCATCGGGCTCTCCTACGGTGTGCTCAGTGAAGAGATCACCGGTATCGCCATCCTGATGATCCTCGTCACCTCGCTGCTCGCACCGGTACAGCTCGACCGGCTGGTACGCAAAAAGAAGTCCGGAATGAAAAAGGGTGTTGTCATTGACGAACACATCCAGACCGACTATTCCTTTCCCTCCGAAGAGATCTGCGAACTCGTGTCCTCCAAGCTGGTCCGCTATTTTCAGGAAGAAGGCTTTTACATCAACCTTATCGAAGGAGACGAACACATTTATCACATCCGCCGCCAGAACACCTTCCTTTCTTTCCGTTTCTCCGAGCGGACCATTTCCTTCTTCACGCAGAAAGAAGATATTCCCTATGTGAAAAACATCATGTATGAAACCCTCCTGAACCTGCATCAGACCATTGAGAAACTGAAGTCCATGGCGAAGCCCCGGGAGCTGAAAAAGGACCTTGAACGGGATATCCTCAGTGCTGAAGAGAAAGACAGCAAGCTGCGCCTCCCCCTTGAAAAGATACTGCATCCGGACTGCATTCTCATGGATATCAACGCAGATAAAAAGGAAGATATCATCCGTGAGCTGGTCGACAAACTGCATGAGAATGAACTCCTGATCGACCGGGATGCAACCCTGAAAGCCGTTCTGGACCGCGAGAATGCGATGAGCACGGGCATGCAGTTCGGGGTGGCGCTTCCCCACGGAAAAACGGATGCGGTAAAACGCATGACCATGGCGGTAGGCCTGAAACCCGGAGGCGTGGATTTTCAGTCCCTGGACGGGAAGCCCTCGAAGGTCTTTGTGCTTGTCGTTTCACGAAAACAGGCTGCGGAGCCGCACATACAGCTTTTATCGGAAATCGGGAAAAACTGCATTCCGAGGAGGCCGTGAACAAGCTCCTGCAGTGTAAGAATAAAGAAGAAGTCCGCAACTTCTTCATCAAATAGTGTGAGGCAAATATGAAACTCGAACCCTATTTCAATCTCAGGAGTAGAACCATTTTTTACCGATGCACGGGGAAAGGACGATATTTTGAAAGCCATCGCCGCATCGGCCGCTGAAGCAGACGCACTCAAAGGTACGGATCCGGGACGCCTGTTCAAAAGACTGAAGGAACGCGAATCGGTAGGGTCCACCGGGTTCGGCGGAGGGATCGCGATCCCCCACTGCACCCTGGACAATATCGATTCCTTTGTGATCGGCGCCCTGATCGCAAAAGACGGCGCGGAATTCAAATCCCTTGACGGCGAAAAGGTCAGGCTGTTCATCTACATTATCGCTCCGGCACGGCACCGGAACGAGCATATCCGCATCCTTTCGGAGATCTCAAAGGTCCTGCGTATCCCTGCGAATGTCCGGAAACTACTTGAACAGGAGGATCCGAAAGCTTTTTTCAAGACACTGAAGGACCTCGGCAGCTGGGAGGAGGACGAGGAATTACCGCATGAATTCACCCAGGTCAATATCCACACCCAGGATTCAAGGTCCTTTGACCGCATCCTTGAACTTTTTACGGAGATCAAGGAATGCAATGTCTCCATTCTGGAAGCGAACAATGTCAGTCAATACCTCTATGCCCTGCCGCTTTTCTCACATTTCATGAATGAAGACCGTAAAGGCTTTCACAGGATGATCATTGCCGTGATCAATACCGTCTATATCAATGAGACCGTACGGAAGATCCGGAACATCTGCGAAGAGCTCAATACCACTTCAAAGGTGCTGGTGACCACCCAGGCCCTGAGCTATTACAGCGGCGGTATCGACATCTAAAAAGGCGTATTCCATGAATGCATTTTTTCAGTCCATGCATAACCTTCCCGACCTGCTGATCATCGGTTTTATTATCGTTACCGCCTTTTATCTGGGACGAACGGTAAGGTTTATCAGGCTTCCCTCGCTGATCGGCTTTATGTTCCTCGGTGTGCTCCTGGGACCGTCACTGCTGAACATTCTCGGGGAATCCCAGCAGGAACAGCTGCATTTTATTACGGAAATCGCCCTGGGTTTTGTCGCACTGAGCATCGGCCTTGAACTGAAACTTTCCTCCCTGAAAGAACTGGGAAAAGGCATGGCCGCCATCATCATCGCGGAATCTTTCGGCGCGTTCATCCTGGTGACCGCCCTGGTCTATCTTGTCACGCACAATCTTCCGATGGCCCTCATTTTCGGCGGGATCGCCCCGGCGAGCGCACCCGCGGGGACGGTTGCCGTCATACAGGAATACAAGGCAAAAGGCTCTCTGACTAAGGCCCTTTATGCGGTCGTGGGCTTTGATGACGGACTGGGGATCATCATCTTCGGCTTTGCCGCCGCCATTGCCAAGAACTTACTGCATCAGCAAACCGGCGGGGCAGGCGCTTCTTTCGCCGTAATGATGTGGGAACCACTAAAAGAGGTAATGCTCAGTGTGGCCGTGGGCATGCTCCTGGCTTTTTTCTTCTCGCTTCTGGCAAAGCGCCTGAAGCATTCCGGCGACGTATCCATATTGCTGATAGGAACGACACTCATCGCCATTGGCCTCAGCACCTTCCTGCATCTTTCCCTGATCCTGACCAACATGATCATCGGCATGGTCGTCGTCAACACGCAGCCCTACGACCTGCTGCAGAAGATCATGAGCGCCTTCCTTCCTTTATGCCGTTGCTTTTCATCCTCTTCTTTACGCTGGCCGGCGCAAACCTGTACATCGGGGCACTTCCGTCCCTGGGATTGCTGGGACTGGTGTATATACTGTCCCGGTCCGGCGGCCTCATCCTGGGATCACGCTTCGGAGCACTGTTCGGGGGCGTACAAAAAGAATCCGCAACTGGATCGGGCTCGGGATACTGTCCCAGGCCGGCGTTGCGATCGGACTTTCCCTTATTGTCAAGCAGGAATTCAGCGGGCTCGGCAAGGTCGTGGAAAGCGGTCAGACCAGCGGGGATATTATCGGTACGGCGGTCATCACCACCATTACCGCCACTTGCCTTTTCTTTGAGATCATCGGCCCCGTCCTGACGCGCATTGCATTGAAAAAGGCCGGAGAAATTGAGTAAGCCAAAAACCACGGATTAATACAGATACTTACCCAAAACACAAAAGCCCGCCGAGAAAGCGGGCTTCTGCAATGAGAGAGAGAGAGTTTTTCAATTGTTTTATAAAGCGCCTTCGAGGAAAACCTTCATATTTAACTTATATATGATCTTTTTTGTCTCCCCGTCGATCTCAAAATGACCCTTGTGGTTCTGGGGCGTTATCGTGATAAAAAACTTTTGGTCTATACTGGCCAAAAGATCCGTATGGGTCTGATTGACCGCATATGACTGTCCATTGATCTCCAGTGAGGTGATAAAGTTATTTGTGCTGAATGATGTGATCTCCATAGGTATAAATTCGTATAACAGAACCCCCGTCATAGGTATACGGCATTTCCACAAAGCTATAGTCATCGCCGTCCCAATTGATCACATTGGGAATTTCTACGACACCGCTGCACGTGACGGTCTGATCACTCGTGCCGGCGGTACTGATCGTGATATTTTCTCCATCATAGGATCCTGCAGACAACCCCGATCTCAATCGAACATAAATGGTCGTGGAACTTACTGTGCCTCCGCTTGGTGTCAGCGTAAGGCTTGGACCGAATCCGCTTCCGGAGGTGACGGATATTTCATAACTGGCCGGAGCACTCAAGCTGATATTTGACGTGAGGTTTTGGCCGCTGACCGTAAAACTTTGTTCAAGTGAAGGTGTAACGTGTTCTGCTGTAAAGCCCGTAAGCGATGTGGGACTGACCGTCATGCTTGGACTTGGGTCTTCCACGACACCACTGCACGTAACGGTCTTATCGCTCGCGCCGGCGGTGCTGATCGTAATATCTTCTCCATCATAGGATCCCGCAGACAAACCGGCTTTCAATCGAACATAAATGGTCGTGGAGTTTACCGTGCCTCCGTTTTTCGTCAGGGTAAGGCTTGAACCGAACCCACTGCCGGAGGTGGCGGATATTTCATAATTGGTCGGAGCACTCAAGGTGATGTTTGCCGTAAGCGCCTGACCGCCGACCGTAAAGGTCTGTTCTGAAGACGGTCCGTTACCGGTTATGTAGTTAAACCCGGAAAGCGATACTTGGCTGACAGTCATGCTTGGACTTGGATATTCTATAACATCTCCGCTGCACGTCACGGTCTGATCGCTTGTGCCGGCGGTACTGATCGTAATGTCTTCTCCATTATAGATCCTTCAGACAAGCCCGATCGCAATCGGACATAAATGGTCGTGGAGCTTACCGTGCCCCCGCTTGGTGTCAGGGTAAGGCTTGAAGCGAATCCACTGCCGGAGGTGACGGATATTTCATAACTGGCCGGAGCACTCAGACTGATATTTGCCGTGAGGTACTGGCCGCTGACCGTAAAACTTTGTTCGAGAGATGTCGTATCGGGTTCTGCCATAAAGCCCGTAAGCGATGTGGGGCTGACCGTCATGCTTGGGTCCGGAACTTCCACGACACCGCTGCACATGACGGTCTGATCGCTCGCGCCGGCGGTACTGATCGTGATGTCTTCTCCGTCATAGCTTCCTGCAGACAAGCCCGATCGCAATCGAACATAAATGGTCGTGGAACCTACCGTGCCTCCGCTTTGCGTCAGCGTAAGGCTTGAGCCGAAACCACTGCCGGAGGTGGCGGATATTTCATAACTGGCCGGAGCACTCAGGCTGATATTTGACGTGAGGTCCTGGCCACTGACCGTAAAACTTTGTTCGGGTGAAGGCGTATCGGGGTCTGCCATAAAGCCCGTAAGCGTTGTGGGACTAACAGCCATGCTCGGTTGGCTCCAGTCATTGGTCCCTTCAATATTAAAAGAAGACTGAGGATTTTTTCCGTCATAGATGATAAGACTCTTTACCTGTTGCCAACCGGCTCCGGCATGACGGTTGAGTACTGATCGTGTAATCGTTCGCCATTGATGGTCAGACTGTTCATCATTATCGGAATCAACAAAATCAACGGTGCCGCTGACGACCAGATACACTATACCTTTCCCGGTCTGCGTATGCGGCATTTGAATGACGCTATAGTCATCGCCGTCCCAATTGATCACATTGGGAATTTCTACGACACCGCTGCACGTGACGGGGGTGATCGCTGCGTGCCGGCGGTACCCGATCGTGACATTTCCTCCATCATAGGATCCTGCAGACAACCCCCGATCTCAATCGAACATAAATGGTCGTGGAGCTTACCCGTGTTTCCGCTTTGCGTCAGCGTAAGGCTTGGACCGAATCCGCTTCCGGAAGTGATGGATATTTCATAACTGGAAGGAGCACTTAAGCTGATGTCTGATGTGAGCTCCTCCCCGCTGACCGTAAAACTTTGTTCGGGTGAAGGGGTATCGGGATCTGTTGTAAAGCCCGCAAGCGTTGTGGGACCGACCGTCATGCTTGGATTTGGATTTTCCACGACACCACTGCACGTGACGGTCTTATCGCTCGCGCCGTCAGTGCTGATCGTGATGTCTTCTCCGTCATAGCTTCCTGCAGACAAGCCCGATCGCAATCGAACATAAATGGTCGTGGAGTTTACCGTGCCTCCGCTTTTCGTCAGGGTAAAGCTTGAACCGAACCCACTGCCGGAGGTGGCGGATATTTCATAATTATCCGGAGCTAACAAGCTGATGTTTGATGTAAGCGCCTGACCGCCGACCGTAAAGGTCTGTTCTGAAGACGGTCCGCTACCGGTTATATAGTTAAATCCTGAAAGCGATACTTGGCTGACAGTCATGCTTGGACTTGGATATTCTATAACATCTCCGCTGCACGTCACGGTCTGATCGCTTGTGCCGGCGGTACTGATCGTAATGTCTTCTCCATTATAGGATCCTTCAGACAAGCCCGATCGCAATCGGACATAAATGGTCGTGGAGCTTACCGTGCCCCCGCTTGGTGTCAGGGTAAGGCTTGAAGCGAATCCACTGCCAGAGGTGACGGATATTTCATAACTGGCCGGGGGCGTCAGTGTGATATCGTCCGTGAGGTACTGGCCGCTGACCGTAAAACTTTGTTTCAAGAGATGTCGGTATCGGGTTCTGCCATAAAGCCCGTAAGCGTTTTTGTGGGGCTGACCGTCATGCTTTGGGCTCTGGAACTTCCACGACACCGCTGCACGTGACGGTCTGATCGCTTGTGCCGGCGGTGCTGATCGTAATGTCTTCTCCGTCATAGCTTCCTGCAGACAAAGCCCGATCTTAATCGAACGTGAATGGTTGTGGAACCTCCCGTGCCTCCGCTTTGCATCAGCGTAAGGCTTGAGCCGAAACCACTGCCGGAGGTGGCGGATATTTCATAACTGGCCAGAGCACTCAGGCTGATATTTGACGTGAGGTCCTGGCCGCTGACCGTAAAACTTTGTTCGGGTGAAGGGGTATCGGGTTCTGCCATAAAGCCCGTAAGCGTTGTCGGAACTGACAGCCATGCTCGGTTGGCTCCAGTCGTTTGTACCTGAAATGGTGAAGCTGGCGTTCGGATTACCCCCGGTATATATAATAAAATATTTTTTCCCATCTATGGGATCTGTTGATATGGACGTGGATTGATTTGCATAATCATCGCCATTAATTGTTAGAGTACTTACGTGTTTATTGGATTCTACCAAATCGACTGTTCCACTAACTACCAAATATACATGTCCCTATTGCCGGTCTGTGTATGCGGCATCATGGTTTCGGTGTATTCTTTGCCTTCATAAAAGATCCCGCCATAAAGACTGCTTGCAATAATAGCAAATACTAATATTCCCCGCAGATAATCTAATCGTCTCATATTTGGTCTCAATAAATCTCTCTCTTCTCACGTCTCTCATTCATCGGTAAGAGTATATAAAATATTCAACCTCATGTCAAGTAAATGTTAATCTTTTATTAAGATTTTGTTTATATTATCTTGCTCCATACATAAAACGATATGTTTCAGCTTCTCCCTTTCACGGAAAGGCCCGGCCAAATTCAGAGACTGCTTTCACATTACAATAATCTTCATTCACCAAAACACAGAAGCCCGCCGAGAAAGCGGGCTTCTGCAATGAGAGAGAGAGTTTTTCAATTGTTTTATCAAGCGCCTTCGAGGGAAACCTTCATATTTAACTTATATATGATCTTTTTGTGTCCCCGTCTGATCTCAAAACGCCCCTGCGTATTTTTAAAGGAATAATCGTAATAAAAAATTTCTGATCGATACTCGCCGCAGGATCCGTGTGGGTCTGATCGGCCGCGTATGACTGTCCATTGATCTCCAGTGAGGTGATGTTATTTGCGCTGAATGATGTGATCTCCCCATAGGTATAAACACGGATTACATTTTTACCGTCATAGGTCCAGGGCATTTCCACAAAGCTATATTCATTGCCGTTCCATTCGATCACGCTGGGAACTTTGACGACACCACTGCATGTGATGGTCTGATCGCTTGTGCCGGCGGTACTTATCGTAATATTTTCTCCATCATAAGATCCTGAAGGGTAACCGGCTTTCAATCGAACATAAATGGCCGTGGAGCTTACCGTACCGCCACTTTGTGCCAACGTAAGGGATGGACCGAATCCGCTTCCGGAAGTGATGGATATTTCATAAGTGGCCGGAGCACTCAAGCTGATATTTGACGTGAGGTTTTGGCCGCTGACCGTAAAACTTTGTTCAAGTGAAGGTGTAACGCGTTCTGCGCTGTAAAGCCCGTAAGCGATGTGGGACTGACCGTCATGCTTGGACTTGGGTCTTCCACGGCACCACTGCACGTAACGGTCTTATCGCTCGCGCCGGTGGTGGTGATCGTGATGTCTTCTCCGTCATAGCTTCCTGCAGACAAGCCCGATCGCAATCGAACATAAATGGTCGTGGAGTTCACCGCGCCTCCGCTTTGTGTCATGGTGAGGCTTGAACTGAAACCACTGCCGGAGGTGGTCGATATTTCATAATTGGTTGGAGCACTCAAGCTGATATTTGATGTAAGCGCCTGACCGCCGACCGTAAAGGTCTGTTCTGAAGACGGTCCGTTACCGGCTTACAGAGCTTAAATCCTGAAAGCCGATACATGGCTGACAGTCATGCTTGGACTTGGATATTCTATAGCATCTCCGCTGCACGTCACGGTCTGATCGCTTGTGCCGGCGGTACTGATCGTAATGTCTTCTCCATTATAGGATCCTTCAGACAAGCCCGATCGCAATCGAACATAAATGGTCGTTGAATTTGACCGTACCACCGCTTCGTGTCAGGGTAAGGCTTGAACCAAATCCACTGCCGGAGGTGACGGATATTTCATAACTGGCCGGGGGGGTCAGCGTTATATTGTCCGTGAGGTACAGGCCGCTGACCGTAAAAATTTGTTCGAGAGATGTCGTATCGGGTTCAGCTAGAAACCCCGTAAGCGATGTGGGGCTGACGGTCATACTTGGGTCCGGATTTTCCACGATACCGCTGCATGTGACGGTCTTATTGCTCGCGCCGGTGGTGCTGATCGTAATGTCTTCTCCATTATGCAGGATCCCTCAGGCAACCCCTGATCTCTACCGGACATAAATGGTCCTGGAGTTCACCGTGCCTCCGCTTCGTGTCAGGGTAAGGCTTGAAGCGAATCCGCTTCCGGAGGTGGTGGATATTTCATAACTGGCCGGAGCACTCAAACTGATATTTGCGGTGAGATTCTGGCCGCTGACCGTAAAACTCTGTTCGGGTGAAGGGGTATCCGGGTCTGTTGTAAAGCCCGTAAAGCGATGTGTGGCTGACAGCCATGCTCGGTTGGCTCCAGTCATTGGTCCCTTCAATATTAAAAGAAGACTGGGAACGTTCCCCGTCATAGATGATAAAAGACTTTTTACCGTCAACCGGATCCGGCATGACGGTTGAATACTGATCGGTATAATCTTCACCATTGATCGTCAGACTGTTCATCTTATCGGAATCAACAAAATTAACGGTTCCGCTGACGACCAGATACACTATACCTTTCCCGGTCTGCGTATGTGGCATTTGAATGACGGCATAGTTATCGCCGTTCCAATTGATCACGGTGGGAATTTCAACGATACCGCTGCACGTAACGGTCTGATCCGCTCGTGCCGGCGGTACTGATCGCTAACGTCTTCGCCAGTCATAGGATCCCTCAGACAAACTGGATCTCAATCGAACATAAATGGTCGTGGAGCTTACCGTGTTTCCGCTTTGCGTCAGCGTAAGGCTTGAACTGAAACCACTTCCGGAGGTGACGGATATTTCATAATTGGTCGGTGAGATCAGCGTGATATCGTCCGTGAGCGTCCTCCCCGCTGACCGTAAAACTCTGTTCGGGTGAAGGGGTGTCGGGGTTGTTTGTAAAGCCCGTAAGCGATGTGGGGCTGACGGTCATGTTTGGGGCTGGAATCTTCTACGAGACCGCTGCATATGACGGTCTGATCGCTCGCGCCGGCGGTGCTGATCGTAATGTCTTCTTCATCATAGGATCCCGCAGGTAAACCGGACCTCAATCGAACATAAATGGTCGTGGAAGCAACCGAGCCGCTGCTCTGTGTGAGCGTGATCATATCGGTCGGAGAAAAGCCCGCACTGCTTCCGGTGGATATTTCATAATTGGACGGAGCAGGAAGCTGATGTTTGCCGTAAGCGCCTGACCGCTGACCGTAAAGGTCTGTTCTGAAGACCGGGCCGTAACCGGTTAAAGTAATGAATCCGGAAAGCGATGCAGGGCTGACAGTCATGCTTGGACTTGGATCTTCTATGGTATTCATCATGCGCTGTTCATGATGAATGGCTGACCGATCATGCCGACCACCAGTTCGAACAAGCCGGATTTCAACCGGACATAAGAATCGGTGGTGGAGCTTACCGTGCCCCCGCTTTGGGTCAGGGTTACGCTGGATCAAAACCCGCTGCCGGAAGTTGTTGATATTTCATAATTCGTCGGCGGGGTCAAAACGATATCGGCGCTCAGATCCTGTCCGCTGACCGTAAAACTTTGTTCGGCCGAAGGTCCGCTGCCGGGATCATAACTGAAATTCGTCAGACTTGACGTGCTGGATCGATACTTTGCCGCACATCACCGCTGCATGCAACGGTTTTATTGATCTTCCCGGTCGAGCTGATGGTAATATTTTCACCGTTATACGAAGCGGTCGATAATCCCGATTTCATACGGACATAAATGGTGGTTGAAGCGATCGTGCTGTCTCCTGTCGGTGTCCAATTAATACACACTGGATCCGAAACCGCTTCCCGAGGTTGTGGATATTTCGTAATTTGTGGGGGCCGTAAGAACGATGTCGGCTGTCAGGTCTGCCCCGCTGACCATAAAACTCTGTTCGGTAGAAGGCCCGTTGGAGGGTTCATAATTAAAACCGGAAAGCGATGCGGTGACTGACAGCGATATTTTTGTGTCACCTGAAAAAGATCAACATATAGGTCTTTCTTACTAGCATCTGACCTGATCAATTGAAAATAATATGTTCCAGCTGAAAGATCCAGTTCCGTTACGGATTGCTCATAATTACTATTAGAAGTGGGGAAACCGCTGAATAGATTAGTCCAAGGTCCGGTAGATGATGTGCTATAATTGACATCAAATTGCCCCTCAGCACCACCTCTAGATTTTATATAATAAAATGATATCCTGTCAGGATCCGTAACAGATGATGTAACTATAGATGCGGTGCTACCTTCAGGGTACAGTAATGCGTATGCATCATCATAACCGCCGTCACTTTTTTGCGTTGGGGCAGAATTGCCTTCCGTCCAGCCGGCGGGTGGCACCGTGCCAAAAGTCTCATCGATAAGATATGTTTGACCAAATAGCATACTTATCATAAAGATGAAAATCAGTATGCCCTTTATTGATTGTTTCATATTTTAATTTAACTTTCTCAATTCTCTCTCATTCATACTGCTCTCTCAAAATACTTAATAATGTAGACACAATCTTTACTAAAAACAAACAATTTTTTAACATTTCTATAAACTAAATTATTGTTTTAATAATAATGGCTTCTTCTTGGTGATTATTACAATTAGAAAGCGGAACATTCGGTAATAACACAGGGATTTTATTAACGAAAATATCTTTCCGATGACCTATCGTGCATTTTTCACTAGACGATTACCATAAAGCCCTTGATTTATCTATAAATCCATATTCGTTTTATTCCCGTAAAAAAGCACAAAGGCCCGTTATAAATAACGGACCTTTGCCATGAGAGAGTTCGTATATGAAAATACCTTTAAAAGACTCCCTCGAGAAATACTTTGATATTCAGGGTGAGCGGCGAAGGCTTGTAATACCAGCCCCAGTCCTGCGGAATGCCGTGGCTGTTATCTATCAGGTAATTTTCTGTATTTCATAAAGGGGCCGTTGGCTTCCTCCGTCGTATAGTAAATGATATTATCCAGCCGGGATTCGGGAATGTCAATATGCCCGATATCGGCAGGCTGTATTCGTTTACAGACGGGAACGACTTTCCGCCCGCAGTGTTACAAAGCAAAAAGGATCGGTTCCCCCCGAAGCATCGAGTTTTCTTCCGGAAATACACAGCTGTCGATCTCTGCGCTCTGGCGCTTGTCAATGAACAGGGCGGAACCCTCTTCCGCGGTATTTTCCACAAAAGTCGAACGTCCTATCAACGCGATCCCGCTCTGGCTTTTATCTTCGGGAGAATAAACGGCGCCACCCTGCTGTGCGCTATTCGCCACCAAAAAGGCATTTTTCAAACACGGGTCCGTTTTTCATATATACCGCTCCGCCCGCCGTACTGCTTCGGTTATTGACAAAACGGCAGTTCCGGATCGACGGTGCCGCCCCGTTGTCAGAGGAATATCCCGCCACCGCCTTCACCATTGTCGGCATTGCCGTCCCGTACCGTAAAGCCGTCTATCAGGGTTGCTTCGTCCATTATACCGTCATAGCTGAGCACATGGTAGCTGTTGTCGTCAGACTGGCCCTCTATACCGATATCGCCGCTGAGCACGGTTTCATTTGCATAAAGGTCACGGTCGCGGCGGTAAACTTCGCCTCCGTAGAATCCGCCGTAGATCTTTACGCCGGGTTTCAGGACGAAACTGTCGCCGCGGTTTGCACCGGGATGATAGACGCCCGCTGCGACCCAGATCTCATCGCCAGGATTACGCGGCCCCTATCAGCATCTGTTCAGATCCCTGTTAACTGCCTGTCCAGAACCCGTCGCCCATATTTTTATCAACGACATATACGACATCTGCAAAAGCCGTTAGGCTCAGACACAACAACAGTATCTGCCCCCGAAATGACCTTATCCTCATGATTAACTATCTCTCTCTTCACGGGAAAATTATCGCCCTGACGCTGTATTATCAAGTAATTTGTCCCGCCATACGGATAATTGAGCAAGCAATAATCGTTCCTTAACAAAAAAGTAACTTTTTCTATGGGTGTGACAGATAAAGTAAAATGATCGATGTTGTGATTGCGGCAAAGTTGTTGAGGTTGAGGATCAGGTTAAGGCTGGAGCTATAATTCAGGAGTGAAAGGGCGAAATAAAAAGAAAGACTTCAATACCGGACCGCCGTATCGAAAATATACCATGATAATGAAAGAGTCCCGGCGGATACCGGGACTCTTGATGACCGGTCATCTACTTTCTTATCTCAGGGAAGCGTCACAATGCGGCTTCCGCGCCCGTTAGTGGCAAAGGCCGCGATCTTCACGGTCTGTCCCGGCTTCACCGGCACGGGTTCTGTATAACGGGTCGATGCTGGGAAGGGTCTGCTTCCGTCCGTGGTATAGCGCAGTGTCAGCCCCGGGAAAACGGATGTTCGCTTTCAGCATTCCGTTCTCGACCACCGCTCCCGGCAGAGGAATGCGGTACCGTAATCGCCGCATCTCGGTCCAGGCGGGGCAGTTTCATCCTGCCCGACCTTGTTCACAAAGACGTTCCAGGCTTTTTCACGCTTTTTCATCCGCTCGTCCCTTTCCGCGGTCCGCGCCCATTCCGGCTGCGCGCTCCAGGCGCGTTCTGCAAGTCCCAGCACCTTGGGGAAGGCCATATATTCCACCCGCTCCCAGCTGCGGAGGTTCTCGCCCCACAGCGTCCCAGAGAGCCCCCGGATATTCCCTTTCCCTTTTTCCGTCAGGAAAACCTTGTTGCTGAACATGTCCGGATCGACGGGATTCCCGTAAAGGGTTTCCTCGGCACACCTGGCGATATCGAAGGGTGTGAACTCCCCAGGCGGAACGGGTATCCGTATAACCGCCCCAGTACAGCCCCGGTTCCTGCGGATCCCGGCCGTAGGCAAAGTCAAAATAAAAGTTCGTGGCATTCAGCATGACAATGGGGAATCCGGTATTCGCAAGCTTATATCCGAGATCTTCCGGCTCCCCAGTCCCCAGAACGTCGTTCCAGATATAAACGAGAATATTCTCGTCGACAAGGGAGAGGGTGCGGCTCCCGGCCGCCGTTCTCGTGTTTACAGGCGACCTCTTCCCAGCCTGCGGTAAACAGGCCGCGTTCCTGCAGCATCTTGCTGACGCGTTCGGTGAAATACTTATGCAGTTCGTCCGGTGAATTGTAGGCATTTTGGCTTTCCAGGAATTTCCGGCATTTGGGTGAGTGCGCAAAAGCCCCGCGCGGGACCTACATCTCCGCCGATATGCAGCGTGGCGAACGGCGCGCCGGCTTCCCGGTACATGGCAATGAGCTCATCAATGACCTTTTCCACAAAGCGGTAAGTGCTCGATTCCATGCAGGGATTGGCTACATTGTCATTAAAGCGCTGGGCGGAACTGAACCGGGAACTGCTCTTCGAAGTTCGGTCAGCAGATACATTTCTGCCGGATGCCGGTTCTTCCGGCTTCCATGTATGTGTCGTACCGGGCTTCCATGGCCTTTACCGCCGAACGGATATGGCCGGGCATGTCGATCTCCGGAATCACTTCAATATGACGGCTCTTTGCGGACTTCAGGATCTCGATAAAGTCCTCCCTGCTGTAATAACCGCTGCCCGAGCTGTTTTCGGGATCGGGGGAAGGTCCGGAGCCCAGTGCGGGCTGAAGGTGGTCTTTTTCATCTTCCGTGTGCCCGCGGAAGGCGCCCACTTCCGTCAGTTCCGGGAGATCCGGGATCTCGATGCGCCAGCCCTCGTCGTCAGTGATGTGAAAATGCAGCTTGTTGAACTTATATCCCGCGAGCAATTCCAGAAAGCGCAGCACATGTTTTTTATCGTGGAAACTCCTGGAAACATCTAAATGCATTCCGCGGTAGGGAGAGCGCGGGCCGTCTTCAATGACAATGCGGGGCAGGTCGACCTTCTTCACGGGGCCCTTGTAGGGCTTCGGGAGAAAACAGGGAGAAAAAGCTCTGTATCCCGTAAAAGACCCCCGCAGGATCGCTCCGGTAGATAAGAACGCCGGTATTGGGATCGATCTCCAGCCGGTAGGATTCCGGGATCACCTCCCATCAGATTCAGGATGATCCGGGTATCCGCATACTTCTTTAAAATCCTTACTGCGGAACGTGAATTTCATGATATCGGTTTGAAAGGCCAGCTTCAAACGTTCCTGAAGATAGCGCACTTCGTTCCCCAGGCCCTGATAATAAAAAATATCCACCTCATCCGTGATGTGGAACGTATCGCCAAGGTACTGAACGTACGCCGGTGTGGGAAGAACCGGAGGCAGCTTTTTTTTCTTCAGAAAGTGAAAGCGCCCTGTTTTCTTCATACCGCAGTACGGCGTTCTCTACCGGAAGATTGTCGTATTCAGCGCGCCGGTAGGCCTCTCCTTCCGGAACGGCAGGACTTCCGCGTCACCGGAGGGGATGATCACGTCCGGCCCGAAACGTTTTTTTACTGTAAAGTAACCGCCGGTGGGGGCATCGGTCCTGTGCAGGGCGTAATGCGAACCGATCAGGGGAAAACGGATGCTCTCTCCGGGCTCCAGGTCCGGAAATTTCTCCGTGGGATACAGTTTGCTGTAATCCCCGTTGATGGTCTCGCCGTCGATGATCTCGCTTTCCTGCCCGTCCAGGACTGTCCGGAACCAGCTGAAGTAATAGATCCAGTTATCGTTCGTCAGGGTGTGGCGGGAGTGGTTGGTGATGGTCACTTCCCCCTTATGCTGATTTTTTCCCCGGTGCTGATTTTCGATCAGCTGCCATTTGACCTCGATGCGTCCGGGATCTTTACTGCAGGAGATCATAAAGATCACCGTGAACAGGATGAACATGAACTGTTTTGACCGCATATACGCTCCTCTCATTTTTGAATGTCATTTTTTTACCTGATCTGACTGTACCAGGGCGTGAATTTTTTTCTTATCCGCGCGGCCTTGCTGCGCACGGCAAGCTCCCCCACCTCGATGAGCTCATCGACATGATCAAAGTCATAATTATATGCACCCTTGTAGGCGGTGACCGCCACCGTGGAATAATCCTGCTTGTGCAGATTGTGGACCGTAATGGTCATTGCGCGGAACAGCACATCCATTCCGTTCCTGATATTTGCCTTACTTACCGTACGTAGCGGAACGACATCCACGGATAGGATTTTTTTATAGCCCATCCGGTGCGCAATATGCGTGGCCACGTTGTCCGCGAAGCCCCCGTCGATATACAGCCCGTTTCCCCATTCATACGGCTCAAAAAAAGGCGGCACGGCAATGGAACAACGTATCGCCTTTGCAAGATTGCCTTCCGTGAACACCTTTTCCTTTCCGCTCACCACGTCGACGGCATTGCAGGCAAAACGTACGGAAGTCTCGCGGATATCCATATTACCAGTAGCATACCGCAGACGTTCCAGGATCTTTTCCCCGGATTCCGCACCCATATTGTGCCGGAGGTTACGCAGTGCCTCTCCGGCCAGCAGGGCCTTTACGACCGGCCCCTCTCCCCATTTGACGGTCTGAAGTGACACTGCTTTGCGGATATCAAATTTATTGACCATGTAATCCCGCATCCAGGACGCCGAACGTCCGGAGGCATACGCACCGCCGACGACCGATCCCATGGAGGTTCCCACAACAAGGTCCGGCTTCAGCCGCATGCGTTCAAGTTCTTTCAGCACACCGATGTGCGCCAGGCCGTTACCACCACCACCAGAAAGAACGAGTGCCCATTTCATAGATATTCCCTGTATTTTTATTGAAGAACTGAACGGAAGCCCTTTGCTTCACGGATCGCGGATCCGCGATCACATAAAGATTTACCCGGTTATCCATAAAATCCGTGGTTGCAAGATAAGCACCGTCGGGAGAGATATCAAGGCCCGTCGGCTGATTGCCCTGCTCCCAGGAGGTAAGCGTCCGGTAGGGTTCGGTCTCTGATCACCACGATCTTCCCGTTCCTGGGGCTCGGGAGTGTGTAGCCCTCGGGATTATTCGGTCCCCGGCAACTGACGAAAAGATATTCACCGTCCGGGGTCAGGCGGATGGTGTTCGGATGACTGTCAACCTCGATCCTGTCCAGGGTCTCCCGCCGTATCCAGTCATACTGATATACCAGCGCAAAGCGCATGTCATCATAGTAGAGCATTTTTTTCCGGGGATCGTAGCGCACGTCCCGCATCGCGGAACGGTGTTCCGGCATGCTCTGTATCTTTTTTCCGGTCCGCACATCAAAGATCTCAATGCCGCAGTCGGTGCTGTTCGCGCCTCCGTATAACGCCACGGCCAGGGTATCGTTGCCGATCCAGGCAACGCCCCGGGGGATCTGGCTTGTGCTGAGATCCCGTATCAGCCGGTGGGTGCGGGCATCGATGACAGAGATGCGCCGTGAGATCCAGTGGGACATGGCCACCTGGCGATGGTTGGGACTGAATTCCAAAGACTTTGTCCATACACCGCCAGCGGAACGTGCCGCTTCGAGCGAATCGGATCCCGGATGATAAACAAAGTATTCGCCCGTAGTCATGCGCGTGAACCAGAAGCTTCCGTCCGGTTCATAGCATACCCCCTCGGCAAAACCGTAGTTCTTTGATTCGTCCCTGCAGGGCGGGGACACCGTGCGGATCTTTTCAAAAGGATCGACGGAATAGACCTGCACCGCCACATTCCGCTGCCCCAGCAGGGTTACATAGACATATTTTCCGTCAGGGGAAAAAACACAGCTTTTCGGCGAACTTGCCGTCCGGGCGCTCTTCATAAAATAAGGAAATTCCGTCCGGTAATCCCACCCCGCCTGCATCAGGGAATCCCTGACGCGGTCCACAAGGAACATATCGTGATACATCAGGTTGCCCGCCAGGAGCGGCAAGCAGGTGATCAGTGCGACAAACAATAGAATTCGGGATCTTCTCAGCATAATCTTCCTTATTTTATCACGTTGACATAAAATAGAGGATTTTTCTCTGATAATAAACGTTTTTTCATGAAAATTCCTGTAAAATATCCGGCCGGTCCGCAGGAAATATAATTTTATTACTTTTTTCTCCGCTTTTTTGTATGTTCCTGTAATGAAAAATATCCGCATTACAAAAATCAAGGGGTTGTCATGAAATATCGGAGCTTTTACATAGGAGTCATCATTATGCTCATGCTTACCTTTCTGGGCTGCAGTGACCATTACGACATTATTATTGCCAACGGGACCGTTCTCTGACGGCAGCGGCGGCAAAGCGAAACAAACGGATATCGCGATCCGCGGCGACAAGATCGCCGCCATGGGAGACCTTTCCCGAAAAAACGCCAATTTGCGCATTGATGCCGAAAACCGCGTGGTCTCCCCGGGGTTCATTGACCCGCACAGTCATACGGACACCAAACTGCTGATCAATCCGAAAGCCGAGTCCAAGGTCCGCCAGGGAGTGACCACCGAGGTTACCGGCAACTGCGGTTACAGCCCCTTTCCGCAAAAGCCCGGCGACAAAAGCATGTGGTCTTCCGCGAACGCCTATCCGGATTATAAAAGCTACTGCGATACGCTTGACAAGCACGGCACCGCGATCAACCAGGCCTCGCTTGTCGGACACGGCAATCTCCGGCGCTATGTCATGGGAAACGTTGATGCCGATCCCACGGCGGAACAGCTGGAAGCAATGAAAAAACTGCTGGAGGAACAGCTTGAACAGGGGGCCTGGGGCATGAGTACGGGCCTTGAATATTCGCCGGGATCCTTCGCTTCCACGGAAGAGCTCATTGCGCTGGCAAAAGTCCTGAAAGACCATAACGCGATCTACGCAACGCATATGCGCAATGAGGACGCAAAGCTTGTTGAGGCGGTCGAAGAAGCCATCCGCATCGGCCGCGAGAGCGGTGCCCATGTACAGATATCCCATTTTAAGGCCTGCAACCAGCCCTACTGGCCGCTGATCGATACGGCGATCGCGAGGATACGCGCCGCCCGGGAGGAAGGCCTTGACATCACGGCGGACCGTTATCCCTACAATGCGTACAATACCTCCCTTGCCGTCTTTCTGCCCAGCTGGGCACGGGCAGGCAGCGACGAGGATGTGATCGCCCGCCTCCGGGACCCGGAGAATGACGCGGAATTCCGCGAATACGCCGAGAATAAATTCAGAAATATCGGCGGTCATGACCGCTTCCTGATCTCGGACTGCAGCAATCCCCGCCGGGCGGAAAAAACCGTGGCGGAAGGCATGAGGGAAACGGGGTTAAGCGGCTACGATTATGTAAAAACCGTGCTTCTGGAAGATATCCACGCCGACATGATCGGTTTTGCCATGGACGAGGATAACCTGAAGAAGGTGCTGAAGGAAGATTTCGTCATGGTCTGCTCGGACGCTTCCGCCTACGCCCCCTACGGCGAACTCGGCAAAGGGAAACAGCACCCGCGTGCCTACGGATCCAATGTCAGGGTGCTGGGGAAATACGTCCGTGAAGAAAATGTCATAGACCTTCCCGCCGCCGTGTACAAAATGAGCGGTCAGGTCGCGGACGTCTTCGGCATTCCCAGACGCGGATTCCTGAAAAAGGGGTATTTTGCCGATATCGTGATCTTCGATCCCGAAACAGTGATCGACAAGGCCACTTACACGGACCCGCATCAGTATCCCGAAGGCATTGACTATGTTTTTGTCAACGGTATCCTCACCGTCTCCAACGGACGGCATACCGGTGTCAGCGCGGGAAAGGCGCTCCGGAAGAAATGACCGCCCCGGAGAGCGCGGAACAGGATATCAGCATTAATAGCGGTTCTTGATGATTTAATGATGAGGTATAAAAATGAAAAAGTTATGTATCACTTATGAAACGGTCAGCAATACCACCAAAGAGATTGCCGAAGAGATCGGTCATATTGCGGGAAACCGGGGCGTTATCCCCGACGTGATCCCTCTGTCGGCCGTTGAAAATTTTGACCAGTATGACGCCTTCGTCATTGGTGCCCCGGTGCACGGCATGCGCTGGAAAACGGAAGCAACAGAGTTTGTGAAAAAACACCGGGATGCACTGAAAAATGTGCCTGTAGCTTATTTTCTCGATGCCTATATGCTGGATAACGGTTATCAATTCTGGCAGAAACGCATCCGGAAATGCCTGGACCCGGTCAGCAGGATCGTAAAACCCGTAAAAACGGGATTGTTCGGTGGACGGGTCCCGGATCCGCTGCCGGCTCCCATGCGCCTGATCTTCGGTGTGAAAAAAGAGGCTCCCCTTGACGTACGTGACGAAAATGTCATCCGCACCTGGGCGGAGGAACTGATCACGGTACTTTCCGAAAAAAGCAGCCGATAATTGCAGAGATCAAAGCGACCTGTTGCGCTCTTTTGAAAATAACTTAAAAGGAGTATATCATGGAAGAGGTATTTACCGCCACGTTCTGGGAAAAACTGATCGAGAACGCCGCAAAGTGGATCAGCGACGGAACTCCCCTCCCTTCTCATTGTGCTTGTGATCGCCTTTGTCGCCTTTAAAATGACACGAATGACATTCAAAAAACTGCGTAAAGGCATGGTCGCCCGCGCCGACAAAAACAAGGACGTGGACACCGGTGAAGCGACAAAACGTATCAATACCCTCGTCAATATCCTGCAGGCAATCACCAAGGTAGTTCTGTGGGCTGTCTTTCTGATGATCATTCTTCAGAAATTCGGACTCGATATCGGTCCCATCATTGCCAGTGCAGGTATCATCGGACTGGCGATCGGATTCGGAGCCCAGGAACTGGTACGTGACTTTATTCGGGATTCTTCATTATCCTTGAAAACCAGATACGCACCGGCGATGTTGCCATCATCAACGGCACCGGCGGACTCGTGGAAAAGATCGAGCTCCGCACGATTACGCTGCGTGATTTTTCCGGAGTGACCCACGTATTTCAGAACGGAAAGATCAGCAATATCTCCAATATGACCAAGGACTGGTCCGCCATGGTCTTCGATATCGGCGTAGCATACAAGGAAGATGTGCAGAAGGTCATGGATATCATGAAGCAGGTCGGGGAGGAACTGCAGAACGATGTGGAGTTCAAAAACAGGATCCTTGAGCCGATCGAGATCTTCGGGCTGGATAAATTCGCAGACAGCGCCGTGGTGATCAAGGCGCGTTTCAAGACCAAACCGGTCCAGCAATGGTCCGTCGGACGCGAATACCGCAAACGCCTGAAATATGCCTTTGACAAACAGAATATCGAGATACCTTTCCCGCATACCACACTTTACTGGGGAGACAAGCTCAAACCGCTGAAACTGGAATTGAACGAGGAACTGATCCACTCCATTGAAAGCGGGAAATAAGGACCCTCGGTCAGGAACGTCGCGACCCATGTCCTGTGTCCCAAAGGCACCTTACCTGTGTTATTTCGGGTCATGTATCCTGTGTGCTCATAAAAACATTCAGAGAAAGTTCATGAAAAAAATCATTGCCGTATGCTTCTTCCTGCTCGCCTGTATCCCGGCTTCGGCGACCGGTACACTCGACCGCGTCAGAGATTTCGGGGAAAATCCGGGAAAATTAACAATGTTTCAGCTATCTTCCGGCCAATATGGACAGTAAGGAGGAATATCCGCTGGTTCTGATCCTTCACGGCAGCATGCTGAGCGCCCGGTCAATGAAACGCTGCGGCGGCTGGAATAAACTCGCAGATTCCCTTGGTGTCCTTCTCCTGTATCCCCAGCAGCGCTTTACGAATAATATCGCCCGCGCTTTCAGTGTGCATTTCAATAACGACATGAAAAAATTAAACAAAGAGATCCTTTCTGTCCGTAATATGATCATTCATATGCTGGAGACTTATCCCGTTGATCATGAGAACATCTACATTACCGGTCTGTCCGCCGGTGGCAGCATGAGCCACGTGATGCTTCATGTATATCCGCAATTATTCGGGGCGGCAGCCCTTATCGCCGCTCCTTCTGCGATGCCGCTGAAAAACGATCAGTTCAACGGGCCGCTGCCTCGCCTGGCTGTGATACAGGGGAAAAGGGATAACATAGTCACGCCGGAAAATGCTTCCGAAATAATGGAAAGATGGAGAAAGACATACGGTTTTGATATCCATGCGACGGATACGGTTGAAAATTACAGAGGCAACCCGCATTTAACGGCATATAGCTATAAAAAGGGAAATGTAACCCGTTTAATACGGCTGGATGCTGCAAAAACCGGGCATCAGATGCTGATCGATCCCGGAAAATCCGTCGATAAAGGGGGGAAACGCTCTGTTTATTCAAAAGATATTGATTTTCATCTTCCCTGGTGGATCATGGATTTTTTTGGATTGACGGATCGTAAGCCGGGGCTATAAAGGATATTTCCAGTGAACATTGTTGCTTCACAACCGTTCATCAAAAGTACCGTGTAATGGCAAGAAGTGAAAAAAACCTTTGTTTATGCGATATTTATTATTATTTTTTTACGAAACAGGAAAGGAATGTCCTCTTAAATAAACAAATAAAGGAGAAGAGAAATGAAGAAAGATGAACTGTTGAAAGTGTTGGCAGAAGAATCCGATGTCAAAAAAGTTGAAGCTGAAAAAGTATTGAATGCTTTTGTTGACACCCTTCTGGATGAAGTCAAAAAAGGCGAGAAATTTGCCGTAGCCGGTCTTGGAACTTTTTCGGTAGCCGAACGTGCCGCACGTGAAGGCGTTAACCCCAAGACAGGTGAAAAGATTCATATCGCTGCTTCTAAGAACGTAAAGTTCAAAGCTGCAAAAAAATTAAAAGAAGCTGTCAACTAGAACCACTTCTTCAGTTTTTAAACCCGTCTTCAAAAGGCGGGTTTTTTTTATTTTATAAGGGGTTTTCCCTGGAACAGAGATATCCCCCTTTCTTTCTTCATACAGCCCTCACTTCATTTTCTTCCCTCCCTCAGACATTACAATCCCCTCCTTATGAAGGATAATCATTCTATCTTTATTATATACAATTATTTATATCATATTACAGAGTGCTCTGGGACAATTTCCACAATATTATTACACTCCGAACATTTTTTTATTATATTAAAACGCAATTCAGAAGGAGGTAAATGATGAATAATTCATCCGTTCTAGATAAGAAGCGAAAAAGCTACAGACCAAAACTGCCGAAGGTGTTCGATACGGATGCCGGCATCACGCTCAGTGAGGGGGAACCCGGCGTAGCGGCCGGTAACCGGAAAAAGATCAGGGAACTTTTTCCGGAAACCTACGGTCTGCCGCAGGTCACGTTCAAGGCAGGTGAAAGAATGGAACACCGCCCCCTGAATGCAGGTGTGATCCTCTCCGGCGGTCAGGCGCCAGGCGGTCACAATGTCATTGCAGGCCTCTATGACGGCCTGAAATACTGTCATCCCGATTCAAAATTGTACGGCTTTCTGGGCGGCCCTTCCGGCCTGACCGAGAACCGGTACCGTGAACTCGATGCAGAAACCGTCGACCGTTACCGGAATACCGGAGGATTTGACATGATCGGCTGGGCCGAACAGAAGCTCGAAAAAGAAACGCAGATGGAACAGGCCCTGGAAAACTGTAAAGATCTGGGAATAGAGGCGTTGGTGATCATCGGTGGCGATGATTCCAACACCAATGCGGCGGTGCTTGCGGAATACTATCAGCAAAAAGGTGAGGACCTTACCGTTATCGGCGTTCCCAAGACCATCGACGGGGATCTGAAAAATGACATGATCGAAATTTCCTTCGGTTTTGACACTGCAACGAAGGTCTACAGCGAGCTCATCGGTAATATCGGACGTGACGCAAATTCCGCAAAGAAATACTGGCATTTCATCAAGCTGATGGGACGTTCCGCTTCTCACATTGCTCTGGAATGTGCACTGCGCACTCAGGTCAACTTCGCCGTTATTTCCGAAGAGGTCGCCGATAAGGCACAAACCCTCGATGATATCGTCAATGACCTGGCAAAGGTGATCGCAGCCCGGGCGGAACAAGGAGATAATTTCGGGGTTGCCATTATTCCCGAGGGACTGATCGAATTCATTCCGGAAATGAAAACCCTTATCGCCGAGCTCAATGAACTTATGGCAAAGCACGGCAAGGACATCGATTCCCTTCACGATGCGGATGACAAACGGGAATATATCAGCAAAAAATTGCAGGAACACAGCAAAAAACTCTATCTTTCCCTACCGAAACCATCGCCGAACAACTTATTATGGAACGAGATCCGCACGGGAACGTACAAGTATCGTTAATTGAAACCGACAGACTGCTGGTGGAGATGACCGGCGAACGCCTGGAGGCGATGCGCAGCGAAGGAAAATACAAGGGTACGTTTAAGACCCATACTCATTTTTTCGGGTATGAAGGCCGTTGCTCCTTCCCCTCAAATTTCGATGCGGATTACACGTACTCCCTGGGCTATACCGCATCCCTGCTGGCCTCGAACCGCCGGAGCGGGTACATGTCCGCCGTACGGCACCTCTGCGATGCAGCCGACAACTGGGTGCCGGGCGGCATTCCCATCACGCAGATGATGAATATTGAACGGCGGCACGGCAAGGATAAGCCGGTGATAAAAAAAGCGCTGGTGGACCTTGAAGGAAAACCGTTCCGGGCACTGGCGGCCCACCGTGAAAAATGGGCGACGGGGACCCACTACGTATATCCCGGGCCCATACAGTACTTCGGCCCCGCAGAAGTCTGTGATATTAAAACCCTTACACTGTCACTGGAAAATAATACAAAGGAGTAATGACATGTCAGTCAAACCCAATCTGAAACCGGGCGTGATCACCGGAAAAGACCTGCTGGACGTCCTGAGCTATGCAAAGGATAACCAGTTCGCTTTCCCTGCTGTGAACGTCATCGGATCAAGTTCCGTAAATGCCGCACTGCAGGCCGCTAAAGCATCAAGATCCGTTATTATGATACAGTTTTCCAACGGAGGCGCCGTGTTCAACGCCGGGAAACAGCTCGACAACAGCAATGAAAAAGCGGCGGTCGCCGGGGCGGTCGCCGGGGCAAAACATGTCCGCGAAATGGCAAAGCATTACGGCGTTCCCGTCATTCTGCATACGGACCACTGCGCCAGGAAGAAACTGCCGTGGATCGACGGCCTTCTGGATGCCGGTGAAGCGTATTACGAAGCACACGGGGAACCGCTGTTCAGTTCACACATGATCGACCTTTCCGCCGAACCGCTGGAAGAGAATATTGAGATCAGTAAAAAGTACCTGGAACGTATGGCAAAGATCGACATGCTCCTGGAGATCGAACTTGGCGTGACCGGCGGTGAGGAAGACGGCGTGGATAATACGGATATTGACAATTCCAAGCTGTACACCCAGCCGGAGGAAGTGGATCATGCGTATCGTGAGCTGAGCAGGATCAGCCCCCAGTTCACGGTCGCCGCTTCCTTCGGGAACGTACACGGCGTCTACAAGCCGGGGAATGTCAGACTCACCCCGAAGATCCTCGATAATTCACAGAAATATATTTCGGAAAACACGGACTTGATGCCAAGCCTGTCAGTTTCGTATTCCACGGCGGTTCCGGATCCGCGCCGGAAGAGATCGAGGAAGCCATTTCCTACGGGGTCATCAAGATGAATATCGACACCGATACGCAGTGGGCATACACCAAACCCATTAAAGACTATATGGACAAATATGACGCATACCTGCAGGCGCAGATCGGCAATCCCGAAGGGCCCGATAAGCCCAACAAAAAAAAGTACGACCCCCGCGCCTGGATGATCGAAGGGGAAAAGGGCTTTACCAAACGCCTGATCGAAGCGTTCAAAAACCTGAACAGCTTTGAACAGTTCAAATACCTGTATTGATCAATGCATGCCGGGTCCGGGGCAGATCCCGGGCCCGCTCTTTCGGGATTAATATTGCTTGACATCATGTTTGCTTTGTTGTAAACTTAACAAGTACAATTTATTAAACATCAGCGGATTTTCGGGGATGTAAAATGAGAGAAATGACATTTTTCATAAAAATTATGGTCAACCTGTTTGCTTTTGCGATCGTGGGAACTTTATTCAAAGGCATCTACATCGACGGATTTTTCACCCTGATCGCCATTGCCGTCCTGTTCGGCATACTGAACGCCTTCGTAAAACCCTTTCTGGCGCTCATTACGATCCCCATCACGGCACTGACCTTCGGAATATTCTATTTGTTCATTAACGGATTCATGGTCTGGCTGACCTCGTTCCTTATCCCCGGGTTTGTGATCCATAATTTTGCCACTGCTTTCTGGGCGGCCATTATGCTTTCGATCACCAGCTGGCTGCTGGAAATGATACTGATAAAACATCATGAATGATCATATGACCAAGCAAAAAGCCTTGTTCTGGGAAAAAGAGAACAATGCCGTACGTTGCGAACTCTGCCCCCACCATTGCCTTATCAGAGAGGGTCAGGCGGGGCTCTGCAGGGTGCGGGTGAACATTGACGGAGAGCTTTTCAGCACGGTCTACGGCATCCCCTCGGCATTGCAGGTCGATCCCATTGAAAAAAAACCGCTTTATCATTTCCTTCCCGGGACTCGTACTTTCAGCATCGGCACACAGGGATGCAACCTTTTCTGTATATTCTGCCAGAACTGGCATCTTTCTGCGGAAACGGGGCATCATACAACCCGCTTTGAACCGGAAGACATCGTGAATAAAGCTCGGGAAAGCGCGTGCCGCTCCATCGCATTCACCTATAACGAGCCCCTCGTTTTTTCCGAATATGCGCTCGACATACAGGAACATGCGGAAAAAGCAGGGATCCCCTGTGTTTTCATTACCAACGGATATGCCTCCGAAACGGCACGCAAGGAAGTGCTTTCCCGGATGCAGGCCGTAAATATCGACCTGAAGGCATTTACCGATGAGGTGTACAAAACATATACCGGCGGAAGCCTGCAGCCGGTGCTGGACACGATCGAATATTGTGCGAACCGCGGCATTCATACCGAGATCACCACGCTGATCATTCCCGGTGTGAATGACAGTGAAGCAACAATAGAAAAAGAATGTGAATGGATCATAAAGCACTGCGGAAAGGATGTTCCCCTGCACATCAGTGCGTTCCACCCGGATTATAAGATGAAGGACCATCCGATGACCTCGCGGAGACCCTCCGCCGCACAAAAGCAACGGCAGAAAAATGCGGATTACGGTATGTCTACGTGGGGAATTATCCGGGGTTTGACAATAACACCTATTGCAGCCGCTGCGGTGAAAAGATCATTGACCGTAATACCTATCCTTTCAGGATACATAAAGACCATAAACACAAAATACCCGTTATCTGGAGCCTTTCATGAAATTCAGCCAATTCCGTAAAACGGTCCTCAGCCGCATTAACGGTCTGGAGGAACAGATCGGGGACTCGTTCCTTGAGCTCATGGTCGATACGATCGAAATATTCGACAGGGACGGAAACCCGGTCAGGACGGCGCACGGACTGGAAATACAACCTTTCCCGGTCGCGTCACTGGGACAAGCAGCAGAATAATTATATTTTCTACGACGGATTTTCCCATGATCATTTACTGCATTTTTTTAATGACCTCATGGAGCTGGAACCGGTGCCCGGACGTATCACCCTCAATGTTGAAGGGATGAACGATCTGGATGAACCCATTCACAACCGGATAGACCTGGAGCTGGACACGACAGATGAGTAACGGTTTCCAATTTAATCAGTTTCTCGGTCCAAGACCTTTTTCCATGGGATACAGCCGCATTGAGATCCCGATCACACGGCAGAATCTTTTCATGATGCAGCGGCAATTTTCTGTGAAAGGTCATGAGGATTTTTTCCCTTTTGATGTGTTCGGCGCCATGAATCCTTCCAATAATGTGGATAAAAATTACCCGGGTGCGCACCCCTGTGCTGCATACCGACGCGGGATTCGACATTGAGACCGATATCGTGGAAAAGACGTTCGTTTTCCGCAACCGGAGCACGAACAAGGGAACAACACGTTATATGAGCGAAAAGAACGTGAAGCCGGGAGATACGATCATTATCGAAAAGATCTCCTCCTATGAATATAACATAAAACTCAAACGAGGTGAGTCATGATCAATAAGATCCGGATCGAACTCGATGACGACGAGCTGGAAGCCTTCGGTTTCCTGGTGCGAAAACTGGAAACCGCCCGCGGCGAGACCGGAGTGAAAGTTGACGGGACTCTGCGCGGAGCATTGAAGCAGATACAGCGCGAACTGCAGATCTATGACGATTTCAAAAAACGCGACCTGTGGTAAAAGGAGGCACCGATGAGCAAAAATACCCCTTTTTACGAACGGCATATTGCACTGAATGCAAAAATGTCCCCGTTTGCGGGTTACAATATGCCCATATCCTATAAGGGCATCCGGCACGAACACCTTGCGGTAAGAAATGCTGCCGGCGTATTCGACATTTCTCACATGGGAGAATTCCTCGTGGAAGGAAAGGATGCGGAGCATTTTCTGCAGTATATCACGATCAATGACGTATCCCAGCTCTCCGACGGGCAGGCGCAATATTCCGCCATGTGCTATCCCGACGGCGGGATCGTCGATGATCTTATCATCTACCGTTTTCATCCCCGCAAATACATGATGGTCGTCAACGCTTCCAATATTGACAAGGATCTCTCCTGGGCCAGGGAGCATGTTCAGGGCGATGCCGGGGTCAGCAATATCAGTGACGACACGGCGCTTCTCGCTGTCCAGGGGCCGAAATGCCTGGAGGTACTGCAAGATCTCACAGACATTGACTTGAAAAGCATCGGGTTTTACCATTTCAGGGAGGCGGAACTGGCCGGACGTCCTATGATCATTTCCCGCACCGGGTATACGGGGGAACCGGGATTCGAACTGTATCATGCCCCCGGCGATGCACTGCATGTATGGGACCGTCTTTTCGGAAAGGAAAAGAGACCGTTCCGGAACCCGCCGGCCTGGGTGCCCGCGATACCCTGCGCCTCGAAATGAAATACGCCCTGTACGGCAATGATATTGACAAGAGCACAAATCCTGTAGAGGCCGGGCTCAGCTGGATCACCCGACTGGAAAAGGGCGACTTTATCGGAAAGGAAGCCGTCAGGAAGGTAAAGGAGGAAAGACCGTACCGCCGCCTCATCGCTTTCAAGATGTGCGAACGCGGTATCCCCCGGTCCGGGATATTTTTTATACGCCGGCGATAAAAAGGTCGGTACGGTGACCAGCGGCACCATGTCCCCACGCTCAATACCGGGATCGGCACCGCTTATGTGGAACGCAAATTCTCCAAAAGCGGCAATACGCTCTTTCTTGAAGTTCGGGGAAAACGTTTGCAGGCACTTGTCGTAAAACCGCCTTTTGTCGACCGCTCCCCCATGACTTTCAGCTGAGAACGCCATCACACGGCGGAAGTTCTCATCCCTTCGGTCCGTTATCGTATTAACCCTGTAGAAATTGCCTCCTATACGGGAAAAAAGGATCACATCCTGCCGGCTGACATGGAACTGAACAGCGCGGCAAGCAGCATGCCCAGAAGCATAGGCACCCCCACAAGCAGAGCGGATTTTTTCGTTCCGTACCGGTACAGGATCCTGAAGGCAACATACCAGAGTACAATACGCCAGATCTTAAAGAATTCAAACTGGGCGAGGAACTGAAATCCGAAAGATCCCGGTTCCGGGCTGCTCACAAAGGAAGCAAGCCCGAGATAAACGTTTACGCTCTCCTTCTGCAGGATCAGCAATAATTTAAGTATTGATTCCGGTATGGTAATGACCTGGATATAAAGCGCGGTAACCAGCATGGTCCCAAAAGGATGTTCACCCCCGCCGACAAAATTTCCCGCGATCCAGAATATTAGCGCCGTAAAAAGGGCGGAAACAATGACCTGTACGATAGCCCCGGTATATTTCATGGAAGTCACCAGGGAGGAGCCCAGCTGCTCCATTGCCTGTTCCTTCTGCCCGGGGCTCAGCTGTTCCATTCCCTGAATGGTACTGATTTGTTCTTTTTGCATGACCTCCGAGCTCAACAAGAGAAACACGATCATCATGGAGATCAGCAGAACAAAAGGGACCACATAATCCGTCCATCTCTTTCCTTCATCACGGATGGATGTAAAACAGGCCGCCGGGGCAACAACAATATTCCCAAGACGTGAAAACACATGCATAATATCCTCCTTACCTTTTTCTGAATTTATGTATCCCGGTAAAAAAAATAAATAAAAAAAGATAAAATATCTTAAAAAGTCATTGAGAATAAAATTTTAAACACTTAAGTTTCGAATGTTGAAAGAGAAGTGAAAAAGGAGAATAATAATGGCAGTTGTAGTTAATCATGACGTATGTGAAGGTATCGGCGAATGCATTGAGGTTTGCCCGGTTGAAGCCTTGTCGCTCGAAGACGGCAAGGCGGTTTGCGATGAAGACCTCTGCATTGACTGCCTGGCATGTATTGCCGCCTGCCCCGTTGAAGCGATCTCAGAAGGTTAAACGGGACATCAGCAAAAAACCAGAAAGGGCAGTTTAATCTGCCCTTTTCTATTCAGGAGAAAAAAATGGAAACCAACAATAAAAAAAATCCCTTTGAGGGCCAGAAAAAGATCAACTACGCACGTCACGTGATCGCCATTGCCTCCGGGAAAGGAGGCGTGGGGAAATCCACCGTGGCCGCCAACCTTGCCCTGTCCCTGAAAGCAAGAGGTCATGAAACGGGGCTTCTGGACCTTGATCTTTACGGCCCCAGCGTGCCCATGATGTTCGGCCAGCACAAACCCACGGAATCCATCGGCGAAGACGGCATTCTCCCGGCTGTGAAATTCGGGATCCAGATCATGTCACTGGGATTCTTCGTCGATACCCGTTCTGCGATCATCTGGCGCGGCCCCCTGGCCACCCGGGCGGTGGAACAGCTTCTCAATGAAGTCATATGGAAGAAAATGGATTACCTCGTCATTGACCTCCCTCCCGGCACCGGGGATATTCAGCTTAGTCTTGTCCAGAAGATCGCCCTTTCCGGAGCGATCATTGTCACGACCCCGCAGGACCTTGCACTGGCCGATGTGACCCGCGGCATTGACATGTTCGAAAAGGTCAATGTGCCCATCATCGGCATTGTCGAAAATATGAGCTACTTTCTTTGTCCCGAATGCGGGCACAGATCCTATGTTTTCGGACAGAACGGCGGCATGCGGCAAAGCGAACGCTCCAAAGTGAATTTCCTCGGCGAGATCCCGCTCAATGAAGATATTATGACGGCCACCGATACCGGGTGCCCGATCGTGGAAAGCAAACCCGGGAGCGAGGAAAGCAAACATTATCTGGATATCGCCGATAAGGTCATTGACTTCTGCAAGGAGAAATGAGGGCTGGATCTTCTGCGGAAAACCGTGGGCCGCAAGGCGGATAATATGCTCCGAAGTTCCCGGTGAACAGCTGCGGGAAAAGGCTTTCATCCGCATCCTCACCCCCGGCCTTTCCCAAATGCCTTCCGCTTTGTGCAATCCCCGGTCTTTTCCTGAGTTTATTCCGAATATTTTTTCAGCAGGTCGGTGAACGCCTCCTCGTCAAGAACGGGAATGTCAAGGGACCTTGCCTTGTCAAGCTTTGAGCCCGCTTCTTCACCCGCAACCACATAATCCGTATTTGAAGAAACGCTTCCGCTTGCTTTCGCGCCGAAACGGCGCACTTTTTCCTTTGCTTCATCACGTGTCATCCCGGAGAGCGACCCGGTAAAGACAAAGGTCTTTCCCTTTAATGCGGTCTCTTTGCGCTTTACCGCGCGGGGATCTGTGCCCAGAGCCTGCAGGTCCCTTATCGTGGCGTGGTTGGCCTCATTGCCAAAGTAATTGACGATGCTCTCGGCAACGATCCCCCCGATGTCCCCGATGGCAGTGAGCGTTTCCTCATCCGCTCTTTCCAGTTCCCCGGCCGAACCGAAACGCTCCGCCAGAACCCCCGCAAGATATTCTCCCACATTCGGGATCCCCAGTGCAGTACGATGAACCGGGAAAGCGGGCGTTGCTTTGACCTTTCGACGGCTTCCAGCAGATTATCCGCGGACTTTTCTCCGAACCCTTCAAGTTGAAGCAGGGCCTCCCGGTCAAGGCGATAGAGATCCGCAACGGAGGCGATAAGACCATTCTCCACAAGCTGTTCGACCGTCTTTCCCCCAGCCCTTCAATATCCATGGCGCGCTTGGAAGCATAATGCTGTATTCCGTTCTTCAGCTGAGAAGGACATTCACGGTTCACGCATTTTACGGCAACCCCGTCATCAATGCGCTGTACACGGGCACCGCAGACCGGGCAGCGGTCCGGAAGGCGATAGGGACGGGTGCCCGCCGGTCGGCGATCCTCGATGACCTTGATGACCTTTGGGATCACATCCCCGGCGCGCTCCACGACCACCCAGTCATGCTCCCGGATGTCCTTGCGGTCTATCTCGTCCTGATTATGCAGTGTTGCCCGTTTCACGAGCACTCCGCCGATCTGCACGGGCTCGAGATTTGCCACCGGGGTCAGCACCCCGGTCCTGCCGACCTGCACTTCGATATTTCTGATCTGCGTTATCTCCTGGCGCGCCTTGAATTTTCCGGCGATCGCCCAGCGCGGGGTCCGGGTCCGCATGCCCATCTTATCCCGTATCTCCATGGAATTCACTTTGATAACGACACCATCAATATCATAGGGAAGTTCCCCGCGCTTTTGCTCCATATTACGGAAATAGCCGATCATTTCCTCTTCCCCGTGAAGGATCGCATTCAGGGGGTTGGCCCGGAGCCCCCAGTCCCCCAGCGCCTGAAGGAACCCGCTGTGTTTTTCAAAGTCCCTCCCTTCGATCTTCCCGGCGGCATAGATAAAGATCTCCAGCGGACGTGAGGCTGTGATCCGGGGATCAAGCTGACGCAGGGAACCTGCAGCGGCATTGCGCGGATTGGCAAAACGTTTTTCATTCCGGGAGCCGCGCTCACGGTTCAGACGTTCAAAATTTGCTTTGGAAATAATGACCTCGCCGCGGACTTCCAGCAAAGAGGGAACGAGGTTTCCGTGCAGGCGCAGCGGTATCTGCCGTATCGTCCTGAGGTTTTCGGTGATGTTTTCTCCCGTGTAACCGTCCCCGCGGGTCGCTCCGGCCGTAAAGACGCCGTTCTCATAGACCAGCTCAACGCCAAGGCCGTCCAGCTTGGGTTCGCCGACCAGTTCGGTGCCGGGGTTCCCCGTGAACTTGACGAGGCGTTTGTGAAATTCCCGCAATTCCTTTTCATTCAGTGCATTGGAAAGGCTCAGCATGGGAGTGCGGTGCTCGAGGGTCCCGAACGCCTCCTGCAATGTGCCGCCGACACGTTTTGTGGGAGAATCCGGCCGCGAAAATTCCGGATGTGCTTTCTCCAGATCCTGCAGCTCCCGGAACATCCGGTCGTACTCCGCATCGGAAATCACGGGATCGTCAAGGACATAGTAACGGTAATTGTGTTCACGCAAACGCTTTTGAAGGTCACGAACGGTTTTTTCAATAATATTTTTGTCGTTCATTTTTTCATGTCCCTCGACGCACAGATATCGACGGAGGTTTCCGCGATGTTCCTGATGATGGCCTGTCCGCACCTTACCGGCGGATGCGCGGTGCAGGCATTGATATGTTCCATGGCTTCAAAGATCTTCCCCTTCGGCAGCGGTTCCGAACTGTGAACCGGAAGCCGCCGGTGAACCGATCCCGTATTTTTACCGTGCTGGTCAGCATGCGTGTGGGGTTTGTGAATTCCCTGACGGCATATTCCTTGCCACGCTTGCATTTGCTGCCTTCTACGCGGTAGCCTCCGGAGGTTCTTTCTATGCTCAGCTTACACCCCAGGGGACACACGACACAGACCATGGACTTTTTTCCGGGAGTATCCATGTTATTCCAGATTGGAAAGGGCCACCACGATCTGTTCATGCAGATCGGTGATCGCCTTGGTTTTACAGTGGTAATTGTTCGCGATGCAGGAAAAAGCCACCAGCCGGCCGGAACGTGTACTCACATAACCGGTATGGCTGCGCACTCCGCCGATATAGCCTGTCTTCACCCGGGCATTATGGGCGGCATCAGAATCCTTTGCAAAATTCACCACAAATCCGTAATCGTTTCCGTCACCCGCTGTGCCGAACGTATTGAAAAAATCCGCAAAGCTATCACGCCGGGATACCGCGCTGAGATAATCACAAAAGATTTTCGTAGTGATCATGTTCTCCCGTGAAAGCCCGCTGGCATCGACAAGGCGCATGCCGGAATGCTCGACATTCATCTCATCCATGAACGCCTCAAGCACGCCGATGCCTTCCCGGGTCTCTCCCTTTCCGGTCTCCGCTTTGGCAACCTTCAGCAGCAACATCTCCGTGTAGGTATTGTTGCTGAGCTTGTTCGTGATCTCGGCGATCCGGTACAAGGGGGGGGAAGCGATCGTTTTCAGAAGATGATCGTTCGGATAATGCTGTGCCTCGTTCTCCACCCGGGCTTCTTTTCCGACATTGATATCTGCCGTCTGCAGTGCGGATTCAAGGTTCTGCGCCGCCAGCAATGCGGGATTGGGGATCGCACCTTTGATCGTAAACTTCTCAACGCCGGCAGGGACCGTACCGTGAAAAACGGCCCGGTAACAGTCGGGCGCGGCAAGGATATACCCATTATCGCCGGAACCGGCGGGCCCGGTCCGCATCCTGTTCACATAGCGGAACCCCGGAATGAACGGGCGGATGGCCTGCACCCTGGCCGGATCCCCTTCACGCTCGCCGGGCACAAAATCCAGATAATATTTGTTATCCGCATAACAGAGGGCGGTCAGCCCGGCACCGTAGTAATCGCCGATGTCCTCCCACGTCCAGTGGCCGGGAACATGATAAGGCGGATACAGGGATTCATCCGCGACCACCGCCCCGTTCACTGACCTGATCCCTTTGCGTTTTACAGCCTTCACCCATTCGGACAGCAGTTTTTTCCTTACGTACACGCCGCCGACCTGATCGCCTCCCAGTGTCGGGTCACCGCCGCCCGCAATATAAATATTCCCGTTCAGTACTCCCTCCCCATCGATCTCGCCGCTGTAATACAAACGGGTCTTAAAGCGGTAATTTGCACCCAGCTTATCCAGCGCAAGGGCAAGGGTCAGCACTTTCAGGCTTGAGGCGCAGGAAAGCGACATATCGGAATGATGATCGATGATCGGAGATTCACCTTCTTTTTCATCAACATAACGTGCATACACGCTCCATTGCGCATGCTCAAGTTCCGGCAGGTCCGAAAGTATTTCAACAAGTGCTCCGGGGCCCTGGGCAAACGCAAATCCCACACAGAATAATGTTGTGATCAGGATCCTTTTCATCAGAATGATTTCCTTTCTTTTTTGTCACGGTTGCTGAATTGGCAATATCCTTTTTGTTTACAGATCTGTGCATATCCTCATGTCACCGGATTCATCGCCGGAAAATATGCGGAATCGGTATTTTTGACCATTGTTCTTCACACATCCCGATCAGGCTTTCCGTATTAAAAACGCCCTTTTCGATCCAGTCGACAAAACGGACGGTCGTATCCGGATATTTCATCGCCTGTATCGGGGAAGGTCGCAGCCATTCCTGTACCTGCCGGGGATCCAGCTCATGCATATGTTTCCCTGAATCCCAGCTGTTCGATCGCCATCGCGTTGGCGATCTGCTCCGCCTGGCCGGCAATGGGTTTGACAAGCGTTTTTATCCCCATATCGAACGATTCGCTGTTCGCCATGAACCCGGCATGGAGGATGGCCCCTTCCGACAGGGCGAGTTTGTTCAGAAAGTCCTGACGGTCTCTGGGAAACAGATAAATATTTATCCTTATTCTGTTTTCGGTTCACGTTCGTAAAAAAATAATAATCATGATCCCGGGGACACTGGCGGAGCATTTCCAGAACGTTCCGGGGATCCTCGTATTGCAGATATACCATCACATACGGACGTTCCGGGGCATCCTGCGCGTCGATATGCGTACGGGGAAAGACCGGGGGAAGGACGGGAAAACCGAAATGGTGCCAGTGCAGCGGAACGATAAAGTCCGCCGGCACAAAGTATTCCATGATCGTCCGCACCATGATCTGGAGCGGCGGGTACGGGACATCATGCTGGAAAACGTATTGATGGCTGATGCCCACGGAAGGTATTTTATTCCTTTTCGCCACCTGTACGGACACCGGTTCAAAATCGGTGATCACAAGATCGATGTCCCGGGCGTCATAGGTAAGGATATCGCGCACATAGGAAAAAGCGTCCCAGACGCGGGGCCGTCTTGATATAGTCCGATCTTGCCGTTCTCGGTCACGTAAGGTAAGCCCCTTGAATACGCGGTAGGGCTTAAAATCCTCCACTCTATGGGATATATCCTGCCGTTCCCCGCTGAATATCACACGCACGTTATTGCCGCGGCGCCTCAGCTCCCGCACAGTACTGCGTGATTTACTGATGTGTCCGTTCCCGGTAGTCTGGACACCGTATAAAATATTCATGTTCTTCCCGTAAAAAACGATTTTTCATCAGTAAAATATACATGAAGCAAACAATATTTCCAAGCGGCAGATGCGGCATGTTTTGAATAAGTCCGGCGGCGGGGCCGCAGCGGATACCGTTTTCACAGCGTCAGAAAGATATTCATTTTCAGGCATATCTTCGTTATATTTGCACGGAGAAACAAGATGACAACACATGCAGATATCAGGATCATCGGTTTTGACGCCGATGACACCCTCTGGGATAACGAGCCGCATTACCGGGCGCTGGAAAAGGTCTTTTGCGATGAGATGAAGGACATCCTTCCTCCGGAAGAAAGTTCCGCGGAACTTTTCAGGACCGAGATCGGGAACCTTCCCCTCTACGGATACGGGGCCAAGGCATACACCCTTTCCATCCTGGAGACCGCGTTACGCATCAGCAATGACCGCCTGCCCGCAGCTTCGGTCGGAAGGATCCTTGAAGCCGGAAAAAAACTGGTGGATTCCCCCTGCGGCTTCTCGATGATGTGGAAGACGTCTTAAAGCGTTTGTCAACACGCTATAAGCTGGTCGTCGCCACCAAGGGCGACCTGCTTGACCAGGAACGGAAACTCCGGAAATCCGGCCTGGAACCCTATTTCCATCATATTGAGATCATGAGCGACAAGCAGGAGCCGGACTACCGGAAACTGCTGGCGGCATCTTGATATCCGTCCTTCCGAATTCCTGATGATAGGGAATTCCCTTCGCTCCGATATTATCCCGGTGTTGACACTCGGCGGTTACGCCATTCATATCCCCTACCATACGACCTGGCTGCATGAGAAGATCGAAGCGGTCGAACTCCCGCCGGAACGCTTCAGGGAATTTGACAGCATCGCAGAGATCCCCGACCGGTGTTCGTGGATCAACTGAGCCGCATGGTTCAGATCTCCGTGCCGTCCGGTATCGTCACATCTTTCTTGATGACGACGATCCCGTCGCGGATGCAGTAGCTGTCCGTTTCCCGTTCATTGACCTTGTCTTTATTGATGATCTTTACGTTCTTACCGATGCGTGCGTTCTTGTCGACGATCGCCTTCCTGATCACGGTGTTCTTTCCGATGCCGAGCCGAATGCTGCCCGGGTTCTCCGTCTCAAAATAATCGTTTCCCATGATGTAGGAATCGTATATTTCCGCACCTTCCTGCACCACGGAACGAATCCCCAGTATGCTGTTCGTTAAATACTTCGCCTTCACCAGGGCGCCGTCATTAATGAGCGAATCCCGCACGTGTGCATTATGCACCCGAGAACCCGGCAGCATGCGGGCATGCGTGAACATCGGGAAATTCTCATCGACAAAACGGAATTTCGGCTTCATCTTCGTAAGATTGATATTCGCACGGTAAAAGGCGTCAATGGTCCCGATGTCTTCCCAGTAATCCTTGAAAAAGAACGCCATGACCTTGTAATTTTCTATGACGGCGGGAATGATGTCCCCGCCGAAATCGTCTTCACGGATCTCAAGCAGCGTTCTGGACAATGTTTCGCGGTTAAAAACATAGATGCCCATTGAACCCAGATAAGGGCGGTCCGGATCGCCGGTCGGACTTTTCATCCTGTCGAGCGTTTCCGCATCCTTGGGTTTTTCGGCGAATTCCACGATATGGCCTTTGGCATTCACTTTCAGAATGCCGAAACTTTTTGCCTCTTCCCTGCTCACCGGTTTCACGGATATCGTGATATCCGCTCCGGAATTCCGGTGCTGTCCAACAAAGTCATGATAATTCATGCGGTCAGATGATCGCCGGCCAGGATCAGGTACTGGTCGAAACGGTAGTTCTCAAAGTGGTTCAGATTGTGCCTGACGGCATCCGCGGTGCCCTGGTACCAGTTCATATTGTCGAGGGTCTGCGAAGCCGCGAGCACTTCCAGGAAACCGTCCGTAAAATTATCCAGTTTGTAGGTCTGGTTGATATGCCGGTGCAGGGATTCGCTGTTAAACTGCGTCAGGATATAGATCTTCCGGATATTGGAATTCAGGCAGTTGCTGATGGGAATATCGATCAGGCGGTATTTCCCGCCGATGGGAACGGCGGGTTTGGAGCGGACCGTTGTCAGCGGAGCCAGCCTTGTACCTCTTCCTCCCCCGAGAATAAGACTCAGTACTTTTCGCATATTGCTCCTTTCCTGTTTAGTTTTGTTATGATCTTACGGCCTTCCCTGTTCCCCGGAAAGCGTGTCGGCGGTATCCGGGACCGTGATGCCGGGTTGCAGGCGTTGATCCGGTAGTTATTGAACCGCAGGTCGATATACCCGAAAGAGGAGGTAACGGGAATACCGCCGCGGGATTCGGCACCTTTTTTTTCTCCGTTGCCTTGCTTTCGATCATCACACGGATGGCCGAAGGAAGCATAATGCCGGGAAAGACCTCTTCCTGGGTAAAATTGATATCGGCGACCATTTCGGGCTTGTCGATCATTTTCATCTGCGAAAGCACCCAGTCCGCGGTATCGATCATGGCAAGGAAAATGACCTCCCTGCCTTCCACCGGCTTCTTCACTTCTATAAAGACCGAATGGTTCTCCGCCTCTTGATAATCGATAAGCCGCAGCGAAGTGGCATCTTTCACCAGACGTTCAAGGTCCATCATGAAGATCTCCTCCGGGAACATCAGCGGGGTATTGTCTTCGGTATAAAAGGAATCGGGGCGTACAAAATGCAGGGTCGTTTCACGGTCCGGCACCGTGGCTTCCGGCATCCTGGACCGGATCTTCAGGTCCACGGTCATATCGTCCACCTGCTGGAAATTCCGGTTGGCCCGCCGTATATAATAATGCGGGTCCGCCGCAAACGCCGATATTCCCATACAAAGAAATATGAACAGTATTTTTTTCAGCATGAATAAGACTCCTCGTCAATAGGGTGCACTTTCCAGTCGCGTTCCGGCCGCCATTCTTCGACGTCCCCGTCGGGATGTTCCAGCACCACCCGTTTGATGTTCGCATTCGCGATCTGTGCCCGGCACTGGTGACATACGAATGCATGGCCGGAGATATAGATCGTACTTCCGGAGGTCGCATGGCCGTTCCGTGCGGCAAGGGCAATGGCATTGGACTCGGCATGCGATCCCACGGCCCGGCAGTTCTCCAGCTGGGTTCCGGACTTTATGTGCATCCTGTCGCGGTAGCAAAACCCTATTTCAAGACAGTTCTTCTGATACTGCGGGGCACCGTTATATCCCGTGGACACGATATCCTTATCATGAACGATCACCGCTCCCACATGCCGGCGCAGGCAGGGGGACCGACTGGCGACCACCTTTGCAATGTTTAGAAAATATGCATCCCAGGACGGACGTTTCATGAAAACCCCTTATGTGATGTTGAGCACGTCAAAGTCATGTGCAATATGCGTATTTTTAAAAATCTTTTCAACAGCTTTCTCGTAGATCGCCGGATCTTTATATCTTTCGGAATAATGGGTGAGGATGAGCTGCTTCACTCCGTTGTCCCGCGCATACACCGCCGCCTGTTCCGCCGTCATATGCATGACCTTTTCCGCGAGCGCCTGTTCACCGCTGTCCAGATAGGTCGCTTCCATCAGGAGGCCGTCCGCGTTCCGGATAAGGGGAGTGATATTTTCACATTTTCCGGTGTCAAGCGCATAGGCGAATACCTTTTCCGGCGTGCGATAGCTGAGTTCCTGCCGCGTAAAGTGCTTCCCTCTGCAGGAAACGCTCCCCTGCGCTTCCAGCTTTCCGACGACCGGCCCTTTCAGGCCGGCGGCCTCCAGCTTCGTCCGGTCGAACCGCAATTGCGGTTTCCGTATGAAGCGGTAGCCCAGAACCGGCGTGCTGTGCTTCAGCGCATAGGCCTCAATGCGATAGCGTTCCGTTTCTTCCACAAGGCCTTCCTTCAGCGGACGGGCCTCGAATTCGATGCGTTGTGTGTATTTGGATGACCGGCAGAGCGAACGAAAATATTCCTCCCCTTCGGCGGGATAGCAAATACTCACGGTCTGCGGCACCTCCATCAGCGAAAGCCGCTGCATCATGCCCGGAAGTCCCAGACAATGGTCCCCGTGGAAATGGGAAATGAATATCCGGTGCACCTTCCCGGGAGATATCCCGGCGTGGATGAACTGGCGCTGCGTACCTTCTCCGGGATCAAAGAGAATGCCCTCCTCAAACCACTCAAAAAGATAGCCGTTCTGGTTCCGCGTTCGGGTCGGCAGCTGCGATGCAGTGCCCAGGATCGTCAGTTTCATAGGATGAACTTCGTAATTATGCGGCCATTATCCAAGAACAAAACCGCCGTCAGGGACAGAATAAAGGTTGCGTTCGGAGGCCCCTTTTCAGATCATGCTCAGAATAATGGAATTCAGTTTTTCCGAGGGCGGTCGGAACGGGACAGCAGAATAAGCGGAACCTGCGCACCCATCACGATGCCGCCCACCGGTGCCCGCTGGAGTTCAATGATTTGTTTGAGCATGAAGTTACAGACCGTGATGTTCGGGAAGACAATAAGGTCCACATCCCCTGAGATCCGGGATTCGATGCCTTTTTTCACTGCGGCCTCAGAGTTCAGGATCACGTCAAGCGCCATGGGGCCTTCGGCCTCGTACCCTTTTTTTGTGTACTCCTCTGCCAGTGTGCGCGCTTCCCCGGTTTCGGGAAGTTTGGAATTGATCTTTTCAATGATAGCCGCAAAAGCGATCCTGGGTTTTTCCTGCAGCACAGCTTCCGCGAAGGCAACGGCATTGTCGGTGATACTGCGTTTCCTTTCAAGGTCAAGTTCAATATTGATGGCGCCGTCTGTGAGAAAGAGCAGTTTATGATATCCCGGACTGTCACAGACCGCGACGTGTGAAAGCAGTTTGCCTTTTCGCAGTCCCTTTTCACGATCCAGCACCGGCTTCAGGAAGGAGGCGGTCGCGATATCGCCTTTCATCAGGGCGTCTCCCTTTCCTTTACGGATATCCGCGATGGCATTGCGGACCGCTTCATCGGGAGTTTCCGAAGGGACGAGCTCGTAGTGTTTCAGGCCGCTCTTTTCGGCAAGCGTCCGCACCCTTTCCGGTACCCCGTAAAGCCGTGTGAGAATATAAGCCTTCCCGGTCGCTTCACTCAGCGCTTCGTAGATCGCCTCCTTATCGGGGAAAACGACATTGACCGTTTTCGGTTCCTGTACATTGATCCGTTCGCAAATGTCCCTGAAATGCATATCACACCTCGTCCTTTTGGTAATCATAGATCCTCATTTTTCCATCCAGTATGCGGAATCCGCCGTCCGCCATCGCTTCCAGCTCATTTTCACCGGGGTGAAAAACAATATTGAAGGATTTCCCCAAGTGGGTTTGCAACGTATCCTGAATATAATCCGAGTATGCCGCTCCTCCCGTCACGATCAGCGCTTTTACCTGAAAATCGAGCACGGCCGCCATCGCGGCGATCTCTTTCCTCAGCTGATACAGCATGGCATCCATGATCAGCTTCGCTTTCTCATCGCCGTCACGGATCCGGGACACCACTTTGCGGACATCATTGGTACCAAGATACCCTTTAAGCCCGCTCTCCCGGGTAAACAGCCGCCGCAGGGATCTTTCATCCATTCTTTTGCAAAGGCCAGCTCCAGCATCCCTCCCAGGGGAAGCGCACCGGCCCGTTCGGGGAAAAGGGACCCATACCGAGCAGGGCGTTATTGACATCAATATTGTACCCTTTCCGCATTGCGCAGACGGAGATACCGCCGCCGAGGTGCGCGATCACGAAGTTCTCTTTGGTGATGTCCCACTTTTCCCGCTCACAGATCCTCCTGGCAGTCGCTTTGATGTTCAGGGCATGCGCAACGCTTTTCCGCTCGATCCCCGGAACACCGGAAATACGCGCCAGTGGGGTCATCTCATCCACGGAGACCGGATCGATGATATAGGCGCCGGCAGCATATTGCTTTCCGAAATGTTCCGCCAGAGCGGCTCCAAGATTACTGGCATGATTTCCGTAAAGGGATCGCTTCATCTCACTGATCATCTTCCCGCAGACGATGTATGCTCCGCTCTTGAGAGGCTTGAGCATTCCGCCGCGTCCGATCACAATATCGATGCGGTTAACCCGGTGTTCGTTCAGTTCCTTTTCGATCTGTTCCTTTCGAAAAGGAAGTTCGTCATACACATTCCCTCTGGATACCTTTTCAGGGTCCATATCGACTTTTAATTCCATTTCCTTCTCATTCCGCGTAAATACCGCCATTTTCGTACTGGTGGAACCCGGATTGATCGCAAGAACCCGTTCTGCCATAAGAACACTCCTCATTGTCTTTAGTCGGTCATCTTGAAAGATACAAATTTTTAATTTGATTTTCAAAATTTTTTCTTATATTGGCAGGCAATTGACAATACGGGGAATTAGCTCAGATGGGAGAGCGCTTGAATGGCATTCAAGAGGTCAGCGGTTCGATCCCGCTATTCTCCACAGCGAACCTTCCGAAACGGAAGGTTTTTCTGTTTCATACGGAAACCCCGGCAGCCAGAGAACAGGATCCGGCAGTACGGAAAGAAGTTCCGCTTCGCCCGTGCATTTAAAATTATTTTTGCAATAGATGGTGATTTTCGTATAATTGAAGGATCAACCTGTTCACGGCACGTGTACTGCGGAGAGCACTTTATGATATCACAGGAAATTCAGGACGGTCGCCGGCACCAAAGCCTTACGGCGGAGCATGTAAAGGTACTGTGGTCAAAAACCTACAATACGGAGGAGAAACCGGACTGGTCGCACATTTTCCCCTATTATCACAAGGATATCCTCTTTCAGGATTCCATTCAGCGCATCGAAGGGATTGACGCATTCAAAAAGATGTGTTTCCGGCTCACGGACCGCTGCAAGCAGCTGGACATGGAGATCCTGTCGATCGCACAAAATGAAAATGTAATCATTTTCGACTGGATCATGACCATGATGTTCAAAAAATTCCCGAGCACTCCCCTGTACGGCGCGAGCAGGCTTACCCTGGACAAGAACGGTCTGATCATAGCACAGCGCGACTACTACGATCTCTGGGGGGATATCTTCAACAATATTCCCCGCTTCAACCGGATGTACCGGCGCTTTTTAAAACGAAAATTCGGATAGTGAACATGGGCTTTGAATTACCGGATGAACTGAAGTTCATCAGCAACAGCCGGCGTCCGCAGAAATATGCCTCTGAAAAGCTGGACGGCCGTATCTGCGTAATGACCGGAGCCACCTCCGGCGTGGGGTTTCAGGGGGCGTTGCGGCTGGCGGCAGCGGGTGCGCACATTGTCTTTATCGCCAGAGATCCCGAAAAGGCGGAAAATGTCCGCCGCAGGATACGGGACATCAGCGGAACGAAGGCGGAGTATTACATTGCCGACCTGGCCCGGCTTGAAGAAGTGCGGGAAGCGGCCGGGCACATTCTGGAACATTATCCCCGCATCGATATCCTTATCAATAGCGCCGGCGTGCATTTACGCGGCGGACGCTGACGGAGGCGGGGCACGAAACGGTATTTTGTGTGAATCACCTGGCTCCGTTCCTTCTCACACGCCTGCTGCTGGACCGCATGATCAGCAGCGCCCCTTCCCGGATCATCCAGGTGAATTCGGAAGGTCACCGTTTTAACGGGCTGGATATCAGGGATCTGAACTGGGAAAAGCGGATATACCGGGGGCTCGCAAGCTACGGTGCGGCAAAGACCGCACAACTGCTGACAATGTGGGAATTCGACGACATGCTGAAAGGCAGCAGTGTCACGATCAATGCAATGCATCCCGGTGCGGTCCGCAGCAATATCGGGAACAATAACGGTCCCCTGTACCGCTTCTACCTTCATTACATTCTCCGGTGTTTTCTAAAGGACCCCGCGATCTCCGGGAACGCCCTTCACTTTCTCAGCGCATCCGAAGGGCTGAGATCCGTGAGCGGCCGTTTCTTCAATCTCACCCATGAAGAGATCCCCGCTGCGCATGCGCGAAACCGGAAACTCGGGAAACGCATCTTCCGGCTCAGCGGCGCACTGACCGCCGGCAGGCAGGACCCGACTGATATTTATAAAAGGATAAGCAAATATGAAAGTTGACGCGATTGTTGTCGGCGGAGGCATGGCCGGCCTGACATCGGCGGCGTATCTCGCCCGGGCCGGAAAATCTGTGATCCTCTTCGAAAAAGAAGCAAAAACCGGAGGCCTGGTCAACAGCTTTGAAAAAAAAGGCTATGTCTTTGACGGCGGCATCCGTGCCATTGAAAACTCCGGCATTATTCTTCCCATGCTCCGGCAGCTGGGGATTGATGTCGATTTTATTCAAAGCAACGTCTCTGTCGGAATGGAAAAGGAAGTGATCACGCTCCGGGACAAAGGGAGTCTTCGCGAATATGAAGATTTCCTGAAAAGGCATTTCAGCGACAGCCGGGAGGATATCGCGGACATCATCAGGGAGATCCGAAAAATCATGGGATATATGGACGTCCTGTACGGTATCGACAATCCCGCTTTCCTGGACCTGAAGCATGATCCGGGCTATGTAATGAAGACCCTCCTCCCTGGCTTGTTAAATACCTCTTTACCGTCGGGAAGATCTTGCGGCTTGACATGCCCGTGGAAACGTACATCAAAAAATTCACGTGCGATCGCAAACTGATCGACATCATCACCCAGCACTTCTTTCAGAAGACCCCCGCTTTCTTTGCCCTGAGTTATTTTTCCCTGTACCTGGATTATCGGTACCCCCGCGGCGGAACGGGAAAACTGGCGGAAAGCATGGAGGCATACTGCCGGTCCCGGGGAGTGAATATCATGACCGGTACCCGGATCACGACCCTGGATCCTGAACGCCGCAGCGTGACAGATCACAGTGGCAATGCTTATACTTACGGGGATCTGGTCTGGGCGGCCAATCTGAAAGACCTTTATGACAATATTCCTGAAGAAAGGATCGGAAAAAGAAAATACGGAATGCGGTGCGGGGAAAACGGCGTGAGATCCGGGGGTTGCGCGGGGGCGATTCGGTCTTTACGCTGTACCTTTGCGTCAACCGTGATAAAAAGTATTTCTCGGATATCTGCAGCGGACATTTTTTCTACACGCCGCACAAGGACGGCCTTTCGACGGTGGATGCCTCGGATGTCGGGAAATACCTGAACGATCCCGGATCCTTTGAGGAACCCCGGGCAAGGCAAATGATCAGGACATATCTCGACGAATACTTCCGGCTGAACACCTTCGAGATATCATTTCCCGTCCTCAGGGACGATTCGCTTGCCCCGGAGGGCAGAACGGGCATTATCATCAGTACGCTTTTTGATCACCGCCTGACAGAACGTATTGCGGAAGCGGGCTGGTATCAGGCATTCAAGGCCCATGCGGAGGATGCGATTATCTCCGTGCTTGAGAACAGTATTTTTCCCGGCCTTTCCGCAGATATTGAGGACCGCTTTTCCTCCACGCCGCTGAGCATTGAAGCACATACTGCGAACATGCACGGCGCGATCACCGGATGGGCGTTCACCAACCCCCGGATTCCCGTGACGCACAAATTGACCAAGATGTTCAGTTCAACGGAGACACCCCTGCCTCACATCCATCAGGCCGGGCAATGGTCCTACAGCCCCGCCGGACTCCCCATCTCGGTGCTCACCGGAAAACTGGCGGCGGATAAGATTTTGAAGTGAACGGCGGTCACGTTGTGTTCCCGGTCTCTTCTCAATAAACGGCTCGATATCGTAGTTGCCGGTAAGCTTTGCACCCACCCAGACCAGAATGCACAGTATCACGATCCCCGTAAGCCCCAAGGGGGCGATCAGCGTCTCCTTCCCCATATACCCCGTCAGCAGGATGATCGAAGGCACCATGCCGTTAAACCATCCGTGTCCCGCCGAGGTCAGGATCACGGAATTTCCGCGGATATACATGTAGTTGAAGAGCGTGCCGATAAGTATACATACCAAAACAAAAAGGAAAATACCGGCAATATTGTAATATCCGTAATTGTACCCCATAAGAATGACGGGGGCATGCCAGAGACCCCATACCGCTCCGGTGATAATATTCGCTTTCCAGAAACCCAGGGGAAGCAGGTGCTGCAGCAGATAGGAACGCCAGCCGTATTCCTCACCAAACATCATGATGATCGGAAAGGTAAGGTTGGCAATGACGCCGACAATGAGGAACTGAAAGACCCAGAATAGAAAAGGAGAAACGGGCTTCCCCACCAGGGCCAGGCTCTCCATCCCCATTTCCTTCAGCTGCCAGTCGGGCGCCTGTCCGGAGATCAGGGTATTGGCCAGGATGCTCAGGAGCGTGAACGCCACGATAAATCCCAGCGTCCAGAAATAATTCGATGCCTTCCCGAAACGGAAGCCGCTGTTTCGGAAACCGTCCCTGAAGATCAGGCGGAGGATGACCGCGATCAGGGCGGGAAAGATCATCATGGCACCGAACGCCTGTATCGGAAGGTGTTTTTGCGAAACATAGACGGCCACTTTCTCCTCAAGGGTTTTCAGCTCCGTCTCGCCCCCCACTCCGGGGACCGTCGAAGGAAGATCCTCCTCACTGATCTCCGGATGCGTCTCAAGGTACCTGGAAACGGCCTGAGGATCCTTCTGCGAAATATCGGTATAGAGTTTGATCGCGGGCTTTTCGGGGTCCAGTTTCTTTCCCTGGACATAGACGAAACCGCAGAGCAGGAACGAAATAAGGTACGTCAGGCCGATGAACCAGAACACCCGTTTCCAGGAAACGGAATTTCTCACGAGTAGCTTTTTCTTTTTCATTTCTTTTCCTTTACGGTCATTCGTTGATCATGCGAAGCATCCTGCTTCCCGGCAGCGGCGCCTGCCGGGGCAGTGACCGGTATGCATTCCGTTCATTTTACATGTCTTTCGGGCCGGGCCTTTTTCTCATACGTGAAAAATAATCCCCGGCCAGTCTCACAACGATAGGTGAAAGCACAAGGAGGGCAATGAGGTTCGGTATCGCCATCAGCGCATTCATGATGTCGCTGAAGCTGATCACGAGGTCCAGTTTTATTACCGCCCCAGGACGAGAAATCCGAGATAGACCCAGCGGTAAGGGGTCACCGCTTTTTTGCCGAAAAGGTAATCGGAAGCGCGGTCCCCGTAATACGACCAGGATATTGCCGTGGAAAACGCAAAGAAAATGATCCCGAGAGCGACGATCTTCCCTCCGAGGAGGCTGCCGAGTCCCGCTTCAAAGGCCCGGGCCGTCAGTTCCCCCTTGATGGAACAGGTCTCATAGACGCCCGTGACAATGATGATCAGGCCGGTGATACTGCAGACCAGGATGGTATCGATAAAGGGACCCAGCATGGCAACAAGGCCTTCTCGCACCGGCTCCTTCGTTCTGGCCGCACCGTGCGCAATGGCCGCTGAGCCCAGCCCAGCCTCATTGGAAAAAAGTCCCCGTGCGACGCCGCTCCGGATGACCGTACCCAGCAATCCGCCCGCCATAGCCTCGGGCGTATGGAAAGCGTAATAGAAAATGCTCTGAAATGCCGCCGGTATCGCAGCATAATTCTTAAAGAGAATGATGAGCCCCGCTCCCACGTAGAACACAAACATGACCGGAACGATCCGGGAAGCGACCCTGCCAATGCTTTTGATCCCGCCGAGTATCACCGCTCCCACCAGTACGGAGACGATGATCCCGGTGATCAGGTTAAACACGAAGCCCGGCTGCTCATGGCCCTGGACGAGAAAACTCAGGCTGACGGCCATGTTGTTGATCTGGAACATGTTCCCAATACCGAAACTGGCCAGCATCGTAAACAGGGCGAATAATATCGCCAACCATTTGAAATGCTTTCCCATGCCCTGTTCGATAAAATGCATGGGGCCGCCGTGCGCCTCGCCATGCTCGTCCACACGGCGGAATTTTACGGCAAGCGTGCAAGAGGTAAACTTGACGGCCATACCGAAGAACGCGGTGACCCACATCCAGAACAGGGCGCCGGGACCGCCCATGAATGGCGGCGGCAACACCCACGATATTTCCGGTACCGATCGTCGCGGACAGGGCCGCCGTCAGGGCCTGGAAATGTGTGATCTCCCGGGATCACGGTCACGGTCGTATTTTCCGGAAAGAATTTTTAACCCGTGACCGAAACCGCGGACCTGCATGAATTTGTTGCGGATCGTCAAAAAGAGTCCCGTACCCACCAGGAGCACCATTAGTACCGGTCCCCACACAAAGTCCTGAATCGATGAAAGAATCTCGGCAAATTGCATGTCTCTCCCTTTGTTAACTCACTGACTTTCTTAGACGGTTATGCTGACAATATTTTAAGCAATATACATTTTTCATCAACCGAATTAAAATACTTTTTTTACAAAACCTGCCCTGCCACAAGTTCAACTTATTGTTTGCCATTCGGCAATTTAATATGTACTTTTTACAAAGAAAGGAGTGCTTTTGAAAGAGGGAAAAAAACAGACGGCTACGCCCGGCTGGGGACACAAAATCATCCGCATTGTCAACGACGAAAAGTTTCTGAACAATGCGCTTTCCGTGAAGGCGAAAAAAAATATCAATCATATTAACCTTGACGACCTCCAGTATGAGTATGAAATGCTCAATGTCGAAGGCTGGCGATATCAAATGGGGTTCGCGCTGGATGACGATTCTTTTTATCTGTTTTATAAAAAACCGATAAATTCAAGCTGACCACGGCCCTTTACACAAGGAGGGAATATGCACTTTCAATGGGATATTTTCATTAATATGGGAATTATTTCCCTGGCTTTATTGCTTGCCACATTTATACGTTCCAAAGTAAAATTTTTTCAAAGATACCTTATCCCCAATGCGCTCACCGCCGGTTTTATCCTCTTGCCTCTCTATAATTATGTTTTCCCCTTTCTCGGATTTGAGACCTCATCGCTGAAAGATCTTGCCTATCACTTTCTGGGAATGTCTTTTGTTGTTCTGACACTGAGGAACAAAGCCCCGAAATCCAAGGACAACGACGGCGCCGGACCGATGGCCATTGCAATTATTTTTCAATATGCCATTCAGCTTGTTCTCGGTTTGCTGCTGACGCTGGTCATTATCTACTGCGATACGTCCGGATCTTTTCCATAGTTTCGGCGTATTTATGCCGCTCGGTTTGGTTCTGGACCGGACAGGCGCTTTCGATCGGTGAGTCCTGGGGAAATATGATGTCCATTGAAGGTCTCGGGTCAGTGGGACTTACCTTTGCGGCGATCGGTTTTATTTTTTGCTGTTTCGGAGGGATCTGATCTGATCAACTTTGCGCTGAGGAACAACTGGATCACAAAAGAAGAATTGCAATATATGGGTGAACCGGGAACCCGGCGCGGTATCTTTTCAAATCTAAAGAAAAAATTACCCGTTGGCTCTTATATGACCACGGAAACAGGAAGCAATTGACACGATGACCCTCCATACCGGCCTGACCATTTTTACATATTTTCTGTCATATCTTGTTCTTCAGGGAATTACCTTACTCCTCTCATTTGCCGGAGATGCCGGTATGCAGCTGGCGGAAAGTCTCTGGGGACTCAATTTCATTTTCGCCGCATTTACCGGAATGCTAGTGAGAAACATTTTAGTCGCGGTAAAAGCAAATCATATAATTGACAACATGAGCATGAACCGGGTTTCCGGATTTCTTGTCGATTTCATGGTCACCTCCGCCATTGCGGCCATTTCCATTGCTGTCGTACTCGATTACTGGCTTCCTATTCTGATCGTCAGTGTCGTCGGAGGAATCATTTCGACCTGGGCGGTCATTTTCATCGGATCACGGTTGTTCGTAACTCACCGTTTTTTCCGCACTCTAATGATCTTCGGTGTTTCAACCGGTACGTTATCAACGGCGCTGGCTTTACTCCGCGTTGTGGATCCGGATTTTAAAACCCCCGTTGTGGAAGATTATACCTACGGCGCCGGAATTGTCTTTGTATTGGCCATTCCGCTCATTCTTTTAATGACCTGGCCGGTCAAAACCTTTTTGACCGGGAACTGGCTGTATTTCTGGATGTTCTTTGGCCTGTGCCTGCTCTACCTTGTCGGCTGCGGCATATACTATATCTTTAAATCCAACCGGCAGGCTTTTAAGAACAAGCGGCAGATCTGGCTGAAGAAAAATGCGAATTAAAGAATAACTACACTGTTTTTGCTTACTTTACGGAACTTATATCATTCGATGTTCCGCGCTCAGAATTCTCAGAAGTCTGAGATATTCCTCCGGCGAAATGGTATCCGCCCGTTCTTTCCAGGGAAAATCTGTTATCAATTCCGGTGAGTAGTACATGTGCAGACTGTTTTGAAGGGTTTTTCTTCGCTGTTGAAAAGCGGAATGAACAATATTCAGCAAAAGCACGTCATCAATATCAAGGTTGCGGAACGCAAGCGTTATACAAGCCGACATGACATGCGGCGGCGGCGAAAAGACCTCCGGCGGTACATTGAAATGATAAGCCGTTTTACAGAATAACTGTGATAACACCGATACTACTCCATAAGAAGGATCACCCAGCCGGGCAATTATTTTTTCTGCAAATTCTTTTTGTACCATCAATACCGCAAGATCGATATCTCTGCGATATGAAAAGATCTTGTACAGAAGGGGACGTGAAATATTGTAAGGAATATTACCCACCAGTTTGTCGCAGGGAAGATACGGTGTCCAGTCGAGCAGCAATACATTGCCTTCGATACAGCGAAAATGCGGAAAATCCTTTTCCTTCTCTTTCCATTCACAGGCAAACCGTGTATCCAGTTCCAGACTTGTTAAACGGCAGCCGCTATCCAGTAATGAGCGTGTCAGAGCGCCTTTCCCCGGCCCGATCTCCACTATATTATCCGTTTCCCGCGGAGAAATTTGTCCGATGATCTTAGCGATCATATTTTTATCGGTCAGAAAATGCTGACCGAGAGATTTTTTTGCTGTATTGTTCACAGGACCGGAAGCTTAAAAAATTTCTCCGCCGTGCGGCGGGTTCGTTGCGCAACAAATTCTATATCTTTTCCAAAGATCTCTGCATATGATCTTGCGATCTCTACAACATATGCCGGTTCGTTCTGTTTACCCCGGTAAGGTACGGGGGCCATCCACGGACAGTCGGTCTCGGTCATCAATTTTTCCAGGGGAAGTTTACCCGCAAGAACTCTCACTTTTTTGGAAAACGTCACTACGCCGGTAAATGAGATAAGCGCACCCTTATTGATCACTTTTTTGGCAAATTCTTCACCGGAACCGAAGCAATGGAATTGAGCATGAAAATTACCGACCGTCTTCAAAACGGAAAAGGTATCCGCATCGGCCGAGCGGTTATGAATGATCATGGGAATATCCTTTTCCCCCGCAAGTTCAGCCTGTTCCCGCAGTATCCGCAGCTGAACGTCACGCGGTGTATCGTCGCGATAATGGTCCATGCCGATCTCCCCCAGCGCACAGACTTTCGGGTGGGAGAGGAATGCCTCAATGATCCGGAGATAATCCTTCGGCGCCTTTGCGCTTTCATGGGGATGGATGCCGGCCGCGGCAAAAACGGGACTGAACTTTTCAGCCAGTGCCACGGCGCGTTCCGAGCTTTCGATGTCGATCGAGGGAACGATCATACGCGTAACACCGGCTTGCAGCGCCCTGTCGATGTAGGGGCCGGGATCATCATAAAAGGGATCAAGGTTCAGATGTGCATGCGTATCAATAAACATTTTTTCCGACTCCGGACGCCTGCTCCCGCTTAATCACCTGTTTCAAGCCGCTTCATATCAAAACGGGGGAAAAGCGCCTTCATTTCGTCCAGTTCGGTGCCCGGGGACAGATCTTCCCATTGCACGATGCGCCCCGGCTTTTCTCCGCTGTTGAGCATACTGAAGAATTCGGCGGTCTTCTGCGGCAGCACCGGATACAGCAATGCAGCCGAAAAACGCAGGCTGGCAAGTCCGGCATACAGCACCCTGCCGGCAGCATCGGGATCGCTTTTGGCAAGTTTCCAGGGTTCTTTCTGCTCCAGATAGCGGTTGACCGAACTCACATAAGCGATGATCTCCGAGACCATGGCGTTCACATCAAGCGCCTCCAGATGCTCCATTACGGCATCTCTCACCGCCTCCGCCGCCTTTTTCATCTCCTGTTCGTTCTCCTGCAAGGTTCCCGGCCCGGGGACCTTTCCGCCGTAATATTTTTTTATCAGCTTGAAGATACGGTTCACGAGATTTCCGAAATCATTTGCAAGGTCCATATTGTAAGTATGATAAAACCGTTCTTTCGAGAAATCCGCATCACTGAAGAGCGGGCCCTCCTTAGCCATAAAATACCGGTACGCGTCCTTCCCGACATGATCGCAGTGGCTCTGTATGGTCTCGAGGTCAATGAAATTCCCCAGCGACTTGCTCATTTTCTTTCCTTCGCTGGTCCACCAGCCGTGGGCGAAGATGGCCTCCGGCAGCTCGATCCCGGCAGCCATCAGCATGCTCGGCCAGTACACGCAATGCGTGGTCAGAATGTCTTTGCCGATCATATGCACGGCCGGCCAGTACCTGCGGAATTTTTCCTCATCGGCACCGTAACCCGGGGCGGAAATATAGTTAAGAAGCGCGTCAAACCAGACATACGTCACATAATCTTCGTCAAAGGGCAGTTCGATACCCCATGCCAGGCGTGCTTTGGGCCGGCTGATACACAGGTCTTTCAGGGGCTGTTTTAAAAACCCCAGAATCTCATTGCGCCGGTTCTCCGGACGGATAAATCCCGGATGTTCCCGGATATGGTCGATAAGGCGCTGACGATAGGCGCTCATCCTGAAATAATAGTTCGTTTCGCTGATACGGCGGACATCCCGGTATTTGCCCTCTGCATGATCTTTCTCCGATACGAACATCTCATCGGCAACGCTGTACCATCCTTCGTAATCGTCCTTGTAGATCTCTCCGAGGTCGTATAGCCTCTGCATCAGGTCCTGCACCACCCGTATGTGGCGTGCTTCGGTCGTCCGGATAAAGTCATCGTTGCTGATATTGAAATAGGACCAGAGCTCCTGAAAACGTTCTGCATAGATATCGCAGTGTTCGGCCGGAGACAGGTTGTTCTTTTCCGCCGCCTGCTGCACTTTCTGTCCGTGTTCATCGGTACCGGTGAGAAAAAAAACGTCTTCGCCCTTCATCCGGTGGTACATTGCAATGATGTCCGCGCATGAGGGTCGTATAGGAACTGCCGATATGCGGGCGGTCGTTCACATAGTACAGGGGGGTGGTAATGTAGAAAGACTGATTCATGAAATACCTTTTTAATCCTTTATTTTATTCCCTTTTTCTCAAAGAGGTCCTGAATGCGTTCACTCACGGTTCCGGGGACCGCGTTACCGTCCACCCGTTCGAGCAGACCCCTTTCCCGGAAAAATCCGATCAGCGGAGCGGTATTCTCCTTATAGACGTTCAGACGTTTCAGGATCGTTGCTTCCTTATCATCCTCGCGCTGGTAGAGTTCTCCGCCGCATTTCGGACATTTTGCATCTTCGGGCTTTCCGTCCGGGAAGCTGACGGTCGCCGAACATTCCCTGCAGGTCCACCGGCTAGTCAGACGCCGCACCAGCTCCTCCTCCGGGACATCGATCAGCAATGCCATGGTTAATTCCACGTCCTGTTTTTCAAGCATTTTCAGCAATGCCTCCGCCTGCGGCACGGTCCGGGGAAAGCCGTCCAGAATATAGCCCTGGCCTTTACTCTCGAAACCGGCGGTGATCTTTCTCAGTATGCCGATCATGACGGCATCCGGCACCAGTTCGCCTTTGTCCATATATAACCTTGCTTCTCTGCCGAGATCCGTGTTTTTCTCTGTCTCTTTCCGGAGCAGGTCTCCGGTGGATAACTTCACAAGCTGATATTTTTGCTTCAGGATATCGGCCTGGGTCCCTTTTCCGCTGCCCGGTCCGCCCAGCAGGACTAATCGTATCATTGCTTACCTCGCTGTATCATTCTTTATATTCATTTGCTTAATTTAACATGCGGAGAGCTGATATAAAACAGCTAAATCAATAATCAACCCTTATTTGCACGCCAATAAGCAAAACCGTGAGTGTAAGCGGCAGCGAATCTGATTCATTGATAAGTTGCCGCGACGTGTAAATAGTATTATATTCATGGAAAATTTGGAATAACCATGCAGGAACAATCCGCAAAAACCGTCATAATCGTTATCGTCCTCTCCGTATTTTCCGTCCTATGTGCCGAAACGGATACGGTGAGCGTGATCGGTGTGGGAGACCTTATGCTCGGAACCTCTTTCCCGGACCGTTCCGCACTGCCCATGTATCCCGAACGGCTTCTCAAACAAGTGGACGATATTCTCCGTTCGGCGGACCTTTCCGTTGCCAACCTTGAGGGCTGCCTGATGGATTCGGGCGGGACGCCGAAAGACTCCTGGGGTAAGACGGAACGTTCTTTTATTTTCCGCATGCCGGAATCCTACGTTCACCACATCCTGGACGCCGGCTTTGATGCGGTCGGACTGGCGAACAACCACATGCGCGACATGGGGTATCAGAGTTACCGCCGCACCATGGAGGTCTGCGACAGCACCGGGCTTCGTCATGCGGGGATCTACTCGGCGCCTGCGGATACCTTTACGATCAACGGCATACGTTTTGGTTTTGCCGCTTTCTCTCCGCACTGGGCGACGGCGCGGATGCATGATTATGACAAGGTCACCAAGATCATCTCGGAACTTGACGAACACAGCGACATCGTGGTCGCAATGTTTCACGGCGGCGGTGAAGGCGAGGAATACGCGCATACGCCGCGGGTCAATGAAAATTACAAAGGCAGTATCCGCGGCAATGCCTATCGTTTTGCACACACCGCCGTTGACGCCGGCGCCGATATTGTTTTCGGCAGCGGCCCGCACGTGACGCGTGCCGTGGAACTGTACAGGGACCGCCTCATCGCCTACAGCCTGGGTAATTTTTGCACGTACCGGCGGTTTAACCTTCAGGGTTCACGCGGCGTGGCTCCGATATTGAAGGTGTTCACCGGCCGGGACGGCGCATTTTTATATGCCCGTGTTTTTTCCATTCTTCAGCATTATCCCGGTTATCCCGCTCCGGATAACGAACAGCGGGCCCTGAAAGAAATGAGAGCACTGACAATGGAAGATTTTCCCGAAATGGATTCGGTCCTCGTTATTGATGATTCGGGATATATTTACAAACGATAAAAGGGAGTTTATGGAAACCGCACTGATCAAAGACCCATTCGGCTTACTGGCGATCCTGCTGATCGTTCCTGCTGCCATCTATGCGATCAATCATTATACCGCCTGGGGAAAACGGTTTTTCGGCGTTGTGCCGCCCCTGGTTTTTGCTTATTTCATCCCTACCATTCTGACTTCACTGGGCGTTCTTCCCATGAGCGATCCCCTGTATTCCCAGGTCAAGACCTTCGTGCTTCCCGCTTCCCTGCTGCTGCTGACGCTCGCCATCGATATCAAGGGGATACTCAAGCTCGGCAGCAAGGCCCTGATCATGTTCCTGACCGGAACACTGGGCATTGTCATCGGAGGCCCCCTGTCACTGCTGATCTTTAAAAACGCCCTGCCGGAAGGAATATGGAAAGGCATGGCAGCTCTCTCCGGTTCCTGGATCGGCGGAGGGGCCAATTTTATCGCTATCGGTCAGTCCGTCGGCACGCCGGACAGTATGCTTGGCACCATGGTGATCGTGGATGTCCTGGCGGCAAATATTCTTACCGGGATCCTCTTTTTCCTCGCAGGCCGGTACGAAAGCATTGACAGACGCCTCGGCGCGGATAATTCCGCGATCATCGAGCTCCGGGACAAGGTTATCAACTTTCAAAAAAGAACGAACCGTGTCGCGTCAAGCACGGATTATTTCGTGCTCCTGGCCATGGCCTTCGGTTTTTCCTATTTGGCCTACCTGCTGGGGAACGTTCTTCCGGAAGTCGGCGATATTATTTCGCATTCCACCTGGAAAGTGATCATTATTACCAGCATCGGCGTCGGGCTCTCCTTCACCCCGATCAAAAATTACGAGGGGGCGGGCGCTTCCAAGATCGGCACGGTGATGCTTTATCTTCTTATCGGCGTGATTGGCGCCGGCGCTAATCTCAAGGCCGTGACGGAATATCCCGCGCTTTTCGGAATGGGACTTACCTGGCTCGCCATCCATCTACTCATCCTCTTTGTGGTCATGAAGCTTATCAAAGCGCCCCTGTTCTTCATGGCGGTCGGATCTCAGGCGAATGTGGGCGGCGCGGCTTCGGCACCCATCGTGGCTTCCGCCTTCCATCCCGCACTTGCCTCCGTCGGCGTCATGCTCGGTATCGCCGGCTACGTTCTGGGAACCTATGCCGCATTGCTCTGTGCGCGACTGCTGCTTTTTGTCTCCTGATCCGTTGGACTTGTGAGTATATATGTGTATTAACCTTTTGTTGTTAACCCCGAAAAAACGACCGGATATCCGTGATGGCCGGAACGTGTTTGATCATTAGGAAAGCGGGAAACGACCCGGAAAAATTCGAAAGGCTCCGGCAGCAAAAGGTGAAGGTCGATGCGGTGACGGGGGCGACCATCAGCAGCAAATGCATCATGATCACCGGCTGTAAAGCGCTGGCGAACCTCTGACGGCCTTTCATTTAATCCAGTACGATCTTTTCTTCATACACGGGAATATGGGTTTCCCATCCCCGTTCATTTCTGATCAGGTTCTGCAGATGGCTGCTGGCATCCGGTTCGCCGTGAACGATAAAGGTCTTCCGGGGCGCTTCTGCGAAATGCTTCAGCCAACCCATGATCTCACGGTAGTCGGCATGTGCGGAAAAATCGCTGATGGTCTCTATGGATGCCTGCGTCTTGATGTACCGCCCGTGAATTTTGACTTTGTCCCTGCCGTTCTGCAGCGCCCGGCCGCGGGTCCCTTCCGCCTGATAACCCACAAAGACCACCGTATTCCGTAAGTCAGGAAGGCGTTGTATCAGGTGATGCAGTATACGCCCGCCGGTAAGCATGCCGCTTGCGGAGATAATGATACAGGGCCCGCGCTGTCCGTTAATGCGCTTGGAAGCTTCCACGCTTTCCGTGAATTCCGTATGTTTTGTCAGCAACACTTCCTCGCCGCCCTTTAACAGCGCGTTTGCCTCTTTGTCGTAGATCTGCGTATGCTTCAAATACAATCTAGTCGCCCTGATCGCCATGGGACTGTCAACATACACCGGGATCTCGGGGATCCGGGAAGCTGATTCCAGTGCTCTCAGGGTATACAGCAGTTCCTGGGTTCTTCCCACGGCAAATGCCGGAATAAGGACCGCACCCTTTTTCTCTACCGCTTTCAAAATGATCTTCTTCAGCTCCTCCTGCGGATCGGATTCTCCGTGCAAACGGTCTCCGTAAGTGGATTCCAGCAAAAGATAATCCGCCGCTTTTATTTTCCGGGGATCTCTCAATACCGGCCGGCCGGGACGGCCCAGGTCTCCGGAAAAGACGATCCTTTTTGCCCGGTCCTTCTCCGTCCAGGACACGATGGCAAATGCGGAGCCCAGTATGTGACCGGCATCGCGGAAGCTCGCCCTTATGCCGGGGGCAACTTCAAATGCCGTCTCATAGGGGATCCCTTTCAGAAGCGAGATCGCTTTTTTTGCGTCTGCGGTGTCATACAGCGGCAGGGCCGGCTTATGCTTGCTGAAGCCTTTCTTATTGGCGTACTTTGCGTCTTCTTCCTGCAGGTGAGCGGAGTCCAGCAACATGATCTCCAGCAGGTCGCGGGTTGGCTCCGTACAGTAAACCGGCCTATGATAACCCTGCCTGACCAGGCGCGGCAGATAGCCGGTATGATCGATATGTGCATGGGTAAGCACCACGGCATCCAGTTTTGCGAGATTCACCCTCAGGGGATTCCAGTTGCGAAGCCGCAATTCCTTGAGTCCCTGGAACAAACCGCAATCAAGCAGAAACCTGCTTCCTTCCTGTTCAAAAAGATACTTTGAACCGGTGACCGTACCGGTTGCCCCGAGAAATGTAAGCGTTGCCATGGCCGCATCCTTTGTGTTATTCGGATTTGTGATAATATTCTGTGAGCGCCGTTCTCAGCATGTCCGTAAAAAAAGTTTTTCCGCGTTCGTTGAGTGCCGTTCCGTTTTGAAAAAAGCGGTTTACCGTAAGTCCGCCGGAAGCGGCCGCTTTTGCCTCCGCACGGACATCGATTGACACATTCCCGTTCAAAGCGGTATATTCGCGAAGCAGGCGGTCCGTCCCCGGCTGGGGGCGTACGCGGAACCCGTCGCGCCGGAGCGCTTCTTCATAGTGCTTTACCGCTGCTTCCTTTTCTCCGCGGCGTTCGTTGATCATGGCCAGACTATAATAATAGATCGCCGTTTCCGGCTCCCAGGCCCCGAGTTCCCCGATCCAGCGGTCAAGGCTGAAACGGTCGGCATTGTCCACCAGCACGGCACATTCTTTTGCGATCCCGGCATCTTTCATTTCCGTGTCATTAAAATTTGAACGGTAAGGATGCACCTTGATGTTCACCGGAAGATTGACAAAGAACAGGGGGAAATCGGCATTTCTGGTCATGCGTTGGAGATTGCGTTCATAAAAGTCCAGGGATTCCCGGTATTGTCCGGATCCGGCGGGTACGGTCCATTGATCGATATCTGCGGGGGGAAATACTTCGTCCCTGTCCCTCTTCAGATACACAAAACGGTCAAGCACCTGTAAAAAGCGGTGCGCTTTCAAGGTCACGTACGCGGACAAACCCCAGTAGTTGTGAATATCCTGCATCCAGCTGCTTTTTTGGGGAAGCCCGTAAAACTCCGCGGCTCCGCTCAGCACGATGCAGGCATCGGCATCATATCCGGACAGTTTCCCGACCAGATGGGCAAGTGCAAAACTGTTGCTCAGCGGCGCCGCCAGCTGTACAACATCGTAATAGGTGCTGTCCGGACCGTAAAAGCCGGGCAGGAGCTGTTCCCGGTTCGCATCCGGGAAAAGGGAACAGAAACTCTGGTCGCCGATGAGAAAGATCCTTTTTGTATGCTCCGCTTTGCTCACCGGGAAACGCTGATGAAGGATATCGAGATCCGGGAACTGTTCGGCGGAAATAAAACGTCGGTAATATTTCGGGTTTAATTCATAATCCTGTTTATCCGCCGAAACATTGAACAAGACATAGGATTCACCGGCACCCAGAAAACGCAGCGACAATTCAAGTAACAGGAGTATCAGTAACGGAGACAACCGAAAGAATATATTGTATGCAAAACGTCTGAATGATGTTTTCATGGCGATACAGGCAAGGGCGTATGGCCCGAATTAGCTCCCAGGACAATGATGAGAAAAAAAAGAAAAAGGACAAATACGGACATCAGGATATAATGATGCCTGTCAAAGACAAAATCAATCATGGTTTTCAGCAGTGAGCGGAATTCATTCATATTTTCACGACCTCTCTCTTACGGAATATACACAATTCTCACTGCTCTCTGCAATACATAAACGCCGTGCTTTTTTCTTTCACTTACCGGGACGGCGGGCTCAGCCTGTCTGCCAGTACCGGCAGAAGGAACAAGTTCATGATATTCACCATCATATGCACCGCAATCAGAAAATAGATGCTTTTGCCGAGCACCGTAAAATAACAGAGTAAGAAACTGATCATAAAGATCCACAACGTGGACCAGAATCCCTGCAGGCCGGCATGCAGAAAGCCGAATACGGCGGAGATGATCAGGGAGGCCCATATCCATGAGCCCCAAAGATTCACGACCGCCAGAAAATAAAACCGCGGAACAAGATCTCTTCGATCGCCGATCCGGAAAGGGCGATGCCCAATGCCCATTTCCTCTGTTTGCGGTTTTCCGGCAGCATGAAATCCGAGCGGTGGATCCATTCATTTAATTTTGCCCTGTCCCTGATATATCCCACAGCAACGTCCAGCAGCAGGAACATGCCCGCAAGGGCGGCACCGGCGAGCGCCCCCGTCAGAAGGTCGGAAAGCAAATGCGGGGTCCGGAACAGGCCGTGGAACTGCTGCAGCCAGCTTATCAGTCCGGTGTATCCTCCTTCCGGATCCTGCGTCAATAAGCGGGCCACAGTATAAACGGCAAGCATGATCAGCAGCATGACAAGCTGCTGGATCATGCCCTGAACGTTCCATACCTGTTCCGGCCGGATCCGGAACGTTTTCCTGTGCTTCGGATCTTTGCCGTTCATTCCCGCGTTCCCTTTCCCGCCTTGCTCACCCAGTCGTTATCCATGAGGTAATATCTCCACGGAAACGCCGTACCGCGGCGGATGCCGATCCTGGGGGACTGCAGGACATGAGGCTTAACATCTGCTTCCCCGTATTCAATATGAAAATCCCCGGAACACAGATCCGCGCCGTTCTGATCCCCCGTAATATTCATTGCACGGCAGAGTTTGGCAGGACCGTTCGAAAGGTTCGCATATTCACGTGCTGAAACGGTATCCCTGCCGTAACGGTTATAGATCATGCGTCCGGTGCCCGCGAGCGGTTCGGCCGCACGCAATAAAACCGCTTCACCGCTTCCCTTGCTTCCGGTGACGATATTACAGCAGTGGTGCATGCCGTAGGTAAAATAGACATACAGATGTCCCGCCGGTCCGAACATGACGGAATTCCTCGGGGTTTTCCCCCGGTATGAATGCGAGGCCGGATCCCCGGATCCGGCGTACGCCTCCGTTTCGACAATGCGGACCCTGATCTGCCCTCCGTTCCGGAAGGTCCTTACAAGGATCCTTCCCGGAAGGTCGGCGGCAACTTCCTGTACGGCCCTCTGAAAAAATGATCTGTGGACTTTCCTGCTCATGCCTTCTTCTTCAGATGATCATGCAAAAATGCAAGCGCTTCGGTGTAACTTTTTTCCTTCTTCCCGTATATCTGGCGAATGCAGACATCTTTGGTGACCGAGATCCTCCGGAACGGCTCCCGCTCATCAATATTGGAAAGGTGCACTTCCACGACCGGTCCGGGGATCAGCTCGATGGCATCACGGATGGCATAGCTGTAATGGGTGTATGCGGCGGGGTTGATGATCACCGCGTCACAGCGGTTCCGGTGCCGGTGCAGGGTGCGGATGATCTTTTCTTCGGAATTGAACTGAAAGATACGGAGCTCCATTCCCCGTTCCGCCGCACATTTCCGGAGACGTTTATTCAGTTTGTCCAGCGTGAGTGTGCCGTATTCCTTTTTATCACGGTGGCCAAGCAGATTCAGGTTCGGACCGTGGATGACGAGTATCTTCATAATGTTTTCCGTATTCATTCCCCTTTCTCCCTGCAAAATGCTTTTTGGGTCCTGCTGATGCTTTCCCTCACCAGCTCCACGGGCAGGTCTTCCGCAACAAAGGCCTTCCCGATATCGTCTAAAAGCACGAATTTCAGGCGTTTCCTGCGTCTCTTTTTATCCCGTGACAATGCGGGATATACCGCTACGGTGTCGATCTTCCCCGGCGAGGCCCCGAGGGGGACGGATGCCAGGCCGTCCATATAGTGCCCGGCGGTCCTTCGGTCTAAGCTCCCGCTTTCCATGCTCAGGAACAGGGCCGCATACATGCCGGCAAGGACGGCTTCCCCGTGGCGGAATGTGCCGTATCCGCTGCTCTGTTCCAGGGCATGCCCCACCGTATGTCCGAAATTCAGCGGCGTTCGGATGTTCTCTTCCTTTTCGTCCTCCGCCACGATCGCGGCCTTGATCTCCAGGGAACGGCGGATAACCCCGCCGAGATATTCCATATCCCGGAGCTCAAGGATCCTTTGCCGGTCTGCAATACAGCGGTCCAGGAACTCCCTGTCGCGGATGAAACCGTATTTAAGGATCTCCGCATAACCGGATACCCGTTCGCGCATTTCCAGGGTATGCAGGACCGCAGGATCGATCAGCACCGCCTCCGGCTGATAGAACGCTCCGATAAGGTTCTTTCCCTCCGGATGATTCACACCGGTTTTTCCGCCCACCGCGGAATCCGTCTGTGAAAGCAGGGTTGTCGGCATCTGCACGTAGGGAATGCCGCGGTAAAGCGTTGCCGCCGTAAAGCCGCCGGTATCGCCCACGACCCCTCCGCCGAGCGTAAGGATCAGACAGCTGCGGTCAAATCCTTTCGCAATGAGCGCATCGTACAGCGACGACACCGTTTCCATGTTCTTGTTCTCCTCTCCCGTCGGCATCCTGAAAAAGCTGACGGTGAAACCCGCCTTTTCCAGTGAATTCTGTACCGGCCCGCGGTAATATTTTTCCACGGTCTTCGAGGCCATGAGCCCGATATGTGTCTGCGGGGAAAAAAGCTTCCGGAGCATTTCCCCGCTTTTCTGCAGCAAGCCTCCGGCAATATGGATGCGGTAGGCATGATCCCGGGCTTTCACCTTAATGCTGCTTGTCATTGCAATGCCTCTGCGATCTTTTTCGCTGTCACTTCCGGTTCCTGATCCCCGGTATCAAAAGACATCTCCGCCTCCCGGTAGACCGGAATACGCCGGGAAAGGATCTTCTCTATTGCTTCCTTTTTCACGGGAAGGGGCAGCAGAGGACGTTCTTCATGGCGGATACGTTCCCTGATACTGCCGCTTCCGGCGCGAAGCCATATGACCCTTCCGTTCGCTTTCATCCAGCGCATATTCTCTTCCCTCAGAGGGAAACCACCTCCGGCAGCGATAACCGCCGGCCGCCGGAGATCAAGCTTTCGGGCGGTCTCCGTTTCCCGTCTGCGGAATACCGCTTCCCCCTCCTCCTGAAAGATCTCCGGAATGCTTTTCCCGCTTTCAACTTCGATCAGCGTATCCAGATCGATAAAATCGCGATGCAGGATCCCGGCAAGGCGTTCTCCCCACGGAGCTTTTTCCTGCTCCCATCATCCCGATGAGAAAGATATGGACGGCGCGGTCATTCATCACCGGCGGCCCTTGCTTTCAGATTCTTCCACGTATCTCCGCCGAAACGGGACAGCAGCGCATTCAGAAGCGGAACGGCGGTGATGTTTTCCGCAACGACGGATGCGGCCGGCAGGGCGCAGGTGTCGCTGCGTTCCTTATGCGCCTTCATTTCCTCCATGCTTTCGATATGGAAGCTTTTCAGCGGCTTTGTCAGTGTGGGAATGGGTTTCATCACGGCATTGAAGCTCAGTATTTCTCCGTTGCTCACCCCTCCCTCCAGTCCGCCGGCGAAATTGGAAGTTCGCAGGACTTTCCCCTCCGCGATCTCAAATTCATCATGATACCGGCTTCCGGGGAGATCCGCGGAGGAAAAGCCGGCACCGAAGCCGATGCCCTTGATTCCCTGTATGCCCATGATCTCCGCGGCGATCATGGAAGAAAGCTTATCGTCCCAGTGCACATAACTCCCCAGACCCGCGGGTAAACCGTAGACGCAGACTTCAAAAACACCGCCGAGCGAATCGCCCGCCGCTCCGGCAGCGTCAATGGCTTGACGCATTCTCTCCGCTGCCGTTTCGTCAATACAGCGCACGTCGGAATCGTCCGCCTTTTTCAGCAATGCTTCACAGGCCCGCATTTCAGAACATACCGTTCCCAGACGAATAACATGGGAATAAAGCCGGATGTTCAGGGCTTCAAGATATTGCCTGCATACGGCTCCCACCAGGATACGGGCCGCCGTTTCACGTGCCGAAGCGCGTTCCAGCACATTCCGAATATCATCAAACGCATATTTTTTCACGCCGGCGTAATCCGCATGGCCCGGCCGCGGCACCCGGACTTTTTCGCTCATATCGGCGGCAACGGGATCCATTTTATCCTGCCAGCTGAGATAATCCTTATTCTGCAGCATCAGCGTGAGCGGTGAGGCAAGTGTCGTCCCTCCCCGCAATCCGCTGAGTACGGCCACCTTGTCCTTTTCGATCTTCATGCGCCCCCCGCGGCCGTATCCCTGCTGCCGCCGCCAGAGCTGATAATTGATCTTCTCCAAATCGAGGCTGAATCCGGCAGGCAGGCCGCGGATCATCGCGATCATGGCCGGACCGTGGCTTTCGCCTCCCGTTATGTACTGAATAGTTGCTTTCATTGCTTCTCCGCCGATGATGGAATGTCCGTGCTTTTCCGGGACTTCATCCCGTCCGTCTTTGTTTTCCCGGAAAATGTGTTTCCCCGCCAGATCTTCTGCGCTTCAACGGCCTGGAATACAAGCATTTCCAGCCCGTTGAACGTTTTTATCCCTTTTTGCCCCGCCGCGTTCTCAAGAAAGGTCGGAACGGGCGCATAATTCAGATCGAACAGGATGTCGTCCCTGCGTCCGGGAATAAGCTCGCCGGGAACCCCGGGTGCCCTTTCGCTCCCCGCGGGCGTACAGTTGATCCAGATCCGCGGCATGTCCGGAAGGACCGTCAGCAACTGCATGCACAACTGCCTTTTCATGGAAAAAATGAAGTTCAGACGTTTTTGCCTGCTGTTTCCTCCGTAAACGGTCGCGGCGTAAAAACCCATTTTCCGCAGTGCAAACAGCACCGCCCTGGCAGCACCGCCGTATCCCGCCACCACGGGATGGTAAGAAAGAAAATCCGGGATGTTCTTTTTGAAAGCACGCATGAATCCCAGGTAGTCCGTATTGAACCCGGTCCATTTTCCATCCCGGTTCAACACCGTGTTCACTGCACCGATCTTCCGGACAGGCGGATCGAATACGTCACAATGCCGCATAATGCGCACTTTATAGGGAGTCGTCACATTGAATCCGCTGAATTCCGGCAGGCGTTCTTCCACTGCCTGATCAAATTCCTCCGGGGGAACATCAAGGATACGGTAGTCAAACTCCGCTCCGGCGATCTCACGGTGTATACCGGGACTTAGGGAATATCCGATCTGATGTCCGAATAACGCAAATTTCATAAGCGGCCTATTCTTTCCATTGTGTCGTAAAAGTTCGGATAGGAGATATTCACACAGGACCATCCGCGGATATGAACGGGAGCGGCCGACAGAAGTCCTGCAACGGATGCCGTCATGGCAATACGGTGATCCCCTTTTGCATCAACCTTTCCGCCTTTCAGTGAAATACCCCCCGTGATCGCCATACCATCTTCAAATTCCTCGACCTCGGCACCGAAAGCCCTGAGCATGGCGGCCGTACTGGCAATACGGTCGCTTTCCTTATACCGTAATTCCTTCGCTCCGCTGATCACGGTCCTGCCTTTTGCCTGCGTTGCGATAAGCGCAAGCAGCGGCAGTTCGTCGATCAGCCCCGGCACCTGTTTACTGTGTATGTGAAAATTCCGCAACGCAGAGGTCCGGACAACGATATCGCCTTCCGGCTCCAGGCTTTTGTTATTCTGCGAGATATCGATATTAGCGCCACAGCGTTTCAGAAGTTTCAAATAGGATATACGGGTTGGGTTCAGTGAGGTCTTCCGAAGCAGCAGCCGGCTTTTCGGCAGCAGGAGCCCCGCCGCCACCCAGTAAGCCGCGGAAGAAGGATCCCCGGGAACATCATACTGAAAACCCGGTATCGTCCTCCGGAGCGTATGCACGGAAATAGTGTTCTTGTTCCTGAAGACCGGAATGTGGAACATTTTCATCAGTGTCTCGGTGTGATCCCGGGACCTGAGCCTTTCCTCCACATAGGTTTTGCCTTTTGCGGACAATCCGGCAAGCAGGACGCAAGACTTGACCTGTGCGCTCGGCAGCGGAAGCCGGTAGAAGATGCCCTTTAAAGGTGCGCCCCTGATCTTCAGGGGCAGATAGCCGTCGCGTGAACGGATATCCGCTCCCATCTTCTCCAGGGGATCGATGATCCTCCGCATTGGCCTTTGGCTCAGCGAATTATCACCCTGCAGGCTTACCGACATGTTGTCGCGTCCGGCCAGCAGGCCGCTGAGAAGGCGGACGGTCGTTCCGGAATTTCCGCAGTGCAGCACACCGTCCAGAGGCTGCTGCCATGCCGAGAAACCGGGGCTGTCCACGTCAACCGTAAATTTCCCCAGCTGGAAATTTACACCGAGCTTCTGCAGGCAGGCAACGGTGGAGAGTGCATCCGCACCGATGTTCAAATGCCGGATCTTTGAACGGCCTTTTGCGATAGCCGCAAACATCAGCGCGCGGTGGCTGATGGACTTATCTCCCGGGGGGGTTATCTGTCCGCGTACCCTTTCCACCGGTTCGATGATCTTTGCCTGTGCTGTTTTCATATTTCTAATTATTGACGACGGTGATGAAATCCGTCACGTTATACGCAAGGTCCTGTATGTTTTTATCGATCAGTTTTAACTGATAACGTTCTACGCAGACTTCCGATGCGATGACCATGGCGTCCCGCGGAAGTTCCCCGGCAGCAAGTTTCCGGGCCGCCACAGCGGTATCTTCCTCCTCGACAAGGGGTATCCGGGGATAATGCTTTGCCAGGTAATCCCTGCACTGCCGCAGAGCCTGCGGATGGGAATGTAACGCGCGGGGTTTTTTCGTCTTTACGTCCCTTCTCCCCAGCAGACACTGCACCACGGGAAATGGAAAAAAGCCGGAGATCTTGCAGTTGTAACGCGCAAGCCCTTCCACCGTTTCGATCACCATCCCACCGACAGCGTTCTGCACCGGTAATAGCCCTGTTTGAACAAGGCCGAACCGGAGTGCGTCATAAACCTTTTCCGCCGTTGTCAGACAGGATATTTTTCCTTTGTGTATATGTTTGTTTTTCAGCCATGTCTTTCCGGCTTCATGAGAAAAACTGCCTTTCTCCCCCATCACACCGAGGGTCATGGGTCCGGTATACTGCACATTCTCCCTGCGGATATAGGCGGATACTTCATGACTTGCCTTTAAAAAAAGTCTGAACATTTCCATGGAATGCGGATTGTACAGGAGCATGTCGCGGAAAAGCTGCGAGGTGTCGTTACTGCAGAACCTCTCCACGTCCCGGAGCATATTATAGCCCAGGGTCGGCGTGGCGCTTTCCGGAAGCCCCATTTTTTTCAGAACATTCCCGATAAAATGTGTGATCCCCTGGGAATAGGCGATGCTTTTGTCGTGCTCTTCCGCTCTCAGTATCTTTGTGTGGAAACGCCAGGAAGTCAGTATCTCATCCCATTCAGCGGAAAGTCCTGGATATTGCTCAGAGGGTGTAATGACCATGAGCCTGGCCTGATTATTATCGTAACTGTCAGGACCGAACAAAGGGTGCACCCCAAGATGCCGAATGCCCGGGATATGCCTGTCCATCCAGGTTTCCGGCAGGGATTTCACGGAAGCCATCTCTATGACCGTAGCGTTTTGCGAAATGCGTGAGGCATGATCGCGCAGGAACGGTTCGATGGCCGAAATAGGTATGCAGAGGAAGATCACCTCCTGTTTCAGAGCGGTATAAAGATCCGTAAACTGTACGTTCGCCGCGGCCCCGGGGATGTTCACGGGATCTTTTTCATAGACAAAGACCCTGCCGTGTCCGGAAAGGATATCCGCCCACAGCTTCCCGAACCGCCCGTAACCGATAAGCGAAAAAGAACGGCATTTACGTGTTTGCTCTGACAAGTTTTCTTCCGAGGGCTTCCGAGATCATTTCGATCTCATGGGTTAATACTCTGAAAGCTTCGACGGACAGCGACTGCGGACCGTCGGAAAGGGCGTTGCGGGGATCATGATGCACTTCCACCATGATCCCGTCGGCACCCGCCGCGATCGCCGCCCGCGCCATGGGAATGACATATTCACTCTGACCCATGGCGTGGCTTGGGTCGACAATGACCGGCAGATGGGACTTTTTCTTGATGACCGGCACAGACGAAAGATCAAGGGTGAATCGCGTGGAGCGTTCAAAACTCCTTATTCCCCGTTCACATAAGATGATCTTTTGATTCCCCTTGCTTGCAAGATATTCGGCCGAATTGAGCCATTCTTCAACCGTGGCGGAAATACCGCGTTTCAACAAAAGGGGTTTTTTAATGTTCGCCAGTTCTTTCAGAAGGGCAAAATTCTGCATGTTGCGCGCACCGATTTGTATTACGTCAACGTACTTTTCAAAAAGCGGAATATCCTGGATGGCCATGATCTCCGACACGACCGGTGTCCCGGTCCTGTCACCGGCTTCCCGGAGATATTCCAGCCCCTTCCCCCAGTCCCTGAAAACTGTAGGGCGAGGAACGGGGCTTAAAAGCGCCGCCGCGGATCATGTTCGCACCATGCGGCACGACATCAAACGATATTTTTTTGATCATGTTCTTATTTTCCACGGAGCAGGGGCCCGCGATCACTACGATCTCCCTGCCGCCGACGGTCACGTCCCCGATCTTCACCTTTGTATTTCCCGGATGAAAGCTCCGCGAGCAGCGTTTGTAGGATTCAACCACCCGGAAGGCGTCGGAAACCCCGTCAAAACCCTTAAAATACTCGGGTGAAAGTTTCTGGGTATTGCCGATGACCCCGTAAAGTGTATATTCCTTACCCCGGCTTGGATGGATCTCAAAACCGTGAGCACTCAGGTAATCGTATACCTGTTCCATCTGTGCTTCGCTTGCATTCGGCTTGAATACAATGATCATCCTTCACTCCCTGATGTTAATTTCAAATTCGGCACCGCGGGTACCTCCATGCTGGAAAACATTCCTTTGCGGTAATACATCACTCCGGTAGCAGCGATCATGGCGGCATTATCGGTACAGTATTCCAGCGGCGGATAGTATAAACGCAGGTTTTTCCGCTCCGCGGTCTTTCCCAGGACTTCTCTTAAGCGCCGGTTCGCGGCAACGCCGCCTGCCAGCACAACCTTTTTATGACCGCTGCGTTTTACCGCCCGGCAGAGTTTTTCATCGAGCACATCAACGACCGCTTCCTGAAAACTGGCGGCAATATCCGCTTTATCCCTGTCGGTAATGTGCTTCTGTTGCTTGACGTGATGCAGGACTGCCGTTTTCATGCCGCTGAAGCTAAAGTCCAGGCTTTTTGCCTCCAGCAGTGAACGCGGAAAACGCACTGCATTCCGGTTGCCGGAATCAGAAAGGGTATCGATCACCGGACCGCCGGGGTACCCGATCTTCAGGAGGCGGGCGGTCTTGTCAAATGATTCTCCGGCAGCATCGTCACGCGTCGAACCGAGGATCTCAAAATCCCGCAGTCCGCGCACATCCACCAGCATCGTATGTCCGCCGGAGACAAGAAGGCAAAGGAAAGGGGGCTCAAGTTCCGGAAATTCCAGCATGGGTGCATAAAGGTGCGCCTCAATGTGATTCACGGCGATCAGGGGAATATTTTGCGCCAGAGCAAAGCCCTTCGCATAATTCAGTCCCACCAGAAGCGCTCCCATCAGCCCGGGTCCGCAGGTCACGGCAACCGCATCGATCTCCGCGGGACGGCAGCCGCATTGATCAAAGGCAGATTCCACGACCTGTGAGATGGCATGTTCATGGGCGCGGCTGGCCAGTTCCGGAACCACGCCGCCGTATTTTTTGTGGATCATCTGGGAATATACGATGTGGGATCTTACGTCAAAACCGCTGAGAACGGCTGCGCTGGTCTCATCGCAGGAGGATTCTATCCCGAGGATACAGGGGTGTGTTTTTTTTTTATTCATCGTTCCTTTTTATCACTACCACTTCGATCGTTTCCGGATTGATGCTTATGATATCCAGGACTTCCTCAGGGGGGTCGATATTCACGGGATAATAATGCTTATTGGGGAACCACTGCGCAAGATAATCAAAATGCACAAGGAAATCGTTCGGGGCGAGGTCCTGGATGCGCCCGTTCCCTCCCGTAATGCGGAGGCTTACCGCATCGGGGATAAGCTGCAGTTCCAGATCGGGAGGCTGGTTGCGAACTTTTACCGGAATATTATGAATGCTGCGTTCACCGATCATCTCGACCTCAAATACAACCTTTACCTTCCCGGGATCGATATTCAGAAGTTCGGTATCCGGGTTGATCACACTGATCTCTTCACTGAAGGACATGTCCACATTTTCTTTTTTCAGTGTCTCCGTGCGGAGATGGTCAAGCGAATTCACATAATTTTCGGGACCGGTGACCGTCACATGGCTCTGAACGGATTCGTCCACCTGAATATAGCCGGACCTGACGGAAATATCGGATGCAATTTCCAGCGGGATCTCTCTCGTGACCTTGTTGTCGATCACGATATCGACACTGTCGGGATATACGATCTCAAGAAAGGTGATCTCCGGGTGAAGGATCACCTGGTTCGGCCGCTGCTCGAAATAGGATTTTAAAGAGATTCGCTGATCCTGATAAATGGTGCCGACATCCAGCACAAGGGACGCATTTTTCATCCATCTCTGGAAATAAAGGATATGTCCGGGGCCCTCCACGCGCACATTGACATGTTCCGGCAGGGTCTTCCCCAGCGTTACCTCCGACCGCGGGTCGTACACTTTCAGGGAGACCTCCCTGACGGTCACGTATTCCTGGCCGGCCACGATCAGCAGCCAGAAGATCACCGCTGCAACGGAAACAATAATTTTTGGTAAAATATTTTTCATCCTGCCGGTCCTGACAATTTATTAAATTTAAAGATAATAATTGTATTTCACAATTTAAAATAAAATATCCGGTGATCCGTGTATTATTCTTTCAATTCAGCGGCATTCCTTCTTATCACCGGGAGGTATCCGGAAGGGTATGGTGTAAAATAAAAAAGCCGCTCTTTCCGGAGCGGCTTTTTCTGTGAACGTTATACCGTTTAGGCCTGGTCTTTTTCCTTTTCTTCCGGTCCTGTATCCGTTTCCTTTCCTTTTTCGTTGTCTTCTGCTTCTTCCGGTCCTGTATCTTTGCTGTCGGCGGTCTTTTTTACTTTTTTAGCGGCAGGAGCTTCCTTTGCGGATTTCGCATCCTTTTTCGCTTCTTTTTTTTCGGTCGTTTTTTCCACTGTCTTTTCCGCTTCGGGTTCCGTTCCTTCACCCGAGGCTTCTTCCACTTTCTTTACGGCGGTTTTTTTGCTTTTGGATTTAGGTTGCGGTTTTTTTGCGGTTTCCGTTTCAGGTTCTGGTTTAGATTCAGGTTTAGGTTCAGGTTCAGGTTCAGGTTCTTCGGCCTTTTCTTTTGTTTTGGCGACGCTTTTTTCCGCTTTTTCTTCAGGAACCGCTTTGCTTTGCTTTTCCTGGAACTTGTTCAGGACATTATCCGGAATTTCAATTTTCTGAGTGAAGTCTTCCTGTTTGGCCATAACCCTGGCAATGTCCTTGTCGTCTTCGGAAAGATCCAGGTCTTCACTGGCCAGCACGATCTTGCGATCATCCGGCCGCACTTCCACGACCCGAAGCTCAAGTTCATCTCCGACATTGATGTTGCGTGTGTAATCACGTTTTTCCTTCTTGGACTTATTGTAGAGGGGAACGATCGCCTCTACTTCCTCGCCTTCAATGGTCATGATGATCCCTTTATCGAGGATCTTCAGGACATTGGCCTTGACCATTTTCCCGGGTTTGTATTTTTTCTCCAGCGCTTCCCAGGGATTGGGCTTCAGCTGTTTGTATCCGAGGGAGATCTTCCGGGCTTCGCTGTTGATGTCCAGGATGACCACATCGATCTCCTGATCCTTCTGCAGGACCTCTTTCGGATGGCGTACCACCTGTGTCCAGGAAAGGTCCGAGACATGGATGAGCCCGTCAATACCTTCCTCGATCTCAACAAAGGCACCGAACTGGGTCAGGTTGCGCACCACGCCGCGTACTTTCATACCCGGAGCGTACTTCTTTTCCAGCGCTTCCCAGGGATCCGGCTGCAGCTGTTTGACACCGAGCGAGATCTTCCTGTCGTGAGCATCAATATTCAGGACCTTGGCCTCGATCTCATCATTGATCTGATAGATCTCCGAGGGGTGCTTGATGTGCTGTGTCCAGCTCATTTCCGAAATATGGACCAGGCCCTCGACGCCCTTCTCCAGTTCCACGAAAACACCGTAGTTGGTGATCGAGACCACCCGGCCATTGACAACGGAGTCAATGGGGTATTTTTGTTCGATATCTTCCCAGGGATGCGGCTCGAGCTGCTTCAGCCCGAGTGACACGCGCTGCCGTTCGGTATTGTAATCAATTACCTTCACTTCCACCACGTCATCGATGGAAAGCATTTCCGAGGGGTGCTTGATGCGGCCCCAGGACATGTCTGTGATGTGCAGAAGTCCGTCAACGCCGCCGAGATCGATAAAAGCACCAAAATCGGTGATATTCTTCACACGGCCTTTGAGCACCTGGTCGACCTGGATCTGGCTCAGCAACTCCTCGCGTTTTTCTTTCAGGGCTTCTTCAAGGATCTCCTTGCGGCTTACAACGATATTTTTCCGGGCCTCGTTCAGCTTCACGATCTTTAATTCCATGGTCTTGCCGACATAGGAATCAAAATCGATCACCGGACGCACATCGATCTGTGAACCGGGAAGGAAGCCTTCGACACCGCCGAGATCAACAACCATGCCACCTTTGATCCTTTTTATGACATAGCCTTCAATAATGCCGTCTTCTTCATAAACTTCTTTGATACGGTCCCAGGCACGCAGGAAATCCGCTTTCTTCTTTGAAAGGATCAGCTGGCCCTTGCGGTCCTCGATCTTATCTACATAGATCTCAATTTCATCACCAAGTTCAGGAACATTATTCCCGAATTCTTCAAGCGGGATCAGTCCTTCCGATTTAAAACCGATATCCACGACCACCTCTTTGTCCGTGATGCGGATCACGTGTCCGTTCACACGCTCGTTATTGCTGAACTTGTTCAATGTTTTTTCATACATCTCTTCAAGTTCAGGATTGACTTCATGTTCATCCCCGGATTTAACGTCTTCGCGTTTTACGACAGAAATCTGATCATAGATGTCGCCGGCATTTTTTTTATTAGCCTCAGTTGCCGGTGCATCGTCAGAAACTTCTTCTCCGCCTTTTTCGTCTGCGGTCTTGTCCGCTTCTTCCGGAGCTTCCTCCGAGACCGCTTTGGATTTCAGGTCCTCCTCCGTGGCTTTCTCTGCGGATTCCTCCGTGTTGACTTCTTTCTCCACTTCTTCAGCCGCCGCTTCTGTTTCCTCTGGGCCTGCTTCCTCTGCCTTTTCAGCGGAGATACCTTCTGCGGAAGTTTCTTCTTTTTTCATTGCTTCAGCATCTCCGGTCCGGTCTTCCTGTGTTTCCGTTGCTTCCCGGATGTCTTCGCTCTGAGGGTTTTCGGGTTCTACTTTTTTAACTCTTCAGCCATTCATTTTCCTCCATTTTTTGGCTCTCTTATCAATGATAATATTTTATCAGTCTGCTGCTGTAATGTCATATTCGTGGTATCGATCACAATGGCGTCCGCGGCGCATTTTAACGGGGAGTGCTCCCGGGAAGCGTCATATTCGTCCCGTCGCTGCAGGTCGTCCTTGACCTCCTCCAGGCTGAGTGCGTCCGGAGCTTCTTTCATGCGCCTTTCCGCGCGAACTGCGATTTCGGCGGTTAGAAAGAACTTATATTCCGCATCCGGGAATACCACCGTCCCAATGTCACGGCCTTCCATGACCACGTCATGATCACGCGCATACGCGCGCTGTTTTTCAACCAGAAGTTTCCGTACGGCGGGATTGGCACTTACGGGTGTTACCGCCTTATTGGCGGCATCCTCACGAATAGCTGTCGTCACATCCCGGCCGTTCAGCAATACCTTTCCTTTACGGAAAAGCACTGTCATGTGACGGACCGCCTCGGCGACTTCTTCAGGATTTTCCGGGGCGATTCCGGACCGCAGCACACCCACGGATACGGCGCGGTACATGGCACCGGTATCAAGGTAAACAAAATTCAGGGCTTTTGCAACCTGCTTTGCCGTTGAACTCTTTCCGGATCCGGAAGGCCCGTCGATCGCAATAATCATAGATGATCAATACCTTCCCTTCATTTAAAAAAGCGTGTGAATTTAAGCCCTAAAAAAGTTCAAACAAAGGTTTTTTTCGTTTGACACGGTAATTTTATTTTTGTATTATTAGATGAACTTTGACAGGGATGCGGGGTGCGATGAAAAATTTAATATTTTACTTTGTGTAATAATATTTCAAGTTCCCTCCTGTGTAGAAAAATGCCGACACCACCCCAAGTGTCGGCATTTTTCGTTTTTCGGCCCGGTTTTCTGCATACCGCGCCGTGATTGCGTGTTGATTTATTCCTTCTAAAGTATTAATATGTTTTATGAGTAAAAAAATACGTTCTCTGTATATCCTTTCTTTTTTCATGCTTTTCAGCCATGCCGGTGCGGAAGTATACTTCAGCGTCCATCCGGAAATTTACTCCCGGTATGTATTCCGCGGATATTCCCCGGAGCATTCCGCTCCTTCCGCTTCCCTCGGCGGATCCGCCTATTTCCCGGACCGCGGCATCGGTGTCAGCCAGCTCTGCGTAAGCTCCCTGGAAGACGTTTCCGCTTATCATGAATTGCTGACGATGTTCAATTACTACCATTACTTTAATGACCGTTTTATGATGTCCGGAGGGATCGGAGCCTATTTTTTCCCCGGTGTCGAAAACTCCCCGCCGTTCACCCTGGAGTTTAACCTGCGTTTTTCCGGCACGGGCGGCGCTTTCCCCTATACTGTCGGAAGCTACGTTGATCCGGTGCTGAAAAGCTGGTACTGGAAATGCTCCGTCGCGCATACTTTCGACGTCTTCCTGCCGGTCCGGCTGGCACTGAACACCGGGGTGAACGCGCTTCCCTATGAACGTTATGGAAAGAACATCCCGGCGGGTCTCTCCGATATATCTGCGGATCTGAGTACTTATATTTCTTTAAAAAACTGGCAATTCACACCAAAATTATCTTATATTCTTTCGCTTAATAAGACCATGCGCGAAGTTTCGATGTTCCAGGTCTCCCTGAACACGGCGTATGTGTTTTAGATCAGTGAGGTTACTATGAAAAAGATCCTTTTTAGTTTCGTGATCGTTGCTCTTATTATTTTCCTTCATGCACAGACGCCCTGCAAAGTCGTTGTCTACGATGAGGCTTTTGAGGGAAAAGAGACCGCCGGGGGCGATATCTTTTCACAGGAAAAGCTGACAGCGGCGCATGAAAGCCTTCCCTTCGGCACCGAAATTGAGCTTTTTTATGTACAGAGCGGAAAAAAAGTCACCGTGACCGTCAACGACCGGCTGAAGAACGCTCCCGGCCTTTTCTGGATCTCAAAAGCCGCGGCCGACAGCCTGGAGATCTATGCGGTGTATCCGACCGAGGTGCTCTACACGGTCCCCGGTTCAGATACCCTTCCGGCTCCCCGCTCTCTGTACTCCGAACTTTTCGCCTCGCTCTCACCCACGTTGGAAAGACCCGAGGACAATCCCTATCTTCCGGTAGAGCGCGACAGTGACCGCTCCGGTCCGAAGGAAATACTTTACGGTGTTCAGGTTTATTCGACATACAAACATTCTGATGCCGTGCTGCTTTCCCGGCGCCTGCAGGGCCATTTTGACTATTTAAGCTACATCGAAGAAACCCGGACCGGCGACAGGATGCTCTACCGGCTGGTCATCGGGAATTTCGGAACCTATGCGGACGCCTCCGAATGCCTGCAGAAACTTCAGGTCCATATCCCGGACTCCTTTATTTTAGAAATCAAGTAACATGACAGAAATACATCCCCTTCTCGACCCCGGTAAACAGCGGCTGGCCCGGAACTACGAAACCCGAAAACGAAAGCTGTCCCTGATCCGCCAGCTGAGCACGTTCTTTCTGATGCTGGTCTTTATCCTATGGGTCAGCACGCCGCTTATTCAGGCCCTTCCGCAGTCCTCCGCCCTTCGTTTTCTGTGCTTTATCTGGATCCTGACGCTTTTTACACTGCCGTCCGACCTTGTCTTTTCATATATTTCTTCCTACCGCACCGAACATGCGTTCGGTTTTTCCAACCAGGACCGGAAACAATTTTTCACCGACGAAGCAAAGGACGTCGCGCTCAGTCTGGTCATCAATCCCCTGCTCGCCCTGATCCTTTTCCTTGCCTTCCGCCTCTCTCCGGAAAGCTGGTGGATATGGGCCGCGGCGGCAATGGTGCTGGTATCCGGAGTGTTTGCCACCCTGTATCCGGTGCTTATTCTTCCCCTCTTCAACAAGTACACCCCCGTTGAAGACGAAGCACTGAAGGAGCGGCTCGGCGGGATCCTTCACGATGCGGGCCTGAAGATCAAAGGGTTCTACCTTCAGGACATGAGCAGGCAGACCAAAAAAGAGAACGCATTCCTCGGCGGCATGGGAAGGACGCGGCGCGTGGTGCTCAGCGACAACATTATCAGCAACATGAAGCTCGATGAGCTGGAAACGGTGATCGCTCACGAAGTGGGACATTACAAGCATAAGCATATCTTCAGGAACATCTTTGTCGGGGCGCTTTTCCAGTTGCTTGTTTTTTCTCACGCATCAGGTCATGCTGCGGATCTATCCAAATTACCTGAGCACTTTTAACAGCATGCTGGCCGCTTTCCCGCTCTTTCTCCTCTGTTTCGGTCTTCTGAACACGCTGATCGTTTTCCCCCTTGCAAACGCCCTGTCCCGGTACCATGAGCGGCAGGCGGACCGCTACGCGCTGAATGCCACGGGAAATGCGGAGGCGTTCCGCAGGGCGATGGCAGGACTGGCGAACCGCAACCTCTCGAACGCTTATCCCCGGCCTTTCATAAAATACTTTTATTACTCTCATCCCCCTGCGGGCGAGCGCCTGCGTCTGGCGGAGGAATGGGAACGCGCTCACGGCCCTGCATAGTGTATATGCCTGTCAGAAAGAAAGCACATAACACGATAAGATCCTCCCGTCCGGGCGAATTACGTCTCATGGAACGGGAACGGCGGCCGGTATATGTGATCGCGGACAATATCCGTTCCCTGCATAATATCGGTTCCCTTTTCCGGACCTGTGATGCCTGCGGTGTCCGGAAACTTTATCTTTGCGGGATCAGCGGGAAACCCCCGAGGAAGGAGATCAGCAAAACGGCCGTCGGGGCGGAAAACAATGTTCCCTGGGAATATCATGCCGATATCCTGACGGTGCTGAAACATTTCAGATCTGAGAATATTCCGGTTTTAGCCCTGGAACACACGGAAACTTCCCGGCATTTTCAAAAGACAACGTATCCCTTTCCGCTTTGCCTGATCCTGGGCAATGAGGTGGAGGGCATCTCCGAAGAAGCCCTGGACTATGCCGATATCGCTGTGGAAATCCCCATGTTCGGTATAAAACAGTCCCTCAATGTCTCCGTCGCCGCCGGCGTCATGCTCTATGAACTGCTAAGGCAGCTTGACACAAGACACGAATGAATCTTTGTCCCGCGATGCGTTCTTTATCTAATTTTTCGTGCTAATATACGATCTTTCCCAAGACGGCCTCACGGGATGCGCCGGTCACGGAGGGAACATTTCCGGGCAGTCCCCGCAGAAACAAATATCCCAGGTAAGCAAAGCCGAAAGCCTCTTTTGTGTCGCTGTGAATTCCGGGAAGATCGAATGTTTCGATCCGGCTGCCGGGAAGCAGTTCCTGCAGACGCTGCATGATCATGGTATTTTTCGTACCTCCCCCGCTGGCGTAAAGTGTTCTGACCGGCGGATCCGGAGGCAGGCGCAGCAGGATCTCTCCGGCAATGGAACGGGCGGTAAATTCAGTCAGTGTGCGGATGAACGCATACCAGTCATCCGCCGAGGCAATTCCTGCCCGGGTACGCAGGTCCGTGTAAAATGTGTGGCCGAACTGCTCCTGTCCGGCTGATTTCGGGATGGTCTTCTTCAGGTAAGAATGATCCAGCATGTACTCAAGCAATGCAGCATCGACCTTACCCCGGCGGGCGTATTTCCCGCGATCGTCAAACGCTTCTTTCCCGCCGGTGAAATCAATGACCGCCTTGTCGATAAGGGTATTGGCGGGACCTGTATCCCAGGCCAGGACCGGCGCATCCGACTCCTGCGGCGGCAGATAGGTCACATTGGCAATACCTCCCATGTTCAGAGCCGCCACTGCATACGCTTTTTTACGCAGAAGATAATTGTCAACGATGGGGATAAGCGGCGCTCCCTGCCCGCCCAGGCAGACATCGGCCTTGCGGAAATCGTAAATAACGGGTTTCCGGGTCCGCACGGCAATGCAGACGGGCTCCCCGATCTGCAGGGTATAGTCCGGGGGCTGATGCAGGAGCGTCTGACCGTGAATGGCTGTCACATCGTATTTTTTTCCGTATCCCTGCAGGGACCTGCCGACCCACCTGCCCCATTCCATATGAAGATGGGCGATCTGTGCTCCGCTGAGCTTCAGGGGGCGTTTGAACGCCTCCGAGAATGCATCCGGATAGGGAATAAAATCCGTGGAAATGACCCTGTATTCCGGATAATGATCCTGTCCGCTGAATTCCGCACAGCATATGTCGAGCCCGTCCGCCGAGGTGCCCGACATCAGCCCAAGAACACGGACCTTTTCCTTTTGGATCAGCTTCAGAAAATTTTTATGCATGTTCCCTCCCGGTGCTCGGGGCACAAAATACAATAAATTCCTTTTTAATAAAATAATTCATTTGTAAAATATCAGATAATTCATACAAGGAGTTCTTATGGCTTATACGGATCGGATTCAGGCGGATTTGAAGGATGCAATGCTGAAAAAAGAGAGCGACCGGGTCCGCACGCTGCGGATGCTGATCTCAAAGCTGCGTGAAAAAAAGATCGAGGCAAAAAAGGACCTTGAGGAAAAAGATGAAATTGCCGTGTTGAAAAAGGCCGCAAAGGAACGGAAAGATTCCCTGCAGACCTATGAAAAGGCCGGACGCAGCGACCTTGCAAGTGAAGAGAAAAAAGAACTTGAGATCATTCAGGAATACCTGCCGGCGGAAATGTCCGAAGAAGCGGTCGAGGCGATCGTAAAGGAAGCCATTGCAGAAGTCGGTGCCGCCTCGATCTCGGATATGGGGCCCGTGATGGGAGCTTCCATGAAGAAGATAGCCGGGCGTGCGGACGGAAAACGCGTACAGTCGATCGTAAAAAAACTTTTAGGGGCCTGACAATATGTACTGGGTAGATATCATCACCATCGTTGTGGCGCTTGTCCTGATCTATAAATCCTATCAGCAGGGACTGCTGAACAGTGCGGTAAGGCTGGCCGGATTGGTGCTGGGTATCATTATCGCGTCAAATCTCGGTTCCTGGGCCAGCGATGTACTCTTACTGCAGTTCAGCTGGTCAAAACAGGTCGCCGACATCGTCGGCTACGTTCTCATATTCCTCCTGGTGATCCTGGCGGCCCAGATCGCCGGATATTTTTTGCGAACGGTGATCCATGCCATCAAGCTCGGATGGCTGGACAGGATCGGAGGGCTCTTTCTGGGCGCACTGAAGGCGGCGATCATTATGAGCCTGATCTTCTGGCTCCTGCTTGCCATTCCTTCCGGTTCACTGAGAAGCGATCTGCAGGAGAGATCATTTTCCTTCAAGTTGCTGGGAAACTTCGCCCCTTCCCTGTATGAGAAGCTGGTACAGCCCAATATGCAGGAAAGCGAGATCCGCGACCGCCTGGACCTGCTGCTTTCCTCGGAAGAGGATTCACTGAGAATGGTCTCTGATTTTGAAAAAGAGCTGATGGAGATCGAGGGGGTGGACCAATCCTTTGCGGAGGAAATGAAGTCCCGTTTCAAACAGCTTCCGCCTTCTAAAAAGGTCGAGATCATGAATATCCTCGCGCAGGAGAAACCGGACCTGCAGGCAGTCATTAATATTTTATATTCCGGGCGTCCATGAAGCACAAAGTCCTGCGCCTGAGTATCAGTATTATCCTTTCGCTCGCCGGCCTGTATATTGCTTTCCGCGGTATTGAGTGGTCCGATTTTATCAACGAGCTCCGTTCCGTCAATCTTCTCTGGTATGTTGGCGGCATGCTGGGAATGATCCTTGTCATTTACATCCGTGCGGTCCGCTGGCGTATTTTTTTACTGCCGATAGGACGTTTTCCGACCCTCAGGCTCTATAAAGGCACGATAGCAGGGTTCTTTACCAACTATGTGCTGCCTTTCCGGATGGGTGAGATCGTGCGCGCCTACGTAACGGGAAAATTCCTTGATAAAAAGGGAACGCTCCTCTTCCCTTCCATTATCATTGAACGCTTTACCGACGGGGTGACATTCTTCTTTTTCGTAGTCATTTTTTCACTGTTCGTCAAACTTCCGCTGAGCGACAAACAGATCCTGATCGTCCGCGTTCTGCTTGTTGCGCTCCTGCTGGTTTTCGGTATCGTTATCTTCGTGTATTACCGCCTGCGGCACCGAATCAGCGATTTCCTGGACAAAAAGCAGGGGAAACTGTCAAACTTTTTCGAGGACCTGCATCACGGGATGCTGGCGCTTTTTGATATCCGCTATCCTTTCAGGATCCTTTTCTTCAGTTTTTCTTTGTGGTTTGTGACGGGGCTCACCTACTGGGCCGGCATCCGCGCCCTGCACCTGGACCTGGGGTTCATTGAAGGATTCATCCTTATGGTAACGGCCATGATCGCCATTGCCATTCCCGCGGCCCCCGGCTTTGTGGGGACCTTTCACGCCGCCATGGTCTACGCGCTCATCCTCCTGGGCATCGATAAGAGCACGGCCGCCAGTTATGCCTTTTTACAGCATCTTATCGGGCTCATTCCCATCTGCACGATCGGCTTTGCTCACTTTATGGAAGCGCATGTGCGCATCAAAGACCTGAAGTCCGTTCACGGCACGAAATCCTAAGCTTCCCGCCCCCTGACAGATCCGTTCCGGAGGAGTGATGACACCTCCGGTATGAAATTATTCATATAATACGATATCCTGACTCCCGGAGGACCGGTGTGATGTTTATTTTTCCTGAGCGAAAAACCATTCAAAGAATTCGGGGTCTTTATAGGCGCGTTTCCAGGAACCGTGCCCGGCATCCAGGTATTCCGTGTACCGGACCTTTTTCCCGCCGGCTTCCCGGACCGCAATGACCATTTTCCGGGAACGCTCCACCGGCACGGCGGCATCATCCACACTGTGAAAGACCCAGACGGGCATTCCGGTGATCTTCTCCGCCTGCCTGGCATCGCCGCCCCCGCAGACCGGTGCCGCGGCGGCGAAATATTCCGGCATGCGGGCAATGATATCCCAGGTCCCGTAAGCTCCCATGGAAAGCCCGGTGACGTATATCCTCTCCTCATCGACCGGCAGTTCCCGCGTGATTTCGCTCAGAAGTTCGATCGTCAGCTGCAGGGGAAGCGAAGGCGTCTCAGGCATATCATGATACGGGAGGTCCCAGTTCACCTCTACCCAGCGTTCATTCCGCGGGCATTGCGGTGCGAGAACGTAACAGGGGTACTTCTGCAAATGCTTCTCCGTGATAAAATGGTCGGCTCCCCAGATAAGCTGCCGCTGGTTATCGTTTCCCCGCTCGCCTGCGCCGTGCAGGAAAAGCACCAGCGGATATTCTTCATCTTTTCCCAAGTCAGCCGGCGAAAGCAGGCGGTAAAGCAGGGTGTCATTGTTGTCACTGATGTATTTCCCGGCTTCAAATAATTCCAGCGCCCTGCCGGAGGGCTCCAGCGCAAAGACAAATACGCACAGCGATATCAGAATGGATGTGGCGATCTTTTTCATTTCTGTCCTCCTTGCACAAAGTAAATTATGGATCAACATTCGTAGTATCCGAAAAATCAACCGGAATTTCCATCTTTTTCTGAATACCATTGCATAGAGATCATATTTATTTTAAGTTTTTATACAATCATAACGATGAGGATACGCGATGGAAATACTGCGTTTGCTTCCCGAGATCAAAGAGATACAGGACCGTGAGCTCCGGCAAAAGGTCGTCGATATCTGGGATGAAGCTGTGGATTACCGCGGATGGACCCGGGAACTTTTACTGGCCATTCCCTTTACGCTGCTGGCCGAAAATGTGAGCATTCCCTTTATTGACCACGTGCGCGCAGTCTGCCGTATGTGCATGGCCGTGGATGAAGTCCAGGAAGCCCTGCACGGTCAACGGCGGACCGCGGTCAACCGCGATCACCTTATCGCCGGCGCCCTGCTGGCCGATGTCGGCAAACTGCTGGAATACGAGATCATTGAAGGGAAACCCGTGAAGTCCGGCTACGGCCGTTACCTGCGGCATCCCTTCAGCGGCGTGGGGCTTGCCTTCAAGCATGATGTCCCCGAAGAGGTCATGCATATCATCGCCACGCATTCCAAGGAAGGCGTGGGAGAAAGCGCTCACCGGAATCCATCATTTTTCATCATACGGATTTTATTGATTTTGAACTGGTGAAATAGCGTCTGACAAGATGGACCGGATTTTTTTAGACAGGATTACCGGATCCACTGGATAACTATTTAGACAGGATTACCGGATAAACTGGATAGGCATTCAGATAGGATCGCGGGGTAGCGAAGAAGCAAAGAAAGCTGTTGATGTTCATCCGTCATCTGACGGATCGGGGTTGTGAGGTATTGGATAGCATGACGCAGTCTAAACGGGATTCCGTTGTCAGATGGTGGGGATGCTGAACCCCGATGACGATGTACATTGCATTGCTTCGTCCCTTCGTCCCTGAGCGTCCCTTCGTCCCTCAATCTCAACAGCTCAACGACTCCACAATTCAACAGGTTTGAGGGGATCAGGATTTGCGGTCGGCGATCTCAAAATCCGCCCGTGCGCGTTTAATGTCCGTGCGGATCACGCGGACGGTCACATCATCCCCCATCCGGTAGCGGGTTTTCGAGCGTAAGCCTTTAAGGATATGTTTCTTTTTGTCGTAATCCCAGATATCTTTCTTCAGCGTATCGATATGGACGAACCCTTCGACGAAAATATCCTTCAGCTCCACCCAGAAACCTTGTTGCGCCACTCCCGAGATCGTGCCGGGAAAGACCTCGCCGATGCGGGTGCTGATATAGCGCATCTGCTTGATCTTATGATATTCGCGTTCCGCCTGCAGCGCACGCAGTTCCGCTTCGGAACACAGCTTTGCGATATTCTTCAGCTGTTTTTTCATTTCCGGTTTCAGCGCTTCATTGCGAAGGTAATTTTTCAGCAGACGATGCACCATCATGTCGGGATAGCGCCGTATGGGCGAAGTGAAATGGGTATAGTCCTCGAATGCCAGGCCGAAATGGCCGACGGGCCTGACACTGTATTTCGCCTTGGTCATGGTCCGCAGGGCCGTGCGCATGATGTAGGAGCTCTTATTCTGTTTCATCACTTTTTCAAGGGCTTTCTGGAATTTTTTCGAGGTCACCGGGAGCCCGAAAAAGGATGCCTGTATGCCGAATGCGTCCATCAGGGAAAACCATTCGTAAATACTGTCCGCCTCCGGAATATCATGGATGCGGTAGATGAACGGAACGTTCGTGCCGCGCGTGCGCGCGTAATTGGCAACGCTCTGGTTGGCAAGCAGCATAAACTCTTCCACAATATGGTGCGCCCATAAACGTTCTCGGATGCGTATTCTTACCGGCACACCGTTCTCGTCAAGCTCATATACCGGCTCCGGAAGATCGAAATCGATACTTCCCTCTTCCTGGCGCTTTTTCTGCAGGAGTTTCGCCAGGCGGCTCATTGCCGCTAACTTATCATGAAAGGGGCCTTTCCTGCTGTCGAGGATATTCTGTACGTCCTCATATGCAAAACGCCTGCGGCTGTGGATGATCGAGGAAGTAATGTCGTAAGACAGCACCTCGCCCGCTTTGGAGATCTTCATGATCGCGCTCATGGCCAGCCGGTCGGTATCCGGCTTCAGGGAGCAAAGGTCCGTGCTCAATTTCTCCGGCAGCATATTGATCACAAAATCCGTAAAATAGACCGAGGTTCCCCGTTTCAGGGCGTCCCTGTCCAGAGGGGTGTTCATGGGCACATAATGGCTCACATCCGCGATATGCACACCCAGGAGATAATTTCCCTTATTGTCCTGTTCGATGGAAACGGCATCGTCAAAGTCACGCGCATCCTCCGGATCGATGGTAAAGCATTCAAGATGCCGCAGGTCACGCCGCAGGGGATCGTCGGGGATCTCAAATTTTATCGCTTCCACCTGCTGCAGCGTCTCGGGAGAGAATTTTTCCGGAATGTTGTACTTGTTGGCGACCAGTACGGCATCAAATTCGGATTTGCTTTCCCTGCCGACAATGCTCTTGATCTTTCCACGGTGACGCTGTTTCCCGCTTCCCCATTCCGTGATCCCGGCAATGATGTATTCACCCTCTTTGGGGCGGTAACCGTTCATATCATCGATAATGATCTCCGAACGCAGGTGATGGATCGCCGGAACGGCGAGCTTCTGACGCTGCAGTTCGTGAAACGTGCAGATGAATTCGTTTTTCCCTCGCCGGATGATCCGTTTGACCCTTCCTTCCGCCTCTCGGTTCCCCCTTGCTTTCCGCAGCAAAGTTACGGCAACCGTATCGCCGTGAGCGGCATTGGAACTGTTCTCTTCCGCAATGTAGATCTTTTCGTTATCCTGCGTATGCACGAACGCAAAACCCCGCGGATGCAGGTCGATGGTCCCGGTCAGTTCCTTACCGGCGGAACTTAAACCGTATTTACCGCCCTTGTACCGGAACAGTTTGCCCTCGTTGCCGAGTTTTTTGACCGTATTGCGGAAAGCGGGATATTCATCTTTCCCGATCCGCAGTTGCTTTGCAAGATCCGTGATCCGGAGCTGTTGCTGAGGATTTTCCTTGAAATACGATAGTATCATTTCAGAATTGTTTTTCATTGACCGAAGATACATTAAAAATACCGGTTTTGACAAGGATTTATCTGAATAATTTCAATGTTTTCCGGGAAGGCGGGTATCTGCGGAAAACCTGAGAATTAAGAATTGAGAATTGCATAAAGGAAGCAAAAGATGTTATATTTAACAGATATAACGATGGCACATAATCTTATGGCCATTCCCCGTTTTTTTCTGATGATCATGAAGATAAAGGATCTGTTATGGCAAGATACGCATCAAAGATCGGCCGGGTTATCGGCATCATCCTTATCGCGGCCATTGTAGGAGGGGCTCTGGGACATCTGTTCGCCGGTTTACTGCCCGAAGGATCGGTAAAGGATTTCTTTTCGGTGAATTTCCCCATCGGTTTCAATACCTTTACGCTGAATCTTTACTTCATTGAACTTTCCCTCGGCTTTCGTATCCACGTCAATTTTCTGAGCGTTATCGGCGTACTGGTCGGGTATTACATACTGCGCTTTATCCGCACGTAAAAAAGAGGTTTTCATGCATTCGATCATTTCTGATTTTATCCGTAAATATGAAAGCACCCGCGATCTCAACATCATGGTCACCGTGGACAGCTCCTGGCTTGAGGACCATGTCCGGAAGCAGTCCTCCGTGAAGGGACCCCTGTCCGGAAAGACGGTCGTTGTCAAGGACAACATCAATGTCAGGGGACTTCCCTGTACCTGCGGCAGCATGTTTTTAAAAAACTACGTTTCTCCCTATAATGCGACGGTGATCGAACGCATTATGAAAGCCGGCGGGATCATCGCCGGGAAGGCAAATATGGATGAATTCGCCATGGGATCCTCCACGGAATATTCCGCCATGGGGGCGACCCGTAATCCGGTGGCGCCGGATCATGTTCCCGGAGGCTCAAGCGGGGGGTCCGCCGCCGCCGTTGCAGCAGGGCTTACCGATTATGCCCTGGGCTCGGATACGGGCGGTTCCATCCGGCAGCCTGCCGCTTTCTGCGGGATTGTGGGACTGAAGCCCACCTACGGGCGGGTTTCACGCTACGGGCTGACGGCTTTTGCCTCCTCTCTCGACCAGGTCGGCCCGCTCACCCGCACGGTCCGCCAGTCCGCGGAACTCCTGCAGGTCATTGCGGGAAAGGATGCATGCGACGCAAGCTCTTCGGAGACCGAAACGGAAGACTACCTTGCCGGCCTCGAAAAAGACACCGTGCAATCGGTCGGCGTCCCCTTCCATCTGCTTGAAAAAGGACTGCATCCGGAGGTAAAAACCCGTTTTAACGAAACAGTGAAGCTCCTGAAAAAGCACGGAAAGCAGGTCGTTGACATATCGCTTCCGCATCTCCGGTATTCCATTGCGGCTTACTATATCCTTGCCACCGCGGAGGCTTCCAGCAACCTTGCACGTTTTGACGGCGTCCGCTACGGAAGCCGGAACACCGGGAACGGCAGCACGATCGACGATTTTTACGCGGGAAACCGGGAATACGGCTTTGGTCCGGAAGTAAAAAGGCGCATCATGCTCGGGACATTTGTCCTCTCCTCCGGCTATTACGACGCCTACTACGCAAGGGCGCAAAAGGTGCGGCGGCTTATCTATGAGGACTTTCAGAAGGCCCTGAACAAGGCCGACGCAATTCTTCTGCCGGCCACACCGAATCCTCCCTTCCGCCTCGGTGAACATCTGGATGATCCGATGGCGATGTATCTGAGCGATATCTTCACGGTCTCCGTCAACATCGCCGGGATCCCGGGGCTTTCCGTGCCCGCCGGACATACGCAGGACGGCCTGCCGGTCGGCATACAGATCCTGGGCGGCCTGTACGAAGAGACCAAGGTCCTTCAGCTGGGAAATACTCTGGAATCGCTGCAGTAGCGGCAGAAAGATCCGGTGAAAAACGACGTGAAAAACACAGCTCATATTTCCTGCGGTTTACGCTTTTGGGCGCGGATGCGGAATATTCTCCTCCTCGTTTTGCTGACGTTTCCCTTCTGGCTTTCGGCAAAACCCGCGGACATCCGGCAGGCGGAACCGTTCAAAAAACCTTTCAGCACCGCAGCCCCGCTTGCCCGGCCGGTGCGGGACCTTAGCTACCTTTCCGGGAACGGTCATTTCCTGATCCACTATGACACTTCCGGCTATCATGCCGTCCCTCCGGAATACACGGCCAGCGATTCTGTTCCCGATTTTGTAGTCTTTGCGGCGCAGTATCTCGAAGACTCCTACGGGGTCCTGCACGACTCCCTGGGTTTTAAGCTTCCTCCTGCGGACCACGAGAATTCCCCGGAGATCGACGTTTATTTTTCCTCCTATTTCAACAGCTACGGGGAAACCTTTCTGGAAAGCGAGATCGAAACCGATGTGTGGACCAGCTACCTGACGCTGAGCACAAAACTCTCGGATTCATCGGCCTATTATACGCCGGGACTCGAGGGACTGAAGGTCACCTGCGCCCATGAGCTGTTCCATGTCTTTCAGCTGGGGTACATTTTCCGTGACCAGGACTACTTTTACTTTGAGATGTCCTCCGTCTGGTTCGAGGAATACATGTATCCGGAAGTGGACGACTACCACAGTTATTTTAACCAGTACAGCAGCAACTGGGATTATGCGATCGACCACAGCAGCCTTGACTATAACAACGTGGGATTTAACCTTTATATCGATGCACGCCACTCCGTTCCCGGGGACAATATCATTAGGGCGATCTGGGACCGGGTCCTTTCGGAACCGGCGCTGGATGCGATCCGGACGGTCCTTACCTCCCGCGGAGGGGGATTTGCGGATGCCCTGTGCAACTGGGGAAGCGCCCAGGTGCTGTGCTATCCATATGCGGCGGAGAATTTCGCATGGCCTTTCAACGATGCGGAGGCACTTCCCACGATCTCCTTTTCCCGCTATCCCGAAAATGTGATCACCGAGCTGCAGGCGGAAGTGAGTTTATCCTCTTCGCCGATGGCCTCCTATTACAAAATAACGGAGATGCCCGGCGAGGCGGTCATCTTTGATATCGGGCTCTCCGAAGGGATCTCGGCCAAGCTTATTTGCCTCGACGGGATGCAGAGCAGGGTCTATGCCGTCGGGGATGCGCCCTATGTGATCGATGCCGGACGCTATGAAGACTGCATCCTCGTCATGGGGTCCGACCGTGAGGACGCCTCCGCCCGTATCGACCTGACACCGGCCCCGGCCGACCTCATCACTTCCCTGTATCCCAACCCCGGGTCTCCGGAGGGACCGGTGCATATCGAATATGTGCTCACGCAGGACCAGCAGTCCCTGCGCATGGCCGTTTACGACCTGCGGGGACGCCGTGTCCTCCGGCGGGAACTTCAGGAGGACCTCCTGCGGCAGGGCTTCCATACCCTGGAACTGGACCTGCGTTTCCTCAACCTTGCAAGCGGCATCTATATTTTCACGCTTAGAACCGATACCAAAGTACTGACGAAAAAAATGACCTTTATCAGATAATATGAAATACCGGACCATCGCCAACCCCGCCGAAAGCAGGATCAGCGTCAGGGGAAGCAAATTTCTGGGATACGCCTTTCCTGCCGAGAACGAGGAGACAATTTCCGCACATCTGAATGCCGTCCGGAAACAGCATTACAGTGCCACACATCACTGTTTCGCCTGGCAGCTCGGCTACGGCACGGGAGTCCGTTCCCGGTATCATGACGACGGCGAACCGTCGGGGACGGCCGGGAATCCCATTCACCGGGCGATCCTGAGAAAGACGCTGACGAACGTGCTGGTGATCTCCGTACGGTATTTCGGCGGAACGAAACTGGGAACGGGGGGACTCATACGCGCCTACGGGCGCTCAGCCGCCGAAACGCTGAATGCGGCCCGGGTCCGGACCGTGGAGGAGGGTGTCAGGATACGTTTCCAGGGTGCTTATGAACAGCATCCGCATATTTTGCGGACCCTCAATACCTTTCATGTGATCCGCCTGGACCAGGATTTCGGGGAGGACGTTACCGTCGTCGCTGAAGTGGACGAACATGACACGGAAAAGGTGCTGAGGGATATCAGGAACGCCACCCGCGGCGAGGTTCGCGGCGAGATCTGTGAGACATGAACAGCACGCTTCCCGGCTTCCTCGCTTCTTCGCTTATTTGCTACTTGTCTTCTTGAGCGCAATATGCAGTTCCTCCAGCTGTTTTTCATCAACGGGAGACGGCGATCCGTCCATCAGGGATTGCGCCGTGGTGGTCTTCGGAAAAGCGATCACGTCACGGATCGAATCCTCGCCGGCAAGCACCATGATAAGGCGGTCGAAACCGAAGGCGATACCCCCGTGTGGGGGCGCACCGTATTCAAAGGCATCCAGGAGAAATCCGAATTTTTTCCGAGCCTCCTCCGGCCGGATCCCCAGCACGCTGAACATCCTGCTCTGAAGTTCACGGTCATGGATCCGGATGCTTCCGCCGCCTATCTCGTATCCGTTCAGCGCCATGTCATAGGAACGGGCTTTCACCGAAAGCGGATCGCTTTCAAGCTTCTCCAGGTCTTCCGGCTTCGGCGAGGTAAAGGGATGGTGGCGGGCGGCAAGCCTTCCGCTTTCTTCGTCTTTCTCGAACAGGGGGAAATCCACGACCCATACCGCCTTATATTCGTTCTTCTTTATCAGCTTGAGTCGCCTTGCAATTGCCAGGCGCACAGCACCGAGGGCGGTCAGAGAGGTCTCCCATTCATCCGCCATAAAGAGGATAAGGTCCCCCGCTTCGGCTTCGCATGCCCGGACCAGTTTCTCTGCGGTTCCCGCAGGGAAGAATTTTGAAATGCCGCTCTGCAGTCCTTCCGTGTCAACCTTTGCGAAAGCAAGTCCCTTTGCTCCGTATTGCTTCGCCCGCTCCGTCAGTCCGTCGATATCCTTCCTTGAGAACCCGGCGCCGCCGGGCACCCGCAATGCACGGACAGCACCTGCGGACGCAAGCGCCTTATGGAACACTCCGAAATCCGTTTCCGCGGCGATCTCGTCAATGGCCGTGATTTCCAGGCCGAAACGGATATCCGGCTTGTCGGAACCGTAACGTTCCATGGCTTCATGAAAGCTCAGTACCGGGAAGGGCGTTCCGATCTCAATGTCACCCGCTTCCTTCAAAACCTTTGCAATCATTTTTTCCATGATATTCATGACGTCCTTCTCGTCAACAAAGGAAAGCTCGCAGTCGATCTGCGTGAATTCCGGCTGACGGTCAGCCCGCAGGTCCTCATCGCGGAAACATTTCGTGATCTGGAAATAGCGGTCGTATCCCGCGATCATCAGGAGTTGTTTGTACGTCTGCGGGGACTGCGGGAGGGCGTAGAACTTCCCGGGGTTGATCCTGCTGGGAACAAGATAGTCGCGGGCGCCTTCGGGGGTGGATTTCATCAGTACCGGGGTCTCGATCTCCATGAAATCATGGCCGGTAAGGTAGCTGCGCACGGACTGTGAGGCGCGGTGCCGGATCTCCATATTGCGTTTTAGTTCGGCGGTCCTGAGATCAAGGTAGCGGTATCTGAGGCGCAGGTCCTCGCTTCCGGTCTCCCGCTTGCTGATCTCGAAGGGGGTCGGTCTCGCCTTGCTTAACAGCTCAACATCTTCTGCTTCCACCTCGATCTCGCCGGTGAGGATCCTGTCGTTCACGGAATCCGCGGGGCGGGCATTCACCTTTCCGGCGACGGCGATGACATCCTCGTTCCCCAGGTGTTTGACAATATTGCGCACCGGCACCGGAAGGTCACTGCCGAAACGGACCTGCACCAGGCCGTACCGGTCACGCACGTCCAGAAAATAGATTCCGCCCAGATCACGGCGGGTGTTGACCCAGCCATTGAGGCGTACCTGTTTGCCGATATCGTCCTTTCTCAGATTACCACAGTAATGATCCCGTTTTATGCGCATATGACTCCCGTTCTGATTTGCTGGTAAATTACACGAAAAAAGCAGGATTTCAAAAACTTTCTTTCCCCGTCACGGGATGTCCAAGTCCGCAAGTGAAGAAGCGGGGGAATTCATTTTTTAACCACGGATTCCACGGATTTACACAGAAAAACAGAAAATAATTCGTGTAATTCCCCGGAATTCATCGGGACAGGCGTGCAATTCGTCGTTAAGGAACTCTCAGAAACATACGCTATCCGCCGAGCAGGCCGCGCATGAGATAAGCGAAACCAATGCCCGCATAATTCCCGATGATCCAGCCGGCGATCCCTGCAAGCATGCCGCTCATGATGACCTGCTTGTTCTTCAGGACGGCGGCAACCACAGGGACAAAGGGCGGAGAATAGACCAGCGCCGTCATCGTCACCAGATGGGTGTCGGCATCGATCTTCATCAGCTTCGAGAGAAGGGTATGGATAAGGAAAGCAAGCAGCAGCAGAGAGGAGATGTACAGGATGATCATCGGGGCCGTGCCGATCAACTCCCGGATATTCGCCATGGAGCTTACCACCAGTGCGAACACAAGCAAAAATAATGTCCCAGCTGAAAGGTCATCCTGATATTCCGGATCTTCGGCATCATGGAGGCCAGAACTCCCAGTGTGGTGATGATGAGGATGGCGACGACGGAGGATATTCCTTCGGGGACCAGCAGGCTGGCACCGCCGCCGACGGCAAAAATGATCAGTGAAAGTCCGAAAGCAGCCAGGAGGGGCAGGAGATCTTTTTTTCTGAATCCCTTGAAATACGGTTCAAAATGATCAAGCTGCCTGGCATTGTTCTCGTTCTCAGATACGGAAATCGGCTGATAACGGGGCAGGACCTTCCTCAGTATTCTGGGGATAAGGGACAGGATCAGAAGGAACAGGACACCTCCCACCAGTACATCGGAGGCATGGACGGCAATATAACTGGAAGAACTTATTCCCAGCCCCGTTCCGATCGCAGCAAGGTTGGGCGTCCCTCCGGTATAACACCCGATCAGCATACCGGCCATTTTCCAGCCTTCGGCGCCAAGATGCGGTGCAAAGAAAAAAAGACGATCGCCGAAGCGATGAAAACGGAGATCAAGGCGGCCGTAAATGCCTTCGCAGCTGTAAAGGCCTGTTTTGACCATGCGCGGAGATCCATGGAGAAAAAGATCAGCGGAAGGGCAAGCGGGATGACCAGCATATTCATCGTATCCTGCACATCGGCGATATTATCGGGGAATACCCCTGCATTGCCGACGATCAGTCCGACAACGTAGCAGATCACAATTCCCCCGATACTGTCAAGGAAGGAATGCTTTGCACAAAGCCGGAGTATCAGCGCCGGACAGGCAAGGAAAAAAACCACCCAAAGCATTGTCGTTACCATAGATCCCTCACTGTGTAATGATTGGCCCCTCCTGCCGATAAAATAATTATTTCCGGGCAGGCGGCCAAGGAAAAAAACCGGGACGCCGCCAAAAGCCCGGGGATCATGGCGCGCATTTACCGCGGGACGGATCCACGAAACCCGTGCATACCGCCCTTTGTCCGTGAAAAGGCGAGCAGAACGTTGATCTGTTGCGTATGGAACATTTATCTTTTATATTTTACAAAAAGGAAGGCGGAAGCGTATGAAAAAACACATCACCTTATTCATGATCGGAGTGATCCTTATGACAAGTCTTTCACAGCAGACCCTTCACGCCGGCACAGGTTCAGACCGCATCATCCCCCTGCCGGCACCGGAACGCAAAGGCGGCATGCCTCTCATGGAAGCCCTGGACCGGCGGATGAGCATACGGGACTACCGGGACAAGGCGATGCCTGAGCAACTCCTCTCCAACCTGCTCTGGGCGGCCTGGGGTTATAACCGGGAGGATGAGAAAAAACGGACCGCCCCCTCTTCAATGAACCGGCAGGAGATCTCGGTCTATCTCGCTGTTGCAGACGGTCTGTACCTCTACGACGCCGGAGCGCACGGGCTAATAAAACTCAGCGATGAAGACATCAGAGCGGAAACCGGGAAACAGGATTTCGCGGGTTCCGCTCCCCTGAACCTGATCTTTGTGGCAGATACGAACAAACAGGGCAGCCTGACCTCCAGTTATGCCAATGCGGGATTTATCTCTCAGAACGTTTATCTATTCTGCGCCTCCGAGGGTCTCGGAGGCGTCGTCCGCGGCTGGTTCGATGAGGCGGCATTGCATAAAGCCATGGAGCTGGAAGACCATCAAAAGATCATTCTCTGCCATACGGTGGGATTTCCTGCGAAATAGGAAGACCGCCGCATTGCATTCTTCCGCAACGCGGTGTTTTCCTGTGATGTTGCATGTATAAAAAGCGGCCGGTGCCGGGTGCGAAGCACCTTTTTCTTTTTGTAAACATGCATTTTATTGCTAACTTTTAAGAATACGGAGACGTATAAAGCCCAAAAGGAGTCATCGATGAACGGAAGCGGCTGGAATTATTCGGACAAGGTCAAGGAGCATTTTTTTCATCCCAGGAACATTTTGGAAAGCGATGAAAAGGAGTATGACGCGCACGGTGTGGGATATGTCGGATCCCCGGCCTGCGGCGACATGATGAAGGTTTTCATTAAAGTCAAAGACGACCGGATCGATGAAATGAAATGGCAGACCTTTGGCTGCGCCAGTGCGATCGGTTCCACGTCCATGCTCAGTGTCATGGTGAGCCGTGACGGCGGGATGCGCCTCGATGACGCCTGGAAGATCACTCCGGAAATGATCATCGATGAGCTCGGCGGCCTGCCCGCGAACAAGATACACTGCTCCGTCCTCGGTGACAAGGCTCTGCGCGAAGCGATCAAGGATTACTACCGCAAGACCGGCCAGGAGGACCGCATTCCCGACGACGATAAGTCAAGGACCATCTGCAATTGTCTGGATATCTCTGAAGAAGATATCCGCATGGAAGTGCTGGAAGGCGTAAAGGACTTCTCCTCCCTCCAGGAAAGGACGAAGATCGGCACGGTTTGCGGCCAGTGTGTCGATGATGCGAAAACGCTGGTGAATTTCTATGTCGGCAAATACTACTCCGAAGAGATCTATACCGGCAACAATAAAAAGGAAACGGATCACGCATGATTTATCTTGACAACAGTGCGACCACTCCCCTGCACCCGAAGGTAAAGGAAAAGATTATCGAATCCCTTGAATATTACGGCAACCCGAGTTCAATGCACGCAAGCGGCCGCCGGGTCCGCGCCTATGTTGAACAAAGCCGCAGGGAAGTGGCGGACTTCTTTAACTGCAGCCCGGAAGAGATCATCTTTACCGCCGGCGCCTCGGAAGCGAACAATACCGTATTGAAAAGTGCGACCACCTGCTGCGGGTTCTGCAATGAAAGCCGCGGGCATATCATCACCACGAATATTGAACACCCGTCCGTCATGAACACCCTCAAATGCCTGCAACAGCAGCACGTGGACGTCACATATGTAAAAGTAAACAAAAAGGGCGTTGTCGATCCCGCGGATGTGGAGGCCGCCATCCGTCCGGATACCGTGATGATATCCGTCATGTACGTCAACAACGAGATCGGCACGATACAGCCCGTAGATGAGATCGCCGCCGTCGCCGCGAAACATCACATCCCCATGCATACGGATGCCGTGCAGGCGGTCGGAAAGCTTCCCGTCAACCTTCAGAAACTTACGGTGGATTTCCTTTCCCTGTCCGGACACAAGATCTATGCCCCGAAAGGTGTCGGCGTGCTTTTTAAAAGGATGAGCGCAAAGAAGATCTGCCCCTTATCACCGGCGGCCATCAGGAAAAATCCATGCGGGCCGGAACGGAAAACACGATCGGCATCATTGCCATCGGAGAAGCCTTCCGGCAGCTCCGCGCTGAAATGGATGAAGGAAATAAACGCATCAAAATGCTTCGTGATAAACTGGAAGAAGGCATCAGAAGCGATCTGGACGGCGTGATCATTAACGGTGATATGCAAAGGCGTGCCTGCAATATCAGCAACATATCCTTTAAAGGCATTGAGGGAGAATCCATCCTTTTGCGGCTGGACATGCACGGCATTGCCGTATCCACCGGAAGCGCCTGTTCAACGGGATCCCTTGAGCCAAGCTATGTCATCACGGCGCTCGATGTGGATCCCTCGGTCGCGCACAGTTCCATCCGTTTCTCCCTGGGACGGGAAACCACGGAAGAAGAGATCGGAAAGACCATCGAGGCCGTCACGGAAACGGTGAATTTTCTCCGGAGGATGAGCCCCCTCGCCTGACCCCGGTCCATCCTGTTTACACGAAAGGATTCCCATGCATAATGTTCAACTGATCGATCATCCCCTTGCCAAGCATTCGCTCACCATCTTGCGGGACAAACAGACCGATACCGAAACCTTCCGCCGGCATACGGCGATCGTTTCCCAGATCATCATTATGGAAGCGGGCCGGAATTTCAAGATCAAGAAACGGCATATCGAGACCCCGGTTGCCGGCGCGCAGGGATTTGAGATCTACCGTTCCATGGTCTTCGTCCCCGTCTTGCGCGCCGGAATATCCATGCTGGTTCCCGCCCGCGACTTCCTTCCCTGGACCCCCGTAGGTTTCATCGGACTGGAACGCGACGAAGAGACTGCGGTCGCCCATGAATATTATAAAAAATTTCCCGACCATATCGAAACAAAGCTGGTACTGGTGCTTGACCCGATGCTCGCAACGGGGGGATCCGTTTCCGATACGATATTCCGTTTAAAGGAAAAGGGCGCAAAACGCATTTACATTGCCTGCATCGTCGCAGCTCCCGAAGGGATAAAGCGCATCAATCAGGAACACCCGGACGTAAAGATTTACACCAGCGCCATTGATGATCACCTGAATGAAAAGAAATATATCGTTCCCGGCCTGGGAGATTTCGGCGACCGGTATTTCGGTACCTGAGCTGAAGGCAGGATTACCTTTCTGACAGGATCATCCCGCTTCCCGGCTTCTTTGCTTCTTCGCTACGTATCCCTTTTCCTGCTCGAAAGGAGGATAACATCTCTTAGTTCCTCCGTATTCCGCGCTTCCATCCAGCGTTTTTCAAAATCGCTTTCCTGGACCAGGTTCGCGATTGCCATCAGGGCGCGCAGATGATAGCTGCGTTCATCGAGGGAGCCGATCAGCACGAATAAGGTGTGAACGGGTTCGTCCACCGCAGAATATTTCACCCCTTCCCTGCAGCGCACGGGCATGATATCAAAACATTTTTCTCCCGGAACGATAATATGCGGTATGGCAAGTCCCGGCCGTATGACGGTGGCGGACTGTTTTTCACGCTCCCTGAAAGCCTCGACCAGGGTCTTTTCCGGAATGGAACTCCGCCGGGACAGTATTTCCGCGATTTTCTGAATAAGGGTTTCCATATCCGGGGATCCGGGGATGTCAAGGATCTCACAGTGCCGGATCAGACGGTCAAAACGGTCCTCAATGATCCGGTCGCGTTTGATCACGATCTCCCGGAGTTCTTCGCCCAGGGAAGGGCTTCGGATCTCCCGGGCCGAGATCCGTTCGATCACATGCATCAGGGCGGAAGTGCGGCTGATATGTTTGCGTGCGTACAGGAAATATACGATCAGTCCGGAAAGAAAGAAAGCGGCGCTGATCAGAAGAGGAACCGCCCCCATGTTGAAAAGCAGAACAATATAGGAGACGATGGCAAAGACCGGCAGGTAGGGGTACAAAGGGAGTTTGAATTTGGGACGGTAGTTCTGTATCCTGCTCTCACGCATCATGATCACGGAGACATTGTTCATGATATACAGGAGGATCATCAGGGTTGACGCCGTTTTGACCAGGTTCTCGATATTCAGGAATACGATGACAATGATCATAAAGATGCTGGTGAGCAGTATGGAGCTTACCGGTGTATGAAATCGGGAGTGCACCGAGGAAAAAAATTTCGGCATGAGCCGGTCCCTGCTCATGGCCAGGGGCGTCCGCGAGGCGGAAAGTATGCCCGCATTTGCGGTCGTGATAAAGGCGGCGATCGCCGCAATGCTCAGCACGATCATACCGATATTCCCTGTCAGCTGCCTGGCTCCGATAGAAAGCGGGATGGTCGATCCGGAGAGCTGTTCGGCAGGCACCACGCCGATGGTCACGCCGACGGCAAGCACATACAGCAGTGTAACAAAGAAAAAGGAAAGCATCATGCCGAGAGGGATATTCCGGCCCGGGTTCTCAATTTCTTCGGCAATACTTGCGATCTTTGTCAGTCCACCGAAAGAAACGAAGACCAGTCCCGCCGTGGAGACGACCGACAGGAAGCCCTCCGGCATGAAAGGCGTATAATATTCCGGTTTTGTGGAGACAAAGCCCCGTCCGACATATAAGGTGATAATGCTTATAAGGAAGATCACCAGCGCTACCTGGATATTACCGGTCATTTTCACGCTGAAAATATTGGTGATCGTGAACAGAATGCAGATCCCGACCGCAATCGCTTTCACCTCCGCCGGGCTGATGTCCGGATTTATCAGAATCGCAAAGGACCCGAAGCCCACCAAAGCGAAAGCACTTTTAAAGCTCAGTGAGAACCAGTTCGCGAATCCTCCGAACACCCCGAGAAGGGGTCCCAGGCTGCGGTCAATGAAAAAATAAGTGCCTCCGGCCTTCGGCATTGCGGTTGAAAGTTCCGCCTTTGCCAGCATGGTGGGAATGATAAGTACGGCGGCCAGAATGTAGGCCAGGATCATCGCGGGGCCCGATTTGGCAAAGGCAATGCCCGGCAGTACAAAGATGCCGGAACTGATCATCGCGCCTGAAGAAATGGCGAACACATCCAGAAGACTGAGAGATTTTTTTATTGAACCGTCCAATTTTTTACCGGCTTTTTATGATTATAAGACAATTTTCAAAAAGAAAATATGTTTTTTTTGTTTGTTCCGGGATTATGGGGAATTTCCTGCAACGGAAGTTCTGTGATCACTGACCGCGCTTTTCCGTTGTCATCTTTCCCGCTTCTTCAATGACACTCTCCAATGCGTTAAGCTGCCGGGAGACATTATTGATACGGAACTCAATGGAATTGAGGATCCAGAACTGAAAATGATTGACCTTCCTCTGGCGGCTCATCATCCAGATGATCTTTATGGAAATAAGCAAAATGCCGATCTCGATCGAGATCAGGGGCGGCAGGGGAATATGGATGCTCAATGCGTACCGCGCAATGTCAAAGGCGAGCAACAGGATGATCAGGATAAAAAAGATGACATTGACGATCTTATCATGCTTGAGATCGGTTTTCCCGCCGATCTGCCCCAGAAACTGTTTGATGCGCTCCCGTTCTTCCTGATAGGACCTTAACTGTTCTTCGAGTTCCTCAATGCTGTGCTCCTGTCGCAGATCCATGTAGCTCCCTTTTTTATTATAATATAAGCAACCGGGCTATGATTTGAAAAGGATTTACACCATACCTCACCCCAGAACATCCTTTTCCCGTAACGGCCCGTTCGCCGTCCTTTCATAACGCCGGTTCCGGAGATAGAGTAGCACATCAGCACCGACCATAAGAAAATTCAGGGCGTACAGGAAGATCACGGGGTCAAGATGGTACATGAATTTATGGAAAACCCCGGCCAGATACCCGCACATGACAATGATCATAAAGAGAAGGCTTTTCCCTTTTGTGGAACGCGACACCCAGGACCTGTAGATGGAAAACGGCCAGGCGGCCCCGAAGCATATCAGCATGAGGATCTCAAAAAAGCTCATCAGTCACCATGGAAATAAAGGTCTTTGATCGGCGTATCGTTGATCCATACGCCTTTTTTTACTTTAATCCATCCGCAGAGGCCGCTTTCGCTCCGGATAAGATAATAACGGTAATCGTCCCTGAATTCCGCCAGAAGAACGTTGACGTTTTCCCCGGCGGACACCGTGGTGACCGTATGCCGGAGCCGCCTGCTGCGGTAGACCGGGAAGGACTCCAATGTCCGGCTCTGCAGATTGACGGCATAGAAGGGCTGTTTGATCTCCCGGACCCTGCCGTTCTCCAGCAGGTATTTGCGGTTTACAGTGAACATTTCATTGACGGAGCCCCTCGCGATGATCACCCCGTTCCCCTTCAGATGAAGATGATCGGCGGGAATACTGAAAGCCGCCGTTCCGGTTTCACCGCCGGGGAAAAACAGAAAGTGCGGGTCGGCGCTCTCGCCCATACTGAAAAGGATGGAATAGTTTTCGCCCTGCGTGCTGTCGGGAACATAGTCCATGACCTTGATCATTGTTGCACGGTCACCCTGTGACGCATGGAAGGGATCCTTTTCCGGGAGCTGCCCGCAGCTCCGGTTGAACACCCCGGCCTTTCCCTCATGATATACTTTTACCCATGGGTAATGCACAAGCGATACCGTTTCCGCGAAGCAAACAGAGGAAAAAGCGATAAGGAGTATGACAATGGCGCATCTTGTCCTATACATTCCGGCTCCCGTCGATCACTTCCCCGGTTTTCCCAGTAAAGCGAACATGTTTTGTTTGTATGCCTCCACACCCGGCTGATCAAAAGGATTCACGCCGAGCATATATGCCGATAAGGCAACGGCAACCTCGAAGATCACCGTAAGCTTTGCCAGATGCTCCTCATCAAGATAGTCAAGGTGAAATACGCTCGTCGGGACCCCACCGTCCTCATGGGCCTTCCTTGTCCCTTCAAAGGCCTTCCGGTTCACATATCCCAGGGGTTGGCCGGCCAGGTAGTTCAGATTATCGAGGTTACCCTGGTCCTTCGGGATATTGATATCCCTCTGATAGTGATCGATCATGACAAAGGTCTCAAAGAGGTTCCGGACGCCGTCCTGGATCCATTGCCCCATGCTGTGAAGATCTGTGGTAAAATCGACGGAAGCGGGAAAGATGCCCTTGCCGTTCTTCCCCTCACTTTCACCGTACAGCTGTTTCCACCACTCGGAAAAATAGTGCATGCGGGGCTCAAAGGAAGCAAGCACTTCGATCGCTTTCCCCTTGCGGTAACAGCAAGTCCTGCCTGCGGCATAATTGAGGGCGGGATTTCTCTCATTCAGGGAGAGAGATGCCTTGAAGCCGGCGGAAGCTCCGCGAATAAGCTGATCGGGATCCGCTCCAGCCGCAAAGATCGGCAGCAGGCCGACGGGAGTAAGCACCGAAAAACGGCCGCCAACATCACGTGGTATGATAAAACGGCGATAGCCTTTCTTCTTTGCCAGATCGCAAAGGGCACCGCTTTCCGCATCGGTCGTCGCAATAATACGTTCATTCGTTGTCTTACCGTATTTTTTCTCTGCGAATTCACGCAGGATCCTGAATGCGATCCCCGGTTCTGTGGTGGTACCGGATTTTGAGATCACATTCAGATAAAAATCCCTTGTTTCAAGTTCCTCCAGCAATGCACTCCATGCAAGCGGTGAAAGATGATGGCCTATAAAACGCACCCGGTGACGATCTCCGAAAAGTGCATGGATGAACGCTCTGGCTCCCAGGTAGGAACCGCCGATCCCGATGCAGACAAGCAGGTCTCCGGAATCCCGGATTGCTTTTGCAGTGTCCAGCAGGGAATTAAGGGCTTCGCGGGAGGTATCGGGGAGATCGAGCCACCCGAGAAGATCACTGCCCCTCCCGTTCCGGGCAACGAGGATCTTCAGTGCGGATTCCGCTTCTTTACGCACTGCGGAATAATCCCGCGGATATCGTTCACGGATCATTGTTTCAGAATATTCGATCATAATGCTATTGCTCCGTGTATTTTTTTAACACATCCAGAACATGGTCAATATCTGCGGAAGTGTGATCGGCGCAGACCTGAAAGCGTATCTCTTCTTCGCCTTTGGGGACCACCGGAAAATTCAGCCCCGTCGCCAGGATCCCTTCTTTATGCAGATGATCCACAAGGTCCGCAGTCTTTTGCGTATCGCGCACCATGAGCGGCACCACCGGATGTTCCCCCGCAATGGTCTCGAATCCGGCTTCCTTCAGTCCTTCACGAAAACGCGCTGTCGCTTTTTTTAAGTGTGCCAGCCGCTCCTGGCCTTCTTCGCCCTGCAGGATCTCGATGCTCTTTTTTGCGGCTGCCGATTCGGCCACGGTAATAGGGTTGGAATACACATAGGTGGGGGCGGATTCACGGAGATAAGTGATAAGTGTTTTGCTTCCCGTCACATACCCTCCGTTCACGCCAAAGGCCTTTCCCAGGGTACCGATCAGGATATCGGCAGAGGCGCCGGTAAGTTCCTCTGTTCCGCGGCCGGTCTTTCCGCAAGCTCCCGCACCGTGCGAATCGTCAACGATCAGGCTGGCACCCTCTTCAAAATGCGCATCCGCGTCTTTGCATAATGCGGAAATGACATCCAGGGGTGCATGATCGCCGCGCATACTGAAAATGCCGTCGGTAATGACCAGACATCTTCTGCCTTTCCCGAAAGCATCGCGGATCTTGTCTTTCAGGTCCTTCATATTGTTATGTTCATAGATCATTTTCAGCCCCGGCCGGGACATGCGCAGGCCGTTGATGATACAATTGTGATTCAGGGCGTCGCTGATGACGACGGTTTCAGGGGTCGCCAGCGAAGCGATCACCCCCAGGCTGGTCACATAGGCCGAGCTGAAGATCATAGCCGCTTCTTTCCGGTGAAAATCCCCGATCGTTCGTTCCAGGTCAATATGTTCCTGATAACTGCCGCTGATAAAACGCACGGCGCCCGGTCCGGCACCGAAACGCCGGCTGGCCTCTTCCCCGGCTTTGATGACCTTTGGATGCAGGCTCAGGCCAAGATAGGAATTGCTGTTCATCCTGATGAAATCCCGGCGGAAACCCTTAAGATGATAACGGGGGCCCCGATCCTTTTCCGGAGGGATTACCGCGGTGATAATATGTTCCCTTCCCTTGGCACTGCCGGAATCTTTCAGTTCCCGTACCCGGTCAGACAGCTCGTTATCTAATTTTGACATTTTACTTCCCCTTATGAAATCTTTCGTTAAGCACTTCGATCATCTCTTTGGTCATTGATCCCAGGTCATGGTCCGGCGACCAGCCCCAGTCATTCCGTGCGGCGGAATCGTCCATGATGTCCGGCCATGAATCGGCGATGCACTGACGCACCGGGTCGATATCGTAGCGAACCGTAAATTCCGGAATATGTTTTCTGATCGCCTCCGCCTGCATTTTCGGCGAAAAGCTCATTGCGCTGACGTTGTAAGCGTTGTGAAAATGCAGTTTGTCGTGATCGGCTTCCATGAGACTTACGGCAGCTTTCAGGGCATCCGGCATGTACATCATGTCCAGGAAGGTGTCCTCCTTCAGGTATGAGGTGAACGTTTTGTATTTTACCGCCTTATGATATATATCCACGGCATAATCCGTTGTTCCCCCGCCGGGCGGCACCATATTGGAAATGATCCCCGGGTAACGAACACCGCGTACATCAACGCCGTATTTATCGTGGTAATAGTCGCACAAAAGTTCTCCCGCCACCTTTGTCACTCCGTAAATGCTGTTGGGACGCTGTACCGTCAACTGGGGCGTGTTGTGTTTTGGAGTGGTGGACCCGAAGGCGCCGATGGAGCTGGGGACGAACATCTTGAATTTGAGCTCGTGGGCGACCCGTAACACGCTGTTCAGGCAGCCCATGTTCACATCCCAGGCCATTTCCGGGTTCTTCTCGCAAACAGCGGAAAGGATGGCGGCGAGGAAATAGACCTGTCCGGCCTTTTCCCTTTGTATGACCTGATAGACCTGTCTGCTGTCCATGGCGTCCATGCGTATAAAAGGTCCCCCCCTCCATGAGGTCCGGGTGCAATGTCGCCCGGATATCGGAAGCGATAACGTTCTTTGCACCGTAAATTTTCCGGAGATAAGCGGTGAGCTCCGTTCCGATCTGTCCTCCGGCACCGATGACCAGGATCTTTTTCATAAAACACTTCCGTATCGGGTGATGGTCTTTATTACAACGAAAATAACTTCTTAACACATTACCGGAAAAAGGGGTTGTTCCGCTTTTCTTCGTCGATCGTGGTGGTCTCCATGTGACCGGGATACACCTTCGTCCCGCCGGGAATCGGAAAAAGTTTTTCCTTTACCGATCTCCGCAGTGCTTTTTCATTCCCCCCGGGAAGATCACAGCGGCCGACGGAATGACGGAACAGGGTATCTCCGCTGAAAAGCGTATGATCAAAAAGAAAACAGACGCTTCCTTCCGAATGGCCGGGCGTATGAAGGATGCGGAAGGAAAACCCCCCGGTCTCCATCGTTTCTTTCCCGTCAATATCAATGTCTATCTCCGGCGACCCGTACCAGGTGAGCTGAAATTCGCGGCACATGTTTTCCAGTTGCTTCAGCCATTCCCGTCCCTGCCGTTCAAGATAAAAGGACACTTGTAATGTTCGCACAGCGGTCCTGCGGCAAGGACATGGTCAACATGCGCATGCGTTGCCAGGACTGCGCGCACCCGGCATTTTTCACGATCTATGCGTTTAATGAGCACTCCGGGATCGTCACCGGGATCGATCACAAGTGCGTTTTTTTTCTGTCAATAGCAATATAGGTGTTTTCCTGAAAGACCGTATTTGAGACATGCCGGATAATGATCATAAATAACCTAAATGTACCGCCGGGTTTTTTTTGCTTTTTTTACCGTTTTATCGCCGATACCGAGAATATCGTGAACGAAATGAAAACGCCGCCACTGTTTATACTGCTTTTTTTTATCGAAGCGGTAGCAGGGCTCCTCATCCACTTCGATCGTTTCTCCCGGAGGATCTTCATCGGATTGTCCGAGATGAGCCTGTCGATATTGATATCCGGATACTTTTCCTTATAAACAACCGCGGCACGTGTCAAATTGAATCCGATGGCACGGCTCTCCCGGTGCGCGTCACTTGCGATCACATGCACAAGCCCTCCCTTCAGTAGCATTTCGGAAATAAACCGCGCCTGCGTCCCCATATAGCCGAGAAGACTGCCTGCATTGATCTGAAGCAGCGTGCCCATCCGGACAAGATCGGTAATATCCTCTGCGATCTCCCAGAAATAGCTGTAGCGCGCCGGGTGCGCCAGTACGGGGATGCAGTCATCCTGGATCAGCTCATAGAAGGCTTCTTTGAATCCCTGCGGGGGCCAGTTCATTGAGAATTCGATCAGCGCATATTTTTTCTTGTCCCCGTAGGTGAAATACGGGATCTGCGGAGCGCGGACAACCCCGGTCGTAAAAAAGAGTTCGGCTCCCAGATGAAGACGGAGCGGAAGTTTTTCCTTTTCCGCTTCTTCCTGAAGGCGCCTGAAGTTTTTGATGACCTTTTCCTGGCGCTCCTCATAGTTGGAGACCTGGTCCTTTTCCAGCTGATGCGGGGTCGCTGCGATATCGGTAATATGATATTTCGCCGCCTGCCGCAAAAGACGCATGGAATCCTCCAGCGTTGGGGGACCGTCATCAACGTCAAAGATGATATGATTGTGTATGTCGGCGATCGTTTGCATCTTCACCTTCTTACTGTAAAACAGCCAGCAGGATACCGGCACCTACCGCGGAACCGATCACACCGGCCACATTGGGTCCCATGGCATGCATCAGAAGATAATTCGTCTTGTCGTATTCAAGCCCTACGTGCTGGACCACCCGCGCGGAATCGGGAACTGCACTGACGCCGGCCGCACCGCAAAGCGGGTTGATCTTATTGCCTTCCTTTAAGAAAAGATTGAGGAACTTCGCGAACAATATACCTCCGGCCGTGGCGATGACGAATGAGACGGCGCCGAGACAGAAAATACCGACGGACTGCCAGTTAAGAAAAGTTGTCGCCTGAGTGGACGCTCCCACGGTAAGTCCCAGAACAATGGTCACCGTATTGATAAGCCCGTTCCTTGCGGTATCCGCCAGCCGCTCCGTCACTCCGGATTCTTTCAGCAAATTCCCGAAAAACAGCATGCCGAGCAGGGGAAGCGCTGTAGGGGCAATAAAAGCCGTCAGTAAAAAACCGATGATGGGAAATAGTATTTTTTCAATTTTCGGGACTTTTCTGACCGGTCTCATCCTGATAACACGCTCTTTTTTGTTGGTCAGCAGTTTCATCACAGGAGGCTGAATGATGGGCACCAGAGCCATGTAAGAATAAGCGGAGATCGCGATCACGCCCATCAGGTGGGGTGCAAGTTTTGAGGAAAGGAAGATCGCCGTGGGTCCGTCCGCACCGCCGATAATCCCGATCGCTCCCGCTTCCATCGGAGAAAAACCAAGCCAGCTGGCTCCCAGGAATGTCAGAAAGATTCCGATCTGCGCCGCCGCGCCCAGTAAAACCATTTTGGGGTTCGAAAGCAGGGCGGAAAAATCTGTCATGGCACCAATCCCGAGAAATATCAGCGGGGGGTAGATCCCTTTCAGCACACCGAAATAAAGGTAATTCATCACGGACCCGTCTTCGTAGATACCCAGCTGCATGCCCGCCTCGGCCAGAAAAGGGATATTACCGACAAGGACACCGAAGCCGATCGGAACGAGCAGGAGAGGTTCATAGGATTTCGCGATACCGAGATACATCAGTACACCGCCGATCACGATCATGACCACATGGCCCCATGTGACATTCGCAAAACCCGAGTAACTGAGGAAATCGTTCAGAATGTTCATGCGCCCTCCATGCTCATCAGAATATCGCCTTCCAGTACGGAGTCTCCGGTTTTAATACTTATTTCCTTGATCTTACCGTCAGCGGAAGCCAGAATATTATTTTCCATTTTCATGGCTTCCATTTTGTGCTACGACCTGTCCGCTTTTGACCGTATCGCCTTCGGAGACCAGGACCTGCGTGATCAGTCCGGGGATCGGTGCCTTTATCGCATTCGCCGAGGACGCATCAGAGGGTTTTGCAGTATAACCTCCCGAGCTCTCCGGTACCGTGGCTTTTCGGGAAACGCGGGGGGATTTTTCTGCCTGTTTTTTTTGCGGTTCTTCATATTCCACCTTGTATCCGACGCCGTTGCACGTGACCTCAGCCGTGTCCTCTCCCATGGATTCAATATCGACCGTATATTCTTTTCCGTTGATCTTCAGTTTGTATTGTTTCATGTTCCACCTGTGAATTATAATATGCCGGGGTTTCGCATCCCGTATGCCTTGTTGCTCCATCCGGAAAGCGGCTTGATCACTTTACGGATCGTCAGGATCGCTTTTTCCTCTTCCTCCAGGGAGCGCCTGTAGAGATACGATGCAGCGGCAATGGCCGCCGCCGTTTCTTCATCGACACCGGCAATGTCTTTTTTTGCATCTTTTTGCACACTCCGCGTCCGTTTCTCCTCGCTAAGGCGGATGATCTTTGACATCAGGCCCACTGCTGTGGAAACAATGACCAGAGCGAACAGAACGATCAGGATCCCTACGACTGTGATGCTGTATATCAGTTTTCGGTTTTCTTCGGGAATACCGGTCTCCGCGAAGGTGTAAAGCGGCAGCAGGATCAGGATGAAGGAAAATATGCTGTATTTTAGTTTCATATGAACACCTCAGAGCGGGATATTGCCGTGTTTTTTCATTGGATTGCTCAGACGTTTTGTGGAAAGCGCCTCAAAAGCCCTTATCACGCGGAAACGCGTGTTGCTGGGTTCTATCACATCATCGATATACCCGTATTCCGCAGCAATATAGGGATTGGCAAGTTTTTCGCGGTATTCCCTGATCAGTGTGTCCTTGTGTTTGCCGTCCTTGTCGTTCTGGAGTTCTTTGCGGTAGAGGATGTTCACGGCGCCTTCCGCGCCCATGACCGCGATCTCGCCTTTCGGCCAGGCGTAATTGATATCGCCGCGCAGGTGCTTGCTGCTCATGACGCAGTAGGCGCCGCCGTAGGCCTTTCTTGTGATCACGGTCACCTTCGGCACCGTGCTTTCCGCATAGGCATAAATGAGCTTGGCGCCGTGGTTGATAATGCCGTTGTATTCCTGTGCGGTTCCCGGCAAAAACCCGGGGACGTCGACAAGGGTCAGCAGGGGAATATTAAAAGCATCGCAAAAACGCACAAAACGTGCCGCCTTGATGCTGGCTTTGATATCCAGAACTCCGGCGAGATAATTCGGCTGGTTGGCAACGACCCACAGACCTGCCGTTGAAGCGGGCATAACCCGTGACAATATTCGGCGCATAATGCTGGGACACTTCAAGAAATTCATGATCGTCGGCGACCTCGTCAATGATCGTTTTCATATCGTAGGGAATATTCGGCGCATCCGGGATGATCCCGTTCAGCATCTCGGAATGGCGGTCAATGGATCTGTTCGGCGAGAGCGGAGGCGTTTCTTCCATATTATTTGACGGGATATAGGAGATCAGTTCCCGGATCAGCTGGATCGCCTCCTTTTCATCCTCGGCAGCAAAGTGCGCAACGCCGGATTTCGTGGCGTGCACCATCGCTCCTCCGAGCTGTTCCACGTCCACATCTTCATTGGTGACCGCTTTGACGACCTTCGGGCCCGTAATAAACATATAGGAGGTTTTCTGCGCCATAATGACGAAATCGGTGATCGCCGGACTGTATACCGCTCCCCCCGCGCAGGGTCCCAGGATCGCCGATATCTGCGGGATAACGCCCGAAGCCTCCACGTTCTTCTGAAAAATGTCCGCATAACCGCCCAGGGCCGTGACGCCTTCCTGGATACGGGCGCCGCCGGAATCGTTCAGTCCGATCACGGGCGCCCCCATTTTCATGGCCATTTCCATCACTTTCACGATCTTTGCGGCAAGCGTTTCGCTTAAACTGCCTCCGAATACCGTAAAATCCTGGGCGTAAACATATACGAGCCGTCCGTCTATGGTACCGCAGCCGGTCACGACCCCGTCACCCAGGAAATGTTTTTTTCCATTCCGAAGTTGGTGCAGCGGTGTTTTACGAACATATCGAATTCTTCGAACGAATCCGCGTCCAGCAAGAGCTGTATCCGTTCGCGGGCGGTCATCTTGCCCTTCTCGTGCTGTTTTTCGATACGCGCTTCGCCGCCGCCTTTGCGGGCTTCCCGCCGCATTTCCTGCAATTGTTTGATATCGTCCATCTTACTCTCCCTGCTCCTGTGCTTCGTGTTCCTCCGTCAGTTCCGTTAATATCCCGAAAGTGGATTTCGGATGAAGAAAAGCGATCCTGTCGCCGCCCGCGCCGGTTCGCGGTGCCTTGTCGATCAGCCTCAGCCCTGCTTCCTCCATTTTTTTCAGGGATGAAGCACAATCCTTTACGCGGTAGGCGATATGATGGACCCCCTGTCCCCGTTTTTCAATGAATGCGGAAACGGGACTTTCGTCGGACAGTGGCTCCAGCAGTTCTATGCGGGTGTCGCCGACATTAAAGAACGCCACTTTCACTTTCTGATCTTCCACGGTCTCTGTACCGGCAAAATCCAGGCCCAGCACATCCCGGTAAAAGGGGATCTGCTCTTCCAGGGATCTCACCGCCACGCCGATATGTGATATTTTTTCTACCATAAAACCTCTTCTCCTCAGATCACAATATTTTCCTTGTATTCTCCGAATACTTCGCGCATCACATCACAGATCTCACCTAAGGTGGCATAGCTCTTTACCGCCTCAAGAATGAAGGGCATCATATTTTCACTGCCCTCACAGGCTTTTTTCAGTGCGCGGAGCTTCGTTTTCGCTTCTTTTTCATTCCGTTTTTCCTTCAGGTCTTTGATCCGTTCTATCTGTTCGTGCTGAATGCGCCGGTTGATGCGCAGAAGATTTGCCGGCGCTTTTTCTTCGGAAGTAAATTTGTTCAGACCGACGATCACGGTCTTATTGTTCTCGATCTCTTTCTGCACGCGGTAGGCCTCCCGCTGTATTTCCCGCTGTACATATCCCTGCTCAATGGCTGCAGACATGCCGCCGAGTTCATCGATCTTGTTAATATAGGCCTCCGCTTCCTTCTCGATCTTCTCCGTCAGGGCCTCCACGAAATACGAGCCCGCAAGCGGATCGATGGTATCGGCCGCTCCGGACTCATGCGCAATGATCTGCTGGGTGCGGAGCGCAATGCGGACCGCATCTTCCGTCGGCAGTGAAAGCGCCTCATCCTTACTGTTCGTATGGAGGCTCTGGGTACTTCCCAGAACGGCCGCCAGAGCCTGTATCGCGACGCGGACAATATTGTTGTCCGGCTGCTGCGCCGTCAGGGTCGAGCCTCCGGTCTGGGTATGAAAACGCAGCATCATGGATTTGGGTCTTTTAGCATGAAAACGTTCTTTCATGATCCGCGCCCAGAGCCGGCGTGCCGCGCGGAATTTCGCGACCTCCTCGAACAGGTTGTTGTGTGCATTGAAAAAGAAAGAGAGCCGGCCGGCAAAGGCATCGACGTCCAGACCGGCATCCAGTGCTGCTTCGGCGTAAGCGATGCCGTCCGCCAGTGTAAAACCGATCTCCTGAGCCGCCGTCGAGCCGGCTTCCCGGATGTGATACCCTGAAATGGAGATCATATTCCACCGGGGGGTATGCTTTGAGCAGTATTCAAAGGTGTCAGTGACAAGCCGCATGGATTCACGCGGCGGATAAATGAAGGTCCCGCGTGCAATGTATTCCTTTAAGATATCATTCTGGATGGTCCCGGTCAGCTTGCCGGAAGCGACCCCCTGTTTTTCGGCGACCGCAATATACATGGCCAGCAGCACGGAGGCGGGTGCATTGATGGTCATGCTTGTCGATACTTTATCCAGGGGATGCCGTCAAAAAGCACTTCCATGTCGGCCAGGGAATCGATCGCCACACCGACCTTCCCCACTTCACCGTCACAGATGGGATTGTCGGAATCATAGCCGATCTGGGTGGGAAGGTCAAAAGCGACGGACAGACCGGTCTGGCCGTTCTCCAGCAGATATTTGTAGCGCGCGTTCGATTGCCGGGCATCCCCGAATCCGGCATACTGACGCATGGTCCAGAGCCGCCCGCGATACATGGTGGGATACACCCCCCGGGTAAAGGGATATTCCCCCGGATAGCCGATCTGCTCCTCATACCCGCCGGCAATATCCTCGGGAGTGTAGAGGGGATCTATTGTTACGCCGGACATGGTCTTAAAGGATCCGCAGCGTTCCTGCCTTTTTTCACAAAAATCCTTATAGGTGCCTTCGAGCCATTCTTTTTTCGTTCTGGATGATGACATAGTCTCCCCGACCTTGATGTTGTTTAATGATGAAAAATTCAATCCGGCTTTTTACGGCCGGACTGACTGATAACATTGTGTTATTTCGTGTTCTCACCGTAGTATTTGTCAAAATAGTAGCGCTGATAGTAATAATAATACCCGCTGGATGTGTTTTTCGGATTCACGTCGTTGAGCACCGTTCCCGCAATGCGGATCTTGGTGTTCTTCATTTCCTGCTGCAGATGGACCACAACCTCCTTTTGGGCCTCGCCGGCACGGGTGACAAGGAGCACGCCGTCCGTAATGGAGCCGAGAAGTGCAGCGTCCGTAACCGCCATTAACGGCGGCGCGTCAAAAAAGATCTTGTCAAACTGTTTGCGGAGCTGGGTGAAAAGCTCCTTCATTGCAGTGGAACCCAGCAGTTCGGAAGGATTCGGGGGGATGCTGCCTGCCGGCATGACGTATAAATTGTCAATTTCCGTTTTATAGATGGATTCGTCAAGTTTGGAGCGTTTGGTGATCATATTGGCAAGTCCCGGTTTCTTCGGGGTCGAAAACATCTTGTAAATGGCCGGCTTGCGCATATCGCCGTCCACCAGGAGCACTTTCATGCCGAACTGTGCATAGGCGATCGCCAGATTGGCTATGACCGTCGATTTCCCCTCGGAGGCTCCGGCGGAGGTAACGACCAGCGAACTCACCGACTTGTCGGAAGGTACGGAAAGCTCAAGATTGGTCCGCAGCGAACGGAAGGATTCCGAGATGGGCGACCGCGGCTTAAAGTGTGAAATAAGCCGGTTGCGGAAATCATCATAGGTGGAATATTTTTTATCCAGGACCTTCTTCGTCTTGTCCATGGACATCGACGGAACGATCCCCACCACTGTCAGGCCGAGGCGTTCAAGGTCTTCCTTGCTCCGGATGGAGTTATCCATAAAATCACGGAGGAGGATCACTCCGATGCCAGCCGCCAGGCCGAAGACGAATCCCAGAAGGATATTCAGCTTGGTCTTTGGTTTGATAGGATCATAATCGGGCACCGCCTTGTCAATGATATATACATTGGATATCTGCGAGGCTTCCTGGATGCGGGCCTCTTGCATAACGTTCCTTCATCAGGAGATAGATGCGTTCCTGCGTCTGCCGTTCGCGTTCCAGCTTTATATATGAGATGTTGGCCGAGGGGATCGCTTCGATCAGGTCATTGTAGTAATCGTTAAGCTTGCTGTATTCCTCGACCCTTGTTTCCAAACTGACCTTCCGTGATTCCAGTTCGATAATCTGGTCGATAATGATCTGATTCACCGCAAGAGGATCCTCTTTACCCGGAAGATAGCCGGCTTTGACCAGATAGGAAGTTTCCTCTTCCAGCCGCTCCCGCTTTATCTTGATATCGCGGATCGTTTCCTGCACATTGGTTGAGCTCAGGTCTTCGCCGATAAGGGATTTTTCCAGGGAGGCGATCTCTTCGCGCAGGCGGAGCACAAGGGGATTGGCGATCTGCAGGCGGTTATCCATGACCTGCTGCTGTTTTTCAGACAGCTGTCCGCGCAGGTATTCGAGCTGGTCCCTGATCACGTTCAGTTCCGCCCTGGCCGTAAAGAGCTGGGCCTCGAATTCCGAAGATTTCTTGATCAGCTGCTTTGCATTTTCCGTAAGGTCGACAACACCTTCGCTTTCAAGGAAATCACTCAGCTTTTCCTCAACCGCCGCCAGCTGGGGTTCTATCTCGTTGATCTGGTCCTCAAGGAATTTGCGGACCTTTCCGGCGGAATTGCTGACTCTTTCGAGGTCATTGGCATAGTACTGGGTCACCAGTTCATTCAGGATGATCGCGGTCTCATCGGGATTGCGGCTCTCAATGGAGATATTGATCGTCTGGGTCTCACGCACGGGCTCGACCTCCAGATTTTCCAGAAGACGGTCCACATAACTTTTCTTTTTTTCATCCAGGGTCAGAACTTTTTCTTCTTCGCGGCTGAATATTTTTTTCAGCTGTTTTTTAGCTTCGTATTGAAGGACTGGTTCTCCGCCAGGAGCCCCCGGTCAAAAAGATAGAGCGAATCCAGGGGATACATGACCATCAGGCTGTTGATCGTCCGTTCCGCAATCGTGCGGGAGGTGATGATCTGGATCTCATTGTTGATCACCATGTCATTATTGATAAAGGGCGTCATCTTTTCAAACACCCCCCGGCGGCCACGCCGTTCTCGATCAGGATCTGGGTCCCCGATTTATATACTGTTTGACTGATTGACGGTATACAGAATGGTGCCGATGAAAATGATCAGGAACATAATGATGACAATATGAATACGCTGCATGACAACCTGGACCAGGTAGCGTAAATTCAGCTCGTTTTCGTCTTTCATCGAAAAGCCTTGTGCAAGATGGTTATTCATATTTTCATTCTGATAATCCATCAGGGATCCCTTCTTGATTAATAATCGGTAATCTAATCATTTCTCAGATATAAGTCTATGAGTTTTTCCTTATTTTTTTCGGCATATGCTTTTGCGGCCGGATAATTATTCTTCAATCTCCCCCTCCAGAATGGCTTCCTCAATATGGTGCTTGATCTTCCCCACTTCCGGTCCCGGCCTGAGCCCGAACATCTGCATGATCGCGTTCCCGTCCAGGGGCGACTGAAAAGCGCGGAGCTTATCCTTTTCCTCCACTTCACTGATACGTGAAGCCACCCTCTCGAAGTTCGCGTGATAGCGCCGGGCGCGGTCACGGTTCTTGGAGGTAATGTCCGCGCGGCAGAGGATCAGCAGATCTTCGATATCTTCCCCCGCTTCCACCATCAGGCGCCGAACGGCAGAATCCGTAACCCCGCTGCTTGCCACGGCAATGGGCCGCAGGTGCAGGCGGATCAGCTTGCAGATATGTTTAATATTCCGGGACGGCAGACGCAGTTTTCTCCCGATGGCCTCGAACATCCTCGCTCCCACATCCTCATGACCGTGAAAAGTCCATCCGATGCCCTCTATAAAACGTTTCGTCACGGGTTTTGCAATATCATGAAACAAGGCCGCCAGGCGCAGGTCCCTGTCATCAGTGCAGGCAGCGATGTTGTCAAGCACCTTAAGCGTATGAAAATACACGTCCTTGTGCCTGTGGCCGTCCTGTGACTCGACCCCGCGGAGCGCTTCCATCTCGGGGAACAGCTCCTTGAACAGGCCGGACTTTTCAAGCATCATGATACCGCGGGACGGTGTTTTGACACTTAATATTTTAAGGAATTCATCCCTGATCCTCTCATTGGAAACGATATGGATGCGCCCGGCATATTTTTTAATTGCCCGGAAGGTATCCGCTTCGATGCTGAACGCAAGCTGTGCGGCAAAACGCAGTGCCCGAAACATGCGCAAAGGATCCTAAGAATGTTTCCTTCGGATCGAGCGGGGTAATGATACGCCGGGCCTTAAGGTCACGGAGTCCCCCGAAAGGGTCGATGAACTCCCCGAAGTTTTCGCGGTTTATCTGAATTGCCATGGCATTCACGGTAAAATCGCGGCGTTTCAGATCCTCCTTCAGGTCCGTGGCCTGCACATCGGGATTCCGGGAATCCCTGCGGTAAACCTCTTTCCTTGCGGTCGCGATCTCCAGCTCCACGTTCTCAAGCGGGATCATCGCCGTACCGAATGCTTCGAATTTCACAACGGGATGAATATTCAGCGCATAGGAAAGAGCGTCCGCAAAGGCAAGTCCGTCGCCGACAACAACGATATCGATATCCTTGCTCTTTCTTCCCAGCAGTGTGTCGCGCACAAAACCGCCCACAAGGTAACATTGCAGGGAAAGCTTGTCGGCAACCGCGGAAATATCCTGAATAAGCCGGGAAGTCTTTGCCTGTTGTTCGAGTAATTGATGTAAATCCAGCTTCATTTGTTAAATGTACACAGATTGTTTCGTTCTTAAAATATTTTTTACATAAAAAATAACCCCGCTCGAAGGCGGGGTTATAATGGTTTCCGGCGATGTCCTACTCTCCCACACCGTTTCCAGTGCAGTACCATCGGCTCTGCTGGGCTTAACTTCTCTGTTCGAAATGGGAAGAGGTGTCTCCCCAGCGATATTGTCGCCCGGAAATGTCAAATTTAAAAGGGTGGATAAATGATGCTACAACAACTACGCGGCTACCTATGATATTGAATTTAAATACGCAGTTAAATCCAACGGACAATTAGTATCACTCGACTGAATTCCTTGCGGAACTTACATCTGTGACCTATCAACCTTGTCGTCTACAAGGATCCTTAAGGGAAATCTAATCTTGAGGTGAGTTTCGCGCTTATATGCTTTCAGCGCTTATCTCATCCGAACATAGCTACTCTGCGGTGCCACTGACGTGACAACAGATACACCAGAGGTTTGTCCATTCCGGTCCTCTCGTACTAGGAACGGCTCCTCTCAAATTTCCTGCGCCCACGGCGGATAGGGACCGAACTGTCTCACGACGTTCTGAACCCAGCTCGCGTGCCACTTTAATGGGCGAACAGCCCAACCCTTGGGACCTTCTCCAGCCCCAGGATGTGACGAGCCGACATCGAGGTGCCAAACCTCCCCGTCGATGTGAACTCTTGGGGAGATAAGCCTGTTATCCCGGAGTACCTTTTATCCGATGAGCGACGGCACTTCCATTCGCTACCGCCGGATCACTAAGTCCTGGTTTCCCACCTGCTCGTCCTGTACGAACTCGCAGTCAAGCTCTCTTTTGCCTTTGCACTCAACGCACGATTACCAACCGTGCTGAGAGAACCATTGAGCGCCTCCGTTACATTTTGGGAGGCGACCGCCCCAGTCAAACTACCCACCAGACACTGTTCGCAGCCCGGATTCACGGGCCGACGTTAGAATTCTAGCAACATAAGGGTGGTATTCCAAGGTTGACTCCACACAGACTGGCGTCCATGCTTCACAGTCTCCCACCTATCCTGCTACATATGGAACCAAAACCCAATGCCAAGTTGTAGTAAAGGTTCACGGGGTCTTTCCGTCCTGCCGCGGGTATCCGGCATCTTCACCGACGCTACAGTTTCACTGGACCTCAGGTTGAGACAGTGCCCAAATCGTTGCACCATTCGTGCAGGTCGGAACTTACCCGACAAGGAATTTCGCTACCTTAGGACCGTTATAGTTACGGCCGCCGTTTACCGGGGCTTAAATTCACCGCTTCTCCCGACCGAAGTCGGGATAACAGTTCCTCTTAACCTTCCGGCACCGGGCAGGTGTCAGCCCCTATACATCGTCTTACGACTTAGCAGAGGCCTGTGTTTTTGTTAAACAGTCGCTTGGGCCTTGTTATTGCAACCTTTTTCGGCTCCATTAGTAAATAATATCACCTACTCAAGGCGCCTCTTCTCCCGAAGTTACGAGGCTAATTTGCCGAGTTCCTTAACCTGAGTTCATCCAAACGCCTTAGAATGCTCATCTCGCCTACCTGTGTCGGTTTGAGGTACGGTCAGTTCCGAACCTTGCAAAGAGGATTTTCTTGTCAGTATGATTAGGGTCACTTTATGTTCAAAGAACTCGTCATCACGTCTCGGGAACGCGCTCTTCCGGATTTGCCTGGAAGAACTCCCTACGCGCTTAAACCACCTATTTCGTCAGGTGGCTGACCTTTCACTTCTGCACCTCCCCATAGCTCAAACGGTTCAGTACTGGTACAGGAATATTTGCCTGTTCCCCATCGATTACGCCTTTCGGCCTCAACTTAGGGGCCGACTAACCCTGAGCAGAGTTGCTTTACTCAGGAATCCTTAGGCTTACGGCGAGCGGGAATTTCACCCGCTTGATCGTTACTCGTGCCTGCATACTCATTTCCATCTCCTCCAGCTGCCCTCACGGGTCAACCTTCAACGGTTAATGGAACGCTCTCCTACCACCCCCGAACGAATCGAGGATCCGAAGCTTCGGTAACAGGTTTATAGTCCCGGAAATTATCGGCGCAAAATCACTTGACTAGTGAGCTATTACGCACTCTTTAAAGGAATGGCTGCTTCTAAGCCAACCTCCTAGCTGTCTAAGTAATTTCACATCCTTTCTCACTTAACCTGTATTTTGGGACCTTAGCTGTCGGTCTGGGTTGTTTCCCTTTTGGTTACGAAGCTTATCCCCCGCAACCTATCTCCTGACGAATATGTAAACGGCATTCGGAGTTTGATTGGGTTTGGCAGGCGGTGAAGCCCCCTAGTCCATTCAGTGCTCTACCTCCGTCACACTACGTCAAGGCTAGCCCTAAAGCTATTTCGGAGAGAACCAGCTATCGCTGAGTTTGATAGGCCTTTCACCCCTATCCACAGGTCATCCAAGCATTTTTCAACATACAATGGTTCGGGCCTCCACCCCGTTTTACCGGGGCTTCACCCTGCCCATGGATAGCTCACTCAGCTTCGGGTCTACCGCATATAACTGGACGCGCTATTAACACTCGCTTTCGCTACGGCTTCGAGGATCTCTCTTAACCTCGCTATATACGATAACTCGCAGGCTCATTATGCAAAAGGCACGCCGTCATCCCGAAACAAGTTCGGGACTCCGACCGCTTGTAGGCACACGGTTTCAGGTTCTATTTCACTCCCTTTTACGGGTACTTTTAACCTTTCCCTCACGGTACTAGTTCGCTATCGGTGACATGGGAGTATTTAGCCTTACCGGATGGTTCCGGCAGATTCACATGGAATTTCACGTGCTCCATGCTACTCAGGAGTCAATCAGGCAAGAGTATCGGTTTTCAGTTACGGGACTTTCACCCTCTGTGGTTGAACTTTCCAGAACAATTCTCCTAATCGATACTTTTTTGACTTGCCGACCGGTCTGCTGTCCGGTCAAGACCGACCCTACTACCCCTGATATGCAAGACCAGCAGGCTTGACACATATCAGGTTTGGGCTCTTCCCCGTTCGCTCGTCGCTACTGGGGGAATCATTGTTATTTTCTTTTCCTGGAGTTACTAAGATATTTCAATTCGCTCCGTTTCCTCATCTGCTTCTATATATTCAAAGCAGTGTCTTCCGGTATAACCCGGAACGGGTTGCCCCATTCGGAAATCCCCGGTTCAGAAGTTGTTTGCACCTTCCCGAGGCTTATCGCAGCTTACCACGTCCTTCATCGGCTCCATGTCCCAAGGCATCCACCGTGTGCCCTTAGTAATTTAATCAATGTATTTAATGATCAATATCTAAGGCATCTACGTTTGTTGTGTAGCATCGTTTATCCACCCGATTTTTCAAATATCTCTTCAGCGCCCGTGCGCTGTGCGTGGAGAATAGCGGGATCGAACCGCTGACCCCCTGCTTGCAAGGCAGGTGCTCTCCCAGCTGAGCTAATTCCCCCAATGTGGGCCTAGCTAGATTTGAACTAGCGACCTCACGCTTATCAGGCGTGCGCTCTAACCAACTGAGCTATAAGCCCAACAAATTTACATCACACGCCCATAAGGCGCATTGGGAGTTAATATTAAAAGGGTGTATGCTATTTTGTAATTTCTCTGATCTAACCATTTCTTAACAGTCATCGGACTGTCAGAATGCTCCCTAGAAAGGAGGTGATCCAGCCGCACTTTCCAGTACGGCTACCTTGTTACGACTTCGCCCCAGTCATCGATCTCACCTTCGGCGCCTCCCTCCCCGGTAAACCGGGGTTAGGCCAGCGACTTCGGGCGCTACCGACTTCCATGGCGTGACGGGCGGTGTGTACAAGGCCCGGGAACGTATTCACCGCGTCGTGCTGATACGCGATTACTAGCGATTCCGACTTCACGCAGTCGAGTTGCAGACTGCGATCTGAACTGAGACCGGCTTTTTGAGATTGGCTCATTCTCGCGAATTCGCAACCCATTGTACCGGCCATTGTAACACGTGTGTAGCCCCAGACGTAAGGGACATACTGACTTGACGTCATCCCCACCTTCCTCCCGTTTAACACGGGCAGTATCCTTAGAGTCCCCAGCATAACCTGATGGTAACTAAGAAAGGGGTTGCGCTCGTTGCTGGACTTAACCAAACATCTCACGACACGAGCTGACGACAGCCATGCATCACCTGTTATAGCGTCTCCGAAGAGAAAGCCTGCTTTCACAGACGGGCACTATAATGTCAAGTCTGGGTAAGGTTCTTCGCGTTGCATCGAATTAAACCACATGTTCCACCGCTTGTGCGGGCCCCCGTCAATTCCTTTGAGTTTCAGCCTTGCGACCGTAGTCCCCAGGCGGTACACTTAACGCGTTTGCTACGACACCGAAAGGGTTAGATCTTCCGACATCAAGTGTACAACGTTTAGGGCGTGGACTACCAGGGTATCTAATCCTGTTCGCTCCCCACGCTTTCGCGCATCAGCGTCAGTAGCAAGCCAGAAAGCCGCCTTCGCCACCGGTGTTCTTCCTGATATCTACGCATTTCACCGCTACACCAGGAATTCCGCTTTCCTCTCTTGCACTCAAGACCCTCAGTTTCAGATCCGAATCAACAGTTAAGCTGTTGGATTTTAGACCTGACTTAAAGATCCGCCTACGCGCCCTTTACGCCCAGTAATTCCGGATAACGCTTGCTCCCCCCGTATTACCGCGGCTGCTGGCACGGAGTTAGCCGGAGCTTTCTTGTCAGGTACCGTCAAAAACGGAAACTATTTGCCACCGCTTTTTTCTTCCCTAACGACAGACCTTTACACACCTAGATGCTTCATCAGTCACGCGGCGTTGCTGCGTCAGGGTTTCCCCCATTGCGCAAAATTCCCCACTGCTGCCTCCCGTAGGAGTCTGGGCCGTATCTCAGTCCCAATGTGGCTGATCATCCTCTCAGACCAGCTACTGATCGCAGCCTTGGTGAGCCGTTACCTCACCAACAAGCTAATCAGACGCAGACCCATCCAAAGGTGAGAGCCGAAGCCCTCCTTCATCCCGAAAAATCAATTCAGGATAATATGCGGTATTAGTGTCGATTTCCCGACGTTATTCCACGCCTCTGGGCAGGTTATCTACGTGTTACTCACCCGTTCGCCAGTTTACTCGCCTGCCGAAGCAGGTTTTCTCCTTGACTTGCATGTGTTAAGCACGCCGCCAGCGTTCATCCTGAGCCAGGATCAAACTCTTCATTGTAATATTATAATTCAATCATATTCAATCATACCTCGACAAACTACTTTGTCAAGCTGAACTCATCTGAAATCACGCATAACATACACCCTGATTTTCAAAGAACGTCATTTTTCAATGACAGCTTTTAATAATACTTCAAACAGAGATCAAAGTCAAGCTAATAATCAGTGTTATTTTCTTCTTTTTCTGCCCGCAATATTTTCAAAAAGCCGTGAATTATAAACCCTTTATCATGTGAATGTCAACACATTTTTCGCGCTTTTTTTCACGCTTTTATCTGGCTTGCTCGTAACCCGCTTGCAGTGAGTCCCTTATACATGTGGATTGTAACTGGAAATCACTTCACGTTTTGTTTCCGGGATGCCTGAATGATTCTTACTAAATCGAGGCCTAATGGTAGAAAATCAGGCTAAAAACATTGACCTTTGGCGTACCGTCTGATTTGAGTGTTCTGTTCGAGCGAAGGAAAGATGCTATACCGGCGTAACATCGCGAATAAAAATGCGTTCTTAGCGGAATGTCTATAGCTAGCTGCTTCGCCTCGTGCAGTTCCCCGAGGATGGCTCGGTATCTTCTGCATCACTTCATCCGTGGGGTCGAACTGCCGCCATGCATTCCGGACACAGGCGCCAGTCCCGCCGCTTGTGCGTACATGCCTTTTTCGGCGTGATGACGTGCCCGTATTTTCCGTACGGCCTCGTCAGCCTCGGATCCTGAGAACCGAATATCGCCAGGGTTTGTGTATGCAATGCGGCGGCAAGATGAACGGCCATGGAATCACAGCCCAGCACGAAGTGTCCGCGTTCTTTCATATGCATGGCGATGCCCGGTCAGGTCCCCCTTTATTTCGCTGACGCCCTGCCGGAGCCGTTTCTCCGGGAGGGGTGATCCATGCAAAATCATATTTTTCCTTCTGCAGGAGCGCGATCAGACGCTTCCAGTGTTCCGCCGGCCAGAGGCGCCCTTTTTGGGCCGCGCCGGGATGCAGCAGTATCTTCCGGGGATCTCCTGCTTTTCCGGAAAATTTTTCAGGCGGGGTGAGCGTGGTTTCGGCAGGATATGCAGCTATTTTTAGCAACAGAACGAAGGGACGTTCCACCTGATGCCGCCGGATAGGGAAATTCCGCAACATGGGTAAGCCAGGCCGCGCCGCCGCTGAACTGAAAACCGCAGCGATAAGCGGCGGGGATCTTCTTCATCATGCTTATCCTGCGTATGTCGCCGTGAAAATCAAGGATCATGATCGAAGGAGTGGTTGCATAGGTTTCTCAGAAGGAGACGTATGGATGTGGTCGGCAAAATCCGCCTTTTCGTGCAAGGTCCTTCACCGCGGGCGTGCACAGGAAGTGAAGTTCCGCTGATTGAAAGAATGCTCCTTCAGTGCATCCGAGCGCTGGTTCAAGCATTATCAGATCGCCGATACATTCATGCTCCAGTACCAGGATCTTCTGTATCTTCTTTCTTGCTGACGGGGCGGTTGATGTTCTTCGGCGGAAAATAAGTCCCGCCGAGACGGCTCAGCAGCCGCGACAGGCGCAATTTTTGCGGGTTGAATATTTCCTGTCCGTTTATCTTCATATTACAGCCCGATCAGCTTCATAATATCGGTACAGTGCCGTCTCCCACCGCCGATATATCATGGTGCTTCCGCACCCATGACGGCTCCCTCGGCGCGCCATTTCCGTGTACGGACATTCTCAGTTGACGGCGTAGTCCAGGAGTTTATCGTAAAGCGTGCCCGCGTTTACGTTCACGAAAGGATGAGTCCGGAAAGAAATCTGCAATAGTGATTCGTTCATTTCGGTGAAAGTGCAGATTCCCAGTGGCAAGGGACTCCACAGAGTTCATTCCGTATCCCCATCCGCCTTTATCGCCGACCTGATCGATAAATATATCGCTTTTACCGCTTTCATTCAGCATTGCCGTTGTGGTGCGGCATGTTCTCTATTGAGCTGAAAATCGTATCTTTCCCTTCTCTTTCCAGCTGACGGCAAACGGGAATGATCACCTTGCTGCCCTTGTAATAGCGGTTGGTCGGGGCATGGGTGACCAGGGGCTATGCTGCCCGTGCCACATGCCGGGGGATATTTTTTCCTGAAACCGTCCGTGTCAAAGGGGAGGAAAATGTAATGGATATCCGGGATGCTTCTGAAGGAGATCAACTTCATTGCTCAGGTTCAGGTCGCTGATCGCGTCAAGCTCCCTGAGCACGCCCGGCTGCGGAGGTCCTCTCCGTGATAATGGCAAATGATCTTTGCACCCCGCTTTTTCATTTCCCGGCCATAGCGGGCGTCCCTGTAAAAATCCATGCCGGACTCGAAATGAACAACATCCGCATCATAAAGCCCGTATTTGTTGATCGCCTTCCGTATGCGCCTGTCCCAGATCCTTTGCTTCCGGGCAATGAACGCAGCGTCAAGCTTCCCTTCGGGTTCCCAGACCGGAGGATATCCTTCCCGCTCGGTATGATATCCGTTCTTTCCACGGTATAACTGATATACGCGATGGCGCAGGTGTTTCAATACACTGCGGGTGAAATTGAAAGGCAGGTTCAGGCAAATGTCTTCCGGGTAGCCCTTCGGGGAATGGTAAAAGGTCACATAACGGACCTGATTCCCGCGCGATTCGTCGATGCGCCGGTAAAGGTCAAGGGTTCCGACCGTATTTTCCGGAGAAATATAGAGGATTTTCATGAGTTTTACAGGTTTTTAAAATCCGAGACGGTCTTGTTCCTGAACGGCTTCAAATATGCGCGCTGCGCCTCGATGAAGAGCGGGTCGGTGCTGTAATGCTGTTCCGTCGGCATACGTTCGTCGCGTATATGGTATTCTGAAGAGAACTCGATCTTCTGCAGCGCGTCGATAATGTCGTCCATTTTAATATATTCCGGGTTCTGTGCAAAGACATAGCGCGGGATATCGCTGCGAACGGACTCGAGATATTCCAGTTCAGCCAGTTTCTCACAGATATCGGTCATGGTGTTCAGATGCACGCCGAAAAGATCACAGAACTTGTCCAGCGAAGGGATCGTTTTGCCGCGGCGGTAAAAAGCATTCATCCACACCAGCACGGCAACCCCCAGGTAAGCATGCGTATAATGACTGTTGGCGTTCAGATAGCCCCGGTATATGTTCGTCAGCAGACGCCGGTTCTGAAAGGTGTAGCTCAGTTCCGCTCCGAGCAGAATGATCAGTCCAGGTCAGGTACATCCAGATCATGAATACCGGGGATGATCGACAGGGACCCGTAGAAGTTCGTCAGAATCGACATCCTGTTGATATACAGGTAGAAGAAATTTTTTGACACCTCCCAGAGAAAGGCGGAAAAGAGCCCGCCGACCAGCGCGCTTTTAAAAAGCACCTTTGCGCGCGGCATGATCATATTGATGGTGACCATGATGAACAGGGTAATGAAAAAGGGAACCAGTGGTATTGTATAAAAGATGAATAAAGCCGTTTTCCTGGATCATCTTGTCCATAAAGCCGCCGGCGGGCATCAGGAAGTTCTTGATATAGGTATTTCCGAGGATCAGGAAAGGCGTGATGGTGAAAAATATCCAGAATCCGTGATCTTCCGGAAATAGCTGCTGCCTTTCTTTACCCGCCATATTTCATTGAAGATGCGCTCGCCGATCACCAGGATGGCCGTTCCGGCGATGATAAGGCCTAAAATAGCGACCAGGTTCACAACCCCGGTCGTTCCCAGCGAGCGGAAAGCGTCCTTGGAGATATTCGACTGCAGCCATGTGGAAAGCTGCTCGTGCAATTCCGGGACCAGGTACGGGAAAAGGTTATTCTGAACATAGTCAATGACCAGTTCTCCCAGACCGTAAACACCTGCTACACTGAATATCAGCACCGTCATGGGAATAAGCGACAAGATGGTAATGTAGGCGAGGCTTCCGGAATGCACCAGGCACATGTTGTGGAAAAAGTCCTTGAACGGTCAGGAACAGCAGCCAAAGGGTTTTTTTTAAGGAGCGGTGAAAGGGGGTCGTTTTCCCGATATCCCGGACAAAGAGGAAATGAATGACCCGGTTAAATACATTGTCTTTTTTATGTTCTGAGTTCATGGTCCGGCCGGTTAATATATGTTCCGGTTTAATATAGAGATAAAAGCACGTATCTTCAAGAAAATAGCACACCCCGGTTTAGCCGCGGATGTGCGGTATAATCCGCGGGGCAATGAAAAAATCCTCTCCGTTGCCGGAGAGGATCCTATCGTTCTTGTCACGGATGCTGTCAGGTATTCACTTTGTTTCTTCAGGGTTTTCAGGTGGATCTGCTTTCTTCCTTCCCCGTTTGCCCTGACCCGGTGGTTTTCTCCGTCTTTTTCTCCGCAGTTTTCTTTACTTCCCCGGCGGAAGGATCTTTCTCGTATCCTACTTTCTACCTTCCTGCTTTTCTGCTGCCTTTTCAGGCGACACCTTCTCCGGATTTCTTTGCTTTTTCGGGTTTTTTGAGAACCGCCTTTGGAAGCTGGTTTTCTTCTTTGTCCTTTTTCAGTTCCTCGCCGAAAAAGTCGACCAGCTGAAGCAGGACGACCTTGGCGGTATCGTTCGGACGGTATCCCAGCTTGATGATGCGGGTATAACCGCCTTGGCGGTTTGTGTACAGGGGCGCGATATCCTCAAACGAGCGTGCGTGTGGCCTCTTTGTTCCTCAAGGTCGGCGAATGCAAGTCTCCGGGCGTGGGTACCTTCCTTTCTTGCCGTAGGTAATAAGACGGTCCACAAGGCGGCGCACTTCTTTTGCCTTGGCTTCCGTGGTTTTTATCTGCTTATGTATGAGAAGTGATGCAGCCATATTGGACAACATCGCTTTACGGTGACTGGTGCTTCGGCTAAGTTTTCTGCCTCGTTTTTGATGTCTCATGTATCTGCGTTCCTTATTTGTTCATGTCTTTCATGTAAGGGGTAATGTCCATTCCAAACCGCAATCCCAGATCATCCAGCTTCGCGACCAGCTCGTTCAGGGATTTGCGTCCGAAGTTCTTATATCTCAGCATTTCCTGTTCTTCCTTAACGACGAGATCCGAAATGGTGCGTATATCGGCCGCCTGCAGGCAATTGTAGGAACGTACGGAAAGTTCCAGTTCATCAATGCTGCGCTGCAGTTGTTTGCGGACCCGCAGGATCTCTTCATCGATCTGTTCTTCCGGCTCAATGATGTTCTTCGATTTCAATTCCGAAAAGGGCCGCAAGTGGTTGATCAACATATCCGCCGAATAGGAAAGTGCGTTATCGGGAGTCATGGAACTGTCGGTATAAGACCTCAAGGCGTCAGCCTTTCAAGGTCCTCCTTAATACCGGACTGAAGCTTCTCAACGTTGATAGATCGCTTTGACGATAGGCGAAAAGAATGGAATCAACGGGAATGGTGTCGACCGGAACGTCCGGCGTACGGTTCTTTTCTGCCGGTGAATAGCCGCGTCCGCGTCCGAACCATACCGTCATATTGATCTCTTTTTCTTCCTGAATATTCATGATATGAAAATTCGGGTTCATGATCCTGACATTAGGATTATCTCCGTTGGGATCAGGTCCTTGGCTTTTATCTCTTTCGGGCCCTTCAGCTTCAGGTTCACCTTGATAGGTTTTGAATCCACAATATCCAGCTTCACCTGTTTCAGGTTCAGAATGATGTTTGTCACATCCTCCAGTACACCTTCTATTGCGGAAAATTCATGAAGTACTCCGTCAAATCGGATCGCGGTGATCGCGCAGCCCGGAATCGCTGACAACATGATCCGTCGCAGGGCATTGCCGACAGTCGTCCCAAATCCCCGCTCAAGCGGTTCAATGGTAAACTTCCCGTAACTGTCGGTATAAGATTCTCTGTCGACGGTGATTTTATCCGGAATTTGAAAGTTAGGCATTATTTCAATTCCTCTTTTTTCATTTATTTAGAATATAACTCTACAACCAGCTGTTCGTTGAATTCTTCCGGTATCTCGTGTACGTCTCCGGAATCTTCAAAAACAAACCGACCAGTTTTGCTTTATCGATCGATAACCATTCCAGGGTATGGTCACCCTTGATGCGTTTCACGGAATCCAGGATGATCGGGAGCCGTTTGCTTTTTTCGCGAACCCGTATTTCGGAATTTTCCTTTACCTGAAAAGAGGGAATGTTCACCTTGCGGTTGTTCACCAGGAAATGACCGTGACTTACCAGCTGACGTGCGGCACGCCGCGTAGGGGCGAACCCCATGCGGTATACGACATTGTCAAGGCGCGACTCCAGTATCTGAAGCAAAATATGCCCCGTAATGCCCTCTTTAAGGTCCGCTTTTTTGAAATAATTCCTGAATTGTTTTTCCAGAATGCCGTACGTGTACTTTACCCGTTGTTTCTCGCGCATCTGAATGCCGTAATCGGACAGGCGTCTGCGTGACGTAGGTCCATGCTCTCCCGGCGGATAATTCTTATTCATTTTAATGAATTTGGGAGATTCGAAACAGGGATAATCCAAACGACGACAGACTTTGCCTCTCGGGCCTGTAAATCTTGCCATGAATATACTCCTAAACTCTTCTACGCTTGGGTGGTCTGCACCCGTTATGCGGAATCGGTGTTACATCTTTTATTGCGGTGACCTGCAAACCGGCGAGTCGCCAGGGAGCGTATAGCCATCTCACGGCCTCCGCCCGGCCCTTTCACCCGGACTTCAACACGGACGAGACCGGCATCCATGGCTTCCCGCGCGGCCACTTCTGCTGCCTGACCGGCTGCAAAGGGTGTGCTTTTGCCGGGAACCTTTAAAACCGACACGGCCTGCGGTCGCCCATGCATACGGTATTCCCGTACTGGTCTGCAAGCGTTATCACTGTATTATTGTAAGTGGCCTTGATGAAAGCGATCCCGTCCGGATCCACCTTCACCTTTCTTTTCTTACGTCTGACTTGTTGTTTTCTAGCCAATTCAACCTCCTAAGGCCTGATGCTATACTTTGCGTTTTTTCTTGATCGCGGCTTTCTTCTTGCCTTTTCTCGTACGTGCATTATTTTTGGTATTCTGACCGCGCACCGGAAGTCCCCGGCGGTGCCTGTACCCGCGGTAGCAACCGATATCCATCAAGCGTTTGATGTTCATGGTAACTTCCGTTCGCAATGCACCTTCAACTTTGTAATCATCGGCGATCACTTTCCGGATCGCCGCGACCTGATCATCGCTGAGATCCTTTACCCGGATCTCCGGATCGACTTTCGCATCAACCAGGATACGCAATCGCAACGGACCGTCCAATTCCAAATATATAGGTCAAAGCAACTTTGACTTTTTTATCTTTTGGTAGATCTATACCTGCTATTCGAGCCAATGTTTACCTCCCGATCAACCTTGTCGTTGTTTATGTTTACTGTTCGGACAAATCACACGGACAACGCCTTTGCGGCGAATGATCTTGCATTTATCACACATCTTCTTTACTGATGCTCTTACTTTCACTTTTCTGTCCTTTCATTCTCCAATAAGTTCTGCATGTCCTACTTGTACCGGTAAACGATACGTCCACGGGAAAGATCGTATGGCGACAGTTCAAGGGAAACCTTATCACCCGGCAGTATCTTGATATAATGCATACGCATTTTTCCCGAAATATGCGCCAGCACTTCATGCCCGTTCTCAAGTTCTACCCTGAAAGAGGCATTGGGAAGTGTTTCAATGATCGTTCCGTCGACTTTAATTGCTTTTTGTTTCGCCATATTCCTTGTAATCCGTTAAAATTTCAGGACCTGTTTTCGTTAACGCCACCGTGTGTTCAAAATGCGCGGAAGGCAGACCATCGCTTGTGACGATCTTCCATCCGTCTGGCATTGGTACGCACGCCGGCTTTACCCATGTTCACCATGGGTTCAATGGCAATGACAAGTCCTTCTTTCAACTCTATCCCCCTGCCCTTCTTACCATAATTCGGGACCTGGGGATCTTCATGCAGCCGCCTGCCGATGCCGTGTCCGACCAGATCGCGGACCACGGAGAATCCGTGTGCTTCCGCGTGGGCCTGAACAGCATGGCCTATATCCGAAAGATGATTTCCGGGATGTGCTTTTTCAATTCCGAGCGCCAAGCATTCCCTGGTAACATCCATTAATTTTCGCTTATCCGCCGACACATTTCCTACTGCGTAGCTGCGGGCATGATCGCCGTGATAACCGTGTATAAGCGTTCCGCAGTCGATACTGACAATATCGCCGTCCTCAAGAAGGACATTATCGTCAGGAATTCCGTGCACCACTTCTTCATTGCGTGAGATGCAAAGCGTGGAGGGGAAGCCTTCATACCCCTTGAATGCAGGCAAAGCTCCCCGGGAACGGATATACGCTTCAGCGAGTTCATCGAGTTTTTTCGTAGAGACACCGGGTTCTATCCACGTTTCAAGCATACTCAGCGTATTCGACACGATCCTCCCGGCGATCCGCATTACTCCAATTTGCTCGGCCGTTTTGAGGTAAATCATCGTTTCCTTCTTTTCAATAAACTAGAACCGTCTTCTTCCTTTGATCTTGCCCTTTTTCATGAATCCGTCATAGTGTCGCGAGATGAGGTGCGGATTCTATCTGTTGAAGGGTATCGAGGGCAACGCCGACCAGAATAATAACGGAGGTACCTCCGAAGAAACTGGCCAGAGATATAATCAATATTGAAAATGTTCATAAGTATATACGGCATAATTGCCACGAGCGCAAGCATGATTGCACCCGGCAGTGTAATTCGTGTAATAATATTATCCAGATATTCCGCAGTTCTTTTTCCCGGGCCGTATACCGGGGATAAAACCGCCGTTTTTCTTCATATTGTCCGCCACTTCCGTCGGATTGAACGCAATAGCCGTATAGAAGTAGGCGAAAAGTATAATAATAATAGAATACAAAACCCAGTAAGGCCAGTTGTCAACCGTGAACCATCCGCGGTTCAGCCAGTCCACATTGGAAAAGAACATCCGCAGTGAGTTCGGGATGAACACAATGGTTTGTGCAAAAATGATCGGCATCACTCCGGAGCTGTTCACGCGAAGCGGAATATAGGTCGACTGTCCGCCGTATATTTTTCTGCCGACCACTTTTTTAGCATACTGAACCGGGATCTTCCGGGTGCCCTGCGTCAGAAAGACCACAAATCCGATGACCAGTACCAGGATGATGATAAGAATGATCTCAACAAGCAAATCCCTGGCGCCCGCCTGTAGCATGGTGACCTCATTGCTGATCGTCGAGGGGAGGCGGGAAATAATATTGATCATAATGATCAGCGAGATACCGTTCCCGATACCGCGGTCGGATATCTGTTCTCCCAGCCACATCAGCAGAATAGTACCGGTTACCAGCGCCATAATGGTCATGAAAGGTAAATCCAAATCCCGGATAAGCTACAACGGATTGTCCGTTGGCCTGCATGTTCAGAAGATATTTGGCAACTGCCCATGCCTGCATGGCAGCCAGCGCGACGGTACCGTATCGGGTGATCTGCGTGATCTTCCGCCGTCCGGCTTCACCTTCACTGCGCAGACGCTGGAAATAAGGCAAAACGCTCCCCAGTAAGTGTAATGATAATGCTGGTACTGATGTAAGGCATGATCCCGAGGGCAAATACCGTCGCTTTACTGAATGCACCGCCGGCGAACATATCCCAGAGTCCCAGCAGCGTATTGTCCATGCCCGCTGCTGCCATGCGCCAGCAGTTTCGCATCGATACCCGGAAGGGGAATGTGCGCACCGACACGGCAGAGAAACAGGACAAATAACGTGAAAAGCAGACGTTGTCTTAATTCATGGATCTTGAACATGGAACGAACGGTTTGCATCATAATATCTAGCGCCTTTCCACCTGCTTTTTCGATCTTTTCTTTTGCGGTTTCGGAAAATGCGTCAGCGGTAATGCTCAATTGCTTTCGTCATTTCGCCGTATCCGAGGATCTTAACAGGTATATTCATTTCCTTGATCAGACCATATTCAAAAAGTTTGTCCGCATTGACGGTCTTACACATCTTCTATCAGATTCAGATCCTGTACATTCACGACCTGGAATTCCTGACGAAACCGTTTGTTGGAAAAACCGCGTTTGGGCACCCGGCGTTGCAGCGGCATCTGTCCGCCTTCAAACCAGGGATGGCGTTTTGATCCGCTGCGGGATTTCTGGCCGTTCATTCCGCGGCCTGCCGTTGTCCCCTGGCCGGATGCGGATCCGCGACCCAGGCGTTTGGTTTTCTTTCTTACAGACCCTTTTGCAGGGGTTAATTTCGATAAACTCATGATACCTCCTCGACATCAACAAGATGAGGAACTTTTTCAATCATACCCCGCACCGATGCGTTGTCGGGCAGAATAACGGATTTACGGATCCTTCCCAGGCCCAGCGCTGCAATGATCTGGCGGGTTTTTTCGCGGTATCCGATAGTGCTTTTGATCTGTGTGATCCTGAGTTGTTTTTTCTTTGCCATTTTAATTAAAAACCTCCTGAACCGTCACACCGCGCCGTTTTGCGACCATGTACGCATCTTCCAGTAAGGAAAGTGCACGCATTGTTGCTTTTACGACATTATGTGAATTCGCGCTGCCGATCGATTTTGCAAGGATGTCATTGATGCCGACCTGTTCCATAATGGCGCGAACCGGCCCGCCGGCAATAATTCCGGTACCCGGTGAAGCGGGTTTCAGGAGCACCTTCGCCGCACCGTATTTTGCCGTTACTTCAAAGGGGATCGTTCCGTTCAGTATCGGTACGCGAATGATATTTTTCTTTGCGTCCTCGCGTCCCTTGTTGATCGCATCCGTTACCTGGTTGGATTTTCCCAGGCCGATACCGACATGTCCCTTGCCGTCGCCGATGGCGACGATCGCATTGAAACGAAAACGGCGGCCTCCGGTAACGACTTTAGCGACGCGGTTCAGTTTTATTAATTTTCCTTCACTCAATTCGAGTTCAGATGGATTGATTGATCTCAATGCCCTACTCCTTTGTTAAAATTCTAAGCCAGCTTCACGGCAGGCGTCTGCAAATGCCTTGACACGGCCGTGATAAATAAATCCGTTACGGTCAAAAACAACGGCTTTAATACCTTTTGCTTTTGCTTTTTCGGCAATGGACTTGCCGACACCGATGCCTAATTCCGTTTTCGGCTTGCCTTCCAGTGATTTACGAAGATCTTTGCCGAAAGAGCTTGCCGAACAAAGTACTTCATGATTCGTATCATTTACGATTTGTGCACTCAGGTGCTTATTGCTTCTATACACGACAAGCCTCGGACGCTCGGCAGTACCGAAGATCTTCTTCCTGATACGTGCTTTCTTTTTGATCCTGGCTTCGCGTTTTAATTGTCTTTTTTCTTTCATGACTGATCCTTTACCATGGGTTCGCTATACTGCATTAAGTAGCCGCTCCGGCAGTTTTTCCGGCTTTACGATGTACCTGTTCACCAAGATAACGAATACCTTTACCTTTGTACGGTTCCGGTTTCCGCAGTTTTCGGATCTGGGCAGCTACCTCGCCAACCTTTTGCTTGTCCGGACCGGATACTTTGAGAATATCACGGACCAGGCTGAATGTTATGCCTTCCGGAGCATCTATCAGGATCTGATGAGAAAAGCCGAGTGAAAGTAAAAGCCGTTTATTGCTTTTCACTTCACCCTGAAATCCGACACCGATGATCTGCAGGGATATCTCATAACCTTCTGAAACGCCGGTGACCATATTATTGATCAGGGCTCTGCTGAGACCATGCAATGCTCTGTATTTCTTTTCGTCCGACGGACGTTCAACCACTATCTGATCATTGTCGACTTTCACGCTGATCTCATCGTGAAAGGGCTTTACAAGTTCACCCTTTGGCCCCTTAACAGTGATCATATTGTCTTTTACGCTCACCGTTACGCCGCTGGGGATCGGAATAGGTTTTTTACCGACTCTCGACATAATGTTCCTCTCTTACCATATCTTACACAGATATTCACCGCCGACCTGCATTTTGCGCGCATCCTTATCGGTGATCACACCGTGGGACGTGGACATGATGCCGATGCCTAAACCATTGTTCACGCGGGGAATATCGGTATTTTTAACATAAACTCTACGACCGGGTTTACTTACACGTTCCAAGCTGTAAATAACAGGTACGTCCGTCCTCCTGATATTTCAGATACAGACGAAGCATGCCTTGTTTTCCATCTTCGATCAGGATAAAATCCTTAATGTAACCCTTCTCCTTAAGCACAAGAGATATCCTGGCTTTCAATTTACTCGCCGGGATCTCTACCCAAGGATGTCCTGCTCTGCACGCATTACGTATGCGTGTTAAGAAATCTGCAATAGGATCTGTTACCATCTGTTACCTCTTTTTACCAACTTGCCTTTGTTACGCCGGGGATCTCGCCCCTTAAAGCCAGTTCGCGAAAGCAAATCCGGCATAATCCGAATTTGCGGTATACGGATCTCGGGCGCCCGCAGCGTGAACAGCGGGTGTTCTTCCGTGTTGAATACTTCGGTTCGCGCTTAGCTTTTGCTATCATTGATTTTTTTGCCATATTCTGTGCAATCCTTATTTTTGATCACGCCGTACAAACGGGAAACCAAAACCTTTCAGAAGCTCATATGCCTCTTTGTCGGTCTTTGCTGTCGTTGTAAACGTGATGTTCATTCCACGAACAGCATCAACCTTATCGTAATCGATCTCGGGGAAAATGATCTGTTCACTGATACCGATTGAATAATTGCCCTTACCGTCAAAAGCCTTATCGGAAAGACCGTTGAAATCGCGTACGCGCGGAAGAGCAATATTGATGAACCGGTTCAGGAACTCGTACATATTGACATCCCTCAGGGTGAGCATAACACCGACAGGGTCTCCTTTACGGATCTTGAAATTACTAATAGCTTTTTTCGCATAGGTGACAACCGGTTTCTGTCCGGCTATCGTCGTAAGATCCTGCACCGCATGTTCCAGTTTCGCTTTTTCGTCACGGGCGTTACCGATACCGATATTGATCGTGGTTTTCGTCAGCCGGGGAACTTCCATAACATTCTTGTAAGCAAAGGTTTTGGTGAGATGCGGAACGATCTCTTTTCTGTACAATTTTTCTAATGTTGGGATATCATTCATATCTATTTACTTTCCTTCAGTCACGGTTTCACCGGTTTTCTTCGCATAACGCACTCTGGAACCGTCTTTCAGTATCCTTGTTCCAATGCGGGTCGCCGTTCCGTTCACGACTACCATAAGGTTTGATGCGTGGACAGGCGCTTCTTTTTCAATAATACCGCCCTTGGGATTGTCCTGGGAGGGACGTGTATGGCGTTTGACAATATTGACACCTTCAATGATCACACGATCTTTCTCCGGGAAAACTTTCAGGACCTTTCCTTCTTTCCCTTTGTATTTACCCGCAATAACTTTTACGTTGTCGCCTTTTTTAATATGCACGGTCTTCTCCTTACAATACTTCAGGTGCCATTGATACGATTTTCATATAATGCTTTTCGCGCAATTCACGGGCAACGGGACCGAATATACGTGTTCCGATCGGTTCACCCAGTGCATTGATCAATACAACGGCATTTTCATCAAATCGAATGTAGGACCCGTCCGGACGTCCCACTTCTTTATTGGTGCGGACAATGACAGCTTTGGAAATATCGCTTTTTTTGGCTGTTCCGCCCGGTATCGCCTGTTTTACGGTAACCATGATGGTATCTCCGATGCTTGCATAACGGCGACCGGTCCCGCCCAATACTTTAATGCATTGTACGACTTTTGCACCTGTGTTGTCAGCAACTTTTAATTTACTTTCAACTTGAATCATCGTTTATCTGCCTTTCAACTTTGATGCTTATTTCGCTTCCGGCGCACGATCCAGGATCTCTTTTACGCGCCAGCGCTTATTTCGGCTCATCGGCCTGGTTTCAACTATGGAAATGGTATCACCCATGCGGCATGCGTTTTCTTCATCATGCGCCGTAAATTTCCGGCTTTTTTTGATATATTTACCATAAACCGGGTGTTTCATCCGTTGATTAACGAGAACGGTGACCGTTTTATCCATTTTGTTGCTTATCACAACACCGATTTTCTCTTTGCGATTTGTATACGTCATCCTGAACTTCCTGTTATTTACGCAATCCAAGTTCATATTCATGAATAATTGTTTTCAGCTGGGCGACTTCCCGCTTCAGGTAACGGAGCTGCGTCGGGTTCTCCAACTGCTGCAGCGTATGCTGAAAACGCAGGTTTAATAATGCATCCTCATCATCACGTAATTTCACAACTATTTCATCTCTTGTCAATTCTTTCAATTCAGCCTTCGATAACATCGCATTATCCTCCAATTTCACGTCTGGCTACGGTTTTTGCTTTGATCGGCAGTTTATGGGCTGCCAGACGGAAGGCTTCTTTCGCCATATCTTCGGTAACGCCTTCGATCTCAAAAAGCACCCGGCCGGGTTTTACGACGGCCACCCAAAATTCGGGACCGCCCTTACCTTTTCCCTGGCGTGTCTCTGCGGGCTTCTTTGAGACCGGTTTGTCCGGGAAAATCCTTGTCCACATCTTTCCGTGTTTACGGACGATACGTGAGATCGCGATACGGGCAGATTCAACCTGACGGCTTGTTATCCAGGCCGATTCCATGGCTTTCAATCCGTAGTCACCAAAACTGACGGTGGAACCGCGGGTTGCCAGCCCCTGTCTGCGTCCGCGATGCTGCTTCCTGTATTTAACCTTTCTTGGCACTAACATAGGTTACTCCATTCCTGTTAGATTGTCGATACTTCTCCGTTACAGATCCAAACCTTTATTCCGATACAACCGTATGTTGTATAGGCGGTCACATTGGCAAAATCGATATCGGAACGCAGGGTGTGCAGAGGAACTCTTCCCTCATGCACCGTTTCCTGGCGCGCCATCTCCGCTCCGCCGAGGCGGCCGGAGAGCTGTATGCGGATACCGTCTGCGCCCTGCCGCATAGTATTCTGAATACTGCGCTTCAGTACACGCCGGAAAGGCATTTTCCGCAGCAGCTGCTGGGCAATGTTTTCGCCGACTAAATAAGCGTTCAGTTCCGGTTTTTTGATCTCTACAACATTTACATTCACGTCAAATTGGGTCAATTTCCGAATTTCTTCGCGCAACTGGTCGACTTCTTTTCCTTTTGCGCCGATCACGACACCAGGACGTGATGTGTGAATGGTGATCGATATTGCTTTTGACGTCCTGTCGATCTCAACTTTTGCAACACCGGCATTTTTCAGACGCTTTGCAAGATATTTGCGAAGCATCAGATCTTCACTGAGCTTAACGGCAAAATTGCGCTCATCATACCAGTTTGACAGCCAGTTTCTTGTTATCCCAAGACGAAAACCGTAAGGATGTGTTTTTTGACCCAACGTTTACTCCTTCTCTTTCGTATCATTCTTAACGTCTCCTGCCGGGGTTCCGACAACGATCGTTAAATGGCAAGTGCGTTTACGGATAAGATATGCACGTCCCATTGAACGGGACGGATACGTTTCATCATCGGTCCCTGGTTCACATACGCTTCCTGTATGACGAGCTCATCAGGATTTACTTTTGCTCCTTCATCCGTATTCAGCAGATTGGATACCGCCGAACGAGTCGTCAATATGACGATCTTCGCTGATTTCTTCGGCATGAA